>JAEUOR010000077.1 GCA_016790635.1 Burkholderiales bacterium
ACGAGGCTGGGTTTCAAGGGGATCATTGGGGTTGGTTTCACGGAAAGCCTTGAGGTAGATGCGCCCGCCGGTGTATTGAAGTTCGATGGCATAGCCCTTCGCGACTTCCGAGACCCGGCGGTCGCTGATGAAGGTGGTGAGCAGGCCGCGCAGGCCCACCCGGAGGCCGCGCTCATCCACCGCCAGGTCCTGAGCGCTGAACACCGTCGATGCGCCGTCGCGCTTGAGGCGCTCGCCGGCGGCGTTGAGCGCCGAGCGCAATTCGCCGAAGGCCGCGGGCGCGGCGTACTGCAACAGCACCTTGGCCTGGTGGTCCACGCTGTGCGGGGTGACGTTGAGCGTGAGTTGCATCAGGAAGTACCCCATCTGTTCGAGGTATTCCGGGCTGACGCGGTCGGATTCCAGCCAGAAGGACTTGTGGATGGAGGGCGGCACCACCACCACGCGTTCATGCCCGGCCAGCCGCACCGCGAACACCGCCAGCACCAGGTTGACCAGCATCGACCCCGTCACCAGCACGACCAGGAAGGTGGTGGCGCGACGCGCGCTGGCGATGTCCTCGCGCATGCTGGTGAGCTTCATCCCAGCATCTCCCGCAGGTGCGAGGGCGGGGTGCGCTTGAGTCCGGTAAGAGCGGCCGGCAGGTGCCAGTACAGCAGGTGCAGCGCGAACGCCGGGTGCTTGCCCGACTTCGCACCACCGTAGGCGGACGCCAGCAGCATGCCCAGCGCGCAGCCGCTGATGAAAAATCCGGAAATCATCCCGATCAGGGCGGCGGCGAGCACCAGCAGTGCCACGTCGAGGTCCCACCAGAACATCCGCGGCGGATCGTTCAACCGCCGCGGAATCTCAAGCGATACGTCGCTCATCGTTCAGACGTTTCAGACGACTGCCGTCATGATCGAATCGATGATGGTCGGCACGTAGACCATGAAAAGCGCGAACACGATGCCGACCAGGGCGGGAATCGGCGAGGAGCGGGCGATGCCGACCCCGGCGCCCAGGATGAAGGCGGCGATCGCGATCGACTTGCCGAGAAAACCGTTCACCCAGTTGAGCAGGGTGGTGTACATGGTCTGGAACTCGGTGCCGGTGGTGCCGGCCAGCGCCGATCCTGCGGCGAAGGTCAGGAACAGCGCCGTGGTGGCGGCGAATACGGCCGTGTTGCGGGTGTTCTTCATGGGTGTTTCTCCAATGGTTGGGGGTGGGGGTACAACGGTGGAATTTCAGGGATGCGTGGATTTGCTTGCGCGGCGGGCGGCGCTATCGCATGGTTGCCGTGGCGGGCAAATGGCGCCGTACCTTGTCGGCATAGGCGCGCCTGCGCGCGGGATTGGCGGCGTTGTAGGCGCCCACCGCTTCCCAGGTGTAGCCGAGGCGGTTGACGTTGCCAGCGAGAATCCAGGCGCCGACATGAATGTTGGTGCAGGGCTCGTAGAGGTCGCGCTCGCCGATGCCGTGGGACGCGAGTGTCGGCAACCATGCGGAATTGATTTGCATCAGGCCGATGTCGCGGCTGCCATTGGTGTTGCGGCCGATGGCTTGCGGGTTCAGGCCGGATTCGGTGCGGGCGATGGCGTAAAGCAGATCGCCGCTGACGTTGTAGCGCCGGGCGGCGTCATCCCAGCAGGCGCACGCCGGGAGCGTGATGCCGATGGCAACGGCTGCAAGCCATTGCGGACTCGTTCTGCTTCCCTTTAGCGACTGCAATGCGTTCTCCTGAAGCGGCGCCGGACTGATCTCATCGGCCGGCGCGAGTGGTCCAGTGCATCGTAGGGAGCGGTGGCGCATTTCCAGCCGCGAATCGGAGCCTTGTCGAAGCCACCATTCCGCTTGCAATTGGGATTTGCTTGTCTCGATGCTTCGCGTGTCAGTCGCGGTGCGCTGGCAAGGGACGAGGTGCGCTGGGCACGTCAAGACGCAATCAGGTTCCGTTCAAGGGCACGATTGACGGGGCTGGCCTGGCGGCGAGCGGAAATACTCGGTTGATGGCGACACAACTTTCTCGCGCGACTGCGTTTCCTGTGCACCTTGCCGACGTCCCGGGGGGCCCGGAAGGCGAGTTCCCGGTTCTCGGCTTCCGGGATTTGGCCGAGCGCTATCGTTTCGGGCCGCTGGTCGGACTCTTGCGCACCAAACTGGGATTTCCGATGGAGGTGTTCGACCAGGTTGTACGCCCGGTCGTCGGTGGGTACGCGGAATTCCTGCAATCCCTGCCCGCGGCGGATTCCACTGATCGTGCGAATGCGTCCGGCGCCTTCATCCAGGCGCTTGAAGTGGCACTGCTTGCGCTCGACTACCGGCGGGGCCAGATCCTCCCGCGCGGTGCCGCGCCGGAGGTGATCGGCGAGCAAATGCACCGGTGGACCTACGGGGTGTTGATCGCCGGGTTGTTGGGCGATGCGGGCAAGACCTTGGCGGGCGTACGCGTCCAATTGCGCCTGGCGTCGGGTGGCGTAAGGGGCTGGGATCCGCTGGAAGGCTCGATGGGTGCCTGTGGCGCGGTCAGCTATAGGGTGATGGCGACGGTCGTGGGCGTCGAAGTTGGCGGCCGACTTGACGGACTTGCCGTGCAATTGCTGAATCGGTTGGTGCCGCCTCCGGTGCTGGCATGGCTGGCAGCAGATGAAATCTTGATGGGTGAATTGGAGGCCTGTCTTTCCGGGGAGGGCGCAGTCCGGAGTGGTGCGATAGGGCATCTGGTGTGCCGCGCCAAGTGCTCGATTACTGGCGGCCCGAAGGATATTGAAGTGCACGGCACTGCAATCGCTACGCTACCTCCGGAATGCCCGGGCTCCGCGCCGGGCGCTGCAGTTCAGGCAGAGGCGAATTCGTCGACATTGCCATCCGACGAGGAATACCTCGATGACTTGGACGACGGGCGCCCGGATTCGTCGAATTCCAAACCGCCTCTGGAGGTGCCGGGGAAGCCGAAGCAGCCGAGGGCGGTCGAAGGGGCGCAGCGCTTCATGGGCTGGTTGAAGGCGGGTGTTTCCGGAGGAAACATCCGGACCAATGAACCCGGCGCCCTGGTGCACGGCGTGCCGGAGGGCATGCTGCTGGTTTCGCCGGGGATATTTCGGGAATTCGCGAAGCAGTGCCAGGACGAAATTGCCTTGCTCCGCGCAGGTGTCGCGGCGTCCGACGCGGATGTAGGCAAGTGGGTGCTGCGGCAGGTGCTACGAGGAGGCTGGCATCTGCAGGCGGAACAGGGTTTCAACATGCTGACCTACCAGGTGATGCGTGCGGGGCGCGCGGCCTCGAACCTTTCCGGTGTGGTTATTGAAAAGCCTGAACGGTTCGTCGATCCGGTGCCAAGCGTCAATCCCGCGCTGGTTCGCGTGCCCGACAGTCAGGGCGTTGCCTGAGATCAATGGCGTATCCGCTCGAAGCGCGTTTGCGGCCCGCGTACGAATTGCGCTCGGCGTTGGCTTCCGGCATTGCCACGAACGTGGTCCTGGCGACGCCGTCGACCTTCTTGCTGACCCCGGGGCATGCTTTGGTTCTCGGCGGGGTGTTGCTTTGCCATTGCATCTGGCGCGGCACTGCGGGCCTTGAAGTGCTTCGGTATCGGTCGAATCTGCGGCGCCAGCGGCGCTATGTCGTGACCGCTGTCGATCTGCCCTATTCGGCCGAGCGTTTGTTTCTGGGCAGGGGATTCCGGTGGGACCAGCGTCATACCCAGCGCCTGATCGAATCCCGTCTCCCCGAAAACCAACACCTGTTGGGTCCCAGCGCGCTTGGCCGGATGGCCGCGCTGTTTCAGGACGAGCCCGACGCCAATGCCGGAATCGGCGGCGATCCTGCAATCCACGGCGTCGAGCCGGCAGAATCGAATATCTGGATGGATATCAGTGACCGGGTCGGCCACACCCTGGTGCTCGGCACCACCCGTGTCGGTAAAACCCGGCTCGCCGAAGTGCTGATCTCCCAGGACATTCGCCGCGGCGAGGTGGTTATCGTGTTCGACCCCAAGGGCGATATCGACCTTCTGCGCCGCGTCTATGCCGAAGCCCGGCGGGCAGGGCGGGAAGGGGAGTTTTTCATGTTCCACCTTGGGCACCCGGAACTGTCGGCGCGCTACAACCCGGTGGGCAGTTTCTCGCGCATCACCGAGGTGGCGACCCGGATCGCCGGGCAGTTGCCGTCAGAAGGGCAGTCGGCCGCGTTCAAGGAGTTCGTCTGGCGGTTTGTGAATGTCATGGCGAGGGCGCTGGTGGCGCTGGGGCGCAAGCCCGACTACGAGCAGATCAACCGCTACGCGTCGAACGTCGAACCGTTGCTGAACGACTATTTCGAGCACTGGCTTGACCGTGAACCCGCCGCCGCCGGCTGGCGTGCGGAAGTCGAATCGATGGCGATCGACAAGAAGAGCCTGGACAAAGGATTGCAGTCGCGCGGGTTTCGGGCGGTGACGCTGGTCGAATACGTGCGGCGCAAGAAGCTCTATGACCCGATCGGGAATGCGCTGGCCTCGACCCTCAACTATGAAAAGAGCTACTTCGACAAGCTGGTGGCCTCCCTCCTCCCGTTGATGGAAAAGCTCACCACCGGCCGCACGGCGGCGCTGCTGTCGCCGGATTTCAACGACGTGACGGATTGGCGTCCCGTGTTCGACTGGTCGTCAGTGATCAACCTGGGTGGCATCGCTTATGTGGGGCTCGACGCCTTGTCGGATTACGAGGTGGCGGCGGCCGTGGGCAACTCGATGTTTGCGGACCTCACCAGCGTAGCCGGCAGTCTGTACAAGTTCGGCGCCGGCAGGGGCCTGCCGGGCGAGACATTGCCGCGCCGCATTTCGATCCACGCGGACGAATTCAATGAGTTGATCGGTGACGAGTTCATCCCGTTGCTCAACAAGGCGGGCGGGGCCGGGTTTCAGGTGACGGCCTATACCCAGACATGGTCGGATGTTGAGGCGCGTATCGGTTCCAAGGCCAAGGCGGGGCAGATCGCCGGCAACTTTAATACCTTGATCATGCTACGCGTCAAGGAGATCGCCACGGCGGAACTGTTGACCAGCCAGTTGCCGGAGGTGCGAATCGTGTCCACCGTCGCGTCGTCATCGGTGTCGGATACCAACGATCCGGGGGAGTTTGCGGATTTCGCGAGTCGGAATGAGGATCGGATCACGACCGAAAGTGCGCCGATGCTTTCGCCGAGTGACCTGGTGCAGCTTCCGAAGGGGCAGGCTTTTGCACTCATTCACGGCGGGCAGCTCCACAAGATCCGGATGCCATTGCCGGATGCCGGCCACGATCCGCTGATGCCGGCAAGCCTTGAGGCGATTGGCGCCGAGATCAGCGGCAGGGCTGTCCGCCCGACATTTCGAGCGACCGACGATGACCCTCGGGTGGGGAAGGCAATTGGCTTCTAGAAATGCGTCGTTTCATGAGGCCGGTCTCGCTGGGGCCCTGTTGGCTCCGCTCAAGGTCGCGGCCATGCTTGCCCTGATCGTGGTCCTGATCACGCTGATGGCGTGGATTGTAGACTGGATATGGGTCTTCAAGGTGTGGCCGGATGGCGTCGATCGTTTGAAATTCATCCTGGCCACTGATCTGGCGCGGGCATTGACGCTGGCGCACTGGCAAGGCGTGTCGCCGGATGTGGTGACCGGATCGGCGAACGTCTTGTATGAGGCGGTTTTCAAGATGACGGGCGTCCACGATATGGGCATGCGCTTCGCGGACGGGACAGCGTTGTCGATTCCGGACACGATCGCGCGCAACACCTATATCGGCAATCGCGCGGCGATCGAGGTCGCAATGATCGGGACGCAACTGCTTGGCGTTCGCCTTGCGACCATCCTGCTTGTGGCGCCGCTATTCTTGCTTCTGTACATCGTGGCGGCCGCAGATGGGTTGACGCAGCGCGCGATCCGGCGCGCCTGCGGCGGACGGGAGTCGGCAAGCATTTATCACCGTGGCAAGCACCTGCAGTTGGTTTTGATCGCGATGAGTGGCGCTGCGTGCCTGCTACTACCCGTCTCCATCGATCCGCGATTCGTTTGGTGGCCGGCGGCGTTTGCAGCGGCGATTCTGATGCGCATGCAGTGGACCTTCTACAAGAAGCACTTGTGATTCCAGGATGTCGGTCATGCGATGCGGCACATCGCGCAAAATCACGGACAATCCGTATCGGCTGCGCATTTGCGAGAGAAACCGGCATGTTCACATTCATCGAGAGCGACAGGATATTTTGGCTGATAGTGTCGGCTTCAGTGCTGGTCTTGGTGGCGGGGGTACGGATTCTGCGCTTCCGAAATCGTAGACGCGCGCGAAACGCCGGCTGGTTGGCGTCGCCTGACTTGACCACTATTGATTTCACCTGGCAGGCTGGACGGACGGGCGATTGGACAGAGAAGGCAACCGCAAACGAGCGGCAAGCGGCGTGGGGCGGGAAGGGGACGTCAGCGTGAGCGACGTTGTTCCCACGTCGACCGTGACTTGCCCGGAGTGCGGGTTTGCAAAAAATGAACGCATGCCGATTGACGCCTGCCAGTTCTTTTACGAATGCCAGAACTGCAATGCGCTCCTTCGTCCGAAGGCCGGCGACTGCTGCGTATTTTGCTCGTTTGGAACAGTGAAATGCCCACCCGTCCAGCAAGAAAAGGGCTGCTGCTGAGCGCCGAAATGTGAATTTCGGCAAGTCGTGACGGGTTCTTACGCGGCCTTCGCGGCAAGCAAACGATCCACTTCGACGGCGATATCCGCGACGGTCTCGACAGGAGTTGGGTCGCTGTTTATATCGAGTTTGAATTCCTCTTCCAGTTTGAAAAGGAATTCGAGAGTGGCGAGCGAGTCAATTCCAAGGTCGGCAAGCTTGGCCTCCGGAACCACTTGCCCCGACAACGCTCATAGTTATCCTTGATGATCATTCCCTCAGCGACGATGATTCCGGCATAGAACGGAATGACTGCCAGAAGATGCACCTTCGCGCCTAAGGAGGCGGCGAGGTCGCCACACTCGGTCAACGCGGCTCGGCCCTCGTCCGAACCATCGTATGCGAGCAATATTTGTTGCAGCAGGCGTTGCGGCTATTTCATTCCTGGCAGCAGGATTTTTTTAACGCAGCAATCAGGGTCGAGTCTTGTCGTTTGCCTTGCTGCGAGAATTGAGTTTGGGTGGCTGCAGATCACCCACGGCTTTGAGTTCGCCTCTTTCCTTGGCTGAGGCGATATCCAGCGGCCAAGATGTGACGTCTGTCAGGCACGGGGTTGCTTCCAACATCGCAGCATCAGCGCTTTGGTTACCAGAACCTGTGGTTGTTGCGTCAGCAAAGTCACGCATGACCTTGGTAGAACGAGGATCCCCAGAAGGCGCAAAGGTGACCGAAGTTTTCTCGGTCGAAGTGGAAGGGGCGAGCAGGTGTCGCTGCGCCCGCGCCGCGAAGCACGAGCCGGTCATTCGGACTCCGTGGTCACGGCAGCCTCTCGCTTGGCGCGCCAATCTCGATAGAGCTTGGTCACGATCGGGATCAAGCTCAGGCCGCCCAGCGCCAGCACCGAGAACAGGATTCGGTTGTTCTCGCCGGACCCCATTTCGCTACCAAAGTGAGCGAGCAGGAAACTTGTTGGAGCGATACCTGCAAAGGTTGTGATGGCAAAGCGCCAGAACGAGAGCACCGTGAGTCCGGCGGCGTAGCTGACGATGTCGAAGGAGAGAAACGGCAGCAGCCGACTCACCAATACGATACCCATGAGCACATTCTGGGATCCGACCAAGCCGACTGAAAGGCGGCCCCCGAACCATCGCTGCACGGTCTGATGGCCGACGAATCGGGCCACGCCGAATGCCGCCATGGCACCGACACCCGCCCCCAGCAGCACGTAAAGCGCTCCCCAGCCATGACCGTAGGCGGCGCCCGCTGCCAGCGCGATCGGCGCACTTGGGATCGGGCTGATCAGGATCGCCAGCACCATGAGCGCGATGATCGCAACGGGTCCCCAGGGCCCCATCTGGCCGACACGCGAGTGCAGGGCGCTGGTGTCCAGGATCGTCGCCATCGCCCCGGTCTCATGCAGCAGCCAATACGCGCCAGCAAGCGACGCCACCAGCAGAGCACCCACAGCCAGTTTGGTTCTAACGTTCATGAGCCTTTGGACCAACCACTCTCGAAGAGGGTACGCCATCGCCAGAGCTGGAGATCATTCATGGGGCAAGGGCGCCTGAGCGGCGCCTGACCTGTCCTTCTCGCATCGACCTGCCGTCTGTAGTCGGCGACTTGGGCGGACCTCTGACCATCGCGTGCAGCCGGTCGGTTGCTGAAAATTGACGATACCGTCGGCCTGCCCCCGCGAACGACCGCTGTCTCCACCTCGGATCTGCACCGCTTCGCAGGCGAAGGTCCAGCCCCAAAGTCGACCGGTCGTTCACTCATTAAGCATCCGCCGGGTGCTATTTCTTGGGTAGCGACCGCGATGGCATTGCTGCAGCGGTCGATGAGGTCGGCGAACTCGATCGAACGTCTCGACACCCGCGATCAATAGAGGATTCGGCAACGGATCGTCGCCGGCACCGCGCACAACGGGTCGAGCGCCGAATGGCTGGCGGCGCTGTCGACATCGATCACGACATAGCCGATCTCCTCGTTGGTGCTCAGGTACTGCGCCGCGATGTTGATGTCGGCGGCCGACAGCCGTTCGTTGACGTGGGCCAGGACGCCCGGCACGTTTCTGTGGATGTGCAGCAGGCGGCTGCGACCGGTGTGCTCGGGCAGCGCCACTTCGGGGAAATTGACCGCCGACGTGGTCGAGCCGTTGTTGCTGTAGCGGATCAGCTTGGCGGCGACTTCCTTGCCGATGTTGACCTGCGCTTCCGAGGTCGAGCCGCCGATGTGCGGCGTCAGGATGACGTTGTCGAAGCGCGTCAGTGGCGAGACGAACGCCGTGTCGTTGCCCTGCGGCTCGAGCGGAAAGACATCGATCGCGGCGCCGTGCAGATGTCCGCTCTCAAGCGCCGCGGCGAGCGCGTCAATGTCGACCACGGTGCCGCGCGACGCATTGATCAGGTGGCTGCCCGGCTTCATCTCTGCCAGCTGCGCGGCGCCGATCATCCGCACCGTTTCCGGCGTTTCAGGAACGTGCAGGCTGACGACATCGGCGACTTGCAGCAACTCGTCGAGGCTGGCCATTTCACGGGCATTGCCGAGCGGCAACCTGGCCTCGATGTCGCGAAATACCACGCTCATGCCGAGTTGTTCGGCGAGCACGCCGATCTGCGTGCCGATATGACCATAGCCAATGATGCCGAGCGTCTTGCCACGCACCTCGTATGAATGCGCGGCGCTCTTGATCCAGCCACCGCGATGCAGGATCGCGTTCTTCTCCGGTATCCCGCGCATCAACATGATGATCTGCGCCAGCACCAGCTCGGCGACGCTGCGGGTGTTGGAAAACGGCGCGTTGAAGACCGGGATTCCAAGCCGCATCGCGGCCTTCAGGTCGACTTGATTGGTGCCGATGCAAAAGCATCCGATCGCAGCCAGCTTCCTGGCGTGCTGCAGCACCTCGGCGGTGACCTGGGTGCGCGAGCGAATGCCGAGAAAATGAGCGTCGGCGATGGCGTCCGCCAGGTCGCCGCCGGCCAGCGACCTGGCATGGGTGACGATTTGCGTGTAGCCGTCACGCCGGAGTGCATCTACCGCGGACGGATGAATGCCTTCGAGCAGCACGGCTTTCAGGGGTCGCCTCAGAAAACGGAAAATAAAGCACGCTAAGCCCTTACTTACCCAGATGTTTGACTGTTCGTGGCACTTTCACCATGGCAATTGCAATTGCCCAACCCTTGCAAAATGCCGCACGCCTCTACAGATCGAGAGC
>JAEUOR010000080.1 GCA_016790635.1 Burkholderiales bacterium
TGCCCAAGGTTGTCGCCAAGGAGTTGCAGCACCAGGCCAGCGTCGGCGACGTGCGCTTCGATCCATTCAGCTTGGATCTCGAAGCTCGCGACCTGGGCTTGAACGACGCGCGCGGCGGCGCCTTGCTTTCGATCAAGCAGCTCGAAGTCAAGCTTGACTGGGCGTCGATCACGCGGCGGGCATGGTCCTTTGCCCATGTGCGCGTGGGCGAGCCGCGCGTGAATCTGGAAATCAGCCCGCAGGGGCGACTCAATTTCGCCGACCTGATCGATGCGCTCAACCGCGAGCCGCCTGACCCCGACAAGCGCCTTCCGCGCCTGCTCTTGGACGAGGTCAAGGTCAGCGCCGGGCGGGTGGATTTCAACGACCGGCAGGCCGGCGTGAAAAACGCGCTCTCGCCGATCGACTTCCAGCTGGCCAATATCTCGACCCTGCCTGAACACAACGGCCCGCACACGCTGACCGCGCGCACCGCCAACGGCGGCGCCGTGCGCTGGAAGGGCCAGGCGTCGTTGAACCCGATTGCCGGCAGCGGCGAGGTGGTTGTGGAGGCGCTTGCCCTGGCCGCGCTGCAACCTTACGTCAAGGATCATCTTTCCGCGGTGGTGACCGATGGGCGCCTGGCGATGAACCTGCCGTATCGATTCGCCTATGCAGGCGGCAAGGTTTCGGCCGAGTTGCAAAAGGCTGGCGTCACCCTCGAGTCGTTTGTCCTGACACATGCCGGCGGCGCGCCGCTGCTTTCCCTGCCTTCGCTCAAGGTCGAAGGGGTGGATGCCAGCCTGGAGTCGCGGCAAGCGAGCATCGCTGCATTGTCCATCGTCGGCGGGCGCGTGGCCGTCAAGCGCGATGCCAAGGGGGTGATCGACCTGGCGACCCTGGTGAAGGCGCAGCCGGCGCAAGTTGCCGCAGCACCTCCTGCGCCGGCGGCTGCAGCGTCGGGGGCGACGACCCCTGCGGGGCCGGCCGCAGCCCCGGCGTGGCAGCTGGCGCTGCAGAAGCTGCGCGTCGAGGGTTTTGCCGCCGAGTATGCGGACCGGAGCGGGGCCGCACCGCTCGATGTCACCATTGCCAAGCTAGGCCTGGAGGGTTCAGCCGGGCTGGCTGACGGGGTACTCAAGGCGCGCGTGGAGTCGCTGGGCGCGACCGATATTGCGCTCGGGCCGCGGGCCGCCCCGCTGGTGAAGCTGGCAAGCGTGACCGCCGGTGCGGCGGCACTCGACCTCGGTGCTCGTTCGCTCGCCATCGACCGCGTCGCCTTCGGACCCGTCGCCGCCAAGGTAGGGGTCGATGCCAAGGGGCGGGTCGATCTGCTGGACATGTTGCCTGCGGCGGGGACCGAAGCAAGAGCGGCGGCGCCCGCCGGACCGACGGCAGCGCCGCTGGCGGTGACGGTCAGCGCAATCGACTTCGAGCGCATCGCCGTGGATGTCGATGACCGTTCGAGAGAGGCCAAGGTCGCCGCGCAGATCGCCAGGCTCAAGGTGGGCGCCATCGCGGCGGGTGCGGGGCTGCAGGTCAAGTCGGTCGATGTCGATGGTCTCGCCGCAGACCTCGAGCATCCGCAGGCGCAGGTACGCGGCCAGGGAGGGCGCCTCAAACTGGCCGGTCTACTGGCCGATGCCAAGCAGCCCGGCGGCTTTCGCTTAGGGCTAGCGGAATTGGGCGGCATGGTGGCCGACATCGATGCGAAGAGCGTGGGCATCAAGTTGCGCGCGGAGGACCTGCGGGCCCGCGTCACCGACCTGTCGGGCGATCCCAGGCACGCGCTCGGGTTTGATGTGGGATTGCGGCTGCGCGAAGGCGGCGACCTGTCCGCGCGCGGCAAGGCGGTCGCCGCGAGCGGGACGGTCGATGCGGACGTCAAGGTGGAAAGACTGGCGCTGGCGATCGCCCAGCCCTTCCTTTCCAAGGTGATCCGCCTCAAGCTGGCGAGCGGTACCGCCAGCGCCGAAGGCAAGCTCGTCATCGGCGGCAAGGGCCCCTGGCTGCGCTACAGCGGCGCGGCCGGGATCGCCAACCTCCTGCTCAACGAGGAAGACGGCAAGCAGTTTGCTGCGCTCAAGTTCGGCGGCGGCGCAGGCATGGATGTGCAGCTCAAACCCGACGCGATCGAGATTCCCGAATTGCGCCTGGAAGGTCCCCAGGCAGAGCTTTTCATCGACGCCGATCGCACCTTGAATGCGGTCCGCCTGCTGGTCGCGGCACCGTCGGGTGCAACGGCCGCAAGCACGCCGTCAGCGTCGCCGGGTGCCGCTTCGCCAGGGCCACCTGCTGTCGTCAAGCCTGCACCGCCCGTGGCAACGGCAGATGCCCCACTGCCGCCGATCGTGGTGCGCCGCATGCGCATCACCGACGGCAAGCTCGACTTCCAGGACTTGAGTCTGCGCCCGCAGTTCGGTGCGAAGATCCACGAACTCAACGGCGTCATCACCGGGCTGTCCACCAGCCCGTCGACGCGCAGTCGCCTGGAGCTGGACGGTCGGGTGGACGAGTTCGGCTCGGCGCGCATCCGCGGCGAGCTCAATCCGTTCTTTCCGCGCGTAGCGACCGACGTGGCCATGATTTTTCGCAACGTCGACATGACCACGGCCACCCCGTACGCGATGAAATTCGCCGGCTATCGCATCGCCTCGGGCAAGATTTCCCTGGACCTGGGCTACAAGGTGAGGGATAACCAGCTCGAGGGCGACAACAAGGTGGTGATCGACCAGTTGACGCTGGGCGAGCGGGTCGACAGTCCGGACGCGCTGCGCCTGCCGCTGGCCCTGGCGATCGCGATTCTCAAGGACAGCGACGGCCGCATCGACCTGGGCCTGCCGGTGTCCGGCAGCCTGGACGATCCGCAGTTCAGCTACGGTGCCCTGGTGTGGAAGGCGGTGGTCAACGTGTTGACGCGCGTGGTCACCGCGCCGTTTCGCGCTCTCGGGTCGCTGTTCGGCGGCGATGGGGCGCGCCTGGAATCGATCACCTTCGACGGCGGTTCGGCGCAGGTCGCGCCGCCCGAGCGCGAAAAGTTGCGCCAGGTGGCGCAGGTCCTGGCCAAGCGACCACAGTTGAAGCTTGCCATCCCGGCAGCGTTTGACGAGGCGCTGGATGCGCCGGCGCTGCGCGAACGGGCAGCGCGCGTGGAGATTCTCCGACGCGCCGGACACAAGCTGGGGGATGGCGAGAACCCGGGACCGCTCGATCCGCAGGATCGCGCCCAACGTGCTGCCCTGCGCGATGTTTTCCTGGCCCGTCACGGCGCGCCGGCGCTGGAGAAGTTGAAGGACGACGCGGAGCGCGGTGCTCTCGGCGACGCCAAGGGCGGCAAGCCGCAGGCACCGCCGGTATGGCGGCGCGCCATCAACCTGGTGCAAGGCGAGCCGCAGGTGGCCGATCCGGGTGCCTATTACGGCGCAATCGCGGCCCGGCTGTCGGAGAGCCAGCCGCTGCCTGCGGACGCGCTCGCGAGGCTGGCCTCCGAACGTGCCGCCGCAGTCGCTGCGGCGCTGCGCGAAGCCGGTGTTGACGCTGCGCGTGTGGCCGCCGGCAAGCCGCAGCCGGCCGCCGGCGGGGGCAAGCAGGTCGAGCTCAAGCTGGGGCTGGAGGCGCGCTGAGCGCCGCGTTCCTCAGTTGGACGTGCCTGGGGCGTCGGTGGCGGGCAGCGCCGCGCGTGCCTCGTCAATCGCCTGGCTCACGTCGAGGGCGCGATTGAACGTCGGAACCTCGGACGGCGGCGGCCGGTAGAAAACCACGCGATTCTCGCGCGATTGCTTGGCGCGATACATCGCGGCATCGGCATGCGCAAGCAGGGTCTGCTGGTCCTGGGCATCGACCGGGTAGATGGCCACGCCAAAGGACGCCGCGACCGGCGCCTCGCCGGCCAGGGCGGGGTACGGCGCCTTGATGACAGACAGCAACTTGTGCGCGATGTCGGCAATTTCGCCGTCGGTACCCGTTTGTTCGAGCAGGATCACGAACTCGTCGCCGCCCATGCGCGCCAGCGTGTCGGAGGAACGCAGGCTGTTCTTCAGGCGCTTGGCGATGTCGATCAGGAGCGTGTCACCGGCCTGGTGCCCGAGCCTGTCGTTGACCTGCTTGAAGCCATCGAGGTCGACGAACATGAGTCCCAGGCGCCAGCCGTTGCGCTTGGCGCGCACGATGGCGCGCTCCAGCTCGGTGTTGAAGGAAAGCCGATTGCGCAGTCCGGTCAGCGCGTCGTGCGTCGCTGCGTAGGTCAGGCGCGCCTCCGCCTCGCGGCGCAGCCAGAAGAGCGCGATCTGACCGCCGAGCGAGCGCGCCAGGAGCTCGATCGACGCGTCACTCCTTTGCCGGTGCGGGGAGAGGAATTCGAGCACGCAAACCACCTCGCCCTGTACCGCCACCGGAAAGGCAAAGGCCGCATGCAGGTTTGCGGCCAGCGCAGCCTCGCGGCGGCTGAAATCCGGTTCCAATGCGATGTCGCGCATCGCAATGAGAGCCTGCTCGGTCCAGGCGCGTGTCACCAGGTCATGCGGCGCGATCGGAAAGCGGCGCGCGCGCGAGGCCTCGACCAAGGGCGCCGCGCTATCCGTCCCCCACACCTCGCCGCACAGGAGCGTGTTGTTGCGCGTATCGCGCATCCAGCGCGCGCCGAATTGCCAACCGAGCGGCCGGCACACCGCTTCGAGAATACCCGGCAGGGCCTCCGAGAGCCGCGCCGCGCTGGCCAGGACACCGGTGACCGCGTCATTGATCTCCAGTTGCACCTTGGTCTGGTGGATGGCGGTGTGGTCGCGACTGGCGCCGCGGTAGCCGACAAAACCGCCGCCGGTATCGAATACCGGCACGCCGCTCATGGCGCTGTAGCGCAGCGTGCCCTGCGCGTCGATGCGTCCGATGATGAAGTCGTGAAAGGGCCGGTGATCGCGCAGCGTGCGCTTGAGTTCGTCCCATTGCGCAGCGCTTACCCCTACGGACGGTGATTCCCAGGGCGCATGGCCGACCAGCGGATCGAAGTCGAAGCGTGCGTCGACGCGGTCGCGATACAGGACGCGCGTGTAGGCCAGGTTGGCGTCTGTCTCCCAGAAAACGTCATGGGCGGAGTAGATGAGCTGCTGGAAAACCTGTGCCCAGCCGGCATGGATCGCGCGCGCGTTCTCATCGACGTCGCCGGCCTTGGCCAGCGTGAGAGGCCCCAGCTTCTGCATGGCCTCGAGCGAGCGCTTGCGCCGGGCCACCACGATGAGCGCCACGCCCAGTCCCAGGGACGCGATGACAGCCAGAAGCGCGACTACGCCCATGAACGACTTGGTGCCCGGCTCAGCCGATGGTCACGCCGCCGTCCGCGACGATGGTCTGGCCGGTGATGAACGCGCCTGCGGGGCCGGCCAGCATCACCGCGATGCCTGCGATGTCGTCCGGCTCACCGAGCCGTCTGAGCGGTGTCTGCGCCTCGCGCGCCTTGCGGTTGCGCTCGTCCTCCCACAGGGCGCGCGCGAAATCGGTGCGCACCAGTCCGGGCAGGATGGCGTTGACGCGAATGTTCTGCGGGCCCCATTCAACCGCCAGGTTGCGCGCCAGCGCCGCGTCGGCTGCCTTGGAAACGCCGTACAGGCCGATCACCCCGTTGCCGCGCAGCGCGGCGATCGAAGAGACGATGATGATGGCGCCGCCGCCGCGCTCGGCCATCTGCGGGGCGACCATGTTGCAAAGCTGCCAGACCCCGCGCACGTTGGTGCCCATGATCTTGTCGAAGGCGTCGTCAGATGCCGAGGCGGTCGGCCCGAAGACCGGATTGGTCGCGGCATTGCAGACCAGGATGTCGATGCCGCCATAGGCGTCCAGGGTCGCCTTGACCAGCGCTGCGAGTTCCTCCTTGCGCGCGACATTGCAGGGCTGCGCGATCGAGGCGAGTCCCTCGGCGTCGAACTCCGCCTTGACCTGGGCGCAGGTGTCGGCCTTGCGGCTGGAGATGACCACGCGCGCACCCGCCAGCGCCAGCTGCCGGGCGATGGCGCGGCCGATGCCCTTGGTCGATCCTGTGATGAGCGCGGACTTGCCCGCAAGGTCGAAGAGCGGAGAGGGCATGGAGCGAGATGGTATAGGATGGAAAGATGATTCTAGCTGCATCGTCATCCCCGCTCCCGGCACCTGCCGCGACGCCTGAGGACGTGCTGCGCTTCTGGTTCGGCGCGCCCGACGCGGCCGGCGTGCTGCCGCGCCGCCCCGAGTGGTTTCGCAAGGATGCGCTCTTCGACGAGGCGATCCGCAGCCGCTTCGGCGAACTGCATCGGCAGGCACGGGCCGGTCACATCGACGCCTGGCGCCAGGCGCCGGTTAGCGCGCTCGCCTTTGTCATCGTGACCGACCAGTTCCCGCGCAACCTGTATCGCGGTTCGCCCGACACCTACTCGACCGACGGCATGGCGCTCGACTGTGCGCGCATGATGGTCGAACGAGGCTGGGACATGGAGCTCGCGCCGATCCAGCGCTGGTTCGTCTACCTGCCCTACGAGCACAGCGAGTCGCTTAACGACCAGCGCGAATGCCTGCGCCTGTTCGAGCGCGTCGCCGTGGAGCCGCGCCTGGCCGACGTGCCCGAATGGGCTGTCAAGCACATGGTGGTCATCGAGCGTTTCGGGCGCTTTCCGCACCGCAACGCCATCCTCGGGCGCCCCTCGAAGCCCGAGGAGATCGAGTTCCTCAAGGAGCCAGGGTCATCGTTCTGACGCCGCACGGCCACGGCGACGCGCCATCGTCCTGGGTTGCACGCTGGGCCGGTCTGATCGCGCCGGGCGGGACGGCCCTGGACGTGGCCGCCGGGCATGGCCGGCATGCGCAACTCCTGGCCGCGCGCGGCTTGCGGGTCGAGGCCATCGACCGCGACCCGCAAGCCCTGGCCGCGCTGGCTGCCATCGCCGGGGTGACGCCGGTCGCAGCCGACATCGAATCCGGGCCTTGGCCCCGCGCGGGACGCACCTATGACGGGGTCGTGGTGACCAATTACCTGTGGCGCGAGCGCCTGCCCGACATTGCCGCGGCCCTCGGCGATGGCGGCATCCTGATCTACGAGACCTTTGCGGTCGGGAACGAAACGCTCGGCAAACCGTCCAACCCGATGTTCCTGCTGCGTCGCGGCGAACTGCTCGACTGGGCGCGCGCGGCCGGAATGTTGGTGCTGGGGTTCGAGAGCGGGCGCGTGCAGTCGCCCCGCCCGGCGATCGTCGAACGCATTTGCGCCTGGCGCGCCGGTGGGTCGACGATTCCGCCCGCCATCGATTGACCGCCGCCCGGCGTGCAGGGGTTTTGCACGTCGGGGGTGGGGTAAAATCAGGGGCTCTCCGCAGGATGCCGCCGGACAAGCGCGGCGCAAGGAAAAAATCATGAGTGCAAGCACCCGTTTCGCCGGCAGCATCGTCGCCATCGTCACCCCGATGCGCGACGACGGCGCATTGGACCTGCCCTCGCTCAAGCGCCTGATCGACTGGCATGTGGCCGAAGGGACCGACGGCATCGTCATCGTCGGCACGACCGGCGAGTCTCCCACGGTCGATCATGAGGAGCATTGCCAGCTCATCAAGAGCGCGGTCGAATACACCGCGGGGCGCGTTCCGGTGATCGCCGGCACCGGTGCCAATTCGACCGCCGAGGCCATCGACCTGATGCGCTTTGCGAAGTCCGCCGGGGCCGATGCCTGCCTGTCTGTCGTGCCCTACTACAACCGGCCCACCCAGGAAGGCCTGTACCGGCATTTTCGTGCCCAGGCCGAGGCCTGCGACCTGCCGATGATCATGTACAACGTGCCGGGCCGCACGGTGGCGGACATGGCCAACGAGACGGTGGTGCGCCTGGCCGAGGTCCCGGGCATCGTCGGACTCAAGGATGCCACCGACAATATCGAGCGCGCCTCGTTGCTCCTGCGTGACCTGGCGCGTGCCGGGCGCGAGGACTTCACCATGCTCTCCGGCTGCGACGGCACGGCGCTGGCCTTCACGCTGATGGGCGGGCAGGGCACGATTTCGGTGACCGCCAACGTCGCGCCGGGCCTCATGCACAAGATGATTGCCGCCGCGCGCGCGGGCGACGTGGCCGGCGCGCGCCTTCTCAACACGCGCCTCCTTGCGCTGCATCAGCGCCTGTTCGTCGAACCCAACCCGGTGCCGGTCAAGTGGGCCCTGGCGCGCATGGGACGTTGCGGCGCGCATCTGCGCCTGCCGCTGGCGCCTCTGGCGCAGGCGCATCATGCCGTGGTGGAGGCAGCACTGCGTGAAGCCGGCGCGCTGTAACGTCATCGAGGGACGATCGCCATGACCTTCAACCGATTGCCGCGACTCGCGACCATCCTCTCAAGCGCTGTGCTCCTCGGTGCCTGTTCGTGGGCGAGCAACGTCATCAAGTCCGACAAGGTCGACTACAAGTCACCTACGCAGTCGGCCAGCGTGCCCAGCCTGGAGATTCCTCCCGATCTGACTGCCCCCGCCCGTGATGGTCGCTTCAGCGTGCCCGGCGACGAGGCACGACGCGGCACGGTGACCGCCAGCGAACTGGCGGCGCGCGGTCCGGCGCAAAAGCCGCAGTCCTCCGGCATCTTGCCGCGCGTGCCGGACGCGCGCATCGAGCGCGCCGGCAACCAGCGCTGGCTGGTGGTCAAGACTGCGCCTGCGGAACTGTGGCCGCAGATCAAGGAGTTCTGGCAGGAAATGGGGTTCGTGATCGACATCGAGCGCCCCGAGTCGGGGGTCATGGAGACGGATTGGGCGGAGAATCGCGCCAAGATCGGACAGGACTTCATCCGCCGCACGGTCGGGCGCTTTCTCGACGGCCTGTACTCGACGCCGGAACGCGACAAGTTCCGCACTCGGCTGGAGGTCAACAGCAGCGGCGAGACCGAGATCTATGTCAGCCATCGCGGCATGATTGAGGTCTACCGCACCGAAGGGCGCGACCAGACCGCCTGGCAGCCCCGGCTTGCGGACCCGGAGCTCGAGGTGGACTTCCTGACCCGCCTGATGGTGCGCCTCGGATCGGAGCAGACCGTCGCGCGTCGCGCGGTGGAGACTGCGGGCAGCAACCGTCCGGTGGAACGTGCCAAGATCGTCAAGAGCGGTGCGGTGCAGATGGTCGAGATCGACGAGAGCTTTGATCGCGCCTGGCGCCGGATCGGCCTTGCGCTGGACCGGGTCGGCTTCACCGTCGAGGATCGCGATCGTTCACGCGGGGTGTACTTCGTCCGCTACGCCGATACCGATGCCACGCGGCGGCGCGCCGAACCGGGCATGCTGTCGCGCTTCACCAACTGGTTCAACCAGGACCGTGTCGTGGTGGCCGAGCAGTACCAGGTCAAGGTCAGCGATGCGAGCGCGGTGACGCGTGTGGCCATTCTCTCCAAGGCCGGCGTGCCCGAGGATACGCAGACCACGCAGCGCATCCTGAACCTGCTGCACGAGCAGTTGAAGTGATCGCACGCGGCAAGGCCGCGCGCGGCGCGGCGCGGTGAGGTTCGCCTCGCTGGGATCGGGCAGCGAGGGCAACGCACTGATCGTCGAGGCCGGTCGCGGCGCCACGCGCGTCATGCTCGACTGCGGCTTCGGCCTGCGCGAATGCGAGAAGCGCCTGGCGCATGCCGGCCTCGTGCCGGCGGACCTGGCTGCCATTCTGGTCACCCACGAACACAGCGACCATGTCGGCGGCGTCGCGCGCTTTGCGCGCAAGCACGGGCTGGCGGTATTCATGACCCACGGCACCTATGTCGCCGCCGGACTGGGCGGGCCGGGTGCCTTCCAGGCGCCGCTCGACTTCGAGCTGACCTTGATCGACACGCACACCCCGTTCGCGATCGGCGACCTCGAGGTGCTGCCGTTTCCGGTGCCGCATGACGCGCGCGAGCCGGTGCAGTTCGTGTTTCAGGACGGCGCGGCACGCCTGGGCGTGCTTACCGATCTGGGCGCGTCCACGCCGCACGTCGAAGCCATGTTGTCCGGGTGCGATGCCCTGGTGCTGGAATGCAACCACGACGCGGCCATGCTGGCCGCCGGGCCCTATCCTCCGGCGTTGCGCGCGCGCGTCGGCGGCAACTACGGCCATCTGGAAAACGGCCAGGCAGCCAGCCTCCTGGCGCGTGTGGCGCACAGCGGCTTGCGGCATGTCCTCGCGGCCCACCTGAGCAGCCGCAACAACACTCCCGGACTGGCACAGGAGGCGCTGGCCGGCGCGCTCGGGTGCGCGCCGCAAGACATCGGCATTGCCGACCAGGTGCAGGGCTTCGACTGGCGCGCGCTCGGTTGAGGTCCTGAGCGGCGCGGGGGGCGAAAAAACCCCAAAAAAAACCGGGCCGCATGGCCCGGTTTTTCGTTGCTGCTTACGACTTACTTCTTCATCGCGTCCTTGGCAGCATCCACGCCGGCCTTGACGGCATCCTTGGCCATGTCCTTGGCTTTGTCAGCCGCGGCATCGACGCCGGCCTTGACCGCGTCAGCGGCCTTGGGGGCATCGCCACCGGCGGGCGCCGGGGCCGGGGCAGCCGCAGGAGCGGCAGCGTCGGCGGGCTTGGCAGCGTCTGCCGCCGGAGCGGGTGCCGGAGCGGGCGCAGGCGCCGGGGCCGGCGCGGCGGCAGGAGCGGGTGCCGGCGCAGGTGCGGGCTTGGGGGCTTCCTGGCCGCAGGCGGCCAGCGTGGCGGCCAGGACGGCGCCGATCAGGAGAGACTTGTTCATGTTGATACCCTTTTGTGGTTGAACGGGTTGTGACGGAGGTGTCCATTGCCGGGGTCAATGCATTCGCAAACTTCCGCGAATCATCCGAAGCTTGCGAAAGCTCTTACCCTGGCAAACCCTAGAGTTTACCCTAGTATCGGTTTCTTTGCCCGCAAATGTTGCGGCGCGGTATTCCATCGTCATCAGCGCGCGCCGCCACCGCCAGCCTGCGGCGACGCGCCGTGGGGCTGCCCGCGCGTGCAGGTTATTTCTGCGCAGCGGTGACGATGATCTCGACCAGGTGCTTGGGGCTCGCCAGGGCCGCCTGGATAGTGGCGCGCGGCGGCGTGTGGCCGGCGACCACCCAGGCTTCCCAGGCCTGGTTCATGTCGGCGAACAGGCGCATGTCGGTGATCACGACCTGCGCGAACAGGATGCGCGTCTTGTCGGTGCCGGCTTCCTCGAGCAGCCTGTCGATGGCGGCGAGTACCTGCTTGGTCTGGCCGACCATGTCCTGGCTCACGTCCTCGGCGATCTGCCCGGCCAGATAGACGGTTCCATGGTGAATGGCCATCTCCGAGAGGCGCGGACCGACGTGGAAACGATCGACTTTCATGTTCTTTCCTTGCGTGTGGTTGAAGAAAATCAGGGTGAAACGAGGAAATCCCGCACCAGCGCGATCTGCGGCTGGCTCCAGAACATTGGCGCGTGGCCGACGCCCGGAATCTCGATCAAGCGCGCACGCGGTCCGCGCGCGGTCATCGCCTGCGCGGTGGCGCGGTCGAGCAGGTCGGACGCAGCACCGCGCACCAGCACGACCGGGCAGGTAATCGCATCGTAGAGCGGCCACAGCTCGATGTCGGCATTGCCGGCACCCGCTTCGCGGAAGGGCACGGCGATGGCGGGATCGTAGTGCAGGCGCCAGCCGCCCGCGACCGCTTGCACGCTGGTGTGCGCAAGGTGCTGCCATTCCGCGTCGCTTTCCAGTCCGAAGGTCGCGCTCACCGTGCGGATGTAGGCAACGGCCTCCTCCATCGCGGCGAAGGTCGGCGCATTGCCGAGATACTCGCCGATGCGCTGCAACGCGGCAGCCTTGACGACGGGGCCGACATCGTTCAAGACCATGCGCTCGATCGGCGAACCGGCCTGGGCCGCGAGCGCCATGCCGATCAATCCGCCCATCGAGGTTCCGAACCAGCGCAGGCGCGGCACGTCCAGGCGTGCAATCAGGGTCACCACGTCGCTGACGTACTGCGGGATCTGGTAGAGACGCGCATCGGCGAGCCGGTCGCTGTCGCCGCGCCCGGCCATGTCGGGGCAGATGACGCGCATTTCGCCGCACAGCGCGCGCGCGAGTGGATCGAAGTCGCTGCCGCGGCGCGCCAGTCCATGCACACACAGCAGCACGCGCGGGTTGGCGGGGTCGCCCCACTCGCTGTAGGCGATGCGATGCAAGCCGGCAGGCGAGACACACTGGACGAACTTGCGGCGCGGATCGGTCATCAGGCTTCTGCCCAGGTGGCCGCGATCAGGTCGACGACCGAGGCTTGTTCGGCGGAAAGGTTGTGGGCAGGAAGCCCGGCCGCGAGCGCGGCAAGCTGGCGTGATTTTACGTTGATCGCCCGTACTTCCCGGCCTGCCTCCGCTGCGCGGGCACGTTCGACCGCGGTAGCTTCCAGTGCCTCATGGTCAAACCACAACCACCGCTCACGCACGCTTGCTGCGAGGTGATCGAGCGCGTGCCGGGTGCGCGTCGTCAACGGCTGTGCCGGCGCGAGGGGCCTGGCCGCGTTGCCCTGCCAGACGGTGTCGAATGCCGGCGCGATGGGGTCGTTGGCCGCCTCGATGGTCAGGAGCTGCGCCTGCGACGCGTTGCCCCGTACCTGGAAGTAGGTCTCGGCGGCATGGGTCGCGCAGTAGCCGGCCAGGACTTCGCCGGGTTCGGCCAGCGCCACCAGCAGAGCTAGCGTGCCGTTTCCGGACAGGCGTACGGCGACCGGGGCGGCGTCGCTTGCCGGCCCGGTGATGCCACTCTCGCTGACGCCGCCGGCGGTGAGGACGGTCTCGCTGGTCCTGCCATCGGCTGAGAGGCGAATGGTGATGACGCATTCCGGCAATCGCGCCGATGCCTCGACGAGTTGCGGGTAGGGAATGCCGCGGCGCGCGCTCACCGCCAGGGCAAGCGGTGCTGCGGGCGCGCCGGCGGAGGGCGCATCGCGCACGGACTCGCCCTGGGAGCGAAACGCATCCCGCACATGCTTGCGCATCGCGCGCACCTGATCGCGCGGCCCGGCGATGCTGATACTGGCTGTCTCAGTGGCCATGCGCGTCAGAGGAGTTCGCCGCACAGCACCAGGCATGCGCAATCAGTCGCCCAAATTGGACGAGCGGGGCCGGTGTGTCGACAGCTTCGAACGGATGGCCGATGCCGGCCAAAGGAGGCCTGGGGATCATGTGCTCTATGCGGCGCACAAAGGCGCGATTATGCGCGCCGGGCGCGCCGGGCGCGCCGGGGCGCCGATTCAGGCTGGTGTAATTTTGCTGCGCGACAATCTCTTGCCTCTGCAGTGCCGCCGTTGTCATGAACCCTGCCCCTAACCCTGCCCTGGACGACTGGATCACGGCCTCGCACAAGGCCGCGGCCGAGGCCTTGCAGGCGCACCTGGCCCGTCTGCCGGTGGCCGCGGCTGAGCGCGCGCGCCTGGATTTCGCCGCCCAGCAATGGGTGGCCGCGACCGCGCCGTCGAACTTCCTGGCCACCAATCGCGCCGCCATCGCGCGCGCCATCGAGACCGGCGGCAGGAGCCTGGCCGACGGCATGCGGCTCCTGATCGGCGATGTTGCGCGCGGGCATGTTGCCAATACCGACGAGGAAGCCTTCGTGGTCGGGCGCGACCTGGCGATCACGCCGGGCGAGGTCGTCTTGCGCAACGAACTGATCGAACTGATCCAGTACGCGCCGACCACGCCGCGCGTGGGTGCCCGTCCGCTCCTGATCGTGCCGCCCTGCATCAACAAGTTCTACATCCTGGATCTGACGCCCGACAATTCGTTCGTGCGCTATTGCGTCGCCGCCGGACACACGGTCTTCATGGTTTCGTGGCGCAATCCCGGCGCCGGCCAGGCGCACCTCGGCTGGGACGACTATCTGCAAATGGGCGTGGTCGATGCGATCGCCGCGGTGCGCTCCATCCGCAGGAGTCCGACCATCAACGCGCTGGGATTCTGCGTGGGCGGCACCATACTCGCCAGCGCCCTGGCCGCACTCGCCGCGCGCGGCGAGGAGCCGGTGGCGAGCCTCACACTCCTGGCCACCCTGCTCGATTTTTCCGATGTCGGCGGCATCGGTGTCTACATCGACGCCGGCGCGGTGGCGCAGCGCGAGGCGCTGCTCGCGCACGGCGGCCTGGTCGGCGGGCGTGAGCTGATGGCGGCCTTCGCCTCGCTGCGGCCACGCGACCTGATCTGGAACAGCGCGACCGAGAGCTATCTCATGGGCCGCGCCCCGCGCCCCTTCGACCTCCTGTACTGGAACGCCGACAGCACCAACCTGCCGGGACCGATGTACTGCCATTACCTGCGTTCCATGTACCTCGAGAATCGCCTGCGCGAGCCCGGTCGCATGAACGCACTGGGAGAGCCGGTTGATCTGCGGCGCCTGAAAATGCCTGCCTATGTGCTGGCCACCAGCGAGGACCACATCGTGCCCTGGCGTTCCGCCTATGCGAGTGCGCACCTTGTCGGCGGGCCGGTGCGCTTTGCGCTCGGCGCTTCCGGACACATTGCGGGCATCGTCAATCCGGCGCACAGGAAGCGGCGCAGTTTCCGGGCCTTCGCCGGGCGGCGCCTGCCCGCCTCCGCGGACGACTGGTTCGCGGCGGCCGACGAAATGCCGGGCAGCTGGTGGGACGACTGGGCACGCTTTGGCGATGCGCATCGCGGTCGCCTCGTGGCGGCACCGCGCGCGGCCGGCAACGCGCGCTACAGGCCGCTTTGCCCGGCGCCCGGGGAATATGTCAAAGTACGCGTGTCATAGCTTTTTCAACCACGTCAAAGAGGGAGATGAAAAATGGCAAGAGTTGCATACGTCACAGGTGGCATGGGCGGCATCGGCACGTCGATCTGCCAGCGCCTGCACAAGGAAGGATTCGTTGTCATCGCCGGCTGCGGACCCAGCCGCGACCACGCCAAGTGGATCGCGGAGCAGAAGGCGCTCGGTTACACCTTTCACACTTCGGTGGGCAATGTGTCGGACTGGGATTCCACGGTCGCGGCGTTCAAGGAGGCCAAGGCGGCTTACGGTCCGATCGACGTGCTGGTCAACAACGCCGGCATCACGCGCGACGGCTCGTTTCGCAAGATGAGCAAGGCCGATTGGGATGCGGTCATGGATACCAACCTGAACTCGCTCTTCAACGTGACCAAGCAGGTGGTCGATGACATGTGCGATCGCGGCTTCGGGCGCATCATCAACATCTCGTCGGTGAACGGACAGAAGGGGCAGTTCGGCCAGACCAACTACTCGACCGCCAAGGCGGGCATCCACGGCTTCACCATGGCGCTGGCGCAGGAACTGGCGAGCAAGTCGGTGACCGTCAACACCGTGTCGCCGGGTTATGTCGGGACCGACATGGTGCGGGCGATTCGCGCCGACGTGCTCGAGAAGATCGTCGGCACCGTGCCGCTGAAAAGGCTCGGGCTGCCCGAGGAGATCGCCTCGATCGTGGCGTGGATCGCCTCGACCGAGGGCGGCTATGCGACCGGCGCAGACTTCTCCTTGAACGGCGGCCTGCACATGGGCTGACCGGGCCCGCGATGACGCGCCGCGACTTCTTCTAATACCTTGAAGAACAAGGGGATACGTGTAGAATCGCGGCTCGCTGTTGCATTGCGCCATAGACCGGAGCAGCCAACAAGACAACATCGGCCGGTCGAGCGGCACCCGCATCGTGAACCTGCGGGCGCCGACCAGACACGTCATTGGGAGACATCATGGCCGAGACCCGCCTGATCAAGAAGTACCCGAATCGTCGCCTCTACGACACCCAGACCTCCAGCTACATCACCATCACCGACGTCAAGCAGTTGGTGCTGGCACAGGAGGACTTCAAGGTGGCAGACGCCAAGTCGGGCGAGGATCTGACGCGCTCCATCCTGCTGCAGATCATCCTGGAAGAGGAAGCCGGCGGCAAGCCGATGTTTTCCTCCGCGGTGCTGTCGCACATCATCCGCTTCTACGGGCATGCCATGCAGGGCATGATGGGCATGTACCTGGAGAAGAACGTGCAGGCCTTCCTGGAGATCCAGGAGCGGGTTGCCGAGCAGTCCAAGGCGCTGTTCGCGGCCAACGGCAAGCAGGCTGCGCCCAATGCCGATGCCTGGGCGCAGTTCATGAACTTCCAGGGGCCGATGATGCAGGGCATGATGACCAACTACATCGAGCAGAGCAAGAACATGTTCCTCAAGATGCAGGAGCAGTTCCAGAGCCAGGCCAAGACCATGATGGGCGGGTTCCAGTTTCCCGGCGGCGATGGCAAGAAATAGGCTGCCGCGGCGGTCGGCGACGGAGCGCCTCGCGGCGCTCTTTTGTTTTTGCGCGGGGCTGCGGTGAAGGGCGCCGCGCCGAAGGTCGGGTTCGTCTCGCTGGGCTGCCCCAAGGCACTGGTTGATTCGGAGCAGATCCTGACCCAGCTGCGCGCCGAGGGCTACGCAGTCGCGCCGACCTACCAGGGGGCCGACCTGGTGGTGGTCAATACCTGCGGCTTCATCGACTCCGCGGTGGCCGAATCGCTGGATGCGATCGGCGAGGCCCTGGCCGAGAACGGTCGCGTGGTCGTGACCGGATGCCTGGGCGCCAAGGGCGACATCGTGCGCCAGACCCACCCCAAGGTGCTGGCCGTCACCGGTCCGCATGCGACGGCCGAGGTCATGGACGCGGTGCATGCGCACCTCCCCAAGCCGCACGACCCCTTCACCGACCTGGTGCCGCCGCAGGGGGTCAAGCTCACGCCGACGCATTACGCGTACCTCAAGATTTCGGAGGGCTGCAACCACCGCTGCACCTTTTGCATCATTCCCTCAATGCGCGGCGACCTGGTCAGCCGCGACATCGGCCAGGTCATGCGCGAGGCCGAGAACCTGGTGCGCGCCGGGGTGCGCGAAATCCTGGTGATCTCGCAGGACACCTCGGCCTACGGCGTGGACGTCAAGTACCGCACGGGGTTTCACGACGGCCGGCCGCTCAAGACGCGCATGGCCGACCTGGCCGTGGCGCTCGGCGAACTGGGCGTGTGGGTGCGCCTGCACTACGTCTATCCCTACCCGAGCGTGGACGAAGTGATCCCGCTGATGGCCGAAGGCAAGCTCCTGCCATACCTGGACGTGCCGTTCCAGCATGCCAACCCGCGCATCCTGAAGCTCATGCAGCGCCCGGCCTCGGGCGAGAAGAACCTGGAACGCATCGAGGCCTGGCGGCGTGTCTGCCCCGAACTCACCGTGCGCTCGACCTTCATCGCCGGTTTTCCCGGCGAAACCGAGGCGGAGTTCCAGGAATTGCTGGACTTCATCGAGGCCGCGCAGATCGACCGCGCCGGCTGCTTCGCCTATTCGCCGGTCGAGGGGGCGCGCGCCAACGACCTGGAAGGCGCCTTGCCCGAGCACGAGCGCGAAGCGCGTCGCGCCGAGTTCATGAAGGTGCAGGAGCGCATCTCGCGCCGGCGCCTGAAGGCGCGCGTGGGGCGCACGACCAAAGTGCTGATCGATGCGGTCAACCAGGACGGCGCGGTGGCGCGTTCCACGGGCGACGCGCCCGAGATCGACGGCAACGTGTTCATCGAATGGCCGGCGCGCAAGGCAGAGCAAGGCAAGCTCAAGGTCGGCGAGATCGTCAACGTGAAAGTGACCGGCAGCGACGCGCACGACCTGTGGGGCCGGCTGGCTGCGTAAACGTTGCCATGCGCATCACCATTCCGCCAGCCGAGTACAGCGTGACCGCCATCCGCGCGCAGGGCGCAGGCGGGCAGAACGTCAACAAGGTTTCCAACGCGGTGCACCTGCGCTTCGACGTGCACGCCTCCACGCTGCCCGAAGAGGTGAAGGCCCGCGTGCTTGCGCTGTCTGACCGGCGCCTGACCGACGCGGGTGTGCTCGTCATCAAGGCGCAGGGCGAGCGCAGCCTGGAAAAGAATCGTTCCGACGCCATCGCGCGTCTGCATGCGTTGATTCACCGCGTGGCCAACCCGCCGCGCCCCAGGCGCGCCACCAAGCCCAGCGCTGCGGCAAAGCGCGCGCGGGTCGACGACAAGGTGCGCCGCGGCGCCATCAAGACGCTGCGCGCCAGGGTCAGCGAATGAGCGACGCTACGGCGCCGAGCGACGAAGAGGTCGTCGCCGCCACGCGCCGCTGGCTGGAGCGCGCGGTGATCGGACTCAACCTGTGCCCCTTCGCCAATGCGGTGCACATCAAGGGGCAGATCCGCTATGTGGTCAGCCAGGCGCGCACGCCTGCGGAGCTGACCCGCGCACTCAAGGAGGAGTTGCGCACCCTGGCCGACGCCGACCCGCAGGCCTGCGACACGACGCTCCTCATCCACCCCCACGTGCTGGCCGATTTTCTGGACTACAACGACTTTCTCGATGACGCCGACGCGGCGGTCGAGGAACTGGAACTCGACGGCGTGCTGCAGGTGGCGAGCTTCCATCCGCACTATCGCTTCGAGGGCGTCGACCCGGACGACATCACCAACTACAGCAATCGTTCGCCGTATCCGACCCTGCACCTGCTGCGCGAGGAGAGCATCGACCGCGCCGTGGAGGCGTTTCCCTCAGCCGAGCGCATCTACGAAGCGAATATGGAAACCCTGCGGCGCCTGGGGGTTGATGGCTGGCGGGAGATCAACTCGGCCGTGACAGCGGTACCGAAAGAAAAGTAGCGCGGTCCCGCGCATGCACATCTGGGTCGACGCCGACGCCTGCCCGGGGGCAGCCAAGGAAATTCTCTATCGCGCGGCCGATCGCCTGCGCATCGGCATGACCCTGGTCGCCAACCAGGCGCTTGCAACACCGCGCTCGCGCTTCATCAAGACCCTGCAGGTGGAAAAAGGCATGGACGCTGCCGACCATCGCATCGTCGCCGGTCTGGCGCACGGTGACCTCGTCATCACCGCCGACCTGCCGCTGGCTGCGGCAGCGATCGAGAAGGGCGCGCGCGTGCTGAGCCCGCGCGGCGAAATCTTGAGCCGCGACAACATCGGCCCGCTGCTGTCGATGCGCAACTTCATGGATGAACTGCGCTCGGGCGGCGTCACCACCGGCGGCCCGGCGGCGTATGGCCATGCCGACCGGCAGGCGTTTGCCAACAGCCTGGATCGACTGTTGCCCAGAATTCCGCTGAACGCCCCGTGAGGCCGGTCAGCGCAGGCCCAAGAAGGCCATCGCCGGACGAATGCGCGTGCCCGAAGACTCGCCAACGCAGCGCTAGAACTGCATGGCCAAATGAAAATGCAGCCGGTCGTCGCCTGAACGCGTGGCGACCGCGCCGTCCACTACCCGGGCGTAGTCCACGGATACCGACAGGCCCGGCCGCGGCGCCCAGCGCAGTCCGGCGCCCAGGCTGGCCGACCTGATGCGGGCCGCCTGGCCGGCGCCCGGCTCGCGCAAGCGCGCGCTCCCGGCATCCAGGAACAAGACCGCGCGCAGTCCGTCCAGCAACGCCGGCGAAAGCAGCTCGGCACTGGTTAAGACCCCGAAGTCGCCTGTCACCTCGCGCTCGCGCAGGCCACGTACACCGGAGGCGCCGCCGAAGCCGAATTGCTCGCCTGCGATGAGCGGATCGCGCGCCAGCTGTCCGCGCAAGCGCAGCGCCGCGGTCCAGGCGCCAAGCGCCTGCTGCGCATCCAGCGTCACACGCCATGCCTCCCAGTTGCGGCGGGCACCGGCACGGTTGGCGAGGTAGGCCGCGCCGGTATTGTCGCCACCACCGTCGAGATTGCGTACATGCTCGATCGAGCCGCGAACCTGGCCCCCCGCGTAATCGAACTTGCCTGCGTAGGACACCGCAAGCGGCCGGCTGCGTGCGTTCGTGCCGATCGGCGCGCCGGCGAACGAGACGTCGTTGATGAAATGCCGATCCTCGATGCCGACTTCCACATGATGAGAATAGGCCCCCGCCGGCGCGAAGTGCTGCTTCCAGCGTAGCCCGGCAAACTGTCCGCGCCCGCTGACCTGGAACACGTTGGCGATAGTGCCGCTGTTGACGTCCGAGTAGCTGTAGAAAGCCGACAGCGCGCCGCCCAGGCCGTAGAACGGCACGCTGTAGAAGAGGCCGTACTGCGCCACGTCGCTCCAGTGGCCCGGCGAGGTGGTATAGCTCGCGGTCAGCGAATGGTCGCGGTCGAAAATGTTGGAGTGTTGCACCCCGACCGAGAGCCGCCAGTCGCCGGTCGCCGCGGATCCCGTGTTGGCGAGCGAGCCGAACACGCGCAGCGGGTTCACGTCGCGCACCGTGACATCCGCATCGATCGTGTCCGACTTTGCGCCCTGGCGCATCGTCACGGTGACTTGCCTGGCCGGATGCTCGTTGGCGAGTGTCTGGTCGCGCGCCACCTCAGTCAGGTTCGGCGACTGCCCCGGACGCAGCGCCGGCAGGCTCGCGCGCACGTTGCCCTCGGTGAAATTCATATTGCCGCGGACCGCGACCGTTCCGAGGCGAAACGCGAGCACGCGCAGCGTGACCGCGCCGCCCATATCTTGCGGCGGCACGACCACGCGCAGGAATGCATGGCCACGACTCTTGATCTCGGTTTCGAGCGCTGCCGCCGCGGCCTGCAGGCTGTCGATAGTCACTGCGCTGCCGGCGAAAGGCGACACGATGCGTTGCGTCGCCTCTGCCGACAACGGATTCTCACCCTCGACCTCGAATCCCGTCACCGCGAAGCGCAGTTCGCCCTGTGCAAGCACAGGGCCATGCGCCGGCAGCGCGAGCGCCGCCGCGAGGACGACGAACCGCATCCTCAGCGGACCTTGCAGGAGCCGAACACCGAGCCGTCCGCCGCCGCGAACACGTCGATCGATGTGCTCCCTCCGGACGGCTGTGGCCGCGGGGTCGGGTCGAAGCGCATAAAGTTCGGCACCTCGCTCAGCAGTCCGACGCCGTTCTCGGTCGCGCTGGCCGCATTGCCGGCGCTCACTTCCACCGAAGCTGTTGACTCCCAGAAGTAATAGTCGAGCGTCTGCAGAATGCGGAGATTGGCAACTTGGGAACTTCCAGGCCCGCTGTAGCCCCAAGATTCCATCAGTCTCTCCCGCCACTCATTCAACTTTTGCAGCAGGGCCTCGTAGGTGAGGGATTCCACAGGCGGCAGCGAGCGCAGTTGCACGCCGGAGTCCCAATCCTCAAGGCGGAAGCGCCAGCCCTCCAGGAATGACCGCAATTCCGCCAGCGACATCGGCCCGAAGAGGCGGTCCTTATCTGGCAACGAAAAGCGCGCCCGGTCCGACGAAATAGAGAATTTGCGCGTCGCCGTATCCTCCAGTTCGTCCGCCCAAGATCGCAGATCCCAGCGCAACATTCGAGGTACGGGCGGCGGATCGGCCGCTGGCGCGGCCGGCTGGGCGAATGGAAGCGTTTGCCGGCCGGACACCGAGCGCGCTTCGGGGGGGGCGGGCATTTCGGGCGGAGTCGTCGTGGCGGGCGGCGCCGACATGGCGGGCACGACCGACTTGACGTCTTTCGTAAGGTTCACCGCTCCGTCGCGGACCCAGACATACAGCGCAGACTCGGCGCGAGACGGGTCGAGCTTCTCGCCCGCCTTGCTCCCTTCGGTTTGTGTCATGGCTGCGTCAAGACGCGACCTGAGCGGTGCGGATAGAACCTCGGGCAGAGTCCGTGCCGTCACGAGAAACCGTGTCCCCGGCGCTAGGGAAACCTCGACCCGTCCCTCCGAAGCCGAAACCTGCAGCCCGGTCTCCGTGGAGGTCACGGAAGTCCCTTCTTCAACCGGGATGGGGGCGTCGCCCGAGGATTGTTGGGACGTGCCCTCGGCGCTCTCGGCCGGTACCGGCGGCGACGGCGAAACCGCCACGCTGGTTGCCCGCAAGGCCGACAAGGCGGCCTGAGTATCAGCCTCTTGGAAAGCGCCGTCCAGGCGATCCAGCGCAAGCAGTGCCCCTGTCAATTTTGACACCAGGAGAGGCGGGAATGCTCCGGGATAGCGCTGCGTCACGCCCAGCGCGGCTTGCAGCGCAGCCACAACCTCTGCGATCGTCGCGTCTCCGGACAACTGCGGCGGCGCACCCAGATTGACGGTCCTGCCATCCGGCAGGACCAGTGACCCGGATGGATACAACTGCCTGACAAGTGCGATCAGTTCGGCGGATGGGGATGCAGCGATGGTCGAACCGCCCACCGCCGCCGGCGCTGCGGTCGCACTTGCCGCACCCAGCCCCTGCAGCAAGTCCGCCACCTCTCCCGGGAGCCAGGTATTCAGGGGCGGCCACACGAGGCCCTCGGCCTGCGAAAAAGAATAGCTCGTCAGGCCCATCAGATTCTCGATCACTCTCGCCACCGCGCCGACGCGGTCCTGCAGATGGAGCAGCATGGGGTTCTGTGTGATCGTGGCGGGACCTTGATATCTGCCGATACGTACGAATTCCAGTACCTGCGCATAGGTGGCCGGGTCCGGCAGCGCGGCGGCCTGATAGCCCGCGAAACCACTGCTGGCCACGCCACGGATGCTGCCGGGAGGAATCAACGAGTTGAGGTATTGCGTCAGCACTGAAGGTGCGATGTCGGAAGGATCCACGACGGGCGCCACACAAACGCCTACGCAGCCGAACGTGAACGTGGTGCCCCGGGTAACGACGCTGGCATTCGAAGTGGCGAAAACATAACCCCCTTTCCGGTTCTTCCCCAGAGACCCGGTCTTCGACTCGACCCGCCCGCGGCGCAGATTGAACTGTGCGCCGCCTCGGCCTGGATCCCCGGCATCGAACTGGAAACGCAGCACTCTGAGATGCGTGGAAGGATGCAGCGCAATGACGCCGCCGTCGCGCAGCGACAGCGCCGCCACTGCGCGCGTGCCGGTGACGATGCCCTCGCCTTCGTACACGTAACTGCCCGCGACAGGCCGCCGGATGGAGCCCGAAGCGCCCACGATCACAACTCCCGGTTCCAAGTCGACTACGCGTGCTGCGAAATCGCTTCTGCGCGCCTCGAAGCGCTTCTCCGCCATTGCGCAATCACCCTCACACAGCCGCGCGTCGAACTCCGTGCCACGGATGCCGATGGTCGCGGTGGCGGTCTGGAACTTCACGGCCGATGGGTTGCGCTGGCCGATCCGCCCGGTGAGCGCGCGCAGCCCGCCCTTCACCAGCCCCATCAGCATGCTCTCGGGAGCCCCCTCGCTGTAGGCGTTGATGCGGAACACGGTGTCCGGTCGCAGGGTCACGCGGGTGCGGTCGCCGAACTCCAGCAGCACCCAGCTGTCGCGCGCGACGCGGATGGTGTCGCGCGCATCCAGTCGCTCGCCGGCGCCGAGGATGCGTGGCGCGGCGCCGGCGCGCTCAACCAGGCTCGCGCCCTTCGACTCGACAACCTGCGCGACCTGCGCCGACGCGGCGCCGGCGAGACAGAAGATTGCGATTGCGAACGCCGCTATGGCCTGCATTCGAGGGTCTCCCTGGCGTCGTCCTGCGCGGGCTGCCGCGTGGCCTCGACCGAGGCCGCGAACCGGTCCCGCAGCTGGCGTGCCTGGTCCGCGGAGATGCGTACAGCCGCGTCGTTGAGGGGACTGCTTGAGGCCGCAACGGCGGCTGGCGGCGGCGCGGGTGGCGCCAGCAGTGCCAGCTGATAGGCCGTCGCTCCGGGCGCTGCGTTCATCGAGAAGCCCGCAGGGAAATTGACGTTGGTGAAATCGCCGGTGCGGCTGGCATAGGCGATGACGTCGAACACATTGCCGGCGGTGCCGGTGAAGCCGCCGAACATCGACACGTTCAGCGTCCCGGCCAGATTTGCCGTGCCGGTGACTTGCAGCAGGTCGTAGTTCACGCCCTGCGTGGTGCCGCCGAGCTCGACGTTGAGCGTGCTGCCTGCGCCCAGCGCCAGGTTACCGTTGATAGTCATCGTGCCCGGCGAGGCGCCGACGTTGAGCACACCGTTGTGCGTCAGGTTTCCAGTGACCGTGCCGACGCCGCCCAGCGTGCCGGTGTTCAAGGTCAAGCCCGCGGCAGGCGCGGTGACCGTGCCGCCACCGGCGAGCAGCAGGCTCCCGCCCGCGTCGGTGTAGCCACCGGCGAGATTCAAGCTGCCACCGTTCAGGTTCACGGTACCTGCGTTCGAAAAGCCCGCGTTCGCCGCCGAGGTGCCGCCGGTCAGCGTGACCGACGCTCCCGCCGCGACCTGCGCCGGGCTGTTCAAGGTCAAGCCACCGCTGGTCGTGAAGCTCGCCGCCGTGGGGAATAACACGTTGCCGCCGATGTTGAGGACCAGCGTGTCGTTGATGTTGGTCGTGCCACCGAGCGACAGGTCATTGGCTGCCGTGGTCCGCAGGCCTACGGTGCCGGCGGCGGGCCCGGTGGTCAGAGCCGTCAGCGTGAGCGGGTTGGCGCCGGCATCGAGGAAGAGGTTGGTGCCAGCGCTGACGGTCAGCGTCCCCGCCGCAGGAATCAGCGCATAGGCGCCTGCCGCTCCCAGCGAGCCGCCCGCCGTGACCGACATCGGGCCGGTGGTGCGGAACAGGTAGTTGCTGCCGCCATGCCCCGCCTCGCGCATGATGTTGCCTCCGGCGTTGATCGTCAGGCTCGCCGCGCTGTGCGTGCTGCCGTTGTTGGCCCACTGCAAGTCGCCGGTGAGGTTGATGCCGATCACGTCGTTCGACAGCACATAGCCTGCCCCCGGAAAACTCGACCCCTGGGAAAACAGCAGCGTCGAACCAGTCAGGGCGTGGGTCTGGGCAGAGCCGGCGTCGGTGGCCCAGCTCGAAATGCGTGGCGCACCGGACCAGGCGACGCGTATGTCGCCCGCGGCGCCGGTACCTGATGTCTGCAGGTTGCCCACCCAGTCGGCCTGCGCCCGGATGGGGTTGGTCAGGCCGATACCGCCACCTGCTTCCATGATCCAGGAGCAGTTGGCATTGGCGCACACCTCGCGCCAGCTGTCGACACCGGGTGCGAGGTTGTCGATGTTGCCGCCGGCGAAAAGGTTGACCCGGTTCCCGGTGAGTGTGCCACCCGAGAAGCGGACGTCCTTGCCGGCGCCGCCGGCGCGCACCTCCTCCCAGTTCTTGTCGTTCAGATTGGCGTTGAATCCGGCGCTGCTGTCGAAGATGATGTGTCCGTCGTCAGTCCGCAAACGCACTTCGTTGTTCGCCCCGCCATTGGGGATACTGAGGACATAGCGGCTGGTCAGCAGGTCGCCGCCGAAATGCTTGAGTCGCACGCCGATGGCCGGTCCGCCGCCCGACTGTGTCGCCGTGGCGATGACGGTTCCCGTGCCGGGCCGCACGCCCAAGCCGTGCTCGGCACCTCCGCTCAAGTTGCCCGGGAAGCTTCCCGCCGTCACGCTGATGTTGCCGTTCGCCGTGGAAGTGTCGAATACCAGCGGAACGACGGTGTTGGGGAAAAAGTTGAAATAGCCGATCTGGCCGCTCGCCGCGAGATTGATGCTGTTGGCGGTGAGTTTGTTGCCGTATTGAATGCTGAAACCTCCATTCGCATTGATCAGCCAATTGTCATTGTCGAAGATGTTGCTCACCAGATTGATGTTGCCGTTTGTCGCCCGAACGTTCGCGATAGAGATCAGTTGCGAGCTGCCTGCGTGTGTGGTGACCGCGCCCAGACTCACATCGGCAGCGCCTGTGCCGGTGTAGGCCATATACACATTGCCCGCCGCGCCCGCGGCAGAGGTTGTAACGCCCCAATCGTGGTAGCCAAAGTCATCGTTAAAGCGGATCGGATTTGAGGCGCTGCCCACGCCGCCCGTGGTAGCGGTGAGGCGGAAGGTCCCGTTGTGAAAACCGCCAGCGCCGGCGCGCGAATACACGAAATCATTTGTTTGCGGGCCAGTGCGCTGGACGCTGGCAGCCGTCACGTTGATGTTGCGCGCGGAGATGGTGGCATTGGCAATGCTGAAATTTCCAGCCGCGTTGAAGTTGGCATTGGCAAAACCAGCGCCCAGATCAATATTGGCATTGACGTTGATGTCATTGTCGGCGATCAGACTCAGGCCGGCGGCATTGTTGACTGTCTTGACGATCGGGCTGTTGACGGTGATGTTGCCGGCGTCCGGTCCGGCCACGTTGGTATTGAGCACCACGCTGGTGCCGGCATCGAGCTGCGCTGTGATCAGGTCGGCGCCGATCTGCGAGCTGCCGCCCGCCGGTGCGAAGCCGGTCGCGCCGCCGTTGTTGACCAGGCCGTTGCCGGCGACGACTTCAATATTGAGCGGGTCCAGCAGCCAGGTGCCGCCGGGCGCGTGCAGACGGATTCCGCTCACGTCCAGGTGCCGCTTGCCGGAGGTCTCGACGAAGCCGCCGGGCGCACGGATCGCGCCGTGCACGCGCGTATCCTGGTCCGACCAGACGAGGACACTGCCGCCGCGGCCCTGCGCATTGCCCGCGACGATGGTCGCGCCAGCATCGACAATGGCTTCCTTGCTCGCCGATAAAGTTACTCTGCCCGCCTGATCGAGGCTCGCGCTGACCGCGCGGATCTCGCCGGAATGCCGCAGCGTGCTGGCGAACATGCCGACCGCGCTGCCGGCCTCGATGGCGCCGATGTTGAGCGCCGAATCTGTCGGCGCCTGCAGCGCGAACTGCACGCCCTGGGCGTCGGGACTGGTGATCGTGAGAGACTTTCCCGCCGCCAGCAACACGCTGCCCGACGCGCTGCGCAGGAGGCCGGCGCTTTCTATCTGCGGGCCGACCAGGAAAATGTCGCCGTCCGCGCGGATCGCGCCCTCGTTGCGCAGCAGTCCGTGGCCGCCGCCCTCAAAGCGCAACCGGCCGGCAAGAAAGTCCTGGTCGGTGATGTTGAGGGTCGAGGCGATGAAGCCCGCGGTGTCGATGATCGCGTTCCTGCCAAAGACGATGCCGTGCGGGTTGATCAGGAACATGCGGCCGTTCGAGCTCAGCGAGCCGAGGATGCTGGAGGGATCGCCGCCGACGACCCGGTTCAGCACCGCGCTGGCGGCAGACTGCTGCTGGAAGCGCGTGGCCTCGCCCGCGCCTATCGAAAACGACTGCCAGTTGATAATCGTCCCAGGCGTGTTGGTTACGGTGAGCTGCCCTCCCGCTGATTGAAAGGTCGCGATGCCGGCGGCAACGCTGGGGCCCATCGGGTTGCCCAGCGCAGCCGAGGCGAAGGCCGCTGCCACGGCGAAGCTCAGAATTGTCGGGACGGAACCATGCGGGCGAGGTGGCATTGTTGCGCTTCCGGCCGGGGCGTTCAGTTGCCAATACTCGCAGGCGAGTTGCGGGCGGACTATTGTCCAAAAGGACAATGGCGGAGCGGATTCATTTAGTCTTAGGCTCGGCTCGCCTCCATGCAACGCATCCTCATCGTCGACGACCACCCGCTTTACCGCGAAGGGTTGATGGGCGCCCTGCGCACGCAGCTGGCGGACGTCTCGCTCATGGGCGCCGACAGCGCCGAGGACGGACTGCGGATCCTGGAGGAGTCGCCTGACGCCGACCTCGTGCTGCTTGACTTGCGCTTACCCGGCATGGACGGCTTCGAGGCGCTGTCGGTCTACGGTCAACGCTTCCCGATGGTGCCGCGTGTGCTTGTCTCCGGTAGTGACGAGGCTTTGCACGTGCGACGGGCCTTCGACCTGGGCGCCTCGGGGTTCTTCCCCAAATCGCTGTCGGTAGCCGAGTTCTCGGCAGCCATCTTGCAGGTGCTCGCGGGGGGCGTGTACGTGCCCGGCTCAGCCACTGCCCGTGACGTTTCGCTAAAGGATTCGCTCACCGTGCGCCAGATCGAAGTACTGCACCTGCTCGGTGAGGGATACACCAACAAAGAGATCGCGCGCAGCCTGGATATCACCGAGCGCACCGCCAAGGCGCACGTGCGGGCGATCTTCGTCGCGCTCGGCGCGGAGAACCGCACCCAGGCGGTGATGAACGCCCAGCGCCTCGGCCAGCTGCCGACGCGCCGGCAGCGCGTGTGACAACGGCTGCTCAGGCCCCGCAGGACCGGGTCGAGCTCGACCGGGTGCGGGCGCTGTACGCCACGGTGCCCGTGGGTTCGACGGTGTCGGTGCTGGTGGTCGGTCTGTGGGCGGTGGCATTCGCGGGAGTGGTGGAGTGGGAGCTGCTGCTGGCATTTTGCGGCTTGATCCTGCTGGCGCAGTTGTTTCGCGTTGCGCTGTTCTTCGCCCGGCGTGGCCAACCGGAAGACGCTGCGCGCGCTGGCGCATGGGCGCGGCATTACTCCGCGTCGATGCTGGCGAGCGGTCTTGTCTGGGGCGCTGGCGCGGTGCTTTTTTTCGGCGAGGCAGACCCGGCACGCCAGTTGTTCATCCTCGCGGCCGCCTTCGGCATTTCATCCGCGACGACGGTGGCCACCGTGTACCATCCGCCGGCTATCGTCGCATTCGTCGCGCCGCTGCTGGTGCCGCTGACGATCCGCGTCCTCGCCGAGGGGGGGCTGGTATTCGGCTTGATCGGCATAGCGCTGGTGCTACAGCTCGTCCTGGTAATCGTGTTCGGTCTCAAGATCTCGAAATTGCTGCGCGAGTCGCTGCAGGCACGCTATGACAATCTCCAGTTGATCGAGCAACTGCGCACCAATACCGAGGCCGCCGAGTCCGCGCAGCGCAAAGCCGAGCAGGCGAGCGCGGCGAAATCGCAGTTCTTTGCCGCCGCGAGCCACGACCTGCGCCAGCCGCTGCAGGCGCTCGGCCTGTTCGCGGCGTCACTGCGCGAGTCCGAGCGCGACGCCGAAGGCACGCGGCGCATGGACCAGATTCTCTCCAGCGTTGACGCGCTGGAATCGCTGTTCGACGAGCTTCTGGACATCTCCAAGCTGGACGCAGGCTACGTCAGGCCGGTGCCGGTGCACTTCAACGTCCGTTCCATGTTCGAGCGCCTCGAGACCGCCTACTCGCCGTTGGCGCGCGAGAACGGTCTCGCGCTGGTCTTCGAGGATGCCGGCGCGGCGCTGCACACTGACTCCGTGCTGGTCGAGCGCGTGCTCGGCAACTTCATCTCCAACGCGCTGCGCTATACGCATTCGGGCGGTGTGACCGTGCGCTGCCGGCTGCAAGGCGACCTCGCCTCGCTGGAGGTGGCCGATACCGGTCCGGGTATTCCGCATCACGAGCATGAGCGCGTGTTCGACGAGTTCTACCAGCTTGGCAACCCCGAGCGCGACCGGCGCAAGGGCCTAGGCCTGGGTTTGGCCACGGTGCGCCGCATCGGCATCGTCCTTGCAAGCCGGGTGACGCTCGACTCGGAGCCGGGGCGAGGCTCGGTATTCTCAATCGAGGTTCCTGTCGGCGACCACGCGCAGGTGGCTATATCGCCCGGTGCCCCAAGTGAGGCGGACGTGGACGCGCTGCGCGGCAAGGTGATTGGCGTGGTGGACGACGAACGTGACGTTCGTGAAGGCCTGGCGGAGGTGCTCGGCATATGGCGTTGCCAGCCGGTCGTGGCGGCCTCTGCGCTGGAGCTGTGCGCGCAGCTCGACGCTGCGGACATTCGGCCCGATGCGTTCATTACCGACTATCGGCTGAAGGAACACGAGGACGGCGCTGCCGCGGTGGCCCTTCTGCGCGAGCGCTATGGCGCGCAATTGCCGGCGCTCATCATGACCGGCGACACTTCTCCGGAGATCTTCCGGCTGGTGCGTGAGCAGCGCCTGCCACTCTTGTCCAAGCCTGTGCGCGCCTCGCGCCTGCGCGCCGCTTTGCAGCACCTTTTGAGCAGCGCGCGACCGACCGGCGGGACTGCACACGGGGCATAGGCATCGTCCGGGGTCGTGCGTGCCACCGGGTGCACTGCGCCGGGTTGGGAGGGGAGGGCAACGCAGTCGCGGTGGCCGAGGCGCAAGGCTTATATCGCGCCAAACGCCTCCAGGCGCGCCGTGAGGTCGCTCAGCGCAAGGCGTAGAACGCCATCGCCGGACTCCTGATCGGCAAGTCCTCGAACGAGGTGAATCCTGCCTCCGCGGCCAGCGCGCGGGCCTTCGCCGGCCCCCAGCACGCGCCCAGCCCCGGCCCGCCCTGGGCCAGGGATTGCGGCACGCAGTGCAGGCAGGAGATCGCGTGCAGCATGCGGCCGAAGGGGTTGCCGAGGTTCTTTTCCAGCCGGTCGTCCACGCGCGGTTCGACCATCAGGTAGGTGCCGCCCTCGGCCAGTGCGCCGCGGATGCTCTCCAACACGCCGAGCGGATCGGGCAGGTCGTGGATGACGTCGAAAGTGCTGATGAAGTCGTAGGGTGCTTCGGCGGCCAGGGCTTCGGCGGGACCGTGGATGAAGCGCGGGCGGTCGGTGAGTCCCGCCGCGCGCGCGTAGCCGCGCGCGATCGCGATCGACTGTTCGTCCAGGTCCAGTCCCTCGATGACCGCCTGCGGATAGGCGCGCGCCATGGTGATGGGCACGATGCCGGTGCCGCAGCCGATGTCGATGGCGCGTCCGCCCGCGCTCAAGCGTTCGACGACACCGGGCACTGCCGGCAGCCAGCTTTTCACCAGCCGGTTCTCGTAGACGCCGCGATTCATCTGCTCGAGCGCCACCGGCAGGTCGGCGCCGAACTCCTTGAACGCGATGCCGCCGCCTTTCTGGAAGGCCTCCGCCAGGCGCGGGGCCATGGCCATCAGCCCGGGCAGTCCGCTGAAGAGTCCGCCCAGGTAGTACTCGGTCGCGGGGTCCGTCAGGAAGAGCGCGTGCTCTTGCGGCAGCGTGAACGTGTCCGCCGCGGCGTCGTAGTCGACGTAGCCGGCGCAGGCCATCGCCGCCAGCCATTCGCCGGCGTAGCGCGGATGCAGGCCGGCACGGGCAGCGAAGTCGGCAGCATCGATCGCGCCGGCACCGGCCATGGCCTTGAAGAGCCCGGCGCGGTCGCCGGCCAAGACCAGCGCGGCGGCCATCGCGGTGCCGACGTCGCCCACCACTTTTTGCATGAAGGCCTGCGACTTCTGCTTGTCCATGGCATCGCTCCTCGTCAGTGCTGATTTTTGGGTTGGAGTTACTTCTTGAACACCGGCGAGATGTTGGTCCACGCGCGCGGCGGCAGCGATTTGTCCCACTGTGCGTAACGTTCCATGAGATCGCGGAAGATCGCCGGCTCGGCGCTGGCCAAGTCATGCTTCTCGGCCGGGTCGGCTTCAAGGTCGAAAAGCTTGGCGATGCCGTTCCTGGGCTCGAGGTAGAGCTTCCACTTGCCCTGGCGCACGGCCGAGTAGCCGGCCAGTTTCCAGAAGAGGATTTCATGCGGGGCGCCCGCCTTGGCCGCCTGCAGGTAGGGCAGGAGGTCGACGCCGTCGAGCGTGCGCGCCGCCGCGGTCGATACACCGCAGGCTGCTGCCGCGGTCGGCAGGATGTCCAGGGTGCTGACCGGTTCGTCGTAGACCTGTCCCGCGGCGATGCGTCCCGGCCAGCGCATCATGAAGGGCATGCGGATGCCGCCCTCGTAGGTGGTGTATTTGCCGCCGGAGAAGGGTGCGTTGCTGCCGGGGCGACTCAAGGAATTGCCGTTGTCGCTGACGAAGATCACCAGCGTGTCCTCTTCCATGCCGTTGCGGCGCAGCGCTTCGAGCACTGCCCCCACCACGTCGTCCTGCGCCAGCAGCATGGCGTTATAGCCGCGCTGCGCGATGTTGGGGATGCTCGGGCGCAGACGCTCGAAGTAACTTTTCGGCACCTGCAGCGGCGGCACCGGCGAATTCATCGGAAAGTAGAGCAGGAACGGCGTGTCGCGATGCCGGTCGATGAATTGCACGACTTCGTCGCGAAAGTAGAACATCAGGTACTGATCGACCTCGACCTCCTGGCCGTTCTTGCGCACGGCATTCAGGCCGGCGCGCGTCCAGGCAGTGTCGGCTGCCTCGTCGTGAAAGTCGACCTTGAGGCTCACCATGTCGGGATCATCCTGCCGCGTCGATTGCAGGCTGGTGTTGCCGTAGAACACGGTCGATTCGTCGAAGCCGCGGTGTTGCGGCAGGAACTGCGGCCCGTGGCCCAGGTGCCACTTGCCGAAGACCCCGGTGCGATAGCCGGCGGCCTGGAAGAGTTCGCCGATGTTCTTTTCGGTCGGGGGCACGCCGCGGCGCAGGAACTCTGCCTCGCCCTGCAACGGGGTCAGGTTGCCTTCGTTGTCGCGCACCTCGCGGCGTTCCGGGTAGGCGCCGGAGGACACCTGCTGCTCGAAGCCGAAGCGCTGCTGGTAGCGCCCGGTGACAAGACCCGCACGCGAGGGACTGCACAGCGGCGCCGAACTGTAGCCCGCCGTGAAGCGCACGCCGTCACGGCCGATGCTGTCGATGTGGCGCGTCTCGACGAGTTCGCTGCCGTAGGAAGACAGGTCACCGTAACCCATGTCGTCGGCGAGAATGACGACCACGTTGGGGCGGCGCGCGGGACGATTCATGGCAGGCAGTCGGGCGGGGTTGCGGATGGATGATGATAGCGTGGCCGCGAGGCGGGCATGACGCGATGGACATGATCCTGATCGAGGGCGGCGAATTCGCCATGGGCGCGGCGCGCTTCTATGCGGAGGAGCGCCCGGTGCGCCGTGTGCGGGTCGCGCCGTTTCGCATCGATGCGCTGCCGGTCACCAATGCCGCCTTTGCGCGCTTTGTCACTGCTACGGGTTACACGACCGTGGCCGAGCGGCCGCGCGGCGCCGCCACCGGCTCGCTGGTGTTCGTGCGGCCCACCAGCCCGGTCAGCCTGGACGATCCGGCGCAGTGGTGGCGCTTTGTCGCGGGCGCCTCGTGGCGCAGGCCGCGTGGTCCGGCGAGTTCGCTGGCCGGATTGGAGGATCATCCGGTGGTGCACGTTGCCTACGAGGACGCGCTGGCCTATGCGGCCTGGGTGGGCAAGGCGCTGCCCAGCGAAGCACAGTGGGAATTCGCCGCGCGTGGCGGCCTGGACGGGGCGGACTACGCGTGGGGCAACGCCTTGGCACCGGAAGCGATGATGCTCGCCAACTACTGGCAGGGCGCTTTTCCGCTCGAGAACACGCTGGCCGACGGTTGGGAATTCACCGCGCCGGTCGGCAGTTTCCCGGCCAACGGCTACGGCCTGTACGACATGATCGGCAATGTATGGGAGTGGACCGCGGATGCCTGGTCCGCGCCCGGGCACCCCGCGCGCGACGACGCGGCGCCTTGCTGTGCGCCGGCGCCTGATGCGCCGGCCGCACGGCGCGTCATCAAGGGCGGTTCGTACCTGTGCGCTGCCAACTACTGTCAGCGCTACCGGCCGGCGGCACGTCAGGGGCAGGCGGTCGATGTACCGACCGGGCATCTGGGGCTGCGCTGTGTCAGCCCGGCTTGATCGCTCCTGTCACGGCAGCCAGGCCTTGCGGTAGACGCCGCTGAATTCGCCGCCGCATACGCCTCGGGTCGCGATATGCGCGGTGTCGAGCGAAAACTCGAGCGTGATCACGCAGTCGTGCGTGCGCGGCGCGGTGCTGCCCAGGAGCTCGGGCGCAACCTGGGCGCGATTGCCGCTGACCCGGACGGTGCGCCGCGGCGCGCCGGGTTCATCCGGCGGTGCGGCCAACCATGCCAGCGGCGGCGGTCCCGAGGCCAGGCCACGCAGCGCAATGCCGTCGGCGACGCCGACATGCACCTCGACTTCCAGGCTGGCGCCTCCCGATTCACGCTCGTAGCGGCCCTCGATGGCGAGCAGCGGGTGAAGAAGCCATGCCAGTTGTATGCGGTACTCGTGGGTCAGGGCCTCGACGCCGGTGTCGAACAGCCCGCGCGCACGCCGCCAGGCGCGCTGGCGCTCGCGCAGGTGGGCCTGCTGCGCCGGAGTCGCGTTGCCCATGCGCTCGGCAAACGCATCGTGTACGCGGCGGTCAAGTTGCGTGAGTTGCGGGTCGCTGCACAAGATCCGATTCAGGCGCAGGCGCGCGCGTTCGCAGTCCAGCGGCGCCCACTGCGCGCTGGCCGGCACGTTGGCGATGACGAGGCCCAGGGCGAGCCCGACGATGACGACGCGCAAGGTCAGCCGGACAGGAGGGCGGCGATGCGCGACTTGCCGGGCCGCTCGACGACGCCGCGTTCGGTGATGAGTGCACTCACCATTCGCGCGGGCGTCACGTCGAACGCGGGATTGGCCACCGCGATCTCGCGCGGCGCCCAGGTGCGACCTGCGTGCCCGGTCACTTCAGCCGCGGCGCGTTCCTCGATGGGAATGGCGTCGCCGTGCGCGGTCGCAGGGTCGATGGTGGAGAGCGGGCAGGCGACGTAGAACGGCAGTCGATGCGCGCGCGCCAGCACGGCCAGGTTGTAGGTACCGATCTTGTTGGCCACGTCCCCGTTGGCGGCCACCCGGTCGCAGCCGACGATGACGGCATCGACCTGCCCGCGCTGCATGAAATGCGCCGCCATGTTGTCGGTGATCAGGGTCGCGGGAATGCCCTCCTGGACCAGCTCCCAGGCGGTCAGGCGCGCGCCCTGCAGAAAGGGCCGCGTCTCGTCCACCCACACCTGGGCGATCCTGGCGCGTGCGGCGCGGATCACGCCCAGCGCGGTTCCGTAACCGGCGGTGGCGAGCGCGCCGGCGTTGCAATGGGTGAGGATGCGCACCCCGCGCGGGAGCAGGCGGGCGCCGTGCCGGCCGATGGCGCGGTTGATCGCGATGTCCTCGGCGTGCATGCGCAGCGCCAGCGACTCCAGCGTCGCGGCCAGGGCACGCGCGTCGCCGCGCTCGCGCGCAATGGCGGCACGGCAGCGCGCCAAGGCCCAGGTCAGGTTGACCGCGGTAGGCCGACTGGCGGCCAGGATGACAGCTGCCCGTTCCAGCGCCAGGCGCGCCACTTGCGCGCTGGAGGCGCGCCGGCGCGCGGCTTCGAGCGCCATGCCGTAGGCGGCGGCGACGCCGATGGCCGGCGCGCCGCGCACCACCATGCTGGCGATCGCGCGTGCCACGCCGGCTGCGCCGCTTTGCGCGGTGTAGCGGCGGTAGACCATGCGCCGCGGCAGGACGCGCTGGTCGATCAGTTCCAGGACCGGTGCGGGTGCGCTCGTCCAGCGCAGGGCTTCGACCTGGCGCATGTCAGGCCTGCGCGGTCTCTGTCGCGCCGGCCAGGGCCGCGGCGCGCGCGATTGCCTCCGGCGCCGCGCCGCTGTACTCGACCTCGGCCAAGCGCAGCCACGCAGCACCCGGACCGCGATACCTGTCGATGGCCGCCGCGCGCGCCATGACGATCGCATCGTTGACGAACACCGTTGCCGCGGCTTCGGCATGCGCCGCGTCTACGCCGAGGATGAGCGCGCCGAACGCGGGATCCAGGATCACGCGCGGCGCATGGTCAAAGTCGCCGATGCCGCACAGGTGCTCGCGATAGGCGGACGCGTAAGCGGCGCAGTCGCGTCCGACCTGCGGCCATGCGCGCGTCAAGAGCGTGTGTCCGGGGGTCGACGGACCTTGCGCGGTGATGGCGGCCACGTCCCGGCGACCGGCGAAGTCGCGCATGAAGCGGCTATTCCGCACCACGCCGGCCAGGGGGCGGCCCGCGATCTCCGCGGCGTCGGCGCGCAATTGCTCGACCAGGTTGCGGGCGGCGGCGTCCGGTTCGGCATCAACCAGGTCTCCCGCCGCGGGACGTGTCGCGCCGCGAGCATCGAGATAGGCGTCGGCGCGCGCGCACAGCGCCAGCGTGGCGGCGTAGGCTTCGCGTGCCGTGCCGCCCCAGGTGACCAGTCCATGGCGCATGAGCACCAGGCCGGCAGGTTGCGCGTCGGCATACCGCGCCAGCGCCTCGCGGCAGGCAGCGGCGAGCGAGGCGCCGGAGTGACGGTAGGGCACCTGCAGCACATTCCTCCCCAGCGCGGCGGACACGATCGCTTCGGCCTGCGCGGTGTTGCACAGTGCCAGGATCGGCGCGGCATGCGTGTGGATGACATGGGGCCAGGGCAGGGCGGCATGCATCAGGGTCTCGATCGACGGGCGCGGCGCAGCGGGTGCGCGCAAGGCCGTGCGCAGGGCGTCGCGCATGCGCGTGTTGTCCAGCGCGGGATCACACAGCAGCTTTTCAATCGCCGCGAGGTCGAGCGGGGCATAGTCGTCAGCGCTCACCCGGGCCAGGTCGGTACCGCTGCCCTTGACCCACAGGATGGTGCCGGCATCGCCGTCAATCTTGACCGAGGTGTTGCCGCCGCCGGCGATTGCCAGTTCGGGCTCGGCGCCCACACAGCGCGCGGCGCGCACGCAGTCCGCGAGAGGCGGTTCGCTTGCGGCCGACGGGGGGTTCCAGCGATCGAGCATGAGAGGGCGAATTATAATTTTCAGATGACCGCGAACGCGCTTCCTGCCGGATTCCGCATGGCGGAGGGCGATTGGCAGCAAGTCGAACCCGGCGCACGCGTCGTGCGCCAGGCGGTGTTCGTCGTCGAGCAGGCCGTTGCACCGGCGCTGGAATGGGACGCGATCGACGCGCGTGCCACCCACGTCCTGATCAGCGACATCGACGCGGCGCCGTGCGCCACCGGACGACTCTTTGCCGATACGGAGCCGGGCGTGATGCGCATCGGCCGGCTCGCCGTACTGAAGCACCTGCGCGGGCGGGGACTGGGCGATGCGGTGCTGGTGCGATTGCTTAAGCGGGCCGCAGAGCAAGGCGGTACGCGTGCCGTGCTGCACGCGCAGACGCACGCCGTGGGCTTTTATCTGCGGCGCGGCTTCACTGCCAGCGGCGCTGAATTCATCGAGGACGGCATCCCCCACGTGCGCATGAGCAGGCGACTGCCCGCATGATCATCAGCGAGCCATGGTTCTATGCCGTGGCGATCCCGGTGGTGCTGCTGCAGGGCATCGCCAAAGGCGGTTTCGCCGGCACGCTGTCGGGTGTATCCGTGCCGCTCCTGGCGCTGGCGATTTCGCCGGTGCAGGCCGCGGCCATCATGCTGCCGATCCTGGTGGCGATGGACCTCTTCGGCCTCACCCAGTTCTGGCGCAGCTTCGACCGCCGCGTGCTGGCCTCCATGCTGCCGGGCGCGGTCATCGGCACGGCCCTCGGTTATGCCACCGCGCGGCTGCTGGACGACAACTGGGTACGCGTGTTCGTCGGCCTGATCGCGATCGGCTTCCCGCTGTCGCGCCTTTTCATGCCGGCCACGGCGGCCGTGCCGCGCCCGCCCGGCACGCTGCGCGGCAGTTTCTGGACTGCCATCGGCGGCGTGACCAGTTTCATCGCCCACGCCGGCAGTCCGCCGGTCATGGTGTACCTGTTGCCGCAGCGCCTGGACCGGCGCACCGTCACCGCGACCGTGGCGGTGCTGTTTGCAGCCATGAATTTCATGAAGCTGCCCGGCTACGCGTTGCTCGGGCAGCTCAACCTGACCAACATGGGCAGCGCGCTGGTGCTGCTGCCGCTCGCGCCGCTGGGAGTGTGGCTGGGCATGCGCCTGCAGCGGCGCATCAACGACGCGCAGTTCTACGTGATCGGCCAGGCGTTCCTGGTCATCACCGGGATCAAGCTCTTGTGGGACGGGGCACGCGGCCTGGGCGCGTTCTGAAAGCCGCCTGCTTCACGGGATATGGAGCGCCACGCTGGAATGGCCCGCCTCGATCGAGGCGGGCCCCGCAAGTTCGAACTCATCGACCGGGCCGCGCGCTTCGCCCCGACCGGCGTGACCGCCATGGCGGGGCTGTGCGGCCGGTCGCACGCGCGTCAGCGCATGCGACGCTTGCGCAGGCTCAGGCCGGCGATCGCGAGCCCGAACAAGGCCAGCGTGCCAGGTTCAGGAACCGTCGAGGCCGGACCCACGTCGAATCTCACCTCGGACAACCCGGTGATGCCACGACCTTCGTCCAGCCCCGGGGGCGTCGAATAGTTGGGCCCGAACACGGTGCCAGACCAGGTGTTGAGAGGCGTGAAAAGAACGAACTGTACATCCGTGATCTGCAGGTTGATGATCTCGCCGCCGTATGACGACAGCCCGGTCGCCTCCTGGAACTGGTATTGGCCGACGGTCGTCAACGCGTTGGCTGTCGTGCCCGCCGAAATGATCACATCCCTCATGCCGAAGCCGGTACAGCACGGATTGTTGGCCGGATTGCCAATCTCCTCGTTGAAGTTCCACAGGAACAGCCGGGAAACATCGTAACGCGCGCCCAGGTCAAAGAGGATGAAAGGATTGTTGTCCTGTCCGCGACCGACGGTGTTCCACATGTAATTGGATGCGCTCGTGTTGTGCCTGAAGCCGGTTGCGACATTCGAGTCTGCCGTAAGGCCGGATCCGTTGATCGCATAGATTGGATCGCGTCCCGCGAAATCGGTAGAGGATGCGGTGGCCCCGGTCGGCGCGATGAGCGCGGCCGACGCCTGAGGTGCAGAAAGACCGATGAGCAACGCGCACGATGCGTGCAGCAAACGCGCTGCGAACTTGCGATTCATGTTTTTGTTTTCCCCAAGGTTGTCAGAAGAAGAATTGCGGATCGCCGTGCTTGCGCGGACCCAAGACGCACAAACAATTTCTGCGCAAGACGCGCAACGCGTTGAAGACGAGAGCCCGGCAATCCCGGCGCCGTCAATGCGCTACTACGACGGTGAGAGCCGATCAACATGCACATGCCGCCGCGTCAAAGATTATCTGGTGGGCATCGGCGTTCGGGTGCAAACGATTGTCAAATCGATCCTTCCCCTGCGCAGCGGGTGATGCGCCTGCGATGTCGCGCTCGTGACTTCATCGGTTTGACGGTGTGGTAGAACTACGCCAGACCTGCACCGCACAAGAGGTGCAGGTGTTAAGGCGTGGCCGCCACCGGCATCGTGACAAGCGGAACGTTTGGTACCGATCCCCGACTCCATCGACAAGACCTGCCCGCCCGCCATGTTCAAACTGATCAGCGCCACCCCCAGCCCCTACGCGCGCAAGGTGCGCATTGCCCTCATCGAAAAAGGCCTTCCGTTCGAACTCGTCACCGAAGTGCCGTGGAACAGCACCACCGTCACGCCGAAGTACAACCCGCTCGAGAAACTGCCGGTGCTGCTGACCGATGAGGGCGAGGCGGTCTACGAGTCGAGCTACATCCTTGAATGGCTGGAGCTGAAGTTCCCCGCCACGCCGCTTCTGCCGCGCGATGTCGATGGCATCCTCGCGGCGAAAAAGCTCGACGTGCTGTGCAACGGGGTCTGTGATGCCGTGGTGTTGACCTTTTTCGAAAAGCAGCGTGCCGGCGGGGGCAGCCCGGAGTGGCTGGCGCGCCAGCGCCGCAAGATCGACGGCGGCATGCGTGAGATCGCGAACCTGATCGGCAAGCGCGAGTGGGCGGTGGGCAATGCCTTCGGCCTGGGCGACATCGCCGCCGGCACCGCCGCCGGCTATCTGGCGGTGCGATTCAAGGATTTTCCGCTGCGCGAGCGGCATCCAGAACTGGCCGCCTACGCCGACCGCCTGGCGTTGCGACCTTCGTTCGCCAGCACGGTGCCGGTGCCGCAAAACATCACTGACAAGATCGTCTAGCTGCCGATCTCGTCGCCCCCTGCTGGTGGGTTCGAGCGGATGGTGCCGCGAGGAGCGCAGGTTTTGAAGTGCTGCCGCCTCGGTCTTGCACCTAGAATGTGGGTCTCGTGATTTCCGCCGCCGCCAGTCCTGCTCGCGACACCTGGGTCATCAGCCTGGTCGGGCTGATGCACGGCGCGTCGCACTTCTACCAGCTCGCGCTGCCGGCAGTGTTCCTCTCGGTGCGCGACGAGTGGGGCGTGAGCTTCGCCCAGCTCGGGTTGTTGACCGCGCTCTTCTACACCGTCTCCGGACTGTGCCAGACCCCGGCGGGTTTCGCGGTCGATCGCTTCGGCGCGTCGCGGGTGCTGCTTTTCGGCATGGCCATGTTCGCGCTCGGCATCGGCCTGATGGGCTTTGCGCCCAACTTCGAGTGGATGATCGGCTGCGCGTTGATCGCTGCCGTCGGCAACAGCGTGTTTCATCCGGCCGACTTCGGCGTCCTCAATTCGACCCTCGAGCCGCGCCGCCTGGGCCCGGCCTACGGCATCCACGGCGTGTCGGGCAACATCGGCTGGGCGGTTTGCCCGGCGACCATGGTGGCGCTGCAGAGCTGGTTTGGCGGCTGGCGCGGTGCGCTCATCGCCGCCGGCGTGCTGGGCCTCTTGATCCTCGCGCTGGCGTGGTCGCGCCGGGCGATGTTCGAGCCGCGCGAGGTGTCGGCGGGCGCGCGCAAGGCGGCAGGCGGCACCGCGGCGCTGACCTCGCTGCCGATCCTGATGTGCTTCAGCTTCTTCCTGGTCTGGGCGGCCGGGCTGATCGGCTTGCAGACCTTCGGCATGCCCGCCCTCACCGAGACCTTCGACCTGCCGGTGCATCTGGCGGCCCTGACGCTGACCTGTTTTCTCATCGGCGGCGGCGTCGGCATGCTGGCGGGGGGCATGCTCGCGGCCCGCGCCGTACGCCACGATCATGTCGCCGCGCTGGGCATCGCAGCGGCGGTGGCCTGCGTGATCGCGATCGCCGGCGGTCGGCTGGGGCCGACCGGCATCATCATCGCGATCACCGCGGCCGGGGTCCTCTCCGGGCTCACCGGACCGTCGCGCGACATGATCGTTCGCAGCGCGACGTCCAAGGGCAACACCGGCAAGGTCTACGGATTCGTCTATTCGGGCCTGGACGCCGGTTCGGCGATCGTGCCTCTGCTGTTCGGCTGGCTGCTCGATCACGGGCGCGGGACCGCGATGATTTACTGCATCGCGTTCTTGTGGGCGATTTCCATCATCGCGATCTACGCGGTGCGCCAGTCGAATCCGGCTCCGGCGTCAGGCTGACTCGCACCTGCTCAAGATCTTGCCGCTCTTGCGAGGGGCACAACGCACGACGCCGTCGACACACGGGATAACCCGGGGGCGAAATTCGCGCTTTGATGTTGATGGCGCGAAACCGCGCTGATAAAATCTTGACTTCACTTCCACGTTTCCATCGGCTTCGGAACACGTTCCGAAATCGGGGAACGTCAAGGGGAGTAGCTTTCGCGGCGGGTTCTCCCGCCGGGTGGCTGATCCGTCAATACGAGTCGCAGCCCACGGTTGCGTTCCGGGTCAGCCAGCAGGTGTGAAGCGGGCCGCGTGCCCGCCCCTGTGAGCGAGACCTTGGCGACCGGCAGGTCGACACCAGGGGATGCGCTCGCCCTATGTGTCGCTTGCCCGTTCGCGGGGCTCACCAGGGGACTCCGGGCGCGGGGGAATCAGCATGGAAATTTTTTCGTCGCAATGGTTCGTCGCGCTCGGCGCGATCATTCTGATCGATCTGGTTCTGGCGGGAGACAACGCGATCGTCATCGCACTGGCGGCGCGCAACCTGCCCAAGCATCTGCAGAAAAAGGCCATCCTGTGGGGCACCGCCGGCGCCATCGCGGTGCGCTCGGCCATGACGGTCGTGGTGGTGTGGCTGCTCAAGATTCCCGGCCTGCTCCTGGTCGGCGGTGCGCTCCTGGTTTGGATCGCGGTCAAGCTGCTGGCTCCCGCGTCCGACGAGGACGGCGGCGAGCACGGCGGCGCGACAAATTTCTGGGGCGCGATGAAGACCATCGTCATCGCCGACGCGGTCATGGGTCTGGACAACGTGCTGGCGGTCGCGGGCGCGGCGCACGGCAGCTTCTTGCTGGTGGTGCTGGGGCTCCTGATCAGCATCCCGATCGTCGTGTGGGGCTCCACGCTCATCCTCAAGTGGGTCGAGCGGTTCCCGATCATCATGTACCTGGGCGCGGGCGTGCTGGCGTGGACCGCGGTCAAGATGATGCTCGCCGAACCCTTGCTCAAGGAGCCGCTTGCGCCTTACATGGCCTACTCGCTGCTGGCCTATGTCGTGATCATCGGTGGCGTGCTGTACGCGGGCTATGCGATGAACCGCCGCGCCAAGCCGCCCGCGGGTGCGGCTTCCTCCTAGCCTGCTAGCGCCGCGGCGCGGCCTTGGGTGGGGCCGCAGGGCATGGCTTTTGCATGCGCCTGTGCGCCAAGGCTTCGCATCGAATACCCAACATCTGCGGCCAGATGGCTGGGCAAATCGAGCGATCGATGCGGGTAAACACCGTTTCGCGATCGGAAACTTTGCGTGGCTGGCCCAGTCAGATGTTCGGGGGGCTGGACGAGACTCGATCCAGCCCGGCACTCGAGAACAAGAGAGGAACGTGGTTTTGGTGAACGCGACATGGAAGGGCTTGCGACGACTTCATCCTGCGATCGGGGGGCTGGCTCTGGCGGCCCTGCTGCTCTGCTCGGGTGGGGCGTGGGCACAACCCGCCGCGGCGATGCCGCAGCGCCAGGGCGAGTCTGTCCTCAGCGGTCCGTTCTCGATCGATGAACTGGTCGCGCTGGCGCGGCGCGAAAGTTTCCTTCTTCAGGCAGCGCAGGCACAGGCGCTCGCGGCGCGCGCCGGGGTCGTCACCGCGCGCGCCTATCCCAACCCTGAACTGGAGCTTCTGGCCGGCAGCTTCCGCCCGCGTGCCGCGGGCGGGACCTCCGGCAGCGGCAGCGCGCTTGCGATCTCGCAGCGCATCGAGAACCCGCGCCTGCGCGACGCGCGCAGCGCGGTCGCCGGCGCGGCGGTGCAAAGCGCCGAGATCAACGTCTCGGTGGTCGAGAACAATCTCGTCGCCCTCATCAAGGAGCGCTTTTTCGAGACCCTGCGGCGCGAGGAGGAACGTGACGTCTCGCGCGAGGAACTGGCGCTCACCGAGCAGATTCGCGAACGCATCGCGGTGCGCACCCGCACCGGCGAGGGGGCGCGCTTCGACCTGATCCGCGCCGACAACGAAGTCGCGATCGCGTCCAAGAATCTCGAACTGGCCTTGGGCCGGGTTGCCGAGGCTCGCGCGTTGCTCAAGCAACTGGTGAGCCCGCGCCTGGCGGACAACTTCACGCTGGCAGGGGACTTCTATCGCAGCACGCCGCAGGCCGATTACGCGGCGTTGCGCGACGCGGTCCTGTCGTCGAATCCGGAGCTGCGCCGTGCGTTGGCCGAGACGGCTCGTGCCGAGAGGGGGGTCGAGGTCGAACGCCAGTCGGTATTGCCGTCACTCGCGTTGCGCCTCATGCAGGACACCGAGCCGGACATGCGCTCCACGCGCGCCGGCGTGGCGGTGAATGTGCCCTTGTGGGACCGGCGCCGTGGCCCGATCGACGAGGCGCGCGCCAACGTGATCCGCAATCGCAGCGAGGCAGAGCAAAAGCGCTTCGCGCTGGCGCAGGATTTCGAGGCCGTGTGGCGACGTTACCAGGCCGCGCTCACGGCAGTCCAGGCGCTCGAGGGCGGCATCATCCGCCAGGCACGGCAGGTCGTCGACATCGCCGAGGCGGCATTCCGCTTTGGCGAGCGCGGCATCCTCGAGTACCTGGACGCGCGGCGCCAGTTTCGCCTGGTACGCGCCGACCTGATCCAGGCGCGCTTCGACCTGTATGCCGCCAAAACCGAACTCGAGCGCCTGGCCGCTCGCGATATCAAGGGTGAATGAAATGAACCGCACGATCGGCAGGACGCGCGCGCCCGCTTCCGTTTCACCTGCGGCGAAGTTCGCCCGGCGGCGCGCCATTCGCGGCGGGCTTGCGCTCGCCATGGCGCTTTTGCTCGCCGCCTGTGGTGGCGACGCGGCACCGGACAAGGCGGCCAAGGGAAGCGCACCCAAGCCGCCGCACGACCCCAACGTGATCACCCTGGGCCAGGACTTGAAGGGTTTGGTGCGGCTGGGGCCGGTGACCAACATGGAAGTCAGCGACATCTTGCGCATCGCCGGCCGCCTGGAGGTCAACGCCAATCGCACGGCGCGTATCGGCGCGCCGGTGACCGGGCGCATCGTGGACATCAAGGCGCTGCTGGGCCAGGATGTTCGGCAAGGGGAGGTGCTCGCCGAACTGAACAGTCAGGACACCACCTCGGCGCAACTGGCTTTTCTCAAAGCGCACTCCGCCGAGCAGTTGGCGAGTCGCGGCGTCGAGCGCGCACAGTTGTTGCTCGCGGCTGACGTGATCGGGTCCGCGGAACTGCAGCGGCGTCAGGGCGAGCTGACCGTGGCGCGCGCGGAGAAGCGCGCTGCGGCCGACCAGCTGCGCGTGCTTGGCCTGTCGCTCAAGACCGTGGCTCAGCTCGAGGCGACCGGAACGATCGTCGCGTCCACGCCGATCACCTCGACGCAGGCGGGCACCGTGATCGAACGCAAGGTCGCGGTCGGGCAGGTGGTGGCTCCGTCGGATTCGCTGTTCGTCGTCTCGGACCTGAGCTCGGTATGGGCGGTCGCGGATGTTCCTGAACAGGAGGCGGACACGGTGCGCCGCGGCCAGCGCGTCGAGATCGAAGTGCCGGCGCTGGGCAACGAGAAACGCGCCGGGGTGATCGTCTTTGTCGCCGATGTCGTCAATCCGGAGACCCGCACCGTGCGCGTCGGCGTCGTGCTCGAGAACCCGGGCCGTACCCTCAAGCCAGCCATGTTGACGAACATGCTGATCGAGGGCAAGGTGTCACAGCGCACCGTGGTCCCGGTGAGCGCCGTCGTGCGTGAGAACGATGCCGATCACATCTTCGTCCAGGTGGCCCCGGGCAGCATGCGCCTGACGCGCGTCAAGCTGGGACCGGAGAAGAATGGCGTGCGCCCGCTGCTCGACAAGATGCCCGAGAACACGGGAATCGCGCTCGAAGGCGCGTTTCACCTCAACAACGAGCGCCAGAAGCGCAACCTCGAGCGCGGCGGCTAGGACGACGACATGATCGAGGGTCTGATCGGCTGGTCGCTCAAGCAGCGCATCCTGGTCGCCGTGATCGCCGCGGCGCTTTTCGTCGCGGGAGGATTTGCGACCAAGCGCCTGTCGGTGGACGCGTTTCCGGACGTGACCAATATCCAGGTGCAGGTCGCCACCGAGGCGCCTGGCCGACCGCCGACGGAGGTAGAGCGCTTCATCACGGTGCCCATCGAGATTGCGATGACGGGCCTGCCGGGCCTGACCGAGATGCGCTCGCTCAATCGCAACGGCATCTCGGTGGTCACGCTGGTGTTCACCGACAAGACCGATGTGTACTTCGCCCGCCAGCTGGTGCTGGAGCGTCTGATCGAGGCGCGCAGCAACCTTCCGGAGGGCATTTCCCCGGTACTGGGGGCGGTATCCACCGGGCTGGGGGAGGTCTATCAGTACACGCTGGAAAAGGCGAGCGACCGCGGGCCCGACGGCAAGTTGAAGGCACTGAGTGCCGAAGAGTTGATGGAGCGCCGCACCGTCCAGGACTGGGTGGTGCGGCCGCTGCTGCGCAGCGTGCCGGGCGTGGCCGAGATCAATTCGCAAGGTGGCCTCACGCGCCAGTATCAGATCATTGTCAACCCGGACCGCATCCGCTACTACGGGCTGTCGGTCAAGGATGTCTACGGCGCGGTGGCGCGCAACAACGCCAACAGTTCCGGCGGCGTGCTGCCAGCGCAGGCCGAGCAGTTCCTCATTCGCGGCACCGGACTGATCGGCTCGCTGGACGATATCCGCAGCATCATGCTCAAGGAAGAGCGTGGCACGCCTGTCTATGTCAAGGATGTGGCCGAGGTGCGCTTCGGGCCCGAGGTGCGCCAGGGCGCTCTGATCAAGAACGGCGAGACCGAGGCGGTCGGCGGCATCATGCAGATGATCCGCGGGGGCAATGCGCGCGAGGTGGTCACGCGCATCAAGACCAAGGTCGCCGAGATCAACGACCGGCAGATGCTGCCCGACGGGCTCAAGGTCGTTCCCTTCTACGATCGCACCGACCTGGTCAATTCGGCCATGAGCACGGTGGCCAAGGTGCTGGCCGAGGGCATCATCCTCGTGATCGTGATCCTCTTCATTTTCCTGGGCGACGTGCGCTCGTCGATCATCGTCGTCGCGACTCTGGTGTTGACGCCTTTGCTCACCTTCATGGTCATGAACCGCATCGGACTGTCCGCCAACCTGATGTCCCTGGGAGGGCTTGCGATCGCCATCGGGCTCATGGTCGATGGCTCGGTGGTGGTGGTGGAAAACGCGTTCGCGCGCCTGGGCGATCCGGCCAACAAGGACGAACCCAAGGCACGCGTGATCCTGAAGGCCGCAGCGGAGGTGGGCGAACCGGTGCTCTACGGGGTCGGCATCATCATCCTGGTGTTCCTGCCGCTCCTGTCGCTGGAGGGCATGGAAGGCAAGATGTTCGCGCCGCTGGCGCTCACGATCGCGATCGCGCTGGCCATCTCGCTCCTCCTGTCGTTCACGCTCACGCCCATGCTGTGCTCCTACATGCTCAAGGGCGGGGCCGAACACGACACCTGGCTGCTGCGCAAGCTCAAGGCCCCTTACCTGCGCATGCTCGATACCTGCGTGCGCCACCCGGTCAAGGTGGTGTCCGCTGCCGTCGCCGCGCTGCTGGCGAGCCTGGCGATCGTGCCTTTCCTTGGCACCGCGTTCATTCCGACCATGCAGGAGGGTTCGGTCACGCCGGTGATCGTGCGCGTGCCCAAGATCTCCATCGATGAGTCGATCAAGATGGAGTCCGAGGCCATGAAGGCGATCATGACCGTGCCCGAGGCAAAGATGGTGGTCTCGCGCCTGGGCCGCGGTGAATCGCCGGCCGACCCGGGACAGCCGCACGAGTCCGATCCCATCGTCACCTTGAAGCCGCGCGGCGAATGGCGCGACGGGGTGGTCCAGGAGGACATCGCCAACGAGATCCGCGACAAGTTGAAGTCCCTGCCGGGGGTGGAACTCGCCATCAGCCAGCCGATCGCGGCGCGCGTCGACGAGATGGTCTCGGGCGTGCGTTCGCAGGTCGCCATCAAGTTGTTCGGTGACGATCTTGCGCAGCTCAAGGAGACGGGCGACGCGATCGCGCGGGTGCTGTCCTCGATTCGCGGTTCCACCGACCTGCGCGTCGAGCGCGTCTCCGGCCAGGAGTACCTGACCATACGCATCGACCGTTCGGCCATCGCGCGTTACGGCATCAACGTCGAGGACGTCAACAACCTGATCGAGATCGCCGTCAAGGGGCGCGATGCGACCCTGGTCTACGAAGGCGAGCGCCGCTTCGTCGCCACCGTGCGCTTCCCGGAGAACTACCGCAACAACATCGAAGCCATCTCCAACATCCTTTTCACCTCGCGCTCGGGCGCCGTGGTGCCGCTCAAGGATCTGGCCGAGATCACGCTCGCCGACGGCCCGGCGCAGGTGTCGCGCGAATCCGCCAAGCGCAGGCTGGTGATCGGCGCCAACGTGCAGGGTCGCGACCTGGGCGGCTTCGTCGCCGAGGCGCAGGCGAAGATCGCCTCGGAAGTCAAGCTGCCCGAGGGCTATTACCTCGCCTGGGGCGGCCAGTTCGAGAACATGGAGCGCGCGATGGCGCGCCTGATGGTCATCATCCCGATCACCATCGGTGCGATCTTCTTCCTGCTCTTCATGCTCTTCAACTCGGTGCGCTATGCGACGCTCGTCATCACGGTCCTGCCGCTGGCCGCCATCGGCGGCATCGTCGGTCTGGCCGTCAGCGGCGAATACCTGAGCGTGCCGGCCGCGGTCGGCTTCATCAACCTGTGGGGCATCGCCGTCCTCAACGGCGTGGTGCTGGTGAGCTTCATCCGCCAGTTGCGCGAGCAGGGCATGGACCAGCTGCATGCCATCATCGATGGTTGTACGCACCGCTTCCGGCCGGTCATGATGACAGCCTCGGTGGCGATGCTCGCGCTGATCCCGATGCTGTTTTCGACCGGCCCCGGCTCCGAGGTCACGCGCCCGCTGGCGGTCGTCGTGATCGGCGGCCTGTTCTCCTCGACCGCCCTGACACTGCTGGTGGTGCCGGTCCTGTATCGCTGGTTCGAGGAGAAGACTGCCAAGGAGGCCTAGTCATGAAGAAGGTGACCGCGATCGTTCGACCCGCCCGTCTGGAGGCGCTGCGCGGCACGCTGCGACGCCTGCCGGGCTTTCCCGGCATGACCGTGACCTCCTGTGGCGGCATTACCGCTCCCGACCGCCTCGGCGATGCAGCCGATCCGCTGACCGACTTCACTCCCAAGGTGCGTGTCGAGGTGGTCGCCGAGGACGACGTCGCGCTGCTGGTCGTCGATGCGATCCGCAAGTTTGCCGCGACTGGCCAGATCGGCGACGGCATCGTCTGGCTGGTTCCAGTCGAGGCGGCCTGGCGCATTTAAGGGCCCTCCGCGAGGGTATGGGCCGGGCGCCGCGCTGCGGTAAGCTGGCATCAGCGCGAGCGCGGGACTCAAGCCCCGACCGCGCGTCGTGAGTCTCATCTTGCCCCACCGCGCGACCTGCGCATGAATCTAGATCCCGTCATCCTGTTCTTCCTCCTGGGCATCGTCGCGCGCCTCGTGCGCTCCGACCTGCGCCTGCCCGAGCCGATCTACGAGGCCTTGTCGGTCTACCTGCTGCTGGCCCTGGGGTTGAAGGGCGGCATGGAGCTGTCGCGCCATGCGCTCACTACCCTGGTGCCGCAGACCCTGGCAGTCATCGCGCTCGGGTGCGTGCTGCCGCTTGTGGCCTACGCGCTCCTGCGCGGCCCCGCGCGGCAGGCGCGACCCGACGCCGCCGCCATCGCGGCGCACTACGGTTCGGTCAGCGTGGTCACCTTCGCCGCCGGGGTCGCGTGGCTGGAAGCGCGCGCCATCCCCTGGGAGCCTTACCTGGCGCTTTTCCTCGCAGTCATGGAGGTGCCGGGCATCGTCGTCGGCGTGTTGCTCGCGCGCGGGGTGGGCGCCGGTGCCGCGCTGGGGCCGATGCTGCGCGAGGTGCTGGCCGGCAAGAGCGTGCTGCTTCTGATCGGCGGCATCCTGATCGGCGCGCTGTTGGGGCCCACGGGCATGCAGCCGCTCAAGCCCTGGTTCGTCGACCTCTTCAAGGGGGCCTTGTGCCTCTTCATGCTCGAACTGGGCCTGGTGACCGGCCGGCAGTTGGGGCAATTGAAGCGCAGCGGCGCGCGCCTGGCGGTGTTCGCGCTTGTGATCCCGCCGCTTTTCGGCCTGGCTGGCGCCCTCCTGGGTGCCGCGTTGGGCCTGTCGGTGGGCGGTACCATGCTCCTGGGTGTGCTGGCGGCCAGCGCCTCGTACATCGCCGCGCCCGCCGCCATGCGCGTGGCCGTGCCCGAGGCCAATCCGGGCCTGTCGCTGCCGATCGTGCTCGGGCTGACCTTTCCCCTCAACGTCTTTGTCGGCCTGGGCCTGTACCATGCCTACGCAATCCATCTCGTGAGGTGAATCGTGAACAACGCCTGGCATGCGCGCAAACTCCTGACCGTCATCGCCGAGGCGGCGCTGGAGCGCGCGCTGGTGGCAGCGGCCCGGGCGGCCGGCGCCGGCGGCTACACGGTCTCGGAGGTGCGCGGCGGCGGCAGCGCGGGCGAGCGATCCGGCGAATGGGAAGGCGAGCGCTCGATCGAATTCCGCGTGGTCTGCGACGACGCCATCGCCGAACACCTGGCGGGATTGATCATGCGCGAGTACGCCGACAACTATTCGCTGGTCCTGTACGTGAGCGATGTCGGGGTGCGGCGCGGGCAGCGTTTTCCGTAGCAAGGCCGCATGAATGCGCGCGGCCGCACGCTCAGGCGATCCGGCGCGCGGGCAGGATGGCGCGGAAGGTGCTGCCGCGCCCGACTTCGCTCTCGATCTCCAGACGCCCGTCGTGGCGCGCCAGCGCGTGCTTGACAATCGCCAGTCCCAGGCCGGTGCCGCCGGTTTCGCGCGAGCGCGACTTGTCGACCCGGTAGAAGCGTTCGGTCAGGCGCGGCACATGCTCCGCGGCGATGCCGGGGCCGTCGTCGCTGACCGTGAACTCCACGCCGTCGGTGCAGCGCCCGAAGCGCACGTGGACGTGGCCGCCGGGCGGCGTGTGCCGCACCGCGTTGGAGACCAGGTTGGCGAAAGCCGAACGCAGTTCGTCCATCGCACCGGTCAGCATGATCGGCTCGGTCCGGATGTCGATGCTGTGCTGCCCGTCCGACAGCGCGCGCGCCTCGTCGCCGATGGCATTGACCAGCGCGTCGCCGGCGAATTCCTCGTCGCGCCCCGGCGAAAGGCTCGCCTCCAGGCGCGAGAGGGTCAGCAGGTCCTCGATCAGGCGCTGCATGCGCTGGGTCTGGTCGAGCATGACGCGCTCGATGCCGGCGCGCCGGGATGCATCCAGGTCCGGTTGATCGATGAGTTGTTCCAGGTAGCCGCCCACGACCGTCAGCGGGGTACGCAATTCGTGCGAGATGTTGGCGATGAAGTCGCGCCGCATGGTCTCGACACGCACGAAGGACGTGATATCTCGCGACACCACCATGCGGCGGGTTTCCTGGTAGGGCAACAGCTGCACCGACAGCGCGGTCTGCGCGACCGGATCGGTGATGGTGAGCGGCTCGCGGAAGTCGGCACGCATCAGGTACTCGGTGAAGGACGGCGCGCGCACCAGGTTCAGGACCAGGAAACCGCGGTCGCGATCCAGCTTGAGTCCCAGGTGTTTCTCAGCCGAAGGGTTGCACCACTCGATGAGTCCGCCGCGGTCGAGGATGACGATGCCGTCCGGCAGCGCGCTGGTGGCCTGGATGAAGCGGTTGAGTTCCTCGGCGACCTGGTCGCGTTGCCTGACTTCGCGGCGGCGCGCGCGGCGCATCTCGGCGAACACCGTCGACCAGGCGCCGTAGGCGGCCGGCAGTTCCAGCGGCGTCTCGGGATGGTCGGTCTGGTGCACCCAGTCGGCCACCCGCTTCAGGTAGAAGAGGTGCAGCGAAGTGAGGACTCCGAGTCCGAGCACGCCGACCACCAGACCGGCGACCAGCCCGTAGAAGACATAGGCCAGCAGCGCCACGAAGGCGATCAGGGCAAAACGCAGGATGACCGGTAACCAGAAGCGGGACAAGCGTGGCGGGCGGGAGCGGACGATTCCTCAATTATCCACGCTCGCGCGGGAAAGCCGGTACCCGGCGCCGCGCACGGTCTGCACCAGTCCTTCGGCATCCTGCGCTGCGAGCGCTTTTCGCAATCGCAGGATGTGCACGTCGACGGTGCGTTCCTCGATGAAGGCATGGTCGCCCCATACCTGGTCGAGCAGTTGCGAGCGGGAGAAGACCCGCTCCGGGTGCGCCGCCAGAAAGCGCAGAAGCTTGAACTCCGTGGCGCCCATCTCGAGCGCCTTGCCATGCGCGCGCGCCTCGTGGCGCGAGGGATCGACCGTCAGCGGACCATAGACGATGGGTTCGTCCGCGTGTTCCGGCGCGCGCCGGCGCAGGAGCGCGTTGACGCGGGCCACCAGTTCACGCGGCGAAAACGGCTTGGTGATGTAGTCGTCGGCGCCGGCGTCGAGCCCGGCGATCTTGTCGGATTCCTCCGCGCGCGCCGTCAGCATGATGATCGGCAGGCTGCGGGTGCGCGCATCGGCGCGCAGCGCGCGCGACAACTGCACGCCGGACTCGCCGGGCAGCATCCAGTCGATGATCAGGAGGTCCGGCAGCACTTCGCGCACGGCGTCGAGCGCGGCGCCGACGTCCATGGCGCGCAGGATGCGGTAACCCTTGGGGGCCAAGGTGAATTCCAGCAAATCGAGGATCGCCGGCTCGTCCTCGACCAAGAGGATCGTGGTGTCGAGTGGCATGGTCGAACGTGTGTCCGCTCAGCCGAGCGCGTTTTCCACCGCAGGGTAGGAGTGGCGCACATCCATGCCTTCCGCGACGAACACCACATACTCGGCGATGTTCTTGGCGTGGTCGCCCACCCGCTCCAGGGCCTTGGCGATCCACACCACGTCGAGCGCGGTGGAGATGGTGCGCGGATCCTCCATCATGAAGGTGATCAGTTCGCGCAGGATGGAACGGAACTCGCTGTCGATCTGCAAGTCCTTGAGGATGATGCGCTTTGCCGCCTCGGCATCGATGCGAGCAAAGGCGTCCAGCGCGTCCTTCAGCATGCCCACCGCAATGCCGGCGGCGACATGCACATCGGAGAAGCCGGGCAGCTCGACCATGCCGCGCCCGTGCAGCTGGCGGGCGATGCGGGCGATCTTGGCGGCCTCGTCGCCGACGCGTTCGAGGTCGGTCACGGCCTTGACCACCGCCATCACCAGGCGCAGGTCGCCCGCGGTCGGCTGGCGGCGGGCGATCACGTGGTTGCAGCGATTGTCCATCTCCACTTCCAGGGCGTTGACCTTCTCTTCGTTGCGCCGTACCTCCTCGAGCAACTCGAGTTCGCCGCTGCCATAGGCAGCCAGCGCCTGCCGCACCTGCTGCTCGACCAGCCCGCCCATCTGCAGCATGCGCGTGCGGATTTCCTCCAGGTCGGCGTCGTACTGGGTCGAGATGTGTTCCTTGTTCATGGCTGCCTCCGCGCTTCCGGTCAGCCGAAGCGGCCGGTGATGTAGTCCTCGGTCGCCCTGACCTTGGGTTTGATGAAGATCTGGTCGGTCTCGCCGAACTCGATCAGGTCGCCAAGATACATGTAGGCGGTGTAGTCGGATGCGCGCGCGGCCTGTTGCATGTTGTGCGTGACGATCACGACCGTGTATTCCTTCTTGAGCTCGCCGATCAATTCCTCGATATAGCCGGTCGAGATCGGGTCCAGGGCCGAGCAGGGCTCGTCCATGAGCAGGATCTGCGGGCGGATCGCCACCGCACGCGCGATGCACAGGCGCTGCTGCTGTCCGCCCGAGAGGCCATTGCCCGACTGCATCAGCTTGTCCTTGACCTCGTTCCACAACGCGGCCTTGGTGAGCGCCCATTCGACGCGGTCCTCGAGCACCGAGCGCGGCAGCTTCTCGAAAAGCTTGATGCCGAAGGCGATGTTGTCGAAGATCGACATCGGGAACGGCGTCGGTTTCTGGAACACCATGCCGATCTGTGCGCGGATCAGGCCGACGTCGCGCTTGGTCGTGAGCAGGTTCTCGCCGTCCATCAGGATCTCGCCTTCAGCGCGCTGTTCCGGGTAGAGCTCGAACATGCGGTTGAAGGTGCGCAGGAGCGTCGACTTGCCGCAGCCCGACGGGCCGATGAAGGCCGTGACGCGCTTTTCCGGAATGCGCAGCGTCACGTCCTTCAGGGCGCGAAAACCGCCGTAGAAGAAATTGAGGTTGTTGACCGTCAGCTTGGGCGGCGGGGCGGGGCCGTTGCCGGTCTTGGCGGCGACTTCGGTGGTGATGGTGGCTGACATGGACTCAGTGTTTCTTGGAAAGAATGATGCGCGCGATGATGTTGAGGATCAACACCGCGCCGGTAATGAGCGCGGCGCCGCCCCAGGCCAGGCGTTGCCAGTCCTCGAACGGACTCATCGCGAACTGGAAGATGACCACCGGCAGGTTGGCCATCGGCGCGTTCATGTTGGTCGACCAGAACTGGTTGTTGAGCGCCGTGAAGAGCAGCGGCGCGGTCTCGCCCGAAATGCGTGCCACCGCAAGCAGCACCCCGGTAAGGATGCCGGCGCGCGCTGCGCGGTAGCAGACCATGGTGACCATCTTCCACATCGGACAGCCGAGCGCGAAGGCCGCTTCGCGCAGCGAGTTGGGCACCAGTTTCAGCATGTCGTCGGTGGTGCGCACCACCACCGGGATCACGATCAGGGACAGCGCGAACGAGCCGGCCCAGCCGGAAAAATGCTTCATGTGCGCGACGTAGATCGTGTAGATGAAGAGCCCGATGATGATCGAAGGCGCCGACAGCAACATGTCGTTCAGGAAGCGGGTCGAGCGTGCCAGCCATGAGCTGCGTCCGTACTCGGCCAGATAGGTGCCTGCCAGCACGCCGATGGGCGTGCCGATGAGCGTGCCGAAGCCGACCATCATGAGGCTGCCGACGATCGCGTTGGCCAGCCCGCCGCCCTCGGCGCCCGGCGGCGGCGTCATTTCGAAGAGGATCGAGGGCCGCAGCGCCGCCGCGCCCTCCCACAAGAGGGTGAGCAGGATCCAGACCAGCCAGACGATGCCGTAGACCAGCATCGACAGCGAAATGGCCATGAGGATCGCATTGCGCCTGCGGCGCGCGATGTAGATCGGGTTGGACTCCGAGATCGGGCCCGTCTGCGGGTTCATGTGCGGCTCCCTTCGTTGCGAGCCAGGCGCGACAGCATCAGTTTCGACAGCGCCAGGACGATGGTCGTCAGGAGAAACAGGATCAAGCCCAGTTCGATCAGCGCCGCCGGGTAGAGGTCGCCGGTCGCCTCGGTGAATTCGTTGGCCAGCGCCGAGGCGATGCTGTTGCCCGGCGCGAACAGGGACGAGGACAGCCTGTGCGCGTTGCCGATGACGAAGGTGACCGCCATGGTCTCGCCCAGAGCGCGACCCAGGCCCAGCATGATGCCGCCGACCACGCCGACCTTGGTGTAAGGCAGCACGACCTTCCACATTACCTCCCAGGTGGTGGCGCCGAGGCCATAGGCCGATTCCTTGAGCAGCGGCGGCACCAGCTCGAATACGTCGCGCATGACCGCGGCGATGAAGGGGATCACCATGATGGAGAGAATGAGGCCCGCGGTGAACATGCCGATGCCGATGGGCGGGCCGGCGAAGAGGAAGCCGATGCCGGGAATGCCGCCCAGAACCGCCACCAGCGTCGGCTGCACATAGGTCATGAAGAGCGGCGCGAATACGAACAGGCCCCACATGCCATAGATGATCGACGGGATCGCGGCAAGGAGTTCGATCGCGGTGCCGAGCGGACGCTTGAGCCACCCGGGGCAGAGCTCGGTCAGATACATGGCGATGCCGAAGCTGACCGGGACGCCGATCAGCATGGCGATGAATGCGGTGACCAAGGTGCCGACGATGGGAACGAGCGCGCCGAATTCCTCCTTGACCGGGTCCCACTCGGCGGTGACGATGAAGGCGGCGCCGAACTTGGAAAGCGACGGCATGCTGGCGATCACCAGCGACACCAGGATCGCGGCCAGGAGGCTGAAGACGATCAGCGCGGCGCCGCGCGTCAGGTTGCGGAACAGGAGGTCCGCGACAGGATTCGCGGCGATCTGGCGCGGGGCTTCCGGAGCAGGAACCGCCGTCGCGGCGGAGTCGTCTGTGGGCATCAGGACCGAACTCATGGGTCAGTTCCCGGGAGTATGCAGGGTTTTGCGGTCACAGGGACCGCAGCGGCCCATGCCGCCCGTGTTGCGGGGGCAGCATGGGAGATGGAAGGAACGACCGGTGGAGCGGGCTGGATCAGAACAGCGATTTGCCGGACGGGTCCTTGATCTTGGCGCGCCATTCGGCCTGGATCTGCTTGATCACCGCCTCGGGCATGGGGACATAGTCGAGTTCCTCGGCCGACTTGGCGCCATTCTTGTAGGCCCAGTCGAAGAACTTGAGGACTTCGCGGCCGGCCTCCGGCTTGTCCTGACGCGCGTGCATGAGGATGAAAGAGGCGCCGGTGATCGGCCAGGCGTTCTTGCCGGGCTGGTCGGTGAGGATCACGCCCATGCCCGGGACCTTGGACCATTCGGCGTTGGCGGCGGCCACCTTGAAGGTGTCGTCTTCCGGGGCGACGAAGTTGCCGTCGCGGTTGCGCAAAAAGCCGTAGTCGAGCTTGTTCTGCTTGGCATAGGCATACTCGACGTAACCGATCGCGCCGTTGAGTCGTTGCACGTAACTGGCCACGCCCTCGTTGCCCTTGCCGCCCACGCCGGTGGGCCACTTGACCGCGGTGCCCTCGCCGATGGCAGCCTTGAAGTCCGGGCTCACCTTGGACAGATAGTTGGTGAAGAGGAAGGTGGTGCCCGAACCGTCGGAGCGGTAGACCACCGAGATGTCGTCGGCTCCGAGTTTGAGCGTCGGGTTGAGCGCGACGATGGCCGGGTCGTTCCACTTCTTGATCTTGCCCAGGTAGATGTTGGCGACGATCTCGCCGGTCAGGCGCAGTTCGCGCTGGCCGATGTTCTTGAGGTTGAAGACCGGCACCACCCCGCCCATGATGGCCGGGAACTGGATGAGGCCGTTCTTCTCGAGGTCCTCGCCCTTCATGGGCGCATCCGAAGCGCCGAAGTCGACGGTCTTGGCGGTGATCTGCTTGATGCCGCCGCCGGAGCCGATCGACTGGTAGTTCATCGATACGCCGGTCGCCTTCTTGTAGGCGTCGGCCCACTTGGCGTAGATCGGGTACGGGAAGGTCGCGCCGGCGCCGGTGATGGTCTGGGCCGAGACGCTGCTCGCGAGGGCGCCGGCAAGAACGGCGCCGGCTAGCTTGGCTGGGAATCGCATGGCAATATCCTGTTGGGAATAGGGGGAGGGTGTCCGTATGCGCTTGATTGCTCTTGTGGGACGGCATCTTATTTCCGCAATGTTTCAGGTCTGTGACATCGGCGGGCATGAAATTCATGATCGGGTCATCCTGAGGGACCAGGATGCGCTCGCCAGCGCGCCTGGGGCGCGCCGCCTCTTTTCTGTGCATGAAGACTGAACCATGAACCTCATCCTGTGGCGCCACGCCGAAGCCGACGACGGCAGCGACGACTTGAAGCGCGAACTCACCCGCCGCGGCCTCAAGCAGGCCGCCGCCATGGCCGACTGGCTGCGCGCCCGCATTCCCGAGGACGCCGCGCTCCTGGCCAGCCGCGCCGCGCGCTCGCAGCAGACCGCGGCGGCGCTGAGTTCGCATTTCGCCGTCGTCAAGAGCCTCGATCCCGACCGCGGCGTCGAGGATCTGATCGCCGCAGTCGACTGGCCGCAGGGCGGCGCCGAGTCGCGCACCGTCATCGCGGTGGGGCACCAGCCGACGCTGGGGCGCGTCGCCGCGCTGCTCCTGGGCGGACACGAGGAGGACTGGACCATCCGCAAGGGCGCGGTGTGGTGGTTTTCCAACCGCACGCGCGGCGAGGAGACGCGCACCATCCTGCGCGCGGCGATGGTGCCGGAGCTGCTCTAGCGCGGATTCTTCCCGCCGCGATCGGCCGCGCCTGTCATCGATTCTTCACCAATCCTTCATCGAAGCGTCAAGCTGCGCTTTTACCTTTCGCATCGGCATGTGCCATGTCGAATAGGTGAAGACACCGATGAAGATGCTCGAATGGATGGCGAACAGGGAAGGCTTGTCGTTCGTGCCGCAGCTGCGGCGCGAGCCCGAGCGGCGCGCCGATGATCAGGTGCAGTACGCGTTGTCCTTCGCGACCTCTCCCGGCGAGGTGGCCGAGGCGCAGCGCCTGCGCTACAAGGTCTTCGCCGAGGAAATGGGCGCGCGCCTGGAGAACGCCGGCGACGGACTCGACCGCGACGTCTTCGATGGCTTCTGCGAACACCTGCTGGTGCGCCAGTGCGACACCGGCCGCGTGGTCGGCGCGTACCGCCTGCTGCCGCCGGAAGCGGCGCGGCGCATCGGGCGCTTCTACTCCGAGTCGGAATTCGACCTCGACCGCCTGTCGCATCTGCGCGATTCCACCGTCGAGGCCGGCCGCTCCTGCGTGCACTGGGAGCACCGCAACGGGCCGGTGATCATGCTCCTGTGGGCCGGCATCGCCCGCTTCATGAAGCGCTATGGCTACCAGCACCTGATCGGCTGCGCGAGCGTCTCGCTGCGCGACGGCGGGCACACCGCCGCCAACCTGTACCGCTCGTTCGGCGAGGCGCAGTTCGTATCGCCCGAGTACCGCGTCTTTCCGCGCCTGGCCCTGCCGGTGGAGACGCTCGCCACCGGTGAGGCCGCGGTCGCGCCGCCGCTCCTCAAGGGTTACCTGCGCGCCGGCGCCAGGGTCGGCGGCGCGCCGGCCTGGGACCCCGACTTCAACACCGCGGACTTCTTCATGCTGCTCAACCTGGCGCAACTCAACCCGCGCTACGCCAGGCATTTCGGCTAGGGACTGCCGCCACAGAGGCTTGCGAGTCTCCGCGCTGCGCGGGCGATACCGGTGCGGCGCGGTCGCCGCCGGGTGCCGCCCGCGCGCGGACGGGTCGCTCCTCCCGCGACATGCATGACTCAGGCGGCGGCCAGCACGCCGCTCGCGGCCATGACGGCCTCGGACATTTCCAGGACGAAGGGCGGATCAGCGCCGAGCGCCTGCCAGGCACGGGCCTCCTGCATCAGCGAGTAGGCGGCCAGGGGGTTGGCCGACAGCCAGGGTTCCGGCAGGTCGAGTCGCAGGCGTTGGCCGTCGAGCCGCAAGGCCAGGGGCGGTTGCCCGGCATCGCCGCGCCCACGATGCATCAATGCCGCCAGGCGCAGGCAGGCCATCGAAAGCCACAGTTCGCGCGGCGCGGCCTCGCGCGCGAGCTTGGGGAGCTTGCCGGCGTGGCCGAGGATCAGGAAGGCAAGGCGCTTCTGCTCGTCGCGCGAGAAGCCCGGCATGTCGGCATTGCCGATGACATAGGAGGAATGCTTGTGGTAGCCGTTGTGGGCGATCGAGAAGCCGACCTCGGCTAAGCGCGCGGCCCAGTCGATTTCGCGCACCGTCTCCGCCTGCGGGTCGGCCATGCTTCCGCAGATCTGCCCGAAGAGCGTGACGGCAAGCGCGGACACGCGCGCCGACTGGGCGTTGTCGCAGCGGTAGCGGGTCTCGAAGTCGATGACCGTCTCCTCGCGGCTGTCGGCGCTGGCGCGCCGCGGCGCCAGGCGTCGCATCAGGTCGACCAGCACGCCCAGGCGCAAGGCGTTGGGCGAGACGGTCATGCGCTCGATGCCCAGTTCCTCGAAGATCGCGGTCATGATCGCCAGGCCGCCCGGCAGGTTGAGCGCGCGCTCGGCCTTGAGCCCGGCAAATTGGAGTCGTTCGATCACCCCTAGCGCGATGACGCGCTTGCGCAGCCAGCGCAGGCCGGCCGCGGTGATCGAGCCGTCGCCGCCGTGATTCTCGGCGAGCAGGCGCGCGATGGTGCGCGCCGTGCCAGAGGAGGCCGTGGCGACGCTCCAGCGGCTCGAGCGAACCGCGGCCGAGACGACCTGGATCTCGCGCCGGGCTGCCAGTTCGGCCTGCTTGAACGTGTACTCGTCGATGTAGCCGCCGGGGAAGTGCGACAGGGTCGAGTTGATCGAGCCGACGTAGAGGCTCTCCATCAGGTCGGGTTCGTCACCGGTGCCGACCGAGATCTCGGTCGAACCGCCGCCGATGTCGACGACCAGGAGTCGCTCGTCCGCAGGGGTGCTGCCGGCGGCATGCGCGACCCCGCAGAAGATCATGCGCGCCTCCTCGCGCCCGGCGATCACCTCGATGGGGTGGCCGAGGACGCGTTCGCCGGCGGCGATGAAACCCGGCGCGTTGCGCGCCACGCGCAGGGTGTTGGTGCCGACCGCGCGCACGCGCGTGTGCGGCAGGGCGGACAGGCGCTGCGCGAAGCGGCCCAGCGCATCGAGTCCGCGGCGCCAGGCTGCATCGTCGAGCAGCTTGTCGGCGGTCAGTCCGGCCGCCAGACGCACCGCGATGCGGTGCGAGTCGACGACGACGATGCGGTTGTCCGCGATGCGCCCGAGCTCGAGTCGAAAACTGTTCGACCCGAGGTCGAGGGCGGCCAGGGTGAGGTCGGTTTCCAGTGCGCGCTCCTGGTGCGGGGCTCGGATTGCCCGCTCTCGGACGCACGCTAGCCGTGCAAGTTGACAGGGTGATGACAGCGCGCTGGCGCACCGGTTCGATGCAGGGTCTTGATGCAGATCAAGTCCGGCGCCATTGCAGTGCGCGTGTCGCACCACCATTTGGCAGCGGTGGGCCCAAGTCACTAAACTGTCATGAGAATCGAACATAGTGCGGCGGTGGACGTGAAACGCGAAAAGTCGAGGCCGCTGCCGCTCCTGAACCGGGAACTCGGCATCCTGGGTTTCAACGAGCGGGTGCTGGCGATGGCTGCCGACCCCAAGATGCCGTTGCTCGAGCGCCTGCGCTACGTCTGCATCGTTTCATCGAATCTGGACGAGTTCTTCGAGATCCGCTTCGCCGGCCTGGTCGAGCAGGCGCTCTCGGACCCGACCCATCGCGAGGCGGACGGCATGCCGGTCGGCGAGGTGATCGCCGCGGTGCGCGCACGCGCGCGCGCGCTGGTGGACCGCCAGTACGCCTTGCTGGGAGAGTCCATCCTGCCCGCGCTGGCGGCCAGCGGCGTGACCTTCCTGTTTCAGCCCAACTGGACTGCCGAACTCGACGCGTGGGGGCGCGAGTACTTCGAGGAGCAGGTCCTGCCGGTGCTGACGCCGATCGGGCTGGACCCGGCGCATCCGTTTCCGCGCATCCTCAACAAGTCCCTGAACGTGGCCGTGGAACTGGCCGGGCGCGATGCCTTCGGTCGCAACGCGCAGCTGGCGATCGTGCAGGCGCCGCGCGCGCTGCCGCGCATCATCGCGCTGCCTTCGCAACGCTTCGGGCCGCATGCCTACATCCTCCTGTCGACGCTCCTGATGCGTTTCGTGGGCGAGCTCTTCCCCGGCATCGAGGTGCGCGCCTGCCATCCGTTCCGGGTCACGCGCAACAGCGACCTGTTCGTTGACGAAGAGGAGGTGACCAACCTCAAGCAGGCCTTGCAGGGCGAACTGCCGCAGCGCCACTTCGGCGATGCGGTGCGCCTCGAGGTGAACAAGGATTGCCCGGCCGAGGTCGTCGACTACCTGCTGCAGCAGTTCCACCTGACCGACGCCGACCTGTTCCGCGCCGACGGCCCGGTCAACCTGGCGCGCCTGATGCAACTGGCGGACCTGGTCGATCGGCCGGACCTGCGCTTTCCGGTATTCCAGCCCAGCCGCGCCGCGCTGCTCGCCGAGACCGATGACGTCTTCGCGGTCGTCGCCGCTGGTGACATCCTGCTGCATCATCCTTACGAGTCCTTCGAGCCGGTGCTCGATTTCCTGCGCGCCGCCTGCGCCGACCCCGCTGTGGTCGCGATCAAGCAGACCATCTACCGCACCGGGGCCGAGTCCGAGCTCATGGAACTCCTGATCGGCGCGGCCAGGAGCGGCAAGGAAGTCACGGTCGTGGTCGAACTCATGGCGCGCTTCGAGGAAGAGACCAACATCAACTGGGCGGCGCGCCTCGAGGACGCCGGTGCGCATGTCGTCTATGGCGTGGTCGGTCACAAGACCCACGCCAAGATGCTCCTCGTGGTGCGTCGCGAGGGCGGGCGCCTCAAGCGCTACGTGCACCTGGGCACCGGCAACTACCACCCGCGCACTGCGCGCCTGTACACCGATTTCGGGCTGATCACGGCCCAGCCCGAGGTGGCGGGCGACGTCAGCGAAGTGTTTCGCCAGCTGACGGGGCTCTCCAAGGCCGGGCGCCTGAAGCACCTGTGGCAGTCGCCGTTCACCATGCACGAGAATGTCATCGCCGCGATCCGCCGCGAGGCCCAGCATGCCAAGGGCGGGCGCGGGGCGCGCATCGTCGCCAAGATGAATGCGCTGCTCGAGCCCCAGGTGATTGCCGCGCTGTACGCGGCCAGCGAAGCCGGGGTCAAGATCGACCTCATCGTGCGCGGTCCGTGCGCGCTGGTGCCGGGCGAGGCAGGTGTCTCGAAGAACATCCGCGTGGTGTCAATGGTCGGGCGCTTTCTCGAGCACAGCCGGATCTATTGGTTCGACAACGGCGGAGAGCCGCAGGTGTACCTGTCTTCGGCCGACTGGATGGATCGCAACCTGTTTCGGCGTGTCGAGACCGCCTTTCCGGTGCTCGACGCCAAGCTTGCGCGGCGCGTGTTCGACGAAGGGCTGGCGCCCTACCTGCGGCGCGACGCCGGCGCCTGGGAGCTCGATGCCGCCGGCGACTACGCGCACAAGCCGGGCGCGCCGGGTGCGCAGGCGCGCCTCATGGTCGAACTCTCACGCCCGAGCGCTCCCGGCGTGATGCGCTTGAAGGGCATCAGTCGCGCGAAAAAGAAGAAGCGGCAGGCCAGTTAACGCAAAGTTCATCGCCGCGTCACATGGTTGCAACGCGGCACGGTTGAAATTGAGGCATGTCCAAGCCGCGTGCCTGATCTTTGCGACCCTCCGATCTGCCTGACGATTTCGTGGGGCACTATCGCAGCCTGTGGATCTCGGATCTGCATCTGGGGACGGCCGGATGCAAGGCAGACTGCCTGCTCGACTTCCTGCGCACCCACGAGTCCGACACGCTCTATCTGGTCGGGGATGTGATCGATGCATGGCGCCTGCGCAAGTCCTGGTACTGGCCGCAAGCGCACAACGACGTGGTGCAAAAGCTTCTGCGCCGCGTACGCAAAGGCACGCGCGTGGTCTACGTGCCCGGCAATCACGACGAACCGCTGCGCGACTATGTCGACCTCGCATTTGGCGGTATCGAGGTCGTCGAGGAGGCAGTGCACGTCACTGCCGATGGCAAGCGCCTCCTGGTCATCCACGGCGATCTTTTCGATGGCGTGATCCGCCATGCCAAGTGGCTGGCGCGCCTGGGCGATACGGCCTACACGCTGATCCTCGAGCTCAACCACTGGTTCAACCACGTGCGCGTGCGGATGGGCTTTCCCTACTGGTCCCTGTCGCAGTACCTGAAGCACAAGGTCAAGAACGCGGTCAGCTACATCAGCGACTTCGAAAGCACGCTGGCGTACGAGGCGCGTCGGCGCGGCTTCGACGGAGTGGTGTGCGGGCACATCCACAAGGCCGAGATCCGGGACATCGACGGCATCCTGTACTGCAATGACGGCGACTGGGTCGAGAGCATGACAGCCCTGGGCGAGACGCACAGCGGCGAGCTGGTCCTGATCGACTGGAGCCACGCGGCGCGGCGCGCGAGCCTGGCCCCGCGCACTCCGAAGTCAGTGCGGGTGCCGGTCCGAACTGGGCCGCGGGCGCCACCGGGTCGCCGACCCTGCGCCCGCGCCGCGGCCGATGTTTCACTGCAACCGGAGGGTCTTTCCATGCGGATTCTCATCGTCACCGACGCGGCCCCGCCGCAGGTCAATGGCGTTGTCATCACCTTGACCACCCTGGCGCGCGAACTGGGCGTGCTCGGGCATGACGTGCACTTCATCACCCCGGCATCGTTTCGCACGGTCCCCTGTCCGACCTATCCGGAAATCCGCCTGGCGCTCCTGCCCGGGGCAGGGGTGGGCCGGGTGTTTGATCAGTTGCGGCCCGAAGCGGTGCACATCGCCACCGAAGGGCCCTTGGGCATCGCCGCGCGGCGCCAGTGCATGCGTCTGGGGCTGCCGTTCACGACTTCCTACCACACCCGCTTTCCTGAGTACGTGCGCGCGCGCGCGCCAATTCCGCGCGCCTTGACCTACGCGTGGCTGCGGCGCTTTCACCAGCGTGCCGCGCGGGTCATGGTTCCCACCGCGTCGATTCGCGACGAACTGGCCGCGCGCGGCTTTGCCAACACCACGGTATGGCCGCGCGGGGTCGACCTGGCGCGTTTCTCTCCCGATGGCGCGCACGCCGACATCGGAGCGGGCGACGGACCGGTATTCGCCTATGTCGGCCGGGTTGCGGTCGAAAAGAACCTGCGCGCCTTTCTCGATCTGGATCTGCCCGGACGCAAGGTGGTCGTCGGCGACGGGCCGCAGCTTGCGCAGTTGCGGCGGGAGTACCCGCAGGTGAGGTTCACCGGCGCGAAGGATCACGCCGACCTGGCCGCCTGGTACCGCAGCGCCGACGTGTTCGTATTTCCGAGCCTGACCGACACCTTCGGCCTGGTCTTGCTCGAGGCGCTGGCCTGCGGTGTTCCGGTGGCGGCGTTTCCGGTCGCGGGGCCGCTGGACGTGATCGGCAACTCGGGCGCGGGCGCGCTAGACGGCGACCTGCGTGCAGCTGCGCTGCGCGCGCTGCGGATTCCGCGCGACAAGGCGCTTTCGCACGCGCGGGGCTTCTCCTGGCCAGCGGTGGCGCGGCTCTTCCTTGGCAACCTGGCGCCGATCGCACGCTAAGCGTGCGTCTGGCGCTCTTGGCGCACCAAAGCGGCGCGCCGGCTGGGCGGCCATGGGCCCGGGCCGGGAGTGAAGTGACCGGTGGATTACCTGGCATGGGGTTTGCTGTGTTCCATCATGTATACATGATGGTGTTCCCGTGTCATCTGATTCCTCCGCCCCGCTGACCCTCTTGGACTATCGCGCCCTGTACGCAGGTGGTGCGCGACCTGCCGACGTGCTGGGCGCGCTGGCCACCCGGCTAGCCGCGATGGGCGGCGATGCGGCGTGGATCAGCCTGGCCGATCCAGCCAGCGTGCGCGCCGCCGCGGAAGAGCTTGCCGAGCGTCGCGCCGCGGGCGCCAACCTGCCGCTCTACGGCGTGCCCTTCGCGGTCAAGGACAATATCGACGTTGCGGGCATGGACACGACGGCGGGCTGCGTTGCCTTCGCCTATCGCCCGGCGCGCCATGCCACGGTCGTCGAACGTCTGGTCGCGGCCGGCGCCGTGCCGCTTGGCAAGACCAACCTGGACCAGTTCGCCACCGGGCTCAACGGCACGCGCTCTCCATACGGCGCGGTGCCCAACAGCTTCGACGCGCGCTATGTCAGCGGCGGTTCCTCGTCCGGCTCGGCCGCGGTGGTGGCGCGCGGACTGGTGCCCTTTGCGCTGGGTACCGACACGGCCGGGTCGGGAAGGGTGCCGGCCGGGTTCAACAACATCGTCGGCCTGAAGCCCACGCGCGGCATCATTTCGAACCACGGCGTCGTGCCGGCCTGCCGCAGCCTGGATTGCGTGTCCATCTTCGCCTTGACGGTCGACGACGCGCAGGCGGTGCTCGACGTTGCTGCCGTTGCCGATCCGGCCGATGCGTACTCGCGCGCGCGCGACGCGGGCACGATCGCTTTCCCGGCGCGGCCGCGCATCGGCGTGCCGCGGCCGCTGGAATTCTTCGGTGATCACGTGCAGCAGGCCGCGTTCGACGCCGCGCTCGCGCGCCTGGCCCAGTGGCCTGCCGAAATCGTGCCGGTGGATTTCGCGCCGTTTGCCGAGGCGGCGGCGTTGCTTTACCAGGGGCCGTGGGTGGCCGAGCGCATGGCGGCGACCGAGGCGCTCATGCGCGCCAACCCAGCCGCCGTGCACCCGGTGGTGCGCGAAGTCATTTCTCTGGCGGACCGCTACTCGGCGCTGGATGCGTTTCGCGGCGCCTATCGCCTGGAGGAACTGCGCAGCCAGACCCGGCCGCTGTGGCAGACCATCGACTTCCTCCTGGTGCCGACCGCGCCGACCATCCACACCATCGCGGCCATGCTGGCCGACCCGGTCGCGCGCAATAGCGAACTCGGGGTCTACACCAATTTCGTCAATTTCCTCGATTTGGCCGCGCTGGCGCTGCCGGCGTCGCTGCGTACCGACGGATTGCCGTTCGGCGTGACGGCGATCGCACCGGCCATGAGCGAGGCGGCACTGGTGGCCTTCGGGCGGCGCTGGCATGCCCGGTCGCAGTTGCCGCTGGGAGCGACCGGGCGGCCGATGGCAGGGCGCGACATGGAACCGCAGGCCGCAGCCTGGCCGCCTGTGGCGGCAGGCTGGATGCGCCTGGCCGTGGTGGGCGCACATCTTTCGGGCATGCCGCTTAATGCGCAACTGACCAGTCGCGGCGCGGTATTGGTGGGCGAGACGACCTCGGCGCCGGCGTACCGCCTCCATGCGCTGTCGGGAACGGTGCCGCCCAAGCCGGGACTCAGGCGCGTGACCGAAGGCGGCACGGCGATTGCATTGGAAGTGTGGGACATGCCGGCCGCAGCCTTCGCTTCCTTCGTCGCCGAGATTCCCGCGCCGCTGGGCATCGGCACGCTGACGCTTGCCGACGGCAGCACGGTCAAGGGCTTCGTCTGCGAGCCCTACGCACTTGACGGTGCCCGCGACATATCCGAGTACGGCGGGTGGCGCGCCTTTTGCGCCGCCGGCACCTGATTTCACTTCAACCGGAGGTCCTTCATGCAACGCCGCCAGTTTCTCAAGTCTGCTACCTATACCGCCGGCGCCGCCGGACTGCCCGGCCTGTGGGTCGTCGACGCGCGCGCGCAGGGCCGCCCCAAGGATGTGCTGGTGGTGGCCAACGAGTTCGGTCCCAACTCGCTGGACATCCACACCGTGGGCGCCAACCGGCCCAGTTACGCGGTGTCGTGGATGTGCTACGACCGGCTCATGACCTACGGCAAGAAGAAACTGCCCGACGGCCAGGTGATGTACGACTACACCAAGCTCGAGCCCGAGCTGGCCGAGTCATGGGCGATTGCCAAGGACGGCAACTCGGTCACGTTCAAGCTGCGCCGCGACGCCAAGTTCCACGACGGCACGCCGGTCACGGCCAAGGACGTCAAGTGGTCCTTCGACCGCGCCGTGAGCGTGGGCGGCTTCCCGACCTTTCAGATGAAGGCCGGGTCGCTGGAGGATCCCAAGCAGTTCGTGGTCGTCGATGATCACACCTTCCGGGTCGACTTCGTGCGACGCGACAAGCTGGCGATGAACGACATGGCCGTGCCCGTGCCGTCGATATTCAATTCGGAACTGGTCAAGAAGAATGCCACGCGCGAGGATCCCTGGGGCCTCAACTGGACCAAGAACAACATCGCCGGCGGCGGCGCCTACAAGGTCGAGTCCTGGAAGCCCGGCCAGGAGATCATCTACGTGCGCAACGACGACTGGAAGTCCGGTCCCGCGCCCAAGATCCGCCGCATCATCCAGCGCGACGTGCCCAACGCCGGCAACCGCCGCGCGCTCCTGGTCAAGGGCGACATCGACATGACCTACAGCCTGCCGCCCAAGGACTTCTCCGAGGTGGCCAAGGAGGGCGGCAGCGTCAAGGTCAATTCGCTGCCCATCGAGAACGCGATCTGGTATCTGGGCATGCTCACCAGCCGGCCGCCGTTCAACAATGTCAAGGTGCGCCAGGCGATTGCCTACGCGGTGCCGTATGACAAGCTCTACGACTCGGCCCTGTACGGGCGCGGCGCCAAGATGTACGGCGCCGCGTCGAACGACGTCAAGACGCCGGCGTGGCCGCAGCCCACCGGCTACAAGACCGACCTGGCGCGCGCGCGCGCCCTCATGAAGGAGGCCGGCATGGAGGCCGGCTTCGAGACCACGCTCTCCTTCGACCTGGGCAACGGCACGATCTCCGAGCCGATGGCGATCCTGATCCAGGAAAGCCTGGGGCAGATCGGCATCAAGGCCACGATCAACAAGATTCCCGGGGCCAACTGGCGCGCGGCGCTGCTCAAGAAGGACATGCCGATGATCATCAACCGCTTCGGCGGCTGGCTCAACTTCGCCGAGTACTTCTTCTTCTGGTGCTACCACAGCCAGGACGCGGTCTTCAACACCATGAGCTACAAGAACCCGACCCTGGACAAGATGATCACCAACGCGCGCTTCGCCGAGAACAAGGCCATCTACGAGGGCGAAGTCAAGGCCATGCTCAAGCTGGCCTACGACGAGGTTCCACGCATCCCGCTGTTCCAGCCCTTGCAGGACGTGGCCATGCAGAAGAACGTGCAGGGCTACATGTACTGGTTCCACCTGGAGCCGGACTATCGGCAGATTTCCAAGGTCTGATCAGGGAGGAACGGGATGACCAGGGAAGAAATCGAGCGCTACGTGGATGCTTCCGCGGCGGCGCTGGGGCTTGTGATCCCCGCGGAAATGCGGCCGGGGGTAATCGCCAATTTCGAGCGCCTCGACGCGGTCGCGCGCGCGGTCAACGAGTTCGCGCTCGCGCCCGATGACGAGCCGGGACCGGTGTGGCGCCTGTGAGCGCACTCACCGAACTTTCGGCGCTGCAGGCGGCCGCTGCCGTGGCCGACGGCAGCACCACCGCGGTGGCGTTGGCCGAGGCGGCACTTGCGGCCATCAAGGCGCGTGACCCGCAGATCAACGCCTTCACCTGCGTGACCGCGGAGCGCGCGTTGGCCGAGGCGGCGGAAATTGACACCAAGCGGCGCGCCGGCGCGCACCTGCCGCCTCTGGCCGGCGTGCCGTATGCGGTCAAGAACCTGTTCGACATCGCGGGGGTGGTTACCCTGGCCGGTTCGACGATCAACCGGGACCTGCCGGTTGCAGCGCGTGACGCTGCCATGGTCGAGCGCATGCGTGCGGCCGGCGCCGTGCTCTTGGGCGCGCTCAACATGGACGAGTACGCCTTCGGGTTCACCACCGAGAACACGCACTACGGCGTGACGCGCAACCCGCACGATCCGAACCGCATCGCCGGCGGCTCGTCCGGCGGCTCCGCCGCCGCGGTGGCCGCGCGCATGGTGCCCCTCACGCTGGGCACCGACACCAACGGGTCGATCCGCGTGCCGTCTTCGCTGTGCGGCGTGTTCGGCATCAAGCCCACCTACGGCCGCCTGTCGCGGCGCGGCGCCTACCTGTTCGCCGCCAGCCTGGATCATGTCGGTCCTTTCGCGCGCGATGTGCGCGACCTGGCGGCCGCCTACGACGCGCTGCAGGGCCATGACCCGCTAGATGCGCATCAGGCGGGGCGCGCGACGGAAGTGGCGACGCCGGGCCTGGGCAGCGGACGCACGGGCCTGCGTGTCGGCGTGGCCGGTGGCTATTTCGACGACAACGCGACGCCGCACGCGCGCGAAGCCGTGGCGCTGGTCGCCAATGCGCTTGAAGCCGGCGCGCGCATCGACTTGCCGGAGGTGGCCCGCGCGCGCGCGTCCGCCTTCGTGATCACGGCCGCCGAAGGCAGCCAGCTGCACCTGGCCGATCTGGCCAGCCGCGCCAATGAATTCGACCCGATGATCCGCGACCGCTTCCTGGCCAACGCGCTGACCCCGGCCGCGTGGCTCCTGCAGGCGCAGCGCTTTCGCCGCTGGTTTTTGAAGAGCACCCTGGCGGCGCTCGATGGGGTGGACGTCCTGCTGGCGGCAGCCACGCCGATCGCGGCCACGTCGTTCGGGGAAGAGACCTTCGAGATCGGCGGCGTCAAGGTTCCGGCGCGTCCGTCGATGGGTCTTCTCACCCAGCCCCTGTCGTTTCTGGGCCTTCCGATCGTGACCGTGCCGGTGTGCCTGCCCGGTCGCTTGCCGATCGGCGTGCAGATCATCGCCAAGCCCTGGCGCGAAGCCGACGCGCTCCGTGTCGCGGCCTGGCTGGAAGACAATCGCGTGGTCGCGGCGCCGCCGCCACCGGTGCCGCACGCACCGCACTGAAAGGAGATCAAGACCATGCTGGAGATCAACCTTCCCGAAGTGCTGGCAGAAGTTAATGCCGCCTTCATGCGCTACGAGGTCGCGCTCAACGCCAACGACGTCGCGGTACTCGACGAACTGTTCTGGAAGTCGCCGCTGACGATTCGCTATGGGGTAGCCGAGAACCTGTATGGCCATGACGAGATCGCGGCGTTTCGCTCCGGCCGCTCGCCGGTCGGCCTCACGCGCACTATCACGCGCACCGTGATCACCACCTATGGGCGCGACCTGGCCACCGCCAACACCCTGTTCCATCGCGAGAGCGCGGCCGGCAGGGTCGGGCGCCAGAGCCAGACCTGGATGCGCACCGCCGACGGGTGGCGCGTGGTCTCGGCGCATGTCAGCCTGATCCCTGCCTGAGTTCGCATCCATGGCACGCGTCGTCCTGCTGCGCCTGATCGGTGCGTTGCCCAACCTGATCGGCGTGGTGGTGGTGACGTTCCTGCTGACGCGCGCCTTGCCCGGGGACCCGGCGGCATTTTTTGCCGGCGCGGCGGCGACTCCCGAGGCGGTCGAGGAGGTGCGCAAGAAGCTGGGCCTGGATCAGCCGCTCCTGGCCCAGTTCGCGCGTTACCTGGGCGATCTCGCGCGCGGCGACCTGGGGCAGTCGCTCTCCACCGGGCAATCGGTCGCCACCGAACTGGTGCAGCGCCTGCCGGCCTCGCTCGAACTGACACTGACCGCGCTGCTGTTCGCGGTGACCGTTGCGCTGCCGCTGGGTGTGATGGCGGCGACCCGCCCGGGTTCATGGATCGACCAGACCTGTCGCGTGGTCACCACTGCCGGAGTTTCGCTGCCCACCTTCTTCACCGGCCTCTTGTTGGCCTACGTGTTCTATTTCCTGCTCGGCATCGCGCCGTCGCCGCTCGGCCGCCTGGACCCGGTGTTTTCTCCGCCGCCGTCGCTGACCGGCATGTACCTGGTCGACAGCCTCTTGACGGGCCAATGGGACGTGTTTCTGGCCAGCCTGCGCCAGATCGCACTGCCCGCCATCACCATGGGTCTTTTCGTCCTGGCGCCGCTGGCGCGCATGACGCGCGCCTCGATGCTGGGCGTCCTGTCCTCGGACTTCATCCGCACCGCGCGCGCCGCCGGCCTGGCATCGTCGACGGTGCTCATCACCTACGCGTTTCGCAACGCGCTGTTGCCGGTGGTGACCACGTTGGGCATGGTGTTCTCGTTCCTGCTCGGCTCGAACGTGCTGGTCGAGAAGGTCTTTGCCTGGCCGGGCATCGGTTCCTACGCGATCGAATCGCTGACGGCATCCGACTACGCCCCCATCCAGGGTTTCGTGCTGACCATGGGCGTGCTCTTCGTGCTGCTCAATCTCGCCATCGATCTTCTTTACGGGCTGATCGATCCGCGTGTAGGCATCGAGGCCTGAGATCGTGAACAGTGCCTCCCTCGCGCATGTGCGCTACGTGCTGGCGGAGAACCCGGTCACCCTGGGCGCCTTCCTGCTGTTCTCGTTCTTTGTCTTCGTCGCGCTGTTCGGCGCGTGGCTGGCGCCCTACGACCCGCTGGCCACCAATACCGCGGTGGCGCTCAAGGCGCCGTCGGCGGCGCACTGGTTCGGCACCGACGCGCTCGGGCGCGACATCCTGTCGCGCATCCTCGTGGCGACGCGCCTGGACTTCGGCATCGCCATCTCGGCGGTGGCGCTTTCGTTCGTCATCGGCATCGCGCTGGGCCTGGCGGCGGGTTACTTCGGCGGCTGGTGGGACCGCATCGTGGTGCGCCTGGCGGACACCATCATGGCCTTTCCGCTGTTCGTGCTGGCCATGGGCATCGTCGCGGCGCTCGGCAACACGGTGGCCAACATCGTCTACGCGACGGCGATCATCAATCTGCCTTTCTACATCCGCGTCGCGCGCGCCGAGGCCAACGTGCGCCGCGACGCCGGCTTCATCGAGGCTGCGCGCCTGGCCGGCAACGGCGAGTGGCGCATCCTTTCGCACCACATCTTTCCCAACATCCTGCCGCCGGTCATGGTGCAGGTCTCGCTCAACATGGGCTGGGCCATCCTGAACGCGGCCGGCCTGTCCTTCATCGGGCTGGGCGTGCGCCCGCCGACCCCGGAGTGGGGCATCATGGTCGCCGAAGGTGCGACCTACATCGTCTCCGGCGAATGGTGGGTGGCGCTCTTTCCCGGCCTCACCCTGATGCTGGCAGTGTTCTGCTTCAACCTCCTGGGCGACGGACTGCGCGACATCATCGACCCGCGGCGGCGCACCTGATGAGCGACATCCCGCTCCTGGACGTGCGCGGCTTCGGGCTCGAGTTCCGTACCCGCTCGGGTGTGGTGCACGCGCTGGAGAACGTCAATCTTTCGATCCGCAAGGGCGAGACCGTGGGCCTGGTGGGCGAGTCGGGTTCGGGCAAGTCGGTGCTTTCCTATGCGCTCCTGGGCATCTCGGACCGCGCCGCGCGGGTGACGGGGGGCAGCGCGGTCTTCGGCGGTCTGGACATGCTCAAGGCCGGAGAGGGCGCGCTGGCGGAAATCCGCGGGCGCGAGATCTCGATGATCTTCCAGAACCCGCGCACGGCCTTGAACCCGATCCGCCGTGTCGGAGCGCAGATTGAGGATGTGCTGGCGCGCCACGCGACGGTGCGCAAGGTCGATCGCCGCGCGCGCGCCATCGAGGCGCTGCGCCAGGTCAACATCCCCGACCCCGAGCGGCGCCATGCCGCCTATCCCTTCGAGCTCTCCGGCGGCATGTGCCAGCGGGTGGTCATTGCCCTGGCGCTGGCCTGCCGCCCCGCGCTCCTGATTGCCGACGAGCCGACCACCGGGCTGGACGTGACCACCCAGGCCGGCATCATGGACCTGATTCGCGAGCGCGCCGCCGAGACCGGCATGGCGACCCTTTTCATCACCCATGACCTGGCGCTGGCGGCGGATCATTGCGATCGCATCGCGGTCATGCATGCCGGCCATGTGGTTGAAGAGGGACCGACCGCCGCTCTCTTCGCGGCGCCGCGCCACCCCTATACGGCGCAACTGATCCGCGCCACACCGGCGGCCGGCGTGGCGCTGGATGCGCTGGCGGCGATTCCCGGCAATCTGCCGGACCTGCGGCGCGACGACCTGCCGGTGTGCCGCTTTCGTGCGCGCTGCGAGCGTGCCACCGCAGCCTGTGACGCGGCATTGCCGCCGATCAGCGCCGGCACGGGACACAACGTGGCCTGCCATCACCCGCGCGCGGATGCGGACAGGGCATCCGGCGCGCATGCGCCGATGAGCGTGGCTGCGGCATGAGCGCAGCCTTGATCGAGGCAGTCGGCTTGTGCAAACGCTTCCCGGTCGCCGCTGCCGGACGGCGCCAAGCGCTGCTCCATGCGGTCGACCGCGTCGACCTGGCGATCAGTCGCGGTGAGTCGGTCGGGCTGGTTGGCGAGTCGGGCTGTGGCAAGTCCACCCTGGTGCGCCTGATCGCCCGCCTCATCGATCCCAGCGAGGGCGCGCTGGTGTACGCGGAGCACGACATCGGCGCGGTCCCGGCGCGCGAATTCGCGTTGCGGCCCGAGCGCGCGCGCATCCAGATGGTCTTCCAGGACCCGACCGACAGCCTGAATCCGCGCTACACGGCGGCCGACACGATCGGCGAGTCCTTCGAGCGCCTGGCGCGCGGCGGGCGTGGACCCGGTGACACCGCGCGCGCCGTGGCCGAGCTGGCGGATGCCGTCGGACTCGCGCCGGAACTGCTGGCACGCTTTCCGCACCAGCTGTCGGGCGGCCAGAAGGCGCGCGTGGGCATCGCGCGCGCGTTGGCGGCCGACCCGGAACTGCTGATCCTGGACGAACCGACATCCGCACTCGACGTATCGGTGCAGGCAGTGATCCTGAAGCTCCTGGATCGGCTGCGCCGCGAACGCGGGCTGGCCTATCTGTTCGTCTCGCACGACCTGAACGTGGTGCGCCTTTTGTGCGATCGCGTGGTGGTGATGTATCTTGGCCGGGTGATCGAGTCCGGTCCCGCCGAAGAGGTATTCAACGCACCGCGTCACCCCTATACCCGCGCGCTGGTGTCGGCCATACCGCGCGGGCCCGGGCGCGGAGCGGCCGAACGCATACGCCTGTCCGGCGAGGTCGCGAGCCCGATCGACCCGTCGCCTACCGTGTGTCGCTTTGCCAGCCGCTGCGCACAGGCATTCGCGCGCTGCACGAGCGAATTGCCCGAGTTGCGCGATGTCGGCGTGGGCCGGCGCGTAGCCTGCCATCTGGAATGAGAACGGCTGCCCGTTCGACTGGTGGTGAAGCAGCGACGGACCGCGCCGGGCTGGCCGTGCGGGTCTACACCGAACTCAAGCGCGAGATCGCCGACTTCAAGCTCATGCCGGGCGACCGCTTCACCGAAGGCGAAGTCGCCGACCGCATGCAGGTCAGCAGGACCCCTGTGCGCGAGGCGCTCTATCGGCTGGAATCCGAAGGGGTGCTGGAAGTCATGTTTCGCAGCGGCTGGCGCGTACGGCCGTTCGACTTCGAGCGTTTCGAGGATCTCTACGACTTGCGCGTGGTGCTGGAACTGGCGGCAGTGCGTCGTCTGTGCGAGCACCCCGGCAGCGCTCCGCTCGACCAACTGAAGGCGACCTGGCTGGTACCGGCGGCCGAACGCATGAGCGAAGGCCGCGCGGTGGCCGCCGCCGACGAGGCCTTTCATGGCGCCTTGGTCGCGGCAGCGGGCAATGCCGAGATGGCGCGCGTGCACCGGGACGTGACCGAGCGCATTCGCATCATTCGACGCCTCGACTTCACGCAGGGCGCACGCATTGACGCGACCTATTCCGAGCACGCCAAGATCCTGCGCGCGATCATGCAGCGCAAGGTCGACGCCGCGCAATTGATGCTGCGTTCGCACATCGAATCCAGCAAGGCCGAGGTGCGCAAGATCACGCTGCATATGCTCCACACCGCGCGCAGTCAGGCCACCTCGAGGGAGTGAGCCCGGCCGGCACATCGGCCATGACAGGCGCATAATATGCGGTTGATCCGCCATTCTCCCGGCCACGCCGGGCTGCAGCTTGCCGAGTCAACTGTCGATCCGCACCCGGATTCTGCTTGCGGTGGGCATCGCGGCCCTGCCGCTGGCGGCGATCGTCGTCTCGGAGGCATGGCAGGCGCGGCAGGCGGCCGAGACCGACATCGTTGAGCGCGCTGCGCATCGTGCGGGCCAGATTGCCGCACGCATCGATGATCGCATCGTCAAGGTCGATGCGATGCTTGCCACGCTGTCGCGTTCGCTCTCGACGCGGCATGCCGACCCTGACCAGGCGCGCGCCCTGCTCCTGTCGCTGATCACCGAATTGCCCGCGGCTTTCGAGGGCCTGCGCATCAGCGGCCCGGACGGGATGCCGATCGCACATACCAACGGCGCGCGCGGATCCATTGCCGACCGGCGCTTTTTTCGCGCGGCACTTGCCGGCACCGGACTGGCGATCGGCGAGCCGACCCGCATTTTCGGCAGTGACGAATGGACCCTAGGCATGGCGCGACAAATCGTCGGCGATGGCGGGGTGGCGCTTGGTGTCGTGTCGCTGTCCACGCGCCTTGCGGGGCTGCAGCAACTGCTCGATGACGCGGGCTTGCCGGCGGGCACGGTGATCAGCCTCCTGGACGAGCGTGGGGTGGTGCTGGCGCACACGCGCGAATTCGCCACCTGGGTCGGGCGCAAGCTCGAGGATGCCGGTGCCGATCATGAATACCGCGGACGCGCCGAGGTTGCCGTGCGCACCGCGCGTGACGGAGCAGAGTGGTTGGCTGCGCATGCCTCCCTGGCCGCAGCGCCGTGGCACGTGCACATCAATATTCCATCCCGCGAGGCGTTTGCGCAGATCCATGCCGATTTCATGCGCTCGCTGGCGTGGCTGGTGCTTGCATTGCTGCTCGCGGCCTTGATCGCATGGCGGGTCGGCAATGACCTGGCGCGACCGCTCGCCAGGCTGGCCGGCGACTTCGCGCATTTCAGCGGCGACGCGGCGCACAGGTCGAAACTGGTCCAGGGCGGCGAGATCGGTGCGGCCGTCACCGCATTCAATGCCATGGCAGAGACCAGCGCGCGTCGCGAGGCCGACCTGCGCGAAGGCGCAGCCAAGTTCCGCGCCATGGTCGAGGCTTCGCCGGTCGGCATTTTTCTCGCGCAGCCGGATGGACAGACGATCTATTGCAACCCGGCCTATCTGCGCATCCTCGGGTTGTCAGCTGACGAGGCGCTTGGCCTGGGTTGGATCAAGGCCATCCACCCCGAGGATCGTGACCTGGTCGCCGCCGAATGGCACAAGGCCGCGGTGGCAGGCGTGCCGTACCGTGGCCAGGGCCGCTACCTGCACGCCGGAGGGCGCATCGTCTGGTGGCAGGTACGCAGCGCCGAGTTGCGCGTGGCAGCCCAGGTGGTCGGCATGGTCGGTATCGCCGAGGACATCACCGAGGTGCGCGAGGCGCAATCGGCCTTGCATGACAGCGAGCGCCGCTACCGTTCGATGTTCGCTTCCAACCCGCAGCCCATGTGGGTCTATGATGTCGAAACCCTGCGCTTTCTCGACGTCAACGATGCGGCGGTCGCCCACTACGGATACAGCCGCGACGAGTTCCGCGCCATGACCGTGCAGGAGGTGCGCCCGGAGGAGGATCGGACGCGCCTGGATCGGCTCGGCGGGCAGCGTTCAGGGGTGGCCCTCGGGCAGGGAACCCGGCGCCACCGGCGCAAGAACGGCCGCATCATCGAGGTCGAACTGACATCGCATGACCTCATGTTCAACGGACGGCGCGCGATCCATGTCCTGGCCAACGACGTCACCGAGCGCTCCCGGGTCGAGCGCGAGATCAAGCAGATCAACGTCGAACTCGAAGAGCGCGTCGCAGCGCGTACCGTCGAACTGACCGCGGCCAACAACGAGCTGGAGGCCTTCACGTATTCGGTCGCACACGACCTGCGCGCGCCGCTGCGCGGCATTGACGGGTTTTCCGCCCTGCTGGTCGAGAACAAGGCCAACCTCGATCAGGACGCTGCCACCTATGCCGCGCGCATCCGGTCGGCGAGTCAGCGCATGGGCTTGATGATTTCAGATCTGCTCGACCTGTCGCGCGTTTCGCGACGCGACCTCTACAAGCTGTCGGTGGACTTGTCGGCGATGGCGCACGAGATCCGCGACGAACTCTCGCGCGCCGCCTCGGGACGCGTGGTCGACTGGCAGATCGAGCCGGGACTGCGCGCGCTGGGAGACCCGGGCCTCCTGCGCCTGGTGCTGGACAACCTGATCGGCAATGCCTGGAAATACAGTCGCGATGCGGAGCCATGCCGCATCGAGTTCGGTCGCGCGAACGGTCCCGACGGCAAGCCCGAATTCTTCGTGCGCGACAACGGCGTCGGCTTCGACATGCAGTATGCGGGCAAGCTGTTCTCGGTTTTCCAGCGTCTCCACTCCGCAGAGAAATACGAAGGTACCGGCATCGGGCTGGCGACGGTCAAGCGCATCATTTCCCGCCATGGCGGCACGGTGCGCGGTGAAGCCGCAGCCGGCCGCGGTGCGACCTTCTATTTCACGTTGCCGGATTGAGTGCGGGACGGTGTGGCCGTCGCGCCGGGCCTATTTGCGCCGTGCGACGCCCGGTTCGAGCAAGCCGCGATTGCACAGGTCGGCCAGCCAGAGTTCGAGATCCTCGGAGGGCATGTCCATCTCGGTCTTGAGATCGGAGAAGATGCGCGACTCGTCGCACAGCGCCAGCAGCCTGAGGGTGCGCGGGGTGGCGCCTTCCTTGCGCTTGACCATGTCGTCGCCCTTGACCGTGCGCACATAACAGCGCTCGGCGCGGATGCGGTGGGTCTTGAGGGAAGGGTCGTTTTGTGCCATGGCCGCTGATTGGATGAGCCCCGACGTCTAGTCTGGATGACATGCGAGGGTTGATACACGATTCTACGTCAGCCTAGAAACGGAAGAACAGGGCGAAGAACAATTTGACTTCGCCGCGCCGCATGGCTTCTCGTCCGCCAATCTGCCAGACCGCATCAAATCTCCTGGGGAACAAAGGTGTTTGCGGGTCTCTGCCCTGGGAGGCGGGCGAAACATGAAACACTTAGGCGATGCACACTTTACTGCGGAGCACGTTATGACCCTGCCCGTCCTGCCGGGCTGGGCCTGGATACCGATCGTGCTGTTCGCGGCGGCGACGCAGACCGCGCGCAATGCCGCGCAAAGGAGTCTCACCGAAACGCTGGGCGCACTGCCGGCCACGCTGGTGCGCTTTGTCTATGGCCTGCCGTTCGCTTTGCTGTGGCTGGCGCTTGTGTATGCCTTCACCCCCGGGCCCTTGCTCCTGCCCGCATTCAACGTCTCGTTCTGGATGTGGCTCACCATCGGCGCCCTGGGCCAGATCGCCGCGACCTTCTTTCTGCTCTCCGGAATGCAGGAACGCAATTTCATCGTCGCGGTGACCTATTCGAAGACCGAACTGGTGCAGATCGCCGCGTTCGGGCTCCTGTTCCTGGGCGATACGCCAAGTGCCCTGTCGGTGAGTGCGGTTCTCATCGCCAGCGTCGGTGTGGTGCTGTTGTCGATGCCCAAGGGACTCTCCGCGGCGGGCGAGGCGACCTGGGCTGGTCGCGCCGCAGTGCTGGGCCTGGCCTCGGGCACCGGATTCGCGTTTGCGATGATCGGCTATCGCGGGGCGGCGCTGGCCCTGGGGGACTTCCCGGTCTGGCTCATCGGTGCGTGGGGCGTGTTCCTGGCGCAGATCATCCAGTCGGTCACTTTAGGGCTGTGGCTGGAGATGCGAACGCCTGGGACGCTGGCGCAGCTGGCGCGCGCCTGGCGATTGTCGACCATGGCAGGTGCCTGCGGCGCGTTCGCGTCGATCGGCTGGTTCACCGCCTTTGCGCTGCGGCCTGCCACCGATGTGCGCATCCTGGGGCTCACCGAGGTGTTCTTCAGCTACCTGGTGTCGCGGCGCCTGTTCCGCGAAAGCATGACCGCCTTCGAGATCGGCGGCATGCTGCTGGTGAGCGCGGCGGTGGTGCTGGTGTGCCTGTGAACGGCCGCGCCGTCAGCGATCGATCAGCCCGACCACCAGTCCCAGCGCATACAGGCACAGGGCCAGGAGGATGCCACGGTTGGGAATGCTGAACCAGTAGCGACGCCCCAGCAGCATGTAGGCGCCCAGCGTCCCCGCACCGACGGCCAGAAGGAAGCGGGAGCCGAAGAGGAGCGCGGGTGCACCGAGCGCCAGGTAACCATAGACGAGTCCGAAGACGATGGCGCCCAGGCTGTGACTGGCGTTGAAACCGACCCAGGCTCGCCACATGGTGGTCTGGCGTGTCAGCTGCGGATGCCCCGCCTGCATCGCTGCGCGCAGCGCCGTGTCGCGCGGGGAGAGCCTCTCGCCGCGAAACGTGAACAGGAGGTGCGCCAGTCCGAGAAGCAGGATCACCATTGCGGCGGCAAAGATCAGCCAGCCGGCCAGTGCCATGTTCGCCAAGGACATGTCAGGGTCCCCTGTGGCTCTCGTCGAGGTCGCGCCGCAGCATGCGCAAGACCGACACTGCCTGCGCGACCAGAATCGCCAGTCCGCACAACAGCACGAACGGGTTCTGCGAACCGGGCCGCATGCCCGTGTCCCACCAATAGGCGAGGGCGCCGAAGAAGACCATGAGGCCGCCCATGAAACCGAAAGCCAGGAGGCTGAGCACGGCCAGCCAGGTACTGCGCCCGAGGAGCGCGACCCACCATGCGGCGATCACGATCGCGAAGGCCAGTACCTCGAGCATGCCTAGCCTCTGTCAGGCGTGTCGGCAGGGCGCGTCACTTCGCGCGCATGCGGTTGTTGCGCGGCAGGTGTTCCAGCTCGCACAGGCCCAACGCCTCCAGGAGCGGCGGCAGGTAGACGCCGAAGCGCCCGCGCAGCCCCTTCTTGAGACCGTACCAGCCGCCCACCGGGTTGTCCGGGGAGCGTCCCCAGGCCTCGACCGTGCCGGGCTTGGCGAGCTTCTGCTCGTCAGCCCCACCCAGTTCGACCCAGTCGCCGGCCTTCTTGAGCATCGCATGCAGGTCGTCGACGCAACGCGCGTCGTAGAGCAGCACCGTGCTGCCGACGGTGCAGACCAGGACCTTGCGCCCGTCCTTCTCGTCGGTGTGCATCGTGTAGTCGGAGCTGCCCGGCGGAGTCTTGAGTCGCCACGGGTCGTCCTTGCCGCGTTGCAGTTTGGTGGGCATGTTTGGTTCCTCCTGATGGTCTTGGATCAGTGGGGAGGGCGCGGTCATCGCCTGGGCATGCGTCAGGTTCCGGCACGGCGCTTCCGAGGACATCGACCCCGGGGCGCGCCAATGCTACGGCAAGCGGATCATGGTTGCTGAGTTACTCGGCGCTCGCCTGCGATTATGTGCTTGGCAAACGCCGCGCGCCAGGAGGCTGCACTGACAAGCGGCTGACCCGCGCAAATGCAAACGGGAGCCGAAGCTCCCGTTCTTTGGATAGGACCGGAGTCCGTTCAGTTTTTGCGCCGACGTCCGTTGGCCAGACCGATCAGTCCGAGACCCAGCAGGGCCAGCGAGCCAGGCTCCGGAACACCGGTCGAGGGGTTGCAGCCAGGCGCGGTCGGATTGGCGGCGCAGAAGTCGACTGCCGTGTCCTGCACGCCAACCGTGAAACCGTTCCAGAACTCATTCGAGCTGCTGCGCCAGGTGACCGTATCGAATGTTCCCAGGAAACGAAGCGCACCATGAGGTTCAGATCCGCCAATATTGTTGCTGTTGAGTTGGTACTCGAAATTCCCCCCGCCAAGGTCGACGACGACTTTGCTGGCACCACCGCAACCCCAAAAGCCGCAATCGTTGCCATCGACGCCGCCAAGGCTCAGCAGCTCGAAATCCCGATTGAAGGCATAACCGTTGCCGTTGAGGCTGACGAATGCGAAGACCGGGTTGGCGATCGCCTGCGAGAAGTTCAGGGTCTGCGTACCGGCTTGACTCAGAGCAACGATGTCGGTACCGGTCGGTATGTTGTCCACCGCCGCACTGGTGTAAGGCGAAGTTGCAGGATTCCTCCCCGCTCGATTGTTCTGCCAATAGTCATCGCCACCGCTCGGCTGATAAAAGCCGATGCCGTTGGTATTCGTGTAGGTCACGGTGACCGAGGAAGAGCCTGTCGTGATCGTCCCTTGCGCCTGAAAGCCGGTTCCGGGATCCAGATCGCCGCCAGTCCAATCGGTCCAGAAAATCGGGGCTGCAGAAGCGGCACCGGAAAACAGGGCGATGGCCAATGTGCCCAAGGCGCGAGTGGTCATTTTCATGCGAGTTTCTCCAGATAGTGCCAGCAAATCAGGCTCCGAAAAAAATAAGCAACACTCGTGCCGCTGTCTTGGGGAGATACTTTTTTCATTTCCTGACAGATACTTAGCGAATGAAGCCGCAATCGATCCAAGTGAGCTTGCGAGACGCACGTAAGATTTTCCGACACACCTGTCGTTCAGGCAAAAATGAGAAGAAACGGGGACGCCCGGGTTTCAAGTGCGTGTGGGCACCAGCCACCTGAGGCGATGCTTGATGCGCGACCCACCGGTACGTCGGCATACCAGGATGGTGAGATCGGAAACTGCATCGCCGTGCACGCCGCCGGCGAGCTTGCGACCCGGCAAGTTCATGACCTCCCGCGCGCCACGGCGTTCCGCGGCATCCTGTTTCATCGTGGTCAGGCGCTGCGGCGCCGATCCTGAGCGATGCGACCCGGACGCGAGGTCGGGCCAAACCCCTTTGCTACCCCGGCTACGTTCCCTCCGACCCCGCCGCCGGCATCGCCTTGCGGTAGGCCGGCCGTGCGCTGATGCGCGCATACCAGTCGGCGACGCGCGGGCGCGCCGCCACGAGGTGGAAGAGCTCCACGCGCACCAGTCGCTGCACGTAAGGCACGACGTCGATGTCGGCCAAGCTCAAGGTCTCGCCCGCGAGCCACGGGCCTTCCGCGAGCGCCGCGTCCATGCGCGCCGCCATGTCGGCGAGCTGCGCAATCGACAGCGCGAGTTCTTGGTCGTTGATGCCTGCGGTCGCGGCGCGCTGCCAGCGCGCGCGCACCGCGGGGTTGGGGATCTTCTCCACCATCGCCGCCACCTCGGCCGGGTCCATGCGCGCGAGCTCGGGTGCAATATTCTTCGCGAACGAGGGCAGCTTGATGGCGTGCGTCAGCACCTCGTCCGAATAGCGCGTCCACAGGCGCATGCGGACCCGCGCGAAAGGGTCGCGCGGCGCAAGCGGCACGTCGGGGTAGGCGTCCTCGAGGTATTCGTTGATGATTCTTGACTCGACGATCACCTGGCCCGCGTCCTTCAGCACGGGCACCATCGCCGCCGGGTTGAGGGCAAGGAACGCCGGCAAAAGGTGGTCGAACCGGCGCAGGTTGAGGTGATGGCCCGTCCACGCCAGGCCCTTTTCCTCCAGCACGAGGCGGACCTTCTGCGAGCAGGTCGAGTGCTTGCTGTGCCAGAGCTCGATCATCGCGCTCACTCCGGCTCGATGCCGGCGGCCTTCACCAGCCGGCCCCATGCGGGGATGTCGGATTCGATCGTGCGGCGCGTGGATTCGGCCGTGCCGGGGAAGGCTTCGCCGCCGACCTTGTCGTAGAACGCCTGCGCGGCGGGCGAGTTCGTCACCGCGTTGACCGCGTCGCCGATGCGGCGCACGAGGGCCTCGGGCGCGCCCGACGGCAGGAACACGCCAAACCAGTTGACGAGCGCGTAGTCGGGGACGCCGGCCTCGACCATGGTGGGGATCTCGGGTGCGTTCGGCAGGCGTTTCGGCGTGGTCACCGCGAGCGCGCGCAGGCGCCCGGCGCGCACCTGCGGCAGTCCGGTGACGACGTCTGCGAACATGAACTGCACCTGCCCGCCGACGAGATCCGCCAAAGCCGCGGGCACGCCCTTGTAGGGCACGTGCGTCGCCGAGACGCCGGCGCGGATCTTGTAGAGCTCGCCTGCCGCCTGCCCGGTGAAGTTGCCGCTGGCAAAGTTGAGCTTGCCGGGCTGCGCCTTGAGAAGGGCGGTGAGTTCGGCCACGCTCGACACCGGCGCCTCGCGCGGGTTGACCAGCAGGATCGCGCCCCAGCGCGCCATCGTCGCCACCGGCGCGAAGTCCTTCAGCGCGTCGAAGGGCATCTTCTTCATCAGGTGCTGGTTGGTGGTCAGCGTGCCGTTCGGCGTCACCAGCACGGTGTAGCCGTCGGGTGCGGCGCGCAGCACGTCCTGCGCGGCGAGGTTGCCGAACGCCCCCACCTTGTTGACGACGAGGAACTGTTGGCCGGTTGCCTCGCGCAGCCGCTCGGCGTAGAAGCGCGCCGTGGTGTCGATGCCGGTGCCGGCGGCGTAGCCGACCAGTAGCGTCACGGGCCGCGAGGGCCACGCCGGCTGCGCCGCGGCTGAGGCGCCCAAGAGTAGCGCGGCGAGTGCGCCGGCGAGCGAAGCGATGCGCATGTTTGGTCCTCGGGAATCAACGGCACGATTGTAGGCCGCAGCGATCACGGCGCTCGCGCACGGCGCGGCCGGCCCCGGGGTCAGGCCCGGCCCGTTCAGCGCAGCGCCGGGGTGAACAGCAGGAAGTACTGGTTGGGCAGGAAGCTGTGCTCGCCGGCGGGCGCATAGCCGGCCCGCCCGAGTTCGGCGACGACCTCTTCGGGGGCGATGCGCGCCGCGCGCGGCGGGCCGACCGGCGCGCTCATGCGGAAGTCGATCACGGCGATGCGTCCGCCGGGCTTGAGCGATGAGCGCAGTTGCGCGAAATAGCGCTCGCGCGCGTCGATGTGGTGGTAGACGTTGACCAACAGGATCAGGTCGACCGGGGCCGGAATGCGCGGATCGGCGAATTCGCCCTTGATCGCCGCGACGTGGGAAAGGCCTTCGCGCCGGGCGCGCGTCTCGAGATGCCGGACCATGTCGGGCTCGATGTCGATCGCGTACACCCGACCCTTGGGCAGCATGCGCGCCAGGCGCACGGCGAAGTAGCCGGTGCCGGCGCCGATGTCGGCCACCACGGCGTCCGGCGGCAGGGCCAGCGCGGCGATGACCTCGTGCGGCTTTTGCCACGCGTCGCGGCTGGGGTCGTCGAAGACCTTGGCCCACTTCGCCGCGTCGCCGAAGCTGTGTTGATGCGTGTGCGGCGCTTGCGCGGTGACCGGCGGCGCGTTGCACAGGATGGCACACGCCAGAACGAACGACCCCGCATATCCCTGCACCATACTCCGTCCCCTGATCATCGACAACACCGGCGCGCGCGAGCGCGCTCCGCAAGATAGTGATGATAGGCGCTTCTTGGCCGGCGGCCTCGCGGTTTGGCTCGGGTGGCAATGGATCGACTCGGTCACCCGTGTTGCGTTCGCTGCCATCATCGTCTCCGGCACCTTCGGCTTTCTTGGTTAGTCGTGCACCTGCTGTTCGACCGCGTGCTCGAAGGCATCGACCTTGGCGTGGTGCGCGCATCAGGTGTGCGTCGGTCGGCAGGATTCGCCGCCAGGTTGCTTTGGATCAAGCTTGCCTATGGTCTGCGGCGGTCTAATCGCGGGGTTCACAGACATGCGCGACCGGCATTGACAGGAGGCGATGTGGGCCATACCGTGGAAGTCCGTCTCAGGCAGGAAAAGGACTACCGCTTCGCCATCGAATTCGGTGCCGGGGTGCCGGTCGTGTACGGTGACGAACCGCCGCTGCTGGGTGGCGGCAGCGGCCCGCCGCCGGTGCAATTGCTGGCCGCAGCGGTCGGCAATTGCCTCGCGGACAGCCTCCATTTCGCGCTGGCCAAGTTCAAGCAGGACGCGCGAGGCATTGCCGCGCGCGTTGCCGCCACCCTCGATCGCAATGCCGAAGGGCGAATGCGGGTGACGCGCATGCAGGTCGAGATTCGCTTGGGCGCCGCCGCGGCAGGCCTCGCGCATCTCGAGCGCGCGCTCTCGCAGTTCGAGGGTTTTTGCACTGTGTCGCAAAGCGTCGGCCAGGGTATTCCGATTGAGGTTGCCGTCTATGATGGTGCCGGTGTCAAGGTGAAATGAGACAGACATGAATACTGAAGTCGCCAAAGCCCCGGTGCCTCGCAAAACCCACGCGCAGGCGCTGGAGCGCTGGAACGGACGCTATGCGGCGCCGGGGTTCCTGTTCGGTGAGGCGCCCAACGCCTACCTGGCTTCCAAGGCCGACCTGCTGCCCCGGCGCGGCCGCGCGCTGTCGGTGGCCGACGGCGAGGGCCGCAACAGCGTCTGGCTGGCCGAACACGGGCTTGCGGTCGACGCTCTGGACTTCTCGCCGGTGGCGTTGGCCAAGGCCCGGGCGCTCGCCGCCGCGCGCGGCGTTGCCGTGGATTTCGCCCGCGCCAACGTCGTCGAGCTGGAATGGCCGGCGGCGCTCTACGACGTCATCGCTGCCATCTTCATCCAGTTCGCCACGCCGACAGAGCGCTCGCGCCTGTTTGGCTGGTTCAAGCAAGCGCTCAAGCCCGGGGGACTCCTGGTCCTGCAGGGTTATCGCGTCGAGCAACTCGCCTACGGCACCGGCGGCCCGCCCGAGCGCGATCACCTGTACACCGTGGACATGGTGCGCGAGGCCTTCGCCGATTGCGAGATCGTCGAACTCGCCGGCTACGACGCCGAGATCCATGAAGGCAGCGGCCACAAGGGCATGTCGGCCCTGCTGGGGGCGGTGGTGCGCCGTCCTCCTGGCGCCTGAGGGCTGCGTTCAGAAGGGGCCCGATCGGGACGCGTGGACATCGTGACGCGGCGGCCGGATCGACGCGGCCTCGCCCGGGGCGAGGCGCACCGGATATCAGCGGCCGTGGCAGAGCCAAGTCCCATTGCGTGCCGACGCGCAGGCTTCATCGAGCCGCCGCCAGGGCGCCCGGGCCAAGATGCTGTACAAATGCGTTGCACCAACGGCGTTATCAACGAGCTGGCCCGCCGGCCATGTCCGCAATTGCCTCATCGGCGCGGCACGGTGGTTTGTCGCTGCGGCCTGGCGCTTCCAGCGACCTATGATGCGTGAACCAACATGAAAGCAAGGCGACACCCATGACCGATACATCCCCTTTGCTCGTGAGCCGCGCCCAGGGCTGGGCCACGCTGGCGATGAACCAACCGGAGCGGCGCAACGCCATGACGGCCGCCATGATGGACGCCCTGGCCGATGCGCTGCAGGCGCTGTCGGCCGATGCCTCCGTGGCCGCCATCGTGCTGCGCGGCGAGGGCGGCGCATTCAGCTCCGGCGTTGACCTCACCGAACTGCAGCAGTCCGCAGGCGATGGCCCGGCTGCAGCACGGCGCTTCCAGACCAGCCTGCGCCGTGCCCACATGGCGCTGTACCACTGCGCCTGCCCGATCGTGGTGGCACTGGAGCGCTATGGCATCAACGGCAGCACGGCACTGGCGCTGGCCGGCGATGTGCTGGTGGCCGGCGAGGGTGCGTTCCTGCAGATCGGCGAGATCCAGCAAGGTGTGGGCATTCCCATGAACGCGGCCTGGATGAGGCTGCGCCATGGCGAGGCTGTGCTGGCCCGCATGGCCTTTCTGGGTGACCGCGTGCCCGCGCCCGAATTGCACCGCCTGGGCGTGGTGCAGGAGTTGGTGGCCGATGACCAGGTGCGTGCCCGCGCAGAGGCCATAGCGCAACGGATCGCGAGCTTTCCCGCCGGTGCCAGCCGCGCCATCAAGATCGATGTGCGGCGCCAGCAGCGCATCGACCCCGAGACCTGGTTTGCCAACCAGCGCGACTCCACGCTGCACGCGGCCGCTCAGGTTCGCGGCTGAGCACGCGATGGCGAAGTGCTAGTCCGCCGCGCCGGCCGCATGTGCCGGGCCCGTGAATCGCGCAGTGCGGCACTCCAGGCGTCCGCACGATTGTGCTGGACGCCGTGGCAACATACGCGGACTGTGACTTACAACAACTCATGAGGAGACTGCAAATGCGAAACGGAATCAACCGGCGCCAATTCTGCGCGGCCGCTGCGGCGGTGGGGCTGGCGCCTTCCGCGGTGGCCCAGGCCGGTGACTGGCCAAAGGCCCGGCCGGTGCGCATCGTCGCGACCGGCGTCGCCGGCGCGGGCACCGACATCTACGCGCGGCTGTTCGCCGAACAGTACGCCAAGATCTTCGGACAGAGCTTCATCGTCGAGAACCGGCCGGGCGCCAACGGCGCCATCGGCAACGACGTCGTCGCCAAGGCGGCGCCGGACGGCTACACGCTGCTGTGGAGTTATGCGGCTGCGATTGCGGTCAACGCGGCGCTGTTTCCCAAGCTCCCGTACGACACCCTCAAGGACCTGCAGCCGATCGCGCAGGTGGGCAGCGGCGGCAACATGCTGATGGTCGCTCCCGACCTGCCGGTCAAGGACCTGAAGGAGTTCGTGGCGCTGGTCAAGGCCAGCCCGGGCAAGTACGACTATGGCTCCTGGGGCGTCGGGTCCGGCGGCCACCTGTCGATGGAAGCGCTGGCAACCCAGGCCGGTCTGAAGATGAACCACGTGCCCTACCGGGCCACCGCGGCGCTGGCGCAGGACATGATGGGGGGCGTGATCAAGATCGGCTTCCTGGCGGTCGAGACCGCGCAGGTGCTGCACAAGGCCGGCAAGGGCAGGCCGATCGCCATCAGCGGCACCCGGCGTGCGCCGAACATGACCGACATCCCGACCATGACCGAGCAGGGCTTCAAGTTCGACATCGACGCCTGGTATTGCCTGATGGCGCCGGGCGGCACGCCGATGCCGATCGTGCGCCGGCTCAATGAGGAAACCAACCGGCTGCTGCAAGACCCGGCGATGGGTCAGCGGCTGGTCGCGCTGAACTTCGCCATGCCGGCGCCGATCAAGACGGTGGAGCAGTTCACGCAGACCATTCGCGACGACATCGACACCTGGTCCAAGGTCATCAAGGCCGCGAACATCAAGCCCGAGGGTTGACCGGCGGGGCGTCGGGTGGCGTGATCCGTACCCGGCGCGTGATCGAGGCCCTGTTCACGCCGGCCAGCCCGCGTGAAGCGCTGCGGTTGCTTCGTTCGGGCAAGCTTGAACTGGAAGGCGTCATGCATGCTCCGATGCGTCAGAATCGCGGTGTCGGAACAATGTGAAGCAAGCAAGATTCACTGAGCCAGGCGGAGTACGCATGATTCCACGCAGAAAATTGTTGATTGCAAGTGGTGCGGTTGGAGTCTCCTCAGTCCTGGTGGCGCCGCCCGTCATCCGTGCGCAATCGATAACCAAAGTCTGGCGCGTCGGCGTTCTCGCTTTGCGCGCAAAGCCGGTGCCGGGCGCCTCCGACGCATTGGCCCAGGACGCGCTGGTGAAGCGCATCGCCGAACTCGGTTATCGCGAAGGCAGCAATCTCCAATTTGAATGGCGTTATGCGAATCAGAATCTGGCGGCCCTGCCAACGCTGGCGCAGGAATTGATTCAGGCCAAAGTGGACTTGATCGTCGCGCTATCCGGCCTGTCAGTGCAGGCGGCCCGCGAGGCCACACGCACGATCCCGATCGTCATGGCCGGTGTGGGCGATCCGGTTACCAGTGGCTATGTCGCTAGTCTCGCGCGTCCCGGTGGAAACGTCACCGGCCCCACCACGGCCGCGGTGGAAACCAGCCACAAACTGCTCGAGTTTCTGCTGGCATTCAGGCCGAAGCTCGCCACGGTTACTGTGCTGCACGACCCGCGCGCCTCGCCGATGTATGTGCGCCAGATCAGCCTCGCGGCGCAGCAAAGCCGCATCAAGCTCCTGGATCAATCGGTCGAGAACCGGGCTGAACTCGACGCCGCGCTCAAAGCCCTTCAACCCGCCAAGGTCGGAGCGCTGATCGTCGTTCCCAGTCCTTTTCTCCAGGCCCACAGTGCGGTCATCGCCGATGCCGCGCAACGGGCGCGGGCCTTGACCGTGTTCTCCTTTCGCGAAGGTGTGGTCGCCGGCGGCCTCATCAGCTATGGCGAGGGCCTGGATGAAAACTTCCGTCGCGCCGCGGACTATGTCGTGCGCATCATCAAGGTTGCCAAGCCGGCCGACCTGCCGGTGGAGCTGCCGCGGGTTTTCAATCTGGCGATCAACAAACGTACCGCGACGGCGTTGGGGCTTGCCATCCCGCAGGAATTGCTGTTGCGCACCGACGATATCGTCGAATAGGCCAACCACGCGTTGCGGGGGGCGGTCCTTTCTTGAAGCGAAGGCTGCCTGGGAGAGGCCAAGCGGCCGCGCCGGTAAACGCGGCCGAGCCCTTCACTTCAGCGGCACGGTCAGCGGGTCGTAGTTGAACAGCCACTCCGCGCGCTCCTTGGCGATGTTGCGCTTGGCAAAGGCCGCGCGCATCTCTTCCACGTCGACGATGTGGTACAGCCCGCCGTGGTCGGTGGATTCGTTGACCACCCGCGCGGTACGATCGACGCGATTCCTCTGGTAGAGCTGCAGCCCTTCGGAGACACTCGCCGATCCCTCGAGCGCGCGCGCGAGCACCGCGCCGTCCTCGATGGCCATGCAGGCGCCCTGCGCCATGAACGGCAGCGTCGGATGCGCCGCATCACCTAAGAGCGTGGCGCGCGCGGTGCTCCAGTTCTTGACCGGCGGCCGGTTGTTGAGCGCCCAGCGGTAGCACTCGTTCCTGTCGGTCGCATCGAGGATGGCCTGCATCTTCGGATGCCAGCCCGCGTAGTCGGCCTTCAATTCCTCCCACGGCCGGCGCTGGGTGTAGGACTCGTCCTCCCAGGCGCTGCGCTCGGGGCAGCCTACCCAGTTGAGGACTTCGCCGCGGCGCAGCCAGTAGACGACGCAGTGATTCTTCGGCCCGCACCAGACCTGCCCGACGATGTCCATCAGGTCGGCCGGCAGCTTCGCGCGCGGCACGGTCAGGCGCCAGGCGACGTAGCCGGTATAGGTGACCGGCACTTCACCCACGATCTGCGCGCGGATCGCCGACTTGATGCCGTCGGCGCCGATCAGTACGTCGCCGCGCGCGGTCGACCCGTCGGCAAACTTGAGGGTCGCGCCCTCTGCGTTCTCGCTGTAACCAGTGGCGCGTGCGTTCAGGGTGATGCAGTTCGGATCGAGCGAACGCACGCAGTCGACCAGGATCTGGTGCAGGTCGGCGCGGTGGATGTGGTAATAGGGCGCGCCGTGCTCCTCCAGGTGCTTGCCGGCGAAGGGGATCGCATGCATCAGCTCGCCGGTGTCGAAGCGCCGGAACTCGTAGGTCTGCGGCTTGACCGCGACCTTCTCCAGCGCGTCGCGCAGGCCCAGGTGGTAGAGCACCTTGGCCGAATTGGCGCTTTGCTGCACGCCGGCGCCGATCTCGCCCAACTGTGGCGCCTGCTCGAAGACGCGCACTTTGAAGCCCTTCTTGAGCAGGCAGGCGGCAGCAGCCAGGCCACCCAGGCCGGCGCCGGCGATCATGACCTCGAGATTCTTCATTTTCTGGTTCGTTTCTGAAACATGGTTGGTGGACAGGTGGCCGACGGAATGCCAGCCGACGCGACATGGCGCCCTTGCGCGTGCGCGGGGTCTTGCAGGCCGAGGCGCTCGCCTTGCGAGGATCTGCAAGCGGCAGGCATCAGGCAGGACGGTCGGGCAACTTGCGCATCGGCGGCGCCTCTTCGTGGATGACGACGACTTCGCCCTCGATGACATGACCGCTGCCGGGCTTCACAGGCGGTGCCGACGCGTCTGCTGCACCGCGCAGCCGGGCGCCGCGCCAGGCCAGCCAGGCCCACAGGAGCAACCCGGCCGCGGCCGCGAAGGCAAAAAAGACCAGCGAGAACACCACGCCGACCACCAGGAGGATGGCGGCGCCGGTCAGGGCGAAGAGAAACTTTAGAAAGCGCATGGCAAATGGGCGATTGCCCCGATTATCGTTGCATCGCCAAAGCGCCGCAAAGCGCATGCCGCTTGATTTTCCTCAAGCCGCGCCCCCGGTCGCGCGCCAGACTGTGGGCATCATTGTTTGCCGGGGGCTGAACATGGCGTCTTGTCGGGGTAGCGTGGATCGCCGTCTGCGCGCGTGGTTGCCATTGGTGCTGCTGGCTCTCATGGCGGCAGCGCCGGTTGCGGCGCAGAAGCGCGACCAGCCGATGCCCGGCGACTACCGGGTCGTGGACGGTCGTGTCGATCGTGGTACCTATGCAGGCTGGCGCGTCTTCCACTCGGCCTGCCACGCTTGCCACGGCGTCGGCGGGGGCGGAACGGACCTGGCACCCAACCTGCTCACGCGTATCGGCGGCATGACCCCGCGTGCCTTTGCTGCGCGTGTCCTGGCGAGCTACCGGCTGGTCGCTCCCGAGGACGACACGGCAAGCGGCGCGGCAACGCCGGACACCATGCTCGAGCAGATCATGCGCCGCGAGCGCGGCAGCGGCGCACGGGTGATCATGCCCGCCTGGGAGAGCGATCCGCAGGTTTCGCCCCATGTGCTCGACCTGTACGCGTACCTGTCCGCGCGTGCCGATGGGCGCATCGGAACCGGTCAGCCGCGGCGCGAAGGCGCGGGGCGGCGCTAGCCGCGCCCGCAGGCGCACCGCCTCTTGCATAATGGGTGCCTTGCCGAGCCTAATCACCCAGGAAGTATTCATGAAGAACATTCGACTCTCGCTGGCCACGCTCCTTGTCGCCGCGTTCGCCGGTTCCACCCAGGCCCAGCCGGCCACCGGTTCTACGGCTCCTGCCGACGGCTACCAGCCCACCCCCGGCCAGGCCGGCAAGGACGTGATATGGCTGCCGACCCCTCAGATCGTGGTCGACAAGATGCTGGAGGTCGCGCGCGTCGGGCCCAGCGACGTCGTCATGGATCTGGGCTCGGGTGATGGGCGCACCGTCATCACCGCGGCACGCCTGGGCGCGCGAGCCATGGGCATCGAATACAACGCGGACATGGTCGAGTTCGCCAAGCGCAGCGCCGCTGCTGCCGGAGTGACCGGGCGTGCCAGCTTCGTCAAGGCCGATCTCTTCGAGACCAGCTTCGCCGAGGCCAGCGTCATCACCATGTTCCTCCTGCCGCGCATCAACCTGGAACTGCGTCCCAAGATCCTGGCGCTGAAGCCGGGAACGCGCATCGTCTCCAACACCTTCACCATGGGCGAGTGGGAGCCCGACCGCGAAATCGACCTGGCCGGACAGCCGGGCTGCAACAGCTCATATTGCCGCGTGCTCTTCTGGCTGGTGCCGCGCCAGGTGGCCGGCAGCTACTCCACGCCGCTGGGGCAGGTGGTGCTGCGCCAGGAGTACCAGATGCTCTCCGGTTCGCTGACCACGGGCGGCAACATGCTGGAGGTCAAGGGCCGCGTGATGGGCGAGGATATCGAGATCAGCGCCGGCGGCAAGCGTTACCGCGGCATGCTCAAGGGTAGCGCGCTGGAACTGCGCGAGGCGGGCTGAGCGCCCCGACGGCGGAGCGTCGTCAGCCGACCTCGACCATGCGCTGGATCACCGGCGCACCGTCCATGAACGCGCCCATCGCGCGACCCAGGCGCTTGAAGTGCTCCGTGCCGCGATGCGCGGCCAGCGCCGCATCGTCGGCGTAGCGTTCCATGAAGACGAAGGTGCTCTTGTCCTCGCCCTGGCTCAGGGTGTAGAGCAGGCAGCCGGGTTCGTTGGCGCGCACGGCGGCGATGAGTTCCTGCGCCACGGCCAGGAACTGCGCTTCCTGGCCGGATTTGGCCTTGATGGTGGCGATGATGCTGTGGGTCATGGCGGTTCCTCGATGAGCCAGGTGGTCCGGGCGGCCTGTGCCGCGAAAGCGCGCGAGTCTAGCACCGGCGCGCATCCGTAGAATCAGGGCGCACGCTTAGATGCGCGACGGCCTCGTCGCACCTTTCCACCCCCCCGGAGAACCCTGCATGACCGACACCACCACCTACACCCCGCCCAAGGTCTGGACCTGGGACAAGGCCTCAGGCGGCCGCTTTGCCAACATCAACCGTCCGATCGCCGGCGCCACGCATGACAAGGAACTGCCGATCGGCAAGCACCCCTTGCAGCTGTACTCACTGGCCACGCCCAACGGCGTCAAGGTCACGATCATGCTCGAGGAATTGCTGGCAGCAGGGCACAAGGGGGCCGAGTACGACGCCTGGCTGATCCGCATCAACGAGGGCGACCAGTTCGCGAGCGGGTTTGTCGCGGTCAACCCGAATTCCAAGATTCCGGCGCTCATGGACCGAAGTGGCGCGATCCCTGTGCGGGTATTCGAGAGCGGCTCCATCCTCGTGTACCTGGCCGAGAAGTTCGGCAACGCCTTCCTGCCCGCATCCGGCGCGGCGCGTGCCGAAGTCATGAACTGGCTTTTCTGGCAAATGGGCAGCGCGCCCTATCTGGGCGGCGGCTTCGGGCACTTCTATGCCTACGCGCCGACCAAGATCGAATACGCGATCGACCGCTTCGCCATGGAGACCAAGCGCCAGCTGGATGTGCTGGACCGGCGCCTGGCGGAGAGCCGCTATCTGGGCGGCGACGCCTACAGCATCGCCGACATCGCGGTGTGGCCCTGGTACGGGACGCTCGCCCGCGGGCAGATCTACGGCGAATCCGGCACCTTCCTGGACGTTCAGTCCTACAAGAACGTGCAGCGCTGGACCGAAGAGATCGGCGCACGCCCGGCGGTCAAGCGCGGGCGCATGGTCAATCGTGCCGTCGGGCCGCTCGAGGAGCAACTGCGTGAGCGCCACGATGCCGGCGACTTCGCCACGCGGACGCAGGACAAGCTCGAGGCCGGCAAGGCCTCTGCTTCCTGAGGCAAGCCCCTGGCGCCGCGAACGGCGCCAGGGGCGCGGCGTTCAGGGGCCGGTCCCGCCGGCCCGCGCGCAGCGCTCGATCCACTTCGCCGTCAGCTTTTCCTGCAGCGAGTTCTGGCCCAGCCGGTCGTTGAGGACACTGAATTCGACGCGGTCGAGTTCCTGGTCCTGGTTGAAGCAGGAGAAGACATAAGTGACCTCGCCGCTGACAGGGTCCCTGTGCGGCTGAATGCACTGGGCGCAGATCTCCTTCATCATGCATTGCATGGGGGAGTTGATCGAGCCCAGCGCGACATGCCCGGGCTTGACGTGCGCCTTGAGCACATCGTGGCGAGCGCGTGCCACTGCGGCCATCATGCGGTCCGAGCCGATGGCGATGATGCGGTCCGCATCCTTGATCGAGAGCGTAGCCGTGCCCAGGCGGCCGGAGGCGTAGGCCTCCATCGCATGGACGATGTTGCCGACGAAGCTCTTGTCCTGCTGGCGCCCCGGCGTGAAGCCGGGTTCCTCGTCGCAACACCAGACGACCGCATCGGCGGCGCGCTCGATGTTCTCGACGTGGTAACGGTCGATCATCTTCTTGTAGCCCGCGAAGTACAGCACCTTGGAACCTGCACTGCGGAAGGCCTGGCCGATCGAGAACAGCACCGCGTTGCCGAGCCCGCCGCCCACCAGGACCACGGTCTCGCCGGGGACGATGTGGGTCGGCGCGCCAGTCGGCCCCATGAGGACCACCGGCTCGCCGGGCTTCAACGCGGCGCACAGGTCCGAGGAACCGCCCATCTCCAGCACGATGGTGGACACCAGGCCCTGCTCGCGGTCAACCCACGCGCCGGTCAGAGCCAGGCCCTCCATCTGCAGGCGCGTGCCCTGCACCAGGGGGCTTTGGGATTCGAAGTTTTGCAGGCGGTAGAACTGGCCGGGTTCGAAGCGCCGTGCGGCGGCCGGCGCCTTGACGACGACCTCGACGATCGTCGGGGTAAGGCGGATGACTTCGTGCACCGTGGCGCGCCACTCGCGGTTGAGCGTCTCGACCAGGTCGGCCGCGGCGACCGCGGTCGGTGCCTTGCCGGCCAGGACGCGGCTGACGACCGGGTAGCCTTGCTTGGCCGAACCCAGCGCCTTGACGACGTTGCCGAAGAACGATGGATGCACATCGCCGAAGTAGGAGACGAAGCGGCCGTCGCCTGACCTGTGCATCAGTACCTCGGCCCGACGCGGCTTGGAGATCGAAGCTTCGGGCTTGACCGGGTTGCCGTCCTCGTCCACGGCGGCGAAGTACTTGCCGTCGACCCTGAAGTGCGCGCGCTCGGCGGGCTCGCCTTCGCGCGAGAGCACGGTATTGGGTTGGGTGCCGGCGGCGACGAAGACCGTTCGCGCGGGCAGCCAGGTGTCGCCGTCGGGCACCGATTTGCCGTCCGCGCCGACACGCGAGCGCGCGAAGGCCATGCCCTTGACCGCACCGTAGTTGTCGAGGTCGGCGCGCCTGGGCGTCAGGCACTCGGCGAACGCGATGCCTTCCTGCAGCGCGAGCTCGACCTCCTCGTGATTGAGGGTGAACGAAGGGCTGTCGATCATGCGCCGCCGGTAGGCGATGGTGACCCCGCCCCAGCTTTGCAGCAGTTCGATGATGCGCGGCTCGCGTCCCTGGTGCTGCGCGGTATCGCGCTCGGCGCGGATGGCGCGCGCGTGGGCCAGGAACTCCTCGGCGATCTCGCGCTCCTCGTCGCGCCATGCGCCGCGCACGGCGCTGATGCCATCGGCCTTGACCAGCGCCTCGTGGCGGGCAAGGAACTTCTCGACCTGGGCCTGGTAGTAGGCGAGCGACTCGGTGGCCGTGTCGATGGCGGTGAGCCCGCCGCCGATCACCACTACCGGCAGGCGCAGCTGCATGTTGGCGATCGAGTCGGCCTTGGCCGCGCCGGTCAGTTGCAGGGCCATCAGGAAGTCGGAGGCCGTGCGCACGCCGCGCGCGAAGCCGTTGGGAATGTCCAGGAGCGTGGGCTTGCCCGCGCCAATGGCGAGAGCGACGTGGTCGAAGCCCAGTTGCCACGCGTCCTCGAGGGTGAGCGTGCCGCCGAAGCGCACGCCGCCAAAGAGCGTGAACTCGTTGCGGCGTTCCAGCAGCAGGCGAATGACCTTGAGGAAGTTCTTGTCCCAGCGCACCGTGATGCCGTATTCGGCAACCCCGCCGAAGCCTGCCATGGCGCGATCGTCCAGGTCTTCCTTGAGGCTGGAAAAATCACGGATCGGCGTGAAGGCCGTGCGCCGGCCATCGGCGCCCACGCCGCTGACGGTGCTTTCGAGCGGCTCGATCTTGAGGCCGTCGATGCCCACCACGTGATGCCCGTCGTTGATGAGGTTGTGCGCCAGGCCGAAGCCCGCCGGCCCCATGCCGACAACCAGCACCTTGCGGCCGCTGTCGGGCCGCGGCAGCGGGCGGCGCAGGTTGAGCGGGTTCCAGCGCGTGAGGAGCGAATAGATCTCGAATCCCCACGGCAGTTCGAGCACGTCCTTCAAGGTCCGCGTCTCGGCCTGCGGGATGTTGACCGGTTCCTGCTTCTGGTAGATGCAGGACTTCATGCAGTCGTTGCAGATGCGGTGCCCGGTGGCCGCCGCGAGCGGGTTGTCGATGGCGATGATGGCCAGCGCGCCGACGGCGTGGCCTGCAACCTTGGCGCTGTGGAATTCGCTGATCTTCTCTTCCAGCGGGCAGCCGGCCTGGCGCACGCCGAACACGGTGCGCTTGAAGGTGACGGCATCAGGCTGATCCTTGGGCGGTTTCTCCTTCAAACCGGTCGAGCAGGAATCCTTGCCCTGCTTGTGGCACCAGATGCAGTAGTTGGCCTGGTCCAAAGCGCCGGTCAGGTCCGTGCCCTGATCGGTCAGCTTGAAGCCCTGGCGTCGGCGGATGTGCTCAGGCTTGATCGTGAAGGTGGTCGTGCCATCGATGTCGCGCCGATCGAGCACGTGGTCGATGACGGTGACCGGGTCGATCTTGCGCGGCGCCTTGAACAGCACGCCCGGCGCATGGCGGTGCGTGCCGGCCTCGGTAATGAGCGCCCAGCCAGCGTAACGCAGCGCGACTTCCAGGCTGCCGGCAAAGGTGGCCGGGTCGGCCTCCCAGCGCGTCACGTGGCGCGCAAAGGCGAGCTCGAAGGCCGCCAACTGGTCGACCGAGGCGCCGACGAGCCCCTCGATCTCGTAGGTGAGCGCGGCACCGTCGAGTGCCGCCGCAGCCGCGGCGTCGAAGGTCTTCGCGGCCTTGCGTTGTACGAACTGACGCTTGACTTCGAAGACCGGCGCGAGCGCATGGTGACGTTCGGCCAAGGCGCGGATGTCAGGAGCGATGCCGAAGAGGGTGCCGATGAAGTCGTCGACGTGCGGGGCCAGTTCGATGACGAGTTCGGACTCGGCCTTGCGTTCCAGCGCAGCGGGCGCGGCGCGCGCTGCGGTCAGCCGGGCGGCAAGGGCGGCGTCGGAGGCGGCCAGCGCGGCCAGGAAGGCAGCATCGATCCGTTCGAGGCCAGGGCGACGGTAGAGGTCGGGAAACTCCAGATCGAAGGCAAGGTTCAGCATGGTCATTTGCGGCGTGAACAAAAAAGGGCCGCAGCGCGGCCCCCGGATGGATTCAGGGCGTGCCCCGCGTCAGCCCCGGTCGAGGTGCGCGAACTTGTCTTTCACGTCCTTCCAGTCATCGGCGTCGGCCAGCGGTCCCTTGGTCTTGGTGATCGAGGGCCAGCCTTTTGCGAGTTCGACATTGAGCGGCGTGAACTTCTTCTGGTCGTCCGGCACGTCTTCCTCGGCATAGATCGCATTGACCGGGCATTCCGGGATGCAGACCGCGCAGTCGATGCATTCGTCAGGGTCGATGACGAGCATGTTCGGGCCTTCGCGAAAGCAGTCGACGGGGCAGACGTCGACGCAGTCGGTGTACTTGCACTTGATGCAGGATTCGGTGACGACGTGGGTCATGAAACTGTCCTGGTTGCGGACCGCGCAACGCGCGGAGGAGGGTTGACGACGAATTATAAGCGGGCGCGCTCGGGCGCAGCACCCGCGACAGCAATACGCGGCATAAGCAGAAACGTCAGCGGCGCGCCAGCGCGTTGATTTCCGCGCGCAGCGCATCGAGGATGGCGCGGCCGTCGCCGCCGCGTGCGCGTGCCTTGTCAATCCAGGCCTGCTCGAGCCCGGCCGTGCGGGCGCGGATGTCAGCCATGAATTGCGGACTCGCGGTGACCGTCGGGATGTTGGTATCGACCACCGCCTTCTGGCCGCGACCGTCAGCCAAGTCCCAGGCGCGACCGAATCGCCGCGCCAGCGCCTCGCCGGAAATGCGGTTGATCGCCTCGCGGTCGGCGGCGGAGATCGAGTTCCACTTGGCGGGATTGGCCATGATCAGGAAACTGACGTTGTACAGCCCGCCAGGAACATAGGTCGCATGCTTGACCAGGGGCATGAGCTTCAACCCGACCGGCGTTTCCTTGGGCAGGAGCGTGCCGTCGACAACGCCGGAGGCCATCATCTCGTAGCTGTCGGTCGCCGGTCGCAGCACCGGGGTCGCGCCGATGGCCTTGGCGACTTCATTGACCATGCCGCCGCCGACGCGCAGCTTCATGCCTTCCAGGTCCCTGAGGGTGGTCACCGGCCGCCGGGTGTTGTAGATCTGTCCCGGGCCGTGTGTGAAGACCGCCAGGGTCACGACGCCCTTGTGCTCGTCGAAACGCGCCAGCATGCGCTCGTAGATGCGCTGGTAGGCCACCGACATGACCTCAGCCGAATCGGCCATGAAGGGGAACTCCGCCACCTCCGAGAAAACGAAGCGGCTCGGCGTGTAGCCATGCACGGTGAAGGCGAGGTCGGCCAGGCCGTCGCGGATCGAGTCGAACGTCTGCGGCGGCGCCGAGACGGCCTTTGGCAGGACGCGGCAGACCACGCGGCCCTGCGTGACCGATTCGATGTCCTTGCAGTAGGGCATGGTCATGTCGGCCATCATCGGGTGTGCGGCCGGCACCCATGAATTGACATCGAGCACGATCTGCGCATGCGCGGTCGGCAGTGCGACCAGGGCAATGCTGGCGAGGGTGCGGGCAAGGCGGGTCATCGGGAGTCTCCTGGTTTCGCGGGTTTCACCGGGTTCTTGCGCCGGTGCGTGGCGCGCCGGGCGGGGGCGGCTGTGTCCGACGTCGGCGCGCCGAACAGACCATACGATAGCACCTGCGAGAACACCGTCGCGATCGGGTCCAGGCCGCTGTCGGCAGCACTGCGCGTCCACCGCGCCACGGCATTGCACATTCCCAGGATCGCCAGCACCGAGATGCGCCGATCGAGGCTCTTCGGGATCACGCCGCGCGTCTGGCCTTCCACGAGCAGGGCGTGCCACAGTTCCTCGTAGCGGTGAGACAGTTCGTCGAGCGGCCGGCGCGCCGCGTCCGGCAGTTCGCGACGCAGGAACAGGAAGGCTTGCACGTAAAAGCGGTCCTCGATGAGGGGCTCGATGTGGGCGCGCACGGCTTCGCGCACCTTGGTTTCCACGGCCAGGTCGGAAGCCTGGATCGCGGCCAGGCGATCGAGGAACTGGGTGATCCCGAAATGGCAGATCGCCTCGAGCAGCGCGGCCTTGGACGGGAAGTAGTGGTAGATCGCCGCCGGCTGCGCGCCCCAGGCCGCGGCGATGTCGCGCATTCCCGCGCCGTGATAGCCACGATGGGCGAAAACGTCTGCCGCGGCGCGCAGAAGGGCGTCGCGGCGCGACAGGTTCGCGGGCTCCGGGGTTGCGGCGTCGGCCGGTGCGGTGCGGGGCATGCTTTGCGAGCGGTGAACAGTTGTTCAAATCATAGCAGGGCTGGAGTACGGCCTGCAAGCAAGGGACGTGCTGCCTACAGGTGATTTCGCGGCGGCGATGTTGCAACGCAATAGCATTGTGAGTTGAACGATTGTTCACCCGTGGCTAGAATGCGCGGAACGAATCGTCACGGATCACAGCATGCAGACCGCCGAGCCGCTTGAACGCCTGTCCCAGGAGCGCCAGCCGTCCAGCGAGGGTCCGTACCGCGCGCGCGCGCCGCACGTTCACGCGAAGGACGCCGAATGCGGATTCGAGGTCGGCGAGAGCTTCGAGCGCTTCAACCAGTCCAACGACATCTACACGCGCGGCCAGTGGGACTCGCGCATCCGCTCGGAGAAGGTGCTCAACTGGTTCAAGGGCATGTTTCGTCCCGGGCTCGGCGCGCGCAACGCCGATGGTTACTCTGTGCGCGATTTCGCGTTGCGCAATGCCGGCTGGATGGGCGCCAACCTGACCATCCAGAGGAGCCTCGCGCGCGGTCGGGTCGACGGCTTTCTGGACTACATCATGCCGTACTCCGACCCGAACCCGGAGCAGGTGCCGGTTGAATCGCCGCAGGCGATGAGCGAGGAGATCAAGCGCGTGTCGAGGCTCTTCGGTGCCGATGGCGTGGGCATCACGCACACCGACCCGCGCTGGCACTACACCAAGAGCTTCTCGACCAAGGCCTTGGCCGAGAAGCCCTATGACATCCCGGAAGGGCTGCCCAATGCGATCGTCATCGTCACGGCGATGCACTACGAGGCCGTGCAGTGCTACCCCTCGGCCACCGCCGGCATCGCGGTCGGCCACGGCTATTCGCGCGATTGCGAACTGGTGCAGTCGATCGCGACCTATATCCTGAACCTCGGCTACCGGGCGGTGGCGAGCGTCAACGATACTTCGCTGGCGATCCCCTATGCGATCGCCGCCGGCCTCGGGGAATACGGGCGCAACGGGCTGCTCATCACGCCGGAATTCGGTCCCCGGGTGCGCATTGGTCGCATCCACACCGACATGCCGCTGGCCCACGACGCCCCGATCCGCTTCGGCGTGCGCGAATTCTGCGACAGCACCTGCCGGCGCTGCGCAGAGGCCTGCCCGCCGAAGGCGATTTCCTTCGGCGCGCCGACCGAAAAGATCCCCAACCAGTCCTCGATCATCGGCATCCGCAAGTGGCAGGTCGACGCCGAGAAGTGCTTCAAGTTCTGGGTCAACCAGGCGACCGAGTGCGGCATCTGCATGCGCGTCTGCCCGTACAACAAGGATCTCTCGCGCTTCGCTTCGCGCACCTGGTACAGGTTTTGGCGGCGCCTGGCGGCCTCTCCGCTCAAGAAGCTCGCGCTGTGGCTGGACGTGAAGCTTGGCTACGGTGAGCGCATCAAGCCGGCCGAGTTCTGGAAGCGCTTTCGCGCGCACTGAGGTCCTGACGGTGAACCTTAACCGCGCGCTGGCTTCCGTCATCCGCCATCACGGCCGGCGGGCCGCCGTGCTCGATGTGGCGCACAGTTTCACCTGGGAAGAGTTCGGCAATCGTGTCGCGCGCCTGGCCGGTGCCCTGGCCGCGCAGGGCGTGGCGCGTGGCGCCCGCTTCGCGATCCTCTCCCGGAATGGCTTTCGCGTCGAGGAACTCAAGTGGGCGGGGCTGCGCCTGGGAGCGATCCCGGTGCCGGTCAACTTCCGGCTCGCGCCGCCGGAGATCGCGCAGATCGTCGCCGACTGCGGTGCGGTACGGGTGTTCGTCGAGTCGGCGTTCGCGCCCTTGCTGGAGCATCCGGCCACGGCCGCCTGGCGCGGCGCGGCCGTGGTCTTCGGCGAGAGCGCGGGCGCGGATGCGCTCGCTTACGAGGGCATGCTCGCCGCGGCCGCACCGGCGCCGGCGGCCGATCCCGATCCGGACGCGGACGCGCTGCTCCTCTACACCGGCGGCACGACCGGGCGCGCCAAGGGAGTGCGCCTGTCGCACGCCAACATCCTCTCCAACAATGTCGCCTTCGGCCTGGCCGTGGGCGCGCGGCCCGAGCACGTCTATCTGCACGCGGCGCCGATGTTCCACTCGGCCGACCTCCTGGCCACGGGCTGGTTCCTGCAGGGTGCCGCGCAGTGCTATCTGCCGATGTTCTCGCCACAGGCCTTCCTGGAGGCGATCGCGCGCTATCGCGTCGGTGCGGTCGTCACCGTGCCGACCATGTTGATCGCGACCGTCGGCAGCCCCGAGTTCGCGCGCGCCGATGTCTCCTCGCTCAAGGTGCTGATCTACGGCGCCGCGCCGATGGCGCTCGACTGGGTCGCGAAGGTCGCGCAGGCCTTCCCGCATGCCGATTTCTGCAATTGCTACGGGCTCACCGAGACCGCGCCGGACCTGACGATCTTCAACGCGCGCGAGCACCGCGAGGCGATCGAGCACATGCAGGCCACCGGCGAGCGCGGCGGGCGATTGTTGTCGGTGGGCAAGCCCAACGCGCTCAACGAACTCAAGGTCGTGGACGACAGCGGGCGCGAGGTTGCGGCCGACGTGGCGGGTGAGCTCCTGGCGCGCGGCCCGAACATCATGCGCGGCTATCACGAGCGTCCGGAGGAAACCGCCGCGGCGCTCAAGGACGGTTGGCTCTACACCGGCGACGTCGCGCGCATCGACGAGGACGGCTACGTCTACCTGCTCGACCGCAAAAAGGACATGGTCATCACCGGCGGGGAGAACGTCTACTCGTCCGAGGTCGAGGCCGTGCTGCAGCGTCATCCTGCCGTAGCCGAAGCCGCCATCATCGGCGCCCCTGACCCGCGCCTGGGTGAAAAGGTCGTCGCCGCGGTCGTGCGCCGGCCCGCGGCCGATGTCGGGCCGGATGAGCTCGAGGCCCACTGTCGCACCTCGCTCGGCGGCTTCAAGGTGCCGCGGCGGTTCATGTTCGTCGACGCGCTGCCCAAGAGCGCGCTCGGCAAAGTGCTGAAAGGCGAGTTGCGCCGCAGGGCGATCGAGGAGAACACGCATGGGCAACCTGGCTGAACTGGTCGCTGCCGCCGCGGCGCCGGATGCCGACACGGCGCTGGCGCTCTCGCGCGCCGACGAACTGCGCCGCGTCGCGCTCGGCTCCGGGGTGGATGTGGTCGGCATCGCTCCCACGCATCGCTGGGACGAGTTCGTCCCGCCGGGCAGCAGGCCCTACGACATCCTGCCCGGGGCCAAGTCGGTCGTCGTCGTCGGGGTGCGCGGTCCTTCGGCCGGCGCCTGGCTCTCGCCTGACCACCGCTTGATCGAGATGAACGGCTACGACTTCGCCAACGACCGGGTGATCCACATCGTCGCCGACCACATCGAGCGCGAATATGGCCACCAGGCGATCCAGGCGCCGGGCCTGCCGGTCGGCGGCCACCAGCCGGCGTTTTCCATGATGCTGGCCGCGGTGCTGTCCGGACTGGGGACGCGCTCGTTCGCGGCCAACATCATCCTCAATCCGAAGTACGGCCTTCTGTACTACTCAGCTTGTCTCACCACGCTTGAACTGCCGTCCGACCCCATGCTCGAGCAGGACGTCTGCCCGCACCCGATGTGCGTGCAGGTCTACAAGGCCGGCGGGCGCACGCCCTGCCAGGCGGCCTGTCCCTCGGACGACGGCGGCTGCCTGCACGGGACCCTGGATGAGAACGACCGCATCGCGACCACCTACTACGACCGCGAGCGGTGCGTGTCGCGTGCGATGAACTTCGGCATCAACAGCTTCCAGAAGGCCATGGAGCAGATCGTCAACGAAGACGACGCGGAACGGCGGCGCATGATGATCCATTCCGACTTCTTCACCCGCTCGGCCTCGGCGATCGCCTTCTACAAGGAGTCGGTCGCCCAGTGCTTCGAGTGCATGCGCGTGTGCCCGATCGGGCGCGCGGAGAGGAAACTCAAATGAGCGCTGCCGACCTGGATTTCATGCAGGCCTGCAAGACCGAACTCGCCGAAGTGGCCAAGAAGGCCGGCGCACTGGTCTGCGGGGTGGCCGACGCGGCCGCCTTCGGTGCGGCGATGGAGGGGCAGCGGCCGACCGAACTCCTGCCCGGCTGCAAGACGGTCTATGTGCTCGGCGGCGCGCAGCCGCGCGCCGGCGACTGGAAGAGCCCGTCCTACCGCCACATGGAGACGACCTCGACCTCGGACCGTGTCTTCGCGATGGGCAATCGCGTCGCGCAGCACATCGAGCGGCGCTTCGGCTACTACGCGATTACCATCCCGCCCGGGGTCGATCGTGCGCGGCGGCCTTTTCTCAACCTGGGTCTGGCCGCGGAACTCGCCGGTTGCGGCTCGGCCAGCCTGGCAGGGCCGGTGCTCAACGCCGAGCATGGATTCATGTACTACACGGCCGTTCTCACGACGCTGCCGCTGCCGGTCGACGGTCCGTTGGCGGAGCCGGTCTGTCCAGCGCCCGAGTGCACGGCCATGTTTGCCGACATCGGCACCACGCCGTGCCTTGCGACCTGCCCGATCGACGAAGGCGGGTGTCTTGGCGGCAGGATCGAGGACGGTCGCTTCAAGGATCGTCGCTATGATGTCGCGCGCTGCACCACGCGTGTCCACACCTCCTTCATCCCGGGTTTCCAGAAGGCGCTGGAGGCGGTGTTTGACGAAGCGGACAAGGAAAAGCGCCGCATGGTCCTTTATTCGTCGCAGTTCACCCGCACGCTGTGGTCGATGTCGTATTCCAACGTCAGCCAGGGGCAGTGCTTCGAATGCATGCGCGCCTGTCCCGTCGCCTCGAAGCGGCGCGAACTGCGCTAGCCCGACAAGGAGAGAGGAACATGGGCTTTTACTTCGTCGATCCGGAGCTTTACCGCAAGCACAAGGATGCCGTGCTCGAGATGTCGCAGGCCATCCAGATCAACTATCCGGAGCATCTGCCGCCGGAGGTGCGCAAGCCCGGCTATTCCGACCGCCAGATCGCCGAGAAGCTGGGCCTGGAGGAGAGGGTGGTGCGCGAGATCCGCTGCGTCGCCGAGCGCGAGTACTACCCGGTCGATGAGTGGGAGCGTGCGCTCGAGTTCAAGGATCGCGCCTGCAAGGCCTACGCCGAAGGCGGCGTCGCCTACGCGACCAAGAAGTACATCGACCGGGCTCGCGCCGAAAAGGCGGCCAAGGCGAGCGCCGGCAAGGCCTGAAGACCGCCGATGCTCACGCTGCCATCGGCACTCGCGCGCGCCAGCCTGGTCCACGGGGCGCGTCCGGCCATCCTCGACGGTGACCGGGCCTTCAGCTGGCGTGAACACGTCCTGCGCGTCGCCAGGGCCGCCGGCGCATTGGCGGCGATGGGGCTTACGGCGGGGGACCGCATCGGCGTCATCTCGCGCAATTCGCGCGAGCAGTGCGAACTCTTCCACGCCGGCTACTGGTCCGGCATCGTCCCGGTGCCGGTCAACGTGCGCCTCGCGCCGCGCGAAATCGCTTTCGTCCTGGCCGACGCGGGCTGTCGCATCCTGGCGGTCGATCCGGCACTCGCCGCGCTGCTCGAGAGCGCAGAACTGGCGCCCTGGCGCGAACGTTCGTTTCTGCTCGGCCCGACCTTTGACGCGCAAATCGATGCCGCCCTGCCGGTGCGCTCGCGCGACGCGGGCGAGGATGACGACGCGATTCTCCTCTACACCGGCGGCACCACGGGCCGTGCCAAGGGAGTGCGCCTGACCCACCGCAACATCATCGCCAACGGCCTGCAGGTGGGCCTGGTCCTCGGGCTGCGGCAGGACGATGTCTACCTGCACGTCGCGCCGATGTTCCACTCCGCCGACCTGCTGTCGACCGCGACCACGCTCGCCGGCGGCGCGCACGTCTACCTGCCCGAATTCAACCCGCCGGCTTTCCTGTCGGCGATCGCGCGCCATCGTGTGAGCATGACCATGCTGGCGCCGACCATGCTGATCATGGTGCTCTCGCACCCGGACATGCCCAAGCACGATCTGTCATCGCTCCGCATCCAGGTCTACGGCAGCGCGCCCATGGCCGAGGCCTGGATCCGCCGCGCGATCGAGGCCTTGCCGGGCGCCGCGGTGACCCAGGGATACGGGCTCACGGAGACCGCGCCCATCCTGTCTTTTTTCGAGCACCGCGATCACGTCGCGGCGATCGCGCGCGGCGACGCAGCAAGGCTGCGCTCTGCGGGCAAGGTGTTGCCCGGTGTGGATGTGCGCATCGTCGGCGACGACGGCGCGGACCTGCCGGCAGGCGGCGTGGGCGAGGTTTGGGTGCGCGGGCCGAACGTCACGCCGGGGTACCTGGGCGCGGCCGAGGCCAATGCACAGGCGCTGCGCGACGGCTGGTTTGTCACCGGCGACGTCGGCTGCATCGACGACGAAGGCTTCCTGACGTTGCTCGATCGCAAGAAGGACATGATCGTCACCGGCGGCGAAAACGTCTACTCGGCCGAGGTCGAGTCGGCATTGCTCGAACATCCGGCCCTGGCGGAAGCCGCGGTCATCGGTGTGCCCGACCCGGTCTACGGCGAAGCGGTCTTCGCGGTGCTCGTGCCGCGCCCCGGCATGTCTGCGAGCGACGAGGAACTCATCGCGCACTGCCGCGGCCACATCGGCGGTTACAAGATCCCGCGGCGCTTCGCGCGTGTCGAGGCCCTGCCCAAGAGCGCGCTGGGCAAGGTGCTCAAGTCCGATTTGCGCACGCGCTTTGCCGGCGCCTGAACGTCTCAGGCAGCGCCAGCCGTGTTGGGGACGATGGCCGGGATGTCGGCGCGCGGCTCGGACTCCGGCAGTGCTTCGCCCTTGAGCGCTACCTTCTCGCCCAGCCAGAGCGCATGGATCAGGTGATCGTCGCGCGGGCGCCCCGTGTTGGGATGCACGAGCACGGTGAGGCCGGCGCGGTTGAGCATGAGCCAGGGGACGAGGCGTGCGAAGACCTGGACATCGAAGGCGACCTGGTACATCGCGCCCGGATGCGGGCCCACCGGCACATCGTGCCAGCGCCCAAGCTGCACCGCGAAGCGCTCCGCGATGTTCTCGCGCATGCGCGCGGCCACCTCGCGCGTCGTCGCCGGATCGTAGTAGATGTGGGCGTGATAGCTCGCGATCGCAGCGCTGTCGGCGATCACAGAGCGGCCTTTCCCAGGCGCCCGGCAGCCATCGCCAGCATGGCGACGACGAAGATCACGAACCAAACCAGCGACCACTCGGCGATCGACAGGCTGAGGAAGGTCCAGTCGATCTTGGCGCAATCGCCGGTCGCGCGCAGGGCATTGGCGATGAGGCGCCCTACGGGCAACCGTTCCAGTTGCGAATAAAAGTCGCCGGCGCAACTGACCGCCGGAGCCGGGTTGAACTGTAGCCAGACATGGCGCGCGGCAAGTCCTGCGCCGACCAAGGCCGCGATGGTCGCGATCCCGGCGTAGATCCGTGTGCCAGCGTGGGCCGGGCCGTGCAGTGCGCCAGCCAGCAACACGAGCCCGAGCACGACGAAGGCCACGCGCTGCAGCATGCACAGCGGGCAGGGCTCCAGGCCAACCACCTTCTCAAGGTAGATCGCGAAAGCGATCAGCCCGGAACACACGGCGAAACCGGCAAAAAAGAGGGCTCGCGAGCTTGGGTGTTGCATCGAAGGGCGGGGCTGCCGCGAAGTGTCGACGCCGTGATTATCCCTCGACTAACCTTGTACCCACGGCAGTCCGCGCATGCGCCAGCCGCCTCGCAACCCGCGTCGGCCGTGTTCGTCCTTGTCGCCTTCAAAGCCTTCGAGGATGTTGTAGGCACGCGCATAGCCTTCAGCCGCCGCGGCTGCCGCGGCATGATGTGAACGTACCGCGCTGCGGCAGAGGAACAGGATCGGCTGGTCGCGCGCAAAGGCGCGCCCGAGCTGGGCGAGGAACTCCGGATTCAGCACGGACCTTACGCCGGCCTCCCCGTCAGCCTCGTAGCGGCGCCATTCGATGAGCAGGCTGTCGGGTGCACGACCGACGAACTCCCACTCGTAGCGGCTGCGCACATCGACGATGTCCGCTGCGCCGGCCAGCACGAGGGCATGCGCCTCCATCGGCGTGACCTCGCCGGCGTACGGCACCCCGGTCGTCGCGGCGCGTGCGTGTGCGCGCTCGAACAAAACGGCATTCGGGTCTTGTTGTTCCAGGCTGCTTTGCGTCATGAGTATCCGCACGGGATGGTTTCAGGCGGCGACACAGTGGCGCTCCGGTACTGCGTCGGCACGCGCAAGCGCGTCGCGCAGCACCTCGCCGAAGAGGATGAGGGTGGGGCCGCTGCGTGCGCCGGCGCCATCGCGTGCGAGCGCCTCCAGCGTCATGAATTCACGCTTGCCCTTAAGCGAGGCCGACTCGACGATCGCCACCGGCCAGTCGCGCGGGCGGCCGAGCGCGAGCAGGCGCGCGGCGACCGGGGCGGCTTCGTTTGCGGCCATGTAGAGCACCGCCGTATCCGCCCGGGTGAGGGCAGCCGACCAGTCCGACGGCGATTCGTCGCGGCCTACGCGCGGGGTCGCGAAGGCCACCGAGCGGCTGATGCCGCGGCGCGTGAGCGAGACGCGCAGTTCTGCTGCCGCGGCCTGTGCCGCCGTGACGCCCGGCACGACCTCGCAGGCGATGCCGGCGGCGTCGAGGGCGTCGAGTTCCTCCTGCGCGCGGCCGAAGAGCATGGGGTCGCCACCCTTGAGGCGCACGACGACGGCATGGCGGCGTGCCGCGTCGATGAGACGCTTGTTGATGAAGACCTGCGCGGTCGAGTGCGCGCCGTGGCGTTTGCCTACCGCCACCGTTATGGCGCGCGCAGCCAGCGCGATCGTGTCCGGGTGCACCAGGGCGTCGTGGAAAACGATATCGGCGCGCTCGATGAGCCGTGCAGCGCGTAGCGTGAGGAGGTCGGGCGCACCGGGGCCGGCGCCGACCAGATAGACCGTTCCGGCTCGTGGTTTCACGCGAGCGCCCCCTCGAGGCGTCGCCGGTAAGGCGGGCGCGGCTCGGCCACGGAAGACTGGTAGGCGTCGGAAAAATCGGCGAACGCCATGCGCGCCGCGGCGGTGTCCTGCCCGGGCTTGAGGACGAAGGCGTTGAAGCCGACCCGCGCGAGGTAGAAGAGCTGGTCGCGGCCGATGTCGCCGATGGCGCGCAGCTCGCCGGCGAAGCCGTGGCGCTCGCGCAGGAGGCGGGCGATCGAATAGCCGCGACCGTCGGTGAACTGCGGGAAGTCGATGGCGATCAGGGGCAGGCGCTCGCAGTCGGCGGCGAGTGCCGCCGGATCGTCGGACGGCGCGAGCCACACCCCGGTGCGACCGGAGCGACGGCCGAGCGCGCCACGCTGCGTCAGCCAGAGAGCCAAGGGAACGATGATGTCGCCGTGCGCGGGGACCGGATTTGCCTCGCGCAGCAGTGTCCAGGTGTCCGCGACCAGGGCGCGGTCGACGATGATGACGCTCTCCATCTACGCAGCCTCGAGTGCGGGCGTGCCGTACACGCGTGCCCTGAACGGTTCCAGGCCGATGCGTCGCACGGTCTCCAGGAAGGTCTCGGCTTCCCCATGATGCCTCAAGCGCTGCTCGACGTAGACCTCGAGGATCGCCACTACCGCCGACGCGATCTCATGCGCAGCGAACGAGCGGCCGATGACCTTGCCAAGGCTGGTCCCCAGACCCTGCGAGCCGCCGAGCGTGACCTGGTAGAACTCCGCCCCGTCCTTGTCGACGCCCAGGATGCCGATGTGGCCCACGTGGTGGTGGCCGCAGGAGTTGATGCAGCCGGAGATGTTGAGGTCGAGCGGGCCCAGGTCGTGCTGGTAGTCAAGGTCCTCGCAGCGCTCGACGATGGCGGCGGCGATCGGGATCGATTTGGCGTTGGCGAGAGAGCAGAAATCGCCGCCCGGGCAGCAGATGATGTTGCCGATCAGGCCGATGTTGGGGGTCGCCAGGCCGGCCTTTCTCGCCTCTTGCCAGAGGGCGAAAAGATCGGTCTTGCGCACATCGGCCAGGATCAGGTTCTGCTCGTGCGAGACGCGCAGTTCGCCGAAGCTGTAGCGTTCGGCAAGCTCTGCTGCCGTGTCCATCTGCTCCGCGCTGGCATCCCCGGGCGGGACACCCGGCGCCTTGAGCGAAAGGGTGACTGCCGCGTAACCGGGCACCTTGTGGCCGAAGGTGTTCTGCTCGACCCAGCGTGCGAAGGCACGATCGGCGTGACGCGCGCGCTCGTAGGCGGCGTCGGTGTCGGCCAGCGATTCGTAGGCAGTGGCGCCAAAGAAGTCGGCCAGGCGCGCGAATTCCTGGTCCGGCACGACCGCCAGACCACCGGCCAATTGGGCGAATTCCGCCTCGACCTCGGCCGTGAACCTGGCCACGGTCAATTCGCGCACCAGGATCTTGATGCGCGCCTTGTACTTGTTGTCGCGACGGCCGAAACGGTTGTAGACGCGCAGGATGGCGTCCAGGTAATTGATGAGTTCGGCGCGCGGGATGAATTCGCGGATCACGCTGCCGATGACCGGCGTGCGGCCCAGCCCGCCGCCGACGATCACCCGCGCACCGATGTCACCCGCGTCGTTCTTCAGGATATGCAGGCCGATGTCGTGAACGAACGTGGCGGCACGATCTTCAACCGAGGAAGAGACCGCGATCTTGAACTTGCGCGGCAGGTAGGCGAATTCGGGATGGAAGGTCGACCACTGGCGGATCAGTTCGCAGTACGGGCGCGGATCGACGATCTCGTCGTGCGCGACGCCGGCGAACTGGTCCGAGGTAGTGTTGCGGATGCAGTTGCCGGAGGTCTGGATGGCATGCATCTCGACCTTCGCCAGTTCGGCCAGGATGTCCGGGATCGCCTCCAGACGGGGCCAGTTGAACTGCAGGTTCTGGCGTGTCGTGAAGTGTCCATAGCCGCGGTCGTAGGTGCGCGCGATATGCGCCAGGGTGCGGAGTTGCGGCGCCGACAGCATGCCGTAAGGAATGGCCACCCGCAGCATCGGGGCGTGCCGCTGCACGTAGAGCCCGTTTTGCAGGCGCAAGGGGCGAAATTCGTCTTCGGTCAGTTCGCCTGTCAGGAAGCGGCGGGTTTGGTCGCGGAACTGGGCGACGCGCTCGGCGACGAGGGAGCGGTCCAGGCTGTCGTATCGGTACAAGATGAGGTTTCGGTCTGCGGGCAACTGGCGCCCCCCGCAAACCGGTATGGTCTTTTTCAGACCCGGAAGCCTAACCGGAACATTTTATTTCACAAAAGAATATAAACTACAAAAAATATTCTAATTGGTGATTAATTGATCTGATGACAGGGCCGAAAACAGATATGCCTTGCTGCCCCAAGCGAACCGATGTCCCCCGGCCCAAGAATCCTTCTGATGCAAGGCAGGCTGACCAGGATTGTCAGTCAGTGTTCGGAGTGGTCGAAAATGGTTTTCGCAATTCTACCTAAGTCCATGTTTTTCATTGATTTTTGGTTTTGCTCCGACTTTGCATAGTTTCAGCATGCCACTGCGGTTCCCGCGATATTCTCAACCAGGAGGTACAGAATGAAGCAGATTCAACGCGGTTTCACCCTGATCGAACTGATGATCGTGGTGGCGATCATCGGTATTCTGGCTGCCGTGGCGCTGCCTGCATACCAGGACTACACGGTTCGCGCCAAGGTTTCGGAGCTGATCCTGGCGGGC
>JAEUOR010000081.1 GCA_016790635.1 Burkholderiales bacterium
AACGTGATCGCCTCGCGCCGCTCCGGCGCCTCCAGGTGTGGAATCGCGTTGAAGCTGACCAGTCGCAGTCCGGCGTCCGAGCTTGCGATGAATTCGCAAAAGCCCGAGTTGCGGAATTGCAGGTTGAATTCGATCGCGACGGGGGCCGCCGCGCCGAGCAGATCGATAACCGCGCGGCTGATCGCCCCGCCGGAGCTGACCAACAGCGCCGCCTCGTCGCGCTTCAAGCCCCGCGCGGCCGCGTCGAGCGCCGCGCGCGTGCGCGCGGCGAAGTCGCCCCAGGTCTCCGGCACGTCGACCAGCCGGTCCTCACTCCAGGCCAGCATGGCGCCCTTGAGGGTGCGCCAGTAGTCGCGGTAGTCCGCGCGCTGGTGCGCCAGTTGGTCGCGCCCGCCGGTGTGGGATCGATAGAGGGCATCGGCGTGGTACTCGTTCAAGCCCGCGTGGGTCTCTACCGCGAGGTTGGCGCCCATGGCGCCGAGGATCTCGCCGGCCGTGTCCTGCTGGCGCTTGAGCGTGCCGGCCAGCGCACGACGGAAGGCGACGCCGCGCGCGGCGAAGTATTCGCCCAGCCAGCGCGACTGGCGGCGCCCGAGTTCGGACAGGCGGTCGTAGTCGGCCGAGCCGAACGAGGCTTGCCCGTGACGCACGAGGAAGATGAGTGACATGATCGATTTGACGCTCCGCCCGGGGCGGATGCGCGCAGTTCGCGGCGGGCGCGATTCTAGCCGCGCGCCCTCAGGGGACGACGGCCAGGAACAGGAACGCCGCGAACAGCACCAGGTGCACCGCGCCCTGCAGTACGGTCGCGCGGCCGCTGCCCAGGGTGACCGCCGAGACCAGCAGGGTGAGCGCGAGCAGGACCGTCTCCTTGCCCGGCAGCCCCAGGCTCAAGGGCAGGTCCAGCGGCAGCGACAGGGCGGCGATCACCGGGATGGTGAGCCCGATGGTCGCCAGTCCCGAACCGAGCGCGAGGTTGAGGCTTACCTGCATGCGGTTGCGCGCGGCAGCGCGCACCGCGGCCCAGGTCTCCGGCATCAGCACCAGGAGCGCGATGATGATGCCGACGACCGCCAACGGCGCGCCGGCAGCCTCGACGCCATTGCGGATCGACGGCGCCAGCGTCTTTGCCAGTCCCACGACCGCCAGCAGGCATACGACGAGAAGCGCCAGGCTCGTCAGTGCCACCGCGGTGCGCGGCGGCACCACATGCGCCTCGCGCGGCTCGGTCTCGACCGGCAGAAAGTAGTCGCGGTGACGCACGGTCTGCACGAACACGAAGGCGCCATAGAGAGCCAGCGACGCCAGGCCGGCGAAGGCGAGCTGCGAGGGCGAGAAGGTGGGGCCGCTGGTGCTGGTGGTGAAGTTGGGCAGTATCAGGGTCAGCGTCGCCAAGGCGGCCAGCACCGAGATGGTCGGCCCGGTCGCGTCGACCCGGAAGTGCAGGACGTGATGCCGTATCCCGCCCACCACCAGGCACAGGCCGACCACGCCGTTGCAGACGATCATGATGGCCGCGTAGACCGTGTCGCGCACCACGGTGGCGGCACCGGCACCGCCGGAGAGCATCATCGAGACGACGAGCGCCACTTCGATGACCGTGACCGCAAGTGCCAGGATCAGCGTGCCGAACGGCTCGCCGACCCGATGCGCCACTACCTCGGCATGGTGGACCGCGGTGATGACGGCGGCCACCAGCGCAAGCCCGACCAGCCCCAGGACCAGACCGCCGGACCCGACAAGAAGACTGCTCGCGAGGATGGCGCAGGAAATCACCGGGATCGCGATCGTCCACGGCGGCAGCATGTTGTCGGAGGTCGAGGCCATACGGGCAGTATGACAGACCAGCGCGGGGTCCCGAATGCGCTTGGCCGCACCGGAGAGCGACGCGGTTGGCCGGAGGCCGGACAGTCGGTAAGATCATTGCTTTGCCTTAAAGGGAAATTCCGAGCATGCATGCGCCCGCCAAGGCTCTTCCGGAGCAGACTTTTTTCGCCGACCCGGCGCTGGACCGCGCGTTCGGTTTCGTCCTCGCGCTGGCCAACGAGGTCTACGTGCTGCGCGACCGTCAGGCCACGCTGGA
>JAEUOR010000013.1 GCA_016790635.1 Burkholderiales bacterium
ATGTACCAGCACATCTTCTGGTTCTTCGGCCACCCCGAGGTCTACATCATGATCCTGCCGGCCTTCGGGATCATCAGCCACATCGTGCCGGCCTTCTCGCGCAAGAAGCTCTTCGGCTACGCCTCCATGGTCTACGCGACCTCGTCGATCGCGATCCTCTCCTTCATCGTCTGGGCGCACCACATGTTCACCACCGGCATGCCGGCGGCGGGCCAGTTGTTCTTCATGTACGCGACCATGCTGATCGCCGTGCCCACAGGGGTGAAGGTGTTCAACTGGATCGCGACGATGTGGAAGGGGTCCATGACCTTCGAGACGCCGATGCTCTTCGCGGTCGGATTCATCTTCGTGTTCACGATGGGCGGGTTCACGGGCCTGATCCTCGCCGTGACTCCGGTGGACATCCAGCTGCAGGACACCTACTACGTGGTCGCGCACTTCCACTATGTACTGGTGGCGGGCTCGCTGTACGCGCTTTTTGCCGGTGTCTACTTCTGGATTCCCAAGTGGACCGGGCGCATGTACGACGAGGGTCTGGGCAAGCTGCATTTCTGGATGTCGTTGATCTTCTTCAACATCACCTTCTTCCCGATGCACTTCCTGGGACTGGCGGGCATGCCGCGCCGCATTCCCGATTACGCGACCCAGTTCACCGACTTCAACGCGATCGCCTCGGTGGGTGCGTTCGGTTTCGGCCTCTCGCAACTGATTTTCCTGGCGGCCGTGCTCAAGTGCATCCGTAGCGGAACCAAGGCCGCCGACAAGCCGTGGGATGGTGCCGAAGGCCTCGAGTGGACGCACCTGCCATCGCCCGCGCCCTACCATTCCTTCGAGACCGCGCCGACCGTCAAGTAAGGATATGTCCGGCCAGGATGCAAAGCGTGGCAACGCCAAGGTCGGCTGGACCCTGGCGTCGATCGCGGTCGCATTTTTCCTGGGTGTGATCGCCAACTACGTGTTCTTCCGACTGCCATGAGCGCCGTCGCGGTCGTCAACCGCATCACCTTCAGGAAGCTCATCGTCATCGTGGCGATCATGGGCGGCTTCGGTTATGCGATGGTGCCGTTCTATCGCGCGATCTGCGAGATCACCGGCATCAACAACCTGGTCAAGGCTGACGCCCGACCGACCAATACCCAGGTCGACATGAGCCGCAAGGTGACGGTCGAATTCGATGCCAACTCCGGTGCGCACCTGCCGTGGCGCTTCAAGGCCGAGAAATCCAGCCTGGAGGTTCATCCGGGGCAGTTGGTGACGGTCATCTACGAGGTGACCAACGTGCAGGACCGGGCTGTATCCGGCCAGGCGATCCCCAGTTACGCGCCCAAGGTCGCAGCCCAGTACTTCAAGAAGCTCGAGTGCTTCTGCTTTCGCGAGCAAAAACTGGCCGCGAACGAGACCAAGCAGTTTCCGGTGGTATTCGTGATCGATCCGCAGATGTCCAAGGATGTGACGACCGTGACTTTGTCGTACACGTTCTTCGAGATCGCGGGCAAGGGCAACTCGTGAGCGAATCCGGCAAGGAGCCGCGCGCGTCGCTGCTGCAGGTGGCGCGGGCGGTCATGTGGTCGTTCATCGGCATACGACGCAGCGACGGATACGAGCGCGATGTGGCGCGCATCACTCCGGTGCAGGCGATCATCGCAGGTCTGGTTGGCGCGGCGCTGTTCGTCGCCAGCCTTGTGGTGCTGGTCCGTTATCTGACCGCATGATTACTTTTGATTCATCGATGGGAGCGGGCCGCGATCAGCGCGGCTCCGAGGAGAGCAGAAAATGAGCGCACCCGCCGCACACGGCAGCACCCCCGCGTACTACATCCCCGAGCCTTCGAGCTGGCCCATCAAGGGGTCGATCGCACTGTTCTTCATGGCCCTGGGTGCCGCGACCTGGTTCAACGGGTCTGAGGCCGGCAAGTGGTCCGTGCTCCTGGGTTTCCTGATCCTGGTCTACATGATGTTCGGCTGGTTCGGCCAGGTCATTGGCGAGTCCGAAGGCGGACAGTATTCCAAGAAGGTTGACACCTCGTTCCGCTGGAGCATGAGCTGGTTCATCTTCTCCGAGGTCATGTTCTTCGCGGCCTTCTTCGGCGCGCTTTTCTATGCGCGCGCGCTTGCGGTGCCGTGGCTGTCTGATCTCGAGCACAAGCTCCTGTGGCCTGATTTCTCCGGCATGTGGCCGACCGCGGGGCCCAATGCCTCGGAAAAATTCACACCCATGGGGCCGTTCTGGCTGCCGACGATCAATACCGCGCTGCTGCTGGCCTCCGGGGTCACGATCACGATCGCCCACCACGCGCTCAAGGAGAACAAGCGGCAGACCCTCAACCTGTTCATGTTCTTCACCATCCTCCTGGGGGTGGTGTTCCTTGCCTGCCAGGTCTACGAGTACGCCCATGCCTACGCGGACCTGAACCTCAAGCTCACCTCGGGAGTCTACGGTTCGACGTTCTTCCTGCTGACCGGATTCCACGGCTTTCATGTGACCGTTGGCGCGATCATGCTCACGGTCATCCTGTTTCGCTGCATCAAGGGCCATTTCAAGCCCGACCACCACTTTGCTTTCGAGGCGGTGGCCTGGTATTGGCACTTCGTCGACGTGGTGTGGGTCGGACTGTACGTGGTCGTCTACTGGATGTAGTGGACGCAGGCGCTTGACGCCTCGGGTCGAACGCCGCACCGCGAGGTGCGGCGTTTTTTCTGGGGCGCTCGCGCCTGGCGGTACGGCCAAGTGCGCGACGCGCGTGCCTTCGTCAAAATGGCTGCTGGTTGGGAACGATCCAGCCCATTTGGTATCCGAGTATCAGGAAGGCGAACAGCAGGACCGATAGCGAGATCCTCAAGGTAAGGGTGCGTACAGTGCGTTTGGTACGCCCGCCGTCCTTGACCAGAAAGAACATCGCCGAGGCGAGACTCGCCAGGACCAGCAGCAACAGGATGACGACGACAATTTTCATCGATGGCACTCGGGAGTCACGGCGCGAAGGGGTGTCATTGTGCCTGTTTTGGCTACCTTCATGATCCGTCGCCGCCCCCGTCCTGCGTTCGGTCTCCTGCCTGCCGCAGCCGCGCTCGTGGTGATGGCGATCACCGGCGCCCTGGGGGCCTGGCAGGCAGGCAAGGCGCGTGTCAAGGACGATGTCGAAACGCGGCAGGCCAGGGCGCGCGACGCGGCCGAAGTGACCGTGCCAACGGCCTTTGTCGATCCGCTGTCGGTGGATGGTGCCCGCATGGTCGCGCGCGGCGAGTTCCTGCCCGACGCGACGGTCTACTGGGACAACCGCTTCGCCGGCAAGACCGCCGGCATCGCCGTCATCACCCCTTTGAAGCTGGCCGGCAGTGCCAAGGTGGTACTGGTCGACCGTGGCATCCATGTGCCTGGCGCCGATCGCACGCGACTGCCTGCGTTCACGCCTGCGCCGGGTAGCGTCGAAGTGCGCGGCCGCGCCTACCTGGCGCCGCAGCGCACGCTCGAACTTGCCGAGACAGTCGACGCCGGGCGCCTATGGCAAAACCTGACGCCGGAGAAGTTCGCGCGGCGCTTCGGCATGGATGTGCACGGTTTCATTCTGCGTGAGGGCGGGCCACCGGCGGCAGGTGCTGGCCTGGTGCGGGCGCCGGATCGTCCCCCCCCGCCGCGCGAGGCGGGAATGACGGCAGACAAGCACCGGGGCTACGCCCTGCAATGGTTCTCGCTGGCCGCTCTGACCGCGGTCCTGTTCGTCTGGTTCACCTTTTTCGAACATGTCCGACCCGACACCGCTTGAATCGCGCGAGGCCGCGTACCGCGACGCCATTCGCGCCGGTCGCTGGCGCATGCTGCTGGTCCTCCTGGCCTGCGCCGCGCCGGTGATCGCCTCGTACACGACTTTCTATTTCATCCAGCCGCAGGGGCGTGTGAACCACGGCGAGCTGATCAATCCGGCACGGCCGCTTGGCGACCCGCCGCTGGCGCACCTGGATGGCCGCGCGGCGCGCCTGTCGGACTATCGCGGCAAGTGGCTCATGGTGACCATCGATCGCGGCGCATGCGAGGCAGCCTGCACCGACAAGCTCTACAAGATGCGCCAGTTGCGCACCATGCAGGGCAAGGAACGCGAGCGCATCGAGCGCGTGTGGCTGATCAACGACGACGAGCCGCTCTCGACCATGCTCATGCGCGAGTACGACGACATGCGCATGCTGCGCGCGCGCGGCTCGCCGCTGCTGCGTGAGCTGCCGTCCGGCGGCGATGAGGCCGACTCGATCTGGCTTATCGATCCGCTCGGCAATCTGGTGCTGCGGTATCCGCGCGACGCCGACCCGCGCAAGATGCACAAGGACATCGGGCGGCTTCTCAAGGTCTCGGGAATAGGCTGATGAGCGGCGCGGCATTGTTTCAACTGGCCCTGGTCGGCCTCGCGGTCGCAGCGATTCCGTTCGGCTGGGTCTGGGTCAAGAAAGGCCAGGACCGCTCGCGCCGCCTGGTCTGGGTGACGCTTTTTCTCACCTTCGACCTGATACTTTTCGGCGCCTTCACGCGGCTGACCGACTCGGGCCTGGGCTGCCCCGACTGGCCGGGATGCTATGGACACTCCAATCCGATCGCGGCGGCCAAGCAGATCGGCGCGGCTGAGGCCGCCATGCCTACCGGGCCTGTGACCTTCACCAAGGCCTGGATCGAGATGATCCATCGCTACCTCGCCATGGGCGTGGGCGCATTGATCACCGCGATCATGGTGCTGGCCTGGAAAGCCCGGGACCTGCGCTCGCCCTGGCCGGCCACGGCGATCTTTTTGCTGGTTTGCGTGCAGGGCGCGTTCGGCGCGTGGACCGTGACCTTGAAGCTCATGCCGGTGATCGTGACGATCCACCTGCTGCTCGGTGTCGCGCTCTTGTGCGCGCTCGGCCTCCTGGCCGGGACCTGGGCCGCGCGGCCGGCCCTGCCGGCGGCCACTGCGGCGAGCCTGCGCTTGCCGGCGCGGCTGGCATTGGCGGCCGTATTCATGCAGATCGCTCTGGGCGGGTGGGTCAGCACCAACTACGCGGTGCTGGCCTGCCAGGACTTTCCGCTGTGCAACGGCGCCTGGGTCCCGGAAGGCGATTTCGCGCGCGGCTTCGACATCACCCGACCGCTGGGGATGAACGACGACGGCACCTTTCTGCCGGTGCAGGCCCTGGTCGCGATCCACTGGGTGCATCGCGTATTCGCGCTCGTCGTCACCGCTTTGCTGCTGTGGCTGGCAAGCGTGATCCTGCGCGGGCGCCATACGCGCGAACTGGACCCGAGCGCCTGGGGCCTCCTGGGACTCCTTGCCCTGCAGATCACAAGCGGCGTGTCGAACGTGGTCTTCGCCTGGCCGCTTGCGGTCGCCATCGTGCACAACGGCGGCGCCGCGCTCCTGGCCCTGACGCTGGTGCTTCTCAACGCGCGCCTGATCGTGCCCAGTACCGCGCCGGCGCCGGTTTCCCTGCACGCACATGCAAGCCTCCGCCACTGAGCGCGAGCCTACGCGGGGCACGCGGGTGCGGCAGTTCGCCGACCTGACCAAGCCGCGCGTGACGCTCCTGGCGGTGTTCTGCGCGGTGATCGGCATGTTCCTGGCTGCCCCGGGCATGGTCGATCCCGTGGTGCTGGCCGCCGGCACCCTGGGCATCTGGCTATTGGCCGGCGGCGCCTTCGCGGTCAATTGCCTGATCGAGCGGCGCATCGATGCGCAGATGGCGCGTACCCGCGCTCGCCCTCTGGCGCGCGGCGAACTGGGTGCGCGCGAGTCGCTTGTGTTCGCGCTGATCCTGGCAGGCGTCGGCGCTGCCCTGCTGCTGGCCTTCGTCAACGCGCTCACCATGTGGTTGACCGTGGCCACCTTCTTCGGCTATGCCTTCGTCTACACCGTGTTGTTGAAGCCGACGACGCCGCAGAACATCGTCATCGGCGGATTGTCCGGCGCCATGCCGCCCATGCTTGGCTGGGCTGCGGTGACCGGCGAGGTAGGCCCCGAAGCCATCCTGCTGGTGCTGATCATCTTCGTCTGGACCCCGCCGCACTTCTGGGCACTTGCGTTGTATCGCGTCGAGGACTACCGCAAGTCCGGCTTGCCCATGCTGCCGGTCACGCACGGCCACCAATTCACCCAACTGCACATCCTGCTCTACACGGTGCTGCTCACCGCGGTGAGCGTGCTGCCCTTTGTCATCCGCATGAGCGGCTGGCCGTATCTCGTCGCCGCGCTCGTTCTGGGCGCGGGCTTTGTGCGCCACGCCTGGAAGCTCCATCGCAGCTACAGCGACAGGCAGGCGCGCGCCACCTTCGGCTACTCGCTTTTCTACCTGGCGGCCCTCTTCGCCGCGCTGCTGGTGGACCACTACATCGAACTTTTTCTCGCGCCATGAACCGCCGCATCGTCCTGTCCTTGGGACTCGCAAGCCTGGGCATGCTTGCGGCCGGCTGCGACCCCTCCAAGCCGCGCTTTCGCAACACCGACGTCACCGGGGCCGACTACGCCAAAGACTTCGCGCTGACCGACCACACAGGCAAGCCGGTGACGCTGGCCAGCTACAAAGGCAAGGTCGTGACAGTGTTTTTCGGCTTCACCCACTGCCCCGACGTGTGCCCGACCGCCCTGGCCGAGATGCGCGCGGTCATGGAAAACTTGGGCCCGGACGCCGCGCGCGTGCAGGTGCTCTTCGTCACTGTCGACCCCGAGCGCGACACGCAGGATCTGTTGTCCAAGTACGTGCCGGCCTTTCACCCGAGTTTCGTCGGCCTCACGTCCGACACGGCGACCATCGCCCGGACGGCCAAGGACTTCAAGGTCTACTTCCAGAAAGTGCCCGGCAAGACCCCGGGCAGCTACACGGTCGATCACTCAGCCGGCACCTTCGTGTTCGACCCGCAGGGCCGCTTGCGCCTGTTCGTGCGGCCGGCGGGTGCGGCCGAAGAACCGAGTCAGGCGATCGAGCGCGTGACGGCCGATCTCAGGCTCCTTTTGTCCGGCGCTTGACTCTCCACGAAGTCGCGCACATGGGGCTCGGTGATGCAGCCGGGCTACCCGCCGCCGCAGAACTTACCGCGGCGCGAACTCGCGCAAATGCCGCGTCACTGACAGCCAAGCCCCGGCCAGACCCAGCGCCGCGGCAAAAGCGAGAATGGCGGCCAAATCCTCCGGCGGCAATTGATTCAGGAGAAAGTCAGAACCGTACAGCCGCGCCAGGTCCGCCACGCCAGCGTTGAGCAGCAGGAACGCGACCGCGACGATCGCCGTCGCCGCGCCGCCGCCCAGCAAACCCAGGAGCGCGCCGTAGTAGTAGAAGGGGCGGCGGATGGTACCGTCGGTCGCGCCCATGAGCTTCGCGATCTCGATCTCGTCGCGTTGGGTGAGAATCTGCAGGCGGATGGTGTTGAAGGTCACCGCCAGCAGTGCGAATGACAGGAGGCCCGCCAGGATCAGAACGCCCAGGCGGCCGATGCCGACTGCGGCGGCGACGCGGCGCACCCATGCAGAGTCGACCTGCACGTGCTCGACCTTGGGCCAGGCGCGGGCGGCTTCGGCCAGGCGGTCCAGCTTGTCCGGGTCCTTGTCGGCCAGGCGCACGACGAATGCATCCGGCAGGGGGTTCTTGTCCAGTGCCGCGATCACGTCGCCCATCGAAGGGTGTTTCTTGAATTCGGCGAAGGCCGCCTCGCGCGAGCGGAATTCGGTGGCAGCCACGCCGGGTTGTCCTTTGATCCGCTTGTCGATCTCGGCCAGGTCCGCCTTGCCGGCATCGAGCGCCATGAAGATCGATACCTCCGGGTCGCTGGAGACGTTGCTGGCTGCCGTCTTCAGGTTGAAGAGGAGCGCGTAGGCGCCGGCCGGCAGCGCCAGCGCAACGCCGATGACGATCACGTTCAGGAGCGTGGAGAACGGCGTGCGCGCGAGCTTGGCCAGCGTGGCCGTGAATGCCATCCAATGCAGGCGCAGCCAGGTGCGCATTTAAATGAGTGCTCCGTCCTTGAGTTGCACGCTGCGGGTCCTGGTGCTGGCGGCCGCGCGCGCGACGGCCGACTCGTCATGGGTGGCGATCAGGAGCGTCACGCCGACCTGGTGAAAGGCGACGAAGAGGTCGATGATCTGACCGGCATAGTCGGCGTCGAGGTTGGAGGTGGGTTCGTCGGCGATGATGATCGACGGGCGATTGACGATCGCGCGCGCGATGGCCAGGCGCTGCTGCTCGCCGCCGGACAGCGCGATCGGGTTGGCCTTTTCGCGCGGCAGCAGACCCACCTTGTCGAGCGCGGCGCGCGCGCGCTTGGCGGCGTCCTTGGGGTTCACGCCGGTGACCGCCAAAGGCAGCATGACGTTGTCGAACACGCTGCGGTCGTAGAGCAGCTTCTGGTCCTGGAATACCTGCCCGATATTGCGCCGCAGGTAGGGGATGGCTGCGGGGCGCATCGAGGCCACGTTCTGGCCATTGACGATGACGCTGCCGCTGGTGGCGCGCTCGATTACCGGCAGGAGTTTCAAGAGCGTGCTCTTGCCTGCGCCGGAATGCCCGGTGATGAAGAGCAGTTCGCCGTCGGCGACCGTGAACGAGATGTTCTTCAGCGCCTCGTGCCCGCCGGGATAGCGCTTGGTGACCGCGGAGAATTCGATCATCGCGCTTTGCCTGCCCGGTTCAGTCGTCCAGGCCCAGCATGGCGTGCGCGAAATCGCGCGCGACGAAGGGGCGCAGGTCGTCGATGCCTTCGCCGACGCCGATGAAAAGAATGGGCACCGGTCGCGCGCGCGCAATCGCGCACAGCACCCCGCCCTTGGCGGTGCCGTCCAGCTTGGTGACGACGAGCCCGGTCAGTTTCAGCGCGTCGTCAAAGGCCTTGACCTGCGCGACCGCGTTCTGGCCGGTGTTGGCGTCGATCACCAGCAGCACCTCGTGCGGCGCGCCGGCGTCGGCCTTGGTGATCGAGCGCTTGACCTTGCGGATCTCCTCCATCAGGTGCGTCTGGGTCGGCAGCCGGCCGGCGGTGTCAGCCATCAGCACGTCGATCGATCGCGCACGCGCGGCGTTGACCGCGTCGAAGATCACCGCCGCGGGGTCGCCCGTGGCGCCGCCGTGGGATATCACGGCGATGCCGTTGCGTTCGCCCCAGACCGTCAGTTGTTCGCGTGCCGCGGCGCGAAAGGTGTCACCGGCGGCCAGGAGAACGCTCTTGCCGTGGCCCTGGAAATACTTGGCCAGCTTGCCGATCGAGGTGGTCTTGCCGACGCCGTTGACCCCGCCGATCATGACCGTCAGCGGCCGGGCGCGGTCGAGATCAAGGCGGCGTTCGAGGGGGCCCAGCAATTCCGCGATCAGGTCCGCCAGCGCGCGCTTCAAGGTGTTGCCGTCCTCGATGCGCTCAAGGTTGGCTTTCCTGCGCAGGGATTCGATCAGGTGGGTGGAGGCGTCGACGCCGCAATCGGCGGCGATCAGCGCCATCTCCAGTTCCTCGAACAGCGCGTCATCGACCTTCAGGCCGATGAAGGCGGCGGCCAGCTGGTTGCGGGTCTTGGCCAGGCCCGCCTTGAGGCGGTCGGCCCAGCCGAGGCGAGGCGGTTCCGCAGCGGGGCTCGTGGCCGCCGGCGCTGTGGCGGCGGCGGCCGCGGGTGGCTCGGGTTTGGATTTGAAAAGAGAGAACATCGGAACTTGCGGGCTGCGCTCAAGCTCCAATGGCGAGCGCGTAAACTCAAAGTCGATTCTAGCAAGTCCCCTCTTCACAACCCTTTGCGCGCCGTCCATCGACGCCCTGGTACTGCTCGCTTGCCCGCACACTTCCCGATGCGCTTCACCCTGCTTTCCCGGTTCGCCCTGGCTGCATTGATCCCCATCGGCGCCGTCCACGCCGCGACGCCGGCCGCCGCCGGCGCGACCTTCGAGGCCACGCTTGCCAACGGCATGAAGATCATCGTCAAGCGCGACCCGCGCGCGCCGACGATTGCGCACATGGTCTGGTACCGCGCCGGCAGCGTGGACGAGGTCAATGGCAAGACCGGCGTGGCCCATGTGCTGGAGCACATGATGTTCAAGGGCACCCGCAAGCTCGCCTCGGGCGAGTTTTCGCGCCGTGTCGCTGCCGCAGGCGGGCGCGAGAATGCCTTCACCGGACGCGATTTCACCGCGTATTTCCAGCAGGTGCACAAATCTCGTCTGGAACTGGTCATGCGCCTGGAGGCCGACCGCATGGCCAACCTTAACTTCTCCGACGCCGAATTCGCCCGCGAGATCAAGGTCGTCATGGAAGAGCGTCGCTGGCGCACCGACGACCAGCCGCGCGCGCTCGTCTACGAAAACCTGTTCGCCACTGCCTTCAAGGCGCACCCGAACCGCATCCCGACCGTCGGCTGGATGCGCGACCTGGAAACCATGACCGCGAACGACGCGCGCGAGTGGTACCGCACCTGGTACGCGCCCAACAACGCAACCCTGGTCGTGACCGGCGACGCCGATCCCGAGCAAGTGCTGCGCCTGGCGCGCAAGTACTACGGGCCACTGAAGAAAAAGGCATTGCCTGAACGCAAGGCCCAGGACGAACCCTTGCAGGCCGGGCTCAGGCGCATCAATATCAAGGCGCCGGCCGAGTTGCCCTTCATTGCGATGGCCTGGCATGCGCCGCGCCTGACTGACATCGACCGCGACGCGGATGTCTACGCGCTCGACGTCCTCGAGGCCATACTTGACGGCCATGATGGCGCCCGCTTTACCCGCAACCTGGTGCGCGGCGCGCGCATCGCCAGTGAAGCCGGCGCGGGCTACGATGCCGTGGCGCGCGGACCCGCGCTGTTCGTCGTCGAAGCGACGCCGGCTGAGGGCAAGAGCGTGGAAGAACTGGAACGCGCACTCCGCTCCGAGATTCGCCGCGTCGCCGAGGAGGGCATCACCGAGGAGGAGCTCACGCGGGTCAAGTCCCAGGTGATCGCGGCGCAGGTTTTCAAGCGCGATTCGATCTTCTCCCAGGCGATGGAAATCGCGATCTTCGAGATGTCCGGCTTTTCCCACAAACGCATCGACGCGACCTTGGACAGGATTCGCGCCGTCACCGCCGCGCAGGTCAAGGATGTCGCCGCGCGCTACTTCGGCGACGACACGCTCACCATCGCGACCCTGACGCCGCTGCCCATGACGGCCAAGCCGCGCGCTGCGCCCGGCGGGCTGAGGCACTGAACATGCGAGCGACCACGAAGTTCGGCTTGCGCCTGGGCATGGGTCTGGTGCTGGCGGCGGCCGCGATCTGTGCACAGGCGACGCTCCCCATCCAGGCCTGGACGGCCAAGTCTGGTGCACGCGTTCTTTTCGTCGAAAGCCGTTCGATTCCCATGCTCGACATCAGCGTCGATTTCGACGCCGGCTCGCGCCGCGATCCGCCGGGAAAGGCCGGACTGGCGTCGATGACCAACGCCATGCTGTTCCTGGGTGCCGAGGGCCTGAGCGAGAACGCCATCGCCGAGCGCCTGGCCGATACCGGCGCGCAGCGCGGCAACCGCGTCGAGCGTGATCGCGCCGGGGCCATGCTGCGTACCCTGTCCGCGCGGGCCGAACGCGAGGCATCGATTGCGCTCCTGGCCGCGGTGTTGTCCGCACCGACCTTCCCCGAGGCGGTGCTTACGCGCGAAAAGGCCCGTGTGTCCTCCGCCCTGAAGGAGGCCGAGACCCGCCCCGAGACCATCGGCGAGCGTGCGTTTGCCCAGGCCCTGTACGGGACGCACCCGTATGGACAGACCGCGACGACCGACAGCATCGCGTCGATCTCGCGCGCCGACCTCGAGGCGTTTTATCGCGCCCATCATGCCGCCGCCCGCGCGGTGGTGGCGATGATCGGCGACGTCAGTCGCGCCGAAGCCGAGGCCATCGCCGAACGGCTGACGGCAAACCTGCCGGCCGGCTCCAGCGCACCGACGCTGCCGCCGTTGGGCGCGCCGGACACGGCGCCCAGGCGCATCGGCCATCCGGCGACGCAGGCGCATATTTTCCTTGGGGCGCCGGCGCTGGCGCGCGGCGATCCTGACTTTTTCGCGCTCACCGTGGGCAACTACATCCTGGGCGGCGGCGGATTCGTCTCGCGCCTCATGAACGAGGTGCGCGAAAAGCGCGGCCTGGCCTATAGCGTCTACAGCTACTTCCAGCCGCTCAAGGATGCCGGCCCCTTCCAGGTCGGCCTGCAAACCAAGAAGGAGCAGGCCGACGAGGCGCTGGCGCTGGTCAAGCGGGTGGTGGCCGAATACGTCGCGCGCGGGCCCACCGCGGCCGAACTCAAGGCGGCCAAGGACAATCTCGTCGGCGGCTTCGCGCTGCGCATCGACAACAACCGCAAGATACTCGACAACCTGGGCGTCATCGGCTTCTACGGCTTGCCGGCGGACTACCTGGACCGCTGGAGCGAGAATGTCGCGCGCGTCACCGCCGCCGACATCCGCGCCGCGTTCGCGCGCAAGGTCAAGCCCGAAAGCTTTGCCACCGTGGTGGTCGGCGCGCCGGAGGCAAAGTGATGAACGACACGGTCATCGAGAAGCGCCGCTTCAGCGACCTGGCGCACCCGCCGGCCTGGCCCCTGGTGGGCAGCCTGCCCTACTTCGATCCGCCGCGCGTGCACCTGGTGTTCGAGGAGTGGGCGCGCCGCTACGGCACGCCGTTCCGCGTGCACCTGGGCCGCCGCTGGATGATGGTCATCGACGATCCCGCCGAGATCGGGCGCATCCTGCGCTCGCGCCCGGGCGCGTTCCGGCGCGTGCGCCCGGTCGAGTCGATCTTCCGCGAGCTGGGCATCGCCGGAATCTTTTCTTCCGAGGGCGCGGATTGGGAGCGCCAGCGGCGCATGGTCATGCGCGCATTCGATCCGGCACACCTGAAGACCTACTTTCCGGGCCTGGTCATGGTGACCGGCCGGCTGCTTGAGCGCTTTCGACGCGCCGCGGAGGCGGGCGACGTGCTCGACCTGCAGCAGGAGTACATGCGCTACACGGTGGACGTGACCGCGGGCCTGGCCTTCGGCGTGGACATCAACACCATCGAGCAGGGCGACAACGTCATCCAGAAGCACCTGGACAAGGTGTTCCCGTCAATCAACCGGCGCATGGCGGCGATTTTTCCGTGGTGGCGCTACTTCAAGCTGCCCGCCGACCGCGCGTTGGAGAACGACCTGACCCAGGTGCGCCAGGCCATCGACGGGTTCATCGGCGCGGCGCGCAAGCGCATGGACGCCGACCCGGGGCTCGCGGCCAATCCGTCCAACCTGATCGAGGCGCTGCTGGCGGCGCGTGACGCGCCGCAGTCGGGCATCACCGACACCGACGTGAGCGGCAATGTCTTCACCGCGCTCCTGGCAGGCGAGGACACGACTGCCAATACGCTCGCCTGGCTCAGCTACTTCCTGGCCGAAGAGCCGCACGCGCAGGCTGCCGCGCAGGCCGAAGCCGACCGCGAGCTCGGCACGCGCGCGGTGCCGGACGATTTCGAGTCCGTCGATGCACTTGAATACATCGCCGCGGCGACGCGCGAAGCCATGCGACTGAAGCCCGTCGCGCCCTTCCTGTCACACGAGTCCAACGAACCGGTCACGGTGTGCGGCATCGAACTGCGGGCGCGCACCCCGGTGGGTACGTTGTTGCGCCCGGCCGGACTGAATCCGGAGCTCTTTCCCGACCCGCTCGCCTTCAAGCCCGAACGCTGGATCAGCGACGCGCGCGCGACCGAGCGCGAGTCGGCCGCCAAGCGCGTGCTCATGCCCTTCGGCGGCGGGCCGCGCTTTTGCCCCGGGCGCTACCTGGCCTTGATGGAAATCCAGATGGTCACCGCGATGCTGATGAAGAATTTCCGCATCGAGCGGGTCGGCGACGAGCCGGTGCGTGAGCGCAACGCGCTGTCGATGCTGCCTGAGGGGTTCTACGCGCGCCTGCACCTGCGCTGAGAATCCGTGGGCCAAGGCTGCCCGGTCAGGCGACCCGAAATCGATCGATGACGCTTCGATCGACCGTGATACCCAACCCCGCACCGGTCGGGATGGCTATATGCCCATCGGCCAGCCGCATGGGTGTCGTGACCAGATGCTGTCGAAACGGATGCGACGAGCGGTCGTACTCCAGCACCGGCTGCCCGGCGAAGAGCGAGTGATGCGCCACCGGCAGCGCCGCGATGACCTGCAATGACGCCGCCTGCGCGATGGCCGATCCCCACACGTGCGGGTTGACCCCGACCCCAGCGGCCTGCGCGATCGCGGCAATGTGCCGGCAGGCGCTGATGCCGCCGCAGGAGCCGACGTCGGGTTGCGCGATGTCCACTGCGCCAGCGGCGATGAAACGGCCAAACCCATACAGGGTGTGCTCGTTCTCGCCCCCGGCGATCGGCATGGAGAGCTTCTCGCGCATTTCGCGATAACCCTCGATGTCCTCGGGGACGACCGGCTCTTCGTACCAGACCAGGTCATGGTCCGCCAGCGCGCGGCCCAGGCGCAGAGCCTCGGCGCGGCCGTAGGCATGGTTGGTGTCGATCATGAGGCGCACACCCTTGCCCTCGATGGCGCGTCCAATGGCGCGCATGACTTCCAGGTCGTCGTCGATGCCGAAGCCCAGCTTGACCTTCATGAGGCGAAAGCCCGCCTCGTGGTGGCGCAGTGCCTCTTCTGCCAGGCGCGGCGCCTCGCCCTTCCCGCGGATGCGGTAAAAGCCGGTCGCGTAGGGCGTCACCTGGCTGCGGAATGCGCCACCCAGGAGCTCGTGCACTGGCGCGCCGCGCGCGTGACCGGCGATGTCCCAGAGCGCGATGTCGATGGCGCTGATCGCGGCTATGACCGAACCCTTGCGGCCGAAGTCGCGCGTCGCGTGATACATGCGATGCCACAGGACTTCGGTCTGGAGAGGGTCTTCGCCCAGCAACAGCGGTTTCAACGCATGTTCGATCGCCGCGGCGGCGATCTCGGGCGGCTCCAGTCCCTGGGCGAATGCTTCTCCCCAGCCGGTGATGCCGGTATCGGTCGTCACCTCGACCAAGGTCGCCGAGCGCTGGCGTACCCAGCCCTGCGAAAAAGCGAACGGCTCCTCGAGCGGGGTCTTGAGGACATGGACTTTGATCGCGCTGATCTTCATTGGATTGACCGATGCATGAAACGTGTTGGCGATGAGCCTAGCGCATCCGCTTGGCAGCCGAGATGCGCGAGTGCTGATTTTTTGCAATCCGTGACTTTGCCGAAATCGCAGTCGTGGTCAACTCCCGCTTGAGCACGAACGTTGCTTGTCTGACGAGTGTGATTGTGATCTTCAAGGAGAACGCATGACCGCCACCCTGCCTGTCGTCGCACTTCCGCAATCGGGTTTTTCGATCCCGATCGCCGGCTACAAGCGTGTCTACGATTGCTCCGAGGTGCAAGAAGCCTTGGGCGAGATCGAAGGGACACAGAACGACGCGCTCAAGGACACATACCAGAAGATGCTCAAGGCCGGCGGCAGCCGCTTCTCGGTCAAACCCTCGTCCCTGCCGGCGATGGATGAGCTCTACGAGGACCTGCCGAATTTTTCCGAAGTGCTGGACGACATCCGGCGCCAACTGTCACTTTGCGTCACTTCACGTGACAACCTTGAGCTCACCCCCATGCTGCTCCTGGGCGACCCGGGCATCGGCAAGACCCACTTCGCCAAGCGCGTGTCCAAGCTCCTGGGGACCGGGTTCGGCTTCATCTCCATGAGTTCGCTCACCGCCGGCTGGATCATCGGCGGCGCTTCCTCGCAGTGGAAAAACGCCAAACCCGGCAAGGTCTTCGAGACTTTCTTGCGCGGCGAATACGCCAACCCGGTCATGGTGGTCGACGAGATCGACAAGTCGGCTGCCGACGGCACCTACGACCCCTTGGGCGCGCTCTACAGCCTGCTTGAGCACGATACGGCGTCCGAATTCATCGACGAATTCGTCGAGATCCCGATCGATGCCTCCGACGTGGTCTGGATCGCCACCGCCAACGACGCGCGCGGCATCCCCGATCCCATTCTCAATCGCATGAACGTCTACGAGATCGACGCGCCCGATCACGAGGCGTCGCGGCGCATCGCGACCAACATTTACCGGGAGATCCGCGGCGAGCACGACTGGGGCGTGCGCTTTCCCCCGCAGCCGGGCGAGGATCTGCTCGAAGCCATGGCCCGCCTGTCGCCGCGGGAAATGCGGCGCCTGATCCACAAGGGATTCGGCAACGCGAGCCTGGCCGGCCGCGACGAGATGCTGCCCGAGGATGTCCTAGACCGCCGCACGGTCAAAAAGCCGCGCATCGGTTTTTGAAGGCGGGCAATCGATGCTGCGCTACGAGGCGGTCGGCGAGACGCGCGTGGCCTTTGCCGCTGCTCACGGCGCGCTGCTCGCGCAGGCCTCGGCGATTCTCAAGGCCTGCACCCTGCCCATCATCGTCCACGACCACGTGCGCGCCGGTGTCCTGGGCACTGCGACCCTCCTGCAGGGCGAGGGTGGTCCGGTGCTCCTGACCGCATCGCACCTGTTCGATCACGGGGTGCGGCTGGGCAACCTGTTGTTGCCGACCGCGGCGGGCCATGGCCTGGTGCCGCTGGCGGGCGCGCTTCTGACCCGCTGCAAGGGGGCGGACATCGCCTTGTTGCGACTCGCCGATGATCGGGCAGCGCGTGCGCTCGTGGCCGGCCGCGGCATGGTGCCGGCGTTGCGCCGCCGCGGCGAACGGCACGCGCGGTCGCGGCGCCGCAAGGGCGCGGTGCTGGTGTCCGGGTTTCCCGCGGCCATGTCGCGCTTCGAGCGCGGTTGGCTGGCGGCACGCCGCTTCACGGTGCTGACGCACTCGACCGTCGCGCAACCGGGCGCCTGCGGCACCGACCGGTGGTTCGAGTTCGGCCGCACCGCCTGGCGCGACGACGGAGCGGCCGTGCACACCCCGGAACTGGAAGGCATGAGCGGCGCTGGCATCTGGATGCTCGAAACCGGTGCGTCCGCACCGCGCTTGCGCCTGGGCGCGGTGCAGTCCGCCTACATGCACGGGCGCTACTTGCGCGGACACGATATCGGCGCTGCCGCCGACCTGTTCGCCGACTAGGAGGCAGGAGCGCGCGCGCCGGTATCATCGGCGCATGCGGCGCGGCACCACCCTTCCCAAAGTCGATGCCAATCGACTGCGCATCATCGGCGGCGAGTGGCGCAGCCGCGTCATACGCTTTCCTCCCACGGCGGCGCTGCGGCCCACGCCGGACCGGGTGCGCGAGACGCTTTTCAACTGGCTGGGGCAGGACATGACCGGGCGTGTGTGCCTGGACCTCTTCGCCGGCAGTGGTGCGCTGGGGTTCGAGTCGCTGTCGCGCAACGCGCGCTCGGTGACCTTTGTCGATGCCGACCAGAAGGTGCGCTTGCACCTGAATGCGACTGCGCAGTTGCTCGGCGCAGGGGCAAGGGCACGGGTCGAGGCAGGTGATGCGCTAGAATTTTTGCGGCATTGCCCGGAACAGTTCCATGTGATCTTTCTCGATCCGCCGTTCGGTGCGGGCTGGATTGAACGACTCTGGCCGGCGATCGAGAGGGCGCTTGCGCAGGACGGGGTGGTCTACGTGGAATCCGGGACGCTGTTCAATGCGCCTGCCGGGTGGCGCATCCTCAAGTCGGGCCGTGCCGGTACGGTCCATTTTCATCTGGCAGGTCGCGATGGCTGACAAATTCGTACGTGCGGTGTATCCGGGAACCTTCGATCCGCTGACGCGCGGTCACGAGGACCTGTTTCGCCGCGCTGCGCGGCTATACGACGAGATCATCATCGGCATCGCCGACAGCCGTTCCAAGCGGCCTCTCTTCACCCTCGACGAGCGCCTGGCGATCGCGCGCGAAGCCCTGGTCGATGTCGAGAACGTGCGCATCGAGGCGTTCCGCGGCCTCCTGGTCAATTTCGTGCGCGAGCACGATGCGCAGGTGATCCTGCGTGGACTGCGCGCGGTCTCCGACTTCGACTATGAGTTCCAGTTGGCCGGCATGAACCGCCAGCTCGTGCCCGAGGTCGAGACTGTCTTCATGACCCCCTCCGAGGGGTACCAGTTCGTCTCGGCGACGCTGGTGCGCGAGATTGCCTCCATGGGCGGGGACGTCTCCAAGTTCGTCTCGGCCTCGGTCAAGCGCCGGCTCGATGACAAGCTGGCCCGCACACCCCGGGAGTAGGCATGGCGCTCTTGATCACCGACCGGTGCATCAATTGCGACCTGTGCGAGCCCGAATGCCCGAACGAGGCGATATCGTTGGGCGCTGAGATCTACGGTATCGACCCGGCGCGTTGCACCGAATGCGTCGGCCACTTCGACGTGCCGCAGTGCCGCGCAGTGTGCCCGGTCGATTGCATCCCCTTCGATCCGGACCACGTCGAGACGCCCGATCAATTGCGAGCCAAGTACCTGCGCCTGACCGGCCAGGCTGCCTGAACGGCGGCAGCTACAGCGAGACGTCGAACCCGGCGGGACCGGCTTCCTGCCCCAGCATCTCCTGGTCCAGCATCGCTTCGATCTCCAGCCGCAGGTTCTCGAGCGCGACGACCTGGCGCATGAGGTCCCGATCCGCGTCCTCCAGTTCGACCAGGCGCTCTTCGAGGGTGTCGGCAGCTTCGTGGACGCGCTTGATCGACACCAGGCGGCGCTTGAGCGACTGCTGGCGTTCCTTGATCTGGCCTTCGAGCGGATTGGTGATCGCGCGCAACCAGCCCTCGCTGTCGCGGTTGGCGATCTCGAAGGCGAGCTGGATGCGCGATGCGATGACCTCGAAGAAGCGCCGCGTCAGCGTGCGCTCGTAGTTGGTGATCAGCGACATGGTGCCGAAGCGCCGGTTGAAGCTGTCCTCGACGCGATCGAGCTCCTTCAGGTAGCGCAACATCGAGAACGCGCGCGGCATGGCCAGCTTGAGCGTGAAGTCCTCCGAGAAGCGCTGGTACATCGCCGCCATCATGTCGGTGATCTCGGCGACCACGCGGTTGGCCGCTTCCAGGTGGGCGCGATTGCGCGCGAAGAATCCGCGCATCGCGTCGATGATGCCGGCCGAGAACGCCGATTTCTCGATGGCGGCATGGGTGCCCTCGACCTCGGCGCGAAACGCGTCCATGCCGATGTGCATGAACAAGGTATCGGTGTTGCGCGAGAGCACGCTGCGAATCGCGGCGAACTGGGTCAGATTGCGCTCGAAGACGTCCTTCTCGGCCTTGACGCGCGCGAGCATGCCGGACATCGTGCCCTGGTTCTTGTGATGCAGCGAGCCGAGTTCGTCGCGCTGCGCCTTGGCGTCAGCCACGCGCGTCGCCAGGAGGCCCTGGGCGGCGGCGATCAGGTTGCGCAACTCGGCGGCCGCGAAGTCGCGCACCATTTCCTGCTTGGCGGGGATGAGCTCGCGCGACAGCGCCGTCTCGAGCGCGGGCAGGCGGCTTCTCGCAAGCAGGTCGGGATCCTCGTTGACCTTGGCCACCAGACCCTTCTGCGCCGAGATCGGAAACACGTTGCGGCGCTCGAGGCCCAGCATGCGCGCGACGTCCGCGGCCTGCTTCTCGATCTCGGTCTCGATCTCGCCATCAGACTTGAGTTCGTCCCACAGTCCGTCGATCTTGTTCAACACCGCCAGGCGCGCGTGCCCGGACCCCTTGGGCGCCGCGCCGATATGCTCGCGCCAGACCTGGATGTCGGACTTGGTGACCCCCGCGTCGGCGGCCAGGATGAAGAGCACCGCGTGGGCGTTGGGGATCAGGCTGAAGGTCAGTTCCGGTTCCGCGCCGATCGCGTTCAATCCGGGCGTATCAAGAATGACCAGCCCCTGGGCCAGGAGCGGGTGCGGGAAATTGATGATCGCGTGACGCCAGGCGGGAATCTCGATGGTTCCGTCGGCGGCCACGGCCGCGCGCGCGTCGACATCGCGCGGATCGAAAAGCCCGTACTGCGAGGCCACCGAGGCGCGCACGCGCTTGGTCGCGCTGACCTGGCGAAAGGCTTCCAGCATCGCGTCGCCTGAACCGGTGTCCAATGCGATGCGCGTCCATTCGTCCGGGTAGAGCCGGTACTCGGCGACGCCGGCGGTCCTGGCGCGGGTTTCGATGGGCAAGAGGCGCAGTTCCGGCGGCTCACCCTCGTTGTAGAGAAGCTCGGTCGGACACATGGTGGTGCGTCCAGCGGAGGAGGGCAGGATGCGGCGCCCATAGTCGGCAAAGAAGATCGCGTTGATCAGCTCCGACTTGCCGCGCGAAAACTCGGCCACGAATGCGATCGACAGCCGGTCTTCGGCGAGTCGGTCGAGGACGCGCTGGATGCGCGTGATCCCGTCGACATCGGCGATGCCTTCGTCGCTCATCCAGTCGCGAAAACGCGCAATCGCCGCGGAAAGCGCGAAGCGCCACGAGCTGTAGAGCTGAAAGCGTTCGACCAGATTGACGCTGTTCATCGCAAGGCGGTTTTGAACGGATTGGGGCCCGGACGAGGCGGGAATGTGCCCGCCGCCTGAACTTGTTGTGGACGGCTGCGCGGTCAGGCGCTTGACCGCCCCGCGCGGCGCAATGACGACGGCATTATGGCACGCGCAGTGTGAGAAATATCACGTTTGGCAGCGCGGGCAGTAGAACGTCGAGCGTTGCCCCTGTACCAGGCGCCGGATGGGCGTGGCACAAATGCGACAGGGCAACCCGGCCCGGTCGTAAACCCGATATTCCAGCTGGAAACTGCCGGGTTCGCCGTCGCTGCGGCTGAAATCCTTGAGGGTGCTTCCTCCCTTCCTGATCGCCATCGCAAGCACGCGTCGCACCTCGACGACCAGTCGCCGGTAGCGTGCCAGGCTGACGCGTCCGGCGGGGGTTTGCGGGCGGATTCCCGAGCGAAACAGGGACTCGCTGGCGTAGATGTTGCCCACCCCCACGACGATGCCCCCGGCCAGGAGGGCCTCCTTGACGGAAACCCGACGGCCACGCGTCCTCTCGTGCATCAATTCGGCCGTGAAGGCATCGGTGAAGGGCTCCACGCCCAGTTTGGCCAGGAGCGGATGGCGATCGGTCGGCCCGCCGTCTGCCGGATGCCACAGCACTGCGCCGAAGCGCCGCGGATCGGTCAGGCGCAGCACGGCGTCACCGGCGACGAGGTCGAAATGCGCGTGGCGCGCCGCAGGTGTTCCGGGTGCAACCAGGCGCAGGGATCCGGACATGCCCAGGTGCACGATCAGGGTTCCGACGGTCTTGCCGTGGCGCTCGCAGGACAGGAGCAGGTACTTGCCACGCCGGCCGACTGCGGCGATGGAGAGGCCCGTCAGGATGGTCGCCAGGCGCGCGTCGATCGGCCAGCGCAGGCGAGCATCGCGAACCACCACGGTGTCGATGCGTCGCCCGGTCAGATGCGGCGCGATGCCTTGGCGGGTGACCTCAACTTCCGGCAATTCGGGCATTCAACCAGGCCTCTTGCTGATAACATTCCTGATCCTGCGGGGCGCCACTATACCGGCGGTCCGATGAACGTATGCGCTTGCGCCCTTTTCCCATTTTCTTGCTGGCTGCGGCTTCGGCCGTCTTGACCGGTTTTCATGCTCCGGCAACGGTTGCCGCCGAGGCTCCGCGGCAATTCGTGCAAGCCGCCCCGGCCGATGGCGGCCCGCGTGCTCCGCGTCGCCTGCGCATCCCGGAATCGGCCGCGCGTGCTCAGAACCTGCCCGGCGTCGACCTCACCCCGGGCCTGCTCTACGAGATCCTGGCCGCTGAAATCCTCGCGCAGCGCGGCGGGGCGGCAGTCGCCCTGGCCAAGTATCTGGAACTCGCGCAGCGCACGCGCGATCCGCGCATCGCCCAGCGCGCGGTCGAGATCGCGCTATTCGAGCGCAACAGCGAGAAGGCGCTGGAAGCGGCGCAAATTTGGGCGGAGACCGATCCGCAAAGCCTGGAGGCCCGCCAGGCGCTGGTCAACCTGTACATCGGTGCGGGGCGTGCCGAGGAAGCGCTGCCGCACATGGAGCGCCTGCTGGCGGCCGAGTCGACCAATGTGGCCGAGGGCTTCATCCAGATCAATCGACTGCTCTCGGCGCGCTCGACCGATCGCAAGTCCACCTTGTCGATCATCCAGCGGCTCGCAGCGCGCTACCCCAAGGTGGCCGAAGCGCATGCCGCGGTCGCGCAGGCAGCGTTCAACGCGGGCGAAGAGGAACTCGCCCTGCGCGAAGCGCGCGCCGCTGCCCTCATCCGGCCCGAATGGGATTTCCCGGTGCTGATGGCATCCCAGATCCTGGCGCGCCGCGATGCCGCGAGCGCGAGCGCCGAACTGAAGGGCTTCCTCGAACGCAACCCGGGTTCGTCCGAGGTGCGCATGGCGTATGCACGCTCGCTGGTCGCCGAGCGCAAGTACGGCGAGGCGCGCGGCGAGTTCCAGCGCATCGAGCGGGATTTTCCCGACAACGCAGACGTCCTCTACGCGCTGGGTCTGCTCGCGCTCGACGCCAAGGACTATGCGAGCGCCGAGTCCTCGCTCAAGAGCCTTCTGGCGCGCCAACCGCGCGACCCGAACCTCGTCTACCTGTACCTCGGGCAGGTGGCGGACGAACAGAAGAAGTTCGCCGAGGCGCGCGAGTGGTACGCGAAAGTCGCCAGCGGCGACCAGTATCTGCCGGCGCAGAGCCGCTTCGCCCGCACCCTCGCGCGCGAGGGGCGCATCGAGGACGCGCGCACGCACCTGCAGGGGCTGGTGGCCACCAGCAACCAGCAACGCGTGCAGATCATCATGTCCGAGGCGCAGCTGCTGCGCGAGGCGAACCGCAATCGCGAGGCCTTCGAAGTCCTCGAAAAAGGCGCGCTGCGCCTGCCCAACCATCCCGATCTGCTCTACGACCTGGCGATGGCCGCCGAGAAGGTCGAGCGCCTCGACGTGCTGGAGAACAACCTCAAGAAGGTCATCGAGCTCAAGCCCGACCATGCGCACGCCTACAACGCGCTGGGCTACACGCTGGCCGACCGCAACGTGCGCCTGACCGAGGCGCGCGACCTGATCGAGAAAGCACTCAAGATCGCGCCCGACGATGCGATGATCATCGACAGCATGGGTTGGGTCATGTACCGGCTGGGCGACCTGCCGCGCGCGCTCGAACTCCTGAAGCGCGCGTATGCGTTGATGCCGGACGCCGAGATCGGCGCCCATCTGGGCGAGGTGCTGTGGCAGATGGGGCAGCGCGCGGAAGCCGACCGCGTGTGGGCCGAGGCGGCGGGCAAGGCACCCGACAACGAGACCCTGCGCAACACCATCCGCCGCTTCAAGCCCTGATCGTGGCGCGCTGCGCGCTGCCCGTCGTTCTTCTGCTGGCAGTTCTTGCCGGCTGCGCCGTCCCGACGACGGCGCCGGTCGGCGCCGCCGCGACAACGGATGCCGGTTTTGCCCTCACGGGCCGCCTGGGCGTGCGCTTCGGGGAAGAAAGCCTGTCCGGCCGCATTGCCTGGACCCATGCGCCGGGGCGCGACCATGTCAGCCTGGCCTCGCCGCTGGGCAACACTCTCGCCGTCATCGTGCGTGACTCCGGCGGTGTTGCGTTGACCGACGCCAACGGCCAACGATCCGTCGCCCCCGATGCCGAAACCCTGACAGAGCGCGCGCTCGGCTGGCGCCTGCCTCTGGCCGGCTTGAGCGAATGGGCGCGCGGTCGCGCCGCGCCAGGGCCTGCCGAAGGCAGTCGCGACGCGGCCGGACGCTGGCTGACCTTGATCCAGGCGGGCTGGCGCATCGACTACAGCTGGGAGGAAGCGCAGGCGGTCCTGCCCAGGCGCGTGTTCCTGGAGCGTCTCGCCGCCACGCCGCCGCTCGAAATTCGCATGGTGGTGGACCGCTGGGGCGAATAACCGCCCCCGAATCTTGAGGCTCACGGGACCGCGCGTTGCGTGGTGCTATAGTCCGGCCCCTTTGCGCGCCTGCTGCAGGCCCCTGTGGAATCAAAATCGCCGTCGGCCGCGCGCCCGGCACTGTTCTGGCTGCTGCTCCCGTTTGCGTTGGGTTACGGGGCGTCGTATTTTTTTCGCAACGTCAATGCGGTGGCCGGCCCCGAGTTGGCGCGCGAGTTCTCGCTGGGGCCTGGTGGCCTGGGGTTTCTGACCGGCGCGTACTTCCTGGCCTTTTCCTTGGCGCAGATTCCGCTGGGCATGGCGCTGGATCGTTTCGGTCCTTCGCGGGTCGGGGCGGTGATGCTCACCATCATGTCGCTCGGCGCGGTGGTGTTCGGCTGCGCCGATGACGTCACGACCCTGGCCGTCGGGCGCGCCCTGATCGGACTGGGCGCCGGTGTGGCGCTGATGGCGGTCATGTCCGCAGTGCACCTCCTGATGCCGCGCGAGCGTGCCGCGACCTACATCGGATTCGCCATGATCCTGGGCGGGCTGGGGGCCATGTTCGCAAGCACCCCGACCCAGATCGCGATCAACGCTTTCGGCTGGCGCGCGGTGTTCTTCGCGCTCTCGGTGTTCGCCGCCTGCGTGGCGCTCTACGACCTCTGGACCGGTCGCCACCTGCCGCCGGTGGCGGCGACGCAGACCTTGCGCGAACTCGCCGGCGGCGTGGTGCACATCTTCATGTCCGCGGCCTTTTGGCGCATCACCCTGGCGACCACCGCGACCCTCGGGACCATGCTCGCCTTCCAGACGCTGTGGGCGGCGACCTGGATGCGCGACGTCGCCGGGTTCGATGACCGCATCGCGATCGGCAACGTGCTCTTCGCGCTCAATCTGGGCATGACTCTGGCGTTCGTGCTTGGCGGACTGATCGCCGACACACTTGCCCGGCGCGGCATCGCCGCGCTGACCACGCTCAAGGCCTATGTCGCGCTGGCCATCCTCGGGCAGGCCTGGCTGATGGCGGCACCGACCTTCGCACCGCACCTGGCCTGGGGCCTGTTCGCCTTCGGCGCCAATGCGCTGACCCTGTCGTTCACACTCCTGGCGGCGCAGTTTCCGCCGGCCATGACCGGACGGGTCAACACCTCGGTCAACCTCATGGCGTTCTCGGCCGCGTTTGCGCTGCAATGGGCCATCGGCGCGGTGTTGGCGCAGTGGCCGGTCAGCGAACGGGGTTATGCCGCCCAAGGCTATTACCTGTCATGGGGAGTGCTCCTGGCAGTGCAACTGGTGGCTTTTGCCTACCTTGCGCTCCCGCGCCGCGGCGGCCAGCGACTAAGGGCTGCGGCGTGAGCGAGCGCGAGTATTTCGCCCCGGCGAAGCTCAATCTCTTCCTGCACGTGGTCGGACGGCGTGACGACGGCTATCACCTGCTCGAGACGGTCTTCCAGTTGGTCGATTTCGGCGACACCCTGCAAATCGAGTCACGCGACGACGGCGCGATCGTGCGCCATGACCCGTTGCCGGGGGTTGATGTCGAAGCGGACCTGACCGTGCGTGCGGCCCGCGCGCTCAAGCGCGCCACCGGCGCACGGCGCGGCGCCGACATCCGCGTCGTCAAGCGCATTCCGCTGGGTGGCGGACTCGGCGGGGGGAGCAGCGACGCGGCGACTACGCTCCTGGCGCTCAACCGGCTCTGGGGCCTCGAACTGCCGCAACGCGAACTGGCAGCGATCGCGCTGACCCTCGGGGCGGATGTGCCGGTCTTCGTTTTCGGGCGCAATGCGTTTGCGCGGGGAATCGGCGAGGAACTCACCGCGCTCGACCTGCCCCGGCGATGGTTCCTGGTACTGGCGCCCCCTGTCCTCGTGCCTACGGCTGCCATCTTTTCGGCACCGGAATTGACCAGAAACTCCAAACTTGTTAAAATACAAGACTTTGTCGTCAAAGCCGGTTTCGCGGGAGACCAGTTTCGCAACGATCTGGAGGAAGTCGCGAAAAAGCGCTTTCCACAGGTCGCGGAAGCCCTGGATTGGCTCAAGCGGCACGATGCGGTCGCGGACTTGAGCGCGCGCATGACGGGGTCCGGGGCTTGCGTTTTCTCCGGGTTTGCCGAACGGGAAGTGGCTGAGTCGGTGCTCGCGCAACTCCCTTCCGGTTGGCGGGGGTTTGTTGCCGCCAGCCTTGACCGGCATCCGCAGGCGACGGGTAATTCTTAGGTGAGGGGGCGCGGCGGCCCCGGGTTTAAGGCGCCGCAAGGTTTTCCGGGTGGGGAATCGCCAAGTTGGTTAAGGCACCGGATTTTGATTCCGGCATTCCAAGGTTCGAATCCTTGTTCCCCAGCCATTTTCTTGTAAGACCCACGCCGATGTGATGCCCCGGCGGCTACAGCTGCGCTCCTCATGTCCAATGCGAATCTGATGGTCGTGTCCGGCAACGCCAATCCGTTGCTGGCCAAGGAAGTCGCGCGTCTCCTGTCCATCCCGGTGGGGCGGGTTGCGGTAGGGCGGTTCTCGGATGGCGAGGTCAATGTCGAGATCCTCGAGAACGTGCGCGGACGCGATGTCTTCGTCTTGCAATCGACCTCGACCCCGACCAACGACAACCTGATGGAAATCATGGTCATCGTCGACGCGCTGAAGCGGTCCTCCGCCGCGCGCATCACCGCGGCGATTCCCTACTTCGGCTACGCACGCCAGGACCGGCGCCCGCGCTCGGCGCGCGTGGCGATCTCGGCCAAGGTGGTGGCCAACATGCTGGAAGCCGCCGGCGTGGACCGGGTGCTCACCATGGATCTGCATGCCGACCAGATCCAGGGTTTTTTCGACATCCCCGTGGACAACATCTACGCCGCGCCGATCCTGCTGTCGGACGTGTGGAAGAAAAACATCGAGGACCTGATCGTGGTCTCGCCTGACGTGGGCGGCGTGGTGCGCGCACGTGCCCTGGCCAAGCGCCTCGAGAGTGACCTGGCGATCATCGACAAGCGCCGTCCGCGCGCCAACGTGTCCGAGGTCATGAACGTCATCGGCGAGGTGGCCGATCGCACCTGCGTCATCATGGACGACATGGTCGATACCGCCGGCACGCTGTGCAAGGCCGCCGAGGTATTGAAGGAGCGCGGCGCCGTCAAGGTGCTCGCCTATTGCACCCATGCCGTGCTGTCGGGCAACGCGGTGCAGAAGATCAGCGCCTCTCCGCTCGACGAACTCGTCGTCACCGACACCATCGCGCTGCGCGACGACGCGCGTGCCTGTCCCAAGATCCGGCAACTCTCGGTGGCCGGACTGCTGGCGGAGACCATCCGCCGCATCAACACCGAGGATTCGGTGAGCAACCTGTTCATCGAGTAACCAGTCCCCGGTCGGCGCTGGTCGCGGCCCGCCCGGTTCATCTCCAGGAGCAACAATGAAAATCGAAGTCATTGCAACCACGCGCAAACTGCAAGGTACGGGTGCGAGCCGCCGCCTGCGTCGCGCGAACAAGGTGCCCGGCATCGTCTATGGCGGTGACAAGCCGGCCGCCAACATCGAGATCGACCACAACCCGCTGTTCCATGCGATGCGGCGCGAGGCCTTCCACGCTTCCATTCTCGATCTCAAGGTCGACGGCCAGGCCGAACAGGTGCTGCTGCGCGACTACCAGATGCACGCGTTCCGCCAGCAGATCCAGCACATCGATTTCCAGCGCGTCGATCCGACACGCGAGATCCGCATCAAGGTGCCGCTGCACTTCGTCAATGCCGACCAGTCGCAGGCCGTCAAGTTCGGTGGCGCGATCGTCTCGCACGTCATGACCGACATGGAGATTGCCTGCCTGCCCAAGGACCTGCCCGAGTTCGTCGAGGTCGACCTGAAGGACATCTCGGCCGGCCACGCGATCCACGTGCGCGAACTGAAGCTTCCGGCAGGCGTGCGCGCGATCGTCCATGGCAGCGACAATCCGGTGGTGGCGAGCGCCATGGTGCCCGGCGCCGAAGTCGAGGAGACCGACACGGCGGCGCCGAGCGCTGCGGACGTGCCGGCCACAGCGCAGAAGAAGCCTGCCGAAGCCGCCGCCGCAGCGGCGCCGGCCAAGGGTGGCGCCAAAGGCGGCGCTGCGCCCGCCAAGGCCGCCGCGCCGGCCAAGAAGGACGACAAGAAGAAGTGATGCCGTGCCCGGCGCTTGCCGCGCACGCGCGGCGGGCGCCGACTGTTCCGGACCATGGGCCCCGGCGCTTTGCCGGGGCCTTTTTACTCCATGACCATCAAGCTCATCGTCGGGCTGGGCAATGTCGGGCGCGAGTATGAAGATACCCGCCACAACGCCGGCTTCTGGCTGGTTGACGCGTATGCGCGCGCCTCTGGTATCGCGCTGCGCCAGGAGAAGCACTTTTTCGGCAGCGTCGGCAAGGGTGCCGCGGTGTGGCTCGTCAAGCCTTCAACCTTCATGAATCGTTCGGGACAGTCGGTCGCGGCGCTGGCGACTTTCTACAAGATACTTCCCGCCGAGATCCTGGTTGCGCACGACGAACTCGATCTGCCGCCCGGGGCGGTCAAGATGAAGCAGGGCGGCGGGCACGCGGGTCACAATGGCTTGAAGGACATCGCGGCACGCCTGGGCAGTCCCGATTTCTGGCGCATCCGCATCGGCATCGGACACCCGCGCGAACTCTCGCTCGAACAGGACGTCGCCGATTTCGTGCTGCACCGCCCCTCGAAGGACCACCAGGTCCTGATCGACGAAGCCATCGCCCACGCGCGCGATGTCCTGCCGTACGCGATCGAAGGACCGATGGGGGTGGCAACCATGAAGCTGCACACGCGGAAAAAGGCCTGATGGCGTCGCGCGCCTTCGTGGTCAGGCTGGGTGCCGCCGCGCGCGTCCACATCGAGCGCAACGGGCTCATGCCGCACGACATCCGCTGTGTCCCCGCCGCCGCCGGCGGCCCCAAGGGGCTGGCGTTGATGCCGCTGGACCGCCGCCTCTTCGGCGACTGGCTGGCCCGGCCGCGCGACCTGACGCTCATCGGCGCTTCCATCGGTGCCTGGCGCATGGCCGCGGCGGCCCATGCCGATCCCCTGCAAGCGATCGCGCGCCTCGAGCGCGGCTACGTGGAAGACCAGAACTACGGCGTCAAGCCGCGGGCGCAGGAGATCGCCGCGCGCATGCGCGGAAACATCGCGGCCGGCTTCGGCGACTGGCGGCCGCGACCGGAAATCCGCGTCGCGGTCCTGACCTCGCGCGCAACCGGTGTCCTGAAGCAGAATGCCTCGCGCCAGGCCTTCGCTGCGGTGACCCTCGCCAATGTGCGCGGCCGGCGCCATCTGGCGCGCCACCTGCAGCGCGTGGTCTTTTCGCGCGGCGGCAGCGAGGCCGCCAACGAGCTCTTTGCCCACGACCCCTTTGGTGCGATCCACGCGCGCCTGACCGAAGGCAACGCGGTCGATGCGTTGCTGGCATCCGGATCGATCCCGCTCCTGTGCGACCCGGTGCACGACATCGCCGGCGCGCCACCGGGCTGGTACTGGGACGGCGGGCTGATCGACTACCACCTCTTCTATCCCTACGCCATGCTCGACGGTCTGACCCTCTATCCGCACTTCTCGCCCACCCTGACGCCCGGCTGGCTGGACAAGTTCCTGCCGTGGCGCAAGCAGGGCGTGCGTGCGCGCGGCGCGGACTGGCTCTCCACGATGATCCTGATCGCCCCGTCGCCGGAGTTCCTGGCTACGCTGCCGAACGCGAAGATTCCGGATCGCGGCGACTTCCATCGCTACGGGCAGGACCACGCCGGGCGCATCGCCGCCTGGAAAAAAGCCATCGCCGAATGCGAGCGCTTCGCCGAAGAAGCCCACGCGTGGCTCGCCCGACCCGACCCCTCCATCGCGCAGTCCCTCTAGAAAGACATCCCATGAGCCTCAAGTGCGGCATCGTCGGCCTGCCCAACGTCGGCAAGTCCACTCTGTTCAATGCCCTGACCAAGGCCGGCATCGCGGCCGAGAACTATCCCTTCTGCACCATCGAGCCCAACGTGGGCATCGTGGAAGTGCCCGATCCGCGCCTGGCCGCGCTCGCCAGGATCGTCAACCCGCAGCGCGTGCTGGGCGCGACGGTCGAGTTCGTCGACATCGCGGGCCTGGTCGCGGGCGCGTCCAAGGGCGAGGGGCTGGGCAACCAGTTCCTGGCCAACATCCGCGAGACCGACGCCATCGCGCATGTGGTGCGCTGTTTCGAGGACGGCAACGTCGTGCATGTCAACGGCAGGGTGGACCCGGTGGCCGACATCGAGACCATCAACACCGAGCTGGCCCTGGCCGACCTGGCCACGGTGGAAAAGCAGTACACGCGCTATTCCAAGCTTGCCAAATCCGGCGGCGACAAGGAAGCGCAGCGCATCGTCGCCGTGCTCGACCGGCTGCAGCCGGTCTTGAACGAGGCCAGGCCCGCGCGCAGCATCGACTTCTCCAAGGAGGAGCAGTTCGTCCTGCGCCAGCTTTTCCTGCTGACCGCCAAACCGACCATGTATGTCGCCAACGTTCCTGAGAGCGGTTTCGAGAACAATCCGCATCTGGAGCAGGTCAAGAAACTTGCCGCTGCCGAAGGCGCCCCTGTGGTTGCCGTGAGCTGCGCGATCGAAGCCGAGATCGCCAACCTCGAAGATGCGGATCGCGACGACTTCCTGAAGGAACTCGGCATGACCGAGCCGGGACTCAACCGCGTCATCCGTGCCGGCTTCAAGCTCCTGGGCCTGCAGACTTACTTCACCGCTGGCGAGAAGGAAGTGCGTGCCTGGACCGTGCTCGTCGGTGCCACCGCGCCGCAGGCGGCCGGCGTGATCCACACCGACTTCGAGAAGGGCTTCATCCGCGCCGAGGTCATCGCCTACGACGACTACGTGGCACTGGGCGGCGAACACGCAGCCAAGGAGAAGGGCAAGATGCGCCTGGAAGGCAAGGAGTACGTGGTGCATGACGGGGATGTCATGCACTTTCGCTTCAACGTCTAAAGTGACGCAAGACCAGGCGGCACCTTGGCTATAGTAGGGAGCTTGTCGTACCCCTCCTGTCCTGAATCTCCTTTTTGCAACGGATCGCATCGATGAAAAAGCGTCGCGTCGGCAAGTCCTCACTCCTGGTCTCCCCGATCTGCTTCGGCGGCAACGTGCTCGGCTGGACGGCCGACGAAGCGATGTCGATGAAGCTGCTCGACGCCTTCTGCGAGGCAGGCGCCAATTTCATCGACACGGCCGATGTGTACTCGCGCTGGGTCCCCGGCCACCGCGGCGGCGAGTCGGAGGCGGTACTCGGGCGCTGGCTCAAGCGCCGCGGCCGCCGCGACGATCTCGTCATCGCGACCAAGGTCGGCATGGGCATGCCCGAGGTCGGCAGCGGACTCGCCAGGGCGCACATCGAGCGCTCGATCGATGCCTCGCTCAAGCGCTTGAACACCGACTACGTCGATCTCTACCAGTCGCACGTCGACGACGACAAGACGCCGCTCGAGGAAACGCTCGATACCTACGCGCGTCTCATCAAGGCTGGCAAGGTGCGCTACATCGGCGCGTCCAACTACGGCGCGCCGCGCCTGGCCGAAGCGCTCGCGGTCGCGCGCAAGCTGCGCCTGCCGGAGTACGTGAGCCTGCAGCCCGAGTACAGTCTGGTCGAGCGCGCCAAGTACGAGACCGCGCTCGAGCCCCTGTGCCGGCGCGAGAACATCGGCGTCATCGGCTACTACTCGCTGGCGAGCGGCTTTCTCTCGGGCAAGTACCGCCCCGGCATGCCGGGCGGCGCGAGTCCGCGTGCGGCGACCGCGATGCGCTATCTGGACGAGCGCGGCCTGCGCATCCTCGCCGCGCTCGACACGGTCTCGACGGCGCACCGCACCAACCCGACGCGCATCGCACTCGCCTGGCTGATGGCGCGGCCGGGCGTCACCGCGCCGATTGCCAGCGCGACGAACCTGGTGCAATTGCGCGACCTGATCGCAGCGGCGGACCTTTCACTGACCGGGCAGCAGATCGCCGCCCTGGATGCCGCCAGCGCCCCCTCCTGAGGCAATACCGGCGATGCGCCGCAGCGTCCTTGTCCTCGCCGCGATGCTGGCCTTGCCGGCGGCCGCTGCCGAAACCCTGCAGGAGTTCGTCGAGTCCGGCGGCTGCAAGTTGCGCGGCTCGGCCTCGTCGGTCGCACGCCAGAAGGAGATCGCCTCGCAAGGCTCGGTGACCTGGATTGGACGCTGCGTCAACGGGCAGATCGACGGGCCGGGAACGCTCAGGCACCAGGGCGTGACGCAGGACAACGGCCGCACGCGGCGCTACGCATTCGACCTGACCGGTGTTGCCCGCGCGGGCCTGCGCGTGGGCACCTGGCGGCGCGAGTCCTTCAACATGTTCGAAGGCAGCGGGCGTTACTGGACCAGCCTGGCTACCCTCAATTACGTCGACGGCGTGGCCAAGGGCGAGGCGCGCTTCCGCGAGACGCGCGGCAACGACGATTACTCGCCGTCGTTCCGCGAGTTTCTTGCCGCCGTGGACCGCGAACTGGCGGCAGCCCGAGGCGTTTCCGCGCCGCCGGCGGTCGCCGCGGTGCCGACACCGGCGCCTGCCACCCCGCCAGCAGCGCCCGCTGCCATCGCGACACCGGCTCCAGTTCCTGCGTCGCCCCCCGCTGCTGTCCCGACCGCGCCGGTCGCTGCGCCACCGGCGCAGCCCGTCGTGATCGTTCCGACCCCGCCTCCTGCCGCGCCATCCCCACCTGCTGCGGCACCGATCCCACTCGCTGCCGCACCGACGCCACCCGCTGCCGCAGCGACCCCGCCCGCTGCCCCTGTCGCGGAATCCAGCCCGCCGGCCGAGCCGACACGACCGCAAATGTTTCCGATCATCCCGCCGGTGGCCGTCCTTACGGCACCGGGTGTCCTCGCGGCTCCGTCATCGACTCCGGTCGTTCCCGAGGCGCGCGGCACGCTGAAGCTCCTCGCGCCCGCAGGCACGCGCTTGCCGGCACCGGCGCCGCCGGCCGCGCCAAACCAGCTGCTTCTCGAGCAGCGCGGCGCGTGCGCGATCGACCAGCTCAATTCGCAGGCGGTCGGCGAGGGCAGCGTCGACGCCACGACAGCGCAGACACTCACCGTCACCGGTTGGGCGGCTGATCCGAACCAGCCGCGCGCGGGCGAACCGCCGAACATTCCGGAACGCGCCTGGGTACGCTTCTACGACCGCGCCGGCGGTCCCGGTCTGCTGGTCAGTATCAAGCGCAACCTCGAGCGCCGCGATGTCGCGCGCGCCCTCGGCCACCCGGGCTATGCGAAGGCCGGCTTTCGCATCAGCGTCGCGCCGGGCCAGCTGCGTGCCGGCGAATACACCGTCTCGATCCTGCAGGCCATCGGCAACGACCTGGCGGTGTGCAGTTCGATCGGCCGCCTGCAACTGCGATAGCCCATGCGTTCCTCGCTCGCCCGCCTGCCGTTTTTCTATGGCTGGGTCATCGTCGCGATTGCGTTCGTGACCATGGCCATCGGCGTGAACGCGCGCACGGCGTTCTCGCTTTTCTTTCCGCCAATCGTCACCGAATTCGGCTGGGATCGGGGCGCGACCGCAGGGGCGTTTTCGTTCGGCTTTCTCATCACCGCATTTGCCAGCCCGCTCTTTGGCAGGCTGATGGACCGCTATGGTCCGCTGGTCATCATCGAAGGAGGCATCGCCTGCGTCGCCGCGGGGCTCTTCCTGGCGGCGCACATGCGCGAACCCTGGCACCTCTACCTGACCCTGGGTGTACTGGTGGGCCTCGGCAGCACCTGCCTGGGTTACACCGGCCAGGGGCTGTACCTGCCCAACTGGTTCGCGCGCAGGCGCGGGCTCGCCACCAGCATTGCCTACGCGGGCGCCGGCGTCGGTTCGATCTTCATGATGCCCTGGCTGCAGTCCATGATCGTCGCGCAGGGCTGGCGCGCGGCAGCGACTGCGGCGGGCCTCCTGGTGCTGGTGGTGCTGGCGCCGCTCAACCTCCTGGTGCGTCGCCGCCCGGAGGACCTGGGGCTACGCCCGGACGGCGACGGCGCGCCCGCCGGCAGCGCAGGCGCGGCGCCCTCCAACGTCGTCGACCACGCCTGGGCCGCGATCGACTGGACGCTCGCGCGTGCGCTGCGCACGGCGCGCTTCTGGTGGCTGGCGAGCGCGATGTTCGCGGCCATGTTCTCCTGGTACACCGTGCAGGTGCACCAGACCAAGTACCTGATCGAGGTCGGTCACGCGCCGATGTACGCGGCCTGGGCGCTGGGCTTCGTGAGCCTGATCGCGGTGCCCGGGCAAATCCTCATGGGCCACCTGTCGGACCGCTTTGGCCGCGAGTGGGTATGGGCCGCGGGCAATGCGGGCTTCGCACTCACCTACGTTCTTCTGATTGTCATGCGCGACATGCCGGGAACGACGCTACTGTGGGCGATGGTGTTCGTGCAGGGCTTCATCGGCTACGGGCTCACCGGCGCCATGGGCGCGGCGGTCTCGGAGATCTTCCAGGGTCGCCACTTCGGCAGCATTTTCGGCATGCTCATGGGCATCGGCATGGCCGGCGGCGCGCTCGGTCCCTGGCTGGCGGGCGTCATCCACGACGCGACTGGCAGCTATTCGCCGGTCTTCGCGCTCGCGATCGCGTGCAGCGTGGCGTCTGCGGCATGCCTGGCGATTGCGGCGCCGCGCAAGGTGCGGCTGGTGGCGGGGCGGGTCGGGCGAGCCTGAGGCGCGCGACGATTCTGCCTACTTCTGCGCCTGCGGCGTTACCGCGAACACCGGCACCGGCGCGCTCTTGCCTTTGAACTGAACCTGTTCCAGGGCTGCCACGGGAACGCGGTCGCCGAGCGCGTCGCGCGTGGCGCCGTCGGTCAGGATGTCGCGTCCGACCGCCTTGGTGTGCGCCTCCAGGCGGGCGGCCAGGTTGACCGTGTCGCCGATGCAGGTGTAGGTCGCGCGGTCCTCGGTACCGGTGTAGCCGGCGACGACTTCGCCCGTGGCGATGCCCACGCCGATGCGGATCGGCTCGCGGCCCAGCGCGGTTCGCTCCTGGTTGAAGAGCTCGATGGTCTCGATCATGTCCAGTGCCGTGCGCACGGCGGCCAGCGCGGGCTCCGGCAGGGGCAGGGGCGCGCCGAAGATGGCCATGAGTCCGTCGCCGATCATCTGGTTGACCACGCCGCCGTGGCCGGCGATGGCATCGAACATGAGCGCGTAGTAGTTGTTGAGAAGTTCGATGGTCTCCTCGGGTGCCTGCGCTTCGCACAAGGCGGTGAAGCCGCGGATGTCGGCGAACATGACCGTGCAGGTGAGCCGCCGCCCGCCGAGCGCGAAGCCGGAACGCTGCAGGTCCTCGGCCACGGCGGAAGTGGCGAAGCGCCGCACCAGGTCCTTCTGCATGTCGCGCAGGCGCTTCTTTTCCAGGCTGGAATTGACGCGCGCCTTGAGGATCACCGGGTTGACGGGCTTGCGCAGGAAATCGTCGGCGCCCAGTTCGATGCAGCGCACGACATCGCCGACACCCTCGAGCGAACTGGTGACAATGACCGGGACGTCACGCAGCTGCGGGTCGGCGACCATCTGCTCGAGCACGCCGAAGCCGTCGAGCTCGGGCATCTCCATGTCGAGCAGCATGAGGTCGAAGGGCTCGGCGCGCAGCATCTCCAGCGCGACGCGTCCGTTCTCCGCGGTGGCCACGCGATGGCCCTGCAGTTCCAGGCCGCGGGTGAGGAGCAGGCGGTTGACCTTGTTGTCGTCGACCACCAGCAGTCGCGCGCCTCGCTCAGCCACGCGTGAGCTCCGTGAGCGCCGCCGCGACCCGCCGGTATTCGGCATCGAGCGCATCCAGCGGCGCGGCATCGGCGATGAGCCCGCCCAGCTCGATGTCGCGCGCCATCGCGCCCAAGCGATTGGCGCCGAAGGTGATGCTGTTGGTCTTGATCGAATGCGCGGCACGGCGAAAGTCGTCAGCCTTGCCCGCCGCCTGCGCGGCACGCAGCTCGGCGAACATGCCGGGCGCCTCCTCCATGAAGGTGCCGGCCAGCTCGGCGGCGAATTCGGCGCCGGCGGTATCGGCCAGCTCCTTGTAGACAGCCATGTCAATGACGGGGTCGCTCATTTACTGGTCCTTGCGTGCGGTCACGTTGCTGAGGGCGTTGATCAGGTCGCCCACGCGGATCGGCTTGGTGATGTAGTCGTCCATGCCGGCGGCCAGGCACATCTCGCGGTCGCCCTGCATGGCGTTGGCGGTCATCGCGACGATGCGCGGTCGCTCTCCCGGCGGCCAGGAGGCGCAGATGCGGCGCGTGGCGTCCAGGCCGTCGAGTTCGGGCATCTGCACATCCATCAGCACCACGTCGTAGGTCTGGCGGGCGACCGATTCCACCGCCTCCAGGCCGTTGGCGGCGATGTCGGCCCGGTAGCCCATCTGCTGCAACAGGCGGGTCGCGAGTTTCTGGTTCACCAGGTTGTCTTCCGCCAGGAGGATGCGCAGCGGATGGCGCACCCCCATTTCCGGGTCAATTTGCGACTTGGCGGGTGCGGGCGCGGCGGCCTTGGTCACCACCTCGCGGGCCAGGAGGCTCACCAGCGTGTCGAAGAGCTGCGACTGGCGCAGCGGCTTGGCCAGGTAGGCCCTGAAGACGCCGTCGGTGTCGTCCGCCTCGCGCCGGCCGAGAGAACTGAACAGCACCAGCGGCAGCGCGGCATGGCCCTTGTGGATGGAACGCGCCAGGGTGAGGCCGTCCATCTGCGGCATGTGCATGTCGAGGATGGCGATGTCGAACTGCTCGCCTTCCGCCAGCCACTGCAGGGCCTGGTGGGGGAATTCGGTGTCCTTGGACACCATGCCCCACTTGCCGGCCTGCAGCGCGAGGATGCGGCGGTTGGTGGCGTTGTCGTCGACGACCAGGAGTTTCCTGCCGGCAATCTCGGACTGAACGCCCACCAGGTCGCGCGAGCGCGTGGCCGGCAAGTCGGCCGGCCGGACGCGGATGGTGAAGCGGAAGGTCGAGCCATGGCCCAATCCGGCGCTCTCCACCCACATGGTGCCGCCCATCAATTCAGCCAGGCGCTTGGAGATCGCCAGCCCCAGGCCCGTGCCGCCGTACTTGCGGGTCGTGGACGAGTCGGCCTGCGAGAACGACTGGAACAGGCGCCCCTTGCCCTCCTCCGAGAGACCGATGCCGGTATCGCGCACCGCGAAGGCCAGTTCCAGGTCCTGCCCCTCGAGCGGACGGGCGGTCACGGTCAGCACCACCTCGCCCTTGTCGGTGAACTTGACCGCATTGGCCAAAAGATTCAGGAGCACCTGGCGCAGGCGCGTCAGGTCGCCGTTGATCGCGGCCGGCAACTCGCCATCGAACACATAGGCCGTGTCCAGATGCTTCTCGGTGGCGCGCGTGCTGATCAAGTCCAGCGCCGACTCGACGCACTCGCGCAGATCGAACGGGTGCATCTCGATGTCCATGCGCCCGGCCTCGATCTTGGAGAAGTCGAGGATGTCGTTGATGATGGTGAGCAGCGCATCGCCGGAATCGCGGATGGTGCCGGCGTAGTCGCGCTGCTCGTCATTGAGCGGCGTGTCGAGCAGGAGGCCGCTCATGCCGATGACCGCGTTCATCGGCGTGCGGATCTCGTGGCTCATGGTGGCCAGGAAAGCGCTCTTGGCTTCGTTGGCGGCCTCCGCAGCGGCGCGTGCCTCCTGGGTCTCCTTGAAGAGCCGCGCATTCTGGATCGCGATCACCGCCTGGTCGGCAAACGACATCAGGAGCGCCTGCTCCTTGGCCGTGAAGGCGTCGCCCACGGCCCGATTGACCACGATGAGGCCGATGCACTTGTCGCCGGAGAACATGGTTGCGCCCATCTGCGCAAAGGAAAATCCCATGGCCACGGCCGGTGCGCGCATGGCGTGCCCCGCATTTGGGTCGTTCATCACGTCGCTGGTGCTGTACACGTTCTTGCAGCGGCGCAACCAGGCGGCCTCGTTCTTGCCCAGCTTGATCGGGTACGCGGTCTTGGGCAGGTCGCGAATCGCGGCCCGCTGCGCCTCGCTGAACTGCCGATACCACGCCTCCCCCGTCTCGCCCTGGGCGACCAGGTGCAGCCGATTGTCATCATCCAGCAGGTTCAGTGCCTGCCCGCCGCTGCGGAACAGTCGTCCGCAACTCTCCAGGATCTTCTCGAAGACCGGCTGCGCATCCGACATTGACCCCGCGATCACTTGCAGGACATCCGAGCTCGCCCGCTGCTGCTCCAGCGCCTCCTGCGTCTCGTTGAAGAGTCGCGTGTTCTCGATGGCAATGAGTGCCTGGTCGCGGAAGGATTCGGCCAGCGCGACGGCCTTGTCGTTGAACGCGTTGGGGCGCTTGCTTGCCAGGGTCAGGAGGCCGACGCAGCTCTCCCCGCGCAACAGGGGCAGGTAGAGCGACGAATTCATGCCGAGCTGCTGGTGGCGCACCTGTTCATGCGGCGGCAGCTCGATCGCCGTCCAGTCGCGCACATGCAGCTTCGACTTCGAGGCAATCGCGCGCGACGGGAAGTTGGCCTGCGGATCGACCGGCATCACTTGCATGCCCGGCACCGGAGAGAGGCCGGCCGGGGTCGCCATGGCCTTCGGGGCGTAGGTGTTCTCGTTCACCGTCTGCACGAAGGCGATGTCGCAGCCCAGGCGACTGACCGCCGTGGTGACGATGGCGTCGAACACCGGCTGCACGTCGGTGGGCGAACCGCTGATGACGCGCAGGATATCGGCGCTGGCGGTCTGGTGGGCCAGTGCTTCCTGCGTGTCGTTGAACAGGCGCGCATTCTGGATCGCGATCACGGCCTGATCGCGGAACGACTCCGCCAGCGCGATCTGCTTCTCCGAGAACGGCCCCGGCCGGTTGCGCGAGAAACTGAGCATGCCGATGCATTCGCCGCCGAGCATGAGCGGCAGCCCCAGGGACGCGTTGGTCCCGGTCTGCTCGCGCACCCGGCGTTGGTGCGCGGAAAGCTCGATCGCTCCCCAGTCCGGCAGGTGCAGCATCTTCTTCTCGGTGATCACGCGGGCGGGAAAATTGTGCTCCGGGTCGATTGGCATATCGCCCACCCCCAGGTCCGGCATCAGCCCGCCCGGCGTCGCCCAGGCGGCCACCGTAATCGACTGCTCGTTGCGGCGCATCAGGAAGCTCGAGTCGCAGCCCATGAGCTTGACCGCCGTGACGACGATGGCCTCGAAGACCGGCTGCACGTCGGACGGCGAACTGGCGATGACCCTGAGGATTTCGGCGGTCGCGGTCTGCCGCTCCAGCGCTTCCTGCGTCTCGTTGAACAGGCGCACGTTCTGGATCGCGATGACCGCCTGGTCGCGAAACGACTCGGCAAGCGCGATACCGTCGGGGTCGAACGCCTGCGCTCGCTCGCTAGCCAAGCACAGCAGGCCGATGCACGATTCTCCCTGCATCAGCGGCAGGTAGAGACATGAGCCGACCTTCAGCTGGTCCCGAATCGCCTGCTCGTGCGGTGGCAACTCGATCGCGCTCCAGTCAGCCAAGTACAGCATGCGCTTGGCGAGAATCGCGCGCGAAGGAAAATTGGCTGTCGGGTCGACCGGTATGTCGGTCGGCCCCATGTCGGCCATCGGCCCGGCCGACGTCGCGCCCGCCGCCGGAGAATAGGTCCGGCCGTCGGTGCGCATCACGATCGCGAGTTTGCAGTCGAGCAGGCGCACCGCAGTGGCCGAGATTGCGGCGAACACCGGTGCGACATCGGTGGGCGAGGTGCTGATCACACGCAGGATTTCGGCGGTCGCTGTCTGGCGTGCCAGCGATTCCTGCGTTTCGTTGAACAGCCGCACGTTCTGGATCGCGATCACGGCCTGGTCGGCGAAGGTCTTGAGGAGATCCACCTGGTGCGGCGCGAAAGGGCCGGGCTCGCGCCGGGTCACGCTGATCATGCCGATGGTCTGCGCATTGCGCGTCAGCGGGCAGAAGATCGCGCTGCGAAAGCCGCGCGCGCGCGCCGTGTCGCGGACGGCCTGCATCTCGCCGGTCAACTCCTCGGTATCGGTGATCGGCACCATCTCGCCGCGCTGCAGGCGATCGCCGGGCGGGAACGACGCCATCTTGATCGGAAACAAGGCCTTGAGCGCCGCGTCGCCTTCCGGTGTGGTGCGGGTGAACGCCACCAGGTCCATGGCATCGCCCTCGATGCGCGCCACCATCGTCGAGTACCCGCCGAGCAGCCGGTTCGAGCTCGCCGCGATGGCGTCGAACACCGGCTGCACGTCTGAGGGCGAGCCGGCGATGACACTCAGGACTTCGGCAGTCGCGGTCTGGCGCTCCAGTGCCTGCTGCGTCTCGTTGAACAGCCGCGCGTTCTCGATCGCCACCACCGCCTGGTCGGCAAAAGTGCGCAGCAGCGAGAGCTCCTTGTCGCTGAAGCCGCCCAGCCGCGCGCGGGTGACCGAGATTGTGCCGAGGCCGCGGTCCTCCTTGAGCATCGGCATCGTGATCTGGGCATAGCTGCTCCGGCCGCCGAAGATGGCCAGCGCCGTCTCGCGCGAGCTCTCCGGGGCGTCGGGGTGCAACACGTCGGGAATGATCTGCGGGCGCCCCGACTTGATGGCGACTGCCGGGGTCGAGTCGGCGCGCGGGGTCGGCGGGCTGGCGCGCAGTTTCCGCACGACCGCCTCCGCCTCGGCCGGCGATGGAAGAAGCGCCTTGCCTGCCGGATTGAGCCGGAAATGCCGCATGTGCGGCAGGCCGTCTTCGCCGAGCAGGTGAATGCTGCTCGCGACCGGATCCTCGATCAATTGCTCGAATTTCTCCAGGATGGCGTCGAGCACCGGCGCAGCGTCGCCCAGGGAGCCGCTGATCACGCCCAGCACGTCGGCCGAGGCCTTCTGCCGCTCCAGCGCCTCCCTGGTCTCGTTGAACAGCCGCGAGTTCTGGATCGCGATCACAGCCTGGTCGGCGAAGGTCTGGGCCAGCGCCAGCTCGCCGGGCTTGAAGGGTCCGGTGGAGCGCGCAACGCCGATCGCGCCGATGCCACGATCGTTCCAGAGCATCGGGGCGAACAGCATCGACCGGTAGCCGATCAGCTTGGCCATCTTGCGCAGCACGCCGGGGACGTCCGGCCCGTCCACCAGGTCGGGCCAGTGCGCCACCTGGCGCTCGCGGATGGCCTTGCCGGCCGGCGTCTTCTCCACCGGCGCCGGAAAGGTCGCCGCGACGATGTCGTGCGCCTTGCCAAGGTAGGCGGCAATGTTCAATTGCCCCGCGTCGTCGACCAGCAGCACATCGAGCTCGTCACCGCCGAAAAGCACCTTGCAGCTTTGCAGGATCTTCTCGAACACCGGCTTGGTGTCGGCCACCGAATTGCTGATGACGCTGAGAATCTCGGCGCTGGCGGTCTGCCGGGCCAGCGCCTCCTGCGTTTCCCGGAACAGGCGCACGTTCTCGACCGCGATCACGGCCTGGTCGGCGAAGGTTTGCAGGAGCTTGATCAGCCTATCCGGGAACACCCCGGCCTCGGGGCGGCCGACGACGATCGAGCCGATGACCTGCCCGTCCTTCAGCATCGGCACCGCCAGATTGCTGCGGTAGCCGGCCTCTTCGGCGGGGCCCTTGAGGTCGTAGTCGGGGTCGGCCCGCACGTCGGCGATCTGCACCGGCACGCGGTCGCGGATCGCGCGGCCGCTCAGGGAGGAGTCGCTCGGCCGCACCGGGAAGGCAGAGCGCATCGCTCGATCGGCTTCGCGCGACACGCCGCAGAAGGCCACCAGGTGCGCCATCTCGCCATCGAACCGCGTGACCAGGCTGACGGCGGCGCCGCACAGCACCCTGGCGCGCTCGGCGATCGCGTCGAAGACGGGCTGCACGTCGGTCGGCGAACCGCTGATGACCTTGAGGATGTCCGCGGTCGCGGTCTGCCGCTCCAGCGCCTCCTGCGTCTCATTGAAGAGCCGCGCGTTCTGAATCGCGATCACCGCCTGGTCGGCAAAGGTCTTTAAGAGCGCGTGCTCCTTGTCGCTGAAGGGGCGCGGCGGCATGCGCACCAGATGAATGGTGCCGATGCCCCGATCCTCGCGCAGCATGGGCGCGATCAGCATCGAGAAATTGCCGACCCTCTGCGTGATGACCCGCATGCCGTCGGGAACGCCGGCGCCATGGGCCATGTCGGGATAGTGGATGACCTGGCGCTTCCTGATCGGGTAGGCCTGGTAGGACTCCCGCAGCGGCCGCGGGAAGCCTTCGTTGATCGCCTGCCAGGCGCCCTCCCTCTGCGTTTGCGACATGCCGCCCACGCTCAAGTGCGCATGGCGCACGATGCCGTCGTCATCGACCAGGGACACCACGATTTGGTCGGAGGCGAACAAGGGCTGGCATGCGGCGGCAATCGCCTTGAACACCGGCTCTGCGTCTTCGACCGAGTTGCTGATGACGTTGAGCACCTCGGCGGAGGCGCGCTGCTGCTCCAGCGCCTCCTGTGTTTCGCTGAGCAGCCGGGCGTTTTCGATCGCGATCACCGCCTGGTCGGCGAACATCGTCACCAGCTCGATCTGCCGCTCGCTAAAGGCCTCGACCCGCTGGCGGGCGATGGCGAAGACGCCCAAGAGCCTCCCCTCGCGCAGCATCGGCACGCCCAGCATCGTGTGCACGCCGCCAACCTGCGCCTCGCCCTTGACCGCGTATTCGGGGTCGCTCATCGCATCGATGATGTGCACGGTACGGCGCTCGAGTCCGGCGCGCCCTACCAGCGTGCCGCGATTCAGTTCGATGCGTGTTTTGCGCTCGATCTCCTCGTACGCGGGATTGATATTGACGCCGACGTCCCAGTAGAACGCCGTGCCGTCGAAGCGGAAATACGAGGCGACGTCGGCACGGCACAGCCGTATCGCAGAGGAGACCAGCGAGCTCATCACCGCGCGCACGTCGAATGTGGTGCGACTGATCGCCCGCAGCACATCGGAAGTCGCGGTCTGATAACTGAGTGACTCCTCCAGTTCGCGCGAACGCGTCTGCTCGGCCTCGAACAGGCGCACGTTCTCGATGGCGATGACGGCCTGGTCGGCGAACACCTTGAGGATGTCGATCTTGTGCGGGTCGACCGCGCCGGCGATGGCGCGATTGACGACGATGACTCCGATCAGGACACCGCTGCGCAGCAGCGGGACGACCACGGTGCCGCGAACGCCGCGCAGCTTCATCGCCTTGCGAACGTTGTCGGGGATGCGCGGGTCGACCTCGGCATCCTCGATGACCGTCGCCTCCCCCGCGAGCAACGCCTCCGACCGGAAATCGCCCGCGATCGGCCGCGGGTAGATGCTGCGGAGCGCCGCTTCGCCGGCCGCATCGGTCGCGCTGTAGGAAACCAGATGGAGCATGTCGCCCTCCACCCGCGCGACATGGCAGGTGGTGCCGTCGACCAGGCGCAGGGCGGCGGCGACGATGGCCTCGAACACCGGGCTTGTGTCGGTCGGCGATTCGCTGATCACGCGCAGGATCTCGGCGGTCGCGGTCTGGCGCTCCAGGGCCTCGCTGGTCTCGCGGAACATCTTCGCGTTCTGGATTGCGATCACCGCCTGGCGGCCGAAGGTCGTCAGGAGCTCGACCTCCTCGCTTGCGAACTCGCCGACCTCGGGGCGCATCACCGAGATCGCGCCGATCGTGCGCCTGTCCTGCACCATCGGCACGGATAGCACGCTGCGGTAGCCGGTGGATGTCGCCACGGTCTTGGTCTGGTATTCGACCTCCGACAGGGCGAGCACGTCGGGCGAGCTCACCGCCACGCCGCGCTGGATCGCGCGCGCGGTGATCGAACCGTTGCCGGGCGGCATCGGAAACGCGGCACGCGCCGCCAGTGCACCCTCGGCGCTGACCCCGAACGAACTCGCGACGTGGATGAGTTCACCGTCGTAGGTGAAGACCATGCCGTAGTGCGCGCGGGTGAGGCGCGCGGCGCGCTCGGCGATGACGTCAAAAACCGGCTGGGTGTCGGATACCGAGCTGCCGATGACCTGCAGGACTTCCGCGGTCGCGGTCTGGCGCTCGAGCACCTCCCGGGTTTCCCTGAACAATCGCACGTTCTCGATCGCGATCACCGCCTGTTCGGCGAATGTCGCGGCGATCTGCATGTCTGCTTCGCTGAACGGTATTGCGGCGTCACGCAGGAAGACCAGTACGCCCACGCACTCGCCCAAGCGCATCAGGGGCAGCATCAGCGAGGCGCGGCAGTCGTACAACGCCTGAACACGACGCTCATGCGCAGGCAGGTCCAGCTCCGACCAGTCCGGGTAGTGCAGCGAGGAGTTCGTTCGCACAACCCGCGACGGAAAGTTGTGCGAAGGATCGAGCGGAATCGCTGTGACGGTCGAGGATATCGAGCCGCTTTCGGTGGCGACGCGGCCCGGCACCAGGGAGTCGCCCTGGCGCAGCAGCACCACTGCTCGAAAGCTGCCTAGCAGCCGCTGTGCTGCACTGGCGATGGCTTCGCTGACGGGGCCAAGATCGGAAGACGATCGGTTGATCGCGCGCAGGATGTCGGCGCTGGCCGACTGCGCCGCCTGCGCCGCGGCCGCTTCAGCGGCGCGCGCGTCGGCCTCGCGCCGCAGCGCGGCCATCTCGCCATGTCGCGCCAGCGTCGCCGCAGCGTGCGCGGCCAGCACGCGCAACGATTCCGCGTCGCCTTGGTCGAAGCGTCCACGCGGGCCTTCGACGTCGGCATAGAGGAAGCCCTGCAGCCTATCCTGGGCGATCAGCGGCGCCAGGAAGCACGAGCGCTGCTGCCGCGGCGGCGCGCCCTCCGGCCCGTGGCGCAGCCGCGCCGCGCCGGTGGCACGCGCCTCGTCGATCCAGGGGGTGATGGCCGTAAGCAGCGCCTTTTCGGTCTCGGCGCGCGGCAGCCGCGCGCCGGCAACAGTCGCGCTGTCTTCGACATCCAGAATCAGCAGCACGCGGCGCGCGCCACACAGGCCTACGACCTCGTCGATCAGCACACGGGCAAGCCCGGCGGCGTCGGGTGCGGCGTGCAGGCGCGCTCCCATCTGCGCAAGGCGCTTGTACGCCTGGCCGTTCGCGGCTTTGCCGGCACCGCTTCGCATCGCTTGCCTCTCCTGATCGTCGGCAGGGGCGTTGTGCCGCCACATGCCTGCTTTCCCCGGCAAAGGTTAGCATCCGTTCCGCTGCCTGTGCTCCGTCCGCGACGGGGCTGCCCTCCGGCAGGCAGGCTTGTGATGAGAGGCTTGCCTGGCGCTACACTCACGCCATTGCTCGTGGAGCCAGAGAGACATGAAGATCATCAAATGGCTGGGAATCGCGCTTGGCGCGATCATTGTGCTGGTCGCGGCCGCGCTGGCGATCATCGCGGCGACCTTCGACCCCAACCGCTACAAGGACGACATCACGCGCCTGGTCAAGGAAAAGAAGAACCGCACCCTGGCCATCCCGGGCAACATCAGCCTCAAGGTGTTTCCCAAGATCGGTGTCGAATTGGGGCAGGTGACACTCTCTGAACTGGCCAGCGACCGGCAATTCATGAAGCTCGAGCGCGCCCGTGTGTTCGTGGAGCTCATGCCGCTCCTGGGCAAGAAGCTCATCGTCGACAAGGTCGAGGTTGACGGCCTGGCGGCCAACGTCATCCGCGGCAAGGACGGGAAGTTCAATTTCGACGACCTGTTGGCCAAGGACGACAAGCCTCAGGAGCAGATCAAGTTCGACGTCGAGGGCATCAAGGTCTCAGGCGGCAGCGTCACCTATTCGGACCTGGCGAGCGGGCAGTCGGCAAAGATCGATCAATTGACGCTTGCCACCGGGCGCATAGCCGACAAGGTACCGACCCGGGTGGACCTCTCGGCCAAAGTCGAAGGCGCGCGGCCGGCGATGAGCGCGCAGGTGAGCTTAGCCGGTGCCCTGGTCTTTGATCTGGAGAAGAAGAGTTACGCCTTCACGACCCTGGAAGCCAAGGCCACCGGGTCGGCGCGCCAGGCCGCGACCAAGGCCGCCAAGGGTTTCGAACTGGCCGGGCTCGATGCGAAGATCTCCGCTGGCGACCTCAAGATCGACGGCAAGACCTTGGGCGTCGAGGCGCAGAAGATCGCCCTGGAGGCGAAGGGCACGCTGGATCGCGAGCCTTTCGAATTGAAGCTGGCCTCACCCAAACTTTCGGCCAATGCAGGCAAGCAGTCGATGGTGGCCGAGAAGATCGCGCTGGAAGCAAAAGGCCGACGCGGCAACGAGGCCGGCAGCGTCAAGCTCGATGCAAGCCGCTTCGAGCTGGATTCGGCAAGCCACAAGCTGGCCGTGGAGGGTCTCGCCGCCAGCGGGTCCGGTGCGATGCCCGGCCTGCTACTGAACGATTTCAAGGCGCGTGCGCCCAAGTTGATCGTCAACCTGGCCGGCGGCCAGATCGCGCTCGACGGGGTGAACGTGTCGATCAACGGCAAGAAGGGCGAGGACAACTTCGACCTGAAGGTCGACGCGCCCAAGCTGGCCGTCAGCAAGGACAGCGCCTCAGGCGAGGCGGTAACCGGCAGCATCAAGGTGACCGGGCGCGACGCGCTGGACGCGAAGTTCAGCCTGGGCGAGGTGCGCGGCAGCGCCAAGGCTCTGGCCATCGGCCGGGTCGCGGTGGACATCGCGCAGTCGAAGTTCGGCGAATCCAGCGTCAGCGGCAGCATCAATACCGCGCTCAACGCCAACCTGGAGGCGCGCCAGTTCGACCTGCCGCGCATCGTCGCCGACCTGACCGTTGCCAATCCGCAGATGCCGATGAAGAGCGTCAAGCTGCCGATCACCGGCAGCGCGCGCAGCGACCTGGCGCGCGAGACCGCGAGCGCGGACCTCGCGATCAAGTTCGACGAGAGCAACATCGCCGCCAAGGCCGGGGTGTCGCGCTTCAAGGCGCCGGCCATCAACTTCGATGTGGGCATCGATCGGCTCAACGTCGACAAGTACTTTCCGCCCAAGCCGCCCGGCGCGCCCAAAGGCAACGAACCCGAGAAGCCGATCGATCTGGCGGGACTGAAGGATCTCAACGCCAGCGGCACGGTCAAGGTCGGACAGTTGCAGGTCAACAACGTCAAGGCAGCCAATGTCACGCTGGTCATCAAGGCCGCCGGCGGCAAGGTCGACGTCAACCCCATGAACGCCGGCCTCTACCAGGGTACGCTGGCCGGGTCGGTCAGCGTCAATGCGCAGAACAACAGTTTCGCGATCCGCCAGAACCTGACCGGGGTCAACATCAACCCGCTCATGGTCGATGCGATCAACAAGGACATCCTCGAGGGGCGCGGCAACATCGTGCTCGACCTGACGACAGCCGGCACCACCGTGTCCGCGCTCAAGAAAGCCCTGGGCGGCTCGGCATCGATCAACCTGAAGGACGGCGCCTACAAGGGCGTCAACCTGGCCAAGTCGTTCCGCGAGGCCAGGGCTGCGCTGTCGCTTTCGAAAAACAGGATGCAGGAGGCGCGACGGGAGGACAAGACCGATTTCACGGAAATGAAGATCTCCGCGCAGATCAAGAACGGTGTGGCCACGTCCAACGACCTGGACGCCAAGTCGCCTTTCCTGCGCTTGGGCGGCGAGGGCAAGGTCGACATCGGCGGCGGCACGATGGACTATCTGGCGCGCGCCACCGTCGTCAACACCTCCGGCGGCCAGGATGCCAAGGACCTGGCGCAATTGAAGGGCCTGACGGTGCCGGTCAAGATCAACGGACCGCTCGAGGCCATCAAGTACGACATCCAGTACGGCGCCATCGCCGGCAGCCTGGTCACCGAAAAGGCCAAGGATGCCGTGCAGGACAAGGTCAAGGATGCGCTCGGCAGCCGGCTGGGCTTGAAGAAGCCCGACGCGCCTGCCCCGGCCGGCCAGCAGCCGGCGCCGGCGGGTCAGCCCGCTCCCGCACAGCCAAGCGCGCCGGCGCAGCAGCCGAAGTCGGCTGAAGACCGCGCCAAGGAGCGCTTGAAGGGACTGCTTGGCCGCTAGGCAGGCTCCGCAGGGGCGCGCGTTCTCGGCACGCATCGTTGCCTGGCAGGCGCGCCATGGGCGCCACGACCTGCCCTGGCAGGGTACGCGCGACGCCTACCGCATCTGGGTGTCGGAGATCATGCTGCAGCAGACGCAGGTGGCCGCGGTGATCGGCTATTACGCGCGCTTCCTGGATCGCTTTCCGGATGTGCGGGCACTGGCTGCCGCCGACCTCGACCATGTCATGCAGTCCTGGAGCGGGCTGGGCTACTACAGCCGCGCGCGCAACCTGCACCGCGCCGCGCAAACCGTGATGCATGTCCATGGCGGGAAGTTTCCGGACTCTCCCGAAGCGCTCGCCGCGCTGCCGGGGATCGGGCGCTCGACGGCGGCGGCGATCGCCTGCTTCGCCTACGGTCGCCGCGCCGCGATTCTCGATGGCAACGTCAAGCGGGTGTTGGCGCGACAGTTCGGGGTTGCGGGTTATCCGGGCAGTGGCCCGGTCGAAGCCCGGCTGTGGCGCCTGGCCGAGGAACAGCTTCCGCAGAAAAGCGTGGAGGGCTACACGCAGGGACTGATGGATCTGGGGGCCACCCTATGTGTTCGCGGGGTTCCCGCCTGTTCGCGCTGTCCGGTGGCCGACACATGCGTCGCCCTGCGGACCGGCCGCACCGCCTCGCTGCCGGAGCGCAAGCCGGCACGCGCGATCCCGCACAAGCAGTGCGTGATGCCGATCATCCGGGACCGCAGCGCCGTGCTGCTCCATAAGCGAGCGCCGACCGGCATCTGGGGCGGCCTCCTGTGCCTGCCCGAATGCGCCGACATGGCCGCGGCAAGATCATTCTGCGAAGCCTTGGGCGGGGACTGGGCCGCGCGCCGCGAACTGGCGCCGGTCGAGCATGGTTTCACCCACTACCGTCTCACGATCCGGCCGCTGGAAGTGCGGCTTGAGCGGAAGGCAGGCTTGGTCGCCGATACGACTGGCCACTGGCTGATGCTCGGTGAGGCGGCCGCAGCGGCGCTGCCTGCGCCGGTCAAGAAAATCCTTGTCGGAATCGCGGCGCAGTCTCCGGCGCCGGCTGCCCGGACCGGGCCGGCCGCGCGTCCTCGGACAGGCGCAAAGCGGCGCGCCGGCTGACGCGGCCTACGCCTTCAATCCCTGCTGCTCGAGAAAGCGCTTGAGGATCGCAAGCCGCGTACTCGCGTCTTCGATTTCCAGGAGCCGCTGGCGCGCCAGGGGCGGAATCGGCAGCACTTCGGCCAAGCGAAACGAGAGCCAGCGGGCATCGTCGAAATCATGCGGTGGCGGCAGCAGTTCGGCCGGCAGTCGGGGCAGGAGCGCGCGCAAGAGGTCGGCGCAGGCCGCGTATTCCTCCGACAACGCAAGCGCGGGTTCGGCGGCAAGGAGGGTGACCCGCGCGCGCACGAGGCCGTCGGACTGGATGCGTGTTTCCTCGATGCGAAAACGTTCGCCGCCGCGTGTCACCAGATTCAGTACTCCCAGCTGCTGCATGTCGCACGCAACGATGCTCGCCAGGCAACCGAGCGCGTGCGGCACGGCGGGCGCGCCGACTTCTGCGCCTTCCCGGATCAGGCAAACGCCGAAAGGCGCCGAGGCTTTCAGACAGGCACGCGCCATGTCCATGTAGCGCGCTTCGAAAACCTTGAGCGGCAAGGCGCCGCCCGGGAAGAGCACCGTGCCGAGCGGGAAGATCGGCAGGTCAGGGATTTCGGCGGCGCTCACGCGCTGCGGATCTCGCGGTGCCGCACCAGCACTTCGGCGATGGTCGCGCCGCCACCGCGCGCGCCAAAGCGCGTCGCCAGGTGCTCGGCGAAATACACGGAGCGATGCTGGCCGCCGGTGCAGCCGATGGCGACGGTCAGGTAGTGGCGGTTGTCGCGCGCGTAGGCGGGCAGCCACTTGGCGACCAGCGTCTCGATGTCTGCCAGCATGTCCTGGGCGGCGGGCGTGGCGTCGAGAAAGGCCACGACCGGCGCGTCGCGGCCGGTCAGCGGTCGCAACTGCGGGTCATAGAACGGGTTAGGCAGGGGGCGCACGTCGAAGACCAGATCGGCGTCCAGGGGAATGCCGTTCTTGAAGCCGAACGAGGTGAAGACCAGCGTCAGGTCGGCGCGCCCGGGCCGGAGGAAATCCTTGAGCCAGTCGCGCAGGGTGTTCGGGCGCAGATCGCTGGTGTCGACATGGTGCGCAAGCGGCTGCAGGTCGGCCAGCAACTCGCGTTCATGGTTGATGTACTCGGGGATGGTCGCGGTACCGTCGTCGAGCGGGTGGCGCCGGCGTGTCTCGGAAAAGCGCTTGATCAGGGTCTCGGTCTTGGCATCGAGAAAAAGAACGCGCACGTCGATGCCATAGAACGACAGGTTGGAGAGGTACTGCGGCAGGTCCGCCAGGCCCCGGCGCACCGAATCGGTGACCGCGGCGGTGCGTGCGTCGACCGCGACGGCCACCTTGTCACGTCCGGCTTCACGCAGCGTGGCCACCAATTCAGGCAATAGTGCGGCCGGCAGGTTGTCGACGCAGTAATAGCCGACATCCTCCAGCACCGCGAGCGCGACGCTCTTGCCCGATCCGGAAAGCCCGGTGACGACGACCAGTTGCATGCACGCCAGTTTGCCGGAAAATGAAAAAGGGCGCATCGCAGTGCGCCCCTTTTCGACAAAAAGGGCGCATCGCAGTGCGCCCCTTTTCGACAAAAAGGGCGCATCGCAGTGCGCCCCTTTTCGACAAAAAGGGCGCATCGCAGTACGCCCCTTTTCGACAAAAAGGGCGCATCGCAGTACGCCCCTTTTCGACAAAAAGGGCGCATCGCAGTACGCCCCTTTTCGACAAAAAGGGCGCACCGCAGTGCGCCCTTTGGAGAAGGACTGTCTGACTTACTTGGACAGGCAATCCGACATGAACTTCTTGCGATCGTCGCCCTTCATCTTCTTGTCGCCGGCTTCCTTGTTGCAGGACTTCATTTTTTCCTGCTGCGCCTTTTTCTTGTCCGACAGGCAGGTCTTCATGAACGCCTTGCGATCATCGCCTTTCTTGCCTTCGGCGGCCTTGTTGCACTCGGCCATCTTGGTCTGCTGTTTCGAGGGCTCTTTCTTGTCCTGGGCCAGGGCCGGGGTCGCGGCCAGCGGCAGGGCGAGCATGAGGGTGGCGAGAAGCTTGGTCATCGGGGTTTCCTCTCTTTAGTTTGATGGACGGGAACTGCAACTCGGATTAGAGCACGCTTCCGCGCTCTCAGCCATCGTCCATGGCGGACTGCTGGCGCGCCATGAAGTCGGCCATGGTGTCCACGCCGCGCAGGTGCAGGATGGTGTTGCGCACGGCGGCCTCGACCAAGACCGCGAGATTGCGACCGGCCGCCACCGGGATGCTGACACGGCGCACCTGCACCCCCATGACTTCCTGGAAGTTGGCATTGAGCGGCAGTCGCTCGTAGTCGGCATGCGCCGCTGCCGAAGGCCGCTCCAGGTGCACGATGAGCTTCAGGTTCATCTTCGGACGCACGGCGGTCTCGCCGAAGATCGCCTTGATGTCCAGCAGTCCGAGGCCGCGCACCTCCAGCAGGTCCTTCAGGAGCGGCGGGCAACGGCCCTCGATGGTGCGCGGCGCGATCCTGGTCAGTTCGACGACATCATCGGCGACCAGTCCGTGACCACGGCTGATGAGTTCCAGCCCGAGTTCGCTCTTGCCGAGGCCGGATTCGCCAGTGATCAGCACGCCCAGCCCCAGCACGTCCATGAGCACGCCGTGCGAGGTCGACTTCTCGGCCAGGAGCTTGGTCAGATACACGCGCAGCATGTCGATCACGCTCGCGGCGCCGGTCGGCGTGGTGAACACCGGCACGCCGTGCTGCACGCAGGAATCGATCACCAGGGGGGGCACCCCCAGCCCATCGGCGACGACGAGCGCCGGAGGCTTGCCGGAGAGCAGTTCGGTCAGGTAATGCTGCTGGCGATTGATCGACAGCGCGGCGAGGTAGTCGTTCTCCGGCTTGCCGATGACCTGGATGCGATCCTTGTGGATCAGGTTCAGGTGGCCGATCATGTCCGCGACCGCATGCGTCGCGTAGGCGTCGGGGTTGAGCGTGTTGGCGCCGTGCTCTTCGCCGGCCGCCCAGGACAGCGAGAGTTCCTCGGCGGTGTCGTCGAACAGCGCCCTAAGGCTTAAGGTTTGCATCGGCCCGGTGCATGGTCAGCTGTTGGTGCACGCTGGCGGCATCCGGCAGGGTGGCCAGGAGCGAACGGGAGGCCTCGTCGGCGAACAGTTCGGCCAACGCGGCGAGTATCTGCAGGTGCGCCTCGGTGGCTTTCTCGGGCACCAGGACGAAGAACAGCAGGTTCACCGGCAGGCCGTCCGGGGCCTCGAACGGGATCGCTTCCTTGAGGCGAAAGAAGGCGCCCACCGGGGCTGCCAGCTTGGGGATGCGTCCGTGCGGAATCGCAACCCCCTGACCGAGCCCGGTCGAGCCCAGCCGCTCGCGCGCGAACAGGCTGTCGAACACGGTCGCCCGCGCGATGCCCTGATGGTGCTGGAACATCAATCCGGCTTCGTCGAAAACCCGCTTCTTGCTTGCCAGATCGAGGTCTAGCGCGACATTGGTCGGGGGCAGGAGCCGGGCGATCGTCGATGGATTGGCGGTGGCGTTCATGCGAACGCGGCGCCGGAGCTCTTGGCTCGCGACGCCGCGAAAGTCTGGGGAGGAATCGGGCGCGAGATTATACGCCCGGGTGTCGCCGCGCGGATCAGTTCAGCTGAGCGCGCTTCAAGGGCTCGTGCTGATGGTTCTGGGCCCGATCCTTGTGCTTCAGGATCTGCCGGTCGAGCTTGTCGGCAAGGGTGTCAATGGCCGCGTAGAGGTTCTCGTCAACGGTTTCGACAAAGATGTCCCGTCCTCGGACATGAACGTTGACTTCGGCCTTCTGGGCCATTTTTTCGACCGACAGGATGACGCTCACGTCGATGACGTGATCGAAATGCCGGTTGATGCGCGAGAGTTTGGAATGTACATAGTCGCGGATGGCGGGTGTGACGGTGACATGGTGCCCGCTGACTTTGAAATTCATGTTTTCTCCTTGACATGCGCGGTCGGACGGCAACCGCTTGTTCCGGTTTGCCATGAGATGCCCAGGGACATTCTTACGGCGCCGGCGCCGATTTTTTTAACAGGACGGTTGAAGTGGCTGGTTTGGGGGCGCAGGTCTTGCAGGATTCCCTGGTCGGGCTAGCTCGCGACTCCGGCCTCTCGCAGGCCGTGCCGAGGCATGTCCGGTCAGATCGTCTTGCGCATGTTGGCGGGCGCGATCTTCAGCGCGTCGCGGTATTTGGCGATCGTGCGGCGGGCGACGACGATACCCTGCTGCCCGAGGATCTCGGCGATCTTGGAATCAGACAAGGGGCGCTTCACGTCCTCCGCAGAAACGAGTTGCTTGATTAGAGCGCGGATGGCGGTCGAAGAGCAAGCCCCGCCGCTGTCGGTCGCAACGTGGCTGCCGAAAAAGTACTTGAGTTCGAACAGGCCCTTCGGAGTGAGCATGTACTTACTGGTCGTGACCCGCGAGATCGTCGATTCGTGCAGTCCCAGTTCGTCGGCGATTTCGCGCAGCACCAGGGGCCGCATCGCGACTTCACCGTGGTCGAGAAAGTGTCGTTGCCGGTCGACGATTGCCTGTGCCACCCGGCCGATGGTCTCGAATCGCTGTTGCACGTTCTTGAGCAGCCACTTGGCTTCCTGCAACTGGGTCGCCATCCCGGTGGCGCCTTCGGCGCTGGCGCCGCGCGTCCGTTCGCGTGCCAGGATCTCGGCGTACATGCGGTTGATGCGCAAGCGCGGCACCGCGTCCGGATTGATCGCGGCGCGCCAGGTCGACCTGATCTTGCGCACGATCACGTCCGGCGTCACGTAGCGGGTGTCGTTGAGATTGAATTGCGCACCGGGCCGCGGATTGAGCGCCACGATGATCTCGCGCGCGGCCTTGAGGTCAGATTCGCTGCAGCGGCATTCGCGGCGGATCAGCCCGAAATCGCGGTCGGCCAAGGCCGGCAGGAACTCCCGCACGATGCGCCGGGCGAGCTCGGTGACCGCATCGGCGGGATAGTCGCGCATCTGCAGTTCGAGAACCTCGGGCAGCGAGCGCGCGCCCACGCCGGCCGGTTCCAGGGATTGCAGCAATTTGAGCGCGGCGCCGAGCTCGTCGATGTCGACCGCCAGCTCCTCCGGCAGCATGGCGAGAATTTCTTCCAGGCCCATGTCGAGGTAGCCGTCCTCGTCGAGGGCTTCGATGAGGGCGGTCACCAGTCCGCGATCACGCGGGGTGGCGCGGGTCAGCGCAAGTTGCCCTGCCAGATGCTCGCGCAGCGACTCGCCGGCCGCCGCGACCTGGCGCGTCGGCGCGTCTTCGTCGTCGTCGCTCCGTGGAGTGCCAGGCGCCGCGGCGAGAGCCTCGCCCCATTCGCCGTCCGGGGCGGCGTTTTCGGCGCCGAACGCGTCGTTGATCGATTCGGTGCGCGGCTGCTCTGCACCGCCGTAGGCACCGTCGGCCGGCTCAAACCCTTCCTCGCGTTCAAGCAACGGGTTCTCCGCCAGCATCTGCTCGATCTCCTGGTTGAGCTCGATCGTCGAGAGTTGCAGGAGGCGGATCGACTGCTGCAGCTGCGGGGTCAGCGTCAGGTGCTGCGAAAGCTTGAGTTGCAGTGTCTGTTTCATGGCATCACAGACGGAAATGCTCGCCCAGATAGACGCGGCGCACGCTCTCGTCGGCGACGATCGTGCCCGGATCCCCGGCCGCCAGCACGTGGCCTTCACTGATGATGTAGGCGCGGTCGCAGATGCCGAGCGTCTCGCGGACGTTGTGGTCGGTAATCAGTACCCCGATGCCGCGTTCCTTGAGGAAACGGATGATCTTCTGGATGTCGATCACGGCGATCGGGTCGACGCCGGCGAAGGGTTCATCGAGCAGGATGAAGCGTGGCTGCGCAGCCAGCGCGCGGGCGATTTCGACCCGCCGCCGCTCGCCGCCGGAAAGCGACAAGGCGGGGTTGTCGGCCAGGCCGCCGATGTTGAGATCCGCAAGCAGGCCTTGCAGCTGTTCCTCGACCTCGCGCGGTCCCAGGTCCTGCAGTTCCAGCACCGCCTGGATGTTCTCGCGCACCGTCAGCTTGCGGAACACCGAGGCCTCCTGGGGGAGGTAGGACAGACCCATGCGTGCGCGCCGGTGGATCGGCGCGCTGGTCACCTCGATGTCGCCGATGCGGATCGTCCCGGCATCGGCGCCGATCAAGCCCACCACCATGTAGAAGCACGTCGTCTTGCCGGCGCCGTTTGGTCCAAGCAGGCCGACCACCTCGCCGTTGGCAACTTCGAACGAGACGTCCCTCACGACCTCGCGCGACTTGAACTTCTTCTTGAGGCCCAGCGCTGCGAGCGAACTCATTTGGCTCCCGGGCGCGGATATTCCTCGCGCGGCGCGACGATGCCGCCCGAGGGGCGCAGGTTCAACGGCGGCGGCTTGCCGGGCGAGGCGTCGCCCGGGGCGCCCTGGTTGCGCGGCTGGATCACGGCACGAACGCGCCCGTCCGGGTTGTTGGATGTTGCGGAGTCGCGCGAACCGGTCACGTCGAAGAACTCGGTCCGACCGTCGTAGGTGATCAGGTTGCCGCGCACCTCGTCGGCGCCACGCAGGATGCGCGCACGGGTGGTCAGGACGGCCTTCTCGGTGCGGGTGTCATAGTCGATGCGCTCGCCCCAGCCTTCGACGTACTCGTCGAGTCCTTCGCGCTTTTGGCGGAAATAAGCCAGTCCCCCTTGTCCCTTTTCAGCGGTACCGCTCTGGAACCCTTCCGGGCTTTGCCGCACGGTGATCTTGTCGGCGCGGATCACCAGGGTTCCCTGGGTGAGGACGACCTTGCCTTCGAAGATGTTGATCTGGCGCAGGTCATCGTAGGACATGCGGTCCGCTTCGATATTGACCGGTTTGTCGCGGTCGGCGCGCTCGGCCAGGGCAGGCGCGCCTGCAACGGAGAGCGTGCATGCGATGAGCGCTGCCTGCCAGTAATTCACTGCCGTACTCCCGGCGCTATGCGGTGGTACACCGCGCGCACTTCGGTATCCAGGGCGAAGCGCCGATACCGATTGTCGAAACGCATGCCGCGCCCCCTCAGGACCGACGTTCCTTCCTCGATCCGTACCGGCTCCGGGGTGTCGGCCTGGTCGGAGTCGGGCACCACGCGCAGGTAGCTGGTGTGCATGTGCATGTCGGCGCTGGCCGGATTGCCGCCGGCCGCGGGCGCACCGGGGCGGAACAGGTTGACGTTGTCGTGCAGGTGCATGACCTCCCCGCCGGCGACCATGATGCCGCGATCGGCCCGCACTTTCAGATCGGCGCGGCCGGCCAGCGGCTGGGTGACGGTGAGGTCGGAGAGAAAGGAGGTGTCGTTTTCGGGCACGTGGGTCATGCGCGTGGCCGCGACCGAATAGCGGCGCGCGCCGTCCTCGCCGAGCCGCGTGAGAGTGAAACGTTCGACGATGAAATCGGGCGTGTCGATGGCGCTGCGGCGCACTTCGGGCGTGGCCAGCTCGATGGTGCGCTCCAGCCACAGCGTGAGGAACGCGAGCAGGAGCATGATCCCCAGGGGAAAGGCGGCGCCGGCGGCACCGCGCGGCAGGAGTCTCATTTCAGGTACCCCGCGACCAACTCTTCCAGGCGTCCCTGCGACTCGAGGATCAACTCGCATACCTCGCGCACCGCGCCGCCGCCACCCGGCCGCGCGGCGATGTAGTGCACCCGGCTGCGAACCGCGGCGGGGGCAGCGGGGACGCTGGCGGCGAAGCCGGCCCTGGTCAGCACCGGCAGGTCGAGCAGGTCGTCGCCCATGTAGCCCGCTTCCCGGGCGTCAAGCTTGAGCTCCGCCAAGAGTCCTTGGAAGGCGGGCAACTTGGCTGCAACGCCGAGGAAGCAATGCTGCACGCCCAGCTCGCGTGCACGACGCTCGACGATGGCAGAACGTCGCGCGCTGATCAGTGCCAGCTGGATGCCTGCGTCGCGCAGCAGCGACATGCCCTGTCCGTCGCGCACATCAAAGGCCTTGGCTTCGGCGCCGGTATCGCTGTAGATCAGGCTCCCGTCGGTGAGGACGCCGTCGACGTCGAATGCCATGACCCGCAGGGCGCGCAGGCGTTGCAGGAGCGCGGACATCGCTTAAACCACCTTGGCCTGGAACAGGTCGGCCAGGCTGACCGCGCCGACCAGGCGACCCTCGAGGACCACCGGCAACTGGGTGATGCGATGCACCTCCATGAGGTGCACCGCCTCGGTCGCCAACGCCTGCGGCGAGATGGTGCGCGGTGCGGCGGTCATGGCGCCGGTCACCGGCGTATCGTCCAGGTCGAGGTTGCGCTCGACGGCACGGCGCAGGTCGCCGTCCGTGAAGATGCCCGCCAGGAGGCCGTCGCTGCCGGCGATCGCCACCATGCCCATGCGCTTGGCGGTGTTCTCCCGCACGGCCTCGCGCAGACTCGCCTGCGGACCGACACAGGGAATGGCCGCACCGCTGCGCATGATGTCGCCCACGCGGGTGAGGAGCTGGCTGCCCAGCGAGCCGCCCGGATGGGAGCGCGCGAAGTCGTTTGGCCCGAAACCCTTGACTGTCAGCGCCGCGACGGCCAGGGCGTCGCCCAGTGCCAGTTGCGCGGTCGTGCTGGCGGTCGGGGCCAGGTTGTGCGGGCAGGCCTCCTTGTCGACCGCAGCGTCCAGGCGCACGTCGGCGAGCCTGGCGAGAGTGGAATCGGGATTGCCTGTCACGGCGATCAGGCGCGCACCCAAGCGCTTGATGGCCGGCACGATCGCCAGCACCTCGGCGGTTTCGCCGGAATTGGAGAAGGCCAGGAACAGGTCGTCGGCCCGCACCATGCCCAGGTCGCCATGGCTGGCCTCGGCCGGGTGCACGAAAAAAGCCGCGCTGCCGGTGGATGCGAAGGTTGCCGCCACCTTGCGGGCGATATGCCCTGACTTGCCCATCCCGGAGACGACGATGCGTCCGCGACAGGCGACGATCAGGTCGACCGCGGCCCGGAAAGAGGCATCGATGCGCTGCGCAAGCCCGGCCACGGCGGCCGCTTCGATGGCAAAGACCTCCCGGGCCACCGCCAGGGCATCGCGAGGCGGGGCATGGAGTTCTGCGCTCATGGGGGCTATCATTCGGACCAGTATAGCAAAGCGATTCCGCGCAAAAGCCGGAATTGGCATCATCTTTGCAGAGGGCGGCGTTTGATTGGATGTCGCGGCGCAGCATTCGACCCGCCGGGGAGCTGATATCGGCGCTTGGCGCTGATTGCGACACCGCAACGTCGGCAACGAACCGCCTGAACGCGGTGGCACGTCAGGCGAAATGCTCAATACCCTTGAAATCGTTCTGATTTTTCTTGGCGCCGCGGTCGGTGTGGTGGCGCTCGCGCGCAAGCTCCACTTGCCGCCGCTATTGGGGTACCTGATCGCCGGGATCGCGATTGGCCCGCATGCCCTCGGATTCGTCCCGAATACTCCGGAAACCCGCTACCTGGCCGAATTCGGCGTGGTCTTCCTGATGTTTTCCATCGGGCTGGAATTCAATCTGGCCAAGCTGATGGCCATGCGCGGGGTGGTCTTCGGACTCGGGCTGGCGCAGGTGGCATTGACCACGCTCTTCGGCATCGTCGCCGGCATGGTTCTGGGGCTGGGCTGGCAGGCCGGCGTCGCCCTGGGCGGAGCCCTGGCCATGTCCTCGACCGCCATCCTGGTCAAGCTCTTCGCCGAGCGCGGCGAGCTGGAAACTCCGCACGGACGCGACGTGATCGGGGTGCTCCTGTTCCAGGACCTGGCCGTCGTGCCGTTCCTGATCCTGGTTCCCACCCTGGCGCGCGAACCGGAGAATCTCGGACCGGCGTTGGGCCTGGCGCTCCTGAAGGCGGCCGTGGTCCTGGGCCTCTTGCTTTTTGCCGGGCGCAAGCTGGTGCGCCTGTGGCTGACGGTGGTGGCGCGACGGCGCTCGACCGAGCTCTTTGTTCTCAACCTCCTGCTCATGACCCTGGGGCTGGCGTACATCACCGAGCACGCCGGCCTGTCGCTCGCACTGGGGGCGTTCGTCGCCGGAATGCTGATCTCGGAGACTGAATACCGCCACCAGGTCGAGGAAGACATCAAGCCGTTTCGCGACGTCCTCTTGGGCCTCTTCTTCGTCACCATCGGCATGCTGCTCGATGTGCGCTCGGTGATCGCGCAGCCCTTCGTGGTGCTGTTCCTCACGGTGATTCCGGTGCTGGTCAAGTTTGCGGTCGTGGCCGGCTTGGCGCGCGCCTTCAGGCGGCCGCAGGGCACTGCGATACGCACCGGCATCGCGCTGGCCCAGGCCGGGGAGTTCGGCTTTGTGCTCCTGGCCCAGGCCGGCGGATTGAAGCTGGTTGACAGCGTTCTCATGGACGCGATCCTGGCGGCGATGCTCTTGTCGATGATCGCCACGCCGTTCCTGATCGCGGCGTCAGACCGCATCGCGATGCGCTTCGCGCGCGACGAGTGGATGCTGAAGTCCCTGGCGTTGACCCAGATTGCCTCGCGTACCATCAAGAGCAACAAGCACGTGATCGTCTGCGGCTACGGGCGCAACGGCCAGTCGATCGCGCGCGTGCTCGCGGCCGAGGGCGTTGCCTACATCGCCCTGGACCTGGACCCGGAGCGCATTCGCGAGGCAGCCGCGGCCGGCGACTCGGTCGTCTTCGCCGATGCAAGTCGCAAGGAAGCCCTCATGGCGGCGGGCCTGGCACGCGCCCAGGCCGTCGTGGTGACTTACGCGGATGCGCCTGCGGCGCTGCGCATCCTGCACCACGTCAACGAGGCGCGTCCGGGACTGCCGGTCATCGTCCGCGTCAAGGATGATGCGCAAATGGACCGGCTGCACGCGGCCGGCGCGGCCGAGGTCGTGCCGGAAACCTTCGAGTCAAGCCTGATGCTGGCCTCGCATGCGCTGCTTTTGTCGGGCGTGCCGATCTCGAAAGTGGTGCGTCGGGTGCGCAGCGTGCGCGACTCGCGCTATGCGACCCTGCGTGGCTTCTTCCATGGGTCTTCCGACGCCACCGAGGACTTGGCCGAGGCGGTGCATGTGCGCCTGCACTCGGTGACCCTCGAGGCAGACGCATCCGCGGTCGCGCAGACCCTTGGCGAACTGGACCTCGAGAGCCTCGGCGTGCAGGTGGTGTCGGTCCGGCGGCCGGGCACGATGCCGCCCGCGCCCGAACCCGGACTCAAGCTCGCTGCGGGCGACGTCGTGGTCCTCAAGGGGACTCCCGAACCCGTGGCGCTGGCCGAGGCGCGGCTCCTGGCCGGGCAATAAAAAAGCCCGCCGGGCGGCGGGCTTGGCGGCAATGCGGGGAATGTCAGAGCAGGGTGGCTCCGCCGCAGTTGGTACCGATCGCGCCGCCGGGCGCGGCAGCCTGGCCGTTGTTCCAGGCCGAAATGGTCGGCGGGGCCGCCATGCCCGTGGCGCAGGTCGCAATCGTCGGAGCGGCCGCGCCGGCCGCAGTCCAGGCCGACAGGCGCAGATTGCCGGCATTGGGCTGGCCATCGTCGGCCTTGAGGTCGATCTCGCCCATCACGTTGGAAGGAACCAGGTTGCCGGTCTTGATGTTGAGCCGGGTCTGGCCGCCGGCCAACACGATCGCCGCCCCCTGTGCGGCGGCGCCGTCGGTCACGAACTGCAGCACGCCGCCGTAGACATTGGTCGGCGAATTGGAGGCAGTGGATGCCGCTCCGGAGACGGTGCACACCGAGCAGGACAGAAAACCGGTTGCCGTGAGGTTCTGGAATGCCGTCGAGGAATCGGCTGCCGCAACCGCGCCGTTGCCGGGACCCGCGGTCGCCACCAGGGCGCCGTTGCCGACCAGCTGCACCTGCGCCGCTGCCAGATCCCCGGGAATGGAGCGATAGCGATCCTGGAAGGCGAAGAACGCGGCCCGGATGCCGTTTTGCTGGTCGATGATATTGCGCACGCGAGCGCCCTGGATGAGTTCCTGGCCGCGCAGGATCCCGCCCAGCAACAAGCCGATGATGACAAGAACGATCGCGATTTCGACCAATGTGAAGCCCTGTTGCCTACGCATGAAACCCCTCCGAAAATTGATTGAGCGCGGCCCCTGATCAGGAGTGACGAGGCGTTGCGCCAGCCTGGCTGGCCGGTTAACTGCAAGACTCATGCCGGTAGAGGGTGGCCCGCCATCGCCGCAGGCAAGGCAGGGCGGACGCGTGGCGAAGGTGGCGCAAACGGTCCTTTCAATGACGTCGTCATGACAATGACGTCGAGATCTCGACAGTTCAGGGGCGTGGTGCGATGGCCCCGCGTCGCGCTTCCGCTTCTTCCAGGCGTGCCATGAGGAAGCGCAGTTCGCCGGCATCGCGCACCCCGCCGCTTTCGATCATGGCACCCAGGAGCACGCGCGCGGTCGCGGTTTCGTCGAGGTCGGCAAGGAGGAGGATTTCCATCTGACGCGCCCAGGCGGGTACCCGCTCGGCGGAAGTCATTTCGCGCAGGCTTCTGGCGTAGGCGCGCGACCGATCCAGGTCGCGCAGGCGATGCCGGGCCACGTGCGCCGCGTGGGCCAGCGCGGCCCAGCGCAAGTTGGGGTCACGTTTGAATTGCTCATGCACGAAGTCCAGCATCAGGCGCTGACGCTTGGCGTCAGGCACCTCGCCGTACAGGCGGCTGGCGGCAAAGAGCGGATAGGGCCCGCGCGGATCGATCTCGAGGATGCGTTCGAGCCATCGCCTGAGCATCGTGTAGTCGAGCTCCGCGAAGGGGATCGACTTGCCTGGCTGGTTGTCGTGTGCCTGCAAGAGGAGGTTGAACGCCTTGGCCATCGGCAGCGGATCGGAGAGACTTGCCAGAGCGATCGTCGACGCCGCCGGCGGCGCTCCCAGCGCCTGCGCCGAGGCTGGCGGGCGCGGTAGCCCGGCATCGAGCAGCAGTTGCAGGCATAGCGCGAGTGCCAAGGCGCTCCAGGCCGCCCCCGGAACCGTGCGCCAGGAGCGCTCTTCCGGGCGGTCGGCGCGCAGCCTAGCGATTGCGGCGCGCCAGATCGACATAGGCTATCAACAGCAGCAAGGCGATGGTCACGGGGGTCTGCAGCAGCAGCGGCGCAAGTTCAGGGGCCGCGTCAGCGCCGAGCCAATGGCTGGGGGCATACAGGTCCAGGCGCGGCATGAGCGCGGCCAGGACCCTGAGCATCGCTGCTGACAGTCGAAACGACCATGCGTCGACCGGAGCGACCGGACTGGCGGTGACGGCAATGAGCGCGGTCATGATGCGCGCCAGGATGTAGAACGCGGCGACGGCCGCAAGCGCGCTCACGACATGGCGAAAGGTGAGCACGCACGCAAGGGCCAGGCTGACGACGATCCACAATTCCAGCATCAATGCCAGTCCCCAGGCCACTGCCGGGGCGCCGGCGCCCAGTGCCAGCAGGACGGCCGTGTCTGCCAGTGCCAGCAGGCTGCCCGCGAGCGCGAATCCGGCCCAGCGTCCGCCGAGATAGGCCGCGCGGCTCAGCGGCAGGGACAAGAGAAGTTCCAGGCCGCGATCGTTCTCGTCTCGCACCATCGCGGTGATCACGAAGGTCGCGGCCAGAAACACGGCGGATGCGCGCAGCAACGCCGCCAGCACGGTATTGCGGATGCCCGCCGCGTCGGTGAGCGCCAGCGCATCGATGAAGGCGGCCACGCCCAGCCCCGCCGCGCATACCGCGAGCCCGACCATGCCCAGGCGGCTCTTGAGCGCCTCCACGAGCGTGTAGCGCGCCAGTATCAGCGCCTGGGACAGGCCATGCGGACGTGCGTTCATCGAGGGCTTATTATGCGGCCCAGATGCGGCCTAAGCTTGCTGGTCTCGACAACCTGGCACTCGTGCTTGCCCTGGGCCTGCTTCTGGCCGCAGCGGCGGGGCACGCCATGCCGTGGCGCGCGCCCTTGTTCCTGGCCCACCTCGGCGCGGTCCTGTGGTGGCAGCCACTGGTCCCGGGGGACCGGCGCGTGTCGTGGCGGGCTGGCCTCTTCCTGGGCGCCGCGGCGGTGGCACTGGCGTTCATCCCGACCGCCTGGATCGAGTTGGTCTGGACCGCGCTTTTCGGCGCTCTCGTCGCGGGACGCGGATTCGCCTCGCGCCACGCTGCGCAGCGCCGCCTGCTGGCAGCCGCGCTGGTATTCCTGGCCGGTTTCATGTTCATGCTGGTGGTGCCGTCGTTGCTGCCGGCCGGGCTGGCTGCGGGCGCCTTGCCGCGCGCTGCCGCGACCTGGGTGCTGACCGTGCTGCTCGCGTTGGTCGCGCTCTTGGCGATGCGTCCGGTCCGCGCAGACGTGCCGCGCGACTTCGACGTCCTGTACGCCAGCGCCATCCTCTTCGGGATGCTTCTGGTCGCGTTCTTCGGCATCGCGGTGATGACCCTCACCCAGCGCGGCTATGCGCAAAGCATGGCCATCACCTTGGCTACCGTCGCCGGCCTGCTGTTGTCGATCGGCCTGCTGCGCCGTGCCTCGGGCGGCGCCGGGGGCACGCTCGCGATCGGGATGTCACGCTACCTGCTTTCCTACAGCCTGCCGCACGAGGTGTGGCTCGAAAGACTGGCCGGCCTGAATCGCGACGAAGCCGACGCACGCAGGTTTTTTGCCGCGGCCATGGCGGCACTGTGCGAGTCGGGCGTCGTCGTCGGCGTGCGCTGGAACGGGGCCGGCACCGAGGGCGTCGCAGGCGCGACCTCGTCGCATGTCGAGTCGCTCGATCTGCCGGTGCCGCTCGCAGGAAGTCCGACGATCCGGCTTGTCGTGGCAAGCACCGAGCCGATGGCGCCTTCGCACCTTTGGCACGTGCGTCTGCTGGCGCGCCTGGCGGTCGAGTTCTACGGCGCCAAGGCGCGCGAAGAAAGGCTGCGCGCGCAGCAATACCTGCGTGCGGTCCACGAGACGGGGGCGCGCGTCACCCATGACGTCAAGAACCTCCTGCAGTCGCTCAAGGGCCTGATCGGCGCCTCCGCTGTCCTGCGTGAAGACCGTGCCATGCGTGCATTGATCGAACGTCAATTGCCGGTGATCGAGCAGCGCCTGTCCGCCACACTGAGCAAACTCGAATCTCCGGACAGCGACAGCCGGCGACTGGTCGCGCTGTCGGTCTGGTGGGAGGGGCTGGCGCGCCAGTACGCCAGCCAGGGGGTGGAGGTCGCACCTGCACAGCTTGCGCTCGACCTGCCGGTTCCGGCACCCGTGTTCGACAGCGCGGCGGACAATTTCCTGCAGAACGCGCTGCAAAAACGCGCTCTGCATGCCGGTCTTGCCATTCGCGCCAGTCTCAGCGCACGCGATGGCGAGGTCGAATTCGCGGTGACCGACGACGGCGAGCCCCTGGCGGCCGGCATCGCCGATGCGCTGTTCGAGGCGCCAGTGGCATCAGCCAACGGATTGGGCATCGGCCTGTACCAGTCGGCGCAGCTGGCGCGCGCGGCCGGTTACCAGGTGTCGCTGTCGGAGAACCGGCCCGGTTGTGTGCGCTTCGTGCTCTTGAGTCGCGCGTCGGGTATGCCTCGAGCTACTGCAGCCGGACGCCCGCCTGCGTGAGCCTGCCGACCAGTACCCCGGCGCCCACGAAAACCAGCTGATCGTCGAAGTTGCACAACGTCGCGCCGGCGTCCGCGCACGCGGCGGCATCCGCTCCGGTGATCGTCGGCCGGCTCATGAAGGGATTGGCGGTGGCCCGCGCGCCGGGCCCGATCCCGGCGATGAGCGGCGCGTTGAGAGCTTCGTCGCTACCGCCCGGGGGCGCCGGCAGAACCGTGCCATCGACGGCGGTGCCGCCCAGGCGATTCGCGCCGTGGGAAAGGATCACGAAGGCGGCGCCGGCGGTGGCCGGCGGCCCGGCGGAGGGGCGCATGAGCCAGCCGGCTCCTGCCGCCCCGGCGGGACAGCCGTTGCGCACCTGGCAGACCGGGATGTCGCCGACGTCCGAACTCTCGAAAGTGCAAGCGTTGGGATTTTGTGCCGTCACCGTGCAGGTCGCCGCGCTGGCATCGCCATTGGCGCGCGTGAACTCGGCGCTCACCCGGTAGCGCAGCCGGGTCCCGTGGTAGTCACCGGGTGAAAGCCCCAAGGTCGCCCAGGGCACGAAGCCTTCGTAGATGTTGCCGGCGCAGCCAAAGGTGGCCGGATCGCCGCCTCCGCGCTGATCCTCAACGCCGTCGCCGGTGCGGTCCGGGCAGGGCAGGCGCCGGTTTGCAACCGCGAAGCCGATAACCGCGTCGCGCGCGGCATCCATGCGTTCCTGGTTGGCACTCGCCTGGGCGATCTGGAACTGCGTGCTGATCGGTCCCACCAGCCCGGCCAGGACCAGACCGATGATGAGGACGACGATGGCGAGTTCGGCGAGGGTGAAGCCGTACGCGTTGCGGCAGGATTTCATGGCGACACCGCCAGCACGCGGTCGTTGTAGTCGGGACGCACCGGCAGCGTGCCGGCTTCGAAGGCGTTGTCTGCGTCGGCGTTGACCGTGCTGTCCAGGTAGTCGGCCACGTTCGCCGAAGGCCGCACCTGGGCCGCGCCCTTGGCCGGGGCGAACGGCGCCGCGACGATCGGCGCGCCGCTGCCGATGACGATTGCGCGCAATCCGGTCCGGGAACCTGCGGCGAGGACGCCGGCGGCGCAGGCCGGGCCTGGTTGCGTGCAACCAGCCGATACCGCGTAGTAGATCCAGTCTCCCCAGGCGTTGTCATTGACCGCGGCGTTGTCCTTGAACCAGGTGTCGAGCAGCGCATCGAAGGCCGGGTGGGTGCAGCGCTGGGCATCGCCGCCGGGATTGGTCTCGGCCAAGGCCGGGATCAGGCCACGGGCCAGGCCGCTCTGACACTCGCCGCGTCCGCTGGCAGCCAGCGGATCATGAGGAGCGGCGAATGGGAAGAACCCATTGGCTGCAAAGTACGCACGCAGTCTGGCCGCGGCATACTCGGCGACGCGACGTTCGGTGATTTCCATCAGCTGGTCGATGGTGATGAACTCGATGCGATCGTTGCAATTGTAGGGTTGCGCGTAGTTCGGATTGTTCGATTCGACCTTGCCGATCGCGCAGCGAATGAACGAGAGTCCGGTGGCGTTGGGCAGATTGAGCGCGGCGTTGTTGTAGGTGCCGGGCACGCAGGGTGCGATGCAGCCCGCGGCGACTGTCACGGTATCCAGGTACGCGGCGGCGGTCGGCAACGGGGCGGCCGGGCGGGTCTGGCCGGGCAGCGCGGGGCCGGGAATGATGAAGACCGCGGCTGCGCGATTGGTCACGACGTTGCCCTTTTCGTCGCGCACGGTGAGCCACGGATAGGGCTGCGCGACACTGCCGCAGTTGGTGCCGCCGAATGCGCTGTAGGTGGTGAGGAGAACGCCCGGATTGAGCGCCCGGCAACGCGTGACGAGATTGGCCGAGACCGCGTACCACGGGATCACGCCGCGCGGGTCGTTGACCGGTTCGCCCGCATACTGACCCAACCCCAGGTCCTGCCATGGCAGCCTGCCGAGGCAACGCAGGTTGGCTGCATTGATGGTGGAGCCGCCCAGGGCCGTGTTCCCGCCGGTGCTGGTCAGGCAGGCCGGATCGACGGTTCCGTCATAGTCGCCTTCCCATTGGCTGATGTCCGGGGCCGGCAACCTGCCGGGGCTAGACACCGTGCCAAACACCACCGTGGCGCTGATTCCCTGCATGGATGCGCCGATGACGGCGTCGCGCGCATCGGCCAAGGCCTGGGTCGCGGCGTCGCCGGTTTTCGGCGCACTCGAAAGCACGCGCAGACCCATCCAGACGCCGGCTATGATGATCAGCAAGGCGAAAAGCAGGAGTGTCGCGCCGCGGGCGCGTCGCGGCGGCGGGCGCGGATTGTTCCGGTGGTGGAATCGGGCCGACTGCATACGGCAGTACTCCGCAATTTCCGCGCCAGAGCGGCGCTTAGCGCGGTGTGGGTGTCGCAAGCGGCAGGGGAATTGCCGGGGCGGCGGCGCCCATCGGCGGCGTTGCGGGCGGCGCGACCTGTGCCGGGGGGGGCGACATCGGCCCGGCCGCCGCGCCTTTTGCGCGCCGCCCCTGGCCGCGGCGCGCCTGGCGCGGAGCCTTGGCCTTGGGCGCGGAATCCGCTTGCGGAAGCTTGGCAGCCAGGAACTGCGCCGGAAGCCCGGGCGCGGTCTTGTCTGCGCGGGCGCCGGGCAGGTCGTAGGCCTCCGTGGCGGTACCTGCGCTGAGGTCGACACGCTGCCCCGCCTTGGCGCTGATGCTTTGGCCGCCTGGTTGGGTGATGCGCAAGCGGCCGCCCGCTTGGGCCGCGATCGTGAGGCCCGACAGTCCCTCGGCCGGTACCGCGCGCCCGTCGATGAAGGGACGCGGCTTTTGTCCGGCGCGCGCGATGTAGCCGTTGACGGTCAGCATGTTGGGCGCTTCGACGACCTCGGTTGCCGCGGACTTGCCGCGCACGGCGTCGAGGCGGGCGCGCTCGTCCGGGGTGAAGAATAGGCGTCCTGCGCGCGGTTCATGAGCCAGCGGTTCGGTCTGGGCCAGCGCCGGCAGGCACGTCAGGGTCAGCAGCAGCAAGGCAGCGGTTTTCATGACCCGGCTCCGGGGGGCCGCGCCGCGGTGGCAGGCAGGGCTGTGCCGGCGTCGGTCGCTGCTTCGGCAGGGCGCGCGGCGATCAGCGAGACCCAGTCGAGCTGACAGTCTCCGGTGAGGTTCGGTTCGCCGTCGGTCGGCGCCTCTTCGCGCGCGGTCGGCACGCTCATGCGCGGCACGCGCCGCAGCGTGCAGGACTGGAACTCGGCAAAGCCCATGACCGGCTGGGACAGGCGTCGCAGCAGGTGGAACAGGTCGCCTTCGTGCAACAGGTCGAATTCGATCTTCACGCGGCTACCCTCGTAGCCCAGCCCGGCGACCGGTTCAGGCCGCTCCGGCAGAGGTGCGCGGGGGGCGATCGTGTAGATCAGGCGAGGCGATTTGAGTTCGGCACGGATGGCGTCCATGCGCTCGATCCAGTCGAGGCGGCGCTCGTCTCCGAACGCCCCCAGGCGTTCGAGCACGCGATAGCGCGGCAGGAACTCGACGATGTCCTGGCGCTCGGCATGCGCGGCGGCCAGGCTCGCGGATGCGCTCAGGCTGGCGGCACGTGCCTGCGCCAGTTCGGCCGTCGCGCGCCGCAGGTCAAGGTGATAGTAGTAGGCGGTCGCCACGCCGATGACCGCCAGCAACACCGCTCCGGCGATGCTCCAGCGCAGTTGCATGAGGAGTTCCCTCATGGCGCCGCCTTGCGTGCCACGCGTACCGTGAAACCCGCCGACGCAAGCGGCGGCTCGGTTCCTCCGGCGGCGAGCCCCTCGCCGCTGGTCACGCTGCCGGAAGGTGACAGGTCGAAGGGAGCGCGCACGACCTGCACCTGCGAGCCGGGAATGGCGCGCAATGCGGCGACTGTGCGCTCCGCGGAGGCGAGCACCGCGCGCGCGCCGGTGGCGTCGGTGCGCGCGGTCAGCGTGCCGCTCAGAACCGCGATCTCGTAACGCCCGGCCTCGCCGCCGGGTGCGGGTGCGCCACCGCGCGTGAGCACCAGTTCCGGGGTGTCGTCGGGTGTGGCGCCGCGGATCCAGTCGGCGCGTTCCAGCGTGAATTCCGGCGCGGCGTTGAGCGACCGCGCAATGTCGCCCATGAGGGCCGCTGGCGTCAGGGTGGTGCTGCCCAGTTTCTCCAGGGCCAGGACGCCGGCCTTGATGTGTTCGGCGCTCGCAGGCAGTGGCGGGAGGCCGGCCTTGACTGCCTTGAAGTCGCGCTCGTTGCGGGTCGCCTGCTCCAGGAAATGCATGGCGTCCTCGCGCTGGCCGAGCGCCCCGAAATGCTGTGCGGCCGCCACCAGGCAGCCGGCAACCAGTGTTCCCGCGCCGGTTGCCCAGAGCGCACTCCTGGCTTGCCAGAGCCGGTAGGCTTCCTTGAGCCAGACGGGCGCGAAATCGATCCCGTCTCGTGCGCGCGCCGCGAGCGAGATCCACAGGCCGTCGGCAAAACCGTTGTTGGCAGCCGCCCCGACCCTGCGGCAGGCCTCGCCCAGATCCACGAAAGAGGCGTCGATCGAAGCCGGCAGCGTCGAGTTCGACTGCCATGACGCGACCTCTCCGGGCGGTGTGACCAGAATGAGCGACAGGGGCTCGTCACGCGGAATCAGGCGCAGTCCACCGAGGTATTGCTGGGTGCGCGTGACTTCAGCCAGACAGGCAGCGGCGGTCTCGCCGGCTTCGCCGCGCGGAATCGCCGCCAGCCTCGAAAAGCGTGTGGTGCCGTCCTCGATGAGGGTCTGGCGCAGGCCGGCGCGATTGAGCGTCACCACCATCGCGCGCCGGCCGGCGCCGCGCGCGGCGCCGCCCAAAGCCTTGACCAGACGCGGCGCGAGCGCGGGCGGCGTGACCAGTCGTGCGACCCGCGCGCCGCCGGCGGCCAGGGGGGCCAACCAGTCGTTGAGAATCGGCGCGTTGGTCAGCGCCATCAGGAGCACGCGTTCGTCACGCCGTCCGTCCTTGGCGCGCCCGAGCGACTGAACGGTGTGGAACGGCGTGTCGCGATAGACCTGTGCGGTCTTGCGCTCGAGCACCTCGCTGCGCGCGGCACCGCGCAGGAACGGGATGGTGTCCTGGCGGAAGTCCTCCTCGATGAGATCGGTCAGCACCACGAACACCGATCGTGAATGCGCTGCCGCGTACTTCTGGAAGGCATCCGTCTCGCCAGGGCCGAACCCGGCCTCGCGCGGCGTGCCGCGCGCGCCGGGGCGATGGCATTCGGCGCCCTCTGTGCCGATGGCCAGTACGCGCGTTGAGGGCGAGAAGAGTCGCATCACAGCTTGAGCTTGCCGATGGCGTCGTAGATGGGCCCGAGCACGGCCAGCAGCACCCAGCCGATGATGGCTCCAAGGATCACCGTCAGGGTCGGCTCGATCAGGGCCTGCACGCGCTCGATCGACTCGCGCACTTCGCGGTTGTAGAAATAGCTGACGTTGAGCAACGACTTGTCGAGCGCGCCGGTGGATTCACCGATCTTCAACATGCGCAGCACGAGGGGCGGGAACAGGCCCACGGACTGGAACGCGGCCGTGATGTTCTGGCCTTCGCTGATAAGCGCGCCGGCGCGTTTCAAGGCATCCGTGACCGCCAGGTTGGCGGCGATGTCCTCGGAAATGCGGATCGCATCCAAGACCGTGATGCCGGCCGCGTACATCATCGCGAACGTGCTGGCGAAGCGTGACAGGATGATCTTGTGCAGGATCGGGCCGATCATGGGGATGGCCAGCTTGTAGCGGTCGAACGCGAAGGCAAAGTGGGACGAGGTGCGTATCGCGACCGCGACCCCGGCCAGTGCCAGGAGCGGCAGCAGCAGGATCAAGTACCAGTAATCGCGCACAGCATTCGACACCGCGACCAGCGCGCGGGTCTGCAGCGGCAGGGTCTGGCCCATGTTCTTGAGGAACGCGCCCAGTTGCGGGACCAGCACCACCATCAGGAACCCGACGGCCGCCAGCACCACCGCGCCGACGAAGGCCGGGTAGAGGATGATCTTCTTGGTGTGCGCGGCGAGTTCGTCCTGCCACTTGAGCATTTCCGAAATGCGCTGCAGCACCTCGCCCAATTGTCCGGTGCGTTCGCCGGCGCGCACCAGGCTGACGAAAATTTCGTCGAAGACCCGCGGATGGTCCTCGAGCGCCTGCGACAACACCTTGCCGCCCTGGATGGCCTCGATCATCGAGCCGATGACTTCGCGGAAGCGTTGCGAATCCATGCTGTCGCGCAGTTCCGCCAGGCCTTCGAGGAGGGGCAGGCCGGTGGACGTCATCTGCTCCAGGTGGAAGCAGAAGGTGATCAGGTCGCGCCGCGTGATGCGCCCGCCGCCGAAGAGCGCGCGCCGCTCGTCGGCGGCTGGAACCGCGTTGATCAGGTCCAGGCCGATGCGCTTCAGGCGCAGCTCGAGGTCGGGCAGGTTGACCGCCTCGAGCCGACCGGTGACCCGCTTCCCCAGCGTGTCCACCGAACTGTAGGCGTACACCCCCATGTGCGCGCTCTCGCGGTCAGGCCGGGCTCATGACCCGGCCGGTGAAGTCGACCACCCGCGCGACTTCCTCGATGGTGGTGGTGCCGTCCAGGACCCGGCGCACCGCGTCTTCGGCCAGCGGTATGAAGCCCTTGGCCAGCGCCAGCTGGGTCAGCTCGCGGGTGGTGGCCCGGCGCGCGACGAGTTCATCGAGGTCGAAATCCAGCTTCAGGATCTCCATGATAGCGATGCGCCCGCGATAGCCGCGCATCTCGCAATGGTCGCAGCCGACCGAGCGATAAATGACCGGGGCGGCGTCGGCGGGCAGACCCATGATGCGGCATTCCACGTCCCCGGCGGTGGTCTCTTCCTTGCAGTGGGGGCAGAGTTTGCGCACCAGCCTTTGCGCAACGATGCCGACGATGTTGCCGGCCATGATGTCAGGCAGGATGCCGATGTCGAGCAGGCGCGGTATTGCGCCGATGGCCGAGTTGGTATGCAGGGTCGAGTACACCTGGTGGCCGGTCATGGCGGCGCGAAAGGCCATCTCGGCGGTGTCGGCGTCGCGGATTTCGCCGACCAGGATCACGTCGGGATCCTGGCGCATCAGGGAGCGGATGCCGGTGGCGAAGTCGAGCTTGGCGGCCTCGTTGACGGAGGTCTGGCGCACCATGTTCATCGGGTACTCGACCGGGTCCTCGAGGGTCATGATGTTGATGCCCTCGGAGTTGATGTGGTTCAGGATCGAATAAAGCGTGGTGGTCTTGCCCGACCCGGTCGGCCCGGTGACCAGGATGATGCCTTCGGGGCGCGCGATCATGAGGCGCAGCAGGCCCAGCTGCGCGTCCTGCAGGCCCAGGTCCTGCATCGGCACCAGGCCGCGCATGCGGTCGAGGATGCGCAGCACGATGTTCTCGCCGTGCGAGGTCGGTTGCGCGGCGACGCGGAAGTCGACCATGCGGCCGGTCAGGCTCAAGGAGATGCGGCCATCCTGCGGGGCGCGTGTCTCGGCGATGTTCATGCCGCTCATGACCTTGATGCGCACTGCCATGGCCGGCCAGTACTGCTTGTGCAGGGCGCGGATCTGCCGGAGCACGCCGTCGATGCGGTAGCGGATGCGCAGGAAGTTCTGCTCCGGCTCGAAATGGATGTCGGAGGCGCCTTTCTGCACCGCGTCGGCCAAAAGCGAGTCGACCAGGCGCACGACCGGCTGGCTGTATTCCTCGGTCGTGGTCGCCAGGCTCTGCTGGTCGATCTCGCCGGTCTCGATCTCGTTCAAGATGCCGTCGATCGAGAGTTCGTAGCCGAAGTACTGGTCGATGGCGCGCGCGATGTCGGACTCGCCCGCCAGGAGCACGGCGATCTCGACCGGTTCGCGCGTGGTCGAGAAGAGCTGCGCGCGCAACTGGTCCAGGGCCACCAGGTTGTTGGGGTCAGCGATGGCCACCGTGAAGCGCCGCTCGCGTTGATTGAATTCCAGCGGGAACATCAGGTGGCGCTTGGCGAAGTCACGCGGCACCGCCTTGATGGCGGCCGGGTCGATGATGATGTGTGCCAGATCGACACCGCGCGCGCCCAGGTTTTCGGAGAGCGCGTCGCGCAGCGTGGCCTCGGTGACGAAGCCCAGGGTCTTCAATGCCTTGCCGAGCGGCTGGTTGGTGCGTTGCTGCTCCTTCAACGCGATGCGCAGCTGGTCCTCGGAAAGGATGCCGCGCTCGACAAGGATGCGGCCGAGCGGCTTTTGCGCTGCCGCCGGGCGCGGCTCGGGGGCGTTCATGGCTGCGCCGCGATCGCGGTCAGGCGGGCACGAACACGTTCGGCATCGAAGCCGGCCCGCCGCTTCTGCGACAGTTCCAGTGCGCGCTCGTAGTAGGTCTTTGCCTGGCGGGTCTGGTGCAGTTGATCCAGTGCGACCGCCAGGTTGTAGCTGTAGTCGGGGTTGTCCGGCTCCGCCGCGTAGGCATTGAAATAGGCCTGCTGCGCTTCAGGCCAGCGGCCTTGCGCCGCCAGACGGTTGCCGAGCGTGAACGACAGCGGCGCGCCGGACGCGGCGTCGGGTTGTTGCGCGATGAGACCGCGCATGCGGCTTTCGTCGGCGGGTTGCCCGGAGGCACCGGCCAGCGCGGTCAACTGCGCTTGCGCAAAGGCGTCCCGCGGGTTCAGTTCCAGAGCGCGCCGATAGTAGGTTTGCGCCTCCTCGGGACGCCCGGCACGCGTGGCCAGCGTCGCCATGCCGTAGAGCGCATCGCGATTGTTGCGGTCGTTGGCCAGGGCGCGTCCATAGTGTTCGCGGGCAGCCGCGTCGTTGCCTTCGGTCAGTGCCGCGTACCCCGCGTTGACCGCCGGGTCGACTGCCGCCTGGACCGTATTGCGCGTGATGCGCAATCCCGCCGGCGACTCGACCGGCACGCCGCCTTGCGCTGTCGCGCTCGGGAGGCTGGGGCGCGGACCGGACAGCACCGGCGCTTTGGCGGTACCCGTTGCCGGGCGCGCCGTGGCCGTACCAGGCCCGTCGGTCGTCGGCACGGCAGCGCGCGATGCAATTGCGGGCGGCGCGGAAGGCGTGGCTGTCGGCCCTGTGGCCGCAGGCGTTGGTGGTGACACGGGGTTTGACGGCGCTGCGGTGATGCCCGGCTTGTTCGCCACCGGCGCGTCGGAGCTGGCGGTCGCCGATGCTGCAGCGGGCGCGGGCGCCGGATTGGCGCTCGGCTGCCCGGGAGCCGGTGCAGTCTGTGGGGCAGGCCGGTCGGGTGCGCTCGCATTGGTGGGAGCGGCGATGCTACCGGCGGCGAGCGGCTTGGCCGACGGCGGCGCCGCGGGGCGCAACTGCCACCAGAAATAGAGCGCCGTGACTACGCAGGCCAGGAGCAGGGCGGCGAGCGTGGCGTGGAAGGGGCTGATGGCGCGTTCGCGCGGCTGCTTGGAGGCGAACACTGCCCGTGCGGTCATGCGGTCTGCGCCCGGCGTACTGGGCGGACCCTGCCGGTCGGCGCGCGGCGCGGCGGCGGGACGCGAACTCGCCAGCGGCGTGGCCGGCGGTACGGCAGGCGGCGGGACCGCAGGACGCTCGGCCACACCGGCCGGTTCGGTGCGCGTCGGGGAAGCCAGCGGCTCCAGGGTCAGCGAGGAGCCAAGGTCAGTGGCAGGCGTCCTGGCAGGTGCGGTGGGCGCGGGAGTCGGACGGGGTGCCGGGGCGCGTGCTTCCAGTCCGAGCTCGGCAGCGAGATCGCGACTGGCGCCGGAGGGCGCGTCGGTCTCGCTCGGGCCGGTCTTGGCGCGCTCGGCTTTCTTGAGCGCGTCCATGAGTAGGCTCATGATTGGCCTCGCGCCATGGGATCAACGCGGAGGTTCGCTCGCAGCGCCGGCCGAAGCTTCACTGCGCATGCGGATGCGTTCCGGTTCCAGGGGATTGGGGCGCGAGAAAAAGTCCTTGCCCGGCAGCATGTCGCGATAGTCGCGAAAGTCGCCATCCATGGTCGGGTCGCGCAGCACGATGGGGCGCAGGAAGATCACCAATTCCGACTTGCGTTGCTGGTCGCTGCGATAGCGGAACAGATCGCCCAGGAACGGCACCCGATTCACGCCCGGGACGCTGTCTTCGGTGCCGCCACTGGAATCCTGCATCAGGCCGCCCATGATCGCGATCGCCTGGTTCGGAACCCGCAGTATGGACTCCATCTCGCGGGTCTGCACTTCGGGCACGGGGTTGACTACCCCGGCGGCGGCCAGTGCCGGACTCGGGTCATTGACGTAGCGGATGATGCGCGAGATGGTCGGGCGGATGTTGATCGCAACCGCGTCCTGGTCGTCGATCTGCGGCGTGACCGCCATGACGAATCCCACTGCGACCGTATTCGGCGACGAGGTGAAGGTCGTGATCGCCGGCGTGCCCAGCGAACCCGGCGTGGTCGTCGCGCCAATGGTGAAGTAGACCAGGTTGTTGACAACCTTCAGGATCGCGGTCTGATTGTTGAGAACCGAGAGCTTCGGGCTGGACAGTACGCGCACCTTGCCGAAGGATTCCAGCAGCGTGATCGCGCCGGCGATGTTGCCGATCCGCGAGGTCGGGTTCAGGTAGCCCAATTGCAGCAGGCCGGAAGCGGTGACGCCCGGATTGGTGAGCCCGGAGGTGACCGCATTGACCGCCGCTCCGGGGACACCGGGTACCGCGCCGCCCGGCAGCGAATTGGGCCCTGTGGGTTGCACCGTGATCGATGTGCCGCTTGTCCCGCCTGCCTGCAGGCGCTGCCAGTTGATGCCCTGCTGATAGCTGGAATTGAGTTCGACCTCGACCACCGTCGCCTCGATCAACACCTGGCGGCGCGCGCTCAGCATCACGCGGTCGAGGAACTCCTGGACCCGCTCCTGCTGGCGCTGGGTGGCGTAGACCGAGAGGATGCCTGCCTCGCGATTGACGATCGCGGGGTTGTTGAGCGAGACCACGGCGGCCGCGCCGGCAGTGCCGGTCTGCGGGGTGCAGTTGATCTGCAGCGGCTGGGTGACCGCGGTCGAACTGGCTGGCGCGATCTGCTGGGCGAGCTGGGATGCGCCTGCGCCGGCGCCGGCGACCGCACGCGCCAGGTTGACCCGGTCCTCGCGCTCGCGCTGTTGCTGGGCGCGCAGCGCGTCGCGCTCTTCCTGGCTGATGACGCGGGTGGCGGCCACCAGGGAACAGACATTCTGCGCCAGCGAGTCCCAGAAGCGGTTGGCCGACTGGCTCACAACGGTGGTCGAGGAATTGCTGCCGCCACCGCCGGTCGCACCGCCGGATGAGGCGCCTCGGCCCGTGGAACCAATTTCGGTGGAGACGCTCACGTTGATGTCGGCAACCCGCGACATGTTCACGTAATCGATCTTGTACATGCGCAGGAAGGCCGTGTCGGGCAGCACCGACAGGTTTTGTCCATCCATCTCCCAGCGGATGTCGGTCTGCCGCGCGACCCGCGCAAGGATCTGCGGCAGGGTCTGGTTGAGCGCGTTCATGGTCACGTTGCCGGCGATGCCCGGGTGCACGTCGACATTGACGCGCGCGTCGCGGGCGAGTGCGAAAAGCAATTCACGCACCGGGACGTCATTGACGACGACGCTGAAGGTTTCGGGGCGCGTGGCCGGTTGCGGTTTGGGCGGCAGCGGCGCGGCAAGGAGCGGCGGCGGTATGGCGCCTTGCGGCGCGGCCGGCGCGCTTGCATTGATGTGCGAAGGCGAGGGATTGAGCGGCGCCTGCTGGCAGCCCGCCAGGCCAAGTGCGACTGCGAGCGCGAGTGCGCCCGACTGTGTTGTCGATGCTGTGCTACCCATGCCGAGCCCTCCGTCGGCGTCCTGCCGATGCCACCAATACTCCGTGCGCTACCTGCGCCTGACGTCATACGGCCGCGACGGGCACAGGCAGGTGATTTTCCTCCAATCTGATGTTATCACATGAGATATAGAGCGCAAACTACTGATTTTGCGGCGTTTTGAATTCTTCTGACATCCCTGCCCGGCGTACGGATTGCGGGCCGCTCGGAATCCGGGCGTGTGGCGGACGCCGGCGCCGGCAAAAACCCTTGCGAACACCTGTTGTGAATTTGCAACAAACGCTGGCGTTCTTCGTCTACCGCGGCTGCGCCTGACTGCGAATGTTCGCCAGCGAGCGCAATTGCGGCTTGTTGCCGGCCAGTTGTGGCGGCAGGGACTTGGCTGCGGCCAGCGCCTCCTCCCGACTGGTGAAGGTGCCGAGTACGACATGCAGTCGTTCCTCGTCGGATTGGCTGCGAGCGCCGAAGACGAAGACTCGTTCGCGGGGAAGACCTGCCGGCACCCGGCGCAACCAATCGTCTAGTTCACGTGTGCGTCCCGGGTCGATCGCCATGAGCTGCAACGCGTAGGCATCCGCAGGTGCTTCCTTGAGCCACGCCACGGTGGCGGTGAAGCGGGCATCCAGGATGGGCGTGCGTGAAACGGCGGCGGCGGGCAGTCCGGCTGCAGATTTCTCCGGCAAGGCTGCCGATGCCGGTACGGGCGCAGCGGTACTCGTGGCCGCGGCAGCCGGTGTGGGCGCGTCGGTGGGCGCGGACGAAGGAGCGAGTGCTGGCGAGCGCGCCACTGCGGGTGCTGATGCCGGTGCCGGGGCAGCGGTGCTCGGGAGGGCGCCTTGCGCCCGGGTTGGGGCGGAGGCGGCTGAATCTGCGGGAGTGGCTGCTGCAGCGGATTGCTGCGTGGCGTGCGTTTGTGTCGGGGGCGCTGCCGCGATCGGCGTGGCAGGCGGCTCGGGAGGGCGATTCGAAGAGACGGCCGGCGCCGGCGCGCCGGGGGCTTCCTGCCACCGTGTGGCGATGATGGTCAATGCGGCGCCGGCCACGAGGAGGCCAAGTGCTCCAGCCCACATGGCCCAGTGGGGCATGCGCCGGGCGGCCGGCTTGACGAGGCGGGTGAATTCGGAATCCGCCACGGCGGCCTTGACGTGGCGCGTGTTGACCTCGTGCTCGCCGTCGGAGAACGCCGACAGGAGGGCCTTGTCGGCCAGGATGTTGATGCGCCGCGTCAGGCCCTGCGAGGCTTCGGCGATGAGTCGAACCGCGGCCGGGGCGAACAGGTTCGGGCCCCGGTAGCCGGCCTGGCGCATGCGGAACATGAGGTAGGTGCCGATGTCGGAGCGCACCAGCGGTTCCAGGCGAAAGCTGTGCACGATGCGCTCGCGCAGGGGGCGCATCTGCGGCATGCCCAGGAGGTCGTCCAACTCCTGCTGGCCGAAGAGCACGATCTGCATGAGCTTTTCCCGCTTGGTCTCCAGGTTGGAGAGCAGGCGTATCTCTTCGAGCGTCTCCGGCGCCATCGCGTGGGCCTCGTCGATCAGCACCACCACGCGCCTGCCCTCCCCGTACAGGGAGATCAGATGCTCCTGCAGGGCGCGCAGGATCGTGACCGGGCGTTCGCCGGGCGCGCTCACCTTGAGATCGTCGAGGATGGAACGCAGGATTTCGTCGCGACCGAGCGACGGACTGGAGAGATAGACGGTCTGCACATGGGCCGGCAGGCGCTCGATGAGCACGCGGCACAGCATGGTCTTGCCGCTGCCGACCTCGCCGGTGACCTTGACGATGCCTTCGTCGTTGGTGATCGTGTAGAGCAGGGCCTCGAGGGTCGCGCCGCGATTGGCGCCTTCGAAGAAGAAGTCGGTATGCGGGGTGATGCGAAACGGCGCTTCGGACAGGCCGAAATGACTCAGGTACATCTAGCTTCTCCCCTGCGGGTTGTCGCGCTCCGGCACATCTGCCCCGGCGTCGCGTTCCAGCGCGGCCATGCGCGAATACAGGGTGGTGCGGTTGATGCCGAGCAGCCGCGCCGCCTGGCTGATGTTGCCCGCGGCCAGCTGCATCGCGGCGGCGATGTAGGCGCGCTCCCAATGCGCCAGGCGCGCGTCGAGGTCGAAGGGGCCGCGGCGCGCGAGCTCATCGCGCGCCGCGCGCGTGGCGTCATCGGCGGACGCCGCGACCGCGAGCGTCGCGCCGGAATCGAATTCGGCCTCAAGCTGTTCGGCCGACAGCGCCTGTCCCGGATAGCGCGTGGCGAGGCGAATGACCACGTTGCGCAATTCGCGCACGTTGCCCGGGAACGGATACTCCTGCCACAGGCGTCGTGCCTGCGCTTCCAGCGCGAACGGGCGGGCGCCCTTTTGCGCATAGATGGCCGAGAAATGCTCGAGCAGCACCAGCTTGTCGTCGCCGAGATCGCGCAGCGGCGGCACGCGCAGCGTGAACACCGACAGGCGATGGTAGAGGTCGGCGCGAAATCCGCCGCCGCGCGCGCTGGCGCGCAGGTCTCGATTGGTCGCCGTGATGACCCGCGCCTGCGAGCGGCGCGATTGCGTTTCTCCCACGCGGTTGTATTCGCCGTTCTCGAGCACGCGCAAGAGCTTGGCCTGCAACTCCAGCGGCAACTCTCCGATCTCATCCAGGAACAGCGTGCCGTCGCGGGCGTCCTCGAAATAGCCGGCCCTGGCACCGACGGCGCCCGTGAAGGAGCCCTTCGCGTAGCCGAACAGGGTGGGCTCGACCAATGCGGGGGCGATCGCGGCGCAGTTGAGCGCCAGGTAAGGCGCCGCGCCGCGCCCCGAGAGCGCGTGCAGCGCACCGGCCACGACCTCCTTGCCGCTGCCTGACTCGCCTTCGATGAGAACCGGAAACGGAGAGGTCGCCACCAGGCGGATCTGGGTCTTCAAGCCGAGCATCGGCGCCGAGGTGCCGATCAGCGCCGCCAGCGGGTCGACGACCGACGGAGCCGCCGACTCAGCCTGCCCGGCCGCGAGTGCATCCTCGAGCACCTGGATGAGTCGCGCCGGGCTGACCGGCTTGGCGACGAATTCGATCGCTCCCAGCGCGCGCGCATGCCTGCCGGACGCTTCCGCCGCCTGTCCGGAGAGCACCACGATCTTGGTCTGGGGCGCGAGCGTGAGTAGCGAGGTGATCAGTCGGTAGCCTTCATCGGGCAGGTGCGGTGTTGGCGGCAGACCGAGATCGATCAGTGCCAGCGGCGGCGGTGCGGGGAGGGCGCGCAAGCGCGCGATCGCGTCGGTACGCGTCGTGGCGGTCTCGATGTGAAAGCGGTGACCGAGGGCGAGGCTCAGGGTTTCCACGATCAGCGGGTCGTCATCGACCAGCAGGACGCTCGGGGGTGGTGGCCGATTCATGACTGGTGCGTCCGCACAGGTTCACCGATGGTCGCAAGGAACGCGTCTTCTAGGCTCGCGGCGCCGCGCTGCCGGACCAGATCGAGCGGTGCGCCCAAATAGCAAAGGCGTCCGCCATGAAGTATCGCCAGGCGTTCGCAGATTTCCTCGATATCGGCCAACGCATGCGAGGTGAAGAAGAGCGTGCGACCCTTGCGCCGCCAATCGGAGAGCAGGTGCTTGACCCGTGCGCGTGCCTTGGGGTCGAGCCCGCTCATCGGTTCGTCCAGAATCAGGAGGTCACAGTCGGCCATGAAGCAGGCGGCGAGCCCCAGCTTCTGTGTCATGCCCTTGGAAAAGTCGCGCACTGGCTTGGCCAGCGCGGCCGTGTCGAGGTCGAGTCGTTCGAGCATGTGACGCGCGGCGGCATCATCGTAGGTGCTGCCGCGCAGACCGGCCATCATGCCGAGGAACTCGCGGCCGTTCAGGTAATGCGGCGGCATGAATCGTTCAGGCAGGTAGGCCAGGCGCGCGCGCGCGCCGTGCAGGCGGGCTGCTGCGCCGAAAATCGATATCTCTCCAGCGTCTGGCGCGGTCAGGTCCAGGAGGCACTTGATGAGCGTTGTCTTGCCGGCGCCGTTGACCCCCGCCAGTCCGAAGGACTCACCCGCCATCACGTCGAAGGCGACTTCCGCGAGCGCGGCATGGTTGCCATAGCGCTTGGCGACCCCGGCAAACCGCAGCGCTGCCGGCGCTTGTCCGTCCGTCACGCGGTGCAGGGGCTGGTCATGATCGACATCCCGCCACTATAGCGGAAGCACGCGCCGCATCAGGTGGTCCACGAGCGGGCTGCTACACTTCGGCGCTGCTGCAATCTACCTACAACCGCCACGGTGCCTGACTCTTCGCCCTTCGTCTCGATCGAGGGCGTTTCCTTTGCGTATCCGACGCTGACCGGCGCCCTCGGGCGCCAGATTCTTTCCGGGGTGGAGCTGACAGTCCGCCGTGGCCAGCTCGTCGCGCTGATGGGCGGTTCCGGCTCCGGCAAGACCACGGTGCTGCGCCTGCTTGGCGGTCAGGTGCGACCCCAGGCCGGCACGGTCCGGGTCGATGGCAGGAATGTCCACGAGCAGGACCGCAAGGGCCTGTACGAACTGCGCCGGCGCATGGGTATGCTGTTCCAGTTCGGCGCGCTTTTCACCGACATGAGCGTTTTTGACAATGTCGCCTTTCCGCTGCGCGAGCACACCTCGCTGCCCGAGTCGGCGATCCGCGACCTGGTGCTCATGAAGCTCGATGCGGTCGGACTGCGCGGGGCACATGCCCTCATGCCGTCGGAGATCTCCGGAGGCATGTCGCGCCGCGTCGCGCTGGCACGTGCGATCGCGCTCGATCCGGCACTGGTCATGTACGACGAACCCTTCGCCGGGCTGGACCCGATTTCGCTGGGGATCACGGCACAGCTGATTCGCCGGCTCAACGACGCCCTGGGCGCGGCTTCGATCATCGTCACCCACGACGTGCACGAGTCGCTCGCGATCGTCGACTATGTGTACTTTCTTGCCGAGGGACGCATCGTCGCGCACGGCACGCCGGACGAAATCCGCGCCTCCGAGGCGCCGTACGTGCGCCAGTTCATTGGCGGCAGCCCGGACGGTCCGGTGCGCTTTCATTATCCTGCGCCGGACTATGCGGCTGACCTGGGGCTTGGCCGGTGATCGCGTTCGCACGCCGCATCGGGCACGCCAGCATCGATGGCGTTGCCAAGCTCGGGTATGCCGCACGCCTGTTCCTGACCCTCCTGGGCGCAAGCGGCATCGCGCTCAAGCGCTTTCGACTGACCGTGGCGCAGGTCCATTTCATCGGCAATTACTCGCTCATCATCATTGCGGTGTCCGGCCTGTTTGTCGGCTTCGTTCTCGGGCTGCAGGGTTACAACACACTGCAGCGCTACGGATCGGAGCAGGCGCTGGGCCTCCTGGTGGCCCTCTCGCTGGTGCGCGAGCTCGGGCCGGTGGTGACCGCGCTTCTCTTCGCCGGCCGTGCCGGCACGTCGATTGCCGCCGAGATCGGTCTCATGAAGGCCGGTGAGCAACTCGCGGCCATGGAGATGATGGCGGTGTCGCCGGTGGCGCGCGTGCTGGCGCCACGCTTTCTGGCCGGCGTGATCGCCATGCCGCTCCTGGCGGCGATCTTTTCGGCCGTCGGCGTTTTCGGCGGCTATGTCGTCGGCGTCGTCCTGATCGGCGTCGACGACGGGGCCTTCTGGAGCCAGATGCAGAACGGGGTCGACTGGCTCGAAGACGTCGGCAACGGCGTGCTCAAGAGCGTGGTGTTCGGCATCGCCGTCACGTACATTGCTGTCTTCGAGGGTTATGATTGCCAGCCAACCCCGGAAGGCGTTTCGCACGCCACCACGCGCACCGTCGTCACCTCGTCGCTGGTGGTGCTGGCGCTGGACTTCATCCTCACCGCGCTGATGTTCAGCGGAACCTGATCGACGCCACGGAAAGCCTCTTATGAATCGCAAACTGACCGACTTGTGGGTGGGCCTGTTCGTCCTGGCCGGATTCGCGGCAATCCTGGTTCTTGCGCTGAAAGCCGGAAATCTGGCCGCTTTCAGCTTTTCCGAGACGTATCAGGTGCTTGCCAAGTTTGATAACATAGGTGGCTTGAAGGCTCGGGCGCCGGTCAAGAGCGCCGGCGTGGTGGTGGGGCGGGTCGCCCGGATCGCCTTTGACGATCAGACCTACGAGGCGGTCGTGACGCTGGCATTGGAGAAGCGTTTCGCGTTTCCGCAGGACACTTCGGCCAAGATTCTTACCGCTGGTTTGCTGGGCGAGCAGTATGTGGGGCTGGAGGCGGGGGGCGACAGCAAGAAACTCGCTGATGGGGGGCGCATCAAGTCCACCCAGTCGGCGATGGTGCTGGAGAATCTGATCGGCCAGCTGGTGTTCAACAAGGCTGCGGAAGGCAAGAGCGACAACAAATGATCATGCTCGACAAGCTCAGAGGCCTGCTATTGGTGCTCCTCATCGCCTGCTGCGCGGGCGGGTGCGCGACCAGCGGTACGCCGGGGGATCCGTTCGAAGGGTTCAACCGCGCCATGTTCGACTTCAACGAGGGGGTCGACAAGGCCGTGCTGCAGCCGGTCGCCAAAGGGTACAAGGCGGTGGTCCCCGAGCCGGCGCGCGAGTGCGTCGGCAACGTATTCGCCAACATCAACGACGTGTTCGTCGGCATCAACAGCCTTTTGCAAGGTCGGGTCGTGGATGCGGTTTCGGACGTGTGCCGTGTCGTCGTCAATACCACCGTCGGGCTCTTGGGCTGTTTCGACGTTGCCTCGAAGATCGGCCTGGAAAAGCATGATCGCGATTTCGGGCAGACTTTCGGCAAATGGGGCTTTGGCTCCGGCCCGTACCTGGTGTTGCCTTTCCTGGGTCCTTCGACGGTTCGTGAGGGCATCGGAACGCTGATTTACACCAACCTCGATCCGGTCTGGGCGGACCACGTGCGCACCCGCAACGTCCTGTATTCGCTGCGCGCGGTCAACCGTCGCGCCGATCTGCTCGAGGCCGGCAACGTCCTCGAGGAGGCAGCGCTCGACAAATATTCCTTCGTGCGTGATGCCTACCTGCAAAGGCGCCAGGGGATGATCGACAACGATGGCCGTACCAGCGCGCTACCGGCGCCTGCGGCAGTCGCGCTGAACGCTGCCGAAGCCTTGCCGCGTCGCCTGCCGGCCGGCATCTGGGTCGATGCCGCCAACCAGCGGGTGGTTGCACGTGCGGAAGCATTGGCCTTGCCTGCGCCGCGTGCCGAAGCGCCGCGCCAGGCTCTGGCCGGAATCGTCGTGCGGGAGTTCTAGCCACGATGCGAGCGGTTCTGCGCGCCCTGCTGCTGGGCGTTCTGGTGGCGTGCAGCGCGGTCGCCGCGACGGCTGCAGAAGGCCCGGATGTCGTGATCAAGCGCGCGGTCGACGAGGCGGCTGCCGCGCTTCTCGCCGACCGTGAGATCCAGGCGGGCAACCGGCAAAAGCTCAACGCGCTGGTCGACGCCAAGATCGTCCCCTATCTCAATTTTCAGCGCATGACCCAGGCGGCGGTCGGGCGGCACTGGGGGCGCGCGACGGCGGAGCAGCAGCAGTCCCTGATGCGCGAGTTCAAGGCGCTGCTCACCAATACCTATGCCGGCGCCTTCACCGCATACCGGGCCGACACGGTCATCGAGTATCGTCCGCTGCGCATGCAAGCCGGCGACAGCGAGGCAGTGGTGCGCTCGCTGGTCAAGCCGAAAAATGGCGAACCGATCCAGCTTGACTACTATGTCGAGCGCTTTGATGGTGCCTGGAAGGTCGTGGACATCAATGTTCTTGGCGCTCGCCTGGTGCAGACTTACCAGGGCCAGTTCAATACGGAAATCTCGGCCAACGGCATCGACGGACTGATCAAGGCCCTCGGCGCCAAGAATCGCGCCATCGAGGCGCGCAGCCGTTCCTGATGAGCTTCGAGGTTCCGGCGCGGGTGCGTATCGACGATGCCGCGGCCCTGGTCGCGCGGGGCCGCGCTGCCGTGCTGGCCGGAGAGGCGACGATCGACCTGGCCCGGGCAGTCGACTTCGACTCCAGCCTCATCGCCTGCCTGATCGACTGGAAGCGTCAAGCGCTGTCCCGCCGCAGCGACTTGGCCCTTATCAACGTGCCGCCGGGCCTGCGCAGCATCGCCAGCCTGTACGGGGTCGAGGCAACCCTGTTCGCCTAGGGCGCCGCCGCCCACGGCGGCGCCGCCGGCGTCACGCGCATGACTTCCGCCATTGCCGTTCGCGGCCTGTCCAAGACCTACGGTGCCCATCAGGCCCTCGACGCGGTCGACCTCGTCATCGAGTCGGGCGAGTTCTTCGGCCTGCTCGGGCCCAACGGCGCCGGCAAGACCACCCTGATCTCGATCATTGCCGGCCTGACGCGCGCCGACGCGGGACGCGTCACGGTCATGGGGCACGATGTCGTCAGCGCTTACAGGGCAGCGCGCTCCAACCTTGGCGTGGTGCCACAGGAGTTGGTCTTCGACCCGTTTTTCACGGTGCGCGAGACACTCCGTTTCCAGTCCGGCTATTACGGGCTGACGCGCAACGATGACTGGATCGACGAGATCATGCACAACCTGGGCTTGAGCGACAAGGCCCATGCCAACATGCGCGCGTTGTCAGGCGGCATGAAGCGCCGCGTGCTGGTGGCCCAGGCGCTCGTGCATCGCCCGCCGGTCATCGTTCTGGATGAACCAACCGCAGGGGTGGACGTGGAACTGCGCCAGACGCTATGGCAGTTCATCACGCGCTTGAACCGCGCCGGCCACACGATCGTCCTGACCACCCACTATCTGGAGGAGGCGGAGAGCCTGTGCGGGCGCATCGCCATGCTCAAGGCCGGGCAGGTAGTGGCCCTGGATCGAACCACCGACCTTTTGTGTCGGCACGCCAGCGCCTACCTGCGCCTGCGGGTTACCGGCGACCTGCCGGCCGGACTCGCGACCACCGGCGAGCGACTGGCCGGCGGTGCATGGCGCTTTCGGCTTGCCACGTATGACGAGGTGGCGGCTGTGCTCGAGCCTATTCGTGCCGCCGGCCTTGCCATCGAGGAACTGCGGGTGGAGGCGCCGGACCTCGAGGATGTATTCGTGCAGATCACCGGGGGTCGAGCATGAGCCTGGCGGCGCGGCCGGTTGCGTTGAGCGGTTTTCGCACGCTGCTGGCGAAGGAACTGCTGCGCTTCTGGCGAGTCAGTGCGCAGACGCTGGGCGCTCCCATCCTGACCGCGCTTCTCTACCTGATGATCTTCGGCCACGTGCTCGAGGACCACGTCGAGATCTATGAGGGTATTGCCTACACTGCGTTCCTCGCGCCAGGACTGGTGATGATGTCAGTGCTGCAGAACGCGTTCGCCAACGGATCGTCGTCCTTGATCCAGTCCAAGGTGACCGGCAACCTGGTATTCGTGCTGCTGCCGCCGATCTCGCACTTTGAATTCCTTTCTGCATACCTGCTGGCGTCGATGCTGCGCGGACTGGTTGTTGGGGCCGGCGTCCTGCTGGTGGCATGGCTGTTCGCCGCACCGCCGCTCAGCGCGCCGGCATGGATCATCGCGTTTGCAGTCCTGGGATCGGCTTTCATGGGCGCTGTCGGCATGTTCGCGGGACTGTGGGCCGAGAAATTCGATCAGATCGCCGCCTTCCAGAATTTCTTCATCCTGCCGGCGACCTTTCTGTCGGGAGTTTTTTATTCGATCCACTCGCTGCCCGAGTTCTGGCAGAAAATGTCGCATTTCAACCCCTTCTTTTTCATGATTGACGGTTTTCGTCACGGTTTTTTCGGGCAGAGTGACATCTCGCCGTGGTTGTCGCTGGCAGTCTCCGGCGGCTGCGCCGTGGTGTCGATCGGTGCCCTGTATGCCCTCATCGCCGGCGGCTACAAGATTCGTCATTGAACAAGGAAGCTTCTCGCATGGACATGATCACACCCGAATACGTTCGTACCCTCATCGCACAGGGCCTGGCCTGCGACCACCTTGAAGTCGACGGGGATGGCGCGCACTTCGACGCAGTCATTGTCAGTGCCTCCTTCGAGGGCAAGTCGCGGGTGGCGCGCCACCAGATGGTCAACCGCGCCCTGGGTGCGAAGATGGGCAACGAGATCCACGCGCTTTCGATGAAGACGCTCACCCCCGCGGAGTGGGCGGCGCGCTAGCGCCGCAGGGCCATGGACAAGCTGGTCATCGAGGGCGGCGCGCGCCTGGCGGGCGAGATCTCGATCTCGGGCGCCAAGAACGCGGCCTTGCCGATTCTTTGCGCGAGCCTGCTGTCGCGCGAGCCGCTGGCGCTTGCCAACGTTCCGGCGCTCAACGACGTCGTGACCATGCGCCGACTGCTTGCGCGCATGGGTGTCGAGATGCACGCCGAGGGCGCCACGGTCGTGGCCGATGCCGGCCGGGTGACCACGCCGGAAGCGCCCTATGACCTGGTCAAGACCATGCGCGCCGCCATCCTGGTGCTCGGACCACTCCTGGCGCGCTGCGGCGAGGCGCGTGTATCGCTGCCCGGCGGGTGCGCGATCGGCGCGCGACCGGTCGACCAGCACATCAAGGGGCTGGCTGCGATGGGCGCCGAGATCAGTGTTGAGCACGGCTATATCGTGGCGCGTGCCGCTCGCCTCAAAGGGACGCACCTTGTAACCGATCTGGTGACCGTGACCGGCACCGAGAATCTCATGATGGCGGCGACTTTGGCCGACGGCGAGACCGTGATCGAGAACGCGGCACGCGAACCGGAAGTTGTCGACCTGGCGAATTGTCTGGTGCGCATGGGCGCGAACATCAGCGGTGCCGGCAGCGATCGCATCGTCGTCAATGGCGTCGCGGCGCTGCATTCCGCGCACCATCGTGTGATGGCGGATCGCATCGAGACCGGCACTTTCCTGACCGCGGTCGCAGCGACTGGCGGCGATGTCATGCTTGCTGGCGGCGAGGCCGGCACGCTCGACGCGGTACTCGCCAAGCTCGCCGAGGCCGGGGTGCGCTGTGAAGCAAGCGATGCCGGAATACGCGTGCGTGCCTCAGGCCGTCCGCGTGCCGTCAATCTGCGTACGGCGCCGTATCCCGGATTCCCGACGGACATGCAGGCCCAGTTCATGGCCCTGAACAGCGTGGCCGAGGGCACCGGCGTGATCACGGAGACAATCTTCGAGAATCGCTTCATGCATGCGCAGGAATTGCTGCGCTTGGGCGCCGACATCGAAATCGAGGGCAACACCGCGATCGTCAAGGGCGTGCCGCGGCTGACCGGTGCCACCGTGATGGCCACCGACCTGCGCGCCTCCGCCTCGCTGGTGGTGGCAGGTCTCATCGCCGAGGGCGAGACGGTGATTGATCGCATTTACCACCTGGACCGCGGCTACGAAGCGCTCGAAAGCAAGCTCTCGGCCGTGGGCGCTCGCGTGACGCGACGACGCTAAGAGCGGCGCGGGAAGGGTAACCCTGACGCGGGGTAAAATCGCGTTTTTGCTCAAGAACCGACGTGATCACCCTCGCTCTTTCCAAGGGGCGGATTTTCGAAGAGACCGAGCCGTTGCTGAAGGCGGCCGGCATCCGGGTCACCGATGACCCCGAGCGTTCGCGCAAGCTGATCCTTGCGACCGACCAGCCCGATCTGCGCATCATCATCGTGCGCGCTTCCGATGTCCCGACCTACGTGCAGTATGGTGCCGCCGACCTGGGTGTGGCAGGCCTCGACACGCTGCTCGAACACGACGCGCGGAACGGCATCGACGGCCTGTACCGGCCGCTCGACCTGGGCATCGGCCGCTGCCGCATGATGGTCGCTGTCCCGCAGGAGTTTGACTACGAGAACGCGGTGCGTCGCGGCGCGCGCATACGCGTAGCGACCAAGTATGTGAGCGCGGCACGCGAGCATTTCGCGGCCAAGGGCATGCATGTGGATCTGATCAAGCTCTATGGGTCGATGGAACTGGCGCCGCTGGTGGGCTTGGCGGAGGCGATTGTCGACCTGGTCTCGACCGGCGCGACGCTCAAGGCCAACCGGCTGCGCGCGGTAGAGGAAATCCGCAGCATTTCCTCGCGCCTGATCGTGAACCAGGCAGCGCTCAAGACCAAGCGTCCGGCCGTACAGACGCTGATCGACGCGTTCGAAACGGCGGCGCGATGAGCGGGTCTGGCAATCTCATCCGGCGGCTGGATGCGTCGCACGCTCGCTTTGCCGAAGACTTGGCCGCACTCACCGAGCGCGAAAGCGCGGGCGACGCGGCGATCGAATCGGCAGTGCAGGCCCTGCTCGCCGACGTGCGGGCGCGCGGCGATGCCGCGGTTCTCGAGGCGACGGCGCGCTTCGACGATGTGCGCGCGGCGTCGATCGCAGAGTTGACCATCTCGGGCGCGGAAATCGCCGCCGCCCTCGAAGGCATCGGTGCGACCGAACGGGCTGCCCTGGCGACCGCCGCCGAGCGCATTCGTCTCTTCCATGAACGCCAGCGTGCCCCAGGCTTGCGCTATCGGGAGGCCGACGGCACCGAACTGGGCTGGCAGGTCACGCCGCTGGACCGGGTCGGGCTGTACGTTCCGGGCGGCAAGGCGGCCTACCCCAGTTCGCTGCTCATGAACGCGATCCCGGCCAGGGTGGCCGGCGTACGCGAGCTGGTCATGGTTTCACCGACCCCGCGCGGCGAACGCAATCCGCTGGTGCTGGCCGCCGCCGCCATCGCCGGGGTTGACACGATCTACACCATCGGCGGCGCGCAGGCCGTGGCGGCGCTGGCCTACGGCACCGCATCCATCGCCGCGGTCGACAAGATCGTCGGCCCCGGCAATGCCTACGTCGCCGAGGCCAAGCGCCGCGTCTTTGGCAAGGTCGGCATCGACATGATCGCCGGGCCCTCCGAGATCCTCGTCATCGGCGACGGCAGCACGGATCCCGACTGGATCGCGCTGGACCTCTTCAGCCAGGCCGAACACGACGAGTTGGCGCAGGCGATCCTGATCTGCCCGGACGCGAAGTACCTGGATCGCGTCGAGGCGTCGATCGCAAGACTCATCGACGCGCTGCCGAGGCGCCAGATCATCGCCGCTTCCCTCGCCGGGCGCGGCGCATTGATCCTCTCGCGCGACCTGGCGCAGGCCTGCGAGATCGCCAACTTCATCGCCGCCGAACACCTCGAGCTGTCGGTCGCCGATCCCGAGGCGCTGCTGCCCCTGATTCGTCACGCCGGTGCGATTTTCTTGGGCGCGTATTCCAGCGAGTCGCTGGGCGACTATTGCGCCGGGCCCAATCATGTCCTGCCGACCTCGCGCACAGCGCGCTTCTCCTCGCCGCTCGGGGTCTACGATTTCCAGAAGCGGTCGAGCCTGATCAAGGTATCGCGCGAGGGGGCCAAGCGGCTCGGGAACGTCGCCGCCACGCTCGCACATGGCGAAGGTCTAACCGCGCATGCGCGCGCTGCAGAGGTCCGATCGTGAACCCCGTCGAAAGCGTCATCCGCCCCGAAATCCGCGCCATGGCGACCTACCCGGTGGCCGATGCGACCGGGATGATCAAGCTCGACGCGATGGAGAGTCCGTATCGCCTGCCTGAAGATCTCGCACGCGAGCTCGGTGCGGTCGTCTCGGGGCTCGGCCTGAATCGTTACCCGGTGCCTTCGCTTGCCCGGTTGCGCCAGCTGATTCGTGAAACGATGGGCGTGCCGTCCGGGTTCGACGTGTTGTGCGGCAACGGTTCGGACGAGTGCATTCAGTACATCACTGCGGCCTGCGCGCGCGAGGGGGCCGTGGTCATGGCGCCGGCGCCTTCGTTCGTGATGTTCCAGATGCACGCGCTCTTCTATCGCCTGCAGTTCGTCGCGGTTCCGCTCAAGCCCGATTTCGCGCTTGACATCGAGGCGTTTCTTGCCGCCATCGACCGGCACCGACCGGCACTCATCTGGCTGGCCTATCCGAACAACCCGACTGGCAGTCCCTATTCGCACGCTGAGGTCGAGCGCATCGTCCGCGCCGCGCCTGGCCTGGTTGTCATCGACGAGGCCTATCAGCCCTATGCCGGCGACAGCTTCATGCGGCGCCTGCCCGATTTCGCCAACCTGGCCGTCATGCGCACGGTTTCCAAGATCAGCATGGCGGGCGTGCGCCTCGGGTATGTGGCCGCCAGCCCCGAGTGGCTGGTCGAATTCGACAAGACGCGTGCGCCCTACAACATCAGCGTCCTGGCCGAAGCCGTGGCGATCAAGATCCTCGAGAACAAGCACGTCATCGATGCACTGGCGGCGCGGGTGCTCGCCGAGCGGCCGGTCGTGCAGGAGGGACTCTCGAAGATCAGAGGCGTTACGCAATTCCCGAGCGCAGCCAATTTCGTCTGCGTGCGCGTGCCGGGGCCGCCCGGCAGCGGCACCGCGGTCCACCAGAAGATGAAGGCAGCGGGCGTGCTGGTGCGCAATTTCGACGGCGGCCATCCGCTCATGACCAACTGCCTGCGCCTGTCCATCGGCACGCCGGACGAGAATCGTGCCATGCTGGCGGCTCTTGAAAACGCGCTAAAGTACACCGTGCTGCGTACTGGCCCTTCCTGCGATTGATGTTGCCGGTGCCCTGAACCCATGAGACAAGCTGAAATCGTTCGCAACACCAAGGAGACGCAGATTCGCGTGCGCCTCGACTTGGACGGCAGCGGTCGCGCCAACTTCGTCACCGGCGTGCCCTTTCTTGACCACATGCTCGACCAGGTTGCGCGTCACGGCCTGATCGATCTGGACATCGAGGCCCATGGCGACCTGCATATCGACGCGCACCACACGGTCGAGGACATCGGCATCACGCTGGGCCAGGCATTCGCGCGCGCGGCCGGCGACAAGAGAGGCCTGAAGCGCTATGGCCATGCCTACGTCCCGCTCGACGAGGCCTTGTCGCGCGTCGTGATCGACCTGTCGGGGCGACCGGGCCTCGAGTTCAACGTTGCTTTCAAGCGTGCCATGATCGGCGGTTTCGACGTCGACCTCGCGCACGAGTTCTTCCAGGGCTTCGTCAATCACGCCCTGGTGACCCTGCACGTCGACAACCTGGCCGGCGAGAATGCCCACCACCAGTGCGAGACCGTGTTCAAGGCTTTTGGCCGTGCCCTGCGCATGGCTTGCGAGGTCGATGCGCGCGCCGCCGACAGCATTGCCTCGACCAAGGGCTCGCTCTAGATCTTCTCGCGGATTTCGCCGTCGGCCGGTCACTGGAACCTCATGCAAACCGTTGCAGTCGTCGATTACGGGATGGGCAACCTGCGCTCGGTTTCCAAGGCCATCGAGCACGTCGCGCCGGGCGCGCGCGTGATCGTCACCGGCGATCCGCAGCAGATCGTCGCCGCCGACCGCGTCGTCTTCCCGGGACAGGGCGCGATGCCCGACTGCATGCGCGAGATGTCGGCTTCGGGCCTGCGCGATGCGGTCCTTGCCGCCGCCGCGAACAAGCCCTTCCTGGGCATTTGCATCGGCATGCAGATGCTGTTCGAGTCGAGCGCGGAGGGTGAGACGCCCGGGCTTGGGCTTTTCCGCGGCCGGGTGGTGCGCTTCCCGCATGGCATGCGCGGACCGGATGGCACGCTTCTCAAGGTGCCGCACATGGGCTGGAACCAGGTGCGACAGACGCGCGCGCATGCCCTGTGGTCGGGCATCGACGATGGCAGCCGGTTCTATTTCGTGCACAGCTATCATCCGGTCGCAGCGATCGAAGGGACGGTCGCGGGCAGCGCCGACTATGGGATACACTTTACGTGTGCAATTGCGCGCGACAACGTGTTCGGCGTACAGTTCCACCCTGAAAAGAGTCACACCACCGGCCTGCGCCTGTTTTCGAATTTCGTCGCATGGAATCCGTGATCGCCGTCCCCTTCGGCCCCGGTAGCAGCATTTGCCTGCCTGGTGCTGCAGCGCCATGCTGATCATTCCCGCCATCGACCTGAAGGATGGCCGCTGCGTTCGCCTCAAGCAGGGCGAGATGGACGACGCGACGGTCTTTGCCGAGGATCCGGCGGCGATGGCGACCCACTGGAAGGCGCAGGGCGCGAAGCGCCTGCACGTGGTCGACCTCAACGGCGCATTCGCCGGCAAGCCCAAGAACGAGGCGGCGATCCGCCGCATCGTGGCTGCCGCGGGCGACGACCTGCCGGTCCAGCTGGGAGGCGGCATCCGCGACCTCGATACAGTCGAGCGGTGTCTCGACGACGGCTTGACCTGGGTCATCATCGGCACTGCGGCGGTCAAGAACCCGGGTTTCCTGCACGATGCCTGTGGCGCGTTTCCAGGGCACATCATCGTCGGACTCGATGCACGCGACGGCAAGGTCGCTACAGACGGCTGGAGCAAGCTGACCGGGCACGACGTGATCGACCTGGCGAAGAAATTCCAGGACTACGGCGCCGAGGCGATCATCTACACCGACATCGGCCGCGACGGCATGTTGAGCGGGATCAACATCGAAGCGACGCAGCGCCTCGCGCAGGCCGTGACCATTCCCGTGATCGCCTCGGGCGGTTTTTCCAGCCTGAAGGACATCAAGTCCCTGAAGGGCCTGGAGGGAGATGGCGTGACCGGCGTCATCGCCGGCCGCGCGATCTACGACGGCACGCTGGATTTCAAGAAGGCGCTCGCCGAAGCCGCCAAATAGCGGCGCCCTGCCATTGCGATTGCGTGGGGCGCAGTATGATTTGAGGCCCGCTGCGCTCCCGCGCCGCCCCCCGCTGCCACCATGCTCGCCAAGCGCATCATCCCCTGCCTAGACGTCACTGCCGGCCGCGTGGTCAAGGGTGTCAATTTCGTCTCTTTGCGGGACGCCGGCGACCCGGTCGAGATCGCGCGGCGCTACGACGAGCAAGGCGCCGACGAACTGACTTTCCTGGACATCACTGCGTCTTCCGATGACCGGGACCTGATCCTCCACATCGTCGAGGCAGTCGCTGCCCAGGTTTTCATTCCGCTCACCGTCGGCGGCGGGGTTCGCCAACTTGCCGATGTGCGGCGCCTGCTCAACGCCGGGGCCGACAAGATCAGCATCAATACCAGCGCCGTGACCAACCCGCAATTGGTGGCCGAGGCGTCCGGTCGCTACGGCGCGCAGTGCATCGTCGTTGCGATCGACGCCAAGTCTGCCGGTCCCGGCGCCTGGCATGTCTACACCCATGGCGGGCGCAATGACACCGGGCTGGATGCAGTCGAGTGGGCGTGCCGTGTCGAGGCTCTGGGCGCCGGGGAGATCCTGCTCACCAGCATGGATCGCGACGGCACGCGTTCGGGCTTCGACCTGGCACTGACGCGCGCGGTAGCCGATGCCGTGTCGATCCCGGTCATCGCTTCGGGTGGAGTTGGTTCGCTGGACGATCTGGCCGACGGCGTAACCCTGGGCCACGCCGACGCCGTGCTTGCGGCGAGCATTTTTCATTATGGTGAATTCACCGTCGGCGAGGCCAAGGCGCGCATGGCCGAGCGCGGTGTTGAGGTACGCCTGTGAGCACACCAGCGAACAGCGCGTCGTCGTCCTCGAGTTGGCTGGACGAAGTGGTCTTCGACGACCGCGGCCTCGTTCCGGCGATTGCCCAGGAAGTCGGCAGCGGTAGCGTCCTGATGGTAGCGTGGATGAACCGCGAGGCCCTGGAATTGACGGTCTCCTCCGGCTACGCCGTGTATTTCTCGCGCTCGCGCGGGAAGCTGTGGAAAAAGGGTGAGGAGTCCGGACACCGCCAGCGTGTCGTCGATGTGCGCCTGGACTGCGATGGCGACGTCGTGCTGCTGACCGTGGAGCAGCAGGGCGGCATCGCCTGCCATACCGGCCGGCATGACTGCTTTTTCCGCAAGCTCGAGGACGGCGCATGGATTGTCACCGCGCCGGTATTGCGCGACCCGGCAGAGATTTATCGCAAATGAACGATTCCGTGCTTGAGCGATTGGCCGCAGTCGTGTCTGCGCGACGCGGCGCTGATCCCGACAAGTCCTATGTCGCCAGGCTTCTGGCGCGCGGTGAAGACGCGATCCTGAAAAAGATCGGCGAGGAAGCGACCGAGGCTGTCATGGCCTGCAAGGACCGGGCGCCGGAGCGCATCGTCGCCGAATTCGCCGACCTGTGGTTTCACAGCCTGGTTGCGCTGGAGCACTACGGTCTCACGCCGGACCTGGTGCTGGCCGAACTGGCCCGGCGCGAGGGCCTTTCGGGGCTGGATGAAAAGGCGGCGCGCAAAGACGCGGCGCGTGCAGCTCGCGAATCCGGCGCTTGAAGCCGGCAATCCAACCCATTGCGTCCCGGCGCGCCTCGAAAACACATGCACACGGATCCCGATTGCCTGTTCTGCAAGATCGTCTCTGGCCGCATCCCTGCGCGCAAGATCCACGAGGATGACGAACTGGTCGCCTTCCACGACATCAATCCGGCCGCTCCGGTGCATTTCCTGATCGTCCCGCGCGAGCACATCGAGTCGCTGGCCGAAGCCTCCGAGCACCATCAAGCGCTGCTTGGTAGAATGATGTTGTTGGCGGCACGGCTTGCGCCGGCCCAGGGCGCAAACCCGGGGCGTGAGGGCGGATTCCGCATCGTCATCAACAATGGCCGCGAAGGTGGCCAGGAAGTATTGCACCTGCACATGCATGTGATGGGCGGCCCGCGGCCCTGGCGACGCGGTTGACCACCTGACGTGCCTGCCGGGCATAGAACGCGGCCAAGAAACAACAAGAACCGACGCTGCGGTCCAGCCGAACCAACCGATTCAAGGAGACCGTTCCATGGGTTCATTTTCCATCTGGCATTGGCTGATCGTCCTGGTCATCGTGATGCTTGTTTTCGGCACCAAGAAGTTGCGCAACATGGGAGCCGACCTGGGCGGCGCCGTCAAGGGGTTCAAGGACGGCATGAAGGAAGGTCAGGCGAACGCTGACGCCGCCAAGGCCGCGGCAGCAGAGCCGGGCAAGGTCGGGCAGACTATCGACGTCAAGCCCGAAGAGAAGTCCAGAGTCTGATCCAGGGCGCCAGGCCGGTGTTGCGCCGGCCAGGGATCGCAGCCGCCGGCCGCTGGTCCCAAGCCACCACTTCTCCATAGCTTCGGCATGTTCGACTTCGGCTTTTCCGAAATGATGGTCATCGGCGTGGTGGCCTTGCTGGTCATCGGGCCGGAAAAGCTGCCGCGGGTCGCACGCACCATCGGCGCGCTCATGGGGCGCGCTCAGCGCTATGTCGCCGATGTGAAGGCCGACATCAACCGCGAGATCGAACTCGACGAGTTGAAGAAGCTCAAGACCAGTGTCACCGAGGCCGCAGCCACCATCGAATCGTCTGTGCGCGAGACCGTTTCCGGCCTCGAAGCCCAGGCCAGCGAGATCAACAATCTGGCCAACGGCGTGCTGGCGACGGATGGCGGCGTGCAGCCGGCAACGACCGCCGGAACCGAAGTAGTCGGCCCGGCCGCGCTGGCCGAGGCGGCCGTGGCGGAGGCGGCCGGCCCTGCGGTTGCGCCTGCGTCGTCCCCGGCGCAAGGCTCGCTCGCCCTGGACGACCCGGCGCAGCCGGTGCTGAAAGCCTGATGCGGATCCAGCGGGCATGACCGAATCGGCCGAAGGCGGCAAGGAAGACAGCTTCATCTCGCATCTGGTCGAGCTGCGCGATCGGCTGCTGCGCTGCGTGATCGTGTTCCTGGTCCTGTTCGCGTTCGCGTTTCTCGTCTGGCCCAAGGCCGGCCCGGTCTACGATTTTCTTGCGCTTCCCCTGATCAAGTCGCTTCCGGAGGGGACCAAGATGATCGCCACTTCGGTGATCTCGCCGTTCCTCGTGCCCCTCAAGGTGACGGCCATGCTGGCCTTCGTGGTCGGACTGCCGTTTTATCTCTACCAGGCGTGGGCGTTCGTGGCGCCTGGGTTGTATCGCCACGAGAAGCGCCTGGCGCTACCGCTGGTGGTGTCGTCGACGCTCCTGTTCCTGATCGGCATCGCTTTCTGCTATTACCTCGTGTTCGGCCAGTTCTTTGCTTTCATCAATTCGTTTGCGCCGACCTCGATCACCCCCGCGCCGGATATCGAGGCCTACCTTAGCTTCGTGCTGACGATGTTCATCGCCTTCGGCGTCGCCTTCGAAGTGCCGGTTGCGGTCGTGGTGCTGGTGATCACGCGCGTCATCAGCGTGCAAAAGCTCAAGGAGTGGCGCGGCTACTTCATTGTCGGCGCCTTCGTGGTCGCAGCCGTCGTCACCCCGCCCGACGTGGTTTCGCAGATTGCGCTGGCGGTGCCGATGTGCCTGCTCTACGAGGTGGGCATCCTGTGCGGGCGTCTGATCGAGCGCGACCGTCCGAAAGAGGAGGAGGACGCCTCGCAGTCCAAGGCGGCCTGAAACGCAGCGCGCCGGCCGCGAGCGCTATTCGTTCTGGCCAGGGCGGCGTCCCGGGCGCGGACGCTTGGCCACGGTCAAGTTCAATTCGGCCACTTGGCCCTGGCGTATGACCTTGGCCCTGACAGCTTCCCCCGGCTTGAACGCAGCAATCTGGTTCATCATGGACTGCGGATCGCGTATCGGACTGCCATCCAGTTCCACCAGCACGTCGCCAGGGCGCATTCCGCCGCGGTCGGCCGGGCCGCCACGCACGATGCCGGAAACCAGCACGCCCTGGTCGCGTGGCAGCTTGAAGGATTCGGCCAGTTCGGCGGTGATTTCCTGTGGTTCGATGCCGAGGAAACCGCGCGTCACCGCGCCATTGGCGATGATCTGTTCCATGACCTGGCGCGCCATGTTGGCCGGGATCGCGAAGCCGATTCCCGCCGAGGTGCCGGTACGGGAAAAGATCGCCGTGTTGATGCCCAGGAGGCGCCCCTGGCTGTCCACCAGTGCGCCTCCGGAGTTGCCCGGATTGATCGCGGCGTCGGTCTGGATGAAATTCTCGTACTGCGCAATGCCCAGTTGCGAGCGTCCCAGCGCCGAAACGATGCCCAGCGTAACGGTTTGCCCCACCCCAAGCGGGTTGCCGATGGCCAACACCACATCGCCCACCTTGGCAACCTCGGGTCGCCCGAAGACGATCGCCGGCACGTCGGGCAGGTCCAGCTTGATGACCGCGAGGTCGGTCTCCGGATCGCCGCCGACGATGCGCGCGCGGGCGCGCCGCTTGTCGTTGAGCAGCACCTCGATTTCGTCGGCCGACTCGATGACGTGATAGTTGGTGAGGATGTAACCTTGCGGGCTGACGACGACGCCAGAGCCGAGACTGTTGGTGCGACGGGTTGCCCCCCGTTCATCGCCGCCGAAGAAATGTCGGAACAGCGGGTCATTCATGAACGGGTGCTGGGGCGCCTTGACCTCCTTGGAGGTGAAGATGTTGACCACGGCCGGGATGGCCGCCTGCGCGGCCTCGCTGTAGGAACCGACCGGGCGCGGTGCGCCGGACCCCTCGGCCGCAGCCTGGGTGACCGTCACCGGTTTCAGGTCCGCGGGCGCGCTCGCGTTGGCGCTCGCGCGGTTGGCCGGATTCTCCGGCAGCCATTCAGGCTTGAGGGTGGCGACGACGAACCACACCGCGATGCAGATGGTCGCGGTCTGCGCGAATATCAACCAGAGGTGACGCAACATGACGGGAATGGTGGATCGACAGGCGCTCGGAGAAGCGATGGACGCGCTCCTGGAACCCGGGCGCTTTCGCGATTATTGCCCAAACGGATTGCAGGTGGAAGGAAAGTCGCGGATCACGCGCCTGGCCAGCGGAGTGACGGCTAGCCTGGCGCTGATCGAGCGCGCGATCGACGAAGGCGCCGATGCCATCATCGTGCACCATGGCCTCTTCTGGCGCGGCGACGACATGCGCATCGTCGCCACGCGGCGCGCAAGGCTGGCGCGCCTGTTATCGGCGGACGTGAACCTGTTTGCATACCACCTGCCGCTTGACGCGCACCCGTCGCTGGGCAACAACGCGCAACTCGGTATGCGCCTTGGACTGGTTGCCGGGGAATCCTTCGGGGAGCAGGAGTTGGGCCGGGTGGCCACGATCGACGAGCCTCTCTCCGCCGCGGCATTCACCGCCCGGGTGGCCTTGGCGCTCGGTCGCGAACCGCTGTTGCTGGGCGACGCGACCCGGCAGGTGCGGCGCATCGCCTGGTGCACTGGCGGGGCACAGGGCTATTTCGAGGCCGCGATCGCGGCCGGGGCCGACCTGTACCTGTCCGGCGAAGCTTCCGAGCAGACCACCCACCTGGCGCGCGAGTCCGGCGTGCCTTTCGTGGCCGCCGGCCATCACGCCACCGAGCGCTACGGCGCGTGCGCGCTGGCCGAACACTTCGCGCAACGGTTCGGCCTGGCCCACGCCTTCCACGACATCGACAACCCGGTCTGAGCGCGGCCGGTAGCCGGGCCGCGGCAACCGCGCACAGGTTCTTCCCGGCAGACGCGGCTGCCTGCCGCGGGTCTACTTCTTCAGCGAGTCGCGGATCTCGCGCAGTAATAACACATCCTCGGCAGGCGCCGGCGGCGCCGCGGGGGCCGGCGGTGCCTCGTTCTTCATGCGGTTGATCTGCTTGACCATCAGGAAGATGATGAAGGCGAGGATGGCGAAATTGACCACAACGGTCACGAAGCTGCCCCACGCGAAGACCGGAATGCCGGCCTTCTTGAGGTCGGCAAGCACCATCAGGTTGTTCGGGTTCTTGCCCAGGACAATAAAGAGGTTGGAAAAATCGAGGTTGCCGAAAATTGCTCCGACCAAGGGCATGATGATGTCGGCCACCAGGGAGTCGACGATCTTGCCGAAGGCGGCGCCGATGATCACGCCGACTGCCAGGTCGACGACACTGCCCTTGACGGCGAATTCCTTGAACTCCGATGCAAAACTCATGTTCTTCAATCCCCTCGCAATTGTTGGATTGCCGAAATCGGCGGGCGAATCTTACCGGCGCACGCTCAGGCATACAAGGACGGATAGCAAGTGTTTGAATACAAAAAGGAAATTCGGTAAAACTTTTGTTGCGCTGCGTGATCAGATATAATCTTGTGGTTTGTCGAAGGCGCGGCGCCACACGTCGGAATCCTCGCGCAGCGCCGTCGCAAGTCGAGATTTTCGAGCACTTCATCCGTGAGGCAACCAAATGAGTGACCAAGCCAGCGCCGACTCCGGGCGCCGCGGCGCCATCATCGCGACTTCCGCCGTCGGCGGGGTGGGCGCGCTGTGCGCCGCATTTCCTTTTGTCTCGACATTCGCGCCGTCCGAAAAAGCGCGCGCTGCCGGCGCGCCGGTCGAAGTCGACGTCGGTGCGCTCAAGGAGGGTGAGCGCATGATCGTCGAGTGGCGCGGCAAGCCGGTCTGGATCGTGCGCCGTTCCAAGGAGATGCTCGATTCGCTGGCCAAGACCGAGCCCAAGGTCGCCGACCCGAAGTCGGAACGCAAACCCTCCGAGCTGACCCCGGAGTACTGCCGCAATCAGAATCGTTCGATCAAGCCCGACCTGCTCGTGGCAGTCGGCATCTGCTCGCACCTGGGTTGTTCGCCGACCGGGCCTTTCCCCGCCGGTGGCAATGTTGCGCTCGGTGACGACATGGGCTTCGTGTGCCCCTGCCATGGTTCGACCTTCGACATGGCCGGGCGCGTCTGGAAGGCCAAGCCGGCGCCCGACAACCTCGAGATTCCCCCGCACATGTATCTGTCGGACACGCGCCTCCTGATCGGCGAAGACAAGAAGGGGGCATAGCGAAATGGCTGCCGGACCCAAACAACCCGTCGTCGTCGAAGGCTTCGGCGCCCTCGACAAACCTGCATCGGGGCTGCTCACCTGGATCGATCAGCGCTTTCCGCTGATGGAGAACTGGAAGGGCCATCTTTCCGAGTACTACGCGCCGAAGAACTTCAACTTCTGGTATTTCTTCGGCTCGCTGGCGATGCTGGTGCTGGTGATGCAGATCGTCACCGGCATCTTCCTCACCATGCACTACAAGCCGGATGCGGCCAAGGCCTTCGAGTCGGTCGAGTACATCATGCGCGAGGTGCCGTGGGGCTGGTTGATCCGCTACATGCACTCGACCGGCGCGTCGATGTTCTTTGTCGTGGTCTACCTGCACATGTTTCGCGGCCTCTTGTACGGCTCGTATCGCAAGCCGCGCGAACTGATCTGGGTGTTCGGCGTGATGATCTTCCTGACCCTCATGGGCGAGGCCTTCTTCGGCTACCTCCTGCCTTGGGGGCAGATGTCCTACTGGGGCGCGCAGGTGATCGTGAACCTGTTCGGCGCGATCCCGCTGATCGGCCCGGAGCTGGCGATCTGGATCCGTGGTGACTACGTCGTCGGCGACGCGACGCTGAACCGCTTTTTCGCCTTTCACGTGATCGCCCTGCCGCTGGTGCTCCTGGGCCTGGTCGCGGCGCATATCCTGGCGCTGCACGAGGTCGGGTCGAACAACCCGGATGGCGTCGAAATCAAGGAGAACAAGGATGCCAAGACCGGCATCCCGGTGGATGGCATTCCCTTCCACCCCTATTACACAGTGCACGACATCGTCGGTGTGGTGGTGTTCCTGTTCATCTTCTCGGCGATTGTTTTCTTCGCTCCGGAGATGGGAGGCTATTTCCTCGAGTTCAACAATTTCATCCCGGCCGATCCCCTGAAGACCCCGGAGCACATCGCACCTGTGTGGTATTTCACTCCCTACTATTCGATCCTGCGCGCCATGGTGTGGAACTTCTTCTACATCGATGCCAAGGTATGGGGTGTGGTCGCGATGGGGCTCTCCACGCTGATCTTCTTTTTCCTGCCCTGGCTGGATCGTTCGCCGGTCAAGTCAATGCGCTATCGTCCGGCGTTGCACAAGTGGATCCTGACCGCCTTCATCGTCTCGTTCCTGATCCTGGGTTACCTGGGCACCCTGCCGCCTTCGCCGGTCGGCGAGCTCGTCTCGCAGATCTGCACGGTCGTCTATTTCGCCTTTTTCCTGCTCATGCCGTGGTGGAGTCGCTGGGGCCAGTTCAAGCCCGTGCCCTCGCGCGTGACCATGCATTGAAGGCCGCAACATGAAAAAAACAATCCTCATCCTCCTGGCCGCGATCGCCCCCGCGGTGTTCGCCGCCGGCGGCGGGCATCCGCTGGATCGCGCTCCCAAGGAGCGTTTCAACGACGTGCAGTCCCTGCAGCGCGGCGCGCAGATGTTCGTCAACTATTGCCTCGCCTGCCACGGCTTGCAGTCGATGCGCTACAACCGCCTGAAGGATATCGGCATCGCCGACCAGCAGGTCAAGGACAACCTGTTGTTCAGTGCCGAGAAGGTCGGCGAGCTGATGACGACCTCGATGACGCGCAAGGACGGCAAGGACTGGTTCGGCGCCGCGCCGCCGGACCTTTCGGTGATCGCGCGCTCGCGCGGGGCGATCGGCAATTCCGGCGCGGGCGCCGACTGGCTCTACACCTACCTGCGCACCTTCTATCGCGACGCGGGCCGCGACTCCGGCTGGAACAACCTCGTCTTTCCCAATGTCGGCATGCCGCATGTGCTCTACGAACTGCAAGGCGAACAGACGGCGCGGTTCGTCAAGGAGAAGGATCCGCACGATGCCGCCAAGACCGTCGACCGCTTCGAGGGCTTCGACATCGTCAAGCCCGGCCGCATGAACAAGCTCGAGTACGACAACGCGATGGCCGACCTGGTTGCATTCCTGGTATGGGTGGCCGAGCCGGTGGCTGCCGAGCGCCGCACGCTCGGCATCTGGGTGTTGCTGTTCCTCGGACTGATCCTGTTTCCCTGCGCGTGGCTTCTCAACCGCGCGTATTGGAAAGACATCCACTAGCTTTTTGGCACCGCGCGCGCCAGCGCGCGGTGGATAACGACCGCCCGGCGCCATGCGCTGGTGCGGCGCACATCCGCTTCACAGAAGGATTGCACGATGGTCTTGTATTCCGGTACCACCTGTCCGTTCTCGCATCGCTGCCGTTTCGTCCTGTACGAGAAAGGCATGGACTTCGAGATCAAGGACATCGACCTGTTCAACAAGCCCGAGGACATCTCGGTCATGAACCCGTATGGCCAGGTGCCGATCCTGGTCGAGCGTGAGCTGATCCTTTACGAATCGAACATCATCAACGAGTACATCGACGAGCGCTTTCCGCACCCGCAACTCATGCCGGCCGACCCGGTCATGCGCGGTCGCACGCGGCTTTTCCTGCTCAATTTCGAGCGCGAGCTTTTCATCCATATCGACGCCCTGGAAAAAGGCAACCAGAAGCAGCAGGACCGCGCGCGCGAGCGCGTCGCCGCGGTGCTGACCCAGCTCGCGCCCAACCTGGCCAAGCAGGAATGGATGCTGGGGCCGGAATTCTCGATGCTTGACGTCTCCATCGCGCCGCTCCTGTGGCGCCTGACTCACTACGGCGTCGACCTGCCGCGCCAGGCCGCGCCGGTCATGAAATATGCCGAGCGCATCTTCTCGCGCCCGGCCTTCTTCGAGGCGCTGACGCCCTCGGAGAAGGTGATGCGCAAGTAAGCCGCGCGGCGATGGGCGTCGACGATGGCGAAAGCGGAGCCGGCGGGGACGGTCCGGGCGCGGCCGGGCCCGAGGTCGGCAAGCATGGCGAGGTCGGCAAGCATGCCGAGGTCGGCAAGCATGCCGAGGGCGATGGCGCAGCCAAGAGCCACGACCGCTCGACCAAGCCCTATCTGATCCGCGCCATCTACGAGTGGTGCACCGATAGCGGCTATACCCCGTATGTGGCGGTCGTGGTCGATGCCAACACGCGGGTGCCGAGTGAGTACGTCAAGGACGGCCAGATCGTCTTGAACGTTTCCTTCGATGCCACTTCCAACCTCAAGATCGGCAACGAGGCGATCGAATTCGCCGCGCGCTTCGGCGGAGTGGCGCGCGACATCGTCGTGCCGATCGCGCGCGTCGCTGCCATTTACGCACGTGAAAACGGCCACGGCATGGGCTTCGAGGTCGCGGAGGTGAAAAGCGAGCACCGTCCGGAAGCGGTGGTGGAAAACCCCACCTCCGCCACCGCGCCGGCCCGACCGGCGAAGGGCGGGAAGCCCAAACTCACGATCGTGAAGTAACTCTTTCGCAGGCGGCATGTCCGCCTGACTCCGGGTACCATTCGCCCCGCGCCGCCTTAGCTCAGTTGGTAGAGCAACCGCCTTGTAAGCGGTAGGTCATCTGTTCGAGTCAGATAGGCGGCACCATTCCCGTTGTCGGCACGAAGGGCAATTCCCGCACCGACCCCCGGCGTTCCAACTTGAAAACAGCCCGAATAGGGTGTGCGAGATCTCACACGCCCCCGGAAGTCGGTTAGACTTCATGCGGCGAATTGCGCACGAAGAATTATGCCAAGCGCATGAATGCATTAAGGAAAATTCGGGGCGGCCGGCCTGCTTTGACGGGATCGCGGGGACGTCGGTGAGTGCCTGGGGTGTGAAAGCTGCTGCTGTGGTTCTCAAGCGGTGCGTGCGGGAGCGCGCTCGCGCTGCGCGGTGCGCGTTCGGCCTAGTACCTTTGGTTGATGGCAATGCCGTCCGTGACGTGCGATAAGTCCCTGGATAGCCACCCGCGTTCCATGCCGCGCCCCTTCCGCCCCACCTTACGTCGCGCACGCGTCGTCGCCCGGCGACCACGCTGGGCGCTGCATCCGCTCTCCTATGCCATTGCTGGCGCTTTCGCCTCTGCCGCGCACGCCAACCCCACGGCACCCATCATCACTTCGGGCCAGGCGAGTTTCGCCACCCAGGGCAAGACTCTTACAGTCACCAACACGCCCGGCACGATCATCAACTGGCAGTCGTTCTCGATCGCCCAGGGCGAGACCACGCGTTTCCAGCAGCAAAACGCCGCCAGCACGGTACTGAATCGCGTGCGCGGCCAGGACCCCAGCGTCATCCTGGGCACGCTCTCCTCGAACGGCCAGGTCTTCCTGATCAACCAGAACGGCATCCTCTTCGGCGCCGGCAGCCGCATCGATACTCAGGGCCTGGTTGCGTCGACCCTCAATATCAGCGACGCCGATTTCAAGAAAGGCGTGCTGCGGTTCAACAAGGAGGGCCAGGCCGGCAGCGTGCAGGTGAATGGCTATTTGAATGCTGGCACGGGCGACGTCTACATCATCGCGCCCAACGTCGGCGTCGGCAAGGAAGGCGTCATCAAGAGCGAGGGCGGCACGGTCGTCCTGGCTGCTGGCGAAAAGATCGAGATCGGCAGCCGCGCGCTGAATGACATGCGCTTCGAGGTGCAGGCGCCGTCCAACCAGGCCTTGGTACTGGGCAGTCTCTCAGGCCGCGCGGTCGGCGTCTTCGCCGGGACGCTCAAGCACTCCGGCGATATCCGTGCCCAGACGGCCGCAGGCGACGGCGGGAGAATCGTGCTCGCGGCCAAAGCCGACCTCACCGTTGCAGCAGGCAGCCAGACTCTGGCTGACGGCAAGGCTGGCGGGGCAATCGAAATTCGTAGCGAAGCCGGGGCGATCACCGTCGAGCGCGGCGCGCACATAAGCGCGAGCGGGGTATCGGCAGTTACTTCGGCTGCCAATGTGTCCAGCGGCGCCGGCGGCGCCATCGTCGTGCGTGCCGAGCAGGGCTCGGTAGTGGTGGAGAGCAACACTCGCCTCGTCGCCGAGGGAACTTCAGGCGGGAGCGTCACGTTGCAGGCGCGTGGCGGGGTGACCACGCTCGCGGGCGCGGTTTCGGTACGAGGGACCACGGGCGCCGCGCCTCCCGGCGTGCACGCGAGTCCCGCCACTGGAGGACACATTGAAGTATTGGGCCGGGAAGTTACCGTCGAAGAAGCTGCGGTACTCGATGCCAGCGGCGACGCGGGCGGCGGCACGCTCCTTGTAGGCGGCGACATCCAGGGCCGCAACGCCCAGGTGCAGAACGCGCGCTTCACCCGCATCGGACCTGACGTCGTCCTGCGCGCAGACGCCCTGCTGCGCGGCGACGGCGGGCGCGTGATCGTCTGGGCCGATGTGTCGACCGTCGTCACAGGCAGTATCTCCGCCATGGGTGGAACGCTGGGCGGCAACGGCGGGTTTGTCGAGACATCCGGCAAGGGCTCGCTGCTGGTCACTCGCGCACCGACTGTCCACGCGCGGCGCAATGGCCGGGGCGGCGAGTGGCTGCTCGATCCCAACAACATCCGCATCGGCGTCACCTCGCAGAACGTCAGCGCGGGTCCGAACTTCACCAGCACCGACGATGACTCGATCGTCGATGTGAGTCTCATTGCCACCGCGCTCGATGCGGGTACCTCGGTGACGGTGACCACCGGCACCGCGGGCGCCAACAGCCAGGCCGGCTTCATTCGCGTGCAGGCGTCGGTCCTGAAGAGTGCGGGCGGCGACGCCAGCCTGACCCTCAGCGCCCACCAGAACATCATCGTCGAGTCGGGCGTGTCGATCAGCTCGAGCGCGGGCCGCCTGAATGTGACTCTCAACGCCGACAGCGGCGCGGTCAACAACGGCGGCATCATCCTCGACAACGGCTCGCAGATCCTCGCCAACGGCGGCAACGTCACCCTGACCGGCGGAGGCGGTGCGGCTTCGGCCTCGGGTGCGTTCTCCGGGCCCTACACCGCCAACGACGGAGCGGAAATTCGCGGCCTGATCAACGCCGGCGGCGGCAACATCACCATCAACGCGCGCACTTCGGTCAATGGCGCCAATGGCGTTCGCATCACCGGGCCCGGTGGGCTCCAGACCTCGGGCAGCGGCATCATCAGCATATTCGGCGCGGCCGACGGCACCGGTGGCTCCGGCATCAGCATGATCGGCACCAACAACATCGCCCACACCGGATCGGGCACGGTTTCGCTCACCGGCGTCGCTCCTTCGGGCGTCGGCCTGGACATCGGAACGATTGCGGCGACGGCGATTTCCAGCACCGGTGGCACCATCGCGCTCACCGCCGACTCGGCGTCCTTCAGCAACGGCCAGATTTCCGCGCCGGGCGGCGCGATCACGATCGGTACCTTCACCCCTGGCACGCGTGCGATCTTGGTCGGCGAAGCCACCGGCACCGGCCTCGTGCTGTCGAACACCGACCTGCAGAAGCTGGAGACGAGTGCGCTCACGATCGGCGGCAACACGCAGCACGGCAACATCGTGATCAAGGGTGCGCAGTTCAGCGCCGGCGTTCCGTACACCGGCGTGGCCGGACTGACTGCGCTCAATATCCGCCAGGCCCCGGCTGGCCCCGGCGCTGTCAGCATCGACTACTTTTCCACGACCAACGGTGATGGCCAGATCGGCGGCAGCGATTACGAGCTGCGCGGCATCGAGCTGGGCACGGCCGGACGCTCCCTCTCGATTGTCGCCGGCAGCGGCGGCATCGTGGTGCCGCGCGGCCCGACCCCGCTTAACGCCCACATCGGCACGCAGAACGGCGCGGTGACCCTCGACACCACCGGGGCGATCGGCGCGGGTACGTGGCAGTCCTTTCCCAGTCAGAACGTCATCAACGTTGCCAATTACCTGAGCTTTTCGGGCATCGAGGCTCCGGCTTCCATTACGATCGGCCAAGCCCATGCACCGTCGGATGTGTGGGTCTCCGGCGGCGCAAACCTGAATTTCGGGCTGGTGACCGTCAACGGGGTCAGCGGCGCCGACCAGACCACGACCCGCGGGCTGATCGCCTCCTCGGTCAACGCGATCAACTTCAACGACAACGTCAACGTCGGCGCCGGGCGGCTTTGGGCGCTGGCCGACAGCGGTCGGACCGGGACGGCCACCAACGCTGTGAACCTGGCCGCCGGCAAGACGCTCACCACCACGTCGATGGCGCACCTGACGAATGCCGCGGGCACCGCCGACGGTGTCCTGCCCGTGGAGCTGGTCGGCGCGAGCCTCAACATCGCCGGCGACGTCAATGTCGGCACCGATGCCGATGTCTACCTCGCCCCGCGCGGCATCAACGGCGCCTACCTGGCGGAAATTTATGTCGGCAACCAGACCTCCGGGAACATGCCCAATGGCGGCGCGCTACCTACCTTCAAGGTTTCGCAGTCCACCATCGACCGCATTCACCTGAATCGCGGATCAGCGACCAGCACAGGCGGGGTATTGCGAGTCGGCAACGCGACGGCGGCGGCGACTTTCTCCAGCGGGGCGATCTACTTCGGCACTGGCGCCAATGCGGTGACGCTCTTGTCGACCAGCAGCGGCAATTTCTCTTCCACGGTTTCGATTGATCGGGACAGCAATACCGGCAGCGACAATGCCTTGACGCTCACAGCCAACGGCGTGACCTTCAATGCGCTGGGCGCGATCGGTCAATCCTCAGGCAGCGCGGGACTGGTGTTGTCCACGCCGTCCCTCCGCGTCGCAGGCAGCGGCGGCAACAACGTCACGCTGACCGAGGTCAGTGCCGGCAACACCAACGTCCGGCGCATCACGACCAACGGCGGAGGAAACATCAACGTCACCAAGGCTTCGGGGACGCTGGCGTTCAGTCCTTTTTTCAACGCCAGCCTCGATCGCACCGCCACCAGCGGAAACATCGTTATCGCGGCCAACGACCTGCTCGTTGAAGACACCACTGTCTTCGCCAGCGGCACGATGAGCGTCAATGCCGCGGGCACGATGACGGTGCGCTCGGTCAATCTTTCCAGCGCCGGTCCGACCACGGCGGCCACTTTCGTACAGTCGCTGGGCGCGCAGACCATCACCGCCAACGGCATCGTCGTGCAAGGCGGCGCCACCGGCACCAACCGCTCGGCGCTGATCCGCGCCGACGGCGGACAGATCATCACCGTCGGCGCCGGCGGTATCACGGTCAACGGTGGCACTGGAACCAACAACTGGGCCAGCATCAAGCAGGCCGGCGCCGCGACTCACCAGACGATCACCGTCAATGGCGGGGGCGACGTGTCGATCGTGGCCGGGTCCGGCACCAATAACTTCGCGCGCATCGAAAACGACGGGCCTATTCAATCGCTCGATTTCTCGTCCGCCGGCAGCGTGCTTAACCTCATCGGCGGAACCGGCGGCAACGACAACGAGGCTTCGTTCGACAACAACCTGGCAAGCGCGACGAGCCAGACCATTTCCTTCGCCTCCGGCGGCAACATCAACCTGACCGGCGGCACGGTCGGCAACAACAATGCCGCGGTGATCGTCGCCAATGGCGGCAACCAGACCATCAACGGCAACGCGGTGATCGCCGCGGTCGGTGGCGCCAGTGGAGGAGCATCCAACAACGACAACGCGGCCGCAATCACCCTCGACGACCTTGTCGGAGCGGGCACTCAAACCATCAATGCCGGCAGCATTTCGTTGACCGGCGGCGCCGGCGGGACCTTCGGCGCGGCGGCCATCGTCCTCGGCAATGCCAGTCAGTCCCAGTTTGTCAACACCACCGGCAACGTGACTTTACAAGGCGGTGCCGGGACAGATTCGGGCGCACTCATCGGCGCGCTCGACAACGCTGCGAACACCACACTCACTGTTGGCGGCAGCCTGCAGCTCACCGGCGGCAGCGGTGGAGGCACGGTCGGGTCTGTCGCCATCGTGGGCGCCTTCAATGCCGGCGCAACCGTGACGGCGAACGTGCAGGGCGGCGTCACCCTCAATCGCGGCACGGTTGGCGATGCCATCATCGGTTCGAGCACGGTCGGCGCCGGCTCGGTCACCGTCAACGCTGGCTTGGGCGGCGCGGGCAATATCGCGCTCAATGCCGGCCAGGTCCTCACAAGCGGCAACGCGTCGCTGACAACCAGTGCGACCAGCGGGTCGATCAGCCAGGCCATAGGCGGCTTCATCAATGCCGGCACGCTGACTACTGCCTCGGGTGCCGGAACCGTGCTCACCGCCGGCACCAACACCTTCGCTTCTTTCGTCGGCACCAACAGCACCAGCGGCGACCTTGCGGTCAACAACCTCTCCGGCGGTGCCTACAACTTCAGCGCGACCAATAGCGCCCTGGGCGGGAACGTCGGCAGCGCGGGTGCCACCGGCAGTATCGTCGTGCCGTTGGGCGGAAGGGTGCAAAGCAACGGCGGCCTGGTGTCGCTCGGCGCCAGCAGCGTGCAAATCCAGGCGACCGGCGCCAACGCGGTCAATTCGACCGGCAACGGGGCGACAGCCACAGGCGGTGACATCGTCTTTTCCGTCGACGACGCGGCGCTGGGTTCGGCCGCCGGCAGCGTCAGCGCGGGTACCGTTGGCTCGGTACGCTTTTTCAACGTCAGCGCGGGTCGGCCGATCAACCTGGGAACCGAGGTTGGCGGATCACTCAGCCTCACGGCCAGTGAAGTCGGCAGCATCGCCGGCGCCATGCTGCGCGTCGGCACGAGCAGCGCTGGCGACATCACGATCTCGAATCCGATAACCGTAAGCCCCGGCGTACTTTCGCTGGAAACCGGTGGCGGCGTCGCCACCTCGGGCGCCGGCAGAATTACCGCCGGTGCACTGGCGGTGCGCGCAGCCAATGCCGTATTGTTGGCCGGCGGCACGCAGGTGGGCAGCTTCGCCGCGACGGTCAGTGGCGCCGGTCAGGCGCTGTCGTTGACCAACAACACCGGCGTAACGCTCGGTTCGGTTGATGGCCTGGCCGGCGTGCGTACCAACAACGCCGCACTTACTGTCAGCACCAACGGCGGGAGCATGACGATCGCCGACACCGCCTCGGCTCAGGACGTCGACGCCGGTACGGCGCTGGTTTCTCTCGGTACCGGCGTCGGCCAAGGCATCACCAACCAGGGCGCGGTGCGTGGCGGCTCGATCAACGTGCAGACCGACTCGCTGGACCTGCAGGCGGGCAGCAGTGTGCTTGCGACCAGCGGCAATGTCCAGATCTCGCCAACCACCCTGGCCGGACGGGCGGTCACGGTCGGCGCTGGTGCAACGGGCCTGGGCGTGAGCAATGCCGAACTCAACACCATCACGTTGCAGAACAGCGCCTCCACCCTGCTGATCAGTACGCTTTCGGCAACCAACACTCTCACCGTCGATGGCGCGGTCAGCCTTTCCGGCGCCCAGGTGGCCGGCAGCTTCGGGCTCGGCACGAGCGGCGCCAACCTGGCCGTCAACAACGCCGTCTCGGTGCCCAACGCGCTGCTCCTCGACGCGAGGCTCACCGCAGCGACCACCGGCAGCGTCACCGGCGCGGGCCAGATCACCACCGGCAACAACGCCGCAGGTCGCCTTACGGTGTCGGCGGGGCAAGGCATCAGCCTCACCAACACTGCCAATCAGGTGTCCAGCGTCGCCACCGTCGGTCTGGTACTCAACAACATCGCCGGCGGTGCCGGCAACATAGTCTTCAATCACACCGGCAACACCAACCTGCAGGCGATCAACCAGGCGGTCGGAGGCAGCCTTGCCGTGACATCGTCTGCGGGCACGACCACGGTCGCGAGCGGAGCCTCAACCAACGACGGCGCGCTGTCGCTGACGGCCGGCGTGCTGCAGTTGAACTCGGCAGTCGGCGCGGGTACAGGTGCGGTCAGCCTGACGGCAAGCAGCGGTGCCATCGCGCAAAGTGGGGGCGGAAACATCGTCGGCGGAGCACTCACGACCCAATCGGTGAGCGGCACTACGCTCACCAACGCCGGCAATGCGGTCGCGTCCTTCGGCGCCACCAACACCGGCAGCGGCAACGTCAACTTCCGCAACGGCGGCGGAATCGCGCTGGCGGCGATCAACCAGTCCGCCGGCAACCTGACGATCACCGCCGGCGGGGCGATCACCCAGTCTGCCGGCATGACCGTGAGCGGGTCGGCGACCTTCGACACGTCCGCGGCGGCGGGCCTGGGCAGCGTCGCGCTGACCACCGGTGGCAGCGGCGCCCTTTCGATCGCCGGCGGCTCGCGCATCGCCGGCGACTTCACGCTCGACGCCGGCGCACGCGATGTTTCCTTTGGCAGCACCGTCGATGTGGGCCAGGCTGCGACGATCAATACCACCGGCGTCCTCTCGACGACCAACCTGCGTGCGGCCGGTGGAACCAGCGGATCGGGGCTGATCAGCGCTTCGGGCGTGCCCGGCAACTTCGAGTTGACGCAGGTCGCAATCAACGGCGCGACCAATGCGAACGTAACCATCGATCTCAACCCGACGACCTTCAGCGCGAGCAATGCCCAGGGCACGGCGGCGATCACGCTCACCAATGCCGGCAACAGCATCAACGGCCCTGTCACGCTGCTTACCGCCAACCCGAACGTCAGTTCGACCGGGTCGGCCAACTACAACCTGACGCAAAGCGCAGCCCTGAATTTCGGCGGCAAGAACCTGACGATCGCCGGCTCCGGCATCAACGATGTCACGCTTGCCAACACCGGCAACAGCGCGCTGGCCTCGCTGGCGCTTGCCAATACCCGCAACAATGCGCTGGCGCTCGCCGGCGCCGGCGGTACCGTTCTCAACGCCTCCTCCGTCACCGGCAGCCTCGACTACACCACCCACGGCACGATGAACCTGACGGTGGGCGGGGCGGTGGCAGCGGGCGGCGCGGTGACCCTGGCCACGCCGGCCGGCCGCGCGCTCGCGATCAATGCGGGCGTGTCGTCGTCCGCCGGTGACATCACCTATATCGCTGACTCGCTGGCGCTGGTCGGTACCACCACCGCAGTGTCGGGCGATATCCGCATCCTGCCCGCAACCGCCAGCCGGATCATCAATGTAGGTACCGAAACCGTCGGCCAGTTGTCGATGAGCCTCGCAGAACTGGCGACCCTGCAGGTGTCCGATCCGGCGCGGGCGCTGCGCTTCGGCGACGGCAGCTCGACCGGCACCAACATCGTCAGCGGCGCGCCGACCTCGAGCGACTTCAACGCCAGGAACCTCATCTTCACCAATGCGGTCACGCAGGTGAACTCGTCCCTGAACCTGTCAGGTGCCGGGGGAGGCCAGAACGCCAACGTGTCTTTCGTCGGCAGCGGCGCGATGACCATCGCCGGGAACATGAATGTCGGCGCCGGCGTGCTCGACCTCGGCGCGGCCAATGTCGGCTTCTCCGGGCTGAGCCGTTCGTTGACCAGCAGCAATCCAGGGACAGGCCTGCTTTCAAGCGGCACCTGGACGCTCTCCGGCGTCGGTGGTCCGCAAGTCACGGTCGATGCACGTGCCGCTCTCAACACCGTCACCCTGTCCCCCGGCACCAACTACACCTTGCAGTTTCTGCGTCCTAGCTCGGTCAACACCCTCAACTGGAACGACGGCCTGGTTGCAGGCGCCGGTGGTGCGAACGGGGAATCGCTGACCATCAACACGGCGCTCAACTGGGCCGGCGGCATCGCCTTCAACCTGCCGGTGCTTACCGTTGCCAACGGCGCGACAGCCAACGTCAGCGGCACCATCGGCGGTGACAACGGCATCACCGTCAACAATGCCGGCACCTGGAACCACAACAGCGCGTCCTTCAGCCTGGGCGATGGCACGACCATCTTCAACAACCAGGCCACGGGCACCCTCAACCTGGTCGGAAGCGGTTCGATCACCAGTGTCGACCAGTTCGCCAATGCAGGCCAGATCGTCAAGTCCGGGGCGGGCACCGCGACACTGGCTGCTGGCGACGGGGCGAACACCTGGACCGGCAGCGGCAGCGTCGCTGCAACGGGTGGCACGCTTGCGATCAGTGGCTTCGGTGGCACCAATCAGATGGCTTATTCGGGCAGTGCAGGGGCGACGCTGCAATTCGGCTCGGGCACGCGGTCTTTCGGCGCGTCATCGTCGTTCGGCGGGACCGGTCTCTTCAGTTTTGTGACCGGCGGCAACAACACCCTGAGTGGTGCGGTCAGCGGGGGCGATTTCAGCATCGCCAGCGGCGCTACGGCGCTCTTTAATGGCGCCGCCGGCGCGACTGCGGGTACGGTCAGTTCGGCCGGCAGCACGACATTTAACGCCGCGGGCGCCAGTAGCGTCGGGGCGCTGACTATTTCTGGTGGTTCGTTCACCCCGACCAGTCTTGTCAATACTGCTGGACTGACCTGGTCAGGCGGAACCATCGCCGCTGGCGCAGGCGGTGTGACGCTGACCGGCACCGGCACCTGGACCGACACGGCACAGACCACGCTCAGCGGTGGGTTGCGCATCGCCTCCGGCGCGACGCTCAACGTGACCGGCCCGACCGACGGGAACAAGCGCGTCGGCGCCGGGTCGCTCACCATCGACAGCGGCGGCACTTTTCTCTGGAACGCGGGAATGATCGATGTCGTCGGTAGCGGCACGATCGTCAACAACGGTCTGTTCGAAACGACGACCAACCTCAACTTGGGCGACAGGAGCGGTGGTGCCGGAACGCTCGGCTTCACCAACGGCGCCACCGGCATCATCCGCAAGTCCGGCGGCCTGGGTGCGCCCAATACCAATGCGGCAACTACGCTGGGATCCCTGGGTGCAATCGCCGGCACTGCCAATTTCATCAATTTCACAAACAACGGTGCGATAGACGTTCTGGTTGGCACGCTGCAGTTCAACTTCGGCCAGAACGGTGCCACCGGTGGCGGAACCGTCACGAACAACGGCACCACCACGGTCGCCTCCGGTGCCAATATCGAGTGGGGCGGGCCAGCCACGCACTCGGCGTCGTCGTCGTTCACAGGCGCGGGCGGATTCCATGTCTTCCGCGGCGGCAACGTCAACGTCAACGGCGCTTTCTCGTTGTCAGGGCCTGTCACCGTCAGCAATGGCGGGTCGGGCACGGCCAGCGCGACCTTCACGCCGACGACGACGATGAACGTGGCCGGGGTGACCGTCAGCGGTGCGACGGCGACCTTCAACAGCGCGATCAACGCTTCATCGCTGACCTTTTCGGGCGGGACTACGTCCATCAACAACGCCTTCGGTGTCGGTACGCTCACGCAAAGCGGCGGCACGATGAACGGCACCGGCGACTTGACCGTCACCTCTAGCTACAGCCGCAGCGGCGGCACGCTCGCCGGCACCTTGGCCAACATCAATATCACGCAGGCCGCCGGCAACCTGGCGGTATCGAATTTCAGCGCGACCAACTCGGTGACGCTGGCTGCGCCCGCCGGTGCAATCACCGATGCCAACGGCGCGGCCGTCAACGTCACCGCGCCGACCGTGACGCTGAACGCGGACAATGGGATCGACCTCGACACCGCGACCGGTTCGCTGACGCTCGCCAACAACTCCTCCGGCACCGCGGCGGTGCGCAACACGGGCGCACTGGAGCTGGGCCACGTCACATCCGCGGGCCTGCTTTCGATCACCAACAACGCCGCGATCACGCAGGCCGTCGGCGCCTCGCTGAACGCCATGGCAGGCGCGACCTTCGACACCCAGGCCGCGACCACACTGGGTTCCGTATCAGTGACCGCGACCAGCCCGGGCGGCGCGCTCACCATCGCGGGCGGTTCGCGCATTGCCGGCAACCTGACCATCACCGCCGGGTCACGCGATGTCAACTACGGCAGCACTGTCGATGTCGGCGGAACCGTCAGTGTCACCACCGGCGGCACGCACGACACGACCAACCAGCGCGTGAACGGCCAGGCCAACAGCGCCAATGTGGCCGACGGTGTGCTCACCTCGACCATCACAGCCGGTGGTGGCGGCACCGACTTCAACCTGACGCAAGCGATCTTTGACCAGGCGAACCGGCCCAACGTCGACATCGTCCTGACCGGCACCGGCACGACCGCCAGCGGGCCGACGCCGACGGCCGCGGCGATCACGCTCAACAACGCCGCCGGCAACATCATCGCCGGTCCGCTGACCCTGCGCACGGTCGATCCGCTGCTCAATACCGGCGGGACGTTCGACTACAACCTGACGCAGGCCGGCGCGATCAATTTCGGTACGCGCAATGTGCGCATCATTGGTGGTGCGACCTTGGGTGACGTGACGCTGACCAACGCTGGCAACGCGGTCGGCGGGTCGGGCGTGTTCCGCTTCGCCAACACGCGCGCGACGCAGTTCACCGCCAACGGTGCGATTCTTGTCGGCGCATCGAACGTGCTGGGCAACCTGGACGTGTCCGCGCTGGGCGGCGGCCTGGTCCTGCAGGGCGCGGTGAGCGCCGCCGGCAATACAACCTTGAGCGCCCAGGCCGACATCGTCGTCAATGCCGGATACACCAACACCGCGCCCGCGGCCGGGCGCACGTTCCGCGCCAACGCGGACGGCAGCATCGTCTTTTCCAACGGCGGCGCGGGCAGCATCGCGACCACCCAGCCGCTGGACGTGATTCTCAATTCCGACCGCCAGGCGGCCGGCGCGGGTGCGGTGGCCTTGCTGCCGGGTTCTAGCATCAACACGGGCGGTGGGGCGCTGACCATCGGCGGCGGCATCAACCCGCTGACCGACGCCGCGGTCGGTACTGCCGTCTATGGCAACGGCGTGTACATGGAGGGCAGCTTCCTCACCGGTGCCGGCGCGATCAACGTGCGCGGCACCGGTTTCGCGGGCGGCGACGGCAAGGATGGCGTATTCATCGTCGGCGGCACTACGCAAGTGGCTTCGACCAGCGGTGCGATCAACATCACCGGCACCGGCGGCGCTGGGACGAATTTCAACGAAGGGGTTTACGTCAGTGGCGGCGCCGCGGTCAGGAGCGTGGGCGGGACGATCACGATCTCCGGTACCGGGGTTGGTAGCGGGACAGACAATCACGGCGTGCACGTCGGCAGTCTCAGCGCCGTCAAGTCCTCCGGCGGTGGCGCAGTCAGCGTGACAGGCAATTCAACGACTGGTCAGGCAGTTCTGGTCGACGGCCTGGGCGAGATCAGCAGCACGGGCGCCAATGGCGCCAATGCGACAGCCGTGCTGGCCGCGACCGCCGGTCAGGCAGGTGGCGTCGTCAGCATCGTCGCGCCGGCCGGGGATATCCGCATCGATGGCAACGTGGCTTCCTTGGGGGGCACCGGTGGTCGCGGCTTCGACGCCGTCATTGCGGGTGCCGCCGGCACGGCCGGTGCGGCCGGCGGAGCTGGTGGGGCGGTGACGATCTCGAGCGTCGGCGGCGCGGTGCAACTCTTCGCACCGGGCGAAGTGCGCTCGGAAGGTGGATTGGGCGGGGTCGGCGGCAATGGTGCCGCAGGCGCGGCGGGCGCCAATGCAGTCTCGGCCGTGGTACCGGCCACCGCTGGGCAGGCCGGCGGCGCCGGGGGGCAGGGCGGTGCGGGCGGGGCCGGCGGTGATGTGCAAGTGCTGGCGCAGACCACAATTTTCATCGACGCGGTGTTCGGCACGCGCGGCGGCACTGCCGGCGAAGGCGGCAACGCGGGGGCGGGCGGCGCTGGCGGCAACGGCCTGGCGTTTTCCAACGGCGGCAACGGCGGTGCGGGCGGTCTAGGCGGCGTCGGCGGTGCCGGTGGCGCAGGGGCGCGCCTGACCGTGCGCACGACCGCGGGTACCGGCGGAGATGTCAGCATCGGCGGGGTGCTCTATGCGGACGCCGGCAATGGCGCGGTCGGGGGCAATGGCGGCAACGGTGGTGCGGGAGGTGCGGCGTCCGGATTCTTCGGCCCCGGCGCGACCAACCCGCGTCGCGGCGGCAACGGCGGCGCGGGCGGCAACGCGCCCTCGGGCGGCAACGGTGGGGATATCGCGAGCGGCGACGCGATTCTGATCGCCAGCGGCAATGGCGACGTGCTGCTTGCGGGCGGCTCGATCTCGACCAACGCCGGCGCGGCGGGTGGCCCGGTGACTCCCGGCAACGGCGGCGCGGCGGGTGGCGGCGCGGCCGGTGCGCTCAACGGCACCCCGGGCGCGGCGGGCAGCCAATTCTTCACCAGCGTCGGCGGAGCGGGCAACGGCCTGGTGCGCATCGAGGCTCTCAACGGCGCGATCGATGATTTCACGGGTAGCGGCACCGCGTTCGGCGCTTACAACCTGCTGGCGCGCGCGCGCGACGGCATTTCGATCCGCAATGGCGGCAACAACATCTTTGCCGCTGACCTCAGCAATTCCGGCACCGGCAACATCTTCCTGACCACGTTCCAGAACCTCAACCTGACTGATCTGGACGGCGATACGCAGGCCGTCTCCAACGCGGCCGGCAACGCGACCATCGCGGGCAACTACATCGACCTGAACGGCAACGCGAACCTCGGCGGCAGCGGCATCCTGCAATTCAACCCGGGCGCGGGCTTGTATCTGTCGGTCGGCAGCGTGACCGTGAACGCGAGCCAGTTCAACGTGTCGCAGAACGTGTCCTTCAACAACGTGGCGACGGTCAACGCGCCGGTCGCGGTCGCCGGCACCTTGCAGGTCTTCAGCGACCTGACCGTCGGTGGCGGCAACGGCATCAGCGCCGACAACATCTCCTGGTTTGGCGGTACGATCAGCGCATCCGCGATCGACATCGCCAACGGGGGGCAGATTGGCAACTTTGTTTTTCTCGACGCGGCGCTGAACCTGAACGGCGGCACGACCACCCTGGTGAACGCCGACATTTCGGGTTCCGGGACGGTCAACGTCGGCGCGGGCGCAACCCTGCGGTCGACCGGGTTCTCCGCGATCAGTGTCACGGGCGGCCTGGTCAACGGCGGTGTGCTGTCGGTGGACGCCGAGAACGGCAACGCCAGCCTGTTCCTGGGCGGGCCGCTCATCAACACCTCGACCATCACGCTCACCTCAAGCGGCTTCGGCGGCAATGCGACTCTCGATCTGGGCGGCAACACGTTTACCAACCTGGGAACGGTCAGCTTGCTTGCAGGCGCCGGGGGTGCGCGGAGCGTGATCGCGGGCGACTTCAATCACCAAGGCGGCGTCATCGAGGGCAACGCACCGCTCGACGTGCAGGCGCCGTTCAACTGGAGCGGCGGGGCGATCGGTTCCGGCGTCGAGGTGCGCTTGAACCAGGGGGGCAACGTTGTCGCCGGCGTTGGCGTCCTCGACGGCACGCTCACCAACACCAATGGCGCAACACTGACCCTCACCGATGTGACACTCAACGGCGGCGGGCAGTTGATCAACGACGCAACACTCGCCACCGCCGGCAGCGCGGTCGGAGTGTCGGTGCCGGTATCCGGCTTCGGCAACATCGTCGCCAATGCCGGCAACACGACTTTCAACCAGTTTGTGAGCCAGAGCGACGCGATCGACGTCAACGCAGGCAATATCGTCAACATGAACGCCGGCTTTTCGATCGGCCGCGTCTCGCTTAACGGCGGCACGCTCAACAACACCGGCTTTTCGACGGCGACCGACCTCACCATCGCGCCAGGGGGCGAACTGGCCGGCGGCACGGTACAGACCAATACCATCGCCTGGACAGGCGGGACTATCGCCGCGGGCACCACCGTGCAGGCGGCTTCTGGTGGCACAGTCACCGGCAGCCCGGTCCTGGACGGCGACCTGCTTGTCGACGGCGGCACCTTGCAGGTGAACGGCGCCAGTGTCTTCGGCAGCGGCCGCATCGGCAATCACAGCGCGGTGACCTTCACTGCTGGCGTCAGCACCATCCACCCGGAGATTCTTGGTTTCGGGACCCTGGGCGTCGACCCCGGTGCGAGCGTCACTTTCGTTGGTCCTGTCAATGGCGCACAGTCGGTCACCGTCGGCGGCAGCGCGGTGTTCAACCAGGCCGTGAGCGGCCTGGCGTCGCTGGACGTGACCGGTGGTTCGGTCCAGCTGGATGCCAACTCTGACGTGACGAATTTTTCGCTTTACGGCGGCGGCAACCTCGGCGGTAGCGGCGCGCTCGCGGTCGGCGGTGCATTCAACGTGACCGGCGGCACGCTCGGCAACGCGGGTGTGGACCTGGCCAACGGCGGCACGCTCTCCGGCAGCGTTGTGCTCAATACCACGCTCGGTTACGCAGGCGTCACCTTGCGCTTGGATGGCGCGACGCTTACCGGTAGCGGCAGCGTCGGCATCGTCGCCGGAAGTACCCTGGAGACGGTGGCCGATAGCAGCATCGCCCTGGCCGGCGGCGTCACGGTGCCGGCTGGCGGCGCGCTCGTGGTCAACGCCGATTTCCACGATTCGGCCCCGGTCACGCTGTCCATCACCGGCGCGCTCAACAACAGCGGCACCGTGCGCCTTCGCGGCGGCGATTCCGGCCACGCCGCCAACCTCTCGGTCAGCGGCCTCTTCAACAATCAGGGGGTGATCGATTCCATCGGCTCCGGCGCCCCGGCCAACGTGATCACGGCCGGCGCATTCAACCATCAACCCGGGACGAGCAGTATCACCGGCAGCAACCCGCTCGACTTCGACGTGCCTTTCAACTGGGCCGGCGGCAACATCGGTGCCGGCAGCATCGTCAACCTGTTGCAGGGCGGTACGGCCGGCGGCGGCACGCGCAGTCTGGCCGGTACGCTCAACCACAGCGCCGGCCTGTTGACGCTCTCCGGGATCACGCTCAACGGCGCCGGGACGTTGAACAACGACGCGCAGCTCGACGTCCTGGGAAGCACGATCAACCCTGCGATCGCCGGCAGCGGCAACCTTTCGGTCAGTGGCGTCACGGCCTTCAACAGCGCGGTCAACCAGGGCGGCAGCATCGTCATCCAGCCCGGCGCCAACGTGGTCTTCGGTCAGACCAGCGCGCAGACCTTCGACATCAGCGCCGGTGGATCGGCGAACTTCAACCAGGCATCGAACTTCGCCAACTTCGTGGCCGACAGCGGTGCGAATGTCTTCCTGGGCAGCACGCTCGGCGTCGGCACTGTGCTGAATGCAGGCAACGCCATGTTCTCCGGCCCGTCGGGCGTCCTCAATCTGGCGGGAAGCGGCAGCGCTGGTGCAGGTGGCACGACCACCAGTGTCAACGGCAGTGTTGTCAACATCGTCAGTGGTGCGAGCATTGCACTCAACGGCGCACTGGCGCTCTCCGGTGGTGCGACGGTCAACAACGCGGGCACGCTGACGCTCAACGGCGCCGCGTCCAATGCGATCACCGGGGGCGCAACCGAGGTTGTCAACAACAGCGGTACCCTGGTCAAGGCCGGAGGTACAGCCAACACCTTGACCGCGGGCTTCGCCAACAGTGGCGTGGTCAACGTCCTGAGCGGTACGCTCAATCTGCAACGCGGCGTCGGCAGCGATACCGGCAGCTATTCCGTGCTCGGCGCTTCGACGCTGGGACTGCATGGCGACCGCAGCTTCGCGCCGTCCTCATCGATCAGCGCCGCGACCGGGACGGTGGTGTTCGACCCGCTGGCTTCGGGCGGCTCCACCGTCAACCTGAACGGTGCATTCACCGCACTCAACACCCAGGTCGTCTCCGGCACCGTCAACGTCGGCACCACCGCGAGCTTCGTGACCGCGACCAACTACACCCAGTCCGGCGGCGCGCTCGTTGGCGTCGGTGGCAATGTCCGCATCACCAACAGCTTCAGTTTCCCCGGCGGCACCATCAGCGGCACCTTCGGCAACATGGAGGTCACCCAGGCCGCCGGCAATCTCTTCATCGGCAACCTGAATGCGACCCAGGTAATCACGCTCGCTGCGCCGACCGGGGCGATCGTCGATGTCAACGGCGCGGGCACGACCAATCTCAACGCCGCAAGCGTGACGCTGACCGCGGGCAACGGCATCGATCTCGATCTCGTCACCGGCACGCTGAATGCGACCAACACCGGCGGCAACGTCGCCTTGCGCAACAGCGGCGCGCTGGCCATCCAGTCGCTGGCCCAGTCTGGAGGTGGTTCGGTCAGCGTCACCAACAATGGCGGCAACCTGACCGTCAGCGGCATCACCGCCGGTGCCGGGATCGTCAACCTGAACGTCAACGGCGGCAACCTGCTGCACGGCGCCGGCGCGGGGACGGCGGTGACATCGAGCACGCAGATCAACATGAATGCGACCGGCATCGGCTCAGCAGGCGCGCCGCTGGCGATCGCGGGCCCTTACTCTGCGAGCACGACCGGCGTCGGCGCTGCCGGCGACATCTACCTGCGGGTGGCAGGCGCGCTCAACCTGACCGGTGGCGGCATCACCACCGACGCGGGGTCGAGCCAGCGTATCAGCATTGCGACCACCGGCGGCGGCGACATCACCATCAACGGCGCCTTTGCGCCGGCGGGCGACAGCGTCGCGCTCAACGCGGGCGGCAACCTGACCGTCGGTCCGGTAGGCATCAGCGGGCCGACCGTCAACCTCATCGCGGGGGGCGCAATCAACGTCGACGGTCCGGTCAGCGCGCCGGGTTCGGTGACGCTCGCCGCGACCGGCGCGCTGGGCATCGGCGGTGCGAGCGCCGTGCTGATCACCGGCCAGGACGTATCGCTGTCGGGCAGTTCGATCACGGTCAACGGCGCGGCGACCGGTGTGAGCGGAGTGAACGCCAGCGGCACCCTGAACCTGACCACCACGGGCAACCTGACAATCAACGGCGGCAGCGGCGCGAACGCGATCGCCGAACTGACCTCGCAGGGCAACGCGACGCTGGTGGTCAACGGCACGCTCATCATCAACGGCGGCACCGGGACGGACGCCTTCGCGCGCATCGATCCGATCGCACCGGGTGCCGTGCTGACCATCACCGCCGGTGGCATTGCGCTCAATGCCGGGTCGGCGCCGGGCGCGTATGCCGGCATCCAGGCCGCGGGCGACATCAACCTGATTCTGGGATCGTTGCCTGTGTTCAATCCCGGTCCCGCTTCCGCGTCGGAGAATCGCGATGCGGCATTCTTCTCCAGCGGCGGGTCGATCTTCCTTAACCTTGGCTGCGCGCCCGGATTCCCCTGCGCGGCGCAGCCGGGCAACCCGTTCGCCAGCTTGCCGACCGAGTCGGGCTGGTTTGCCAGCGCGTTCTACCCGGGCGGCAGCGCACCCGGGTCGAGCGGCTTGGGTGGCGGCCTCGCTGCCGCCGGCCAGGAGGTGATCCAGAACGTTTTGTCGGTGCTCTTGCCGCAGGTCGAGCAGACCGGTCGGCCGGGGCCGCGCAGGGCGCGCGACGATCTGGTGGTCGAGGGCGATGGCTGCGAGTAACAAGGCGCCCAGGCCGGCCCGCCTCGCGCTTGCATGTGCGGCGCTTGCGTTCGCCGCACCCCTGCTCGCGCAACCCGCACCGATCGGCGAAGTCGAGTACGTGCGCGGCGCCGGTGCGCTCGAGCGTCCGGGCGAGGCACCGCGCGTCATGGGCAACGGATCGGCCATCGCGCAGGGTGAGCTTCTCACCACCAGCAGTGCCGGTTTCGCGGTCGTCAAACTGAACGACGGCACCCGCATGACCATGCGGCCCAATTCATCGATGCGCATCGATGAGTTCGTGCTGGCGCAGCCGGACCGGCAGGACAGCCTGGTCATGAACCTCCTGCGCGGCGGACTGCGCGTGGTCACGGGCGCAATCACGCGGCGCCCCGGCGCCGGGCGCCTGCAGACGCCGACGGCGACTGTCGGAATCCGCGGTACCGATTTCGATGCGCGCATCTGCGCCGAGGACTGCCGCGGCGAGAGCCGCCGGCCGCCGCCGCCGGTCGCGCAGGCCAGCGTGACCACGGTGTTGCCGGCCGCAGCACGCGTCGCGCAGCTGTCCGGGGAACTCACCATCACCGGCGAGAACGGCGTGCGGCGCGCGGTCGCCGCCGGCGGGCCGGCTTTCAAGGGCGATACCATCGAGACCCCTGCGGGAGCGAACGCGGTGCTTGTGTTCCGTGACGACACGCGCATCACCGTGGCGCCCGGGACGCGCATTCGCATCGACGATTTCACCTGGGATGCACGCGCGCCCGCCGACGGCGGGTTTGCGGTCAACCTCCTGAAGGGCGGCATTCGGGCCCTAACCGGCGCGCTGGCCCGGGCGCGGCCGCAGGCGGTGCGTTTCACGACCTCCACGGCGACGGTGGGTATTCGCGGTACCGGTGTCGACATGCTCTGCGAAGGTGCCTGCGCCGGCGAGCCCGGCGGCGGCGCGAACGACGGCTTTTTCATCTTCACCTGGCGGGGCGAGGTCGGCGTAACTTCCGCGCGCGCGCCGGACCGGATCGTCATCGTCCCGGTCGGCGCCGCAGCGCGCCTTGCCGGCGGCGACCTGCAGCCGGTCCTGATCCAGTCCATTCCCGACACCATGCGCGATCTGCCGCGCCCTGACGGTGTCCCGATCGACTTGAATCGCCTCTTCGGTGCGACCCGTCAGGACACGCCCGAAGATGGCCTGTACGTGTTTGTGCGCGACGGCCACCTCGCGGTCGAATCCGGCGGGCAGACCCGCGACATTGCGCGCGGCGAGGCACTGTTTGCAAGCCTGGCCGGGGACCGCGTGATCCGCCTCGAGAACGTGCCGGCTTTCATCCAGGGCGACAGCACGCCGCGCCCGGACCGCGTCGACGCGCGTGGCGCGCAGTTGCTGGACCTGCTGTCGCTGGGTCTGCGGCAGCGCGCCAACCTGGTATGCCGCCCGTGATGCAAGGTCACCCCTTGCTCCGGTCTTCCGCAGCGCCGCTTTTCGCGGCGCTGATCGTGTCAGGAGGCGCGGCGGCGCAATCCGCGCCGCCGGCCGTTCCCCCAGCCTCGACGGCCGCGGCGGCGCCTGCCGGACCGCGCTTTCTGGTCAAGTCGTATCGCATCGAGGGCGAGAATCCGCTCGGGCCGGCGCGCGCCGCCGCCGTGCTCGCGCCCTTCACCGGAGACGGGGTCGCGCTCGAAGGCTTGCAGTCCGCCGCCGAGGCGCTCGAACGCGCCCTGCATGAAGCCGGCTTCGGCTTTTATCGCGTCGTTCTGCCGCCGCAGGACTCGGTCGGCGAAGTGCGCCTGCGCGTGCTCGCCTTCACGGTCGGGGAGGTCTCGGTCAAGAACCAGATCTTCGTCAGCGTGGCCAACGTGCGCGCCAGCCTGCCCGCCCTCAAGGAAGGCACGAGCCCCAACACCTTCGTGCTGGCGCGCGACCTGGCGCTGGCCAACGAGAATCCGGCGCGGCGCATCGTCACCGCGTTTCGCCCGGGGCAAAAGCCCGATACAGTCGACGCCAGCCTCGAGGTGACCGACTCGCGCCCCCTGACCGGCTTCGCGCAATTCGCCAACACCGGCACACCGGCCACGGGCATGGGCCGCATCACCCTTGGCGCGTCGCATGCCAATCTTTTCGGCCGTGACCATCAGCTGACCGGCACCTACACGACCTCGACCGAGTATCCGGAAAAAGTCGACCAGTGGGGCGCCTTCTACCGCGCGCCCGTATACGGTGTCGGCGGCATGTTCTCCGCCTACTACACGCGCTCCAACGTCGCCAGCGGCTCTGCAGCCGGCGTGGCCATCACCGGCGGCGGTACCTTCGCGGGCCTGCAGTACACCCAGTACTTCGCTCCGCGCGGTGACTATCGCGACTATGTGACCCTGGGCTGGGACGACAAGCAGTTCGACAACTCGGTCAAGGTTGCAGGGCGCGCCTTCGGCACCTGCGACCGCATCGCCAGCCGGCCGCTGACGGCGACCTATCTGGGCCGCTACGAGGGCGCGGCGGCGACGCTGTCGTTCAACATCGACTGGGTGCAGAACCTGCCCGGGGGATCGAACAACTCGCAGTCGGCCTACGACCGCTGCAATCCTCCGGCCGACGCCTCCAGGAATCTCTCCGCGGACTGGATGGCCTGGCGCTTCGCCGCCGAAACGATCTGGCGTGTGCACGGCGATTGGTCGCTGTCAGGCCGCGTGCGGGCCCAGCACGCGGGCCAGTCGTTGATCGCCGGTGAGAAGTTCGGTGCCGGCGGCGCCAGCTCGGTACGCGCCTTGCCGGAACGCGCGCTGATCGGCGACACCGGCCACACCGCGAGTGTCGAGGTGTGGACGCCGCCGCTCTGGGAGGGCCTGCGCGTGCTGGGCTTCTACGACCAGGGTCGTGTGCGCACGCGTGAGCCGGCACCTGGTGCGACCGCGATCGAGTCGGTGGGCAGCGTCGGTTTCGGACTGCGCTGGCAGTACAAGGCGCAGTTAGCAGTCGCGCTCGACTATGGCGTGGTCATCCTGGGCCATGCGCCGAGCAATGCCGCTTCGGCACCGCAAAACACGCGCGGCCGCGACCGCATGCATGTCAACTTGACGCTGCGCTTCTAGCGCGCGGCCCGAAGGCGCCACACGCTCCGGAGCGAGGCTCAGGCCAGTCCGGCCATCGCCTGCTTCATCTTCTTGAGCGCCTTGACCTCGATCTGGCGGATGCGCTCCGCCGAGACGCCGAATTCGGCGGCCAGGTCGTGCAGGGTCAGTTGATTCTCGCCCTCGCGCAGCCAGCGGCTCTCGACGATGCGGCGACTGCGCTCGTCCAGTTCGGCAAGAGCGTCCTTGAGGGCAGCCCCACGCCGCACTTCGAGCTGGTCGCGCTCGAGGATGACTGACGGCTCGGCGGCAGGGTCCGCCAGATAGGCGATCGGCGCGAACGACTCGTCGTCGCGGTCGGCCGGCCCTTCGAGGGCCATGTCGCCGCCGGCGAAGCGCGTCTCCATCTCGCGCACCTCGTCGGCCTTGACGTTGAGTTCGGCAGCAAGCGCGTCGACCTCCTCGCCGGTGAAGGCGGCGCTGCCCTGTTTGTGGCTGCGCAGGTTGAAAAACAGCTTGCGTTGCGCCTTGGTGGTCGCGATCTTGACCAGGCGCCAGTTGCGCAGCACATATTCGTGGATCTCGGCCTTGATCCAGTGCATCGCGAAGGACACCAGGCGCACGCCGCGCTCGGGGTCGAAACGCTTGACCGCCTTCATGAGGCCGATGTTGCCTTCCTGGATCAGGTCGGCGTGTGGCAGTCCGTAACCCAGGTAGCCGCGTGCGACCGACACCACGAGGCGCAAATGCGAAAGCACCAGCTTTCCGGCTGCCTGCAAGTCCTCGCGTTCGCGATAGTCGCGTGCGTAGCGCGACTCCTCGTCGGCAGACAGCACAGGGAAACGATTGACCGCGGAAATATAGGCCTCGATCGAGCCTACGACAGAGGGCACGGGCATCGCCCAGGGATTGGTCGCCTTGAGAGCCAGAGCAGTAGTCATGACGGGTTCCTCCAGAGATACACCGGTGCATGGGTCGCAAAGTCCGCATTGCCGCGACGCAATACCTCCGATGGGTTCATTTTAGCACTCTCAATCTTTGAGTGCTAATCCGGCGAGAGGTTCCCGGCGGACGCTCGTTGCGCCCGGGACATGATTTTTCATACAGCCCAAACGTCACAAATTACCTTAAGTTAATAATCATAAGTCTTTGAAAAATATATACATACGATTTTCGCAATCCTCTGGGATCTTCTTATAAGTCCTTGTCTTCATTGGAAAAAGAGGATTTTGGGCTTGCTTTCACTGGTTTCATGCCCTAAAGTGGTAGATAGTAGGAAATTGTGGAGAATTCTCCCATTTTCCTCAAGCTTCGCAGTCTCGGCGGGGGAGTTCATCGAACCCTGCAGGACCACACCAAAGGGAAGAGGGCAAGTCGTGTTTCAAGGGGGCGCCAAACTCAGCCTCGACGCCAAGGGCCGCATGATGGTCCCGGCGCGCTATCGTGACGCCCTCGCCGCGCAGTGCAATGGACAGCTCACGCTGACCAAAAATCCCGCTGGTTGCCTGCTCATGTATCCGCGCCCGACCTGGCTGGCGCTGCGTGAGCGCATCGCCGCGCTCCCGATCGACGCAATGGAATGGCGTCGCATCCTCTTGGGCTACGCTGCTGATGTCGAACTCGACGGGGCCGGGCGCCTGTTGATCGCTCCCGAGTTGCGTGAGGCTGCAAGGCTGGAGCGCGATGTGCAGCTGGTATCGGTGGGCACGCACTTCGAGATCTGGGATGCCGCGTTGCGCGCCGAGCGCGAGAGCGCGGTCGATCCGAATCAGCCGCCGCCTTCGCTGGCCGGCTTCGCGATGTGATCGGCACGATGCGATGCACACCGGCAAGCATGTCACGGTCCTCCTCGAGGAGGCAGTCGAGGCGCTCGTCACTCGACGCGCCGGTACCTATGTGGACTGCACGTTCGGACGCGGAGGCCATAGCGCACTGATCCTCCAACGGACCGCCGCCGATGCCCGACTGATCGCGCTCGATCGCGACCCGCAGGCATTCGCCGCGGCGCAGGCGATCTGCGATGCGCGCTTTCGCTGCGTGCATGCGCCGTTTGCCCGCCTGGGAGAGGTGCTCGATGGACTTGGTGTGGGGCAGGTGGATGGGGTGTTGATGGATCTGGGCGTGTCGTCGCCGCAGATCGACGATGCGAAGCGGGGTTTCTCGTTTCGCTTGGACGGTCCGCTGGACATGCGCATGGATACGACCACAGGCGAGAGTGCGGCGGATTTCCTGCGCCGCGCGGGAGCCGACGAGATCGGGGAGGTGTTGAAAAGCCATGGGGAAGAACGGTTTGCTTTTCAGATTGCACAGGCGATTGTTGCTCGCCGCGCAGCGCGGCCACTCGCTACCACTGCCGAGCTTGCCGGCCTCGTTGCGGACGTCGTCGGCGCGCGCGGGCGGCGGCGCGACCCGGGGCAGGACCCGGCCACCCGCACCTTTCAGGCTATACGGATTCACGTCAATCAGGAGCTTGCGCAATTGCAGGCAGGATTGAAAGCAGGATTTGCCCGGCTTGCGGTGGGCGGCCGCCTGGTCGCCCTGAGCTTCCATTCGCTCGAGGATCGCCTCGTCAAGCACGCCATGCGAGCACTCGCCCGGCCGGCTGAACCGCCCATGGGCGTACCGCTCAAGGCAGACCAGTTGCCTGTGCCGGCCTGGCGCCTCATCGGCCGCGCGATCCGCCCCGGCGCAGCCGAGGTCAAGGCCAATCCGCGCGCGCGCAGCGCGGTCATGCGCGTCATTGAAAGGGTCGCCGCTTGACGCGCACCAACCTCGCCCTTTTGGCGGCGCTCTTCGTCTGCGCGCTCGCCCTGGTGACCTCGACGCACCAGTCGCGTCGCCTGTTCACCGAACTCGAGCGCGCGCAGGACCTGCAAAAGAAGATCGAGGTCGAATGGGGCCAGTTGCAGCTCGAGCAATCGACCTGGGCCAAGCACGCGCTGGTCGAATCCATCGCGCGTCGCCAGTTGGCCATGCGCGCCCCGGATGCGCGGCGCCTGCAGTTCGTCACCCCGCCCGAGGCGCGCAAGTGAATTCCTCCAAGAGCCCGGTGCTTCTGCTGCGCCTGCCGCTGTGGCGCTCGCGCATGATGCTGGTGCTGGTGTGTGCGGGCTTCGCCGGGCTGATCGCGCGCGCGGTGTACCTGCAGGCCTTCAACAACGACTTCCTGCAGCAAAAGGGCGAGTCGCGCTACAGCCGCGTCATCGAGATCAGCGCCAGTCGCGGCCGCATCACCGACCGGCACGGCGAAATCCTCGCGTCGTCGACACCGGTCAAGTCGGTGTGGGCGATTCCCGACGATGTCAAGGCCTCGCGCGAGGAGCGCCGCGAGCTGGCGCGTCATCTGTCGATGCCATTCGAGGAACTCGAGGCGCGCCTGGCCGATTCCGATCGCGAGTTCGTCTATCTCAAGCGCCAGTTGCCGCCGGAAGTTGCCGATCGCATCGCGGCGATGAAGATCCCCGGGCTCTACCAGCAACGCGAATACCGGCGCTACTACCCGGCCGGCGAGGTCACGGCGCACGTGCTGGGTTTCACCGGCGTCGACGAGACCGGCCAGGAGGGGATCGAACTGGCGTTCCAGGACGAGCTCTCGGGGCGCGCCGGCAGCCGGCGCGTCATCAAGGACCGGCGCGGCAACATCATCGAGGACGTGGCGGCCCTGCGCACGCCCCGCGACGGGCGCGACATCGCCCTCTCGCTGGACAGCAAGATCCAGTACATCGCCTATCGCGAACTCAAGGCCGCGGTCGAGGAACACCGCGCCAAGGCCGGTGGCATCGTCGTGCTCGACGCGGTCAGCGGCGAGGTGCTGGCCCTGGCCAACCTGCCGGTCTACAACCCCAACAATCGGGCCGGCCTGTCGGGGGCGCAGCTGCGCAACCGCGTCCTCACCGACAGCTTCGAGCCGGGCTCGACCATGAAGCCCTTCACCGCCGCCCTGGCGCTGGAGCTCGGGCGCGTCACCCCGGCGACGGTGATCCAGACCGCGCCGGGCAAGCTCTCCATCGGTGCGGCCACCATCAGCGATGCCCATCCGCACGGCGCGCTCACGGTCGCGGAAGTGATCCAGAAGTCCTCGAATGTCGGCACGGCCAAGATGGCGCTGGGGATCGAACGCCAGGACATGTGGGAGATGTTCAACCGGGTCGGCTTCGGACAGGTGCCGCGCGTCACCTTCCCGGGCGCCGTCGCCGGGCGCCTGCGGCCGGCCAAGACCTGGCGGCCCATCGAGCAGGCGACCATGTCCTACGGTTACGGCCTGTCCGCTTCGCTCCTGCAGATCGCTGCCGCGTACAGCATCTTCGCGCGCGACGGCGACTTCATCACGCCGACCTTCATCAAGTCGACCAAGCCAGCCTTCGGTACGCCGGTGCTGCACCCCGATGTCGCGCTCGAGATGCGCCGCATGCTCGAGCTGGCGACCGGCCCGGGCGGCACCGCGCCGCGCGCGCGCACCATCGGCTACCGGGTCGCCGGCAAGACCGGCACCGCGCACAAGCAGGAAGGCGGCGGCTACGCGGAGACCAAGTACCGCTCCTCGTTCGTGGGCTTCGCGCCGGTTTCCTCACCGCGCCTCATCATCGCGGTCATGCTCGATGAGCCCGGTGCCGGCAGGCACTATGGCGGCGATGTGGCGGCGCCGGTGTTCTCGGCGGTGGCCGGCGGCGCGCTGCGCGTCCTGGGTGTCGCGCCGGATGCCCCGATGAAGCCCATCGCGATGCCCAGCGAGGCGCAATTGGTCAAGGAGAGCACCTGATGCGGAGGGTGCGTGGATGCCGCTAAGGTGCTTGCCGTGCTGAGCGCCGCGGGAGCGCGATTGCGCGGGGCGTGCGCGGATTCGCGCCACGTGAGCCCCGGAGACCTGTTCCTGGCCTACCCGGGCCACGGCGCACGCGACGACGGCCGCGCCTACATCCCGGCCGCGCTCGAACGCGGTGCCGCGGCGGTGGTGTGGGAAAAGGCCGGCTTCGACTGGAAGAACGAATGGCGCGTGCCCAATCTGGGGCTGGACGGCGTGCGCGCCCTGGCCGGGCCGCTGGCCGCGCGCATCCACGGCGAACCATCGCACGACCTGGCCATGATCGGTGTGACCGGTACCAACGGCAAGACCTCGGTGGTGCAATGGGTCGCGCAAGCGCTCGCCGCCTGCAACGTTCCCTGCGGGAGCATCGGCACCCTGGGCGCGCGCTTCGGCGCAATCGACGAGGTAGTGGCCAACACCACTCCCGATGCGACCGTCCTGCAGCGCACCCTGGCCCGCATGCGCGGCGCCGGCGCCGGAGCTTGCGCGATGGAAGTCTCCTCCATCGGCCTGGATCAGGAGCGCGTCGCAGGCGTCGCTTTCGACTGCGCGGTCTTCACCAACCTGTCGCGCGACCACCTCGACTACCACGCCGATATGGGCGCCTACGAGTCCGCCAAGGCGCGACTGTTCGAAATGCCGGGCCTGACCCACGCCGTGGTCAACATCGACGACGCGGCCGGGGTGCGCCTGATGGCGCGCATGCCTGCCGGCGTTGCGCGCATCGCCTGCACCATCGGCGGCGCCGAACCCATCCATGCATTGGTCGAGGACGAGGGACGCCTGATCGCCCGCGACATCGTCTTCGAAGCCGACGGCGCGCGTTTTCTCCTGGACGGCAGCTTCGGTCGCGTGCAGGTGCGTTCGCCCGTGTGGGGCGAGTTCAACATCGCCAACCTGCTCTGCGTCGCCGGTGTGCTGCTCTCGCGCGGCATCGCGCTGCCCGATGTGGCCGCCGCGCTGGAACAACTCACCGCGGTGCCGGGGCGCATGAACACGCTGGGCGGCGCGAGTGAGCCGCTGGTGGTGATCGACTACGCGCACACGCCCGATGCGCTGGTCAAGGTGCTCGAGGCCTTGCGACCCTTGGCGCGCGCGCGCGGCGGGCGCCTGACCGCGGTCTTCGGCTGCGGCGGTGACCGCGACCCCGGCAAGCGCCCCGCGATGGGCGCAGCCGCGGCGCGCCTGGCCGACCAGGTGATCCTCACCAGCGACAACCCGCGCGGCGAGGCGCCCGAGGACATCGTCGCCCAGATCGCGGCCGGGGCGGCGGCGCGCGTGCCTGCCATCGAACTCGACCGCGCTCGCGCCATCGGCACGGCCCTCATGGCTGCCGCGGGCGAAGACGTGATCCTGATCGCCGGCAAGGGCCACGAGACTACCCAGGAGGTACGCGGCATCAAGTCGCCATTTTCCGACCATGACGTCGCCAGGAGTGCGCTGGAAGATCGCAGGCACGGAGGTGCGACATGATGCGATTGAACGAGGCCGCGCGCATGCTTGGCGCAGCCGAACCCGGCGAGGACGCGGCGGTGCTGCGGGTGGCCAGCGACAGCCGCAGCCTGGCGGCCGGTGACCTGTTCGTTGCCCTGAAGGGCGAGAATTTCGACGGGCACGACTACGCGCGCGCCGCGATCGAAGGCGGCGCGGCCGGGGTGCTGGTGGCGCGCGACCTGGGACTGCCGCGCCAGATCGTGGTGACCGACACGCTCGCGGCCTTGGGTGAACTGGGCCGCCTGTGGCGCGCGCGCTTCAGCCTGCCGCTCATCGCCGTGACCGGCAGCAACGGCAAGACCACGGTCACGCAGATGCTGCGCTCCATCCTCGTGGCGCACGCGGGCGAAGCGGCCTTCGCGACCGAGGGGAACTTCAACAACGCCATCGGCGTGCCGCTCACGCTCCTGCGCCTCAGGGCGCACCACAGCATCGGCGTGGTCGAGCTGGGAATGAACCAGAAGGGCGAGATCGACCATCTGGCGCGCATGGCCGCGCCGACCGTCGCACTGGTCAACAACGCGCAGCGTGAACACCAGGAGTTCCTGCACTCGGTCGAGGAGACCGCGCGCGAGAACGGCGCGGTGTTCGCGCACTTGGGCACCGCGGGCACCGCGGTGATCAACGCCGACGACGCCTGCGCCGGCCTGTGGCGCGCCCTGGCGCGCGGGCGCGAAGTGCTCGACTTCGGTCTTGCAACCGCCGCCGAGGTGACCGCGAAATTCGACCTGGCGCTCTATGGCAGCCACCTGGAACTCATGACACCCGCCGGCAACGTCGAAGTCGCGCTGCGCATCGCCGGGCGGCACAACGTGGCCAACGCCTGCGCGGCGGCAGCCTGCGCGATCGGTGCGGGGGTGCCGCTGGCTGCCATCGCCGCCGGCCTGGCGGCCTTCACTCCCTATCGCGGTCGCATGCAGAAAAAGGTCGCGCCTTCCGGCGCGGTCGTCATCGACGACAGCTACAACGCCAACCCGGATTCGGTGCGGGCCGCCATTGACGTGCTCGGCGCCATCGGCGGGATCCGCGTGCTGGTGTTGGGCCGCATGGGGGAAGTCGGGCATGAAGGCCCGGCGTTTCACCGCGAGGTCGGCGCCTACGCGCGCGAGCGCGGCATCGATCGCCTGCTGGCCTTGGGCGAGGACACCGCGCCGGCCGTCGAGGGCTTCGGCGCCGGCGCGATGCGTTTCGGCGACATCGCCGAGGTCGGCGCGGCGGCGCGCGAGCTGGCGCGCCCCGGGGCGACGCTCCTCATCAAGGGCTCGCGTTCGGCGCGCATGGAACGCGTGGTCGAGATGCTGACCGGCGAAGCCGCGGCGGCGCACTAGGGAGCGCGACAGACATGCTCCTCGAAATCGCCCAGTGGCTTGCGCGCGACATCCGCGCCTTCAGCGTCTTCAACTACATCACCCTGCGCGCGGTGCTGGCCACGCTCACCGCACTGGCGATCGCCCTCATCGCCGGTCCGGCGGTGATCCGTCGTCTGACCGCCTACAAGATCGGCCAGTCGGTGCGCGACGACGGTCCGCAGTCGCACCTGGTCAAGGCCGGCACGCCGACCATGGGCGGCGCGCTGGTCCTGATCGCGATCGCGATCGCCACCCTGCTGTGGGCCGACCTCACCAACCGCTTCGTCTGGATCGTGCTGGTGGTGACCCTGGGCTTCGGCGCCATCGGCTGGGTCGACGACTGGCGCAAGGTGGTGCACCGCAATCCCAAGGGCCTGTCGGCGCGCGAGAAGTACTTCTGGCAGTCGGTGGTGGGCGTGGTGGCCGCGGTCTACCTGGCCTTTGCCGTCTCTGCGCCCAATGCCGACAAGATCATCGAACTGGTGATGCGCTGGGTCGCCAGCGGCTTCACCATGGAATTGCCGCAGAAGGCCAACCTGATCGTGCCCTTCTTCAAGGAAATCTCGTACCCGCTCGGCGTGTTCGGCTTCATTGCGCTCACCTATTTCGTGATCGTCGGCACCTCCAACGCGGTCAACCTGACCGACGGCCTCGACGGCCTGGCGATCATGCCGGCGGTGATGGTCGGCGGCGCGCTCGGGCTGTTCGCCTACGTGACCGGGAACGCCGTCTACGCCAAGTACCTCCTGATCCCCTACATCCCGGGAGCGGGCGAACTGATCGTCTTCTGCGGCGCCCTGGCCGGCGCCGGACTGGGCTTTCTCTGGTTCAACGCCTATCCGGCGCAGGTGTTCATGGGTGATGTCGGCGCGCTTGCCATCGGCGGCGCGCTCGGCACCGTCGCGGTGATCGTGCGCCAGGAAATCGTGCTGGCCATCATGGGCGGGGTGTTCGTCGTGGAGACCCTCTCGGTGGCACTGCAGGTCGCGTACTTCAAGTACACGCGCGCTCGGTACGGCGAGGGGCGGCGCATCCTGCTGATGGCGCCCCTGCATCACCATTTCGAGCACAAGGGCTGGAAGGAGACCCAGGTCGTCGTGCGCTTCTGGATCATCACCATGATGCTGGTGCTGTTCGGCCTGGCAACCCTCAAGCTGCGATGACCCGCCTGGACTATCACGGCATGCGCGTGCTCATCCTCGGCCTGGGCGAGTCGGGGTTGTCCATGGCGCGCCACTTGGCCCCGCGCGGGGCAGTGCTGTCGTTCGCCGATTCGCGGCCAGCGCCGCCCGGCGCCGGCGAAGTCGCGGCGATCGCTCCGGGCGCAACGGTGCATCTGGGCCCGTTTGCCGATGCCATGTTCGACGGCATCGATCGCGTCGCGATCTCGCCTGGCGTGCCGCTGTACGGCCCGCAGACCGACCCCGCGGTGGCGCGCGCGCGCGCGCGCGGCCTCTTCTTCGACGGCGACATCGAACTCTTCGCCCAGGCGTTGGCGACCGAGAATGCCGAGAACGGGTACGCACCCAGGATCATCGCGATCACCGGCACCAACGGCAAGACGACCGTGACCTCGCTCCTCGCACACCTGGGCCAGGCGTCCGGGGTCGCGACCTGCGCGGCCGGCAACATCGGTCCGGCGGTGCTGGACGCCTGGCGCGATGCCAAGTCGGCACAGGCCGGCGGCGGTGCGCTGCCCGCGCTCTGGGTGCTGGAACTGTCGAGCTTCCAGCTCGAAACCACCGCCAGCCTCAAATGCGACGCTGCAGCCGTGCTCAATCTGAGCGAGGATCACCTGGATCGTCACGGCGACATGGAGGCCTATGCGCGCGCCAAGGCGCGCATCTTCGATGGCGCGGCCGTGCAGGTACTCAATCGCGACGACGCGCGCGTGATGGCAATGAAGAAGCCTTTCGTCCCCAAGCGGCGCCGCGACGTCGCGCCGCTGGTGGCGACCTTCGGCGCGGGGGCGCCGGCCGGCCCGCATGACTTCGGACTGGTGCGCGAAAGCCGGCCCGGCGGGCTGACCTGGCTGGCCGTCGGCGGCGACGATGAGGTTGCGCCGCAGCGCCTGATGCCGGTGGACGCGTTGCGTCTGTCCGGCGCGCACAACGCGATCAATGTCCTGGCCGCGCTCGCGCTGGCCAGCCTGGCACGGCTGCCGCGCGCACCGTTGCTCAAGGCGTTGCCGCGCTACGGCGGACTGCCGCATCGCGTGCAGCGTATTGCCGAGCTCGACGGCGTGGCCTGGATCGACGACAGCAAGGGCACCAACGTCGGTGCGACGCAGGCCGCGCTTTTGGGCTTGGGGGCGGATTTGGCGCCCGGTCGACGCATCGTCTTGATCGCCGGGGGTGAAGGCAAGGGGCAGGACTTCGCGCCTCTGGCTGCTGCGGTCGCGCGCCACGCGCGCGCCGTACTCCTGATCGGCCGCGATGCGGGCCGGCTGCGGGCGGCGCTTGCCGGCAGCGCTGTCGCGCTGGAGGATTGCGCCGATCTCGGGCAGGCCGTGAGACGCGCAGCGCAACTCGCGCGGCCGGGCGACTGCGTCCTCTTGTCCCCGGCCTGCGCGAGTTTCGACATGTTCCGCGACTATGCGCATCGCGCCCAGGTGTTCGCCGAAGCGGTGCGCTCACTGGCGCGCCCGGCGACGCCGGCCTCGGTGCCGCCGATGGCTTCCGGGGCACTTGGCGCACCGCCGCGCGCCGCAATGGCCGCGGCCGCGGCTTTCGGGGGGTGCGATGCCTGAGGCGCTCGTCGGTTCGCCCATGCGTGCCCTGCGCGGCACCTCGGGCGCTGCGCGGGTGGGCGCACCGGCGCGCATGGCCGATTTCGACCAGGGTGTCTTCTGGGTCGGGGTGCTGCTGCTCGCCATCGGATTGGTGATGGTCTATTCGGCGTCGATCGCCTTCGCCGAAGGTTCCAAGTTCACCGGCTATCGCTCCTACTATTTCCTGCTGCGCCATGCGATCTCGCTGGCGGCCGGCGCGCTCGCCGCGGTGCTGGCGTTTCGCGTGCCCCTCGATACGTGGCAACGCTTCGCCCTGCCGCTTTTTCTGGTGGGCGTGGTCCTCCTGGTACTGGTACTGATCCCTGGCATCGGCCGCCAGGTCAACGGCGCGCGCCGCTGGATCTCGCTGGCCGGCCTCAACATGCAGCCCTCGGAGCTGGTGAAGCTCTTCGCCGTGCTCTACACCGCCGACTACACCGTGCGCAAGGCGGCCGTCATGCACTCGTTCAAGCAGGGCTTCCTGCCCATGGCGATGGCGATGGTCTTCGTCGGCTGGCTGCTCCTGCGCCAGCCGGACATGGGCGCCTTCGTCGTGATCGTCGCCATCGCCATGGGGATCCTGTTCCTGGGCGGCATGAACGCGCGGCTCTTCTTCGGCCTGCTCCTGGTGCTCCTGGCCAGCTTCGCACTGCTGATCGCCTTCTCCGACTATCGGCGCCAGCGCATCATCGGCTTCATGGATCCGTGGAGCGACGCGTTCGGTCGCGGCTACCAGCTCTCGCACGCGCTGATCGCGTTCGGCCGCGGCGAGTGGTTCGGCGTCGGCTTGGGCGGCAGTGTCGAGAAGCTCTTTTACCTGCCCGAGGCGCACACCGACTTCCTCCTGGCCGTCATCGCCGAAGAGCTCGGGCTCGTCGGCGTGGTGATCATCGTCCTGATGTTCTTCTGGCTGGTGCGGCGCGCGATCGTCATCGGCAGGCAGGCGCTGGCGCTGGAGCGCACTTTCGCCGCTCTGGTCGCGCAGGGCATCGGGCTGTGGCTGGGCATTCAGACACTCATCAACATGGGCGTCAACATGGGCGTGTTGCCGACCAAGGGACTGACCTTGCCGCTGATGAGTTTTGGCGGGTCGGGCATCGTCATGAATTGCGTGGCGCTGGCTGTCCTCCTGCGGGTTGATTATGAAAATCGCAGGTTGATGCGGGGGCTCAAGTCTTGATCAACCAGGACACCCGCACTCGCGCCGCGCAGGAGATCAACACCATCGCGCGCCTGCCGGTGGTGATCGTCATGGCCGGCGGCACCGGCGGCCACGTGTTCCCCGCGCTGGAAGTGGCACGGCGCGTCGCCGATGCCGGCTTTCGCGTGGTCTGGATCGGCAGCCGTGCGGGGCTGGAGGCCGATCTCGTGCCGCGCCACGGCTTCGAGATGGCCTGGATCAGCTTTTCCGGCGTGCGCGGCAAGGGACTTGTGACCAAGTTCCTGTTGCCGCTGCGCTTGCTCATCGCATTCGCGCAGTCGCTCATGGTCCTGGCCCGGCATCGCAAGGCGACCGTGATCGGATTCGGCGGCTACATCACCTTTCCCGGCGGCATGATGGCCGTGCTGCTGGGGCGTGGCCTGCTGCTGCACGAGCAGAACGCGATCGCCGGTCTCTCGAACCGGGTGCTGGCGCGACTGGCGGATCGTGTCATGACCGCCTTCCCCGACACGCTGCCCAACGCGCAGTGGGTGGGCAATCCGGTGCGCGCCGAAATCACCGCGCTGGCACCGCCGGCTGAACGCTATGCGGGCCGCATCGGGCCCCTGCGCGTGCTGGTGTTGGGCGGCAGCCTCGGTGCGCAGGCGCTCAACCGGCTGCTGCCGGCTGCCTGCGCGCTGCTAGGCCCTGCGGTGCGCCCGGTGTTGCGCCACCAGTCCGGGCGCGACCACCTGGAGGAACTGACCGCGGCGTACGCCGCCAGCGGTGTCGAGGCGGAGTGCCAGAGCTTCATCGACGACATGGCCGCAGCGTATGGCGAGGCCGACCTGGTCGTCTGTCGGGCCGGCGCCATGACCGTGGCGGAGGTCGCCTGTGCCGGGGTGGCCGCGCTCTTCGTGCCCTATCCGCACGCGGTCGATGACCACCAGAGTGCAAACGCAGCGTTCCTGGCGCGTCACGGAGCGGCCATGCTGGTGCAGCAGGCCGAGCTTGACGAGCGGCGCCTGGCGGCGATCTTCGAGAAGACTTCGCGTGCGGACTGCCTGGCGATGGCCACCAAGGCGCGCGCCTATGCCAAACCGGAAGCGGCAGCCGAAGTGGCGCGCGCCACCATCGCGCTGGCGGGGCGCACATGAAACACAAGATCAAGCACATCCACTTCGTGGGTATCGGCGGATCGGGCATGTCGGGCATCGCCGAAGTGCTCATCACCCTGGGCTACAAGGTGAGCGGCTCGGACCTCTCCTCCAACGCGGCGACCGCGCGCCTGGCTGGCCTGGGCGCGATGATCGCGCTGGGCCACGATGCGGCACACGTCGCCCATGCCGACGTGGTGGTGGTCTCGACCGCGGTCGATGCTTCCAACCCCGAGGTGATGGCGGCGCGCGCGCGGCGCATCCCGGTGGTGCCGCGCGCACTGATGCTGGCCGAATTGATGCGCTTGAAGCAGGGCATCGCGGTGGCCGGCACGCACGGCAAGACCACCACCACCAGCCTGACGGCGAGCGTGCTTGCCGAGGGCGGGCTCGACCCGACCTTCGTCATCGGCGGCCGCCTCAACTCGGCAGATGCCAACGCGCGACTGGGGCAGGGCGAATTCATCGTCGTCGAGGCCGACGAGTCCGATGCCTCGTTCCTCAACCTGCAGCCCGTGATCGCGGTGGTCACCAACATCGACGCCGACCACATGGAGACCTACGGGCACGACTTTGCGCGACTCAAGCAGGCCTTCGTCGACTTCACCCAGCGCTTGCCCTTCTACGGCAACGCCATCCTGTGCGCCGACGACGCGGCAGTGCGGCAGATCATGCCCATGATCAGCAAGCCGGTGACCACCTACGGCCTGGCCGAGGACGCGCAGGTGCGCGCGCTGGCCGTCGTGGCCGACGCCGGCCGCATGCGCTTCACGGCACGCCGCGAAGGCCGCGCGGACCTGGAGATCGTGCTCAACCTGCCCGGCGTGCACAACGTGCAGAACGCGCTGGCGGCTGTCGCGGTCGCCAGCGAGATCGGCGTGGCCGACGCGGCCATCGTCGCGGCGCTGGCGCAGTTCAAGGGCGTCGGGCGGCGCTTCCAGCGTCACGGCGAGGTCGCCGCCGCCGGCGGCGGCAGTTTCACCCTGATCGACGACTACGGCCACCACCCGGCCGAGATGGCGGCCACCCTGGCGGCGGCGCGCGGCGCCTTTCCCGGGCGGCGCCTGGTGCTGGCGTTCCAGCCGCATCGTTACACGCGCACGCGCGACTGCTTCGAGGACTTCGTGCGCGTCCTCTCGGGGGTCGACGCGCTGCTGCTGGCCGAGGTCTATCCGGCCGGCGAGGCGCCGATCGTCGCCGCCGATGGCCGCGCCCTGGCGCGCGCGGTGCGCGTGGCGGGGCGTGTCGAGCCGGTGTTCGTGGGCGAGATCGGCGCCATGCCCGACGCACTGCGCGAGTGCGCGCGCGACGGCGACGTGGTCATCACCATGGGCGCCGGATCGGTGGGCGGGGTGCCGCGCGCGCTCACGGGAGCGGCGGCATGAACGCCTTCGGCCGTGTCGCGGTGCTCATGGGCGGTGCCTCGGCCGAGCGCGAGATATCGCTCATGAGCGGCAACGGCGTGCTCTCGGCGCTGCGTGAACGCGGCATCGATGCCCACGCCTTCGATCCGGCGGAGCGCGACCTGGCCGAGTTGCGAAAGGACGGTTTTGCGCGCTGCTTCATCGCGCTGCACGGTCGCGGCGGCGAGGACGGTACGCTGCAAGGTGCGCTGGCGATGCTGGGACTGCCGTACACCGGCTCCGGGGTCATGGGCTCGGCCATCGGCATGGACAAGTGGCGCACCAAGATGATCTGGGCCTCGGCGGGCATTCCCACGCCGCGCTGGCGCATTCTCGAATCCGGCGAGGACTGGGGTGCAGTGGCGGCCGACCTGGGCCTGCCCCTGATCGTCAAGCCGGCCAACGAAGGCTCGACCCTCGGACTGACCAAGGTCACGCAGGTCGATCAGCTGCCGGCGGCCTACGAGCTCGCCGCGCGCAAGTATCGCGATATCGCGCTGGCCGAGGAATTCATCGCCGGCGCGGAATACACCGCAAGCATTCTCGGTGACAGCGCGCTGCCGCTGATCCGTATCGAGGCGCCGCAGGGCAACTACGACTATCAGAACAAGTACTTCAGCGACGACACACGCTACCTCTGCCCCTGCGGCCTGCCTGCGGACGAGGAGGCGCGCCTCCAGGCACTGGCGCTGAAGGCGTTTCGCCTGCCGGGCTGCCGCGGCTGGGGGCGCATCGACATGATGCGTCGGCCGGATGGGCAAGTGTTCCTGCTCGAGGTCAACACCTCGCCGGGAATGACGTCCCACAGCCTGGTGCCCATGGCGGCGCGCCAGGCCGGCATGTCCTATGCGGACCTGTGCGTGACCATCCTAGCGCAGACCCTGGAGGCGCCGCAGTGAGTTTCTGGCACGATGTCCTCCTCCTCAACCGCGTCACGCGCGCCTGCGTGATGCTGGCCTTGGTCGTGCTGGCCGCGGCCGGGCTGCGCGCCGCCGCCGGACTGCCGGCCTTTGCGATCAAGAGCGTGGTGGTGCTGCCCCAGCCAGGCACGTCGCTGGACCATGTCAGCGCCGCGCCGCTGGCGCGCACGGTCCTGCCGCGCTTGTCCGGCACGCTCTTCACCGTCGACCTGAGCGCGGCGCGCGCCGCTTTCGAGTCGCAGCCCTGGGTGCGCACGGTCAGCGTGCGCCGCGCCTGGCCGGACCGCCTCCTGGTGACGCTCGAGGAACATCGCGCGCTGGCGCGCTGGAACGACGACGCGGGCAATCGCTTCGTGAGCGTGCTGGGCGAGGCCTTCGATGCGCCCGGCGAGGCCGATCTGGGCGCGCGCCTGCCCTTGCTGCTGGGCCCTGAAGGCGCCGCGGCCGACATGGCGCGGCGCTATACGCAGGTGCGCGAGCGCCTGGCCCTGGTGGGCAAGGAGGTCAGGGTGCTGTCGCTGTCGGCGCGCCAGGCCTGGAGCGTGCGCGTCGCCGATGGCCTGGTCCTGGAACTGGGGCGCGAGCAACCGGGGTCGAGCGTGCTGTCGCGGCTGGACCGCTTCGTCGCCAACTACGCCGCGACCGTTGGCGCGCTTTCGGCGCGCATCGAGGTCGTCGACCTGCGCTACCCGAACGGTTTTGCGCTGCGCGTGCCGGCCTTGCGCGCAGCGGCCCAGGCCGAGTCAGGCGCGGCGCGCGGCGCCCGGCCTGCGGCAGGACCACGACAACGTGCGGCGGCGAGCAAGCCGCGCCGGCGCGAATAGACAAGGCAGGAGACGAGGGACCCATGGGCAAGAACCGGGATGCGAAGGACCTGATCGTCGGACTCGACATCGGCACCTCCAAAGTGGTGGTCATCGTCGCCGAGGTGACGCCGGAGAACCGCATGCAGATCATCGGCACCGGCAGCCACGCCAGCGAGGGCCTGAAGAAGGGCGTGGTGGTCAACATCGAGAAGACCGTCGAGTCGATCCAGCGCGCGCTCGAGGAGGCCGAGTTGATGGCCGACTGCAAGATCACGCGCGCCTACACCGGCATCGCCGGCAGTCACATCAAGAGCTTCAATTCGCACGGCATGGTCGCGATCAAGGACCGCGAGGTGGCGCAGATCGACATCGACCGCGTCATCGAGACCGCGCGCGCGGTCAATATCCCCACCGAGCAGCAGATCCTGCACATCCTCAACCAGGAATTCATCATCGACGGCCAGGAGGACGTGCGCGAACCGCTGGGGATGAGCGGCATGCGCCTGGAGGTCAAGGTGCACATCGTCACCGGCGCGGTCTCGGCGGCGCAGAACATCGTCAAGTGCGTGCGCCGCTGCGGCCTGGAGGTGAATGACCTGATCCTGCAGCCGCTGGCCTCCAGCCTGGCCGTGCTGTCGGACGACGAGAAAGAGCTCGGCGTCGCGCTGATCGACATCGGCGGTGGCACCACCGACGTGGCGGTCTTCACCGGCGGCGCGATACGCCACACCGCGGTGATCCCGATCGCCGGCGACCAGATCACCAACGATATCGCCATGGCCTTGCGCACTCCGACCGGCGAGGCCGAGGAAATCAAGATCCGTCACGGCGTCGCGCTGCAGCGCCTGGCCGGGGAAGACGAGATGATCGATGTTCCCGGCATCGGCGAGCGCGGCCCGCGCAGCATGTCGCGCCAGGCGCTGGCTGCCGTCATCGAGCCGCGCGTGCAGGAATTGTTCGAGCTGGTGCAGAAGTCGCTGCGCGAGTCGGGCTTCGAGGAACTGCTGTCCTCGGGCATCGTCCTGACCGGCGGCTCGGCCGCGCTGCCCGGCATGGTCGAGCTGGGCGAGCAGATGTTCTCGATGCCGGTGCGCATCGGCTCGCCGCACTACGAGGGGAGCCTGGCCGACGTGGTGCGCGGGCCGCGCTTTGCCACCGCGCTGGGATTGTTGCAGGAAGGGTTGATGCAGCGCACGCACCAGGGGCGCATCGCCGAGAAGAGCGGTTCGATCCGCAACATCGCGGGGCGCATGAAGACCTGGTTTCAGGGGAATTTTTAGGAGCGGGCAAAAGTACAAACCTATTTTTGGTCGGGCGCGCGAAAGTGCAAACCTACTTTCGCGCGAATCAATCAGTCGCGAATCGCCGGCAGAGCCGGACGATTCGCGACCGGAATGGCTACGGAAGGGTGGGTGTGTTCGTAGGGGAGGGCTGGGGATTGGGGGTTATCGGCTCGGGCGCAGGCAGCATGCCCAGACAGCCGGCAGCCCCGAATTTCTAGACCTCGAAGATCGTTGAACTTTCAATCAAGGAGATGGTGAACATGGGTAACACGTTCGAGGTGTTGGAGACCGAGACCAACGGCACGGTCATCAAGGTCATCGGTGTCGGGGGCGCGGGCGGCAACGCGATCGCCCACATGATCCGGCGCGAGGTCGGCGGCGTGGAGTTCATCGCCGCCAACACCGATGCGCAGGTGCTGACGCGCACCGGGGCCGGCACGCAGATCCAGCTGGGCGGCACCGGGCTGGGCGCCGGCGGGCGGCCGGAGCGCGGGCGCGAGTTCGCACTCACCGAACGCGAGCGCATCGTCGAGGCACTGGAAGGCGCGCACATGGTGTTCATCACCGCCGGCATGGGCGGTGGCACCGGCACCGGCGCCGCGCCGGTGGTGGCCGAGATCGCCAAGGAGATGGGCATCCTCACCGTCGGCGTGGTGACCAAGCCCTTCCTCTTCGAGGGCGGGCGGCGCATGCGCTCTGCCGAGGCCGGCATCCAGGAACTGGCGCAGCATGTCGACTCGCTGATCGTGATCCTGAACGAGAAGCTGATGGAGGTGCTGGGCGAGGACGTCGAGATGGGTGACGCCTTCGCCGCGGCTGACGACGTGCTGCACAACGCGGTGGCCGGCATCTCGGAAATCATCAACCAGCCGGGCCTGATCAACGTCGACTTCGAGGACGTCAAGACCGTGATGGCCGAGATGGGCATGGCCATGATGGGCTCGGCCTGGGCCGAGGGCATGGACCGCGCGCGCATCGCCGCCGAGCAGGCCGTGGCCAGCCCGCTGCTCGAGGGTGTGGACCTGACCGGCGCGCGCGGCGTGCTGGTCAACATCACCGCATCCAAGTCGCTCAAGATGAAGGAGTACCGCGAGGTCATGGAGACCATCAAGGCCTTCGCCGACCCCGACGCGCACGTCATCTGCGGCGCGGTCTTCGACGACTCCATCGGCGACAAGCTGCGCGTGACGGTGGTCGCCACCGGCCTCGGACGCGCCATGGCCAAGCGCGGCGACAAGCCGCAACTGGTGCCGCAGACGGTGCTGCGCACCGGCACCGACAATGCGCCCATCGCGGTGGCCACGCCATTCGACCAGGCGCCGGCGGTGGACTACGGCGCGCTGGAGACGCCGGCGGTGTTTCGCTCCGGGCGTGCCGACCGGCGCGCGCAGGTCGAGGCGCTGGCGAACGCCGGGATGGACAAGTACGAAATCCCGGCGTTCTTGAGGAAGCAGGCCGACTAAGGCAGCCGCGCAGCAAGCGCCGACGCCGCCTCAAGGGCGGCGTCGGCGTTTGGTCAATCCCTCATCGACCTCGAGGCTCTTCCCAGGTCGTCACGCGAGTCGCTTGATCTCAATAGCCGATCAATTTCGGCAGCCCCAGGCTCAACCACGGCCAGTAGGTCACCAGCACCAGCACCGCGGTGAGCGCGCAAAAAAACGGCAGAACTTCGCGGTAGACCGCGTTGATGCGCACCTGCGCAATGCTCGCGGTGGCGAACACCAGCACGCCTAACGGCGGCGTGAGCGCGCCCAGTACCAGGTTCATGACCATGATGACGCCCAGGTGCACCGGATCGATGCCGGCCTTGACCGCAAGGGGCAACAGGATCGGCACCAGGATCACCAGAGAGGCCAGGAACTCCATGGCCAGGCCGACCACCAGCAGGAATCCGTTCAGCAGTAGCAGGAAGATCCACTTGTTCTGCGCCAGCGCGCCCATCTGCTCGGCGATCTTTTGTGGAATCCGTTCGATGCCCAGCGCCCAGCCGAATGGCGCCGCGGCGGCGACCACGGCGATGATGATGACGGTGTCGACAAAGCCCTCCTTGAGGATGCCCGGTGCTTCGCGCCAACGGAACTGCCGGTAGGCAAGCTTGCCGATCACGAGCGCATAGACGACCGCCATCGCGCCAGCCTCGGAAGCCGTGAAGGCACCCGCGCGCATGCCGCCGATGATGAGGATCGGTACCAGGAGGGCCGGTACCGCCGCCCACAGCGCCTGGCCGCGTTCGGCCAGCGTGGCTGGGCGCGAAGCCGGCTCGAAATTGCGCCGCACCGCCTGCCAGCGCACCACCGCCATCAAGGCGAGTGCCATCAGGAGTCCAGGGACGATACCGGCGGTAAAGAGCGCCCCGACGGACACCGAGCCTAGCGCGGCGTAGACGATCATGCCGATCGACGGCGGGATCAGGTTGTCCATCGTCGAGGCGGAACTTGTCACTGCCGCCGCGAAGGGCTTGGGGTAACCACGCTTTTCCATCTCCGGCACCAGGGCCTTGGCGGTACCGACAGCCACTGCCAGCGACGACCCCGACAGTCCACCCATGACGACGTTGGTGACGACATTGACCTGCGCCAGTCCGCCGCGCATGTGCCCGACCAAGGCCGCTGCAAAGCGCACCAGGTAGGCAGTGATGCCGCTGGAATTCATGACGTGCGCAGCCAGGATGAAAAACGGGATCGACAGCAACACAAAGGAGTTGACGGAGGACGCCAGCGATTGCGAGATCGGCAGAAGCATCAGCGGCCCCTGGTTGGCGAATGCCAGGTAGGTGCCGACGATCATGCAAAAGGCGATCGGCGCGTCCAGGAACATGAGGCCCAGCGCGGCGATGTGCAGGGACCAGCCAACGCTCCATTGATGCGAGACCCAGGGCTCGCCGGACAACAAGGCCTTGTAGAAGAGCGCGCCCAGCGCTGCTGCGCACAAGCCTGCCCACCAGCGCTCCGCCCCCAGCGGACGGCGTGTCAGGACGAACAACAAGGTGAGCGCGCCGCCGCAGGGCACCGCCATGTACAGCCAGCGGCTCGGCCACTCGAGCGCCCCCGACACACCGGTGACCTGTGTCGCGAAGGACCAGCCGTGCAGCAGCATGGCGATCGCCGCGGCCGCCGTCACGGTCTCGGCGAGCAGGTCCAGTGCCAGGCGCCGCGGCCCCGAGGTGATGGCGCTGAACAATTCCATGCGCATGTGCCGCCCGCGTCCCGCGACGACCGCGGTGCCGAGGAATACCGACCATACGAAGCAAAAACGCGCGACCTCCTCCGACCAGAAAAGCGCGTTGTTCAGCACGTAGCGAAAGAACACCTGCACCACGGTCAGGGCCACCGTGGTGGCGAAGAGTGCGATGCACAGCCACTCCAGCGCAGTGGTGATGTGGCGAATCGGCAGGGTGGGGATGCGCACGAAGGATGATTGCAGTGAATCGGCGTCACCGACATGCGATTGGCACATCACTTGAGACGCGACTTCGGTTATGTTAACTTAAAGTATTAACCCGATGGTTAAAAGCCATGACGTCGGCTTGGTCCATGGCGGTCGAGCGCCTTCCCTTACAGAGGAGATAACCCATGACATCTGCTATTACCCAAGTCCCGGTCGGCGCCACGCGTCGCCGCATCATCAAGGCCGGCGTCGCGGTTGCCGGCCTGCCTTACTTGAGCAATGCGCGCGGCCAGCAAAGGTTTCCGTTTCGCATGGCGCACACCGAGGCGATCGGATCGCCGCTCACCGAGTCGATCGAAAAATGGTGTGGCATGTTGAAAAGCGCCAGCGGCGGGCGGATCGATGCCCAGCACTTCCCGGCAAGCCAGCTCGGCAGCTACACCCAGTTGATCGAACAAAGCCGGCTGGGCACCGTGCAATCGACCACCGGCGGACCTGACACCGAGGAATCGATGGCGCCCGAGGTGGCCGTCACCGGTGGTGCGCCGGGTTTCATCTACAAGGATGAAACGCACGTCGACAAGGTCTTGCAGGGGCCGATCGGGACCGAGATTTCCGACATCGTGCGCAAGAAGACGGGCATTGAATTCGTTGCCTACGGAGAAGTCGGCTTCCGTCACCTCCTCTCGAAGCGCCAGGTCACCAACCTCGACCAATTGAAAGGCACCAAGATCCGCGTGCCCGAGATCAAGGTGTGGGTGGATTTCTGGCGCCGCCTGGGCGCCAATCCCACGCCGCTGCCCTACGCCGAGCAGTACAGCGCGCTGGCCTCCGGGGTCATCGACGCTCTGGAAGCGGACTTCTTCTCGATCCGCGGTTTCAAATGGTACGAACAGGCCAAGTTCCTCAACCTGTCGTATCACTGGTTCCTGCCCAAGGCGATTCGCGTCAACGCCAAGTGGCTGGATGGACTGCCGGCGGACTTGCAGGCGGTGGTGCGCAATACCGCCAAGGAGGCCTTCGCCGAGCAGCGCCGCAACAACCGCGCCAAGGCCGACGAAGCGCTGGGCGAACTGCAAAAGTTCGGCGTCAACGTGCATCGCGCCTCCGCGGAGGAGACCGGCAGGTGGTTCGCCGCCACGCGCCCGCTGTTCGACGAGTTCAGCACACGGAGTGCCGACACCAAGGCCATGGTGGGGCGGATTCTCGCCTTGCGCTGACTCGCAGCGGCGCTTGGTGCGCGAGGGCGGCGTGAAGGGTTTTGCTTTCGGGCAGGAGTCCATCGCGTTGCCCGCCGGTGCGTTCGCCGGTGCGCGGCGGCGCCTGCTGCGTCATGACGGGCGCACCCTGCTGGGCGTGACTGCAGGGGCGTACCGGCCGTACCTGTTCCCGGTCTACACCCCGGACGGCGTGCTGGTCACCAGCGAAGGTCCGGCCGACCATCCGCACCACCATTCGATCTGGGTTGGCGCCGACCACGTGCATCTGGACATGCCCGCGCCCGGCGGGCGGACCGAGACCTACGCGTACAACTGCTACGTGAACGATGTGTTCCAGGGCCGCGCGCCGGGGCATGTGATCGAGACGGGCATCGAAGGCGCCACGCGCGGCGCGGCTTACGTGCTGGAACAGAAGATCGAGTGGCGCGGCCCGGTCGAATGGGCGGCCCCGCAGGGGCGACTGCTGCTCGAAGAAAAGCGCACGACCTTGGCGACGCCACATGTCGACCATATCGCGATCGATGTCCGTTGCGAGATCACCGCCGGCCCGTGGAATATCGCGATCGGGCCCACGCGCCACGCCTGGTTCAACTTCCGCACCGCCGCCTCGATGTGCGTGGACGAAGGCGGCATGCTGCAGGACGACCATGGCCACCGCGGCGACGCCGCGGGGATCGACGAACACGCGGCCTGGGTGGCCTCAAGCGGCCCGGTCGGCGGTGGTCGTCGCGCCGGCCTGGCGATGCGGCCTATGCCGACCGGCAGCGCGGCCCACCCCTGGTGGTGGTTCGTGAGCGATTGGGGCGTGGTGACGGCCAGCCCCTGCCGCGACCGCGCGCTCGCACTCGCCAACGGCGCTACGACGTCGCTGGCGGCGCGCTTCGTGGTGTTCGACGGCGATGCGGATCCGGGCAACATTGCAGCCTGGCTGGGTGCGCCATGATCCGGACCCACAGGTCGGAACGCGACCAAATCGTGGCCATCGTGCCCCTCAGGCGTGCCGATATCCCGGGCGCCAGCTTCCGGAGTTCTCCATGAAGATCGCCCGCTACCAGATCGAAGGCCGGATCCTCCACGGCGTGTTGCACGACGACGGCACGCTGGAGCGCCTGGCCGGTGATCCTTTCACCTCGCTTGCCGTTTCCGGTGAACGCGACCGGCTGGAGGCGGTGCGCCTTTTGGCGCCGGTCGAGCGGCCGCGCGTGTTCGGCGCCGGCCTCAACTATGCCGCGCACGCGGCCGAATCCGGACAGCCGGTGCCGCCGATTCCCATGCTTTTCATGAAGCCGGACAGCGCGGTGATCGGGCCGGAGGAACCGATCGTCTATCCGCTCGAGGCCGGACGTGTCGACTACGAGTGCGAACTCACGGTCGTCATCGGCAAGACCGCGCGGCGAGTGTCCGAGGCCGATGCGCTCGACCACGTGTTCGGCTACACCTGCGGCAACGATGTCAGCCAGCGGCCGATCCAGTTCGCCGAAATGAAGCTGGGCACGCTCTTGATCGGCAAGGCCTTCGACAGTTTTTGTCCGCTCGGTCCCGTGATCGTGACCGATATCGACCCGGGCGATTTGCGCATCCGCACGCGACTGAACGGCAAGACCGTGCAGGACAGCCGCACTTCAGACCTGATCTATTCCGTGCCCAAGCTGGTGTCGTACCTGAGCCAGGCGATCACGCTTAGGCCCGGCGATGTGATCCTCACTGGCACGCCGGCCGGCATCGGCCCGATGCTGCCGGGCGACGTGGTCGAGATCGACATCGAGGGCATCGGCGAACTGAAAAACCCGGTGGTGGCCGAGGCGCAGTCCGCCCAGCGGTGAGCGGTGCCCAATCAAGACGCATGGGCGCGATGGCCCGATGGCATCGACGCCACTTGCCGGCCCGTAACCTGCCGCCACCGGTGCGGATCGAAATGACCAGACACTCCGGAGGACGACCATGAACGCCCGCACCCTGCCCAAGACGTCCAGCCACGTTGCACATAACGCCCAGGTCCCCGCCGAGTCCCTGACCAGCGTCGAGGGCCGCGCCGGCATCGGCCAGGTCTCGGTCAAGCCGCTCCTGGTCGGCGAAGAGGCGCTGCTCATCGAGATCGTGCAGGCCAAGGGCGTGCGGGTTCCCGAACACCGCCACGACGACCACGAGTCGGTGATCTACCTGGTGCGCGGGCGCATGCGCCTTAACATCGACGGGCAGGTATCCGAGGTCGGCCCGGGCGACGCGTGGATACATCGCCGCGGCGTGCCGCATTTCAGCGAGGCGCTGGAGGAATGCCTCACCATCGAGGTGAAGACGCCGCCGCGCAAGACCTGGTGAACCTCACGGGTGGATATTGCGTACACTCGGATCGGGCGCGAAATCCATCAAAGGGCAAAAGATGTCGACAGTCCACATGCTGCAGATCACCCAGGGGCAGGACGTGACGAAAGCCCTCTACGCCTATCTTGCGGACAAGCGATGGAAGGGCGTAGTGATCCTGGGCGGCATCGGCTCTATCACCAGTCTGACCGTCGCCAATCCGGTCGATCACGGCCCGCCACCGACCATCGGCGTCAAGAAGCTCGATGAACCACTCGAAGTCGTGGGTTTCACCGGTGAACTGTTCGCGAAGGGAGTCGAGCCCGGGAACATGCCGGGATTTGCGAAGGACAATCCAACCAACTACGTGATTCACATCCACATCAGCGTATCCCACAGCGATGGGACGATGACCGGCGGCGGTTATCGCGAAGCCACCGTCATGCGCGGATTGAATCTCTACATGATGGAGTTGACCTGACGCCGCGCATCGACACCACAGCGCTTGCGACGAAAGCGTCGACGCCGATATCGCTGGAGACGAGGAAGAGATGAAGACGATTCGATTCGGGGGCCTCGTGAAACGCATGGGATCAGCCGCGCTGGCTGTCGCGCTCGTCTTGGTGGCCGGCGCATCCGCCGCCGTTGCGCAGCAGGCCTATCCTTCGCGTCAGATCACCGTCGTGGTGCCGCAACCGGCGGGCGGGCCGGCTGACAGCGTGGCGCGCCTGTTCGCCGGCAAGCTGCGCGAAGTGCTGAACGCGCCCATCGTCGTCGAGAATCGCGCGGGTGCGTCGGGCATGATCGGTGCGGCCCATGTAGCTGCCGCGGCGCCGGATGGCTACACGCTTTACGTCAACGCATCGATCCACGCCATCAATCCGCTCCTGTATCGCGAGCGTATGAAGTTCGATTCGGTCAAGGACTTCACGGCCATCAGCCTGATTGCGCAGGGCGAACTGGTGTTCACCGTCAATCCGCAAGTCCCGGCGACGACGATTGCGGAATTCATCGCCCGAGCCAAGGCTGCGCCGGCGCAGATCAGCTTCGCCAACACGGGCGTCGGTTCCGGCGGCCATATCGCGACGGTGCAGTTTTTTCACGAGGCACGCCTGGAAAACATCCCTCTTGTCCCTTACAAGGGCACGGCGCCCGCGGTGCAGGATGTCGTCGGTGGTCAGGTCTCGGCTGTGGTGGTACCGACCATCACGGCGGTGCCCCTGGTCAAGGCTGGCCGCTTGCGCGCTCTTGCCGTCACCGGCCGTGAACGCAGCAAGCTGCTACCTGAGGTGCCGACCATGATCGAGGTCGGCATGAAGAATTTTGAGTTCAACACCTGGTACGGGTTCTGGGGCCCGGCCCGGCTTCCACCGGCCGTCCTGAAGACGCTCGAGTCGGCGGCGGCAAAGGTCATGGACATGCCCGAGGTCAAGGCGACCCTTCTGCAGGCAGGGTTCGAGTCTTCCTTCAGGAATTCCGTCGACTTTGCCGCCTTTATCGAGAACGATATGGCGCGCAACCGCAAGGTGATCGATGCGGCACGGATGACAGCGGACTAGGTTTTTGCGGCGGTTGGAACCCGCCTCGCGCCGGCAGTTCCGTGTCGTCACCCGAGTATCAGCGCCACCCCGTGCGCCTGATCCGCATCGATGGCCAGCGCGCCATCGGCCAGCCGGCGCGGCTTGAAGCCGCCGCGTTTGAGCACCGCCGCTGCGCTTGTGCGGCTGGCCACGCGCAGGAATAGGGCGGCCAGCTGCGGCGCAGCGCGTGACGGCAGGTTCACGCCGGCTAGGCGATTGCCCAAGCGCGCCGCGTCGCTGACTGCGATGGGCGCGCCACCAGTTGCGATGAGCTTGCCTTCAGGTATCGACGTCGGTTGTTCGGCCAGGACCTGAGCATAGGCGCCCGCAGTCGCGGCCACGTCGTCGGCCACGACTGCCACCGCGGCGATGGCCGTCACGCCCAGCGCGTGACGCGTGGCTTCGGGCAGCCACACCACGTCGCGGTCGAAATGCTGGCAGGCGAAGGTGCGGCAACCGGGGGTGGCGCTCTCGGGCAGTTGCACGACGCGAAAGCGCGCGTCGCGCGCGCCGCCGGGCAACTCGACCGGGCGCGAGAAGTCCACCGGCGCGTCGGCCGCGATGCCGTCTGCCGTCAGTCCGGCGTGCAAGGCATGCGCGTCGCCGGTAGCGAACGCGATCGCGCCCAGGCCCTCGGCGCGGGAGAGAAAGTCGCTGAAGTAGGCCATCACCGGGTGCGGCTTGGGCACGGCCAGGAGTTCGATGTAGTCACTGCCGAACATCAGGCAATGATTCTGCGAGCCCAGGGTGTGGTAACCGCGCGGGGTGAGCGTGAAGCCCAGGCGCGTGTAGGTGTCAGCGGCGCGGTCCAGGTCGCGCACCAGGATGACGACGTGATCGATGCCCGAGATGCTGTTGCGCATGCGTGTCCTTCGATGGGGTTATTCGCGAAACCGTTCCGGCGTGCCGCCCTTGCGCAACGCCGGCAGCGCCAGCGTGACGAGCACGAAAATGCCTGTGGCGAGCTTGAGGTCGGCGGGCTTGAGGCCGGCGGCCAGGCCCAGGGACACCAACTGGTAATACACCACCGAGCCCAGCACAGGCGCGATCAGTTGGCGCGGGACACTGCCGCGGCCGATCAGGGTTTCGCCGATGATCAGGGCGGCCAGGCCGGTGATGAGGACGCCGAATCCCATCTGCACGTCAGCGAAGCCCTGCATCTGCACCACTACCGCGCCGGCGAACGCCGAGAGTGCGTTGGCCAGTGCGAGGCCCGCGATCACCCAGGCCCAGGGGTGGATGGCCAGCGCCGGCGCCAGTTCGGGGTTGGCGCCGACCGCGCGCAGGCTCAGGCCCGCCTCGGTTGCCAAAAACCAGGCCAGCGCCGCCAGCACCACGGCCATGACCAGCGCGACGGCAATGAGCTGGTGGCCGACGTTGACGTGCAGGGTCGGCGAGATCATCGAAAGCAGGGTCTCATTGGACAGCAGCGCGACGTTCGCCTTGCCGAGCACGCGCAGGTTGACGCTGTAGAGGATGGTCATGACCAGGATTCCGGCCAGGAGCGAATTGATGGACAGGCGCAGGTGGATCAACGCGGTGGAAGCGCCGGCCAGCGCGCCGCCGGCGATCGCGGCGAGCGTTGCGGGCAGCGGGTGCACGCCAGCGACCAATAGCGCGCCGCAAATGCAGCCGCCGAACGGGAAGCTGCCTTCGCAGGTGAGATCGGGGAACGACAGCAGGCGGAACGGGATCATCACGCACAGGGCGATGAACGCGTACAGGATGCCCTGCACCAGCGTGACGGGAACCAGGCCCTGGAAGGAGGCCAGCATGGCGCTCACGGCGTCGCTCCGCGTGCGGCAAGCAGCATCTTGTCGTCGGCCAGGCGAAAGCGCTCGATCAGCGTCTCGACCGTGAGGGCGCGCTTGGCCTCGCCCGCCAGGTCGAGCCGGATCGCCCCGGCGTCCATCATCAGCACCCGGTCGCCGAAGGCGATGGCGTGCTGCATGTTGTGCGTGACCATGAGGGTGGTGATGCACGCGCTCTGCGCGGCGCGCAGGGTCGCGTCCATGACGCGCTCGGCGGTGCGCGGGTCCAGCGCGGCGCAATGCTCGTCCAGCAGCAGCAGTCGTGGCGGGTCCAGCACCGCCATGGCAAGTGCCAGCACCTGGCGCTGTCCTCCGGAGAGCAGGCCCACCCGGGAGGCAAGGCGTTCCTCCAGCCCCAGCCCGACGAAGGCCAGCGCCTCGGCGTAGCGCGCGCGACGCCGTGCGGTCAAGGCCGGGGCCAGGCCGCGACCGTGGCTGCGCATCTCGGCCAGGGCCAGGTTTTCCTCTACCGTGAGCGCCGGCAGGGTGCCGCGCATCGGGTCCTGCATGACCCGGGCGATGCGCCGGGCGCGCCGATGTTCCGGCCAGGCGGTGCAATCCTCGCCGTCGATGGCGATGCGGCCCGCGTGCGGCGCGACCACGCCGGAGACTGCGTTCAAGAGCGTCGACTTGCCGGCGCCGTTGGAGCCGATGACGATCGAAAACTGGCCTTCCGGCACCGTGAGCGTCACCGAGTCCAGCGCGACACGTTCGTCAGCTCCGCCGCGATGAAACGCGACCGAGACCTGGTCCAGCGACAGCGACACGCGGGCTTTGGTTCAGTCGATCACGCTCGCGGCCAGCGCCGCCGGTACTTCGACTTTCCATTGCGCGGCCTGCTTGCGGCTGATGACGATCGAAAAGTCGGCGGGGGCGGGGCGGTGCGGCGCGATGGCCGCTGGTTTTTCGCCCTTCAGGATGCGCGCGGCGATGCGCCCGGCATTGGCGCCCATGCGCTCGTAGGACAGCGCGTGCGCGGCCAGGAAGGTGTGATTGCGCACCGGCGTATCAAGCGTGTTGATGGCCGGGATGCCGACGCGTTGCGCGGTCGCGGCGATCACCGGCAGGCTCGTCTGCAAGAGGTTGGACTGGATCACGAAGAGTGCGTCGGCGCGCCCCTGCAGGGACTGCAGGCGCTGCGGGATGTCGTTGGCGGTGTCGATGCCGACCTCCGCGATCTCGAAGCCGAATTTGGGGGCGATGGCGCGCATCTCGGCCATGTTGGTCTTGTCGTTGTCCTCGGCCGGGTTGTAGGGCACGCCCAGGCGCTTGGCGTTGGGCAGCAGTTGGCGCACGAAGGCGAGCGAGGCGTTGAAGTCCGGATACAGCGTGGCGCCGGTGTGGGTGGCCGAGCCGGCCTGCCAGGACGGCACGATCTGCGCCACCACCGGGTCGACCACCGACATGAAGACGATCGGGATCGACTTGTCGGTGACCACCCGGATCGACGACTGGGCCACTGGCGTGGTCACGGCGACGATCAGCGCGGGTTTCTTGGACTGCGCATTGGTCAGGAGCTGCGGAATCAGCGTGCGGTCGAAGTTGATGTGCTGGTCGTCGAAAGCGATGTCGCGGCCCTCGCTGAAGCCCTGTCGAAGCACCTCGGCCTTGAAGCCGTTGACCGCCGCGCGCAGCGCCGGGTGTTCGCCGAAATTGGCGATAGCGATGAGGCGGGGTTGCGCGGCGGCTGCCGCACTCACGAGGGTGAGGACTAATCCGACCAGTAGTTTCCGCATGCTTGCTCCCCTGGGATACGCTGTTGTGACCGGGGAGTGTACGACGAGTGGCGGCGCGCCGATCACGCCCATATACTGGCGAGCCATGCCGTCGTCAGTGCCTTCCCCGGCGCGCCCCGCCAGCCGCCTGATGCGCTATGCGCCTTTTCTCGGCATGGGGCCCGATTTCGTGGCCATGCCGCTGAAGGTCGCTGCGGCGAAGCGCATCGAGCGCGGGTTTCTGGGCGTCTCGGCGATACTGGTGCTCATCATGGGCGCCTGGCTTGCCCCGTACTGGGCGTTCCGGATCGCACTCATCGTGGGCGGCTTTTATCTCGCCCTCTGTGCGGCGCTGGTGGGCGGCATGAAGACGGCCGATGGTGACAAGCCGGCCGGTGCCTGGAGCCTGCTTGCCTATGTCGGCATCCTGTTCGCGATCGGCTCGGTCTTGTGGAATCACTGGCTGACGCGGCAGGAGGTGCTCTACTGGCGCTATACGATGACGCGTCCGGCGGAACTGGCGGACATCCAGTTCGATTTCGCGGCCGCACCGGTGCGATTCAACGAACCGATCGCCAAGAAGCTCTTCGAGGGCATGGCGCTGCGCTGCATGCTCTACACACCGGACGAGGCGCAGATCACCCTGGGCGCCAACGGCTGCTACCTGTGGACGCGCACTTTCAACGGCCGCCCCGGGCGAATGACCGACTTCATATTCGATCGCGACACCCTGGTGGCGGTGCGGGTCGCGCTGCCTTTTTGGAGCAACGCAGGCACGCATGCGGCGTTGGTCGAAAGGTACGGGCCGCCCGCGAAGCCGCTGAACCTGGGCGAAGCGCTGGCGGCACTGGGCTACGGCTCGCGAGCGCTGGTCCCGCTGCTGCGACCCAGCATCAGCGCGTGGTACCTGCCGACCGGCGTACTCATGATGGACGAGCGTTTCGCCTGGGCGTATCCCCACGGGCTGGTTTATTGGATCTCGAGGGACACCTATTGCAGCCCGGCCTCGCCGGTGCGCCACGGCAAGTCGCGCGACCCGTACTGCGCACAGGCTTCGAAGTAGGCGCCAGCGCCTACGGCCGCCACGGCTCGCTGTAGTTCTCCGCCCCGCTCGCGCGAATGTCGCTGAGCCAGTCGCCCGCGTAGGGCCAGTCCTCGGGACGGTCCGGGTGCGGGCCTTGCCAGAAGCGCGCCAAGGGGCTATCGCCGACCTTCTCCAACGACCACGCCTGGCGGCGGAAGGTCCAGCTTTCCGGCACCAGGCGATGCGCCTCGCGAAAGTGCGGGATCGCGGCTGCGTGCTTGCCCTCGATCTCGAGTTGCGCGGCGAGCGCGAAGTGGGCGTGGCCCAGGGCATGGTCGGCATCGCGTGGGCGCGAGCGCGCGACCACTTCATCTGGCGCGAGCGCGAAACGGCTTGCCGCACCCTTCTCTACCCAGTCGTGCAGCGCGGCGTGGTAACCGGCCGCGTCCTTCCTGATCTTGGCGGCCTCGGCCATGATGTCCTTGAAGCGCTGGGGCATCTCTGCGGGCATGCTGAATCCGGGCGGACTCGCGGCGTCGCGCGGCGGGGCGGGCGCTGCTTCGGCCGGGCGCACGATCACGCCGTGCTCGTCGATCCACACGCTGCTGGGGATGTTGATGACGCCGAAGAGGTCGGCCAGCACGTGGTGCCGGTCAATGAGGGAGGGATGCTCCGGCTTGGCTGCCTCGATGAAGGCGCGGCAGCCGTCGTTGCCCAGCGTGTCCAGTCCGACGGCGACCAGTTCGAAACCCTTGGGCGCATATTTGTTGCGCAGTGCCTGCCACACGGGCAGGTCGCGGGAGCAGCCTCAGTAGGGCGCCCAGGCGAAGAGCAGCACCTTCTTGCCGCGCAGGGACGACAGATGGAAGGTCCGGCCTTGGAGGTCAGGCAGGCTCATTTCCGGTGCCTGGGCCGTGGCGAGCGCGCGAGCGCCGATGGCGGCCGGCCCGAGCGCCCACAAGCCCTCGCCCTTGGCCTCGACCAGCGGCATGCCCATGTCGGCCGCCACCGCAGTAACGTCGACCGGATCACCGGCAGGCCGCGATAGCGGGATACAGACCTCGCCCTGGCAGACACCCTCGGGCTTGAGTTGCCAGCCGGTGCCGGCTTCGAACTCGCGTCTGGAAATCTTGAGTGAGCGCAGCAGCATGTCGGGTCCTCAGTCTGGTGGATTGCAGGCGGTCAGAGCGCGGCGGGGTGCCGAGCCTACGCCGGCTACGACGTGCTCGCGGGCGCGACATTGACCCCGCGCACCTGGTACTTCGCGATCAGATTGCCGACGAGCTCCTTCTTGATGTCCTCGACGAAGCCACGCAGGTAGGCCGCGCCGACCTGCCGCGCGATCGGCGTGCCGATGGCCTGCTGCACGGCAGTGAACTGGCCTTTCAGGATGCGCGAGCCGGGCAGCCTGGCCTGGTCGGCCACCAATCGCGGTCCGAGCCCGGCCAATGCATCGAGCTTCGCGGCGACAAACAGGTCATAGGAGCCGTCTATTCCGACGGCGCGTTCCAGCGTCGCGTGTTTCAGAGTGCGCCTCAGGTACATGTCGTAGGCGGCCTTGTCGGCCACCGCGATGCGCACGCCCGGGCGGTCGACTTCCTCGATGCTCGCAATCGGCGAGCCCGCCGGGACAAGGTAGCTGGCGGGAATTTCCAGGTAGGCCGCGGTGAAGGCGATCTCGGCGGCGCGCAGCGGGTCGGCGCCGATGAGGCCCACATCCCACTCGTCCTTGGACGCCGCCGCGGCAAGGTCGCCGGGCAGTGCGTAGGGGACGAAAGTCACCGGCACGCCCAACCGACGCGCCAGTTCGCGGCCCACGTCCGGCGCGACGCCGGTCGCCTCGCCTCCGGGCGGGTTGCTGCTGATGAGAAGGAAGTTGGCGAGGTTGAGCGCCACGCGCAGGCGGCCGGAAGGGGCCAGGTCGGCGCGGACGGGTGTGATGTCGACGGATGCGGGCATGGTGGTTTCAGGGCAGTCGAGTTGGGGCTTGAAAATATTTTAACGCATACGTTATGATATGCAAACTGCTGCCCTCGGGACGCGTTCCTGCGATCCTGCGCGGGTGGTGACAAGGACGGACGCGATGGGGGAAGCGCTGCGCAAGGTCGATGACGAGCCGGCACCGCCGCGCCTGGTCGAGACCGCGTATCGCGAGATAAAGCGTCGCATCCTGCGCAACCGCTATCCCGGCGGCTTCCAGATCCTCGAGGATGCGCTCGCGCAGGAGCTCGCGATGAGCCGCACGCCGCTCAAGGAGGCGCTGGTGCGGCTGGAACAGGAGGGCTTGATCGAGATCCTGCCGCGGCGCGGGGTGCGCGTGCTGCCACTGGATTCCGATGACGTCGCCGATATCTTCGAGGTGCTTTCCTCGCTCGAGATGCTGGCCGTGCGGCGCCTGGCCTCGCGCACCGACAATGCCGGCGAAGTCGCGCGCCTGCGCGAACGGGTCGACCAGATGAAGGCCGCGCTGGAGGCCGATGATCTGGACGCCTGGGTCACCGCCGACGAGGCCTTTCACCGCGAACTGGTCGATGCCTCGGGAAACAAGCGCCTGGCTGCCGCGGCGCGCACGCTCCTGGATCAGTCGCAGCGCTTTCGCATGTTCACCCTGCGCCTGCGCGAAAAGCCGTTGCGCTCGACCCGCAACCACGAGGCCCTGGTGGTCGCGCTCAAGCGCGGCGATGTCGCGCGCGCCGAGGAGGTGCATGCCGGGCACCGCGCCAGTTGGCACGACACCATGCGCGAACTCATGAAAAAGTTCGCGATCCACCATGTCTGATTCCCCGCTTCTATAAGGACCGGCCATGAACATGCAGCAGGCCATGCAGGGCCTTTCGACCTGCGACATCTCGGACGCCTGCGACGCGCTCGACATCACCGCCGTCACCTCCGGCGCGATCAAGGGTGTGCACGCCGGCTGCACGCCGATTTGCGGGCCCGTCTCGACCTGCCGCATGTCGGCCAAAGGCAGGATCGAGATCGTCATCGGTACCATCGGCCCCCTGCTCGCCGCGGAGCCGGGCGGAATTTTTCTGGTCGATGCCGGCGGCAACATGGAGCTCAACACCATCGGTTCGCTGGTTGCGGTGGTCGCGGTGCAATCGCGCATGGCCGGCGCCATCGTCGACGGCTGCGTGCGCGACGTGCAGGGCATGCAAGAGCTTGGCTTTCCGGTCTACGCGCGCGGCACGGTGGTGCCTTCGGTGCGCGGGCGCATGGCTATCGAATCGGTCGGCGAGCCGGTGTCGTTTGCCGGGGCCGAGGTGCGCCAGGGTTGGATCGCCGCGGCGGATGCCAACGGGGTCATCGTCTTCCCGCCTGAGCGCGTGCGCGAGATTTTCGCTTTTGCCTGGCGCGCGGTCGCGCTGGAGAAGGCGATCTTCCGGCAGATCCGCGAAGGCGGCGATGCGATCGCCCTGCACAAGGCGATGAAGTACGACCTTTCGATGAAGGAACAACTGACCGATCCGGGAGTGAAATGATGAGAACCCTCGCAAGCCTCGCACTGTTCCTGGCCGCCTGGGCCGCCGCCCTGCCTGCGGCTGCGCAGACCTGGCCGGCCAGGCCGGTCCGCATCGTCGTGCCGGTGGCCACCGGCGGCATCGCCGACTATTACTCGCGCTTCATCGGCGCCAAGCTCACTGAAACCTTCGGGCAGGGCGTGGTGGCCGAGAACCGTCCCGGCGGCGGCGGCAACATCGGTGCCGATATCGTCGCCAAGGCGCCGCCGGACGGCCATACCCTCCTCATGGGCTTCATCGGCCCCAATGCGGTCAACCAGTTCCTGTTCGAGAAGATGCCATTCGACTCGAACAAGGACTTCGCGCCCGTGGCCATGGTCATCGAGGCCGAGGGCCTGCTCGCGGTGCATCCCTCGCTGCCGGTCAAGACCGTGGCCGAGCTCATCGCCTACGCGCGCGCCAATCCGGGCAAGCTCTCGTACGTCTCGGGCGGCGTCGGCACCGCCAGCCACCTGGCCGGCGAGATGTTCAAGTCCATGACCCGCACCTTCATCGTCCACATCCCGTATCGCGGCAACGCGCCGGCGGTGACCGACCTGATCGGCGGACAGGCGCACCTGGCCTTTGCCACCCTGCCGACCATCATCCCGCATGTGCGTGCCGGCAAGTTGCGCGGCGTCGCGGTCATCGGCACGCAACGCTCGGCGGCCGCTCCGCAGTTGCCGACGATCGCGGAATCCGGCGTGCCTGGCTTCGCGGTCAACAACTGGATCGGCCTGTTCGCACCGGCGGGCACGCCGCCGGACATCGTGCGCCGCTTGAACACCGAGGTCATGCGCATCATGCAGCTGCCCGAGGTGGCGCGGCGCATGGAAGTCGAGGGCGAGCGCCACACGCCCAATACGCCCGAGCAGTTTGCCCAGTTCGTCCGCGACGATGCGGCCAAGTGGGCCAAGGTCGTCAAGGCCGCCGGCCTCAAGGCCGAGTGAATCCGCGCCGCATGGCGCTGTTGTCCAGACCACTATTTTTCCCCCAAGGAGAAGCAATGAGCAGCACGCCCGACATGAAACAGATGATTGCCGAGTACCGCATGCTTTCCACCGCCAACGTCTCCGACGGCCTGGACCGCCTGGGCATCAACGGCGCGCCGCACGGCATCGGCCCGCTGTGGGATGCCTGCCCCAAGATCGTCGGCCCTGCCGCGACCCTGAAGCTGGTCCCCGTGGGTCAGGCGACCGAATCACCGGTGCTGGGGACCCTCGAAGCCATCAAGATCGGCCGCGCCGGCGACGTGCTCGTCATCGACCAGGCCGGGCGCATGGACGTGAACAGCTATGGCGGCGTCGCCGGGTTCACGACGCGCCATCTGGGGCTGGTGGGCTGCGTGATGGATGGCGTGACGCGCGACATCGACGAGTTCAAGCAATTGAACCTTCCGGTCTACGGCAAGGGCTTCATCCAGCAGTCGATCCGCAACCGCTGCGCCTGCGCCGGCTACGGCATCCCGGTGCAGCTGGGCGGTGTGACGGTCAATCCCGGCGACCTCATCATGGCCGACGAGAACGGCATCTGCGTCGTGCCCAAGGGCAAGATGGCGGAGGTGCTCGAGTTCGCCCGGCTCTTCAAGAACATCGAGGACAGCGTGATCGAAGCCGTGCGCTCGGGCACCGACCCGGTGCTGGCCCACGACCGTGTGCGCTACGACATGATGACTGCCGCCGGCCACAAGGCCTGAAGGGAGCGGTCATGGCGATCACCCGCGGCAACCCGCCTGGAATGAAGAACGTACGCGCAAGCGTCTACAACCACTACGTGCGCGTCGACAACCCGAAGAGCCTGATCTTCGTCTCCGGCCAGCTTGCGCGCGACGAGCAAGGCCAGCAGGTCGGCCGCGGCAGCATGCTCGAGCAGTCCCGGCAGTGCATTCGCAATATTGAAAAATGCCTGGCGGCGGCCGGCGGGAGTCTGGCCGACATCGTCATGACGACCGTCTACACGACCGACCTGCGCGAGTTTCGCGACATCGTCGCCGCGCGCGAGGAGTTCTTCAAGGACCGCCTGCCGACTTCGACCATGGTCGAGGTGAACCACCTGGCCGAGCCGGGTTTGATGGTCGAGATACAGGTGATGGCGGCGCTGACCTGAGGATCGCGCGGCGACGGTGCACGCGGGGGCCGCGAGGCGCGCCGTATACTTCCCCGGTCGTTCACAACAAGAGGGGAGACCATGATCCAGCACCAATTCACCGCGCTGGCACGCCTGCTGGCGATCGCTGCGGCGTGCCTCGCGGCTGCGGGCCCGGCGCGCGCCGCCTGGCCCTCCGACCAACCGATCAACCTCATCATCGCCTACGCGCCCGGCGGCGGCACCGACATCGTCGCGCGCAATCTCGTTCCCTACATCGAGCGCTATCTGGGCGACGGCGCCAAGATCAATGTCGTCAATCGCCCGGGCGCGGGCGGCGCGATCGGCTTTGCCGCGTTGGCGCAGGCCAACCCGGATGGCTACACCATCGGCTTCATCAACACCCCGCCGATCATCACGACGCCCATCGAGCGCCAGGTGGCCTGGACGCTCGCCAGCTACGACTACCTGGGCAACATTGTCGACGATCCCGGCACCTTCTGCGTGCACAACGACAGCCCGTGGAAGACCCTGGCCGACCTGCAGGCGCACGCGCGCGCCAACCCCAAGTCAGTGACCGTCGGTACCACCGGCGTCGGTTCGGACGATCATCTCGCGATGCTGCTCTTCGAGCGCGCCGCCGGCGTATCCATGACCCACGTGCCCTTCAAGGGCAGCGCCGACACGCGCACTGCCATCATCGGCAAGCACATCGGCGTGGCAGCCATCAACGTTGGCGAGGCGTTGCAATATCAGAAGGGCGGCTCGCCGATCCGCTGCCTGGGGCAGATGACGGCCAGGCGCATGAGCATGGCGCCGGACTGGCCGACCTTCCGCGAGCAGGGTTTCAACTTCGAGATGGCGTCCCTGCGCGGCATGGCCGCTCCGCGCGGCTTGGCGCCTGCAATCCGCGAGCGCCTGGTGCGCGCGATCGAGCGCGCCGCCGCCGACCCGGCCTTTCGCGACGCGGCAGAAAAGGCCTTTGCGCCGGTGCGCTACCTGGGCCCGGCCGCCTATGAAGCAGAGCTGCGCGCCGGCGAGACCGTCTTTCGCGCGCTGTGGAAAGAGCTGCCATGGACCGACAAGTGAGTTGTAACCGCGCAGTGGCTCAGGCTGCGAGCGCTTCGGGCGCACTCAAACGCATGTCGATGTGCACGGACTCGAAAGGACAGATCACGCCACCGCCCTCGGCGCGCTCGACGAGACCAAGTTCAGCTAACGCCTCGACATCGTCGTGAACCCGCCGCACGTCGCGGCCGACGCGACGTGCGAGTTCGCGGATCGACATCGGCCCCTGGCCTTGGAGGGTGTGGACGACGCTCCAGCGTCGCTCGGTAAGGCGCCCGAAAAAACTGCCGGCACTTTCGAAATTGAGCACCTCGCCACGATAAGTGCGTGAGGCGGCGCGCTTTCCTGTCGCACGCAATGCGCCGCGCCAGTCCGGGTTCAAGGTGATCGTCAGGTTGCGTCTGGTCATTTTCCGCCTCTTGCCATTTCGACCGCCGAGATGAAGTCCTCGATCAGCCGATACACCGAAACAAACTCATACGGGCGCTCGCGGCCGCGAATGTGGCAGTGGTCGCCCTTGCCGCGTTCGTTGTCGAATCCCACCAGCCGCACGCCGTCTTTTGCATAGACAGCACGGTACTTGTAGTCGTGCCTGCTCGGCGCCACCGGCAGCGGAACCCGCCAGATCACCAGTTCGATGACGCCGCCGTCCGGCGTCACGTCCTTGAACCGGGTGATAAGCTCGGCATCCATCGGTTCGACTTTAGCGCGAAGCAGAAATGTTGTCAAACATGTCAACACACGAAAAAGGTGGGGCGAGAGGTTCACCGCCCTGTTGGCTCTCAACAAGGGACTGATCTCATGTACGACCTCCTGATCCAGGGCGGCACTGTCGTCGACGGCACCGGCGCCGCGCGCCGCACCGCAGACGTGGCCGTGAAAGAGGGCCGCATCGCCGAAGTTGGCCGCATCACGGCCGATGCAAAGCGCAAGGTGAACGCCGACGGCCTCATCGTCGCGCCCGGCTGGGTGGACATCCACACCCACTACGACGGCCAGGCCAGCTGGGACCCGCAGATGACGCCCTCGTCGTGGCACGGCGTGACCACGGCGGTCATGGGCAATTGCGGCGTCGGCTTCGCGCCTGCAAAAAAGCATCAGCGCCAATGGATGCTCGAATTGATGGAAGGCGTGGAGGACATCCCCGGCGCCGTGCTCGAAGAAGGCGTGAAGTGGGAGTGGGAGACCTTCCCCGAATACATGCAGGCGATGGCGAGGATCCCGCGCGCCATCGACCTGGCCGCGCAGATCCCGCACGCCGCGGTGCGCGTCTATGTCATGGGGGAGCGCGGCGCCAACCGCGAACCAGCGACCCAGGACGACATGCAGAAAATGGCAGCAATCGTCAAGGAGGCCATCCTGGCGGGTGCCCTTGGCTTCACCACCTCGCGCACCTTTGTGCACAAGACTTCCAAAGGCCAGCAGGCGCCTACCTTCGACGTCGCCGCCGAAGAGCTCATCACCATCGCCCGCGCCGTCGGCGAGACCGGCCGCGGCGTGCTGCAGATGATCTCCGACTTCGAGGACATCGACGCCGAATTCGAGATCATGCGCCAGTGCGCCAAGGTCTCCGGTCGCCCGCTCTCCTTCACGCTGTTGCAGCGTGACCACCAGCCGACCAAGTGGCGCGAAGTCCTCGACCGTGTCGACATCGCACGCGCCGAGGGCCTGGACATCAAGGCCCAGGTCGCCTGCCGCCCCATCGGCATGGTGCACGGACTCGAGTGTTCGATGCACCCCTTCTTTCTCACACCCACTTACCAGGCCATGTCCGGCCTGCCGCTGGCCGAGCGCGTCAAGCGCATGCAGGAAGCGACCGTGCGCGCCCAGATCATCGCCGAGAGCCAGCGCCCGCCCGAGAACTGGCGCCTGGCCAGCATCACGCGCGACTTCCACAAGTACTACCCGCTGGCCCGCGACCACGCAGACTACGAACCCCACCCTGACACCAGCGTTGCCGCCGTTGCCAAACGCACCGGCCGCAGCCCGGAAGACTTGGTCTACGACCTGCTGCTGGAGGACGAGGGCAAGAAGAAGTTCTACTTTCCCCTCTACAACTACGCCGGCGGCGACCTCGAAGTCGTGCGCCAGATGATGACCCACCCCGCCAGCCTCATGGGCCTGGGCGACGCCGGCGCCCACCTGGGCTACATCTGCGACGCCAGCTACCCCACCTACCTCATTACCCACTGGGCCCGCGACCGCACCCGCGGCCCGAAGCTCCCGCTGGAGCAACTGGTGCACATGCAAACCATGCGCAACGCCCGCGGCGTGGGCCTCAACGACCGCGGCGCGCTACTGCCCGGCCAGAAGGCGGACATCAACTTGATCGACTTCGAGAAACTCAGCGTTTCGGCGCCGCAGATGCGTTACGACCTGCCGGCGGGAGGGAGGAGGTTGGTGCAGACGGCGGGGGGGTATAAGTGGACGTTCGTGAGCGGGGAGAAATTGGCTCATTAGTCAATCTCAAAATGCCTTCGAGGTAGTTTCATGTAATGAACTCCTATTCTATTGCCTCACGGCTGCGCCAGCTTCTTGTCCAATGCAATACACAGTGGCCTAAAGTCAATTGTATTTGTTGAAAGCAAAGTGTGTGATGGTGGACACATACCAACAAAGTATGCGTCTCCGAGCGACCGGCAGAGTCGTTTATTGAAGTTTTTTTGACCTGAATGTTGAAGAAGTTTGAGCGCCTTCCTTCGTTGCTTCGTTTCTCGCTTTTCCTCAAGCTCTCTAGATGTCTTCGAAGGGTGCAACGCCTCGCACATTTTTGAGAGTGCCGCCTGATCATCGTACAAGTAGCCTGCTGCGGAACAACGAACGGTTGGCGTGCAATTGAAAGAATCGTTTGGCCCTCTCAACTCCCCACTGACTCCAGCCTTTAGTGGACCAACCACGAAACACGCGAGTGGTTGGACGATCGATACGCCATTTAACGTACGAGCATTTTTCCAAACCCTTGCTGTTGTGAGTGCAATATCATCCGCAATCTCGCCCTTAAGGCTTGTGCGATTCATTTCTGGATTTTGTTGTATCGCCCTGCTCAATGCACTTCCTAGCATTCTGGCACGCGCTTCTTTCTTGCGTCCCTCAAAGGGTGATGCGCTAAGCAAATTTAGTAAGGCTTCGCCGATGTCTTTTGCGGCCAGGATTCGGTTGTGAGCTTCACAAGCGATTCGGATATAGCCTGCAAGCAACTCGCGAATTGCATATGCTGGAGTCGAGGATGGTTGAAAATTCGCGATTGCGTTTCGCGCAAGCCGTCTCCGGACCTCATCTTCGCTCGTGGCATTGATGAGAATGGTTGTATCCAGAAAGCTCGCGGGCATTTGAAAATTCGCACCAAACCTTAAGCAAATAAGCCCAATTGCTTAGCAGTATCAGCTGGTATTTCGTCAAGAAGTGCTTTTAGTACTTCGTTCGACACGGGGTGCGACCCAACAAGACCTTCTCGAATCAATCGCTCCGACAGATCTGCTATTTCATCGAGATCAAGAAATGGCTTTGTTGACAGAAACGCGAGGCTTGTTGCCAATTCATTGAGAGCACTCCTAGAAATCTCTGTTGGCGACGCAAAAAGGACGGCGCGCCTAATGAACGCGAGAATTGTTCTGAATTCTTTGTGGGCTTGACTAATTTCATACGCTTTTGCGATGGTTACGGATACGCAACTTAAACGTGTGCCCACTTCTTCAAAGTTTGCAGAGGAAAACGCATCCAAAGCGACTTCAATGTCTTGTCTCGCGAGGGAAAGCAATTTTAGGCTTTGGCCGATTTCCTCATTCTCATCGAACGCATGAGGATAAAGAATTTCGCTCGGCTCGGTAGACGATGAACCGGACTTTGTGCCTGGGGCATCGAGGCGCGATGGAGGTTCGCTACTGCGTATTTCGATTTTCGTCGGCTTAAAGTCGGTTGGTAAGTGAGAAGAGGGGGCGCCTAGGATTCGTACCGCATGCGAATGCGAAACATGGTCGCTTTCGGCGTTTGGAGTGTGTTTGCTTGTCACGATCCCTCCGAGAGAAGCTTGCGAGTGTCCCGGCGATAAACATGAAGGACCCCCTTTAGCCATTCATCCATTCGGACCTTTTCTGCGTTGACTGAACCAAGCAGGCCGCGATCAAAGTCTATAAACGCCCGGCATTTGGTTCGAATGATTGGTTCGCCAACGAAATCAGGATCAAGTTCTGCCTTGAATTCAACTTTTTCCGCGCGCAAGCGTATAAAAGAGAATGCATTCTCATCTTCAAATCGACAAGAAAGGTCAAACGTATTTTTCTCTGAATCAATTGGTTGCTCAAAAACTCTTCCACTGGGCCATTTGACAAGACCCGTTGCGAATAACTCGGCGTTTGCTTCACGGAGAGTTTTGAACTCTTTGGTGTACACGAGTCTTGTGCTTAGCCGGGAAAGCGATTCGAATTGGAGAGTTTTGCGCCAAATAATGTAACTCTCCGCAAGCCGTTCGATATTCGATTGTTCGAGAGATTTTTCCCCTGACAATGCGATCACGCACTGCGAAAGTCCGGTTCGTATTTGAACTCCAGGCCCTCGCAGTACCTGTTGGTCTGGCTTCGCTTCTTGCAATTCAAGGTTGGTCCATATTCTGCACATTGCGTCCGCAATTTCCCCTGCGCAATCCCAAAGCAAGTAGCTTGTGGGGAACTGAATTTGAACGACGGCTGAATGAATGCGGTACTGATCAATGTTCATTTCTCTTCCTCAGGGCGTGAGGCAATTGCCATTCCGTAGCTTTCATGCATCTTGGGCCGTACTAGCAAATGCCGCGATGCGGACGAAGAAGCAACCCAGCCTAGCAGATATTCGATGCAATTCTCGAGACTTCCCGGCATTTGCGCCGCACGAGCATTCTTTGCCAACACCGAGTTCTTCGCCAGCGCATCACCATATCGCACTGTAGACTCCACGCCCCAGTCGGTTGCGAATCCGCCTACCACGATGATACGGATGTCCTTGGCGCGCATATGGTGGTGGAAAGGGGTGTGGAAGTAAAGTGAGGATTGCCGCTTCTTGAGCACCAGGTGTGTACAGTGACAGTATTCGCCTGACACCCGCCTCTGGCGGGTGAATCGTTTTTGACGGTCAGCGCATAAGCATCAGGCTGCCAGCTTCATCGTATCAGCCGAGGCCGCCGGCCTGGCTTTCGGGATACCCCGCTTGAACATCGCTAGGGGCGTCCGGCCCTCCATCAAACGGCCCTGGTGCGGCCGTTTTTCGTTATAGGTCACCAGGAAGGCGTCGAAGTCCTTCTGCATCTCCTCGACCGACTCGTACCACTTCGCGCGCTCGGCAATGCGGAAATGCTCATCCAAAAGTGTCCGGTGCAGCAGCTCGATGAAGTCGTTGGACTGCGGCCGGCGCACCTTCGTCGTCCGGTGCTCGATTCCTTCCGGCTACAGGAAGAGTTCATGGGCGTGGTGGTCGAGGTCAGTCCCGCCATCGGCTGCAAGCCATTTCTGTGGCTGACCATCGAAGATGCGCCTGACCTACCCGCACGTACCAAGGGATTCGAGTAGACTTATTTTCGCGGTTTTGTGGAGACAAGCATGAACGGTATTGGAGAGACCTGCCTTTGTCATCGGGTTTTTGCGCCTCTTGCTACTTGGGTGATGTGTGTCCTAGTGAGCCTGAGCGCGATGTCTGCCGGTGCTGCAGTGGTCGAGACAAATTCGACTTGGCGGGCGACCCAGTTTGCTCCTCTCGCAGGGTGGAACGTGGACGTGGTGTTCGACACCAGCTCTGCTGCAGGTTGGAACGACGCCGTTGAGCTTTCCTCTGCAGTGTTGGATGGCAACCTAGTGCCGGTGATTTGGCAGAGTGGTACTGGTCACGGCGGCCCCGCTCAAGTTTGGTTGAGACATGTCTTTACCCTGCCATCAGACCCATTCTCCGGACTGCTCGACCTGTCGGTAGACGATGACGCGCAGGTATATATCAATGGCCATTTGGTGCTCGATGACCAGTCAGGGAACAACGAGACGTTCTTAAATTTGGACGTTGGTGCATTCTTGGTTGCTGGAAGCAACCTGATTGCTATCGCGGCCCAGGACTCCGGAGGAGGGCAAGGTATTTTCGCGAGATTGGAGGTAGGCCGCCGAGCGGTATCGGAGCCTAATAGTCTGTCGCTGCTCGCCGTGGCGATGTTGCTATTGCTGTGGCCGCTTGTTCGATTAAATTCCGCGCCTAGAATTCTCCGATTGTAGGGGCCGGACGAATCGTTGCGATGGACTTGGCGATCGCGCACAGGTTCGCTGCCCCGAATGGAACCCTCAATGACTCAGGTCCGGCAATCAGGAAGGCGCGTCCACGCCAGGTTTCTCACGCGACGTTGATCTCGATTTGCCGACCCAAGGCAGCCGCAGCGGCTTCGATCTGATCCATTCTCGATGCGTGGCGCAGGTCGAACAGGCGATCCACCTGCGGCATGTGCCAGCCGAGGCGACGTGCCAATTCGGCTTTCTTGATGCCTTGCTCGGTCATCGCCCGGTAGACGCCTAGTTTGGCGCACTCCAGGGCTGAAGGGCGCACGGTCCGCTGGCCGCGCTTGGGCTTGCTGGGTGCCGGTAGCGCCTTGCGCGCATCGACATAAAACGACAAGCCGGTCCCCAGCGCGTCCACCGCGTTGACCAGCGCCTCGCGTTCGTCGGCGCCGAAGGTGATCGCTTCGGGCACGTCGGCGAATGTCACCAACACGCTGCCCTCGTCCGGCGTCAGTGTCACAGGGTAGTCAAACATGTCGTCTTCCTATTTCAGACCCAGCTGTCGCTTGATCGCGGCGACCAGGCCTTTGCCCAACTCGTTCGTTCCATGCATCGGCAGGGATGACTGCCTGCCGCGGAGAAAAACCTTCAAATGCGAACCCTTGCCGGGTTGAAACGTGGCGCCCTGCTGCTCCAGCCACTATTTCATTTGCTTGGAGTTCACGCATCGATACTAAACAAAAGTGTTGTGTTTTCTAATGCTTCGTCGGCCGCGAGGGTGCGACGCGGTAAGACGGTTGGTGATTGGCGATTCGCGTGCCCGCGTGGCGGTGCGCGCCACTTAAAATGGCGCGATAATTTGCTTCGCGCCAAAACAGGTTTCGCCATGCCCAAACTACTCACATCGAAGGATCTCGATCTCGTTGCCGCAGCTGTCGCACGGGTGGCGGGAGGCGTCGGCATCAATGAACTTGCGCGCCAGCTCGCGTCGACGGTTTCGCGCCGCACCTTGCAGCGACGGCTTGCGGCGCTGGTTGAATCGGGCCGTCTGGTTGCTTCTGGCGCCGGGCGGGCGCTCCGTTACGCCGCCGTAACCGGCGGCGCCGCGCATCAGGTTCGTGAGCCGCCCGCAGCGGTGTACGGGCCCGGGGGCCGGCAGGCGATAGGTGCAGGCGGGCGGCTGGAGGCCTCCGGTCCAGGCCGGGGGCACCGATCCGCGACTGATGTTGCGTCAACGAGTATGTCCAGCCAGGAGTTCGGCCAGGGCATCGCTCGCGCCAAGCGCGCGGCCCGGCGCGGGCCGGTCATCGTTCTGGACCGCGGCCGGCCCGCCTATGTGTTGCTGCAGCATTCGGCCTACTTGCGCCTGCTGGATAGGCCGCCTTCCATCCTCGAGATGCTGCATCTGCCGGGCGTGGAGGACATCGATTTCACGCCGCCACGCCTGGGGGACAAGCTCATCCGGCTGCCGGAATTTGGTTGATGTTCCTGCTCGACACCAACGTCGTATCCGAATTGCGCCGCCTGGACAAGGCGCATTCCCGGGTGGCGCGGTGGGCGGAGTCGGTTGCCGCCGACGCTCTCTACATCTCCGTTGTCACGGTGCTTGAGCTTGACGTCGGCATTTTGTCGATGGAAAGGCGCGATCCGGCGACTGGCGGTCTCTTGCGCGCGTGGATGGAGACCCGGGTGTTGCCGAGCTTTGCCGGGCGCATCGTCGCGGTGGACTTGGAGGTCGCGCGCAGGTGCGCTGCCCTGCATGTGCCGGACCCGCGTCCGGAGCGTGATGCGCTGATCGCCGCGACCGCGCTGGTGAAAGGTCTGGTCGTGGTCACGCGCAACGATGGCGACTTTTCGCGTATCGCGGGGTTGCGTGTGGTCAATCCATGGTACTGACTGGAACGTATAGTTACTAATCATTATTTTGATAATTGACTATACAAAATATTGTAAACTGCCGCGATGTCCCGATCCCTCCTGCCCAGGGGCGTCCTGCCGCGCTTCAGGCAGATGCTCGCAGCCGCGCCGGTGGTCGTGCTCGAAGGGCCGCGTGCGTCCGGAAAGACGGCCTTGGGCGAAATGCTCGAATCCGCCGGCCTTCTGGCCACGCGCGTCGACCTGGGCGATCCGACCCTGAAGGCCGCGGCAGCGGCGTCGCCCGCCTCGTTCATCGATAACCTGCGCGTCCCCGCGTTCATCGACGAAGCCCAGCTCGTGCCGGAACTGCCGCTGGCGATCAAGCGCCGCGTGGACCGCGAAGGCCGCGCGGGCATGTTTGTTCTGACCGGATCATCGCGCCTCGGGCGCGCCCAGCTCGGCGGTTCCGACCCATTGGCAGGACGCTCGCTGCGGCAACGTCTCTGGCCGATGACCCAGGGCGAATTGGCGGGCAATCCGGTGAATCTGGTGCCAACCCTGTTCGACCGCAAGCCACTGCCTGCCGCCCCCCCGGGCGCGCGCATCGGCAAGGCCGATCTGATCGCGCGCATCCGTCGCGGCGGGTTGCCGGGCATGGCCGGAGTCACGGGATCGGTCGAGCCTTTGCTGCGCGGCCAGTTGATGCAGGAATACGTGGAAGGCGTCCTGTTTCACGAAATCGGCAGGCGTCACGACCGCGCGGAGATGCTGCGCATGTTCCGGTATCTCGCCGCCAGCACGGCGCGAATCGCCAACTTGAGCGCGATCGGCAACGACCTCAAGGCCAGCCGCATCACCGTGGTCGAACGCCTCGCCTCCTTGGACGCGAGCTTTCTCCTGCATCAACTCGCCGGGCATCGTTCGTCCGAACATCGCACCTTGACGGCACATCCCAAGATTCACGCCGTCGACTGCGGCCTTGCCGCATGGGCGGCCCGTCTCGACGACGACGCACCGCCCGCCGTGTTCGGCGCGCTCCTGGAAACCTTCGTGGTGGGCGAACTGGCCGCGCAGGCGAGCTGGGCGTATCCCGGCGAAACCCTGCGTCATTGGCGCGACACCGCCCGCAAGCTTGAAGTCGATGCCATGATTCTCCATCCCGACGGCAGCGCCATCGCGGTTGAGGTCAAGGCAGGCGAGGATGTTCGCCCCGACGACCTCAAGGGCTTGCGCACCTGTCTGGCAGCGACCGAAGCGAAGCGCGGTGTTGTCTTTTACAGCGGCGCGATGGTGTTGCAGTTCGAAGAAAACATCTGGGCGGTCCCCGTCACTTCACTGTGGACCGGGTTGATGGAGGAGCCGAGGCGTTCGACGAAACGGCGTGGCGTTGCCGCGCGCCTCTGAGCGCCCGCCAGACACGGGCCGGCGTCGCCGGCATGTCGATCTGCTCCGCGCCACCCTGGCGCAAGGCATCGCACACTGCATTCATCAATGCCGGCACGCCACCGGTGACGCCGGCTTCTCCTGCGCCCTTTGCACCCAGCGGATTGACGCTGGTCGGCACCGGTGAATGCAGCGCGGTCACGCCGGGCGCGTCACCGGTCCAGCCGGCACGCGGCAGCGCGTAGTCGAGGTAGCCGCCGGTCAGGAGCTGGCCGTTCGCCTCGTCATAGGCGGCAACTTCGGAAAACACTTCGCCGAAGCCCTGCGCGAGCCCGCCGTGGACCTGGCCTTCGACGATCTGCCGGTTGACGACGTTGCCGACGTCGTCGCAGGCGGTGTAGGCCGCGAGCGTGACTTCGCCGGTGACCGGGTCGATCTCGACTTCGGCGATATGGCAGCCGTTGGGGAAGGTGGCGCCGAAGCGGCCGCTGAAATCCGTGTCGAGCGGGTGGGGCGTTGCGCCGGCGTGTCGCGCGATCAGGTCGGCGAGCGCTACGCTTGTGCCGTCTGGTGCCCGGTAGGCGCCTTCGCGAAATGTCAGCTCTTCGGCTCGGACGCCGAGCAAGGTCGCCGCGGGTGTCCTGCCACGCTCGATCAAGGCTTCAGCGGCTTTCATGAGAACGCTGCCCAGCGAGGCCAGCGAACGCGAGCCGGAGGTCAGGTTGCCTTCGAGCTGCGGCGCGGTTTCGGTGGAGGTGGCTAGGCGAATGCGCTCAACAGGCAGGCCGAGGACCGAGCCCACGATCTGGGCGAACGTGGTGGCGTGGCCTTGACCGTTGGACTGGGTGGCGGCGTGGATGAGGATGTCGCCGCTTGTCGTTACGCGCAGTTGCACGTTGTCCGCCGGCAGGAAGCCCGGGTTGGTCGCCTCGATGTAGCAGGCCATGCCGATGCCGCGCAGTCGGCCGCGCGTTTTCGCTTCTGCGCGCCGTGCGGCGAAGCCTGGCCAGTCGGCGGCATGCATTGCGCGCGTCTGTGCGGTTGCGAAGTCGCCGCAGTCGTAGGTCGTGTTGTTGGCGAGCTTGTAGGGGAAGGCCGTCGCGGGGATGAAGTTCTTCGCGCGCAGGGCTGCCGGGTCCATGCCGATCTCATGCGCGGCCGCGTCGACCAGGCGTTCGATGGCGTAGGACATCAGCGGCCGCCCCGCGCCGCGGTAGGCGGCCGTCGGTACGGTGTTGGTGTAGGCCACCCGCATGCGCGCATGGGTGGCAGGGATGGCGTAGACGCCGGAAAGGCAGACGCTCGCGCCCAGGGTGTGGACGACCGGGCCGATCATGGTGGGGTAGGCGCCCAGGTTGCCGGTGAAGTCGAAGCGCATGCCGAGCATGCGGCCGTCCTCGTCCAGGCCAAGCTCGCCTTCGATGAGCGAGTCGCGGCCCTGCTCATCGGACAGGAAGGATTCCGAGCGGCTGCCCTGCCACTTGACCGGCCGCCCGCAGTGCCGCGCGGCCAGGAGCACCGCCAGGTCTTCCGGATAGGCGTTGCTGCGCACGCCGAAACTGCCGCCCACGTCTTCGGCCAGCACGCGCACCTTGTCGACGGTCACGCCCAGGGTGCTCGCCAGCTGGCCGCGCATGTGGAAGGCGCCCTGTATGCAGGCGATGAGCGTATAGGTTCCCGAGCTCGCATCGAAGGCGCCCGCGCAGCTGCGCGGCTCCATGGGGCTCGCGACCACGCGAGGCAGGCGCATGCGCAGGCGCACGACCTTGTGGGCGCCGGCCAGGGCTGCGGCAGCAGCGTCCGGGGCACCGACGTCGATTTCGAAAGCGAGGTTGCCGGGGGCGGCGGCGTGCAGTCGTGGCGCGTCGGCGGCAAGGGCGGCCTGGGCTGCCACGACCGGCGGCAGGTCTTCGTAGGCGATCTCGACCAAGGCGGCGGCATCCTGCGCGGCGGCGCGCGACTCGGCCACCACGATGGCGATGGCTTCACCCACGAAACGCACGGTGTCGCCGGCCAGCACGGGGCGTGGCGGGGCCATCAGGGACATGCCATTGCGGCCCTTCGCCGGCATGAAGTTCGGCAGCGAGCCGAAGCCGGCGGCCTTAGCATCACTGCCGGTGAGAACGGCCACGACGCCGGGCCGGGCCCGTGCCTGGCTCGCGTCCAGGCTCACGATGCGGGCATGCGCCCGGTCCGCGCGGACAAAGGCCGCGTGGGCCTGTCGCGGGAGCGTCCAGTCGTCGGCATAGCGGCCCCCGCCGGTCATCAGGCGCGCGTCCTCGAGGCGGCCGCGGCGCATCGCGTCGTTCATGCGTCCGCCCTGGCTGCAGCCAGCATCAGGTCGGCTGCTTTTTCGCCGATCATGATCGCCGCGGCGTTGGTGTTGGAAGCCGGGATGGTCGGCATGATCGAGGCGTCGGCGACACGCAGGCCCGGCACGCCGCGCACGCGCAGTTCCGCATCGACGACGGCCATCGGGTCGCTGCCCATCTTGCAGGTGCCCACCGGGTGGTAGGAAGGGAAGATGGTGGCGCGGATGTATTCGGTCATCGCGGCATCAGAGGCGATCTCCGGACCCGGGCGCAGTTCGCGCCGGGCGTATCGCGCCAGCGCCGGTTGCCGCGTGACGTTGCGGACGATCTTCATGGCCTTGAGGAAGGTCTGCAGGTCTTCGTCGGCGGTCAGGTAGTTGGTGCGGATCTCCGGCGGCGCGAGCGGGTCGGCGCTTCTGGCATGCACCGAGCCGCGCGAGGCCGGCTGCTGGTGCACCATGCCGATCGAGCAACCGGGGAACGGATCGAGCACCAGCTTCTTCGGGTTGCGCTCGTCGGGGCTGGAGAGGTGGTGCAGCTGCAGCTTGAGATCCGGCTGGGCGCGCAGCGGATCGGTCTTGGTGTAGGCGTGGGCCGTGGCGCCGGGCACGCTCATCAAGCCGTCGCGCTTCGCCAGCCAACGCAGGCCCATCCTGGCCTTTTCCCAGGCGCTGGGCATGATCTCGTTCAAGGTCTTGATGCCCTCGAGTTCCAGCATGAGGCGCGCCTGCAGGTGGTCGCGCAGGTTTTCGCCGACGCCGGGCAGGTGATGCCTGGTCTTGATGCCGAGGTTGCCCAGCCGCGCGCTGTCGCCGATCCCCGAGAGCTCGAGCAGCTGGGGCGACTGGATCGATCCGGCGGCCAGCGCCACTTCGCGCGCGGCCGTGGCGCTGCGAACCTGCCCGCCTTCATTCCATTCAACGCCGCAGACGCGTTGGCCGTCGAAGATGAGGCGCGTGACCTGCGCGCCGGTGACGAGGCGAAAATTGCCGCGCTTGCGGGCGGATCGGATGTAAGCCTCGCGAACGCTCCAGCGCAGCCCCCTGCGGGTCGACATCTGGATCAGCCCGCCGCCCAGGTAGTTTCCGCCGTTGGTGTCCGGGTTCTCGGCGATGCCTGCCTGGGCGCAGGCCTTGAGAAACGCGTCGCTGAGAGGGTCGCGCGGCCCGTATTCGGTGATGACGAGCGGCCCGTCGTGGCCGCGCACCGCCGGATCGCCCTGCGCATAGCTTTCCATGCGCTTGAAGACCGGCAGCAGGTCGGCATAGGCCCAGCCGGCGTTGCCCAGGGCGGCCCAGTGGTCGTACTCGGCCGGGTCGCCGCGCACCCAGAACATGCCGTTGATGTTGGCGGTGCCGCCGACGTTCTTGCCGCGCGGACAGAAGAGCGCGCGGCCGTTCACCCCCGGCGAGGGCTCGGTGTCGAAGCGCCACATGGCGCGACTCCCCACGACGATCTTGGCCACCCCGGTCGGGATGCGAATCCAAATCCAGGGGTCGTCGATGCCGGCTTCGACGAGCAGCACGCGATGCCGCGGGTTCTCGGACAGGCGACCAGCCAGAGCGCAACCAGCCGAGCCGGCGCCCACCACGACGTAGTCGAACTTTTGTGCGCTGGAATCCACGGCGAGGCCTCAGCTTGCGCGACCGGTGCTTGCCGCGCCGGCCCATTCCGCGCGCACCTGGGCTGTGCTCGCGACATCGGCCCAGTCGCGCAAAAACGCGATCGAGCGTTCATGGTTTGCCTGCGCATAGGCCCCGCACGCGTCCTCGACGATCAGGGCGTGATAACCCAGCGCATTGCCGTGGCGGGCGGTGAACTCGACGCCGATGTCGGTGGCGAAGCCGCACAGGACGATGGTGCGGATGTTCTTGACGCGCAGGTGATGGTCGAACGGGGTGTTGAAGAAAAGCGAGGGTTGCTGCTTTTTCAGCACCAGGTGGTGCGGCGCCGGTTCAAAGCCGTCGAGCCACGCGACGTCCTCGCTGCCGGCCTGGAACATGGGCCGCAAGTCCTGCGGCCGCGTCACGCCCTGGCGGCGCATCATCCAGCGTAGCCACGGGCCGCTCATCTGGTCCAGGGGCGGGAAGTTGTGCTCGCTCCACGCCACCATCACGCCGGCGGCCTCCGCCGCGGCCAGCAGAGCCAGGGCATTGGTTCTCAGTTGCGCCAGGTTGCTGGCCTTGCCTGCCAGGCCCTTCTGGAAGTCCCACATCACCAGCGCCGTGCGGGCCGGGGCGATCAAGTCGGAGAAGGTTGTCGGCAGATCGCGGAAATTGAGCGGGTCAGGCATGGCAGGCAGGTTCCGGGTCGGGCGGAGGGGTTTTCAAAGGTGCGTCCTGAGACTCCAGATTTCCGGAAACAGCACCACGTCCAGCATCTTGCGCAGGTAGGACACCCCGCCGGTACCACCGGTGCCGCGCTTGAAGCCGATGACGCGCTCCACAGTGGTCACATGGCGAAAGCGCCACAGGCGGAACGCATCCTCCAGGTCCATGAGTTCCTCTCCCAACTGGTAGAGGTCCCAGTGTCGGGCGGTGTCGCGGTAGACCGCGATCCACGCCGCCTCGACGGCATCGCTGGCTGCGTAGGGCAGGGTCCAGTCGCGCTCCAGGTGACTGTGCGGAATGGCGAGGCCGCGGCGCGACAGGAGTTTGAGGCTCTCGTCGTACAGCGACGGCGCGCGGTAGGCCGCGTCCACCTGCGCCAGGATGTCGGGCCGGTGCGCGTGCGGCTTCAACATCGCGGCGTTCTTGTTGCCCATGGCAAATTCGATGGAGCGGTACTGCCAGCTCTGGAACCCGGAGGACTGGCCCAGGTAGGGGCGGATGGCGCTGTATTCCGGCGGAGTCATGGTTGCCAGCACGTCCCAGGCGTGCACCATCTGCTCCATGATGCGCGAGACGCGTGCCAGCATCTTGAAGGCGCTGCCCAGTGCGTCGCTGCGCACGCTTTCGATCGCGGCCGAAAGCTCGTGCAGCATGAGCTTCATCCACAGTTCGGTCGTCTGGTGCTGGACGATGAAGAGCATCTCGTTGTGGTCGGGCGAGAGCGGCTTCTGTGCGGTGAGGATGCGGTCGAGCTGCAGGTAGTCGCCGTAGCTCATGCGGCCCTGGAAGTCGAGTTGTGCCGGTTCGCCCTTGATCACCTCCTCGGCGGATTTCGGCGCTGGGTCAGGGGTGCTCATGGGGTCGTAAACCGGTGCTCGCCGCAGCTTGCGCATGTGCGCAAGTGGTCGGGTCTGGTCGGATTCGTCATCAGGGCGAGTGTAGGCCGTACCGCACTCAGGCGGGTGCCGTCGTGCGGATGTGTCGCCGGCGCCGGCTCCAGTCGAGGCGCCAGGGGTCGGCGGCCCCCTGCGCGGCGCGGCTGGCGCATACCAGCACCACGAAATAGAACAGCATCGACAGTCGCGTCACGTCGATCAGCGTGTCGAACATGCCGACGACCATGAAACCGCCGATGGCCACGGCCAGAAGTGGTGCATCGCCGCCTTTCCGCGCGGCGCGCCATGTCGCCAGCACGATCATCAGCAGAAAGGCGATGAGCCCCGCGCCACCCTGCTCGAAGAGCACGTGGATCAGGATGTTCTTGGCGTGATAGGCCAAGTGGTAGTGATCGCTGAAATAAAACCAGTCCGCCATGCCAGCCTCGAATCCGCCATTGGCGATCAAGGGGCGCCCGCTTGCGTCCAGCAACTGGAAGTCGTCGATGTCGACGCGCGCGCCCTGGGCATCGACGCCCAGCATGATGAAGTGCGGACGCGGCAGCGCGCCGCGCGCGTCAGCCTCGCCCTTGCGGTTGAGCGGCAGGTTGAAGCGCGTCCATTGCGCCGACTTGAGCCCCACCGCGGCGCCGGCGCAGGCCTGCGGGTAGAGCAGGTGCTTGGCGCACAGGTTGAGATACAGGGCCGCGGGCGGTCCGGCGTTGCGCGCACGAAACGACGCGAACCACACGCCCTGCGGTTGCGGCACGGCTTGTCCCAGGCGCAGCGTATCGCCATACCCGATCGCGTAGCGCGGCCCGATCAGGCGCAGGAAGCGGCCGTCGTCGTCCTCGCCGATCGCAAAGGTGCCCGGATACTCGCCGGCCAGGTTGCGCCAGTAGTAGACCTCCGGAAAGCGGCCCAGGCCCATGCCGAGACTCCTCGCGAGGACGGTGTCGTCGATCATCGCCAGGCCGCTGCGAAAGTGGTGCATGCGCCCGCCTGAATCCGTGCCTATGCTGGCGATGCGCGCGCTCATGTAGTAGCTGCCTGCTACCGGAATGGCCAGCGCGGCCGGCAGGATCAGCAACACCGCCGGCATCAGGTGCGCCGCATCGGCGCGCCACCAGGGGCGTCGGGCACGGCGGTTGAAGGCCGCGACGGCCCACGCGAAGACGCTGACTGTTCCGGCTGCGAGCACGGCGCGCGTGCCGTCCTCGCTCCAGTAGACTCCCACTGCGGGCGCCGCTACACCGGCGGCGAAAAAGAGCCCTGTCGCCATGCCGACGGGTGCGCGCCCGGTAAGGGCGCCCAGCGCATACGCGCCGACGATTCCCGCATAGGCAAGGTAAATGCCCTTGGGCACCACGAGCGAGGCCAGCGCCAGCGCTGCGGCCGGCAGCCCCCAGATGAGGAGTGCGCCGTGCGTCGCGCGCGTGCGCGGCGTTCCGCCGTGGTGAAACCCGATCGCAAGTACACCCAGGGTCGCGGCCAGCGTGCGGTAGCCGCCGGCCGAGAAAGTCCATGCGCAAAGGACGATGGCCAGCGCGATCAGGGTCAGTGCGCCGGGCAGGGCCGACTTGCCGACGGACTTGATCTCACGCGCGCCGCCGCGCATGGCGAAGAGGCAAAGCAGCGGCACGACCAGAGCTGCGGCCACATAGGTGGTGCGCGTGAATGTGACCAAGATCGCGTACATTGCCACCGCGAAGAGGACCAGACCTGCGGCGCGCCAAGGCCAGGCCAGCGCCGGGCGCAGCAGAAAAAGACAAAACGGAAGCGCCAGCATCAGATAACCGTCGAGCGCGGCGCCGCCCACATGGGTGTCCGCGAACAGGCCGGTGACCCGGTAGTCGCTCGAGAAATTGGTGAGGCCGGGGAAGGCGATGCGTTCCCACAGCACTGACAGGCAGGCACCGGCAAGGCCGGCCAGCGTGCCGGCGATGAAGAGAGTGCCGGCGCGCGGCGCGTCGTGTTCGACCGCGCGCTGCCAGAGCGGCCAGAGGGCCAGCGCGAAGAGCGGCCCGGCAAGCAGGCGCAACGCGTTGACCGGGCTGTAGTAAGAGGCCGGCGCCGCTGCATCCGGCGGTGCCGCGTTGACCCATCCCAGCACCGCGCTGGCCCCCAGCGTAACCGCGAAGAGCAGGACCATGGTGGCGAAAGCCGGGTCAGGCGCGCCTGGCAGGACACGTGCGAAGGTCCGTCGTCCCAGCGCCGCGCGTGCGTAGCCCCCGGCCAGGACCGCGAGCACCAGAAGATCGTATTCGCCGAAGAGGAGGAAGCCGGTGAACGGCCGCAGATCCAGCACTGGCACCAGTGCCGGCAACACGAATATCCAGGCGCGCGGCAAGACGAAAAAGATCAGGACCGCACCCGCGGCGGCGACCATCATCCAGCTCGCCGAGTGCATGCCGGCCAGCATGGCAAGAGCGCCTGCCGCCAGCGCCGCCAGCGCCGCTGCGCCCGCGCGTGCGAGCGAGCGGTAGGCGGTGGAGAACGACGCAGTCGCGCTCATGGCCCTTCGGAATCGGCGTGCGGTGACAAGATGCGAATCGTACTTGAAGGGCGCCGCGCAAGGTCTGTCGGCGGTCGGCACCACTGGCGGGCCTGGCGCGGCCGGGTGCTCACGTAAACTGCAAATGCCATGACACCCTACGACTACATCATCGTCGGCGCCGGCTCGGCCGGTTGCGTCCTCGCCAACCGCCTGACCGCCAGCGGCCGGCACCGCGTGTTGCTCCTGGAAGCCGGGCCGCGCGATACCAATCCGTGGATTCATGTGCCGCTGGGCTACGGCAAGCTATTTGCCGAGAAGTCCGTCAACTGGAGCTACGAGTCCGAGCCCGAGCCGCATTGCGGCAACCGCCGCATCTTCACGCCGCGCGGCAAGGTATTGGGCGGCTCGTCTTCGATCAACGGCCTGGTCTACATCCGCGGCCAGCACCAGGACTACGATGATTGGGGCGTGCCGGGCTGGGCATGGCAGGACATCTTTCCGTACTTCCTGAAATGCGAGGACCAGTCGCGCGGTGCCAGCGCATGGCACGGCGTGGGCGGTCCGCTGGCCGTGGGCGACCTGCCGGACCGGCACCCGATGTGCGACGCGTTCATCGACTCGGCACAGGCCATCGGCATCCCGCGCAACGACGATTTCAACGGCGCCACGCAGGAAGGCGCAGGCTACTACCAGGCCAACATCCGCGCCGGCAAGCGCGCCTCGACCGCGGTGGCCTACCTGCGCGCGGCTGAAAAGCGCGCCAATCTTGCGCTCGAGGTCGAGGCCCTGGCGACCCGCGTGCTCTTCGAGGGAACGCGCGCGGTCGGTGTTGAATACCGGCGCGCAGGCGAGGTCAAGCGCGCATGGGGCAACGAGATCATCCTTTCCGGCGGGTCGTTCAACTCGCCGCAGTTGCTGCAACTCTCGGGCGTGGGTCCGGCGGGCCTGCTCGCGCAGCATGGCATTCCGGTGGTGGCTGATGTGGCGGACGTCGGCAACTGCCTGCAGGATCACCTGTATGCGCGCACCCTGTGGCGCTGCACCCGGCCCATCACATTGAACGACGACATGATGAGCCGCTGGCGGCAGATGAAGATCGGGCTCAACTATCTGCTGCGCAAGCGTGGGCCGCTGACCGTGAGCGCGGGCTACGCGGCGGCCTTTGTGCGCACATTGCCCCACCTGACGCGCCCGGACGCGCAGTTCTATTTCATCAATTTCTCGGCTGCCAAGCGCGGCGGCATCCTGCACCCGTACTCCGGATTCAGCTGTTCGGTCTCGCAACTGCGCGCCGAGTCTCGCGGCCACGTGCGCATCCGCTCCGCCGACCCGACCGTGGCGCCGGCGATCCAGTACAACTACCTGGATGCCGAGGAGGACCGGCGCGTGATGGTCGATGGACTCAAGCTCCTGCGCCGCCTGGTCAACACGCCGCCCTTCAAGGACTACGTCGCCGAGGAGAAGACCCCGGGACCATCGGTGCAGAGCGACGACGAGTGGCTCGATTTCGTGCGCTCGTCGGCCGAGACCGTCTATCACCCCACCTCGACCTGCCGCATGGGCACCGACGCGGGCTCGGTGGTCGATGCGCAACTGCGTGTGCGAGGCCTGGCGGGCCTGCGCGTCATCGATGCCTCGATCATGCCGGCGGTGGTGTCGGGCAACACCAACGCGGCCGTGGTGGCGATCGCGGAAAAAGGCGCCGACCTGGTGCTGGGCGGCGCTGCCTGACCGCCTGGAGGGTCGGCTGTCCGGGCGCGGCGCGCCCGGCTAACGCACTCCGTCCATGAGCACGAAGCAGATGCGCGCGGTCTTGCCCGAGCGATTCGCCCACGCATGGTTGGTGCCGCGCTGGATCAGCACGTCGCCGGCTTTCATGAGTTTTTCGTCGCGGTCCATGACCGACCAGATCTCGCCTTCGAGCACGATCGCATAGTCGACGGTCTCGGTGCGGTGCATGCCGGGGTGGGCGCCATCGCGCTTGTCGTGCTGGGCGTCGTGGAACATGCCGCCGAAGGTCGCGCTGATTTGCTGCCGGCGTACCGCCGGGTCGGGATGCTCCGGCGGAAAGTCGATGATGCGCAGGATCGTCCCGCCCCCCTTGGGCGGCAGGATGCCCTGGTGCGACTGGATCGTATCGGGCCCGTTGATCGGCACCGGCGAAACTTCGGTCCGCCAGACGTTGACCGACCGGTAGCCTGGGCGGCCCTCGACGGTTCGCACCGCGCGGGCAGGCGCGTCCTCGACGTGGCTGGATCGACCCTGGTCATCGTCGGCGGAGACCAGTCGGCGGATCGGCGGCAGCTCTGAACTCATGTGTCCTCCTTGGCAATTGGCGGCAAGATGATACTCCGCGCGCGGCCGCACGCGCGCTAGAATCGCCGCAATTTATCGCTTGCTAACGCGGCGCGAACGCGCCGCCGCCCCTGCCATGAATGCACGCAGCACCCCGGCCGCAGCGCTTGCCGAACAACCCGGCGAATGGGTCGCGCGCGCGCGCGCGCTGGTCCCCCTGCTGGATGCCGCTGGGCCGCGCATCGACAGTGCACGCGCGCTGCCTGCGGATGTGCAGGACGCGTTGTTCGATTCGCGCCTGTTCCGCCTGTTGCTGCCGGCAAGCCTGGACGGCATCGAGACCGACTTCGTGACCTTCTTCCGCGTCATCAGCACCCTGGCCGAAGGCGATGCCAGCGCGGCCTGGTGCGTGGCGCAGAGCTGCGGCGGGTCGATGTCGGCGGCCTACATGGCGCCGCAGGCCGCGCACGAGGTCTTTGCCGCGCCGCGCGCCAACCTGGCCTGGGGGTTCGCGCAAGCCGGTTGCACCGCACGCGAAGTGCCCGGCGGCTGGCAGGTCAGCGGCACCTGGGGCTTCGGCAGCGGCAGCCGCCACGCCACCTGGCTGGGCGGGCATTGCCAGGTGCAGGACGCCGCAGGGCGGCCGCGCAAGGATGCGCAAGGGCGCGCACTCGAACGCACCATGCTCATGCGCCGCGAGACCGTGAACATCGTCGATGGCGAATGGAACGTGATCGGACTGCGCGGCACGGGCAGCGATACCTATGCGGTCAAGGACATGTTCGTGCCGGCCGAATACGCGATACCGCCGCGCGCCATCGGCCGCGACCTGCAGTTGCCGGCCGACGCAGTGGCCGAGCCCGAGCCTGAGCGGCGCGAGACCGGCACGCTGTACCGCTTTGCCTCGACGGTCGCCTTCCAGAGCGGCTTTTCCGCTGTCGCACTGGGTGTCGCGCGCGGCACCCTGGATGCGCTCATCAACCTGGCGCAGAGCAAGGCGCCATCGCCCACCGGCATGCGCCTGGCCGAAAATGTGCTGGTGCAGGTGCGCGTTGCGCAGGCGGAGGCGCGGTTGCGCTCGGCACATGCCTGGATCATCGGCATCCTGGAAGCGATGTGGGAAGAGTGTGCGCGCACCGGCCGGCACTCGTTCGAGCATCGCGTGCAGATCCGCCTGGCCAGCACCTGGGCCATGCAGGAAGCGCGCCGCGTCGTCGAAGATGCCTATGCCGAGGCGGGCGCCACGGCGATCTTTGCCGCCAATCCGTTCGAACGGCGCATGCGCGACATGCAAGCCGTCGCGCAACAGGTGCAGGCGCAGACCGTGCATCTGCAGAGCGCCGGCCAGCACTATCTGGGCATCGCGCCCAGCACGCGGTTCCTGTAGGGACTCGCGATGCGCGCGCCGCGGAAGCCGGCGCGCCGCGCGCGGTGCGTCACTCCGCCTTGATGTTGCCCTCGCGGACCACCTTGCCCCATTTGGCGACCTCTGCCCTGACGTAGTCGGCGAAGGCGCGTTGCGTGCCGCCTACCGGGTCGAAGGCCATGCTGCCCAGGCGTTCGCGCATGTCGGGCGCCCCCAGCATCTGGTTGACCGCTTCGTTGAGGCGCTGGATGACCGGTGCGGGCGTGCCGGTCGGGGCGAAAAGGGCGATCCAGGTGTCGTCGTTGACACCGGGGAAGCCCGCCTCGGCAAAGGTCGGCACGTCGGGCAGGGCGGCGACCCGCGCGGCACTCGAGACGGCCACACCGCGCAGCTTGCCGGCCTTCACATGCGGCAGCGGTGCGGAGAGCGCGCCCGAACCGACTAAGGGTTCGCCGCCCATCACCGCGGTCATGGCCGGGCCGGCGCCGCGAAAATGGATCGCCGTCACGTCGAGTTTGTGACTGACATTGAAAAAGTTCTCCGCCGTCAGGTGCGGGGTCGTGCCGCTGCCGGGCGAGGCAAAGGCGAGTTTCTGGGTGCGCGCCAGCGCCAGGAGATCGGTGAGGGTCCTGGCAGCCACCGAGGGGTTGACGTAAATGAGGTTGGGCTGGCGTGCGATCACCGCCACGGGAACGAGCTCGCGCTCGGCATCGAAACCCGGGTTGGGCGAAAGCGTGACGTTGACCGCATAGGCGGTCGTGGTCACCAGCAGCGTGTAGCCGTCGGGCGCGGACTTGGCGACCGCCTGCGCTCCGACATTGCCGCCCGCGCCCGCGCGATTGTCGATGACCACCGGCTGGCCGAGGATTTCGGAAAGCTTCTGCCCGGTGGGACGGCCGATCAGGTCGGCCGGGCCGGCCGGCGCGAAGGGAATGATGATGCGTATCGGCCGGGAGGGCCAGGGTTGGGCCAGCGTCGTGATCGGCGCCATCGTGGCCAATGCCAGCATGATCGCGGCAGCCTTGAGGATTTGCATGTCAGTGTCTTTCGGTGTTGGTCCTGCATCTGGACAGGCGTCGCCCTGTTGTACTGGCCAGGCGTCTGCGCACTTTACGCGGCCTGCGCTGCCGGTTCGATATCCAGGGTGGTGGTGCGGCGCAGCTCGCGTCGGTACATCGAGTCATCGAAAGGGCGTGCGCGATGCATGGTGGCGCGGTTGTCCCAGATGACGAAATCGCCCGCGCGCCAGGCGTGTCGATGGACGAATTCAGGGCGGGTGGCGTGCTCCATGAGGTCGCGCAGCAGGAGGCGCCCCTCGGGCAAGCGCCAGCCGACGATGGCAGCCGCATGCGAGGCCAGGTACAGGCTGCGCCGGCCGCTTCCCGGCAGCGTGCGCACCAGCGGATGCACCGCACCCTTGAGCAACTCCTTTTCCGCTGCGCTGAACTCGAAGCCCAGCACCTCGCGCGAGTACGCGATCGAGTGATGCACGGTCAGGCCCTCGAGCGAGGCCCACGTATCCGCGTCGAGGGCATCGTAGGCGGCGCGCATGTCTGCGAACTCGGTGTCCGCTGCGACCGGCGGGATGACGCGTGCCGAGAGCATCGAATAGCGCCCGGGCGGGTCGACAAAGGATGCGTCGGTATGCCATAGCCGGTTGGCCAGTCCGGTGGCGCGCCTGCGGTCGTCCGGCGCGAGCAACTTGCCGTCGTCGCCGACATTCGAGATGTCCGAGAGCGCCTCGTTGCCGAAGCGGTTCTTCGTCACCACCGAGGTCGAGGTGCGGGCGTGCAGCTTGCCGTCGAAGCGCTCGGCGAAATCGAGTTGCTCCTGGTTGGTGAACGGCTGGTTGCGGAATACCAGCACCGCGTAGCGGTCCATGCCGGCGCGGATTTCCTCCAGCGTATCGCGGTCGTGCACGGCGCGCAGGTCGATGGCCGACACCTCGCCGACGAAGTGATGGTGCAGTTGGTGGAAGGAAAGCATCATGACCCTCACCGGGAGAGCAAGGCGGCAGAGCGCGCCCCGCGCGGCATGTTACCGCGATGCGGGTAGGGCGCGAGGTCTTGCGGTACTGCCTGGCGCCATGGGCTACGCACTCACAAAGCCGCCAGCACTGCCGCGCCCATGGCGGCCGTACCCACGAGCGTCGTGCCCGGGGTATGGATGTCGGCCGTGCGCAGCCCTCGCGCCAGCACTTCGCGCACCGCCGCCTCGATGCGCGTCGCGCCGGCCTCGTCATCGGCAGACAGGCGCAGCAGCATCGCAGAGGACAGGATGGCCCCGAGCGGATTGGCAATGTCGCGCCCGGCGATATCGGGCGCCGAGCCGTGCACCGGCTCGTAGAGGCCGCGACGTCCCTCGCCCAAGGACGCCGAGGGCAGCATGCCGATCGAGCCGGTCAGCATCGCGGCCTCATCGGACAGGATGTCGCCGAACATGTTGCCGGTGACGATGACGTCGAAGTCGGTCGGCCGGCGCAGCAGGTGCATGGCGGCCGCATCGACGAACAGGTGGGTCAGCGCCACGTCCGGGTACTCGCGGCCGACCTCGGTGACGACCTCGCGCCAGAGCTTCATCACTTCCAGCACGTTGGCCTTGTCGACCGAGCAGAGTTTCCTGGTTCGCTTGCGCGCCAGGCGAAAGCCGGCGTGCGCGATGCGGCGGATCTCGGACTCGCTGTAGCGCATGGTGTTGACGCCGATGCGTTCGCCGCCGGCGTCGACGCTGACGCCGCGCGGCTCGCCGAAGTAGGCGTCGCCATTGAGTTCGCGCAGGATCATGAGGTCCAGGCCACGCACGATCTCGGGCTTCAGGGACGACGCGTCGATCAATTCCGGGTACAGCACCGCGGGCCGGTAATTGGCGAAGAGCCCCAGGCGCTTTCTCAGGCGCAGGAGGCCGGCGCCCGGGCGCCGGGCCGCCGGCAACAGGGTGTCGCCGGCAATGCCGGCGGCGCCGAAGAGGATGGCGTCGCTTTGCTCGGCCAGGTGCGCGGTGGCTTCGGGCAGCGGGTCGCCGGCGGCGGCGATCCCCGCTCCGCCGATCGGCGCTTCGGTCAACACGAATTCGTGTCCACGGGTGGCCGCAGCGACGAGCACCGCAGCAGCCGGGCGCGCGACTTCCGGGCCGATGCCGTCGCCGGGGAGGACCAGGACTTTCAATTCGAACCAGCCGGCCGATACCAGGACGCTTCGCGCTTTTCGTGGAACGACGCGAGGCCCTCGGCAGCCTCGTCGGATTGCCGGCCGGCCGCGTGCTCGGCGACGATCGCCGCGAAATGGCCGCGATGGACCTCTGCCCATGCCTGGCGTAGCACGCCGGCCTTGGTGATCGCATTGGCGCGCGGCGCGTTCTTGAGCAGCGCCTCCACCACACGCGCGCCCGCAGCTTCGAGTTCGGCAGCGGGCACAACCTCGTGCACCAGGCCGATGCGACGCGCCTCCTCGGCTCCAAAGCGCTCGCCGGTCTGCGCGTAGCGCCGCAGTTGCCGCACGCCGATGGCGTCGGCAAGCTGGGGAAAGATGATGGTCGCCGCCATGCCCCAGCGCGTCTCGCTGATCGCGAACATGGCGTTGTCGGCGGCGATCACCACGTCGCAGGCAGCGGCGATGCCGGTGCCGCCGCCGAAGCAGCCGCCCTGGATCAGCGCAACCGTGGGGATCGGCAAGGTGTTCAACTCCCACACGGCGCGCGCGGTGCGTTCGGAGGCGTCCTGGTTGGCGCCCGCACCCTGCCTGCGCACGTCATCCAGCCAGCCGAGGTCGGCGCCGGCCTGGAAGTGGCGGCCGTTGCCGGCGAGCACCACGACGCGCGCGGCGGGTGTGGCGCGCACCTGCGCGCAGCCGGCGATGAGCGCGTCGATCATCGCGCCGTTGTAGGCGTTGTTCACCGCGGGGCGGTTCAAGGTGACGCGCACGATGCCGCGGGCGTCGGTGTCGATCAGAACCGGGCGTGTCATTTCTTCGCCTATAGATTGCCGACATCGAGAGGCGTGAGCGGCGCCTCGTGCAGCAGGACAATTTCGCTGTCACCCTCACGCCATGCCGGGTAGCGCGTGCGCACCAGCGGGTCGTGGCCCGGCACCAGGTGGTCGGGTGTCTCGGCCAGCTTCAAGAGCTTGCGGTAACCGTCGAGCATGTGGCCGACGTGAAAGATGATCGGAAATGGCGATTCACGGTGCAGGTTGGCGTAGTAGTGGGCTGCGTCGGAGGCCAGCACGACCCAGCCGCGCCTGGTATGCACGCGCACCGCCTGCAGGCCCGCAGTGTGGCCGCCGATGTAGATCAACTCAATACCCGGGGCGAAGGGCGCGTCGCCGTCGTGGAACTCGACGCGCTTCTCATAAACCCCGCGCACGATGTTGACGACATCATCCACGTCGTAGGCATGACGCATCACGTCGTACTGCATGTAGCGCCCGGTGGCGTAGTGCATCTCCTTTTCCTGCAGGTGCAGCCGCGCGTTGGGCAGCAGATGCACGTTGCCGGCGTGGTCGTAGTGCAGGTGGGTGATGATCACGTCCCTGACATCGCCGGCGGCGATGCCCAGGCGGCCGGTGGCATCGAGCGGCGAACAAAGGTAGTCGCGCTTGCGCCGCTGCGAGGCCTCCGCCGAAAAACCGGTATCGACCAGCACGGTGCGCTCTGGGTTGCGGATCACCCAGACGAAATAGTCGAGCGCAAGCGGCGCGTCGTGCGGGTCGTAGGCCATGAAGGCCTCCTGCCGGCGCCGCGCGAGGGTCGCGTAGCGCAGGGCGTAGACCTCGTAGACCGGGAGCATGGGAGCAGGTCTCCGCGTCAGGCCTTGTTCAACCCCAGCGACCGCGCGATCACTTCCTTCATGATCTCGTTGGTGCCGCCATAGATGCGCTGTACCCGCGCGTCTGTGTAGGCCTTGGCGATCGGGTACTCCATCATGAAGCCGTAGCCGCCGTGCAGCTGCAGGCACTCGTCGATGATCTTGTTCTCGATGTCGGAGGCCCACATCTTGGCCATGCTGGCGGTCGCGGTATCGAGCTTGTCGGCCAGGAGCAGTTCCATGCAGCGGTCGACGAAGACGCGGCCGATCTGGCATTGCGTGACCAGTTCGGCCAGCTTGAAGCGGGTGTTCTGGAACGAGGACACCGGGGTGCCGAAGGCCTTGCGGTTGTTGACGTAGTCGATGGTCCACTTGATCGCGGCTTCGGTCTTGGCCATCGCGCCGATGGCGATCTGCATGCGCTCCCAGGGCAGTTCCTGCATCAGGTAGATGAAGCCGTTGTTCTCCTCCCCCAAGAGGTTCGCAGCCGGCACTTCGACGTTGTCGAAAAAGAGCTCGGAAGTGTCCTGGCCCTTCAGGCCCATCTTCTTCAAGCGCTTGCCCTTGGTGAATCCGCCCATGCTGGTGTCGACCACAAGCAGGCTGGTGCCCTTGGCGCCCTTGCTCGGATCGGTCTTGGCGACCACGATGACCAGGTCCGAATTCCAGCCGTTGGTGATGAAGGTCTTCTGACCGTTCAGGACGTAGACGTCGCCCTTGCGGATCGCGGTGGTCTTGATCGATTGCAGGTCCGAGCCGGCGCCGGGTTCGCTCATGGCGATGGCGCCGATCATCTCGCCACGGGCCATGGGCGGCAGGTATTTCTTTTTGAGTGCGTCGGACCCGTAGCGGTTCAAATAAGGCGCGACGATCTCCGAATGCAGGCCGAAGCCGAGTGACGAGCAGTTGGAGTAGGCCTGCTCTTCCATGAGCACCACGCTATAGATCTTGTCGGCGGCGGCGCCGCCATATTCCTCGGGCATGCTGACGCACAGGAAGCCGTTGTCGCCGGCTTTTTTCCAGACCTCGCGGTCGGCGTAGCCCTGCTCCATCCAGCGCTCTTCGTGCGGCATGGCCTCTTCCTCCATGAAGCGGCGGACCGAGTCGCGGAAGGTTTCGTGTTCGGGCGAAAACAGGGTGCGGGGAATCATGGCGATGGGGGCTCAGGGTTGGAGGCGAAGGCCTAAGTTTGCAGCAATTCCGGGCGCATGCGGCTCGGATAGGTTGCCCTGCCGGAGCGGGCGAAATCCTTGCGGTAGACTCGCCGCGGCGATCGCAGCATTGGGGGGAGCATGCATTACGGCCAGATCGAAGGGACGGGGTTCGAAGTCATCGAACCCGAGTTCGCCCGCTGTTTCATCGGCCATGTGCGGGTCGAGCGCCTGTGGACCGGCTGCCGCTGGGCCGAGGGCCCGGCCTGGTTCGGCGGCGGGCGCTACCTCCTCTGGTCGGACCTGCCGAATGACCGCATGCTGCGCTACGACGACACCGACGGTTCGGTATCGGTGTTCCGCGCGCCTTCGAACAATTCCAACGGCAACACGGTCGACCGCGAAGGGCGCCTCATCACCTGCGAGCACCGCGGCCGGCGCGTCACGCGCACCGGGCACGATGGAGCGATTACGGTGCTGGCGGATGCCTTCGGCGGCCGGCGCCTCAACTCACCCAACGACGTGGTGGTCAAGTCTGACGGCTCGATCTGGTTCACCGACCCGGACTACGGCATCGTCGCCGACTACGAGGGTGAGCGGGCAGAGCGCGAGCAGGACGGCTGCCATGTCTACCGGCTGGATCCGGGCGGCGCGTTGACACGGGTGGCGAATGATTTCGATCATCCCAACGGGCTGGCGTTTTCACCCGACGAAAAGATGCTCTACATCGCCGACAGCGGCGGCTCGGAGGGGCCGGACCGGCCACGCCACATCCGCCGGTTCAGCCTGTCCGCCGACGGCAGCACCCTCAAGGATTCGCAGGTCTTCGCCACCTCCAGCTTCGGGCTCTTTGACGGCTTTCGCGTCGATCTTGCCGGGCGCCTGTGGACCAGTTGCGCGGCCGGGGTGGAGTGCTATCGCCCGGACGGCACATTGATCGGGCGCATCCGCATCCCGGAGATGGTCGCCAACGTGGCTTTCGGCGGAGCCAAGCGCAACCGGCTTTTCATCTGCGGCACGACTTCGCTGTACGCGACCTACCTGAACGTCAACGGCTGAGCGCGCTTCACGCGCCGTCACGTGGCCGGCGGCCCGAGACCTCGGCGCCGGCATCGGCGGCCAAGCGGATGTTCATGAAGAAAGACGATGCCGCGATCAGGCTGACCAGCACGAAAGCCGGGCCGAAGTCGGAGGCAGCCACGCTCTCGCGCCCGTGCATGGCGGCGATGCTTTCCAGTGCAAAGGCGGCGACCGTGACGCCCAGGGACTGGGCGATCTGCTGGGTTACATTGGCCAGCGATGCCGCCGGGCTCATGCGTTCTCGCTCGATGTCGGCGTAGGCAAGCGCGCCCAGGGCGGTGAACTGCAGCGAGCGGAAAAAGCCCCCAAAGAGCAGCACCGCGATCATCGCTGCGTAGGGCGTGGTGTCGGTGAAAAGCGCGTACGCGGCCAGGCTTGTCGATGCGATCAGCGCGTTGGCGACCAACACGGTGCGAAAGCCCAGGCGCCGCAGGATCGCGACCGCCATGGTCTTCATGAAGATCGCCGCGATTGCCGAGGTGCAGGTGATGAGTCCGGACTGCAGCGCGCTATAGCCGAAGCCCAGTTGCAGGAGCAGCGGCAGGAGAAAGGGCATGGCGCCCACGCCGATGCGGAACAAGGCGCCGCCCAGGACGCCGGTGCGGTAGGTCGCCACCTTGAGAAAAGAGAAATCCAGCACCGGGTGCGGGTGCGCGTACGCGTGCCGGACGTAGAACGCCAGCGAGATCGCGCCGGCGGCCATGGCGGCCAGCGATGCCTCGCGCGGCAGCAGGTGCGCGCCGGTGGTCGACAATCCCAGGATCAAGGCTGACAGCCCGAAGCCGGACAGCAGGAAGCCGCGCACGTCCAGCGGCGCGACCTGTTCCTCGAAGATCTGCGGCACATGGCGCGACACCAGGTACAGGCCGATGAGACCGATCGGCAGGTTGACGATGAAGATCCAGCGCCAGTGGAAGACCGTGCTGATGAAGCCGCCCAACGGCGGGCCGAATACAGGGCCCAGGAGCGCGGGGATGGTCAGGTAGCTCAAGGCCTGCACCAGCTCGCTCTTGGGCACGCTCTTTAGCAGCACCAGGCGCCCTACCGGTACCATCATCGCCCCGCCCATGCCCTGCACGAAACGCGCGAGCACGAATCCCTCCAGGCTGGACGCCATCGCGCAGAGCAGCGAGCCGAACATGAAGACCATGATGGCCAGGCGGAACACGGTGCGCGAACCGTGGCGGTCGGCCATCCAGCCGGAGATCGGGATGAACACCGCCAGGCTCACAAAGTAGGCGGTCAGGGCCAGCTTGAGCGCGATCGGGTTCTCGCCCAGATCCTCCGCGATCACCGGCAGCGAGGTGGAAATCACCGTCGAATCGAGGTTCTCCATGAAGAGCGCGCTGGCGACGATCAGCGGCAGGAGCAGGGTGCGACGCAAGGCGGACGGAACTCGAGAGCGTAAGCGACCGATCATAGCCTGCCGTGCGCGTGCTCCCGAAGGCTATGATGCGCGCACCATTCCTTTTTGCGGAGCATCGATGCGCCATCGCGTAGCCCTGATCGGCCTGGGCATGGGGGCCGCGCCCCATGCGCAAAGCCTGGTCGACCTGGCCGACCGGGTCGAGGTCGTCGCCGCGTGCGCGCGCACGGCGGCGCATGCCGAAGCCTTCGCGGCACGCTACGGCTTCGCCGCCGCAAGCGACGTCGAGGCACTGGTGCGCGCCCGGCACATCGACGCGGTAATCATTGCCACGCCCCCCGCTTCGCACCTGGACTTGGTCGAGCGCTTCGCTGCCGCGGGCAAGCACATCCTGCTCGAGAAGCCGCTGGAACTGACATTGGAACGGTCGCGCGCGGTGGTGGCTGCCTGCGAGCGCGCCGGGGTGCGACTGGGTGTGGTCTTCCAGCACCGCTTTCGTCCCGGTGCCTTGCGCCTGCAGGCGCTGGTCGAGGCCGGTGCCTTGGGTCAACTCGCGGCCGCCAATGTCAGCGTGCCCTGGTGGCGTCCGCAGAGCTACTACGATGTTGCGGGGCGCGGCACGCTGGCGCGCGACGGCGGCGGCGTGCTCATTACACAAGCCATTCACCAGCTCGACCTCTTCCTGTCGCTGGTGCCGCCGGTGGTCGAGGTGTCGGCCTTCGCCACGACCAGCAGGGTGCATCGCATGGAGACCGAGGACATGGTCGCCGGTGCGCTCGCCTTCGAGGGCGGCGCGCTCGGTTCCCTCATGGCGACGACCGCCGCCTATCCGGGCTTCGGCGAGCGCCTGGAACTCATCGGCACGCGCGGCACGGCGGTGCTCGCCGATGGCGTGCTCGAGGTGCACTTGCACGACGGTCGCAGCGAGCGTGCCGGCGCGGCCGGCGGTGGCGGCGGCGGTGCTGACCCGATGGCGTTCTCCAACGATGCGCATCGCGCCGTGCTGGCTGCCTTCCTGGATGCGGTCGAGGCCGGGCGTGACCCGGTCAACAGCGGACGTGCGGCGCTCAAGGTGCATGCCCTCATCGAGGCCCTGCTCGCCTCGTCGCATTTGCGCAAACCCGTCGGGCTTGCAATGCGGGGCACATCTATAATCGAAAGCTGATATTGCGCCTGGCACGAATGCGATGAAGCACCTGACCCCGAAGGAGGCGTTCGCCTTCCTCGCCGCCAATCCCGCTGCGCTTCTGGTCGATTGCCGCAGCGAGATCGAATACTTCTACGTCGGGCACCCGACGGGAGCCATCCACATCGCGTGGCACGAGGCGCCCGACTGGACCGTCAACCCCGAATTCGCCGAGGAGGTGCTGCGCGAGGCCGGTGAGCGTGACCGCCCCATCGTGCTGATCTGCCGCTCCGGCAAGCGCACGCTGGATGCCGGCGCGGAGCTGGAACGGGCCGGCTTCGCCGAGGTGATCAACGTCCTGCACGGCTTCGAGGGCGACCTGGACGAGGATTTTCATCGCGGTACCCGCAACGGCTGGCGCCATGACGGCCTGCCCTGGGAGCAGCTCTAGGAGGTTTGGGCGGCAAGGAATCGCCGGCGCAGGCTCCTAGCCGCCGGCCTGTCGTTCTCGACGCCGCGCAATGGCGGCGCCGACCAACCACAGGGCCAATCCGGACGCGAGGAACGCGGCGGCCGAAAGCGCGAGGGTGAAAGAGCTTTGTGTCACCGCCGGTGCCACCACGCCGGCCGCCGTGGCCGAGACCATCAGCTGCGTGAAGCCCTGGCAGGATGCGACCATGCCGCGGCGCTCCGGGAACAGGTTGATGAGCATGAGCTGGATCGAGGGCGAGATCAGCGCCAGACCGAAGGCACCGACCACCAGGGGTGCGACCGAGAGCGCGGTGAGCGCCGCGCCCGCAGGCATGCCGGGGGTGATGAAACGCGTCACCGAGAGGTTGGCCAGCATGCCCAGGAGCATGACGGCGTAGCCTGCCTGTACGGTGCCGCGCAAGGACAGGCGGCCGGCCAGCCGCCCGGACAATGCCGCGCCCGCAGTCATGCCACCGATCACCGGTGCGAAAAACCAGACGAAGTCCGTTTCGGTCATCCCCAGGTGCCGCAGGATGAAGGCCGGCGAGGCGGCCACGTACAGGAAAAACGTCGCGAAGGTGAGGGCGCTGGCTCCGGCCAGGAGTTGGAATTCGCGACGCGAGAACACTTGTGCATAGCCGCGGGCAAGCGCACCGATGGCAAGCGGCGCGCGTTGGGCTTGGGGCAGGGTCTCTGGCAGCGCGCGCCAAGCCCAGGTGATCAGCACCAGGGCCAAGAGCAGCATGAATGCGAATACGCTGCGCCAGCCGAACGCCTGTTGCAGCAGGCCGCCGATGACCGGCGCCACTGCCGGCGCGATTGAAAAAATCATCATCAGCGAGGACATGGCGCGTTGCGCGGCAGCGCCCTCGTAGCAGTCGCGCACGATGGCGCGCGCCACTACCGAGCCTGCGCCCCCGAACAGCCCTTGCATGAAGCGCGCCGCCAACAGCACTTCGATGCTGGGCGCCAGGGTGCAGACCAAAGATGCCAGTGCATAGGCGACGAGTGAACCCAGGATCACCGGTCGGCGCCCGACCGCGTCGGATATCGAGCCATGCCATAGGCTCATGAGCGCGAAGCCCAGCATGTACACCGCCAGCACCTGCTGGGCCTCTACCGCGCTCGCGTCGAGTGCACGGGCGATGGCCGCCATGCTCGGCAGGAAGGTGTCGATCGAGAAAGCGCCGACGGCAGCCAGCGCCGCCAGCAGGATGACGCTGGGCCGTGCCGGGGCCGGCAGGGCGGAAGCAGCGGGCGGAATGGGCATTGCGGAGGCGCAAACGACGACGCCCGGAGGATCCGGGCGTCGTGAAGAACGAGGATTGTAGCGCCAGCGCTGCCGACGGCGCGAGCGCGCAGGTCAGTGAAACACGACCCGCTGCATGAGCATGGCGTCGAAATCGCCCAGGAATTCGTCGACCTGGTCGGGTGTGACTTCACCACCCTGCCCGTTGACCATGGCCTGGAAGGAGGCACGCATGCGTGCCGCGACCGCGCCGTCGATGAATGCGCCCCGCCCCGTGAACTTGTCTACGACCTCGAAGCCGGACAACGAGCGGCCCTGCGAAATCTCGGCCACGTAATAGTGCGGGCTGTTGAACAACACGTTGGTCATGACGACGGGGGCTTCCGGGACATCCTGGATCGCATCGATGGTCATGGCGGCTTCCTTTCCCCTAGGGGTATGGATTCAGTGAAACCAATATACGGGCCGAAACCCGGAATTCAACGGACTTTTCGCACCAGTTCACACGAATTGACGCCTTAACGCGCCAAAGGTCCGATCGGTTGAATGCGCCGCCTGTCGAACCATAACGGCAGGGCGCCGTTGAACTTGACTGGCTCAGTCGGCATGCCCGGACACAAGCCGGGCGTGGTTCGCGAAGTGTCGGGGTGTCGGGGTGTCGGGGCGTCGGAGCGTCAGGACATTGCGTCCGCAAGACGCCGGCAGGGGACACTCAGGCCGGATCCTCGACCTTGCGGTTGCCGACCGGCAGGCCGAGCGCCTTCAACTTGCGGTACAGGTGGGTCCGTTCCAGCCCGGTCCGCTCGGCAATGCGCGTCATGCTCCCCTTCTCGCGCGCCAGGTGATAGGTGAAATAGGCGCGTTCGAAGGCGTCGCGCGCCTCGCGCAGGGGCAGTTCGAGATCCAGGCCGGAAGCCTGCGCCGGCGGCGTCTCCAGCGGAGCGGGCGGCGCGGCAGGCGGCGGCGGCGCGGAGCGCACGGGCGTGCGCACAGCCAGGGCGCGCTTGACCGCGGCCAACAGCTTGGCCAGCGCGATCGGCTTCTCCAGGAAATCGGTCGCCCCGATGCGGGTGGCCTCGACCGCGGTGTCGATGGTCGCGTGCCCGCTCATCATGAGCACCGGCATGGTCAGGAGGCCGCCGGCCGCCCATTCCTTGAGCAGCGAGACGCCGTCGGTGTCGGGCATCCAGATATCCAAAAGCACCAGTTCCGGCCGGGCTGCCAGTCGTGCGGCACGCGCTTGCGCGGCGTTCTCCGCCAGCGTGACGCTGTGCCCTTCGTCGCCGAGAATCTCCAGCAGCAACTCGCGGATGCCGATCTCGTCGTCTACGACCAATATGTTTGCCATGATTCTCCCGTAGCGAATTCTATGCCAGCATCATGCTGCCGCGCGCAGGGTGAGGCTGATCTCGGCGCCCCCCTGTTCGCGATTGGCGAGCGCGATCGTGCCGTGATGGTCCTCGACGATGCGCTTGACGATCGCCAGGCCCAGCCCGGTGCCACGCGCCTTGGTGGTCACGTAAGGTTCGAAAGCGCGCCCGATGACCTTGGGCGTGAATCCCGGGCCGTTGTCGGTCACGGTCAGCCGCGCGCCGCCCGCGATCGCGCTGGTGGCGACGATGATGGCAGGCGCGTCGCGTCCGGCCACCGCGTCCTGCGCGTTTTGCAGCAGGTTGTGAATCACCTGGCGCAACTGCGACGCGTCGCCCTGCACGCGTTCGACGTCAGCGCCCAGGTCGGCCTGGATCGGCACCTGTGAGGACTCGTACAGTCCGAGGACTTCGCGCACGAGCTGGTTCAGATCGAGGCTGGCGAGTGCCGCCGGCGGGGTGCGCGCGTATTCCTTGAAATCGTCGACCATGTGCTTCAGGGCGTTGACCTGGCCCACGATCAGGTCGGTGGAGCGTTGCAGCAACTCGGCATCGCCGCCGCCAAGCTTGTCGCCCAGCTTCATCTTGAGTCGCTCTGCCGAGAGCTGGATCGGGGTCAGCGGGTTCTTGATCTCGTGTGCCAGACGGCGCGCTACTTCGCCCCAGGCGGCGCTGCGCTGAGCCGAAACCAGCTCACTGATGTCGTCGCAGACCAGCAGATGGCCCTCGCCTCCACTCACGTCGAGGCGCGAGCCGCGCAGCAGCAGGGTGAGGCCACGCTCGTCCGCCGCGCGAATGAATTCGACCTGGCGCTGCCATACCCGCTCGCCCGACGTTGCGAACGACTCGCCGACCTCGGCGGCGAATTCGGTCAGGCCCGCGAGTTCGGCAAGCAAGCGTCCCTGGGAGGCAGAGGCGTCGATGCCCAGTATCGCCTCGGCGGCCTGGTTCGCGCTGATCAGGCGCATGTCGGCGTCGAACACCATCACCGCCGAGGAAAGATTGACCAGGATGCGCTCCAGGTAGGCCTTGGCTGCCTCCAGCTGTGCTTCGCGCTGCAGGACGCTGGCGCGCGCCTCGTCGAGCTGGCGCGTCATGCGGCTGAAGGACTGTGTGAGCACGCCCAGTTCATCGCGCCCGGCGATTTCGCCGCGCGGCGTGAAGTCGCCCTGCGCGACCGCCTCGGTACCTTGTGCCAGGAGCGACAGGGGCGCCGACAGTCGATTGGAAAAATAGAAGGCCGCGACGATCGCACCAAAGAGCGCCAGGAGCAGGGTCAGTGTCAGCGTGATGGTGTAGATGTTGCGCAGCCCGCGGCGCGACAGCGAAAGCTCCTGGTAATCGCGATAGCCGGTCTGCACTGACTCGGCACTGGCGGTGAGCGCTTCGGGAACGTTTTGCAGTACTTGCAGGACGCGGGTCTCGACCCCCAGGGCGCGGATCGACAGGGGAGCCACCACGCGCATGCGCAGGGCGCCGCGTTCGCCCGGCCGCGCCGCGCTCTCGACGCCGGCGTATCCGCGCCCCTCGGCGGCGCGCTTAAGGACCGCCGCATCCGGCAGGTCCGGAGTGAGGCGCGCCGAACCTGCGCCGGCCGCAGCAATGAGCCGCCCCGAGACGGTGAAAACCGCGGCCTCCTGCAGCCCGGTCTGGTCGAGCATGCGCGTGAGCAGCATGCCCAGTGCCGCGTCGGGCACGCCGTTGGACTCGGCCGCCATCAGGCGGGTGCGTCCGGCGACGTCCTGCAGCATCGCATCCAAGGTGGTGCGTGCCAGCGTCAGGCCGGACTCGAGGCTGGTGTCGACGCGCACGTTGAACCAGGATTCGATCGAGCGCGACAGGAACTGTACCGAGACGGTGTAGACGAGCGTGCCAGGGACGATCGCCATCAATGCCAGCATGATGGTCAGTCGCGTGGTCAATCCCGTGCCGAAGGCCTTGCTGCGATAACGGGTCCAGAGGCGCACCCCCAGTCCGACGACCACAGCGAACATCGCCGCGGCGACGACCGCGTTGGCAGTCAGGAGCGCGGTGTAGTAGCGCGCGAAGGTCTCGGTGTTGGCGCTGGCCAGGGCCAGCAGGTAGAGCAGCACCCCGGAGGCACCCAGGGCGCCGACGAGCGCGTAGCGCAGCGTGCGGCTCATCGCTGCACGCCGGGGCCGTCCGGGCGGAACGGGAAACGCCGCCATTCCGACTCGAGGGTCCAGTCACGGTTGGTCAGCGCCGAAACCTGGAAAGGGCGCGGCAGCTGGGTCACGTCCAGGCGCAGGCGCACTGCGGCCACATAGGATTCGCCGGCGCGCACGCGCGACTTGTCGAACACCTGCATGCGCGGTCGCGCCAGCACGCGCAGCGCCTCGCCCAGGCTGTTGAAGCTTTGGTACAACGAGCCGGCCGAGAGGCGGTACTGGCGGGTCAGCGCGTGATAGGAGAGCTTGTAGACCTGCGCGGCCTGCACCGCTTTCTCGTCGAGCCAGTACCAGCGTGGCCGGATCAGCTCGAACTCGAAGTTGAAATACAGCGGCACGCCGCGATTGACGGCTTCCTCGACGCGCGCGTTGAGTTCGACCGAGAACTCCGCGCTGATCGTCCAGGCATCGTCTTGCGCTTCCAGTTGCGCGTCGCGTGCTTCAAAGGTGTCCGCCAGCGCCAGCGCCGGCGCGAGGAGCAGCAGGAAGCAAAGCAGCGCTTCAAACAGCCTTGACCAGGGGCGCATAGTAGAAGCCGTCATGGTCGGCGCCGGGAAGGACCTGTCCGGAGTCGATCGCCAGCGCGGTGTGCGCCGCTTCGTGACTTGCATCAGGGTGCGAGCTCAGGAACGCAGCGACCTGGCGCGCGTTTTCTTCGGGAAACACCGAGCAAGTCGCATACAACAATTTACCACCCGGTGCGAGGACTTTCCACAGGGCCTTGAGCAGGCGCTCCTGCCGGCGTGCCAGCGCGGCGATGTCGAGTTCGCGCTTGAGCCACTTCGCGTCCGGGTGACGGCGCACGATGCCCGAGGCGGTGCAGGGGGCATCGAGGAGGATGCGATCGAAATGCTTGCCGTCCCACCAGGCCTTGGGATTCGCCGCATCGGCTGCCGCCGTGCGAGCCGCAAGTCCCAGGCGATGCAGGTTGTCGCGCACGGCCGCCAGGCGTGCTGCGTCTTGATCCAGTGCGAGGAGGTCGCAGTCGGCGATCTCGAGGATATGCGCCGTCTTGCCCCCGGGGGCCGCGCAGGCGTCGAGGACGCGCATGCCGTCGGCCACGCCAAGCAGGGGTGCGGCAACCTGCGCGCCGAGGTCCTGGATCGAGAAGCGGCCTGCAGCGAATCCGGGCAGGCTGGCGGCAGGCCGCGGACGCGCGACGCGCACGGCACAGGGCCCGAGCGCGTGCGCTTCGATACCATCGTGCCCGAGGGCGGTCACGACCTCTTCGACGGTCGCGCGTCGCCGATTGACCCGCAGGGTCATGGGCGGATGGCCATTGCCGGACGCCAGAATGTCCGGCCAGTGTCGCGGCCAGGCCGCGCGCAGGCGTTCGACCCACCATCGCGGGTGCTGCAGACGCACGGCTTCATCGGCGTGCGCCGCGGCGAGCAAGGCCTCGCGCTCGCGCATGAAGCGCCGCAAGATCGCATTGACGACCGCCTTGTACGCGCCACCGCGCAGAGCCGAAATGCCGCGCACCGCCTGGTCGACGCTGCGGTGCGCACGCTGCGGATGGTCGATCAATTCCGAGAGAGCGACGGCGAGAGGGGCATCCAGTTCCGCATTGGGGCGGGCGAGCAGGGAGTGCACCAGGGAATCAAGCAGGTTCAGGCGTCGACAGGCGCGGTAGGCGATGTCACGTGCGGCGGCACGTTCCGCGACGCCCCCGGAGTTGTCAAGTGCGGCGAGCGCGTCGTCGAGCGCGCGTCCGCGCTTGACCGCGGCGATGCCCTGCGCCGCGAGGGTCAGGGCAATGGCCAGGTCCGCCGACGCGGCCACTTGTCAGCCCATCCTCTGTCCGGGCGCGAGTGCAACGCTGTCGGCAAATTCGCGAGCGGAGATGCGCCGTCCGCCCGGACGCTGGAGCCGGGTCACGACAAGGCTGCCCTTGCCGCAGGCGATCGCGATGCCGCTCGCATCGAACGCGGTCACGGTACCGGGGGGCGCGGCGGGACTGTCGGCCAGGCTGTGCGCGGCCCACACCTTGATCATTGATCCTGCCATGGTCATGGTGGCGCCCGGGAAGGGATCGAAGGCGCGCACCTTGCGAGCCAGCGTCGCCGCGTCGAGCGCGAAATCGAGCGGCGCTTCATGCTTGGCGATCTTGTGCGCGTACGTTGCGCCGCTCGCCGGCTGCGCCCTTGGTGTCAGATGGTCGAGCTCGGCAAGCGCCGTGACAATCGTCGCTGCGCCCAGCGCGGTCAAACGTTCTTCCAGCGTGGCTGCGGTGTCCGACGCAGAGATGGCGGTGCGGCGCTCCAGCAGTACCGCACCGGTGTCGAGACCGGCATCCATCTGCATGATGCAGATCCCGGTTTCGGCGTCGCCGGCCTCGATCGCGCGCTGGATCGGAGCGGCGCCGCGCCAGCGCGGCAGGAGCGAAGCATGGATGTTGAGGCAACCGCGCGGCGGGATAGCGAGCACTTGCGGCGGCAGGATCAGGCCGTAGGCCGCCACGACCATGACGTCGTGGGGGGTTGCAACTACGCGCGCCAGGACCGCAGCATCGCGCTTCAAGGAATCAGGCTGCAGCACCTCGATCGCGTAGTCCAGTGCGAGGCGCTTGACCGGGCTTGCGGTCATGATCATGCCGCGCCCGGCGGGCTGATCCGCGCGAGTCAAGACCAGCGGCACTTCGATGCCTGCCTTGAGCAATGCAGCCAGTGCCGCGGCGGCGAACTCCGGGGTGCCGGCGAAGATGGCTCTCATGGGCGTTCCTGGCGCAACAGGGCGGGGTGCGGCGCCGGCGAAGAGCGCAGGGTTCAGGCGGCCTTGCGGCGCGCCTCCTTTTCCATGCGGCTCTTGATGCGCGACTGTTTGAGGCGCGACAGGTATTCGACGAATACCTTTCCCTTCAGGTGGTCCATCTCATGCTGGATGCAGACCGCGAGCAGGTCGTGCGCCTCGAGCCTGAAGGTCTTGCCGTCGGCATCCTCGGCCTCGACCCCGACGTGCTGGGCGCGCTCGACTTCCTCGTAGATGCCGGGTACCGAAAGGCAGCCCTCTTCACAATACTGGGTTCCATCGCGCCATAGGATGCGCGGGTTGATGAGGACCTGCAGGTCGTCGTGTGCTTCGGATACGTCGATGACGATGACCTGCCGGTGGACATCGACCTGCGTGGCAGCGAGGCCGACGCCGGGTGCGGCGTACATGGTTTCGGCCATGTCCGACACCAGGCGGCGAAGTTCGTCATCGAACACCCGCACCGGCTGCGCCACCTTGTGCAGGCGCGGGTCCGGATAGGTAAGGATCGGGAGGAGGGCCATGTTTTTTGCCGCGGGAAACCGTTGGAATGCGTTGCTTTTGCGCTACGTCCGGAGTCGGGTGAAATCGGAAAAAGGCTTGCTAATCAATGACATTATCGGGACAATTTAAACCTACTTTGTAAACTTTGCCAGCCACATGTTAAAGTAGCCGGCCCAAAACCGGCATCGCGCGTTCAAGCGCCGGCATGCGCGCAAGCGTCCTCATGTCGCCAAGTGTGGACGTTTGAGGCGGCGCCAACATCGCCGGATCAAGGAGATCGTCATGCGTAAACCCTGGATCGCGCTGGTCGCGGCAACGATTTTCGCGACATCCGCGGCTGCCCAACCGTCCGCGCCACCCGCGCTCAACGACAACGCGCCGGAGCGGCACGTTGTCGTGCCCGGCGATACGTTGTGGGGCATCTCGGCCAAGTTTCTCAAGGACCCCTACCGCTGGCCCGAAGTGTGGGAGCCCAACAAGGAGCGCATCCGCAACCCGCACCGCATCTATCCCGGCGATATCGTCGTCCTGGATCGCTCGGGATCGACCCCGCGCATCCGCCTGGCGACCGTCAAGGTGGAGCCGCGTACCCGCATCGAGCGCACCAGTGCGGCGATCCCGTCGATCCCTGCCAACGAGATCGAACCTTTCCTCACTCAACCACTGGTGGTGGGCGAGGGCGACATGGCGAATTCGCCGCGCATCATCGCGACCCAGGAGGGGCGGGTCTATCTGGGCAAGGGTGACTTGGCCTATGCGACCGGCAATGTCGACGAGAAAGTCGCCAGCTGGCATGTGTATCGGCCGGGCGCCGCGCTCGTCGATCCGGTCAGCAAGGAGACCCTGGGGTACGAGGCCATGTATCTGGGTACCGCGACGGTCGAGCGGCGCACCAGTCCGACGACGTTGCGCATCACCGACTCCAAGCAGGAAATCGGCGCAGGCGACCGGCTCGTGCCCAGCCCGCGGCCCGAGGTGGTCGAGTACGCGCCGCGCTCGCCTGCCGCCGAGATCGATGCGCGCGTGTTGTCGATCGTGGGCGGCGTGCGCGAGACCGGCGGCACGCGCGTGATCTCGATTTCACGCGGCAAGAAGGACGGCCTCGAGCCCGGCCATGTGCTGGCCTTGCACAGCTATGGCGCGGACGTGCGCGAGCGCTCCAGCATCTACGACCGCAGCTTCAAGACCGTCAAGCTGCCGGACGAACGCAATGGCCTGGTCTACATCTTCCGTGTCTTCGACAGGGTGTCCTACGGGCTCATCATGAGCGCAGCACGGCCGGTCAAGGTCGGCGACGTCGCGGCAAGGCCCTAGGCCGCGGGTCGCGTCGCGGCGACCCGGCGGCGATGACGGCAGGGCAGGGCGTGCCCTCGGTGCGAGCGGCGGCGTCTTCCTTGGCGCGCGATCCGTACAAGCCGATTGACCATGATGGCCGATGAAGAGGCGCTCGCCGACTGGCTGCACTTGAACCAGGTGGCCGGCATCGGCCCGGTCACGCTGCGGCGCCTGCTTGCCGAATTCGGATTACCCGCGCGCGTGCTCGACGCGTCACGGGCCGCGTTGACGACCCTGGTCGGCGCGGAGGTCGCCCACGCGATCGGCGCGGCGCGCGAAGACGACGCGTCACGCGAGCGCGTCGCCACGGCCCTGGCATGGCAGCGACTGCCCGGCAACCACATCCTGACTCTGGAACATCCGGGATACCCGGCCGCGTTGCTGGCGGTTGCCGACCCCCCGCCGGTGTTGTACCTCAAGGGGCGCCTGGAACTGCTGGAAGGGCAGGCGATCGCGATCGTCGGCAGTCGCAACGCCACCCGGCAAGGTCAGCAAGACGCCAGCGCATTCGCGCGTGCCCTGTCCGATGCAGGGTTCACCATCGTCAGCGGGCTGGCCCTTGGCATCGATGCCGCGGCGCATCGCGGCGGATTGGCCGGCGCCGCATCGACCATCGCCGTGGTCGGGACCGGCGCGGATATCGTCTACCCAGCGCGCAACCGCGAACTGGCGCACGCAATCGCCGAGCGCGGGCTGATCGTGAGCGAGGTCCCTCTCGGGGTGCGGCCCCTGGCCGCGAATTTTCCGCGCCGCAATCGCATCATCAGCGGGCTCGCCCGCGGTGTTCTGGTGGTGGAAGCAGCATTGAAAAGCGGCTCGCTGATCACGGCACGACAGGCCGCTGAACAGGGGCGCGAGGTGTTCGCGATTCCCGGATCAATCCACTCGCCGGTGGCGCGCGGCTGCCACGCCCTGATTCGCCAGGGGGCGAAACTCGTCGAAACCGCGCAGGACGTTCTCGAGGAGCTAGGGATGCAGGGTGCCGACGCGGCCGCGCCATCGGCACCGCCCGTGACGTCGATCGATCCTGAGAGCCAGCGCGTGCTCGATGCGCTTGGTTTCGATCCCCTCACCGTCGATGCGCTCGCGGTGCGCCTGGACATGGGACCGCTGGAACTCGCTCCGCTCCTGCTCAAGCTTGAACTCGAAGGCTGCCTCGCGCGCCTGCCCGGGGCGCAGGTGCAGCGACTGGTGCGTTGATGCGACAACGCGATATGCCTTTGGCGTCAAGCGTTTGCGCGAACAATCTACCCGGCCGCGGCAAATAAGGGTTGCCATAAACGAATTCACGGCCTTAGACTTCCGCCCCTTGCGAAGCCGGCTACCGTCGGCATGGCCTTCGCCGCATCGATCATCAATGTCCAAGACCCTCATCATTGCCGAGAAGCCCTCGGTTGCCCTCGATATCTCCAAGGCCCTTGGCGGGTTCACCAAGGCCGGCGAATACTACGAATCGGACCGCTATGTGTTGTCCTCTGCGGTTGGCCATCTGCTCGAGATCGCCTGTCCGGAGGAGTACGAGGTCAAGCGCGGCAAGTGGAGCTTCGCGCACCTGCCGGTGCTGCCGCCCAGCTTCGACCTGAAGCCGATCGCCAAGTCGGAGGAACGCCTGCGCGTCCTCATGAAGCTCTTGCGGCGCAAGGACGTGACCGAACTGGTCAATGCCTGTGACGCGGGACGCGAGGGCGAATTGATCTTTCGCCTTATCGTCCAGCACGCCAAGGCAAAGCAGCCGATCCGCCGTCTGTGGCTGCAGTCGATGACGCCGGCGGCAATTCGCGACGGCTTCGCCTCGCTGCGTCCAGACGGCGAACTGCTGCCATTGGCCGACGCGGCACGCAGCCGCAGCGAGGCCGATTGGCTCATCGGCATCAATGGCACGCGCGCCATGACCGCGTTCAATTCAAAGGAAGGCGGCTTTTATCTGACCACGGTGGGGCGCGTGCAGACACCGACACTGGCGATTCTGGTCGAGCGCGAGCAGAAGATCCGCGCCTTCAAGCCGCGCGACTACTGGGAGGTGCACGCCAGCTTTGGCGCCGCGGCCGGCGAGTACGCAGGGCGCTGGTTCGATGCGCAATGGAAGAAGGTCGAGGACGACGAGCACGCACGCGCCGAACGCCTCTGGTCCCGCGACCGTGCCGAGTCCATCGTCGCTGCCTGCACCGGCGCGCGCGGCGAGGTGTCCGAGGAGACCAAGCCGACCACGCAGTCTTCACCCCTGCTATTCGACCTGACCAGCCTGCAGCGCGAGGTCAACGGCCGCTTCGGCCTTTCGGCGCGCAACACCCTGGCCGTGGCGCAGGCGCTGTATGAGCGACACAAGGTGCTCACCTATCCGCGTACCGATTCACGCGCGCTGCCGGAAGACTACGTCGGCACGGTCAAGAAGACCGTGGAGATGCTCAAGGACAGCGATGCCTACGTGGTCGCGGCCGGACGGGTGCTGAAGAACCAGTGGATACGACCCAACAAGCGCGTCTTCGACAACGCCAAGGTCTCGGATCACTTCGCGATCATCCCCACTTTGCAGCCGCCGAAATCCTTGAGCGAGATCGAGCACAAGGTCTACGACCTGGTGGTCAAGCGCTTCCTGGCTGTGTTCCATCCACCGGCAGAGTTCCTGCAGACCATCCGCATCACCACCGTCGGGGAGCACGCGTTCAGGACCGAAGGCAAGGTGATGGTGAGTCCCGGCTGGCTCGCCGTCTACGGACGTGAAAACGCCGGCGAGGACCAGAGTCTGCCTGCCGTCGCGCCCGGCGAGACGGTCCCGGTCATCAGCGTCGAGGCGCGCGAGAACCAGACGCGCCCGCCCGCCCGATACTCGGAGGCCACGCTGCTGTCGGCCATGGAAGGTGCGGGCAAGCTGGTCGAAGACGAGGAACTGCGTGAGGCCATGCAGCAAAAAGGCCTTGGCACGCCGGCCACGCGCGCGGCGACCATCGAGGGGCTCATCCACGAGGAATACGTGCACCGCAACGGTCGCGAGCTGGTGCCGACTTCCAAGGCCTTCTCGCTGATGTTCGCGCTGCATCATTTCGGCGTGACCGAACTGGCATCACCGGAATTGACCGGTGAATGGGAATACAAGCTCAAGGAGATGGAGAAGGGCGTGCTCTCGCGCGCGGCCTTCATGCAGCACATCAACGAGGCCACACGCGATCTGGTCGACCGGATTCGCGACGGCGAGATCCCGGACACCGCGTTCGCCACCGTCGAGGCGCCATGTCCCAAGTGCGGTGGCCTGGTGCAGGAGAACTATCGCAAGTTCCAGTGCCTGTCCTGCGATTTCAATTTGTGGAAAGTGATCTCCGGACGCGAGTGGTCGCCAGAGGAAATCGCGACCCTGATACGCGAGCGCAACATCGGTCCCTTGACCGGATTTCGCAGCAAGATGGGTCGGCCTTTCGCCGCATCGCTCAAGCTCAATGCGGATTTCCGGGCCGAGTTCGATTTTGGCCAGGATGCGCTGGAGGAGGGGGAGGCACCGGATTTCTCGGACAAGGAATCGTTGGGTGCCTGTCCGAAGTGCGGTGCCGCCGTTTTCGAGCATGGCTCCGGCTACATTTGCGAGAAGGCCGCCGGCGCCGCGCGGACCTGCGACTTCCGCTCGGGGCGCGTGATCCTGCAGCAGGAAGTCACTCCGGAACAGATGCGCAAGCTGCTGGCCGAAGGACGGACCGATCTGCTTGCCGGTTTCATCTCGAATCGAACTCGGCGCGCATTCAAGGCGTTCCTCGTCAAGCAGCCTGACGGCAAGATCGGTTTTGAATTCATGCAACGCGCTGCCAAGGCGCCGGCCAAGAAGGGCGTGCGGGGCAAGGCGAGCACGGAGGCGGCGGAAGCTGCGCCGGTCACGCCCGTTTCGGGCCAGGCGACCGCGGTCGCCGCCAATGATCCGCGACCGCCGGTACGTCGCGTTGCCAAAGCCTCGAAGGCCGTCAAGAAGGCCGCTGTCCCAGCAGGGGGGGCGCCAGGCAAGGCGGTGAAGAAGACCGCGCGTCGCGCCGCAGGAGCGAAATCGACAGCCAGGGGCGCGCGCAAGGCTGCCTGACGCCATCCGGCCTGCGGGTTTCCCCGCCTGCTTGCCTTGCCGCACGCGAGTTACACTGCCGCGCCGCGTTGGCCCGACCCCGCGGAGAATTGACGCGGGCAGCCGACTTTTCCCGCAGGAGCCCTGAAGATGACATCGCTTTCCTTTCGCCGCAATTGGGTTGCAGCCGTTTTGGTCGCGTTGGCGCCGACGGTCGCGCTCGCGCAGGCCTATCCCGCCAAGCCGATTCGCCTGATCGTTCCTTTCGCACCCGGCGGCACGACCGACATCGTCGCGCGCGTCGTGGGCGACCGGCTGGGCCGCGAACTTGGCCAGCCGGTCATCATCGAGAATCGTGCAGGCGGCGGCGGTACGGTCGGTGCCGATGCCGTCGCCAAGGCTGCCAGTGACGGCTACACACTCGGTATGGCGACGGTGTCGACCATGGCGACCAACCCGGCCACCAATCCGAGGATGCCGTACGACTCGCAAAAGGACCTGGTGCCGGTCCTGAACCTGGTCAACGTGCCCAACGTGATGACGGTCAATCCGACCAAGGTACCGGTCACGACGATGAAGGATGCGATTGCGTTGTTCAAGAAGAGCCCCGGCAAGTTCTCCTACGCGTCCTCGGGCAGCGGCGGCATCTCGCACCTTGACGGCGAGGCGTTCAAGGTCATGACCGGAACCTTCATCGTGCACATTCCGTACAGGGGATCCGGCCCCGCGCTGAACGACACCATCGCCGGGCAGGTCGACGCGCAGTTCGACAACCTGCCCTCGTCCCTGCCTCACATCCGCGCCGGCAAGCTGCGTGCGCTGGCGGTGATGGCCGACAAGCGCGTCGAGAGCCTCCCCGACGTGCCCACCTTCGCCGAAGTCGGCTTGGCCGATGTCAACAACATGGCCTGGTACGGGATCGTCGGACCGGCCGGCATGTCGCGCGACATCGTGCAGCGTGTGCACGCCGCCTCGGTGCGCACGTTGGCCGACCCCGAGATCCGCAAGCGCCTGCTCGATGGCGGTTCCTATGTCGATGGCGGCACGCCGGAGCAGTTCGTGCAGAAGATCGCGCGCGAGATCCAGTTGCGTCGCGACATCGTGAGAAAGCAGAAGATCGTCCTGGAGTGACGCACGGCGGCCTGCGCGGCCGCTGACCCTTGGGTGCGCAGCGGTCGCCGGCGCGGCCCGGGCTGGACACATTCAGGGCTAAGATCGCTCATGCAGTCACGCGGAGCCCCGCGCGACCGACCTCCTCGTGGGGATGATGAGCAAGGTCTTCTACGGCTGGAAGATGGTGGCGGCGGGCGCAGGCATGCAGTTCCTGCACTCCGCACTCATGTATCAGTCTTTCGGCGCGTATTTCGCGCTGCTCATGGAGGAGTTCGGCTGGAGCAAGACGGCCATCGCCGTGGCCGCGGCGCTGCAGCCGATGGAAGCGGCCATCCTCGGTCCCTTTCTTGGCTGGGTACTCGATCGGTTCGGCCCGCAACGTATGATCCGCCTGGGCGTGGTCATCATGAGCCTCGGGTTTGCGGTTTTCGCGACCGTCGATTCGCTGGCGACGTTTTACTTTGCATTCTTCGTGATCGCTCTGGGCTCGAGCCTGTGCGGGTTCTTCCCCATGAACGTCGCCGTGATCCACTGGTTCGAACGCAAACGTGCGCGTGCGCTTTCGATGATGGCGCTGGGGCTTGCACTTGGCGGTGTGGCTGTGCCCCTGGTCGCAGTGGTCATGCAGGGTTACGGCTGGCGCGTTGCCGCCCTGGCATCCGCGGTCGTCATCCTGGTCGTTGGCTGGCCGATCGCGCGGGTCATCCGCGGCCGTCCTGAGCGCTATGGTGAATATGTCGACGGCGAGCCCCCTACGATAGCCCCTGCAGGTGTGCCGCAGGAGGCGCCGCGCCGTGAATTCAGCGCTGGCGAAGCCTTGCGCACGCGCGCCTTCTGGATGATTTCCTTGGGGCACGGATTTGCGCTGCTCGTCGTCTCAGCCGTCAACGTGCACGCAGTCAGTCACTTGACCCAGTCGCTGGACTTGAGCCTGGTGCAGGCTTCAGGTGTCGTGACCTTGATGACGGTCGCTCAGGTGGGCGGAGTACTGCTGAGCAGCGCCATCGGTGATCGTTTCGACAAGCGCCACCTGTCCGCGCTTTGCATGCTCATGCACTCGAGCGGACTGTTGATGCTGGCTTACGCGACCGGTCCGGCCATGCTCCTTGCCTTTGCGCTCCTGCACGGCTGCGGCTGGGGTTTGCGCGGGCCGTTGATGCAGGCCATCCGCGCGGACTTTTTCGGCAAGCGCGCCATCGGCATGATCCTGGGTATCTCATCCCTGATCATGGTGATCGGCCAGGTGGGCGGGCCGATGTTGGCCGCGGTCGTGGCCGACCTTACAGGGCATTATCGAATCGGCTTTACGATTCTGGCCTGCGCTGCGGGCCTGGGGGCCGGGTTTTTCCTGTTCGCGCGCCGACCGGCCTAGACCGGATCAGCGGGCCGGCGCTGGCGAGGTGGCGGCGGCCGGCGGTTGCCAGGCCCAGCGGTTCTTCCATGCCGCTGTGACGGCATCCGGATATTCGCGCTTGCCGCGGCTGCCGTTGTAGCGGCCCAGTGCGAGGAAGAGGTCGCCTTTCTCGATGTCGAGGTAGTGGCGCAGGATCACGCATCCCATGCGGATGTTTGTGCGCATCTCGAAGAGACCGCTGGTATCGCCGTTGCCGATCAGCTTTGCCCAGAACGGCATGACCTGCATATAGCCGCGCGCACCGGCTGAGCTGATGGCGTGCCTGCGGAATCCGGATTCGACCGTGATCAGACCGAGAATCAATTGCGGGTCGAGCCCGGCGCGGGTGGCCTCGTAATGCACGGTTTTCAGAAACTCCACGCGGCTGCGGTAATCGGGCTTGTGGCGCATTGGCAGTCGCTCGGACATGGCGGAGAGCCAGTTGGCCTTTTCCAGCGCGGTGGCGAAGCGCGGCTCGGGGGGTGTCCGGTCGGGCGCGGCAGCATTGCGCAAGGCTGTGCGAACCGAATCGGAGAGCGGTTCATATTGCTGCGCTCCGCCGTAGGCGTTGCAGCATAGCGCAGCCAGAAGCGGGAGCAGCACCCAAGCGCGCCTCAATGGGGTCAGGCCCCATTCACGGCGCTTGATCCTCATAGGGCGACGCGGCCCTTGATGAAGGCTGCGGCGTCGGCCTGCGCCAAGGCAGTGGCCTGGCTATCGCGGCGGTGCTGATACTCGACCCTGCCATCCTTCAGGCCGCGCTCGCCGATGGTGACCCGATGCGGGATGCCGATCAATTCCATGTCGGCAAACATGGCGCCCGGGCGCTCGCCGCGGTCGTCCAGAAGTACGTCGACACCGGCTGCGACAAGCTCGTCGTAGAGCTGCGCGGCCGCTGCGCGCACAACGGCGGACTTGTCCATGCCAATCGGGCAGATGGCGACGGTGAATGGCGCGATCGCATCCGGAAAGATGATGCCGCGCGCGTCATTGCCTTGCTCGATGGCGGCGCCGACGATGCGCGTGACGCCGATGCCGTAGCAGCCCATCACCATCAGTTCCGGCTTGCCGGTCTCGTCCAGAAAGGTGGCCTTCATGGCCTCGGAGTACTTGGTGCCAAGGAAGAAGACGTGCCCAACCTCGATGCCGCGCTGAATCGAGAGCACGCCCTTGCCGTCTGGCGAGGGGTCGCCTGCGCGCACGTTCCGGATGTCGGCGATCAGATCGGGTTCGGGCAGGTCGCGCCCCCAGTTGACACCACGCAGGTGATGGTCCCAAAGATTTGCGCCAGTGACGAAGTCGCTCATGACCGCGACGCTGCGGTCGGCGACGACACGCACCGGCTTCTGCGCGCCGCGCGGCCCCAGATAGCCAGGCTTGATGCCGAAATGATCGACGATCTCATCGACGGTGGCAAAGCGGAATCCACCCTCGAGTCCGGGGACCTTGCCGGCCTTGACTTCGTTCAAGTCATGGTCGCCCCGTACCAGCAGAAGCCAGACCTGTATGGCGCGCGCGCTCCCGTCGGGATTGCGCTCTTCGGTGGCAAGCACCAGCGATTTGACGGTTCGCTCCAGCGGGAGGCCCAGAAAGTCGGCGACGTCCTCGCAGGTCGACTTGCCGGGCGTCGGCACGACGGCAAGTTCCTCCGCCGGCGCCGCGCGCGCCTGCGCGGGAGCCACGGCCTCCGCCAGCTCGATGTTGGCCGCGTAATCCGACCCCGCACAGTAGACGATGGCGTCTTCACCCGTCTCGGCGATGACCTGGAACTCGTGCGAGCGCGAGCCGCCGATCGCTCCCGTATCGGCTGCCACGGCGCGGTAGTTGAGGCCGAAGCGATCGAAGATGCGGCGATAGGCTGCGAACATGATGTCGTAGCTTTTCTCCGCGCCGGCGACGTCGCGGTCGAAGGAGTAGGCGTCCTTCATGGTGAATTCGCGCCCGCGCATCAACCCGAAGCGCGGACGCCGCTCGTCGCGGAACTTGGTCTGGATGTGATAGAAATTCTTCGGCAACTGCCGGTAGCTGCGCAGTTCCTGGCGCGCGATGTCGGTGATCACCTCTTCGCTGGTCGGCTGGACGATGAAATCGCGGCCATGGCGATCCTTGACCCGCAGGAGTTCGGGCCCCATCTTGGCGAAGCGTCCGGTTTCCATCCACAGCTCCGCCGGCTGCACGACAGGCATCAGCAGTTCGATCGCGCCGGCGCGATCCATTTCCTCGCGGATGATCGCCTCGACCTTGCGTATCACCCGGAGGCCCAGGGGCATGTAGCTGTAGACCCCCGCCGCGGCACGCTTGATCATGCCGGCGCGCAGCATCAAGCGGTGGCTCACGACCTCGGCGTCGCTTGGCGCCTCCTTTACGGTGGCAAGAAAAAATCGCGAAGCGCGCATCGTGACGAAGCCTTGGATGAGGAGAATATAATGTTGGGAATTTTACGGGATCGGCAGGACCCATCATGCTGGATCGCGACGGCTATCGCCCGAACGTCGGCATCATCATCGTCAACCATCGGAACGAGGTTTTTTGGGGCAAGCGGGTCAGAGAGCATTCCTGGCAGTTTCCGCAGGGCGGTATCAAGCATGGCGAGACGCCCGAGGAAGCCATGTACCGCGAACTCCAGGAAGAGACCGGGCTCCGTTCCGAGCACGTGCGCATCCTGGGGCGCACCCGCGACTGGTTGCGCTATGAGGTGCCGCGCGAATGGATCAAGCGCGACATCCGCGGCAACTATCGTGGCCAGAAGCAGATCTGGTTTCTATTGCGAATGATTGGCCGCGACTGCGACGTGCGCCTGCGTGCTTCCGAGCACCCCGAGTTCGACGCGTGGCGCTGGCACGAGTACTGGATTCCGCTGGAGGCGGTCATCGAATTCAAGCGCGAGGTCTATAGCCAGGCGTTGAACGAGTTGTCGCGACTCGTTTTCGCAACCTCCCGCGAAGGTTCACGCTACCTGCGCGCGCGCCCCTGGACGAGGCGTGCCGGGCGGGACGGCGCAGCCACCTCCGTTGGGGAGGGTGGCGTTGCAGGGAGCGACGCTGAAACCGTACCCGGAGCGCCTGTCGACCAGCACCTTCCGCCGCCGCGCGCTGACGCGGGCGCATAAAGTCCATCTATACGCCCGATTGAGACAAACAATTGGCGTAGCCGGCGGGATTCGTTAAGATGATTGGGTCCCGGAGAGTATTGATTCAGGCTTGAACTCCCGGGCGCGGTGCTTGCCCCCGGTGCGGAGGCGCGCCGTTTTTAACCCACCCCGGAACCAGCGGAGATTTTCATGGCAAACCTCAAGGGCTCGAAGACCGAGCAGAATCTGAAGGACGCGTTCGCAGGCGAGTCGCAGGCCAACCGTCGTTACCTCTATTTCGCAAACAAGGCAGACGTCGAGGGCCAGAATGACGTGGCCGCGCTGTTCCGCTCCACCGCGGAAGGCGAGACCGGTCATGCTCATGGTCACCTCGAGTATCTCGAGGCCGTCGGTGACCCGGCGACAGGGCTGCCGATCGGTTCGTCGCGCAACAACCTCAAGGCGGCCGTGGCAGGCGAAACCCACGAGTACACCGACATGTACCCGGGCATGGCCAAGACCGCGCGTGACGAAGGCTTCACCGAAATCGCCGACTGGTTCGAGACGCTGGCGAAGGCTGAGCGCTCGCACGCAAACCGCTATCAGAAGGCGCTCGACGCCCTGGTCGACTGATTGCGCAACGCGACATGCCGGACGGCATGTCGCGTGAGCTGTGCATGCGGGGCGCCACCGGGGATAGCGAGCATTTTCCCCGGGGCGCCCCTTGTTTTGTAGTGTCCGCCATCGATCAACCCGCACCGAATCATGACAACTCGCGAAGGCAACCTCGAAGCGCCGACCCGGCACCCGCTTGACTGGAAGAACCCGGACTTCTACGACGAAAAGTCGTTGTTCTCCGAGATGGAGCGGGTGTTCGACATCTGCCACGGTTGCCGCCGATGCGTTAGCCTGTGCGGGTCCTTCCCTACATTGTTCGACCTGGTCGACGAAAGCGCGACCATGGAGGTGGACGGCGTCAAGCACGAGGACTACTGGAAGGTTGTCGACCAGTGTTACCTGTGCGACGTCTGCTACATGACCAAGTGCCCTTACGTCCCGCCGCACCCGTGGAACCTCGACTTCCCGCACCTGATGCTGCGCGCCAAGGCTGTCAAGCACGAAAAGGGACTCAACGGAGTGCGTGACCGCCTGCTGTCCTCGACCGACTTGATGGGAAGTTTCGCCGGTATCCCGATCGTCACGGCGTCGGTCAATGCGGTCAACAGCACCAAGCTCGCGCGCGAAGCCATGGAGATGACCCTTGGTGTGGACGAGAAAGCCTGGATCCCGCAGTACGCCGACCGCAAGTTCCGCTCCGGACCGAGGCAGGGGCCTGAGACCGCTGTGCGCGACGGTGAGCGCACCCCGGGCAAGGTGGCGATCTTTTCGACCTGCTACATCAACTACAACGAGCCCGGCATCGGCCACGACCTCGTGGCGCTGCTTGAGCACAACGACATCGCCTGGACCCTGGCCGAGAAGGAGGCATGCTGCGGCATGCCTAAACTCGAACTGGGTGACCTGAAAGCGGTCGAGTCCCTCAAGAATCGCAACATTCCTGCACTCGCCAAACTGGCGCGTGAGGGATACGCGATCCTCACACCCATACCTTCGTGCACCTTGATGTTCAAGCAGGAGTTGCCGCTCATGTTTCCCGATGAGGCGGACGTGAAGGCGGTCGCGGCAGCGATGTTCGACCCGTTCGAGTATTTCATCCTGCGCAATCGCGATGGCCTGCTCAAGACTGATTTCAAGCAGCCCTTGGGCAATGTGTCCTATCACATTCCCTGCCACTCGCGCGTGCAGAACGTTGGCCGCAAGACGGCTGAGACGCTGCAGCTCGTGCCCGCTACCAAGGTCAACGCGGTGGAGCGCTGCTCCGGACACTCGGGCACGTGGGGCGTGAAAAAGGAATTCCATGCCACTGCCATGAAGATCGGGAAACCGGTCTTCAAGGCCATGGGCGGCACTGAGGATGCCAAGCCCGATTACATCAGCTCGGACTGCCAACTCGCCGGCCATCATATTGAACAGGGCATGCGTGAGAACGGCTTGGCCGAGGTCCCCCTCAAACACCCGCTGTCGCTGCTGCGACTCGCCTACGGCATCTGACCGATCCCAGCCCCCATGCCCATCCTTACCCCAGCCAGCCTGATGACCCTGGAAGCCTACGCGCGCTCGCGCCCCGAGTTTCGTGCCCGCGTCATCGACCACAAGAAGCGCCGCACCGTTCATCTTGGAGAGCACGTCACCCTCATTTTTGAAGACGAGTTGACGATCCGCTATCAGGTGCAGGAGATGCTGCGTATCGAGAAAATTTTCGAGGAAGACGGCATTCGCGGCGAACTGGATTCCTACAATCCCCTGATTCCCGACGGCAGCAATTTCAAGGCCACGATGCTCATCGAGTACGCCAGCGTCCCCGAGCGGCAGCGCGCGCTGGCCCGACTCAAGGGCATCGAGCGTCGCATGTTCGTCGAGGTGGAAGGTTGCGAGCGGGTCTATGCGGTGGCCGACGAGGACCTCGAGCGCGAGAACGAAGAGAAAACCGCGGCGGTGCACTTCCTGCGCTTCGAGTTCAACGGCGCTTCAGTCGCAGCCTTGAAAGGTGGGGCGCAGCTTAAAATCGGTTGTGACCACCCGCACTACCCGGCGCATCTTGAAGAACTTGAACCTGAAGTCCTGGCTTCTCTCGTGGCAGACCTGGCTTAGCCGGCAGCGCCGTTCCGGCGCTCTGTTGCACGCCTGCGCTGCGGCGCTCCTGTGGACCAGCGCGAGCGCCCTGGCACAGTCCGCGATCCCGGTGCCGCGCTACGAAGACGAGACACAGCGCGAACCTGATGTGGTCCTGCCGCGCTTCCCGGAAGAACGAAATTTGTTGCGGTTCCCGACCAACTGGACCAACGCGCAGATTTTCATCGATACGGCCGCCCTGACGGTGCGAGACGACCGGGTCGTGCTGTACACCCTGGTCGTGCGCAGCGGGGGCGGGGCCGAGAATGTCAGCCATGAGGGCTTGCGCTGCACGACCGGTGAAGTGCGCGTCTTCGCTTACGGGAGTCGCGGCCCGGACGGAGGCAAGTGGTCGCCGGCGCGATCGGCCGCGTGGCGGCCGATCGAGGACCGTGGCATCAATCGGTATCGATTCGAATTCTGGCGCGATGTCTTTTGTGATGGCCGCGATACCGAAACGCGTCGCAACATCCTGCTGCAGTTGCAGCGCGGCGGGCGCGAGCGCGTCGACGGAGTTCCCGATTAGGGACATTGACGTGATTTTCCCGGCGCGGACCGGTAGCGCGGCGGGCTAGCATGCTGCCTCTCGGCCCCGCGCTGGTCATCAAGCTTCTGGTATGGACCCTGGCATTCGCGCTGTTCGCGCGCGCCACGGCGCGATCCCTCGCCGGCTCCGCGGAGGCGGCCCGGCAGCCCCTGCTCAAAGTACTGCTCGGTGCACTGGTCGGGTCCAAGCTGCTGCATGCGCTTACTTTTCCCGCCCTGCTGTTTGACGAACCTGCAAGGGCGGTCCTGCTTGTGGCAAGCGGGGATTCTGTGCCCGGGGCTCTCATAGGCGCGCGACTTGCCCTCGGGTTTTCAGGCGGGCTAGGCGGTACCCTGGCCGACAGGTTGCTTCCCGGCACGGCGATCGCGTTGGTCGTGCTGCATCTCGGGGCCGCACTTTGGGCGCTGCGCGGTTCCGACTTCGGGGCGCCAACAGATCTGCCGTGGGGGGTCGACTTCGGCGATGGCGTTGCGCGACATCCGGTCATGTTCTACGAGGCGGCTTTCCTGTGCCTGGCCTGGATGTCGCAGCGTTCTCTCGGACACGGCTCCATGATCGCGGGAGTACGCGCCGACACGTTTCTGGTCGTATATCTATCCTCGCTGGCCGCGCTGGCTTACCTCAAGCCGCCTTTCCGGGTTGCCGCTTTGCCGGAGATTTTCCTGCCCATGGCGCATGCCTATGCAGGCTTCGCTACCGCGGAGCAGTTGGCCATTCTGCTGGCGGGTGCGGTGCTCGCGCGCGGCCTGGTCTTGGCGTCTCGCAAGCCGCCCTGAATCGCCGGCGGGCATGGCAGGTTTCAGAGCAACATGGCGAGATTGTCGCGGTGCACGAGTTCGTCTTCGTCGACGAAGCCGAGAACGGTCTCGATGTCGCTCGAGGGTTTGCGCATGATGCGGCGCGCTTCTTCGGCGCCATAGTTGACCAGGCCGCGCGCCAGTTCGCGTCCGTCCGGGCCGAAAATCGCGACTACTTCGCCGCGCCCGAAGCTTCCTTCAACTGCGGTTACGCCGATGGGCAGCAGGCTGCGGCCGCCACGGATCAGCGCTGCCGCGGCGCCGGCGTCAATCGTGAGGCTGCCGCGCACCTGCAGGTGATCCGACAACCAGGCCTTGCGCGCCGTGACCGGCGGGGTTGCGGCTAGCAGGAGGGTTCCAATCGATTCACCGGCAGCGAGGCGGCCCAGGACGTCCGGTTCGCGCCCGGAAGCGATGATCGTATGGGCGCCACTACGCGCGGCACGCTTGGCCGCGAGAATCTTGGTGAGCATGCCACCCTTGCCGATTGCCGACCCGGCGCCTCCGGCCATGGCCTCCAGCTCCGCAGCACCGGCATCGGCACGCGCGACGAGCGTCGCGCCCGGGTCACTGCGCGGATCGGCGGTGAAAAGTCCAGCCTGGTCAGTCAGGATCACCAGCAGGTCGGCTTCGATCAGGTTGGCAACAAGCGCTCCCAGGGTGTCGTTGTCACCGAACTTGATCTCGTCGGTGACGACCGTGTCGTTCTCGTTGATGATCGGAATGACGTCGAAGTCGAGCAAGGTCATCAGCGTCGAGCGCGCGTTCAGGTAACGCTTGCGGTCGGCCAGGTCGTCGTGCGTCAACAACACCTGGGCGGTCATCTGGCCATGACGGCTGAACGCGCTCTCGTAGACCTGTGCGAGTCCCATCTGGCCCACAGCCGCCGCGGCCTGTAGCGCGTGGATCGCCTTTGGGCGTGCCGCAAGACCAAGGCGTTGCATGCCCTCTGCGATAGCACCGCTCGTGACAAGCACGATGCGGCGTTCTCGGGCGTTCAGGCGCGTGATCTGCTCGGCCCAGCGGCTGATCGCATCTTCGTCAAGTCCTCGTCCCTCGTTGGTGACGAGTGACGAACCGACCTTTACGACCAGGCGGCGAGCCTTGGCAAGGACTGATGGTGCGCTCACGTCCGTTGCTTCGCAAGATACTCGCCGACCTGGCGACACAGATCGCGGCAGCCCGCGCCGGACTGGGCCGACACCGTGAAGACCGGTCCGCGCCAGCGCAGGCGACGCACGATTTCGGCCGCACGCGCGTTTTGCTCCGCGGCGCTCGGCAACAGATCGGCCTTGTTGAGGACCAGCCAGCGCGGCTTGGCATGCAGTTCGGGATCGTAGCGCTTCAATTCAGTGACGATCGCGCGTGCGTCCTTGACCGGATCGGCCGCAGGATCGAACGGCGCCATGTCGACCAGATGCAGCAGGAGGCGGGTACGCTTGAGGTGCTTCAGGAATTGCACCCCGAGCCCGGCTCCGTCGGCTGCACCCTCGATCAGGCCCGGGACGTCCGCGATGACGAAATCAATGCTGTCGGTTGCGCGCACCATTCCCAGATTGGGATGGAGAGTCGTGAACGGATAGTCTGCAACCTTCGGGCGCGCGTTGGAAACTGCGCGGATGAAGGTGCTCTTGCCCGCGTTGGGCATGCCGAGAAGGCCAACATCGGCCAGGACCCGCAATTCGAGCCTCAAGTCGCGCGCCTCGCCGTCTTCGCCCAAGGTGTACTGACGTGGCGCCCGATTGGTACTTGACTTGAAGTGCAGGTTGCCCAGCCCTCCCTGGCCACCGCGTGCCAGAACCGCGCGCTGGCCATCGCTGGACAAGTCGGCAACGAGGTCGCCGTTCTCGGCATCGGTAACCACCGTGCCGACCGGTACGCGCAGGATTACATCGGCTGCGCCGCGGCCGTATTGATCGGCTCCACGGCCTGGTTCGCCGTTGCGCGCGCGATGTATGCGCGCATAGCGGTAGTCGATGAGTGTGTTGAGGTTGCGGTCCGCGATGGCGATGACGCTACCGCCGCGTCCGCCGTCACCTCCATCCGGTCCGCCTTCGGGAACGTATTTCTCGCGGCGAAACGACGCCATGCCGCGACCGCCGTCGCCGGCCTTGACCTGGATGAGTGCTTCGTCGATGAACTTCATTTACGCGAATGCGCGACGGCGGTCATGCAAAAGGGGTGCCGTCGCCGGCCTTGACCTGGATGAGTGCTTCGTCGATGTACTTCATTAGTGCGAGTGCGCGGCGGCGGTCATGAAATAGTGGCGCCGTCGCCCCCAGAAAAGCAAAAAGGCCCAATCGTTCAACACGACCGGGCCTTTGCGTGTAGCCGGAGGCCGGTGATCGTTAAGCGGGTACCACGCTGACGGTGCGATTCTGGCGAGCGCCCTTGACCGCGAACAGAACCTTTCCCTCGGCCTTGGCGAACAAGGTATGGTCCTTGCCCATGCCGACATTGTCGCCCGCATGGAACTGCGTGCCGCGCTGGCGAACGATGATGTTGCCTGCCACAACGGCCTGACCGCCGTATACCTTGACGCCGAGGCGCTTCGACTCGGAGTCGCGCCCGTTGCGGGTAGAACCGCCACCCTTCTTGTGTGCCATTTCTCGCGTTCCTTAGGAATTGATCGCCGAGATCTCGATCTCGGTGAAGCCTTGGCGGTGGCCTTGGCGTTTCTGGTAATGCTTGCGGCGCCGCATCTTGAAGATGCGAACCTTGTCGCCGCGTCCGTGCGCAACCACCTTAGCCACGACACGGGCGCCCGAAACGAGCGGCATCCCGACTTGCACTGCGTCGCCCGACCCGATCATGAGTACTTGGTCAATAACGATTTCCTGCCCGACTTCGGCGGTCAGGAGTTCCACCTTCAATTTTTCGCCGGCGCTGACGCGATACTGCTTGCCGCCGGATTTGATGACCGCGTACATGATAATAATCCCCAGTGGGCGCTCGCGGGCCAGGCCGGATGGCGGCTGGCAAGTCGTGGAAAGACGAAAAAACACGCAGCGCGAAGAGCCCACGATAATATCAGAGATCGGTGTCCTGGTCAAGAGCGGCGCACGGTTGGACCAAGCCCGGGGCGGGCCGCCCCGAGTCTTGGTATCGAACCAATTCCTGGCCGGCGTGTCTTGTTCCATACTACCGGCCACATTTCGACCCCCGTCAGGCTTCCTTTGAACCGTTTCGATCCACAAGCAGTCATCGCCGCCGATCTGGCCGCGGTGGACGCATGCCTGCGCGCAAACCTGGGCTCCGACGTGCCGCTGATCCGGCAAGTCGGCGAATACATCGTTGGCAGCGGGGGCAAGCGCCTGCGCCCCGTTCTGTTGCTGCTGGTGGCCTCGGCGCTGGGGCGCAATGACTCGCGCTCGCATGCGCTGGCTGCAGTTGTCGAAATGATTCACACCGCCACGCTATTGCACGATGACGTGGTCGACGAATCGCAGTTGCGGCGCGGGCGCAAGACCGCAAATGCCCTGTTTGGCAACGCGGCCAGCGTGCTGGTAGGAGACTTCCTCTACTCCCGGGCTTTCCAGATGATGGTCGCCGTTGGGGAAATGAGCATCATGCGCGTCCTGGCCGACGCGACGAATTCGATCGCTGAAGGCGAGGTGCTGCAATTGATGAATGTCGGCAATGCCGACGTGAGCGAGGAAAGCTATTTGCGGGTGATTCGTTTCAAGACCGCCAAGCTCTTCGAGGCAGCCGCCCGCATTGGCGCGCTCGCTGTCGGCGCGCCAGCCAAGACCAGCGAGGCGATGGCGGAATATGGCATGCGGCTGGGGACCGCCTTTCAACTCATCGACGATGTGCTGGATTATTCCGGCGAGGTTGAGCAGATCGGCAAGAACCTGGGTGACGACCTCGGCGAAGGCAAGGCAACCATGCCGCTACTACGCGTGCTCGCCGCCGGTAATGCGAGTGAACAGGCGCTTGTGCGTTCCGCCATTTCCGCGCCGGAGACCGTGGATTTCGAGGCCGTGCTTGACGCGATCCGGCGTGTCGATGCCCTCGACTTCACACGCGCTGCGGCACGGGCCGAAGCGGACCGTGCCGCAGACCTGCTGGTGGTACTGCCCGACGGACCCAGTCGACAAACTTTGCTAGAATTGTGCGCTTTCGCTGTTGAGCGCAATGCCTGAGGTATGGCATCCCGTATGCGCGCTCCGTTGTCCCATTCGTCGGGGTGTAGCTTAGCCTGGTAGAGCGCTACGTTCGGGACGTAGAGGCCGGAGGTTCGAATCCTCTCACCCCGACCACGAATGGGACCTTTTCACAGCCGAACCCGTGTTGGTTTTTGGCATCCCTGTTGGCTGCCTTTCCCGAATGGTTAAAGACGGTGTCAGACCGTCTTATCGGTTTCGATCGCGCCGCAATTATGCTAATGTCATCGCATCTTGCGGGCGTTTTCCCCAGGACTCAATCGGTGACACGCCTGCGCTTTGGCTAGAATGGTCGAGCGTTTGAGCATGGGACGGCTATGTGGCGGTCGTCGAAAATGCGTCAGGTGCTGGTTGTCCGAGGCAGTTTGAAACCGGCGGATTGGAGATAGATGGCAGCGGCGGTGCAACCCAACGCCTTGTCCGGCATCGCGCGTGCACTGGTGCAGGCGGGAAAGATCACGTCCGAGGAGGCTGAACGCATCGTTGCCGATGCGAAGTCGGCCTCCGTGACGTTTGTCGAGCAGGCAATCGCTTCCAAAAAGCTGGCGGCGCGCGAGATCGCGCAGTTCGGCTCTGAAATCTTCGGCTATCCCCTGCTTGACCTCGCCTGCTATGACGCGCAGCAGGTGCTGGCCGATGCCATCGACCGCAAGCTGGTGCAGCAACATCGAGTGGTTGCCCTGGCAAAGCGCGGGAACCGGCTGTCGGTTGCGATCTCGGATCCGACCAACAAGGCCGCGCTGGACCAGATCAAGTTTCAGACTTCGCTTGCCATCGATCCGGTGGTGGTCGAGGACGACAAGCTGGGCGCGATCCTCGCGACGATGTCCGAGGCAGCCGGCGCATCGCTGCTCGATGTTCCGGACGACGACCTGAATCTTGAATTCACCGACGACGAGACTCTCGCCAAGGCCGAAGAGGCGTCGATGCCGGACGTCGACGACGCGCCGGTGGTCCGCTTTCTGCAAAAGATGCTGATGGACGCGATCCGTGATGGAGCCTCCGACCTGCATTTCGAGCCTTACGAGAAGTCCTACCGCATTCGTTTTCGTACCGATGGCGTGCTGCGCGAAGTTGCCTCGCCACCGATTGCGATCAAGGAGAAGCTGGCCGCGCGCATCAAGGTGATCTCCAAGCTGGACATTTCCGAGAAGCGCGTGCCGCAGGATGGCCGCATGAAGCTGGTGTTGTCAAAGAACCGCGCCATCGACTTTCGCGTCAGCACCCTGCCGACCCTGTTCGGCGAGAAGATCGTGATGCGTATCCTCGATCCGACATCGGCCACGCTCGGCATCGAAGCGCTCGGCTACGAGCCGGAAGAGAAGGAACGGTTGCTCAAGGCCGTGCATCGCCCCTACGGCATGGTCCTGGTGACCGGGCCGACCGGCTCGGGCAAGACGGTGTCGCTCTATACCTGTCTCAACATCTTGAACCAGCCGGGCATCAACATCTCGACCGCCGAGGATCCAGCCGAGATCAACCTGCCCGGCATCAACCAGGTCAACGTCAACGACCGGGCCGGGCTCACCTTCGCGGCGGCGCTAAAGTCGTTCTTGCGCCAGGATCCGGACATCATCATGGTCGGCGAGATCCGTGACCTGGAAACCGCCGATATCTCCATCAAGGCCGCGCAGACCGGTCATATGGTCTTTTCCACCCTGCACACCAACGATGCGCCGACCACGCTGACGCGCATGATGAACATGGGTGTGGCAGCGTTCAACATCGCCTCCAGCGTCATCCTGATCACGGCGCAGCGCCTGGCGCGCCGTCTTTGCACCTGCAAGCAGGCGACCGTCGTGCCGCCAGAAGCCCTCCTCGAGGCGGGTTTTGGCGAAGAGGATCTGGATGGTTCCTGGCAGCCGTACAAGCCCGTCGGTTGCGACCGCTGCAAGGGCAGCGGCTACAAGGGGCGGGTCGGCATCTACCAGGTGATGCCGATTTCGGAAGAAATTCAGCGTATCATATTGAAGCACGGCACGGCACTCGACATAGCCGATCAGGCTGCGCGCGAAGGTGTGCGCACACTGCGGCAATCAGGTCTGGTCAAGGTCAAACAAGGGCTCACGACCGTCGAGGAAGTGCTGGGCTGCACCAACGAGTAGCATTCAGGCGGCTCCACTTTGGGGACGCGCCTGTTGCAATCGGGGTTCAGGTATCGGGAGGACGCATGGCTACAGCTGTCGCGAAGGGGCCCAAGGAGTTCAATTTCTCCTGGGAAGGCAAGGACAAGGCCGGCAAGACCGTGCGCGGCGAGTTGCGCGCCAGCGGCGACGCGGTCGTCAACGCAACCCTGCGGCGCCAGGGCATCATGGTCACGAAGGTCAAGAAGCAGACCTTCAAGAAGGGGGGCAAGGTCACCGACAAGGACATCACGTTGTTCACGCGCCAGCTGGCGACGATGATGAAGTCCGGTGTTCCGCTCCTGCAGTCGTTCGACATCGTGGGCAAAGGGCACGCCAATCCGGCGGTATCGCGCCTGTTGTTCGAACTCAAGACCGAGGTCGAGACAGGTTCGAGCCTGAACCAGGCCTTCCGCAAATATCCGCTTTATTTCGATCCCTTGTTCTGCAATCTCGTTGCTGCAGGTGAGCAGGCGGGTATTCTCGAGACCCTGCTCGATCGCCTCGCGACCTACAAGGAGAAAATTCTCGCCATCAAGAGCAAGATCAAGTCGGCATTGTTCTACCCGATCTCGATCATCGTGGTCGCCTTCATCATCACCGCGGTCATCATGATTTTCGTGATTCCTGCGTTCAAGCAGGTGTTCACGAGCTTCGGCGCCGATCTGCCCGCGCCCACGCTTGTGATCATGGCGATTTCCGACTTTTTCGTCAGCTATTGGTGGGCCATCTTCGGAGCGCTCGGTTTTGGCATTTACTTCTTTTTCGAGTCCTGGAAGCGATCCAAGCCGATGCAGGTGTTCATGGACAAGCTCATGTTGCGTGCCCCGGTGTTCGGCGACCTGGTACGCAAGGCGACCATCGCACGCTGGACCCGCACCTTGTCCACCATGTTTGCTGCCGGCGTTCCGCTCGTGGAGGCACTCGATTCGGTCGGCGGAGCCTCCGGCAACCAGGTCTATGTCATGGCGACTAAGGCGATCCAGGGCGAGGTCGCGACCGGTACCAGCCTGACGGTCGCGATGCAAAACTCGCAGGTGTTTCCCAGCATGGTGATCCAGATGGTTTCCATCGGCGAGGAGTCCGGCGCGCTAGATTCGATGCTCTCCAAGGTTGCCGATTTTTTCGAGGCCGAGGTTGACGATGCGGTCGAAGCGCTTTCCAGCCTCATGGAACCGATGATCATGGTCGTCCTGGGCACGCTGATCGGCGGCATGGTCATCGCCATGTATTTGCCGATCTTCAAGCTGGGCGCGGTCGTCTGACGGCCGTCCTGGCGCCGCGGCAGGGCGCCGCGGCGCCCGTCTAGGTTGTGCTGATGATCGAACTCCTTGTCGCCTATCCGGCGTTATGGATCGGGGCGGCAGCCGCGCTGGGCCTCGCAGTAGGCAGCTTCATCAATGTCGTGACGCATCGCTTGCCGCGCGTCTGGGATCGCGATCAGGTCGACGGAGTTGCCGAATGGGCTGAGGTCACCGCTGCGCAGGTGGTTTCCGCCTTTCCGCGCGCGCCCGAAGGCGAGCGGGTTGTCCTGGGTGAGGCTTTGAACACCATCGCGAGGAATGCGCGTACCGTACTGGCTGCTTTGCCTCAGGAGACCTTGTCCCGTCCGCGTTCGCGCTGCCCTTCGTGCGGGCACAGCATTGCCTGGTGGGAGAACATTCCAGTATTGAGCTACCTGGTACTACGCGGTCGTTGTTCGGCGTGCCACGCTTCGATTGGGATTCGTTACCCGGTGGTGGAACTGGCCTGCGGAGTGATGGCTGCATTGATCGCCTTGAAGTTCGGGGCATCGCTCGCCGGGATGAGCGCCTTGCTCCTGTTTTTCTGGCTCACACCTCTCGCGATCATCGATGCCGAGACGACTTGGCTCCCCAACAGCGGCACTTTGCCTCTGCTCTGGGCCGGTCTCATCGTCAACCTGGCCGGGGTCTGGACTACGTTGCCGATGGCGGTCAGCGGGGCCGTCGCCGGCTATCTGTTTCTTGCCGTGCCGGCCTGGACCATCGAGCGCCTGCGCGGAATTCCGCAGGCCATGGGGCGCGGCGACTTCGCCCTGATGGCAGCCCTGGGCGCGTGGTTTGGGCTGGCATCGATACTGCCGGTGGCGGTTCTCGCCTGCGTTTCTGCGCTGGTGATCGCGTTGCCGCTCCTGGCCATGGGCAAGCGAGACATGCTGTCACGTATCCCGTTCGGCCCCTATCTTGCGCTCGCGGGCGTCGCTTATGTCTTCTTCGGGCCGAACCTGCGCGCTTTGGCCGGGCTAGGTTAACCATGCGACGCTATGTCGTAGGGCTGACAGGCGGCATCGGCAGTGGCAAATCGACGATCGGCGATGAGTTCGCGCGGCTGGGTGTCACCGTCGTCGACGCCGATGCGATCGCTCACGCCCTGACTGCCCCAGGCGGGGGCGCGATTGCCGCGATTCGCGAAGCGTTCGGCGACGCGTTTGTCACGGCCGAAGGCGCGATGGACCGGGCGGCGATGCGCGAGCGGGTGTTCAGGCAGCCACAGGATCGTTCCCGACTGGAGGCGATCTTGCACCCGATGGTGCGATCCGAGAGTGAGCGCCAGGTGAGCGCCTGTGCATCCGCCTACTGCATGCTGATGGTGCCGCTCCTGGTGGAAGCTGCGGGGCGCGACCCCGCCTGGCGGGACCGTTTTGATCGCATCCTGGTCGTCGATTGCCGGGAAGAGACCCAGATCGAGCGAGTCAGGCGTCGCAATGGCTTCGACGAAGCCGCGGTGCGACGCATCATGGCGGCTCAGGCCAGCAGGGCGGCGCGACTTGCGCACGCCGATGACGTAATCGACAATGACGGTCCACGCGAGGGCCTGGCTGCGCAGGTTGCAGCACTGCACGCAAGCTATCTGGCGCGTGCGGCGCGACGCCCAGCCTGACGCGAATACGGCCGCAAGGCCCAGATTCCGATTGTCAAGCCGCAGCCCTTGTTGCACAATCCCGGGCATTTCCGGTCCGGTGCCTGGAATTCGGTGATCACTTACGAGTACCCGCTGTCGGAGCGAATCCGCACGCTTTTGCGTCTGGAGGATTTGTTCGAGCGCATGCGTCACTTTCTGGCGCGTGGCGACTCTCTCGACCACCATGCTGCCTTGGCCGCCCTGTTCGAGGTCATCGACGTTGCTGGTCGGGCCGACCTGAAGTCGGACCTGATGCAGGAGCTGGAGCGGCAGCGACAGGTGTTGTCCACTTACCGAGGTTCACCCGAGGTTGCGCAAACCGCCCTCGAACATGTCCTCGGCGAAGCCGACGAGACCTATGAGGCACTCGCGGCCAATGCGACCCGGACTGGCCAGCATCTGCGCGAGAACGAATGGCTAATGAGTGTCAAGAGTCGGGTCAACATTCCGGGCGGCGCCTGCGAGTTTGACCTGCCTTCCTATCACTTCTGGCTCAATCGGCCATCCGAGGCGCGACTGGCCGACATCAACGCTTGGCTCGCGCCGCTGCTGCCGGTGCGCGATGGCATCGGCATCGTCCTGAAACTCCTGCGGGACTCCGGCAAGCCGGCAGACCTGGTCGCGACGCAAGGCCAGTTCCAGCAGATGCTTTCCGGCCGGGTCGCCCAGCTGGTGCGGTTGCGAGTGGCCCGGGATCACGAATTCGTGCCTGAAATCAGTGCCAACAAGTACGCCTTGATGATCCGCTTCATGAGCATTGCAGCCGATAGCAGCGGAGGCTGGGCTGCGCAGCGTCCGCGACAAGCGGACGTAAATGTTCCCTTCGAGCTGACCTACTGCAATCTCTAGCGATGGGAGCCGTCGTCGCCTGCCCAGTGTGCGCCGCGCCTGTCGCGTGGGGACCGATGAGTGAGTATCGCCCATTCTGTTCCGAAAGATGCAGGTTGATTGACCTGGGGGCGTGGGCCAATGAAGGCTACCGCCTGCCGACCGCCGAAGAACCCGATCCTGCCGGCGACGCAGGGAATCTGCGGCAATAGTGCCGGCGCTTGCATTACCGCCAGGCGGCGCGCAGCATGGCGATGCCATGCGCCCCTTTGCTGCGCGCGATGTCGAGTTGTTCATCCGCAATCCCGCCCAAGGCGAAGACGGGGAGTGCGGATTCCGCGATCAAATGCGCCATATGGTCCCACCCCATTCCGGGTGAGTCCGGGTGAGACGGGGTAGGCAATACCGGGCCGAGTACTGCGAAGTCGCAGCCCAACGCGGTAGCCATCTCAAGCTCGTGCGCGTCATGCGTCGAGGCGCCGATCAGCGCGAAATTCGGGCGCACGCTTGTGCTCGCAAGCTGCGCGGCGCGCAGGTGGACACCGTCCGCGCCGGCAGCTGCCGCGACGGCCATGTCGGCACTTACAAGTACCCGAGCGTCGTGTTCGCGGCAACGAGCGGCCACTTCGCGGGTCAGGCGTTCGAGCACAGCCGAATCGAAAGCCGGTTCCCGTACCAGCACCATGCGGAGTCCGGTGCGGAGCGCGATTTCCAATCGGTCGAGAAAAGCCGCCTCGCCCAGAATCGAGCAGCAACTGATCGCATAGCGGGTAGGTAGGCGCAGCGCAGAGAGAACGGGGCCATTGGCCGGCAGCATGGGACCGACCGATTCGCGGCCGACTTGTTGAAACTCGAAGCGCTGACCGTCGAGTCCGCGGGGCGAGCCGACCCAGTCGGTGACACGGAAAAACCGGATGCGCACCGAGGCGTGTTCGTACTCGTGGCGACGCACTATCCACGGGAAGGCGCGGCGCACCTCGATGTCGAGCTCCTCGCGAATTTCGCGGACTAGTGCCGCATGCTCGCTTTCGCCAGGTTCGACCTTCCCTCCCGGGAATTCCCAGTATCCAGCATAAACCTTGCCGGCCGGACGTTGTGCCAGCAGGTAGCAGCCGTCGGCGCGCTCAATAACCGCGGCCACGACGTGCGTGGTCGGGCGAATCATCGCCTGCGGCGCTATCGGGGTGCGCGCCGGGACGTGCCAGCCGACGGCGACTTCCCAAGCTTTCCGGCGCGATCACGGGCGAATTGCCATGCGACCCTGCCAGAGCGCGAGCCGCGCTCGATGGTCCAGGTCAATGCGTCTGCGCGCGCTGCAGCGACCTCGGGCGCGCTGAATCCGAAGTGTTTGAGCCAATGTTCGACGATGGCCAGATATTCATCCTGGTCGAACGGGTAAAAGGAAAGCCAGATCCCAAAGCGCTCGGACAGGGAAATCTTCTCTTCAGCCGACTCGCCGGGATGAATTTCCTCGCCGACATGCTTGTACTCGAGGTTCTCGTGCATGTATTCCGGCAGCAGGTGGCGGCGGTTGGAGGTCGCGTAGATCACGCTGTTCTCGGACGCGGCGTTGACTGATCCGTCGAGGGCGACCTTGAGCGCCTTGTAGCTGGCATCTCCTTCGTCAAAGGATAGGTCGTCGCAAAAAATGATGAAGCGCTCCGGACGACCTTCAATCAGGTCGGTGATTTCACCCAGATCAACCAGCTCGGACTTGTCCACCTCGATCAAGCGCAACCCGCGCGGGGCATACTGATTGAGCATCGCCTTGATCAGCGAAGACTTGCCGGTGCCCCGTGCCCCGGTCAGGAGCACGTTGTTGGCCGGCAGGCCTTCGACGAACTGGCGCGTGTTCTGTTCCATGATCTTGCGCTGGCGCTCGACACCTTTCAGATTTGATAGGCGAATCTGCGACGGGCGCGGCACCGGCTGCAGCCAGCCGCGTCCGTTGCTCTTGCGCCAGCGAAACGCGACTGCGGCATGCCAATCGATCGGCGTGGGCACGGCCGGCAGCGCTGCCTCGACCCGGTCGAGAAACGTGTGCGCGCGGGCGATGAGTTGCGCCAGGTCGGAATTTCCGACTCCGGCTTCAGCTGCGATAGTCCGCGTTGATCGAGACATAGTCGTGTGAGAGGTCGCAGGTCCAGAGGGTTGCAGCGGCAGTGCCGCGATGAAGTCCGACCCGGACAGTGATCTCGTCTTGTCGCATGACACGCTGGCCATCCTCTTCGCGGTACTGCGGGTGCCTTGCGCCACCCGAGGCAACCAGGACATCGTCCAAATGCAAATCGATGCGGCTTTGGTCGAGGTCATCAATGCCGGCGTAGCCGACCGCTGCGAGGATGCGCCCGAGATTCGGGTCAGAAGCGAAGAACGCCGTCTTCACGAGCGGCGAATGCGCGATCGCATAGCCGACCCGCCGGCATTCCGTGATGTCCACGCCGCCTTCTACCGTGACCGTGATGAACTTGGTCGCACCCTCGCCGTCGCGCACGATGGCTTGAGCCAGCTCTACCGCGAGGGACTTGAGGGCGGACATGAATTCGCGTCCGGGGGGCGTGTTGATCCCGGTGATCGGCGCCGCGTCGGAACGTCCGGTTGCGACCATGATGAAGCTGTCGTTGGTCGAGGTGTCTCCGTCAACCGTGATGGCGTTGAACGAAGCATCGGCAGCCTGACGACACATCGCAGCCAGCACATGCGGCGAAATGCGTGCATCCGTGGCAACAAAGCCCAACATGGTCGCCATGTCGGGCCGGATCATCCCGGCGCCCTTGGCGATGCCGGTCAACACCACTCGTGCGCCATCGAGCATGATGCTGCGCGATGCCGCCTTGGGTTGCGTATCGGTAGTCATGATCGCGCGCGCGGCATCGAGCCAGGACGCGCTGCCGAGCGCAGCGACCGCGCGCGGCAGGCCTTCCAGCAACCGGTCCATCGGGAGTTGCTCCATGATGACCCCGGTGGAAAACGGCAGCACCTCGGATTCGCGGCAGCCGAGCGCGCTGCCAAGCGCCGCGCAGGTCCTGCGCGCGTTGGCGAGTCCCATGGCGCCGGTGCCGGCATTGGCGTTGCCGGTATTCACTACCAGTGCGCGAATCGATCCGCCAGCCAGGTGTTCGCGGCAAACCGACACCGGCGCCGCGCAAAAGCGATTGCGGGTGAACACTCCCGCGGCTGTGCTGCCCTCGGACAGGCGCATGACCAGCAGGTCGCGGCGATCGCGCTTGCGAATACCGGCTTCCACGACTCCCAATTCCACTCCGGCAACGTCAAGGAGTGTCCCGACGTCGGGCGCTTTCAGATTGACAGGCATGAATCGCTGCCGCTGACTGTCAGGCGAGCTTGCCGTGGCATTGCTTGTACTTCTTGCCCGAACCGCATGGGCAGGGGTCGTTGCGCCCGATCTTTTTGCCAAAGCGCTTGAATGGCGCGAGGGCTTCGGCAGGTTCGCGCGCTTCGGCAGCTTCAATCTCGTGCTGCAAGCGCATGCGCGCCTCGCGTTCCTCGGCCTCGCGGCGCGCCTGTGCTTCCGCTGCCTCGACCTCCTCGCGCGAACGTACACGAACCGTCATGAGCGACTTGGTCACGTCGTGCTTGACGGTTTCAAGGAAGTTCTGGAAAAGCTCGAAAGCTTCGCGCTTGTACTCCTGCTTCGGGTTCTTTTGCGCGTAGCCGCGCAGGTGGATGCCCTGGCGCAGGTGGTCGAGCGCCGCAAGATGCTCGCGCCAATGATGGTCGATCGACTGCAGCATGACCGAGCGCTCGAAGGGCGACCAAGTATCGCGACCCACGGTCTCGACCTTGGCGGCGTACGCGCGCGTCGCTATTCCTGCCACGCGCGCCAGGATATCCTCGTCGCCCAGATTCGGCTCGGCCTTGGCCCACTCGTGGGCTGGTGCGTCCAGGTTCCAGTCATCCTTGAGCACCTTTGCCAGTCCTTCGAGGTCCCACTGCTCCTCGACGCTCTCGGCCGGCACATAGGTGCGCACGACCTGCGCGAAGACCGCGGCACGAAGATTGTCGACCGTATTCGACACATCCTCGGATTCGAGCAACTCGTTACGCTGCTGGTAGACCACCTTGCGCTGGTCGTTGGCGACGTCATCGTACTCGAGCAACTGCTTGCGCATGTCGAAATTGCGCGCCTCGACCTTGCGCTGTGCCGATTCGATGGAACGCGTCACGATCCCGGCCTCGATGGCCTCGCCGTCAGGCATGTTGAGCCTGTCCATGATCGCCTTGACGCGATCGCCGGCGAAGATGCGCAACAGCGGATCCTCGAGGGACAAATAAAAGCGCGACGACCCCGGGTCTCCTTGACGACCTGAACGGCCGCGCAGCTGATTGTCGACACGGCGCGATTCATGGCGCTCGGTGCCGATGATGTGCAGTCCGCCGGCGGCGATCACTTCGTCGTGCAAGGCTTGCCATTCGCTGCGCAACTTATCCACGCGCAGGCGTCGTTCCGTGTCTGACAGGTTGTCGGCAGCCTCAACCAGGTCGACCTGTTTCTCGACGTTGCCGCCCAGGACAATGTCGGTCCCGCGACCGGCCATGTTGGTCGCGATGGTGATCATCTTCGGCCGGCCTGCCTGCGCCACGATTTCCGCTTCGCGGGCATGTTGCTTGGCGTTCAAGACCTGGTGCGGCAGCTTGTGCTTGTCAAGCATGCCTGAAAGCAATTCGGAGTTCTCGATCGAAGTCGTGCCGACCAAGACCGGCTGACCGCGCTGATGACAGTCGGCGATGTCGGCAATGATGGCGTTGTGTTTCTCGCGCGCGGTGCGAAACACCTGATCGAGCCGGTCCTTGCGCACCATCGGCCGGTGCGTCGGGATGATTACTGTCTCCAGGCCGTAGATCTCCTGAAATTCGTAGGCTTCGGTATCGGCGGTTCCGGTCATGCCCGCCAGCTTGGCGTACATGCGAAAGTAATTCTGGAAGGTGATCGAGGCGAGAGTCTGATTCTCAGCCTGAATGGCGACATTTTCCTTGGCTTCGATCGCCTGATGCAGGCCGTCGGACCAGCGGCGGCCGCTCATCAATCGCCCAGTGAACTCGTCGACGATGATCACCTCACCGTCCTGGACGACGTAATGCTGGTCCTTGTGGAACAGGTGCGCGGCGCGCAAGGCCGCGTTCAGGTGATGCATGAGACCAATGTTCTGGGGCTCATACAGGCTACCGCCCTCGGCCAGGAGCCCCAGACGCGCGAGTATTTCCTCGGCGTGCTCGAAGCCTTTTTCCGCCAAGTGCACCTGGTGGGCCTTCTCATCGACCCAAAAGTCACCCGGCGGGTCGGGTTGATCGGTTTTTGGCTCCGAGGTCATGCGCGTAAGAAGCGGAGCGACCTCGTTCATGCGGTGGTACAACTCGGTATGGTCGTCGGCCTGCCCGGAAATAATCAGCGGGGTGCGCGCTTCGTCAATCAGAATCGAATCAACCTCATCGACGATCGCGTAGGCGAGCGGACGCTGGCGGCGACCGGTCTTTTCATGCTCCAGGTTGTCGCGCAGGTAATCGAAACCGAACTCGTTGTTGGTTCCGTAGGTGATATCGCAGGCATAGGCAGCCTGCTTCTCTTCCGTACCTGACTCGGACAGGTTTACGCCTACGGTCAGACCCAGATACTTGTACAGCTTGCCCATCCATTCGGCATCGCGACGGGCAAGATAGTCGTTGACGGTCACGATATGCACGCCTTTGCCGCTGAGCGCGTTCAAGTAGGCGGGCAGGGTGGCGACCAAAGTCTTGCCTTCGCCGGTACGCATTTCAGCGATTTTTCCTGCGTGCAGCGCCATCCCGCCAACGAGCTGGACATCGAAGTGCCGCATGCCAAGGCAGCGCTTGCCCGCTTCGCGCACGACGGCAAACGCCTCTGGCAGGATCTCTGCAAGGGCGGTGCCCGCGGCGATTCGCTGCTTGAACTCCGACGTCTTGGCGCGCAGTTCTTCTTCGGATAGCTTCTCCAGCCCGGCTTCGAGCGCGTTTATCGCGGCGACGTTGCGGAAGAACTGCTTGAGCAGCCGATCATTGCGACTGCCGAATATCTTCTTGAGTAAACCCGAGACCATTGAGCTTTTGGAAGGTGGCCGGCGAGGGCGGACGCTTGTCACGCGACCGGGATTCCGGCAGCGGAGTGCGCGAATGCCACGGTGAGCGATTCGTGCGAGCGTGTTGACGACCGACGAACCGGAGCGAATCTAGGATTTTACCATGCGGGCCGGGAGCTCCGCACGGGCGGCCGGTCCTACGGTCTGGTGGCCTTCGCGGTCACAGCGGCCGGCTGGCCGGCCTGGAGAAAGCGTGCAGGATTTTGTGGCAGACCCTTGAACCGTACCTCGAAATGCAGGTGCGGACCGGTAGAGCGGCCGGTTGAACCTACCTCGGCGATCTTCTGGCCGCGTTTGACGAGGTCGCCAGGCTTCACCAGGACCGTCGAGGCGTGCGCATAGCGCGTGACGATGTCCCCGCCATGGTCGATCTCGACCATGTTGCCAAACGAGTGATGCCATTCGGACGCAATGACGATTCCGCTGGCCGCGGCGAAGATCGGGGTGCCGGGAGGAGCGATGAAGTCGATTCCCTCATGCATCGCCGATTGACCAGTGATCGGGTCGATTCGTGTGCCGAAGCCGGAGGCGTTATACGCAGCGTTGACCGGCAGGGCGGTCGGCAGGCGACTCGCCTTCAGGCGCGTGTGGAAAAGTTCGGCCTCGGCGAGATTGAGGCTTTCGGCGCGCTTGTCCAGGCTGCGCGACAAACGATCCAGTTCTCCGTTCAATTCATCGATGCTCAGGTCTCGTGCCGTCGCCAGCGCGCCGCCGCGCCCCGCTGCCGTCCCGTTGCGTAGTTCCGGTGCGCGAATGCCGGCCATGTCAGAGACCCGCTCTCCGAGCGCGTCCAGCCGCATCAATTGCGCCTGCATCTCGCCGAGCTTGACGGCCATTGCCGAGAGGTTCTGGCGCAGATATTCGTCGGATCTCTTGCGGTCCTCTTCCTGGACCGAACTGAAGAAGGTCCGTAAGAACGGAATCTGCAATTCGGCTGCGTACTTGAAAGTGAGGAAATAAAAGAACGCGACCCCGGCTACCAGGACAAACGTGCTGGCGAGAATCATCGCTGCGATGTGCCGCGCGCGTACGGTGAGCGAACGCGGGGTTGCCAGCCTGTGAGCAAAGACAATAATATGCATTCCATCTCCTCGTGCCGTCGGAAGATCAAGCTTCCCGTTGTTCCAGCACCTTGCCCAGAAGCACACCGACCACGGGCATGGCCCGTGACTTTGTTGACCACAATGACGCATTGGCGCCACTTGCTGCGCGCGCTTCCGGTCTCCTGCGGATGCGACGTTTGCTTGAGGAATCTTTGCCGCCACCGCTCGCTACCGCCATCGAAGTGGCAAACCTTCGCCACGGCGTGTTGCTGATCAGGGTCGCGAACAGTGCAGTCGCCGCGAAACTACGCCAGCTGGCGCCCCGCCTGATCGCTGCATGCTCCTCTAGAGGCGCGGAGGTTAGCGCAATCGAGGTACAGGTTCAAGATCAAGGCAGCCTGAGATGATCCTGTTTCCTGAAGGGAAATTGAATAAATCTTGAATATTCAATGCTTTGAGAAAAAAATCTCAAGTTGAATAAAGTGTGTGTGTGCTCACATAAATGCCAGCCTTTCGAATGCGAGGATTGCGAAGAAGACTATCCCGGCACCAGCAGCGGCAAGAAAGATCCTCGCAGCCAGGGTCCAATAGTGGCGCCGACCTGTCAGGAGATAGAGAGCTACGCTTACGCAGATTGCCAGTCCCGCAAGCAGGAATAGCCAGCGCGCGACCAGCATCGTTACCAGGCTGCGGCGAGCGCCACCGGGAGCTGCAGTCGCGCGAAGTCGGGGGCGTCCTCGGCGCGATCGAAAGTTACGAGTTCGATGGCATCGGCGTCAGCTTGCAATGCGCGCAGGAGTCGATTGTTCAGGGCATGCCCGGACTTGTGGGCGACGTAGCTGCCGATTAACGGCCTGCCGAGCAGGTAAAGGTCGCCGACCGCGTCAAGTATCTTGTGCTTGACAAACTCGTCAGCATAGCGAAGTCCATCGCTGTTCAATACGCGGAACTCGTCCATGACGATCGCATTGTCGAGGCTGCCGCCCAAAGCGAGGCCGCTAGAGCGCAACGCTTCCACGTCCTGCATGAAGCCAAAGGTACGCGCACGAGCGATGCCTTTGGAGTATGGAACCACGCCCAGATCCACGGTCGCGGTCTGTCCGGTCTTGTTGACCGCCGGATGGTTGAAGTCGATACCAAAGGTGAGGCGAAAGCCCTCCAGCGGCTCAAGCCGGGCAAAGCGACGGCTATTGCCTTCGCCATCGGAGACTTCGACTTTCTTGCGCACGCGCGCGAACACGCGCGCGGCGTCCTGTTCTATCGTGCCGGCCGACTCCAGCAGGTAGACGAAAGGAGCTGCGCTGCCATCGAGTATCGGCAGTTCCCCGGCATCGACTTCCACGACGAGATTGTCAATACCCAGTCCGGCAAGCGCGGACATGAGGTGCTCCACCGTCGAAACCCTTGTGCGCTGGTCGTCTGCTATCAGGCAAGACGACATGCGGGTATCGCCTACCGATTCGGGGCGCGCGGCAATCTCCACGTGACCCGGCAGGTCGGTACGCACGAAGCGCACGCCATGACCGGGAGGAGCGGGGCGCAATACCAAGCGCACCTTGACGCCGGTATGCAGCCCCACCCCGGTTGTCGAAACCGGGCCGCGCAGGGTACGCTGCCTGAGCATGGCCCCGGTCCGACTGATTTCAGGCCTGCGTCAGCATGGTGTCCCCCCCGCTGACTTCGAATTTGCCCGGAGCCTCGCGGTTAAGGGACTTCACCACACCGTCGACTACCAGCATCGAGTAGCGGTCGGACCGGACTCCCATACCACGCGCGGTCAGATCCAGGGTAAGGCCCAGGGCGGCCGAATAGGCGCCGCTCCCATCGGCCATCATGCGTACTTTGCCAGCGGTTTTCTGGTCACGGCCCCAGGCGCCCATGACAAAGGCGTCATTGACAGATATGCACCAGATCTCGTCGACTCCCTTGGCCTTCAGGGCGTCGTAGTTGGCGAGGTAGCTCGGAACGTGCTTGGCCGAGCAGGTTGGCGTATACGCACCGGGCAGGCCGAAGACGGCAATCTTCTTGCCCTTGACAAGATCTTCCACCTTGAAGGTGTTCGGGCCCACGCTGCAACCGTTGCCTTCGACTTCTATGAATTCGGAAAGCGTGCCGGCTGGCAACCTGTCGCCTACCTTGATGGTCATTTCATTACTCCTTGATTAGGGTTGGTTCTGGTGAAGTGCGGCCATCGGAACGCCTGTTCCGGACAGTCGCTTCGCACAAGCGCGGATGTTAACCGAAGGAGGCGGGGACAGTGGCGTTCGATTCCGTGCGGCCTGCCGTGTTGAGATCATCTTCCAGCGAACGTCTCTTCTATTCAGCACAAAGGGACAGGGATGGACTTAGAATGCAAGCTCTTCTGTCAGATTGCGGAACGCGCATGACGATTGTTGCGATGGGCCGGGAACTGGGTAGCCGCGGCAAAGCAGTCGCCGAAGGTGTGGCAAGCGCGCTTGACGCGGCCCTGATCCACTACGAGATCATCGATCACCTGGCCGACCGCAATCGCGTGCGCAAAAGCCATGTCGCGCGCTTTCTCGATGACACCGATCTGAGCAGGCCGCTGACCGCGGAAGACACGCTGCCCACGATCCTGGCAGCGACCGAGATCCTCGACATCGCGTCGATTCCCGAGTCGGTGGTGTTGCGCGGCTGGGGTGGCGTAGGCCTCTTGCGTTCAGTACCCCATGTGGTGCGCGTGCGCATTACCGCGCCGCTCGAGGTGCGCGTGCGCAATCTGCTTGCAGCCTCGGGTTCCGAGGACGAGGCCAGGGTGAGGGAGGAAATCGCCCTTTTCGACGAGGCGCACTCGGCGGTCATGAGGCGCCATTTTGGTGTCGATTACGACGACCCCGAGCTCTACGACCTGGTGCTTGACACGGCGGAACTCGAGCCGGCCGAGTGTGCCAAGTGCGTTGTCGACTTCAGCCTGGACAAGCGATTTATCGAGACCCGGACGTCCCGCCTCAGCCTGGTGAGCCTCACCAGGGCAACACATGTGCGTGCGCTGCTCAAGCTGCACCCCCCGACGCGTGACGTGTCGATCGACGTGATCGCCGCCGGCGATCACGTCACCCTGTCCGGCGAGGTTGCGAACGAGGAAATCCGGGCTCGCTGCGAGTTGGTCGCGCGGCGCGTGCCCGGCATTGGCAGCATAAGCAATCAGTTGCGCGTCGCCGCCTGACCCTTGCGGGCCGGCCCGCAAGAACCGCTGCCTGGCGAGGAGCCGCGAGACTTCAGCGCATTCCCGGCAGGCTGCCGCCCATGAAGCGGCCCATTCCGCGCATCATCTTTGCCAGGCCGCCCTGTTTCATCTGTTTCATCATCGTGCGCATCTGCTCGAACTGCTTGAGCAGACGATTGACCTCCTGCACGGGAACGCCGGCACCTTTCGCGATGCGCTGCTTGCGCTTGGCCTTGATCAGGTCCGGGTGAATGCGTTCCTGCGGCGTCATGGAGTTGATGATGCCTTCCATGCGCCGGACCTCGCGCTCGGCTCGGTCGAGGTCGGCTCCCTGCGCTGCTTGGGCGAATTGCGCCGGCAACTTGTCCATGAAGGTCGATAGGCCGCCCATCTTTCGCATCTGGCCGATCTGCGACTTGAAGTCTTCTAGGTCGAAGCGCTCCCCGGTGCGAATCTTGTCGGCGACCTTCTTGGCCGCTTCCAGGTCGACCCCCCGGTGGGCTTCCTCGACGAGCGAAAGAATGTCTCCCATGCCGAGGATGCGTCCGGCCATGCGCTCAGGATGAAAGACCTCGAACCCGCCCAACTTCTCGCCAGTGCCCGCGAACTTGATGGGCGCCCCGGTGATATGCCGTACCGAGAGCGCCGCACCACCGCGCGCGTCTCCGTCGAGCTTGGTCAGGATGACTCCGGTCAGCGGCAGGGCGTCGCCGAAGGCCTTGGCCGTGTTCACCGCATCCTGGCCCAGCATGGCGTCGACGACAAACAGCGTTTCGACCGGGTCCAGCGCGGCATGCAACGCACGGATCTCCTCCATCATCGCGGTATCCACGCCGAGGCGTCCCGCCGTATCGACGATCAGCACATCATGGAATTGCGTGCGCGCTTTGTTCAGGGCGGCAGTTGCGATGTCGACCGGTTTCTCACCCGGAGTCGCCGGGTAGAAGTCGACGCCAGCCTGTGCGCTGACGGTCTCCAATTGCTTGATGGCGGCCGGTCGGTAGACGTCGGTCGATACCGTGAGCACCTTCTTGCGATATTGTTCGCGGACCAGCTTGGCCAACTTTCCGGCCGAAGTCGTCTTGCCAGCGCCTTGCAGCCCGGCCAGGAGAATCACGGCCGGTGGCTTGGTCGCGAAATTCAGTTCGCGCGCGGCATCGCCCATGATCGCGGCCAATTCGGCATTCACGACCCCGACCAGGGCTTGTCCGGGCGTCAGGCTCCCGACAACTTCAGTCCCCGCGGCCTTTTCCTTGATGCGCGCGATCAGGTCGCGCACCACGGGAAGTGCGACATCAGCCTCGAGCAAGGCCATGCGCACCTCGCGCAGCATTTCGGCCATGTTGGCCTCGGTAAGACGCGCCTCACCTCGCAGCGTCTTGACCACTCGGGACAGCCTGGACGTGAGATTCTCGAGCATCGGCGCTGTCGCGCTAAGCGGCATGAACTACAATTCTTTGGGTGCAAAAGATTCTACTCCACGCGGGTGTCGCCGCACTCTATGCAGGGCTTGCGCTGCACTTCTGGCGCACCCGTTGGAGCTTTGCGGCGCGCGCGGCAGTCGCCGGGCGCGCCGGGTGGCGGGCATGGGAGCGCGTCGCATTGGCTTGCGCAGTCCTGGCGCATTGCGGGTTGCTGGCTGGCGAGATCTTCGACACCGGTGGTTTTCGTTTCGGCTTCGCCCATGCGTTGTCGGCGATGGCCCTGCTGGCGCTGGTCTTCTATGGCATTGAGAGCCTTTTCCACACGATCGACGGGGTCCCGGCGCTGGTGTTGCCGCCTTCCGCAGTGTGTGTATTGCTCCCGGCGGTCTTTCCGGGCGCGGTCAGCACCGTTCGCGCAACCGAACCGGCCTTTGTCGCCCATGTCGTCGTCGCGATGGCGGCATATGCCTTCATTGCGATTGCCGCCGTGCATGCGATTCTCATGCTGGTGATCGAGCGGCGATTGCAGCGTCCGGGGCGCTCGCCGGCTCCGGTCGGTTTGCCGCCGCTCCTGACGATGGAGAATCTGCTGTTCCGCATTCTCGCCGCCGGATTTGCGTTGCTGACCCTTACGCTGGCGAGCGGGCTTGTGTTTGCTGAAGAGATATTCGGCCGCACATTGCGCTTCGACCACAAGACGGTCTTCAGTCTGCTTGCCTGGCTGATCTTCGCGGTCTTGCTGCTTGGTCGACGCGCTTATGGATGGCGCGGGCGGGCTGCTCTCAACGGTACTTTCGCCGGATTTGCCATGCTTTTGCTGGCCTATATCGGTAGCCGCTTCGTCGTCGAAGTGGTGCTCGGCCGGGCCTGACTGGCGCAGGCGCAACCGAATATGGCCAAACTGGCACTCGTCGTTTTTGCGATCGTTGGGTTCTTGCTTTGGTTGCGTTTTGCGGCACGGCGCGCGCGCGCGGAAAGCCCGCCGCCGCCGTTGGCGCGCGATGCTGGCGTCATGCTCGCCTGCGCGCATTGCGGTGTCCTGTTTCCGGGCGATGATGCGATCACGGACGACCGCGGCCTGCATTTCTGCTGTGTGTCGCATCGTGACCTGGGTCCCGGCTCGCAATGACAGCGCTCGCGTTGCCATTTCGTTTCGGCCGGTTTGAATCGGCCGCTGTCGCCGAGGAGTATTGGCGCTCGCTTTCGTATTTCAACCTTTCTCGCCTGGTCGTCGCCGGCGCGCTTCTGTTCGCGATCGTCGCTTATGGGGATACACGGGTATTTGGCGCATCGGATCCGGCGCTTTTCTACAGGGTATGCCTCGCGTACCTTTTTTTGGCTGCCGCCTTCTGGTGGGGGTTGAAACGCATTCGCACGGTCTTTTCCGTCCACCTTGCCTTGCAGGCGGTCACGGATATCGCGGTGATCACGATGCTGGTCCACGCGAGCGGAGGAATTCGCTCGGGGCTCGGCATCCTCTACCTCATGCCGCTGGCAGCCGCGGCGTCGGTCACCGGCGGGCGCATGTCGCTGTTCTATGCGTCCTTGGCGACGTTTGGTCTCTTCGCCGAGAACACCTACTGGGTACTACGATACGACATCGGCGTCTCGGACTACTTCCAGACCGGCCTGCTGGCGGCTGGCTGCTTCGTGGTGGCGATCGTCACCAACCGACTGGCCAAGCGACTCATAGCGAACGAGGCCCTGGTCCGGCAACGTTCAGCCGACCTGCGCGGCCAGATGGAGATCAACCGGCTGGTGATCCGTGACATGCCCTCGGGCGTCCTGGTCGTCGATGCCGATGGCCTCGTAAAACTGGCCAACCCGGAAGCCGAGCGCCTGCTGGGGCGCGACCGTGCCGCCGGCCTGCCGCTGGCATCGCTTGCCCCTGCTCTGGACACCATTGGTCGCCGTTGGCGCTCGCAACACGGGGCGGGGCGACTGCAGGCGGATATCGGCGGCCAACAGGTTTACGTCAGGCTCGTCGACGCCGCGCGCGGCGCGGGCGGCGAGATGGTGATGTTCCTCGAAGACGCCGCCAAGCTGCGTGAGCAGGCGCAGCAGGTGAAGCTTGCGGCGCTGGGCAGGCTTACTGCAAACATTGCCCACGAGATACGCAATCCACTATCGGCCATCGGGCACGCCGCAGAACTCCTGGCAGAGGAGGGACGCGACTTTCCGCAACTCGGTCGACTGACCCGCATCATCGGCGAGAACACCGCCCGCCTGGACCGCATCGTGCAGGAGGTGCTGCAGCTCAATCGCCGCGATCGGGCGAGCGTCGAAGAGGTTCCCATGCAGGCCTTTCTGCGTTCGGTGGTCGAGCAGATCAGCCAAGCCGAGCGCGTTCCTCTAGAAGCATTCCGTATCAACATGCCGCCGGCTTGCGTCGCCGTCTTCGATCGCCAGCACCTCAATCGCATCCTCTGGAACCTGATCAACAACGCGTGGCGACATTCTCGTCGGCAAGCGGGATCAATCTGGATCGATCTGACAGCGCGGCATGAGCGGCGCATCGAGTTGCATGTCCTTGATGATGGTGAAGGCATCGCCCCTGACCTTGTGGCTCAGCTCTTCGAGCCTTTTTTCACCACCTCGTCGCGCGGCATCGGCCTCGGCCTCTACATCGCCCGCGAACTCGCGGAGGCCAATCTCGCGTCTCTTGATTACGTGCCTGCGGCCGAGCGCGACCCCGGGCTGCGTGAGCGCGCCGGCGCCGCTGGCGCCGATTTCCGACTGATCATGGAAGGCTATGGCTAGTACATCACTCCCACAACGTGGCGCCGAAGTTGCGCGTCGACGCGCGCCGCGCATTCTTGTGGTCGACGACGAAGCCGACATACGCGAACTCCTTGAATTGACCTTGGTGCGCATGGGTCTGACGGTCGATCTGGCAGGAGGCGTTGAAGAGGCCAAGGCCCTGATCGCCGAGCAGACTTACGATTTGTGCCTCACAGACATGCGCATGGCCGATGGCAACGGCCTGGACCTGGTTCGCCATGTGGCCCAGATGTGCAGGGATCTGCCGATAGCGGTCATCACCGCGCACGGTACGACCGACAACGCGGTGGCGGCGCTCAAGGCAGGGGCATTCGACTACTTGTCCAAGCCCGTCGGCCTCGAGCAGTTGCGTACCCTCGTGAAGTCGGCGATCGAAGTGCCGACGGCCAGCGCTTCGGCTGAGTCGGGGCGCGGGTTGATCGGCGGCTCGAACGCGATCGTCGAGACGCGTGAGCTGATCGGACGCGTGGCCCGTAGTCTGGCTCCGGTGCACATTTGCGGCGAGTCCGGCACGGGCAAGGAATTGGCCGCACGGCTCTTGCACGAACAGTCGCTGCGATCCGGCGCGTTTGTCGCCGTCAATTGCGGAGCGATTCCGGAGAATCTCATGGAGAGCGAGTTCTTTGGATATCGCAAAGGGGCCTTCACAGGTGCCAGCGAAGATCGCGATGGTTTTTTCCAGGCCGCATCCAACGGTACACTGTTCTTGGACGAGGTTGCAGAGTTGCCGTTGGCGATGCAGGTCAAGCTGCTGCGCGCGATCCAGGAAAAGCAAGTGCGGCGAGTCGGTGCCACCACTGAAGAACGCATCGATGTGCGTATTGTGAGCGCTACCCACCAGAACCTGACTGCCCTGACCGTGGCAGGTAGATTTCGCCAGGATCTGCTGTATCGACTCAATGTCATCGAGATTCGTACCCCGTCGTTGCGTGAGTGCCGCGAGGACATTGCCGGCATCGCGCGCGCGTTCGTCAATCGTGCCGCGGCAAACGCTAGCCAGGCCTTCCGTCTGGCCGATACAGCCATTGCCGCTCTGGAGAAATACGACTTTCCCGGCAACGTCCGGGAACTCGAAAACATCCTCGAACGTGCCATCGCACTCGCGCGCGGGGACCAGATCGTTGCCGAGGACTTGCGTCTGATCCCCACCCCGGCGGAGGACGCGCCGCGCATCGCCGGGGAAGGTGATGCCGGCGGCCTGCCGCTCCCGGATTACCTGGATCGCATCGAGCGCGAGGCGATCCAGGGCGCCCTGCGGGAAGCCGGCGGCAACCGTACTGCGGCGGCGCGCTTGCTTGGCGTGACCTTCCGCTCCTTGCGCTATCGATTGCAAAGGCTGGGGATTGACTGAACCGTCGCGCGCCTCGCGCGCCAGCCGCGCCATCCAATCCACCGGTTGGCATCCCGTGGCGCGGTGCATCGCGTCGCCGAACCACGACCAGCGTCCGGCCGGCATCGACATTGAACTGGTTGTCGTGCACGGCATCAGTCTGCCGCCAGGCCGCTTCGGCGGCCCCTTCGTCGAGCAACTCTTCACCAACCGCCTGGACCCGGCAGTGCACCCGTTCTTTGCCCAACTCGGTGAACTGCGAGTCTCCGCGCATTTCTTCATCCCGCGCGACGGCACGCTCAGGCAGTTCGTGTCCTGCCGCGATCGGGCCTGGCATGCCGGACTATCAAGCTGGCGGGGGCGTCAAGCTTGCAACGATTTTTCCATCGGCATCGAACTCGAGGGAACCGACCTGCGCCCCTACACCGAAAGGCAGTACCGGCGCCTGGAAAGCCTGCTGCGTGATCTCGCCTGCGCCTATCCCCGGCTGCGTTCAATCGCCGGCCACGAGCATGTAGCTCCGGGCCGCAAGACCGACCCGGGGCCGGCGTTCGACTGGCGGAGGGTGGTGCGTGCGTCCGGCTTTGCGTCGCCGCAACGAAATTGACACAAAGTCTTGCGCGCCCTGAATTCCTATACTAGACTTGGGTTTACCGCGAGTACCTCATACAACATATAGTGTGTGTGCGGGGTGGCGTCGCTCCGCGATTGGGGCCGGGGGTTTGCCGCGAGGCTTAGTGTTGTAACAGCGCGCGAAGCGCAGGCGGTGCCGCATCCAGCCGATCACGGGGACGGTTTAGTTGCGGGCGCAGAGCGCGCTTCGACCACAACATCAGGAGACTAACAATGCAGGTAGTGCAAGACGTCGAAGCGGCGCGCGTGCCGGTTTCATCCATGCCTGTCGAAGGGCCTGCGCGCGGGCATGCGGAGGGTACGCAGTACCGCGTGATTCGTCGCAACGGCGCTGTGGTTTCGTTCGAGCCGTCCAAGGTCACCATAGCAATGACCAAGGCGTTCCTGGCCGTGAGCGGCGGGCAAGGTGCCGCGTCTGCGCGCATCCGCGAAGTCGTGGCCGGCCTCACCGACGCTGTTGTCGGCGCCCTGATGCGCCGACAGCCCAATGGCGGCACGTTTCACATCGAAGACATACAGGATCAGGTCGAGTTGTCCCTGATGCGTTCCGGCGAACACGAGGTGGCTCGCGCCTATGTGTTGTATCGGGAAAAGCGCGCCGAGGAGCGGGCGCGGGCCAAGGAGCAGGCCAGCCCGCAGGCGCCTGCCGGGTTGTCGATCACCGATGACTCGGGCCGCAAGGCGCCCCTCGACCACGGGCGCCTGCAGGCCCTGATTGAGGCTGCTTGCGCTGGGCTCGCGGGTGTCAGCGCGGGACCGATCCTCGAATCGACGATCCGCAATCTCTACGATGGAGTCCCGGCAGCGGAGGTTCGCAAAGGCCTGATTCTTTCTGCCCGCACCCTCATCGAATCGGACCCGTCCTACGGTTATGTGACCGCGCGCCTGTTGCTGCACGACATCCGCCATGAGGTGCTGGGCGAAGAACTGACGCAGGCCGAGATGGAGTCCAGGTACGCGGGCTATTTCGGGCAATTCATCAAGCGGGGCATCGCCGCAGAGTTGCTGGATGAGCGCCTCGGACACTTCGATTTGAAGCGTCTGGGCAAGGCGCTGGTGGGATCGCGCGACAGCCAGTTCGAGTATCTCGGACTGCAAACCCTGTACGACCGCTATTTCCTTCACGAAGACGAGCGGCGCATTGAATTGCCGCAGGCGTTTTTCATGCGCGTCGCGATGGGCCTCGCGCTCAACGAGATCGATCGCGAGGCACGGGCCATCGAGTTCTACGAAGTCCTGTCGCGCTTCGATTTCATGTCGTCCACCCCGACGCTGTTCAACTCCGGCACCTTGCGCTCCCAGCTTTCATCCTGCTACCTGACCACGGTCGCAGACGACCTGGACGGCATCTACGAGGCGATCAAGGAGAATGCGCTGTTGTCGAAGTTCGCCGGCGGATTGGGTAATGACTGGACTCCGGTCAGGGCGCTCGGCAGCTATATCAAGGGCACCAACGGGAAGTCGCAGGGCGTGGTGCCCTTTCTAAAAGTGGTCAATGACACCGCGGTCGCGGTCAATCAGGGCGGCAAGCGCAAGGGCGCGGTGTGTGCGTACCTCGAGACCTGGCATCTGGACATCGAGGAGTTCCTGGAGTTGCGCAAGAACACCGGCGACGACCGGCGCCGCACCCATGACATGAACACGGCGAACTGGATTCCAGACCTGTTCATGAAGCGGGTCATGGAGAACGGTGAGTGGACGCTGTTCTCGCCGTCCGATGCGACTGACCTGCACGACAAGTTTGGAAGGGAATTCGAGCGCGCCTACCTGGGTTACGAGGCGCGGGCCGCCGCAGGCGAGCTCAAGCTTTTCAAGAAGGTCGCTGCAGTGGCATTGTGGCGCAAGATGCTGTCGATGCTGTTCGAGACCGGGCATCCCTGGTTCACCTGGAAGGACGCCTGCAACATCCGCTCGCCGCAATCGCACGTCGGCGTGGTGCATTCCTCGAACCTGTGCACTGAAATCACTCTCAACACCAACGCGGACGAGATCGCCGTCTGCAACTTGGGATCCGTCAATCTGCGCGCCCACCTGAAGGACGGGCGTATCGACCACGAAAAGCTCAAGCGCACCATTTCGACGGCGATGCGCATGCTCGACAACGTGATCGACATCAACTACTACGCTGTCGGCAAGGCGCGCAACTCAAACCAGAAACACCGTCCGGTGGGGCTGGGCATCATGGCATTTCAGGATTGCCTGCACGAACTGCGAATCCCCTATGCATCGCATGAGGCGGTGGAGTTCGCCGACGAGTCAATGGAGGCGGTCTGCTACCAGGCTTACTGGGCGTCCACCGAATTGGCGGCCGAGCGTGGGCGTTACAGTTCCTTCAAGGGATCGCTTTGGGACCGGGATATCCTGCCGCAAGACACCATCCGCCTGCTGCGTGAGGCGCGTGGTGGTTATGTCGATGTGGATGAGTCGACCAAGCTTGACTGGAACGCACTGCGCGAGCGGATCCGCAAGCACGGCATGCGCAACTCGAACTGCATTGCGATTGCCCCGACGGCGACGATCTCCAACATCATCGGCGTGTCTGCCTGCATCGAGCCGACTTTTCAGAACTTGTTCGTCAAATCCAATCTTTCCGGCGAGTTCACCGTGGTCAACGAGTACCTCGTGCGCGACTTGAAGCGCCTGGGCTTGTGGGACAGCGTCATGATCGCCGACCTCAAGTACTTCGACGGTTCGCTGGCCAAGATCGATCGTGTGCCGCCAGAGATTCGCGCTCTTTACGCGACAGCCTTTGAAGTCGAACCCGCGTGGGTCGTCGAAGCGGCGGCGCGTCGCCAGAAGTGGATCGACCAGGCACAGTCGCTAAACATTTACATGGCTGGCGCGTCGGGCAAGAAGCTGGACGATACCTACAAGCTTGCCTGGCTGCGCGGGCTGAAGACGACCTATTACCTGCGCACGCTCGGCGCCACGAATGCGGAGAAATCAACGGTCAAGGCAGGTCAGTTGAATGCCGTGCCGGCGCATGGCGGCAATGGTCATGGGACCGCAGCTGCTGGCACAGAGGAGTCGGTGTCCGCGGAGGTGGTCGGTGCGGCCTGCATGTTGCGGCCGGGCGACCCCGGGTTTGCCGACTGCGAAGCTTGCCAGTGATGCAACGGACTTGCCACCAGTAGAACGAGAACAGGAGAGTCTGCATGTTGAGTTTTGAAGACGAAACGGCGCCGAGCGCGCGTCCAGGTTTGCAAGGCAGGACGCTCGGCTTGCAGTCCGTCAGCGTCGCAACGTCGGCGGCGCTGGGCGGCATGGCGCCTCCACTGGCAGGCATGCCGCTGGCCGGCCGGGCGGTTGCGGAGAACCCGGCATCGTCGAATCGGCGCGTCAATGTCGCCGACAAGCGCATCATCAACGGGCAGACCGACGTCAATCAGCTTGTGCCGTTCAAGTACAAATGGGCATGGCAGAAATACCTTGATTCCTGCGCCAACCACTGGATGCCGCAGGAAATCAACATGAATCGCGACATCGCGCTTTGGCGTGACCCGAAGGGTTTGACCGAGGATGAACGCCGCATCATCAAGCGCAATCTGGGGTTTTTTGTCACCGCCGACAGCCTCGCCGCCAACAACATCGTGTTGGGCACCTATCGGCACATCACCGCCCCCGAGTGTCGCCAGTATCTGCTGCGTCAGGCGTTCGAAGAGGCGATCCATACGCACGCCTATCAGTACATCGTCGAGTCGCTGGGCCTGGAAGAGGCGGAGATCTTCAATGCCTACCACGAGGTGACGTCGATTCGCGCCAAGGATGAGTTCCTCATCCCCTTCATCGAGACGCTGACAGACCCTCATTTCCAGACCGGCACGGATGCGGCGGACCAGAAGCTCCTCAAGAGCCTGATCGTCTTTTCCTGCCTCATGGAGGGTCTCTTCTTCTATGTCGGATTCACGCAAATCCTCGCGATGGGTCGGCAGAACAAGATGACCGGATCGGCCGAGCAGTATCAATACATCCTGCGCGATGAGTCGATGCACTGCAATTTCGGCATCGACCTGGTCAATCAGTTGAAAATGGAGAATCCTCATCTCTGGACGCCGCAGTTTCGCGAGGAGATCCGCAGTTTGTTTCACGATGCTGTTGAACTTGAGTACCGTTACGCCGAAGACACGATGCCGCGTGGCGTCCTCGGACTCAATGCGCCCATGTTCAAGGGTTACCTGCGCTACATCGCAAACCGCCGTTGTCACCAGATAGGTATTGACCCGCTCTTCGCGAACGAAGAGAATCCATTCCCGTGGATGAGCGAGATGATCGATCTGAAGAAGGAGCGCAATTTCTTTGAGACGCGGGTCATCGAGTACCAGACAGGGGGAGCGTTGGTCTGGGAGTGAAAAAGGCAATCCGCAAGTTTTCTGCGCATGACAAGTACTACTGAATGGATTTTTTGAACGAATCGCTTTTTGATGGGGAAATCGGGCGAGCGCCGATCGGCGTGCCAGGGGAGAGTATCCCTTGCGCACCGGCGGTGAAGCGCGGGTTCCCGCATCTCCTCCAAGAAAAACGCCGGGCGTCGAACGCACCGGCGTTTTTTTTGTGGGCGTGGGATTCGCGGTCTGCGTCGGTTGGCCGGCGTGACGCGTACAGGATTCATTAGCGCAAGAAGTCGTCATCGCTTGCGCCGATGAATAATCCGGGCCGGTATGGACGGGTTTTCCAGTAGTTTCACTTGACTCTCACAGAAGGAGCAACACCATGGCAACAGCCAAGAAAGCAGCGAAGAAGCCCGCAGCGAAGAAGCCTGCGGTGAAAAAAGCGGCCAAGAAGCCGGCCGCCAAGAAGCCGGCGGCCAAGAAGGCCGCCAAGAAGCCGGCCAAGAAGGCGGCGAAGAAAGCAGCCAAAAAGCCTGCGAAAAAGGCGGCCAAGAAAGCGGCCAAGAAGGCCGCCAAGAAGCCGGCCAAGAAAAAAGCTTCGAAAGCAAAGCCTGCCGCAAAGCCTGCGGCGGCGGCCAAGCCCTCCACGGCGGCAGCGCCGGGCGCACGCCCGGCGCTCAATCCCGCCGCGGCGTGGCCTTTCCCGACGGGAAGCCGCCCCTAGGCTTTGCGCATCGGCCGGCCGCGAGGTTTGCGGCCGGCACCTTCTACAATCCGCAGTTCCGGTCCTGCCGGTGCTGCGGATTTTTTCTGGTGCCCGAGCACGTGGCACAAATTCGCCCGGATCGTCCTGGGAGGCACGTTGATCGATGACGTAGTCTGGATCGTTTTGCGAGCGATCTACTGGGTGCTGATGCCCGCCGCGTTGCTGCGCCTGTACATGCAGGCGCGCCGCATTCCCATGCGCAACGCACTCGGCAGGTTCATCTTCACGGTGACAGACTGGATCGTCGTACCGCTCCGGCGAATTCTGCCGGGCCTGCGGGGATTCGATTGGGCGAGCCTGCTGGCTGCACTAATGATTGAAATGGCGCAACGCCTGCTTTTCGACCTCTTGACCGGCCGGATGGCGATCTTCAAGGGCGCCGTGCTGCCATGGCTGGCGTCTTCCGTTTTTGGATTCTTGTCTGCGATCGTCGTCGTGGCCACGGTTTGCGTGATCGCTTACGCCATTCTTTCCTGGGTGCGCACGGATTCCGAGATCGGCGACGTCCTGGAAGCCCTGGTCAATCCGCTGTTGCGCCCGCTGCGAAGGCGCATGCCGATGGTTGGCGGGTTCGACCTGTCGCCACTTGTATTGCTGGTGGCCTTGCAGGTGCTCTCGGTGATCCTGGATCACTCCCAGGCGAGCATCGCGTCGGCGCTTGTCCAGCGCCGTTAGGCCAGCCTCTATCGCGTCACGCGGGTCACGCCGCCGCCGGAAACCAGTCGAACGCGCTCGCCCGGCCGAAACGTGTCGTCGGCCTCCTGGGTGATCGCGCGCAACTCGCCGTTGTCCAGCTTGACCGTGATCTCGAGCCCAGCCTTGCGGGTAAAGGCGCCTTCGGCTGCCTGGCCGGCCAGGCCGCCTGCCACGGCGCCCAGCACTGCCCCGATGGTTGCACCCCGGCCGCCGCCGACGTTGCTACCTGCGATACCCCCGACCACGCCGCCCGCGGCTGCGCCGACGCCGGTGCGCTGCGGTTCGATGGTGACATTGCGGACACTCTCGACAATGGCCATGCGCACCGTTTGTTCGCGCTGGGCTTGGCCCGGCGTGTACACGCCGCCGGAACTCGAGCCGGTCGCGCATCCGCCGAGCAACAGTGCGCCGGCCAAAAGGCCGGCCAGGGCCGCAAGACGGGACGCTGAGATTCGGACAGAGGGTGACATAGGGGCAAGCTCCTGAGCTAAAGGATCACCATAGAGAAAATCCGAAATGCCGCGCATATTCCTCACCGATACGGGCGCGGTCGCCGGTATGGTTCTGCGCACCTCGGCTGGCGATCTTGAGGCTGCCCATCAGGCTTGCCAGCCGACCGGTCTCTTCCCATTCGAGTTTGTTGCTAATTCCATACAGCAGCCCCGCGCGATAAGCATCGCCGCAACCGGTCGGGTCAACCAGCGCTTCCGGCTTAACGCTCGGGATGTCAAGGCGTTGACCCTGGGCAAAAATCGTCGAGCCCTCGCCTCCCCTTGTGACAACGAAACCCTTGACGAGTTTCGCCAGCGCCTCGACTTTCTCGCCGGTTTTCTCTTCCATCAGGCGGGCCTCGTAGTCATTGACTGCGACGAAGCTCGCCAACCCGATCAATTCCCGCAGGTCGTCACCGTTGAACATCGGCAGGCCCTGGCCCGGATCGAACACGAAGGGAATGCCTGCTGCTGCAAACTCGCGCGCATGCGCAACCATGCCGTCGCGCCCGTCGGGCGCGACGATGCCCAGCCCGACGTCGGCAGCGTCACCGACATGATTCACATGCGAGGCCGACATGGCTCCCGGATGAAAGGCCGTGATCTGGTTGTCGTCCAGGTCGGTGGTGATGAAGGCTTGCGCAGTGAAGGTGCCCGGGACCACGGCGACATGGCGCGAGTCCAGGCCGGCAGACTGCAGCCTTTCAAAATAGGCGTCGGAGTCTTCCCCAACCGAAGCCATGATCAGAGGCGCGTCGTGAGGGCCCGACGAGAGCATCTTCAGGTTATGGGCGATGTTGCCGGCGCAGCCGCCAAACTCGCGGCGCATCTCCGGTACCAGGAACGCCACGTTCAGAATGTGGGTCTGGTCGGGGAGGATGTGATCCTTGAATCGCCCCTGGAAGACCATGATGTTGTCGTAGGCCATCGAACCGCAGATCAGAACCGGCATGAGTCCCCTCTCCAATGGCGCCGGGCGATGGCCGGGCGTCCGCAGGCATCGATTCTAGCGATTCGGCAGACCGCAACGATCAGGGGTAGAACGCGTACAGACGATAGCCGCTGGCACGCACCTGCAAGGCGTCGATCCAGACCTTGACCACAACCTCCGCGCCGGCATCGATGGTCTGGACGCCCGGGGCGTAATCCGCAGGGGTGAGCACCTTGCGCACCAGCGCCGCTTCCTGTGCGTCAGTGAGCGCGAGCTCTAGGTGCGGTGCCGGCTGCGAAAAGCCCGCACGATTGCGGACAATCGCGGACAACGCCAGGAGGTTGCGTGTCGCCGGGTCGGCTTGCAGATCCGATGATTCAATGCTGATCGACTGTGCGTCGAGCGGCACATCGACACGACAACCCAGCCTTTCGCAGGCGGCTTCCAGCAGCACGCGGGATTCCGGAAATTGGGCGGCAATGCGGTCCTTGTGAAACCAGACACCTTGGACAGCCAGGGCAACGACCGCGAGGCAGCAGCCGACCACGGCCGTCCAGGTACGGCGCGGTCGCGACTCGGAGAGCAGGGAGAGGGTGACAGGGGGCACGATCGGCGCTGCGACTGCTTGTGCCGGCTGTTCGTTGGCACTTGCGGACCCTGCGTAGGCCTGCACTTCACCCGCGCCGCCCGCCGCCGACGCTTGGCCTTGCTCCTCTGGCGACCTACTGTGCAGGTCTGTGGAGTCCGTGAACAGGTCGTAGGATTGGGCTGTCGAGTTTGTATCGGAGTCGATGTCCGCCGGCTGTACAACGAGATGGTCAAGCGCGCTGAATACCCGGGAGCAGTTGCCGCAGCGCACCCGGCCATGCCGCGAGGCGAGTTGGTCGGTGCTGAGGCGAAAGACGGTGGAGCAGGCCGGGCAGCGCGTCAGCATGTCGTGGATAAAAGGGGTACCCGCATGTCGTGCACGCGTCCGCGGCGCGGATCCGGCGTCAAGGCTTGCGTCCGTGCAGACACACCCAGCCCTCGGAGCGGCCGAAAACCGAAAGTGCCATCCAAGGTAGGTAGCGTGCCATGAGTTCGTCGGCCTGCGTTTCGAGGATACCAGACAGTACGAGTCGGCCGCCGTTCGTGACGTGCCCTGCGAGTGCTGGTGCCAGCACTCGCAGGGGGTTGGCAAGAATGTTCGCAACTACAACGGCGCACTTGAGGTCAAGGGGGGTGCTGCTGTCGCGCACCTCGACTGCACAGTGATTGGCCGCGACGTTGTCGCGCGCGGCAGCCACTGCCTGCGCGTCGATGTCGACTGCATAGACCGGACTTGCCCCTAGCTTTGCTGCGGCGATCGCAAGAATCCCCGATCCGCAGCCATAGTCGAGCAGCGATTCGCCGGGCGTCAGCTGCGCATCCAGCCATTCAAGGCAGAGACGAGTGGTCGGATGACTGCCGGTACCAAAGGCGAGGCCTGGATCGACCCGGACCGCCAGGGCCGGCGGGCGCGGAGGATCGTGCCATGTCGGCACGATCCACAGGCGCGGAGAAACCTGGATGGGTTCGAACTGCGCCTGTGTCTCGCGTACCCAGTCACGTGCCGGGACCCCGAGGGTGCGGTAGGCAGGCGCGGAAGCGAAACCGCAGATTTGCAGCGCGCGCGCGACAAGGGTCGCGGGGTCTTGCGCCAAGTCGATGAGCGCCGTGACGCGGTTGCGCGGCCACGCCGTTTGCGGCGCCTGCCCGGGCTCTCCGAAAATCGCCGCTTCGGCGGCGCTGCCGGCGTCTGCATCCTCGATGGCTGCCGACATGGCGCCGGCCTCGATCAGCGCGTCGCACCACGCCTCGGCTTCGGCCTGGTCGCATTCAAACCGGACTTCCAGCCATGCAGTGCCTTGTGCCGGGGATGGCTGATCCTGCTCAGGCATTCTTGAGTGCGGCGAGCTTGTTCTCGAGATAGTGGATCGAGGTCCCGCCGGCGATGAAGTTGGTGTCGTCTACCAGTTGGCGGTGTAGCGGCAGGTTGGTCTTGATTCCTTCGATGACGGTCTCGGATAGCGCGATGCGCATGCGCGCGAGGGCCTGTGCGCGATCGCCGCCGTGGGTGATCAGCTTGCCGATCATCGAATCGTAGTTGGGAGGGACAAAATAATTGGCATACGCATGCGAGTCGACCCGCACGCCGGGCCCGCCGGCAGGGTGATAGGCGGTGATCCGGCCTGGCGAAGGAACAAAGGTGAAGGGGTCCTCCGCGTTGATGCGACACTCGATGGCGTGTCCGCGCAGCACGATATCGCGCTGGCGGAAGGACAGGCGTTCACCGCTGGCGACGCGTATCTGCTCCTGGATGATGTCGATTCCCGTGATCATCTCGGTGACCGGGTGCTCGACCTGCACGCGGGTGTTCATTTCGATGAAATAGAAGCTCCCGCCCTCAAAAAGAAACTCGAAGGTGCCGGCTCCGCGGTAGCCGATCTTGCGGCAGGCGTCGGCGCAGCGCTCGCCGATACGTTCCACGAGGCGCCTGGCGATCCCTGGAGCCGGTGCTTCCTCGATGATCTTCTGGTGACGCCGCTGCATCGAGCAATCGCGATCCGATAGCCAGACCGCGTTGCGATGGGAGTCGGCAAGCACCTGGATCTCGATGTGCCGAGGCTGCTCCAGAAACTTTTCCATGTAGACCGTCGGGTTGCCGAAGGCCGCCTGCGCCTCGCTACGCGTCAGGTTGACTGCATTGATCAGGGCGGCCTCGGTGTGGACCACACGCATGCCGCGCCCGCCTCCGCCGCCCGAGGCCTTGATGATGACCGGATAGCGGACTTCGCGCGCGATGCGCACGACCTCTTTCGGGTCATCCGGCAGTGCGTCGGGCGACCCCGGGACCGTGGGCACCCCCGCCTTGACCATGGCTTGCTTGGCCGACACCTTGTCGCCCATCAGGCGTATGGAATCGGCCTTCGGGCCGATGAACACGAAGCCGCTTTTTTCCACCCGTTCGGCGAAATCGGCGTTCTCGGACAGGAAACCATAGCCGGGATGAATCGCCTCTGCATCGGTGACCTCTGCCGCACTGATGATGGCAGCCATGTTGAGGTAGCTCTGCGGGCTTGGGGCAGGGCCGATGCAGACCGATTCATCGGCGAGCTTGACGTATTTGGCCTGCGCATCGGCTTCGGAGTAGACCACCACGGTACGGATCCCCATCTCGCGACAGGCGCGTTGGATCCGCAGGGCGATTTCGCCTCGATTTGCGATCAAAACCTTACCAAACATGGCTATCGTCTTCCAAAATCGGCTTATTCGATCAAGAACAAGGTCTGCCCGTACTCTACGGGCTGGCCGTTCTCAACCAGCACCTGCTTGACGACACCTGACTTTTCGGCCTGGATTTCATTGAGCAATTTCATCGCTTCGATGATGCAAACCGTATCACCTTCCTTGACGGTCGACCCGACATCGACGAAGGGCTTGGCACCAGGCGCACCCGCCCGGTAGAAAGTCCCGACCATTGGCGACTTCACGGCGAATCCGCTCGCTTCCTCAACTGCCGCGGGGGGCGTGCGGTCCTTTTCCGGTACTGCCGGAGCCGGCACGGCAGGGGGGCTGAACATCGGCACCATTTGCATGCCGGTGCCCGAAGACAAAGGCGGATTCTTGACAATACGGACTTTTTCTTCGCCTTCGGTCACTTCAAGTTCGCTGATGCCGGAACTCTCCACGAGTTCGATCAAGGTCTTGAGTTTGCGCAAATCCATGCATTTCCCCTTTATTTTGCCGACATTTTCTTCCAAACCGACGCGCGTTTGTTTTTGACCCGCAGTCCGACCCTGTCTGCCCAGACCTGCGAATATTAACGGATTCAGGCGGGACCAACAGGTTCGGCCCTGATTTCAGCGCGAAACCGCGCTTTGAGCCGCCACGCGCAATTCCTCATAGCTGAGCTTGCCGATGTGTGATCGGACAACGACCCCGGCGCTGTCCAGGACCAGTGTGAATGGCAGCGCTCCGGAGCGATTGCCGAGTGCTTTCATGAGGTCAAGCCCAGGCGCTCCGGTCTGTAAAATCGTATAAGTAACGCCTATATCTGCAGCAAAAGAGCGCATCTTGTCTTTATCGTCAATTCCTATGCCGATCACGCGGATCTTGTTGCCGAGATCTCCCGCGGCCAGTCGCTGCAAGTCCGGCATTTCCTCCTTGCACGGGCCGCACCATGTCGCCCAGAAATTGACGAGCAGGGGCCGTCCTCGAAAACGGGAAACCTCGGTTTCCTGTCCTTGCAGGTCCGGCAGCTTTACCGCCCACAATGGGCCCGAATCAACCGCGCTGTCTGGCGTCAAGCGCACGATCCCGATCACGGCACCAAGTACAGCTGCCAGCGCGCCTGCCGCTATGACCGGCCAATGCCTCCGCAGCCAATTCATCGGGCCAACTTCGCGAGCATCTTTTCCAGTTCCACGTCCTGTGAACTTGGTCGCGGCTGCATGAGCTCGCGCAGGTCTGCGGCATTCCCGCGCTGCGCGCGGCCGGTAGTACCTGTGCGGCCTGCAAGATGCAGGTCGTTAGGCGCATACACAGACAGGCAAATCTCGAATCCGTTCACCTGCGTCGTAAAGCAGGTTACTTGCCGCTCCATGCGCGGATCAAAGTGCTTGCGAAGCGAGGTCCGGTAGGGCAAGCCGCGGTTGAGCAGGACCATCTCGACCGGTTTCTCGCCATCGCTGAACAAGTCGAGGTCGATGCGGCTCCCTCGGGTCGCGACGCCGGTCCAGGTGCCGCCAGATACCAGCGGGTTGAACAGCGCAAGATCCTGCATGACTTCAAGTGCGGTGGCGCGCATGTCTTCCATGCGGTCGCGCTGTTCGTCGGCCTGGAAAACACTTTGATAACTGCGCACGGCAGCCTCAACCTCGGCATTGTCCGGCAGTGCATCGGAGTCGCGAAAACCCAGCTGGCGGGCCGCTTTGCGTTTGGCGGCGCCGTAGTCGGTCAGTCCGCCTTCAGCGATAAGGCGGGCTGCCTGCGCCGCGATCTCGCGCCGCCCGTTCCTGCCAGTGCGGGAGCCGTTGGACATCTGTTCAATTCTACGTCGCTGGCGGTCGCGGACGACCCCTGCGTGTGGGCGGCACAATTCTCTGCGAGCAACTGGCGCGGCCCTAGAATCGGTGCCGACAATTCGGGACTTGCATGCACATACACATCCTTGGCATTTGCGGCACATTCATGGGCGGCATCGCAGCGCTTGCGCGCGAGGCCGGTTTCCGCGTCACCGGGTGCGACGCCAACGTCTACCCGCCCATGAGCACCCAGCTCACCGACCTGGGCATCGACTTGATCGAAGGCTACGATCCGGGTCAGGTCCGCTTGTCGCCGGACTTGTTCGTGATCGGCAACGTGGTCTCGCGTGGAAACCCGCTCATGGAGGAAATCCTCGATCGAGGACTCGCGTACGTTTCCGGCCCGCAATGGGTCGGTGAGCATCTGTTGCGCGGGAAGCATGTGCTGGCGGTCGCGGGAACACACGGCAAGACCACCACTGCATCCATGCTCGCCTGGATCCTCGATCAATCCGGACTGCGACCCGGCTTTCTGATCGGCGGCATACCCTCCAACTTCGGTGTCTCGGCCCGTTCAGGTGCGGAACATGTCGTCATCGAGGCTGACGAGTACGACAGCGCGTTTTTCGACAAACGCAGCAAGTTCGTCCACTATCGGCCCACGACGGCAGTGCTCAACAACCTGGAGTTCGACCACGCCGATATCTTCGCCGATCTGGCGGCCATTGAGACCCAGTTTCACCATCTGGTTCGCACCATCCCGCGGCGCGGAATGATCGTCGTCAACGCCCTCGAGGCCAGCTTGGAGCGGGTCCTGGCGCGCGGTTGCTGGAGCGCCGTGCAGCGCTTTGGCGGAGATGGTGACTGGCAGGCCGGACCGACCGATGTGGATGGCTCCTTCGAGGTGATTCACGCCGGCCGTCCCAATGGGCGCGTGCGCTGGGAATTGACCGGGGAACACAATCGCATGAATGCCCTGGCCGCCCTTGCCGCTGCCACCCACGCTGGCGTTTCGCCGACGGACGGGATTGCCGCGCTGGCCGGATTTGCCGGGGTCAAGCGGCGCATGGAGGTCCGCGGCGTCGCAGGCGGCGTCACGGTCTACGACGATTTCGCGCACCACCCGACGGCGATTGCCACGACACTGGCCGGGGTGCGCGCGCGTTTCGGGGCGGCGCGGATACTCGCCATCCTCGAACCCCGCTCCAACACCATGAAGCTCGGCGTCATGAAGGCGGCGTTGCCGCAAAGTCTGGCAGCGGCCGACCTGGTCTTCGGATACGGCGCAAGCCAGGGGCGCGACGCGCTTGGTTGGGATCTGGCGGATGCGTTGGCGCCGCTCGGCCGATCCGCCGTTGCTTTCTCCGACATAGACGCTCTTGTGAAGGCTGTGGTCGCTGCTGCGCAGCCCGGCGATCATGTCGTGGTGATGAGTAATGGCGGCTTCGGGGGCGTGCATGAGAAGCTCCTCTCCGGTCTTGCGAATGTGCGAGCATGATCATCTACCTGCATGGCTTTCGCTCTTCGCCGCAGTCGTTCAAGGCTCGACTGATCGGCGAGCGCATGGCCTCCCTGGGGCGGGCGGCCGAGTATGTGTGCCCGCAGCTATCGCCCCGACCCAGCGACGCGGTCGATTGCGTCATGGATATCGCCCGCGCCCATCATCAGTCAACGTTGACCTTGATCGGCAGTTCGCTTGGCGGTTTCTACGCGACCTGGTTGGCAGAACGTTTAAGTTGCCGCGCGGTACTGCTCAATCCTGCGATGGGCGCCGACCAAAAGCTGCGCTCCCATCTCGGGCCGCAAACCGCCTACCATGGCGATGGCGGTTCCTTCGAGTTAACCGCCGCCGACCTCGATCAATTGCGTGACCTGAAGGTCGCCGCGATCACGCAGCCGGAACGTTACCTGCTGTTGGCTGCCAAGGGAGACGAGTTGCTCGACTGGCGAGAAATGGTGGCTTCTTTCCCGGGAGCCCGGCACAAGATCATCGACGGCAGCGATCACGCGCTGTCCGATTTCGCCGATTACGTGGATGAAGTGCTCGATTTCGCCGGAGTTATGGGAATTTGAATTCTTGTTGCAACGCAGCAAGTTGCGCTGCAATATGCTAGAGTCCGGGCCCTCTATTTATCCCATAAGGCCGCGCCAATGCGACTCGCCAACAAAGTAGCCATCATCACCGGCGGAGCCAACGGCATCGGATTGGCCACTGCCCGGCGCTTTGCCGAGGAAGGCGCCAAGGTTGTGATCGCCGACCTCAAGCGTGATGCCATCGACGCCGCAGTGGCCTCGACCGGAGCCGCCTTGGGCGTGATCGTCGACGTCACCCAGCGTGCCAGTGTCGACGCGCTGATCGCAGATATCAAGGATCGCTTCGGGCGTATCGACATCCTGGTCAACAATGCAGGCATCACCAAGGACGCGCGCCTGGTCAAGATGACCGAGATCGAGTTCGATGCCGTGGTGGACGTCAACCTGAAGGGCGTGTTCAACTGCACCCAGGCGGTGGCCGAAATCATGATTGCCCAGGGAAGCGGTGTGATCCTCAACGCCTCCTCGGTCGTCGGCATCTACGGCAATTTCGGGCAGACCAATTATTCGGCCACCAAGTTTGGCGTCATCGGTTTCACCAAGACCTGGTTTCGCGAACTCGGACCCAAGGGTATTCGCGTCAACGCGGTTGCCCCTGGCTTCATCGCGACTTCGATCCTCGACACCATCCCCGAAAAGGTCATCAAACAGATCGAGGGCAGGGTAGCGCTCGGGCGACTCGGCAAGCCGTCAGAAATCGCCAGTGTCTATGCTTTCCTGGCATCCGACGACGCTTCTTACATCAACGGGGCGGTGATCGAGGTCTCGGGCGGTCTGACGGTCTAGGCGAGACTCTACGGCAGGCGATCGCCTGCCGCCGCTCTCTACCCGGTCTCAGTCGACCGTCGCCCCGGAGGCCTTGACGACCTTGCCCCAACGCTCGATTTCGGACCGAAAGAACCCGCCCGCCTGTTCAGGCGAATTGGCGACGATTTCGAATCCTTGATCCGCGAAACGCTGCGACAGGTCGGCAGTGCGCAATCCGCGAACAATGTCGGCATTCAGCTTGGCGAGGATGTCGCGCGGCACTCCCTTGGGGGCCGCCACCGCCTGCCACGAAGTCACCTCGAACCCCTTGAGCCCGGATTCGATCACCGTCGGCACGTTCGGCAGTTGCGGCATGCGCGACGCCGATGTCACCGCGAGCGCCTTCATCTTGCCAGCACGGATGAAGGGTACGACAGTGCCGAAGTTCTGGAACGAGGCTTCGATGTTGCCGGCCATGATGTCGGTCTGTGCCGCCGCACCGCCGCGATAAGGAATGTGTACTCCGAAGGTACCGGTCTGCTGCTTGAACAGTTCGGCGGACAGATGGTCGCTCGACCCCGAACCTGAAGAGCCATAGGAAATCTTGCCCGGGTTGCGCTTTGCGTAAGCGATGAACTCCTTCAGGTCATTGGCCGGAAACGAGGGCGGGGTGATGAGCACGTTGGGCGTGCGAATCGCTACCGAGATGGCATCGAAGTCCTTGACCACATCGTAGCGAGGGTTGCGGTAGAGGCTCATGTTGATCGAGAACACGCCGATCGAGCCAACCATGATCGTGTATCCGTCCGCCGGCGACTTTGCGAGCGCCTCGGCGGCGACTGAGCCGTTGGCGCCCGGCCGGTTCTCGACCAAGGTTGTGTAGCCCGATTCGTTGAGTTTCTGCCCGATGGCTCGCGCGACGATGTCGCTGGTGCCGCCGGCGACGAATGGCACCAGGATGCGCACCGGCTTGGCCGGGTAGGGTTGTGCCATGGCAGTTGCGCAGGCCAGCGCGCCGAACGCGATGACCAACGTATTCATGCTTGCTGCAATCCTCATGGAAAGTTCCTTTTCCTTTTAGTACGCGGCAACGCCGCCATCAGAGCGGGGATCGAAACCGCCTTCAAAATTGCCATTCGGATGACGGATCACGCAGCCGGCGTGGCCCAGCGTTTCGTCGAAGTCCGGGTAGACCTCGACATCGTGCCCGCGCGATCGCAATTCCTCGACGGTCGCAGCCGGAAAACGACCTTCCAGCTTGAGCGTGTCGGACGTTTGGCCCCAGGTACGCCCAAGCAACCAGCGCGGCGCGGCGATCGCATCCTGGGGGTTCAGGCCGAATACCGCAACCCTGGTAAAAACCGCCGACTGGCTTTGCGGCTGGCCGTCGCCTCCCATGTTGCCGTAGACCATCACGCGGCCGTCATCGAAAAGTGCCAGCGCCGGGTTGAGCGTATGGAATGGCTTCTTGCCCGGCTCCAGGGTGTTGATGTGGGTCGGCGAGAGCGCAAACGAGGCGCCGCGGTTCTGCCAGTTGATGCCGGTTTCGCCAAGCACGATGCCCGCGCCGAACTCGTGATAGATCGACTGGATGAGTGACACCGCATTGCCCTGCCCGTCGACAACGCCCATCCATATGGTGTCAGCCGGACCCTTGCCTGCACCCCAAGGCGCCGCGCGGGCCTTGTCGATGGCGGCGACATTCTCGGCCAGCACGGCCGGATCGAGAAAGGACTGTGCCTCCGGCGCGCCGTTTTTGCGCATGGCCGCCGGATCGGTGATGTAGCGATCACGCACGCGGAAGGCGCGCTTGGTGGCTTCCACCGCGGCGTGTACGTAGTCCGCGCTCAAGTGATCATGGGCGGCGATCCCCATGCGATCCAGCTGGCCCAGGATCATCAGCGACATCAGGCCCTGGGTGGGCGGCGGCATGTTGTAGACCCGTCCCAGGGAATGCGTCAATTCCAGCGGCTTGACCATGAGCGCGCGATGCGCCTGCAAGTCGGCGAGCGTGACCGGGCTCTGTGCCCGGGCCAGGTCCCGCGCGATGGCGCGTGCCAGGTCGCCCTGATAGAAGTCTTCCAGTCCGGCCCGCGCGAGTTGCTCCATGGTCGCGGCCATGCGTGGCTGCACGAAGACCTCGCCCGTCTTGGGGGGGCGGCCGTCGATCAGGAACGCATCGGCGAAGCCGTGGACGTCACGCAGCTCCGGGAGCTTCTTGGTAGTGTTCAGGTGCTGCGACGCGGTGACGGCGATTCCCGATTTTGCATAGTGAATCGCGTCCGCCAGCAGACGCGAAAGCGGCAATTTGCCGCCGAGCTTTTCCGCCGAATGGCGGTAGGCGGCGTTCCAGCCGGACATGGTACCCGCTACTGTGATCGCAGCCGAGCCGCCGCGAAACGGGATCGCGGCGCGGCCCGCGTAGTCGTTGCGGGACACGGAAGCGGCCGCCGCGCCGCAGGCGTCGATGCCGGTGACTCCGTCGCGCGGGGTACGCACCAGCCAGAAGCTGTCGCCGCCGATACCGTTCATGTGTGGATAGACCACCGCGATGCTGGCGGTAGCGGCGATCATTGCCTCGAGGGCGTTGCCCCCCTCGCGAAGTACTGCCAGCGCCGACTGTGCGGCCAGTGAATGGGGTGCGACGGCCATGCCGCGCGTACCGCGTGAGGGATTTGCCACGAGTTGCCTGACGGTAGGAAGGTGAATGTAAGAACGGCTGCTATGCGATCTCGGCCACGACCCGGCCTATCACCCGACCGGCCTTCAACTCGTCCAAGGTGCGCGAGACTTCGCTCAAGGGGCGCTTTTCGAGTGGAATCGGCTTGAGTTTTCCGGACTTCGCAAGCGCGACGACTTCGCGCAATTCCTGCGGGTTGCCGACATAGGAGCCCTGCACCGTCATTGCCCGCTGAACCGTGCCGACCATCGAGAGGTTGATCTCGCCACCGTACAGCCCGACGATCACGTAGCGCCCACCCTTGCGCAGCGCGGCCATGGCTACTTGCGCAGTCTGGGTTGCCCCGACCAAATCGACTGCGCCGGCCACACCGCCCGGCAGGGCGGCGAGTTTGGCCGGCGTGTCCGGATCGGCCGGATTGAACGTCTCGGTTGCGCCGGCCGCCCGGGCGGCGGCGAATTTGGACGGGTCGATGTCACAGGACGCGATGCGTCTGTGACCGCCTGCATGCAGCATCGCGATCGCCATCAGGCCCAGGCCGCCCGCACCCATGACGACGATCCAGTCCTCTGGAGTGAAGGGACGTAGCTTGTTGGTGGCGCTGTAGGTCGTGAGTCCGGAACAGGCCAGGGTTGCGGCGTACGCCGGATCCACACCGGATGCGTCAATGAGGTAGCGCGGATGCGGCACCAGCACATGATCGGCATAGCCGCCAGGGCGCTGAATGCCGATGTACTGGGGCGTCATGCACAAATTGTCTTCACCCGCCAGGCAACGGGCGCACTTGCCGCAGCCGGTCCAGGGATAGATCAGGCGATCCTCGCCGACCGGGATTGGTCCGGCATCCGGACCAGCCGAAAGCACTGTACCGAACGGCTCGTGCCCCATGGTGATCGGCGGATTCATCCCGCGATCACTCATGTGGAATTTCTTGCCGCCGCCCATATCGAAGTAGCCGTCGCGGATGTGTACGTCGCTGTGGCATACGCCGCAATACTTGAGCTTGACCAGCACCTCGGTGCCCTTGGGGACCGGCGTCTCGCGCACTGCGCGCTGCAAGGACTTGCCCCATTCGGTGACGTCGAAGCTCTGCATATCCGGGCCCGCTCTTGGTTTGGAGGAGCGCGGAATTTACCAGACCGGCCCCGTTGTTCCCGATTTCCCGGCCAAAATTTCGGGTCTTTGAGCACTAGTTCGACCATCGGTGCAAGCAGTTTCGACGGGATCCATTTTGCCGGTGTGATAGCCGAGCCAGGCCCGTCAACGTCGCCTGAGGCGTACATGCCTCGAAGGAAAAGAAAGGAAAAGGGATCTGAGAATTAGCAGGTTTGTCCAGGACAAAACCGCCCGCGAGGCTACCGTCGGTTGCGTGTGGCCGTAGTTTTCAGCCACCGGAGAAATATTTTTTTGCATTGGCAATGACCGCAGTCGGAGCGCCAGGAACGCTTCAGGGAAAGTCCAGAGAAACAAAGAGATGCGGGACCAACCTAGATGTGGCCTTAAATTTTTTGGCCGAGCCCTGCAGCCGACAGGGCTATTGCGCGGACTTTCCTGACCTTGTAAGTTGCTGTGGGTCAGGGTTTCCACTCAGGTTTCGCGCGACGCCCGCAACCGCGGTGCGTCGGTGATTTACGGCACCTCCTGGAGAAACCTTAGGGAATTTTTTTGGCTGATGCCAAACCCGCGGCGATCGGGGCTAGACCGGAAAGCCGGTATTGGCGCCAAACCCTTAGGAGCAGGCTACGTTGTTCGGCTGGTTCAAGAATCGCAAGTCGTCGCAGTCGCCGGATCAAAAGTCCGGCGAAGTGGCGTCTGGCGACCATGCCGAAGCTGCGCACACCCGTTTTCGGTTGGAACCGCTTGAGCCGCGAGTCCTGCTTTCCGGTGACGGGATCATCGGTGCGGTCGTGTCCGCCAAGGTCCTCGAGACAGTGCCTGATGATTCTGCCGGCGCGATCGTCGAGGAGATCGACAGGGATGCTGCAGGCGTTCCGGGCGAGCTGATTTTCCGCGGTGCAACATCAAGTGTTGGCGCCGATGCGCCAAGCGTCGAATGGCCTCAAGGCTGGAAGTCGGCGAATGCCGACGACTCGAGCAATGGATCATTGGTCGAGGATTCAGAAGGCTTAGTCCAGGCCGTCGACGAAGCAGTTTCGACTGCGGCTCGACCCGCGCAAGATGGCGATGATCCTGCGGCCATCGGGGCTGCGCAAGCGACAGAGTCCGGCAGCGTTGCGATGCGTGCTACGGACGCGGAAGCGGTACTGGTCTCAAGTCTTTTTGAAGTCTCTCCGCCGGCCACCGGACCACCGGGTGATCACGCCGGCATCATCGCGGTGCTTCACCAGGAAGTCATACAAAACAGCAATTTGGACTCGTTCGCTGCTTCCAATGAAAGTGGCGACGGGTTTTTTGCGCTTCAGTTCCTGCATGTTGCCGAGAGTAATTTCGATGCCCAGCCGCGCGCTCCCCCGTCTGAGAGTGCGCTTACCGAAGCCGATGTCGCGGGTCTTCTGGCACGTGTCATCGCAGCCTGGTCTGCATCGCAAGTTGGCGAACGTGCCGCCAATGTTCTGGCCGGACTGACCATCCGGATCGCCGATCTTCCCGGCGCTCAAGTTGGATGGGCCGAATCGACGACCATCACCCTGGACCCCACCGCCGCGGGCCGTGGATGGTTCGTGGACCCGACCCCGGAAGATGATGCCGAGTTTGTCGCCGGCAACGATTTGTTCCGCATTGCAGCAGAGCCGTCCGGGCCGGCTTACGGTCGCGTCGACCTGCTTACCGTGCTGCTCCACGAGGCCGGTCACGTACTCGGATTCAGCCATGACAACGGCATGGCCATCATGTCTGACACGTTGCCAGAAGGCCAGCGCGTTCGGGTCGCGGAGCATGACGGCAGTAACGGCAATGCTGTCCCGGTTGATCCTGTCACCGATGCCGCGCGGACCGGCGACACGCTCGATCTGCTCGTTTCCTCGATCGCCGGCGGTGCGCTCAATAACGGCCGAACCGTCGTGATCACGGTCGCCAACAACGGCGACCTGACCATCACCGGTACCGGAATTGCGGTCGGCGCCGCGGCCGGAGCAGGTTCCGGGGACGACGGGACCGGCATTGCAGGCATCCTCAACATCATTGGAAATCCGCTGGCCGACATCACGATCATCGGCCCGAACGCTGGCGCGGTCTGGACCCTGGACGACCAGGCCGGCGCGGGTTCTGGCACCCTCGCCATCAGCGGCGGGCCGACCATTACCTTTAGGAATGTCCAGGACATAAGCGGCGGGTCCGGGGTCGACAATTTCGTCCTCAAGAGCACCTTTACGCGTGCCGCCAACATTGCCGGCGGCGCCGGAAACGACCAGCTTGTCATTGCTTCCGGCACGACAGTCGATGTGACCTTCGACGGTGCGGGTGGGTTCGACTCCCTCGTTAATCAGGCTGGAACCTCGGGTGCCAAGACCTTCTCCGGGGTCGAGAACCTGATCGACCGTCCGCTGATATTCATCCCGGGGTTCGGCGGTTCGTTTGTCGATACGACGCTGCCCGGAACCCCGCTTGCGGACTGGTACCTGACCCGTGGTTTCGACCCCACCAAGCTGACCCTGGAACCCCTCACCAATGGGTATTCCGACCTGGTGCAGAGCCTGGTCAATACCGGCTACGTGGACGGGACCAACAAGGCCGGCGTCAACGGTACCCTCTACGTGTCGCTGTGGGACTGGCGCACCCCGGTCGCGGTGACTTCGGACGGGGTACAGGACGGTGTGCTGAGTGACGTGTCGGCAGCGTCCATCCGTGACTGGGCGTTTGACAGCTTCGATTCCGGGCTGGACTATTTCGCGTACTGGATGGACAAGGCGGCGGCTGCCTGGCAGGCGCTGACCGGTGCCGCGGCAGCCGATGTGGATGTCATCACTCACAGCACGGGCGGGCTCATCTCGCGCAGCTACCTGCAAAGCGCCGCGTACAACCAGCCCGGATCGAACCTGTTGCCGGTCAAGACGCTGATTCAGACCGGGGTGCCGAACCAGGGCGTCGGCATGAACTTCGGATTGCTCAACAATGATTTCGCGCTCAATTCGGCAACCCGCGGACTGGCCGCGACGATCAATTCGTCGTACAAGGCGATCAAGGCGGGCGGTACGCTGAGGAACCCGGACGGCACGACCATCACCGCTGCGAACCTGCCTGGCGAGACTGCCTTTGTCGGGATGTACGTGGCGGCATTCGGTGACCTGCTCGCCAGCTACCCGTTTGTAGACAGTATTGACGATGGTGTCGAGGTCTTGGTCGCCCTGGATGCTGCCTCGGGCGGCAATACCCTGCTCCTGGACTTGAACGCACTCGACCCGGCAGGATTCGCCAAGGCCCGGGCGTTGAGCGCTTCGACCAGAACCTATGTGGTCTATAGCGCGGGCGTCGATACCCCGGATCTGGCGATCCTGCAGACCGGCTTCAAGCCACTTCTCGGGGCCCAAAACGAGATCCTGCCGTTCAGCAACGTGATCGGCAGGCTGCCGGGTTCGGGCGAGACGTGGTTCGAGATGAAGAACAATCCCGGGCGTGGCGACGGCACGGTTTCGGTGTTTTCAGCCAAGGATGGCTTCGAGTCGGTGATCAACACTGCCGATGGCTCGGCAGTCCTGGTCGAGGTTGGCGCAGGGCGCGCGGTCGGCCACACGCAGATCCAGCATGACGTGCAGTCGCAAACGGCGATCCTCGACCTCCTGCCCGGCGTGGACGTCTCGTCCGCTGACTTGCAGATTTCGACCAGCCTGCTGCTGGATACGAAGGCCATGGCCCTGAACCTGATCCGGCTTGGTGTGCTCGATCCGGTCGAGGCGGCTATGCAAGCCTTTGTCGACGCCAAGGACTTCGTCGCCGATGTGCACGGGCGCATCGCAACGCAGTGGAACCGCGACCTGCCCCTCATCGGAATGAGTGTCAGCGACCTGTTGTCCGACAGCACCCACGGCCTCGGTTACGACCCGTTCGCAAAATTCTCCAGCGCGGCGACCAGCACGCTCGCGCCGATCGTCGGTCCGTCGATTTCCGACAGGCTTGCCCAGCTCGAGGAGATCCTCGAGGATGCGCTCGGGCTGGTCGACACCGGCGGGCCCGGCTTCGACAACCCGGAACTCGAACTCTCCTATGACAGCCTGACCGCCGTGCTGACCATGGCGTTCGACTTCAATCTGTCGCATGCGTCGAGCTACGTCCTTGATCCGGCCGCCGCCGGCGGCCCCTTGAGCGGTGATCCGCTCAACTTGGACCTGGTCGCCGGCTTGCGGCTCGATTTCGCGGTTGAGCTCGATTTCGGCAAGCTCGTGTCCTTCGCCGTTGGCGGATCCGGAACCGATGGCCTCAAGCTGACATTGAACGACTTCGACGCGTCGGTCACCCTGTCCAAGCCTGCCGGCGCCCCGGTCACGCAAACCCTGCAATACGCCGGTGTCGGTGCGTTGAGTGTCACCCTGCAGACGGCCAATATTTCGGCGGGTCTCGGTTTGGCCTTCACGCCGTCGAGCACCATCACCCTTGCCGACCTGCGCACCCGGAGCTTCGCGAGCCTCGTGAGCTTCACGCCGAGCGGCTCGATCGACATCGACCTCGATGTAACGGCAGCCATAAGCAATCCTGGCTTCGTCTTGTCCGGATCAGGCAGCCTCGACATCGATACCGGCGACATCTTCAGCGGAGCCGTACCACCGCCGGTCGTGACGCTGAACAGTGCGACCTTCGCCATACCCGGCACCCTCGAGGCGACCGGTACCGTGACCATAGAAACCGGCAGCAACGGCGAGTTGAAAATCAGTGGGACCTTGAGCGGAGCCGGGAGCGGTACCGTCGGTGGGGGCAGCCGCACCGACGTATTGATCACGGCCGGGCCGATCGTGATTGCCGGATCCGCTGCCCTCACGCTGGCACGCAGTACCGTGGACGTGGACACCGACGGCAGCGGCAACGCGGACTTGCTTGGCGCCACGCTGGATGCGCTGACCTTGACCCTGAACGCGGGCTCGGGAGTGAGCGTGACCGGTGTGGGCGGTGGCGCGGGCGCGACGAGCCTGACCCTGTCGGGCAGCGTGGCGGTGGCGCGGGTGACGGCGGCGGGCGAGAGC
>JAEUOR010000030.1 GCA_016790635.1 Burkholderiales bacterium
GCAAGGAAATCCGCATCGCCGAGACCGAGATGCCGGGCCTGATGGCCATCCGCGACGAGTACGCGGCCAGCCAGCCCCTCAAGGGAGCCCGCATCACCGGCTCGCTGCACATGACCATCCAGACGGCCGTCCTCATCGAGACCCTGCAGGCCCTCGGCGCCCAGGTGCGCTGGGCCTCCTGCAACATCTTCTCGACCCAGGACCACGCGGCGGCGGCCATCGCCGCCGAAGGCACGCCGGTCTTCGCCGTCAAGGGCGAATCCCTCGAGGACTACTGGGACTACACCCACCGCATCTTCGAGTGGGCCGACGGCGGCCATTCCAACATGATCCTCGACGACGGCGGCGACGCCACCCTGCTGCTGCACCTGGGCACCCGGGCCGAGAAGGACATCGGCGTGCTGGCCGCTCCCGGCTCCGAGGAGGAGCGCATCCTCTTCGCCGCCATCAAGGCGAAGCTGGCCAGCGACAAGACCTGGTACTCGACCCGACTGGCGCAGGTCAGGGGCGTCACCGAGGAGACCACCACCGGCGTCCATCGCCTCTACCAGATGCACGAGCGCGGCGAACTGCGCATCCCCGCCATCAACGTGAACGACTCGGTGACCAAGTCCAAGTTCGACAACCTCTACGGCTGCCGCGAGTCCCTGGTGGACGGCATCAAGCGCGCCACCGACGTCATGGTCGCCGGCAAGATCGCCCTGGTCTGCGGCTACGGCGACGTGGGCAAGGGGTCCGCCCAGGCCCTGCGCGCCCTCTCGGCCCAGGTCTGGGTCACCGAGATCGACCCCATCTGCGCCCTGCAGGCGGCCATGGAAGGCTACCGCGTGGTGACCATGGACTATGCCGCCGACAAGGCCGACATCTTCGTCACCGCCACCGGCAACTACCATGTCATCACCCATGACCACATGGCGAAGATGAAGGACCAGGCCATCGTCTGCAACATCGGCCACTTCGACAACGAGATCGACGTCGCCGCGCTCGAGAAATACAAATGGGAAGAGATCAAGCCGCAGGTCGACCACATCATCTTCCCTGATGGCAAGCGCATCATCATGCTGGCCAAGGGGCGTCTGGTGAACCTGGGCTGCGGCACCGGCCATCCGAGCTACGTGATGTCGTCTTCGTTCGCCAACCAGACCATCGCGCAGATCGAACTCTTCGCCAACACGGAGAAGTACCCGGTCGGCGTCTACACCCTGCCCAAGCACCTGGATGAGAAGGTCGCGCGCCTGCAGTTGAAAAAGCTCAACGCGCAACTGACTGAACTGTCCGAGCAGCAGGCGGCCTACATCGGCGTGGCCAAGCAGGGCCCGTACAAGCCCGATCACTACCGCTATTGATCGCAGCGTCCCCGCGCCCGGCGACGGGCGCGGGCCTGGCAATCTGGAGGTACGCCGATGCCGCGTGTCGATGACCCGGTTTTTTCCTGCGAGTTCTTTCCACCCAAGACCGACGAGGGCCGCGCGAAGCTGACGGCCGCGCGCCGCCAGCTCGAACAGCTGCGACCGAAGTTCTTTTCAGTCACCTTCGGCGCCGGCGGCACCACGCGTGACGGCACGCTGGCCACCGTCCTCGAGATCCGCCGCGACGGTTTCGAGGCCGCGCCGCACCTGTCGTGCATTGGCGGGACGCGTGAATCGATCGGCGCCATCTTGGGCGAGTATCGCGCGGCCGGCATCCGCCGCGTCGTTGCCTTGCGCGGCGACCTGCCCTCGGGCATGGTCGAAATCGGCGATTTTCGTTATGCGGCCGACCTGATCGCCTTCATCCGCGAGCAAAGCGGCGACTGGTTCCATATCGAGACCGCCTGCTATCCCGAAGTGCACCCGCAGGCGAAGTCGCCCCGGGATGACCTGCTCAATTTCAAGCGCAAGCTCGACGCCGGCGCGAGCGCCGGCATCACGCAGTATTTTTACAACGGTGACGCCTATTTCCGCTTTCGCGACGAATGCGACGCGCTGGGCATACGCGCGCCGATCGTGCCCGGCATCATGCCGATCGCGAACTTTTCGCAGCTGGCGCGCTTTTCCGACACTTGCGGCGCGGAAATCCCACGCTGGATGCGCGTCAAGCTTGCGTCCTTTGGCGATGACCGCGCTTCCATCCGCTCCTTTGGCCTGGACGTGGTGACCGAACTGTGCGATCGCCTGCTATCCCAGGGGGCGCCGGGCCTGCACTTCTACACCCTCAACATGGCCGGATTGACAACCACGATCTGGCAGCGCCTCGGCCTGTAGTCGCCGGTACCTGGTCCTGCGGGACCGGTCCGGAGGCAAATCAAGGAAAGTAGCGCGGCACGAGGTAGATCGCTGCTGCGGCTGCGGCGAAGACGATGCCGATGAGCCAGCCACGCGTGCGTTTGGGCGGCGGCGGACTCGGCCATACGACCGGACCCTGGGGCCATTGTTCGTCGGCCGGCGAGGGCGACGAACCGGAGTCAGCGGGAGGAGATTGGCTGGCGGCAGGTGCGTTCGGGGCGATACCCGCGCTTTCGTTCTCATCAGACCGGTCGTCGGGGGCGCTTTGCGGGTGTGCCGCAGAATCGACCTTGCGCTGCGCGTGGCGGTTCATGGCGGTCAGGCGCGCAGCGTCGGCGGCCAGACTGGCGTTCGCCAGGCGCAGTTCGCGCACTCGCGCCTGCAGTTCCTCGTGTTCTGCACGCCTGGCCGTCAGTTGAGTCGCGGTCTGGTCAGCGCGCAGAGCGAGCCGCGCCAGGTCTGCCCCGAGCGCGGTCGAGCGCGCGGTTTCCCTGGCGCGCGTTGCGACCTGGCGATTGAGTTCCGTGGCCAGTGCAGCGGCGGCATTCCGATTGGCATCGAGGTCGCTCGCCAGCGCCAAGGCGGTGGCTTCCTCGACACGCAGGTCGGAGGCGCGGCTGTCGTTCTCGGTGCGAGCAGCAGCCAGTCGCGCACGTAACTCCGTCGCAGAGGCCACTGCGCGCGCCCAGCCCAGGCGCTGTTCGCGCCAGGCTTCGGCTTCGTTCGATGCGGCGGCGCGATCGGCCGCAAGTCGGGCACGCAGGTTGGCCAGGGCGACGGCCGGATCGGCCCTTGGCAATGCCTCTTGTTCGTCCTTCAGGGAACGCGCTGCGGCGCGCAGTTCCTCGTGCCGCGCGCGCGCATCGGCGTCGGCCTGGCGCAGCGCCGCCATGTCCGCTTCGAGCGCGTCGCGCTCGCGACGCGCCATGCCCAGCAGCGCGTCCAGGTGCTCGCGCGTCTCGCGCTCGCGTACGAGGTCCTGCGTGTATTTGTCGGCCAGCGCGCGCTCGGCCTCGCATGCCGCGGCGGCTTCCGAGGCCAGGCTGCGCGCCGCTGCGACCTGGCGTGCCAGCGCCGCCTTGACACGTGCCAGGCGCGCGCCGGCGTCCTCGAGGTCGCGCTCGGCGTGGCTGACCGCCGTGGTGGTCTGTACCACCAGCGCACGGGTGTTGGCCAGGGCATCCTCCTGCCGCCGCAGTCGTTCGCCGGCGTCAGCCTGCTCGGCAATGCTCTTCTCCAGGCGCTCGCGGGCCAGGTCGCGGGCGCGCCGGGCCTGGACGTCAGCCAGGATCAGCGACTTGAGGTCGGCGGTACCGTCGGACGGGGGGCTGCCTGCCGCCGAGCCGCCGCCAGGTGGGAAGGAAGATGACATTGGTGTGATCTAGCGCACATGCGCACGCCGGAGTCTCTCATACCGACGGCCTAGGGGCTTTCAATTCGAAGCGTCGGCATGGGACAATCCCGAGTCATGCCCATTCTCATGACATTACCGTTCCGCGCGGCCACCGCGCATCGGTTGCGTGGCCTTGTCGCCGCGTCGGCCCTGTGCGCCTTGCTTGGCGCCCCGGCGGCGCTGGCGCAGGGCTTCAAATTTTCCAATCAGGACAATACCGCCGACAAGGAAGAAGCCGAGCGCGCTGCGCGCGTTGGCGCCCTCCTGTCGACGCCGTGCCGCGAACGCATCAAGAGCCGCAAGATCATGGTCCTGATCGGGGAGGAGAGGAATGGCGTCGTCAGCGCGAGCCAGGCGGCGTTCAACCCCCACTTCGAGGCCATCAACCAGCGCCTGAGAAAACTCGGGCTGGCGACTTTCACTGCCGAGGAAATCCGGAAGCAGATCGCGCAGGCGGAGATCGATGCCTATTTCAAGAACAATCCCGACGCCGCCCTCTCGGCATCGCGGCGCCTCGCTGCCAGCTACACCCTGCGCGGCCTGATCACCTCGAGCGCGACTGTCAATCCGGTGCTCAAGGTCAACCAGGTCGCAGTCGGCATGCAGTTCGTCCTGACCGGCGCGGACGGGAAGCGCATTTCCGAGACCCAGACCCGTGCGCAAAGCTATGCCGGCGCGGACGCATCCGGCATGGCGCTGACCCTCATCAACGAGCAGGCCGAAGAGGCCGTCGCGCGCCTGTACAGCGACTATTGCAACCAGCCCGAACCGCCGGCGCCGGCCCGCAAGAAATAATCCCCGTCTTCCCAGGAGTCAGATCATGAACAGCCCCCGTTTCTCCGCAGTCGTCCTCGGTCTGGTCGCGGCCATGGCGGCGTCGACCGTGATGGCGCAACCGACCTTCGGCAATCCGTCGCCCACGGCGGGCAGCAGCACCTCGCAGGCCGCCAATGCCGCCGCCGACCAGGCCGCCTACAAGCCCATCGAATACGCCAATCGCGCCAAGAAGGGCCCGGCGCTGGTGGTCATCCCGGGCGAGGTCAAGAGCAACAATGCGAGCTTCACGCAGAAAGTTGGCCCCAACAATATCGCCGACTTCGCGGAACTGGAGCTCTCGCAGGCCAATTTCTCGGTGCTGGAGCGCTCCAACCTGGGGCCGCTGTTGAACGAGATTTCGCTGGCCTACAACCTGGGCGACCCCAACGCGGCGCGCAAGACCATGCAGATGGGTCGGCTCAAGACCACCGAATGGGTCATCAAGTTCGACATCATCAAGGCCGAGCAGATCGCCGAGAACAAGAAGGGGTTCGACGGCCGCGCGATCGGGGCCCTGGGCGGGCTCTTCGGGCTGGGCGGTTCCGTTGCCGGGCACGTCGTCTCCAATGTGCAGACCAACGAGGCCACGGGGGTGTGGCTGGTCGGCATGCGCTACAAGATTATGAATGCCAACACCACCGAGCAGGTTGCACAGGGTTACCAGGAACTCAAGATGGAAGTGGGCCAGACCAACACCTCGGTCATGGGCGTGTCCGGCGGCGCCAAGGGCGGTGTTGGCCTGGACACCATGGTGCAGCGCCTGGTGCAGACCGCGGTCTGGGAAATCGACTCCAAGTACAAATAGGGCCGTGACCCGGACGGCCGGTTCACGCGAGGTCGTGAGCGGCCGCGTCCGGGCGCGGCGCACGTCATGGCAGGCATCAGCAAACTCGGCAAGTACCTGATCCGGCGCGAGCTCGGCCGCGGCGCGATGGGCGTCGTCTACGAGGGTTTCGATCCGGTCATCGAGCGTACGGTGGCCATCAAGACCATCCGTGCCGATCAGGTCGACGCGACGCAGATGGGCGAGATGCTGGCACGCTTCAAGCGCGAGGCGCAGGCGGCCGGGCGGCTCAACCACCCCAACATCGTCGCCATCTACGAGTACGGCGAGGACGACGGCGGCGGCGCGGGTGCATCGGCCGACCCGGATGCGACAGTGATCGATGTCGACGCCACCGTCGTCGATGCGCCCAAGGGGGCCGGACGCGTCGCCTTCATCGCGATGGAATTCATCAAGGGCCGCGAACTCAAGGACTACTTCGACGAGAACCGCCGCTTTGCGCTCAAGGACATCGGCCGCATCATGGGCGAGCTGTTGGGTGCTCTGGACCACGCCCACGCGCACGGCGTCACCCATCGCGACATGAAGCCCGCCAACGTCATCCTTCTGGAATCCGGTGGCGCGGTCAAGGTCGCGGACTTTGGCATCGCGCGCATCGAGACCTCGGAGTTGACCCAGGCAGGTACTGTGCTCGGCACGCCGTCCTACATGTCGCCCGAGCAGTTCCTGGGGCAGACCGTTGATGGCCGCAGCGACATCTTTTCCTGCGGCGTGATCCTGTACCAGTTCCTGACCGGCGAAAAGCCGTTCACCGGTGCGGTCACGACCATCATGCACAAGGTCCTGAAGGAGGCCCCGCTGCCGCCTTCGACCTTGAACGCGACCCTGCCGCCGGCTTGGGATGCCGTGGTCAACAAGGCCATGGCCAAGAACCCGGACGAGCGCTACCAGAGCGCGCGTGAATTCGCCGAAGCAATACGTGCCGTCATCGACGCCAAGGCCGCCTCGACCGGCGCCGAGGCGACGATCGTCAATGCGGGCGCTGCGCCCAAGGCTGATGCAACACTTGGCTCCGGCAGCGCCACCCTGGTGCAACGGCCGGCCGTGCCGCCGGCTGCGCCCGCGTCGAGGCAATCCAAGTCCAGGGCGCCGATCTACGCGGGTGCGGCCGCGCTCATCGTGGCTGTCGCGGCAGGAGCGTTTTTTGCCACGCAGCGCAAGGCCGAGGCTCCCGCCACTGCGGCGGCACCGGCCGTTGCCCCGCCTGCGGCGGCATCGGTCCCGGCCCCGGCGGCGCCGCCTGCGCAGGTCGAACCTCCCGCGGAGCCCGGCACGGTCGTCATCAGCGCCCTGGGACTGGCTGATCCGGCGCGCTTCAACGGCGATACCGCGGCCGCCGGCGCCGAAGCGCGCGCCGATGCGCGGCGCCAGTTGGTCGAAAAGGCGCTGGGCCTGTATGTCGCTGCTGATTCGATCGACAAGAACTACGACTGGGTCGCGCAGAAGATGCTCGCCCGCTCCGGCGAGTTCATCAAGTCCACCCTCTCCGAAGATGCGCCGCAGACCGGCAAGGACGGTCTGGTGCAGTTGGTCACGCGCGCCACGATCAAGGTGCGTGAAGTGCAGAAGTCCCTGAACCAGATGAGCGAGAAGGAGCGCATCGAGTTCATCCGCAACAACGGCGACCCGAAGATCTCGGTCGAGATGCTGATCCGCAACGCGGAATCGACCGAGCCGATTCCGCCGGCGCGCTCGCAGATGGCCGAGAACATGATCAAGGAGCGCATCCGCTCCTTCGGTTTTCGCGTCTGGTCCAACGAAGGCGAGACCAAGACCGGACCCAACGCGAAAGGCGCCGACTTCCACATCGTCGGCGAAGTCAAGGTCAAGCTGCTGTCGGCCAAGCTGGCGGCCTCGGGCCTGACCATCACCAAGACCGCGCTCACCTCGTGGACGGTCAAGGCGATCGACAAGGCCACCGGCGAGGAGATCTACTCCAATACCGCCATGCCCAAGAATACCTCCTGGCCCAACGAGGACACGGCGCTGGCGGACATCGGCCGGCTGGTCGGCGACGAGTTCTCCAAGAAGTTCTTCCTGGCGCGCTTCAACTTTGGCACGCAAAAAGTCGGACTCGCCATCGACGGCCTGCCCGACGGCGCGGGCCCCGCGCTGCTGCGCGAGCTGAGGGGTTTGCGCGTCGTGCTCGATGCCCGCCAGGTCGCTCCGGCCAAGTTTGCGCTCGAGTTGCCGGATGGCAACGCGGGCGACCTGATCGCCGAAGGCATCGCCAAGCCGCTCAATGCCAAGCTGGGCCAGAGTTGTTTCGCGCCCGGCGGTTCAGCGGGCGCGGAGGTCAAGCTCGCGTTCGTCGCCGCGTGTGCCGATCCGGCGGTGCGCGGCAAGCTCGATACCGCCCCGCCGGCCGGGTTGTTGACGGCGCCGGATGCGCGCACCAAGGCGCTGCGCCGGGTGGCTTAGCCGATTGTGTGTTGCTCGCGGTCGCGACGACCGCGTTGTCCCGGTCCGCGACGGGACGCCCTCTATCCGCGCAGTGAGAATTCGACGACTTCGGCGGCCGACTCGGCTGCGCTGTGGCCGAAGACGATGCGCCCGGCGCCGCGCAGCATGACCTCCTCGCGGCGCAGCGACATTTCGGCCTCGCCTTCGAAAGTGACAAACGTGCCGTTGGTGCTCTGATCGGCCAGGTAGAACTTGTCGCGCCGGCGTTCGATGCGCGCATGATTGCGCGAGGCCTTGGGGTCGGCGATGACCAGGTCGCTGCCGGCGTCGCGCCCCAGCGTGGCGGCAGGCTTGGCGGCGTTCAGGGTCAGGCTGCGTCCGCCATGGGTCAGGAGCAAGGCGGCCTCCGGCGCCGCGATCACGACCGACGGGGCGGTCATGGTCAGGTCGTCGCTCTCCTGCCAGATCACCTCGCACACGGCCAGATCGTCGGCCTTGCCCTTGACCGAGAGCGCGGCGATGTCGCGCGTGCCGGCCGCCAGGGCCGGCGGCAGCAGGTCCACGGTTGCGCGCGTGGTGATGATCTGCAAGCCCTTGGCCAGGCCCGCCATGCGCGCGGCGGTATTGACGGTGTCGCCGAAGACATCGCCATCCTGTTCGATCACCGGCCCGGCATGGAAGCCGACGCGGATCTTGCGCTTGGTGTTCGATTCGGTAGGCAGGCGATCGATGCGCAGTTGCATGTCGGTCGCCGCGATGAAACCGCGCTCGGGGCTGTCGAACACGCACATGACTTCGTCGCCGATGGTCTTGACGACGCGGCCGCCGTGGCGTGCAGTGATCGCGCGCATTTCGGTGATGGCTTCGTCGATGAGGGCCTTGGCGCGCTCATCCCCCAGCACCTCGTAAAGGCGCGTGCTGCCGGCGATGTCGGCGAAAAGAACAGCAACCGTCGCCGCCGCGTCAGCCACCGATGCCCACTCCTGGTGTTGCGCCTGTGGGCGGGCGTTTCTAGGCGGCTGCGCGCAGCTTGGCTTGCGCGGCGGTGGCGTGCATGGACGCGTAGGCGGAGTGGGCTGCCGCCTCGGCCTGCCCGACCTTGACCGGATGCCCCATGTCCATGAGGACCGAGCCCAGTGCAGACAGGCACAGCATGACGTTTTCGGGCTTGCACGAATAACCCATCAACCCGAAGCGCCAGATCTTGCCGGCCAGGGGGCCGAGACCCGCACCGATCTCGAGGTTGAACTCGTTCAGGAGTGTCTTGCGCACCTGCGCCTCATTCGCCTGAAGGCTCTCGGGAATGCGGATCGCGTTCATCTGCGGCAGGCGGTGGGCTTCCTTGACCAGGAATTCCAGACCCATCGCCTCAAGCCCGGCCTTGAACGCCAGGTGATGGCGCATGTGGCGCGCCCAGGCGTTTTCCAGGCCTTCCTCGCGCAGGAGCAGCAACGCTTCGTGCAGGGCAAAAAGGCTGTTGATCGGCGCGGTGTGATGGTAGGTGCGCGTGGTCTCGCCCCAGTAACCCAAAACCAGGTTCAAGTCCATGAACCAGCTTTGCACGCGATGCTCAGCCTTGCGCTTCTTGACATGCTCGATGACGGCGTCGTTGTACGAGACCGGGGACAGCCCGGGCACGCAGGAAAGGCACTTCTGGCTGCCCGAGTAGATCGCGTCGATCTGCCACTCGTCGACCTTGATCGGCGTGCCCGCCAGCGAAGTGACGGCATCGACGATGGTGAGCGCCCCATTCTTGTGGGCGATCGAAACCAGTGTCTTGGCGTCCGACTGTGCGCCCGTCGAGGTCTCGGCATGGACGAAGGCGACGACCTTGGTGTCCGGATTGGCCTTGAGCGCGTCTTCCAGCTTGTTCGGATCGCAGGGATCACCCCAGGCATCCTCCACGACGACGGCCTTGCCGCCGACACGGTCGACGTTCTCGACCATGCGTCCGCCGAAGACACCATTCTTCATGACGATGACGCGGTCGCCCGGAGCGACCATGTTCACAAAGCAGGACTCCATGCCGACCGAGCCCGGGCCCGAGATCGGGAAGGTCAGCTGGTTCTTGGTCTGGTAGGCGTAGCGCAGCAGCTGCTTCAGCTCGTCCATCATCTCGACAAAGATCGGGTCCAGATAACCGATCGAGGGCAGCGACGAGGCGGCCAGCACGCGCGGGTTGATCTCGGAGGGCCCGGGGCCCATCAGGGTGCGCTGCGGTGGGTGGAAGGAGCTGAATTTCTTGCTCGGCGCGAAGGCTTGAGAGGTCATGTGCAATCCCTTGGAGTCGGCCCCGTCAGAGGTGCGGCGGCGCGGGCAAAAAAGCCGACAAAACAAAAAGTTAGGGCGCAGATTTTAGCACGCCGGCGGGGCTTCTCCGGATATGGCCGGTGGTGATCAGGCGCATCGGCGCGAACCGCGTTCGGTGACGATCCAGTCCATGCGGCAGTCATGGTCCATGGGCTCGATGGAGGGCAGTTCACTGCCCGCGTAGGCCACGCCGATCAGGGTCGGGCGCCTTTCCAGGGAGGCGATCGTGCGGTCATAGTAGCCGCCGCCATATCCGAGGCGATAGCCCGCGGCGTCGAAACCCACCAAGGGGACCAGGAGGCAGTTCGGGACCTGCGTCTCTCCGGCGGCGGGAATCGACGTGCCGAAACCGGCTGCCTGCATGGCCGAGGCCGGCGTCCAGGAGCGGAATTCCAGCGGCGCGTTGCGTTTGATCACCACCGGCAGGGCCGCGCGACGGTCGCGACCGGGCTGCTCGAGCCAGGCAGTGACTTGCGTTCGCGCGTCGTACTCGTTCTGGATCGGCCAGTAGAAACCGAGCACGCCATCGATCGAGTCGATGAGGGGCATGATGGCGGCGCCAATGGCCGAGTCGGCCCGCTCGCGTTCGACATCGGTCAGCGCTGCGCGGCGTTGCAGCATTTGCTTGCGCCAGGCTGCGCGCCTCTCGCGCAGCCCGGGCGGAAACTGAATCTCTGTCGTCTCGGACATGGAAAATCCCGCGTATACGTTGTGCTATGCTCGACCGGCATGATTATGCAATCTTTCCCGCTCCGCGCTCGCGCGTTTCCGCGGATCGTTCTGGCGGTTTTCGCGCTCCTCTTCGTGCTGCCTGTCATGGCACAGGTCAAGCGTGCCGCGGCTCCGGCTCCTGAAGAGGCGTTCATGACCGCGCGCGAGGCCTTTCGTGTCGGCCAGCGCGAGCGGCTGGCGCAGGCCGCCGAGCGCCTGCGCGGCCATGTGCTGGAACCCTACGGCGACTATTGGCAGCTTCTCGTCCGGCGCGCCGAGGCCAGCGACGCCGACTACGAGGCTTTTCTCGCGCGCAACGACAACAGCGTGCTGGCCGAGCGCGCCCGCGTTGAATGGCTGCGCGCCCTGGGCAAGCGGCGCGCCTGGGAACAATTCGACGCGGTCCGGCCCAAGGTCGCCTACACCGAGGACCTCGAGGTGCTGTGCTATTCGGCCCTGGCGCGCGTGGTGCGCAAGGACGAGGAGGGGGTGCGCGAGGCGCTCGCCCTGTGGTTGACGCCGCGTGACCTGCCCGAAGGCTGCACGGCCATGGCCGAGCACCTGATCGGAGCGAGCCGCTTGCTCGACCGCCATGTGTGGGACCGCATCCGCGTATTGGGTGATGCCAACCTGCCCGGTGCATTGCGCCGCACCTCCGAATACCTGCCCGATAGCCAGGCGCTGGACCTCAAGCAGATCGACTCGGTCTTTAACGCGCCCGAGGCCTGGTTGAAGCGCGGTGTCGACCTGCGCACCCGGCCCCAGCGCGAACTCGCGCTTTTGGCGGTTGGTCGCCTGGCGCGCAGCGAGCCGCGCGAGGCGGCCGCTTGGTGGACCAGGATCGGCAAGAAGCCATTCACTGAGACCGAGCACCAGTGGGGCTGGGCGCAGATCGGCTACCAGGCAGCGCGCCGCCTCATGTCCGAAGCCGACGACTGGTTTCAGCACGTGAGCGAAATCCAGCTCTCCGACGAATACTTGCAATGGATGGCGCGCGCCGGCCTGCGTGCCGGCGACTGGAAGCTGGTGGCGCGGGCGATCCGCGACATGACGCCCGAGTTGAAGCGCGATCCCGCCTGGGTCTACTGGCTGGCGCGCTCGCAAAAGGAGCAGGGCCGCGCGGATGAGGCGCGCACGCTCTTTGAGTCCATCGCTGCCGACTTCAGCTTCTACGGTCAATTGGCCGCGGCCGAGTTCGGCCGCCCGACAGTCATCCCACCGGTCGGCCACACGCCCTCCAGGGACGAGGTTGCGGCCATTGCGCAGCTGCCCGGTTTTCAGCGCGCGCTGGCTCTTTATCGTCTTGGACTTCGTTTCGATGCCAATCGCGAATGGGTCTTCAGCATCCGCGGCCTGGACGATCGACAGCTGCTGGCGGCCTCGCACCTTGCGCGCGAACGCGATCTCCCTGACCGCGCCATCAACACCGCCGACAAGACGCGCAGCACGCACGATTTCAACCTGCGCTTCCTGAGCCCGCATGCAGACCAGGTGCGACCGCAGGCCAAGGCGCTCGCGCTCGACGATGCCTGGGTCTACGGACTGATGCGGCAGGAGAGCCGTTTCATCATGAACGCCAAGTCGGTGGCCGGCGCCTCGGGGCTGATGCAGCTCATGCCCGCCACGGCGCGCTGGGTGGCGAAAAAGATCGGCCTCAACGACTATCACCACGGACAGGTCAACGACCTCGATACCAATATCGCGCTCGGCACCAATTACCTGAAGATCGTCCTGGACGAACTGCACAGCCACCAGGCGCTGGCCAGCGCGGCCTACAACGCCGGTCCCGGTCGGCCGCGACGCTGGCGCGACGTGCGGCCCATGGAGGCTGCGGTATTCGCCGAATCGATCCCGTTCAACGAAACACGCGACTACGTCAAGAAGGTCATTTCCAACGCGGTCTTCTATCAGGCGCTCTTCACCGGCAAGCCGGCGTCGATCATGGACCGACTGCCGCCGATCCCGCCGCGGCGGCCCGACGAAAAATCGACCGAGACGCCCTGAGCGGGGAACGACCTGGCGCACGGCGGCGCGGCGCACCCGCCACGGTGCGGCGGGCGCGGGCCGATGGCCTAGAATTTCACATCCGCGGCAGTTGAGGCTTCGATCAGGTCATGGCAATGCGCAACATTCTAGTGGTTGGCGGCAGTGGTTTCGTCGGATCGGCCATCGTGCGCCGGCTCGCTGCGAAAGGCGCGCGCGTGGTGGTGCCTACGCGCCGTCGCGAGCGCGCGAAGCACTTGATCGTCCTGCCGACGGTCGATGTCGTCGAGGCCGATGTGCATGAGCCCGGAACGCTTGCGGGATTGGTAGCGCGTGCCGATGCGGTCGTCAACCTGGTCGGCATACTGCATGGTGATCGCGGCACGCCGTTTGGCTCCGCGTTTCGCCGCGCCCACGTTGATCTTCCCGCAGCCATCGTCGCGGCTTGCCAGACCGCAGGCGTGCGACGCCTGTTGCACATGAGCGCCCTTGGCGCAGACGCCGCGGGATCGTCGATGTACCTGCGCTCCAAGGCAGCTGGCGAAGCGGCGGTGCGCTCAGGCGGCAACGCGCTCGACTGGACGATCTTTCGGCCCTCGGTCATCTTCGGGCGCGACGATTCCTTCCTGAATCTGTTCGCCGCCATGCAACGCGTGGCCCCCTTCATTCCGCTCGGCGGCGCGCATGCGCGCCTGCAGCCGGTGCACGTCGAGGATGTCGCGCGGGCTTTCGTCAATTCCCTGGACGCTCCTGCCACGTTCGGCCAGGCCTACGATCTGGCCGGGCCGCGCGTCTACACGCTCGGCGAACTGGTGCGCTTCGCGGGGCGTGCGGCCGGGTGCCCGCGCGCGGTCATGGCCCTGCCTGACCCCCTGGCGCGCCTGCAGGCGTTCTGCATGGAGTTTGCGCCAGTCAAGCTGCTGTCGCGCGACAACCTCGATTCATTGAAGACCGACAGCGTCACCACGAGCGGGTTCGCTCCCGAGCTGGGCGTCGTGCCGGCTGCCATGGAGGCAGTGATGACGCGCCACCTCGCGCACGAGACGCCGCGCGAGCGCTACATGCGCCTGCGCGACCGCTCGGGCCGCTGAGCGCGTCGCGCCGGCCCGGCGGGCGATGCGCATCCATCAGGTCGGCGGGTCGCTGCGCGACGAACTCCTGGGGTTGCCGGTCGCCGATCGCGACTGGGTCGTCACCGGAGCAACGCCCGAGCAGATGGTCGAGGCCGGCTTCAAGCCGGTCGGTCGCGACTTCCCGGTCTTCCTGCATCCAACCTCGCACGAGGAGTACGCGCTGGCGCGCACCGAACGCAAGACCGCGCCGGGTTACGCGGGCTTCGTCTTCCACGCTTCGCCCGAGGTCACGCTGGAAGAAGACCTGGCGCGGCGCGACTTCACGGTCAACGCGATGGCGCGAGTGGCCGACGACGCGGCTGGCGCGATCATCGACCCTTTCGGCGGCCTGCGCGACCTCAAGGCGCGCGTGCTGCGCCACGTCGGGCCTGCCTTCGTCGAAGACCCGGTGCGCATCCTGCGCGCGGCGCGCTTCGTTGCGCGCTTCGGCTTCGCCGTTGCGCCCGAGACCCTGGACCTGATGCGCCGCATGGCAGCCGACGGAGAGGTCGACGCCCTGGTGCCCGAGCGCGTGTGGCAGGAATTCGCGCGCGGCTTCATGGAAATCGATCCGGTCGCGATGTTCGCCATGTTGGAGGCCGCCGATGCGCTCACGCGCATCGCCCCCGAACTCACACCCTGGCGCGAGGAGGCGCCGGGCATGCGCGCCCTGAGGCAGGCTGCGATGCGCGGCCTGGCGCTGCCCGAGCGCTTCGCCTGCGCGGCCATCGGACTGGGCGAAGAACGGGTCCGCGGCCTCTGCGCGCGCCTGCGGGTTCCCACCGACGCATGCGACCTTGCTGTCCTTCACGAGCGCAGCGTCGAGGCGCTGGCGCGATGCGGCAGTCTGGATGCCGGCGAACTCGTCGACTTCGTGCGGCAGGCGGATGGCTTGCGCCAGCCGCTGCGCCTCGCCGCCCTTCTGCGCGTCGCGCTGGCGGCTGGCATGCCCGAGGCCGGCGCGCAGCGCATCACGCGCGCACTTGATGCCTGCCGGGGCGTCGACGCAGGGGGCATCGCGCGCGCCCAGTCGGGGCCGGCCGCGATCCAGGCCGCGCTGCGCGCGGCACGCATCGCTGCGGTGAGCGCGGCGCTGGACGGTTCGTAAATACTGTAACCGCGTGTTGCGCGCTCTGGCGCGACGCCGTGTGCGTGGCTAGAGTAAGGCCATTCACACCGCAATCGGAAGGCATCAAATGAAATCCAGCTTCGCCCTCTCCCTTATCGCCGTTGCCTTGCTGCCCGCAGCCGTTCTTGCCCAGTCCTCGCCTCAAGCTTCGTCCGAGGCGCGCCCGGACGGCGGTCGTCCTGATCCGGAGCGCATGCGCCAGATGTTCGAGGAGCGCTTCAAGAAGGCCGACACCAATGGCGACGGCGCGCTCACCCGCGCCGAGGCTGAACAGGGCATGCCGCGGATCGCCGAGAACTTCGCGGCCATCGACACCAATGGGGACGGCAAGGTCACCCCCGAGGAGATCCGCGCGGCGATGGAGCGCCGTCGCGCGGCGACTGCCGAAGGCAGCGGCCAGACCGGCAGCGGCGTGAGCCCGGGCGCTGGCAGCCAGGGCGCGCAGGCCGGCCCGCGCGGGCCTCGCGGACCCGGCGCATCGCGGGGCCCCGAAGGTGGCCGCCCTTCACGCGAACAAATGCGGGCCGGTGCCGACGACATGTTCAAGAAGGCCGACAGCGACGGCGACGGCGTCCTCTCGGAGGACGAAGCCGCGCGCGCCTCGCCGATGCTGGCACAGAACTTCGCCGCCATGGACACCAACCGCGACGGGCAGTTGTCGCGCGAAGAAATGCGCGCCTATCGCATGAAGCAGCGCCGCGAAGGTGCGGGGCGGCCCCCGGCGCCCGAGAAGGGCGAGGCGCCGAAGTAGATCTGGTTTGCCCGCGCCGCGCGCGACCAGGGTTTCAGGGTCGCGTGAGGACGATGAAGAGGCGGCGAAAGGGGAACAGCGTGCTGCCGTCGGCGCGCATCGGATAGGCCGAGCGCACCCGCTCCGCGTAGGCTGCTTCGAAGTCGGCTGCCGCCGCGGGTTCGAGCGCATCCAGGAACTGCTTCAACCAGGTACCCTTGGTCCATTCCTTGACCGCGTCCGGCCCCGTCAGGACCTGCAGGTACTCGGTCTCCCAGATGTCGAGCGTCCTGGCCAGGGGCTTGAGCCAATCGTAGTAGGCCTGCGGCGGCGCGACCGGTGCCGGCTTGACCATCAGGCTCAATTGTTCTCGCCATGGACCGGCCGCCACCGTCTGCGCGATCGCGGTGTGAGAGGGCGCCTCGAAGTTGCGTGGCATCTGCACCGCCAGGACGCCGCCGGGCGCCAGTTGCTGAACCAGGTGGGGAAACAACTGCTCGTGCTGCGGTAGCCAATGCAGCGCGGCGTTGGAGTACACCAGGTCAGCCGGCTGGCTAGCCGACCAATGCGCGAGGCTTTGCCCGACCCAGCGCAGGTTTGGCAAATTTTTCGCCGCCTGGGCAAGCATCGCGCCCGAATCGTCCACACCGGTGATCTCGGCCTGCGGCCAGCGCGCCGCGATGAGCTTCGTCACATTGCCCGTCCCGCAGCCCAGGTCGTAGACCGTGCGCGGTGCCGTCAGGCCGACGCGCCCCAAAAGGTCGACCGCCGGGCGCAGTCGCGGCTCTTCGAATTTGAGGTACTGCTGCGGATTCCAGGACATGGCAAGCCTCGAAGAAACGGACGGAGAGATTTTCGGTCTTGCCGAGTGCTGCGTAAAATGAATTATTTACAGTGATTGATGAGTATTTCACATGAAAATTGACGCGCTGGGCGTGCAGGCTTTTGTCGCGATCGCCGAGCACGGCGGCTTCCAACGCGCGGCGGCATCCCTGCACCTGACGCAGACTGCGCTCAGCCGCCGGCTCATGAATCTGGAAGGCTTTCTCGGCGTGCGCCTGTTCGAGCGCACCACGCGCGCAGTCGAATTGACCGCGATCGGCCGTGACTTCCTGCCGCAGGCGCGTCGGCTCCTGACCGAGCTTGCCGCCGCCTTGACCGAAATCCGCGAAAGCGGCCGCGCGCTGCGGGGCGATGTCACGCTCGCCTGCGTTCCGACTGTGGGCGTGCAGTTCCTGCCGCAGGTGATCCGCGCCTACGCCGCGCTGCACCCGGAGAACCGCATCAAGGTGCTCGACCATGCTTCGGCGCGGGTCGCGCAGGCAGTCACGCGCCGCGAGGCAGAATTCGGCATCAGCATCTCCGGCGAATCCGCGCATGCGCTCGACAGCGAAATCCTCTTCAAGGACCGCTTCGTCCTCATCTGCCGCGACGACCATCCTTTGGCCGGGCGCAAGCGCTTGAGCTGGAGCGCGCTGTCGGCCTATCCCTTGATCGTGCCCGGCGCCGACAGCAGCAATCGCCCGCTCTTGGGCCAGGCCTTGCCGGTGCTGGCCGGTTCGGCGCACTTCGAGGTGCAGCGCAGCTCGACCGCTGTGGGACTGGTCGCCGCCGGCGTCGCCTGTGCGGTGGTTCCGCGCCTGGCCATGCAGGCAGGCGCCTATGCGAACCTGCGCATGCTGGCGCTGACCGACCCGGTCGTCGAGCGGAGCTTCGTCCTCATCACGCGCCGCGGCGCGCATCTTTCGCCTGCGGCGCAAAGTCTGGCCGACATGATCCGCGCGCAGGCACCGTCGCGCTTTGCCCACGCACGGACTTGATGGGCCTAGAACAGGGCGCCGACCAGCCAGAACACGATCGCGAACAAGGCGGTGGAGGCGATCGGCACGATGTACTCGGTGCCGCGCACCTTGAAGCGCACATCCCCGGGCAGGCGCCCGATGCCGAAACGCGCCAGGCGCGGCAGGATCGCCGAGAACACGATGCAGGCGAGGACGAATACGACCAGCCACTTGAGCATGCGGGCATTCTACGTGCAGGACCTGAGGGCCTGAGCGCTGGGGTCGTCGCACCTGACCGCCTGCAGGGGCTTGTGATAGCGTAGCGCCCTCGTTCAAGGGGAGGCAGTGCGATGATCGACCTGTACACGTGGGGAACGCCCAACGGGCGCAAGGTGTCGGTGATGCTGGAGGAGTGCGGCCTGTCCTACCGCACGCACCCGATCAACATCGGCAAGAACGAGCAGTTCGCGCCGGAGTTCTTGGCGCTCAATCCCAACGGCAAGATTCCCGCGATCGTCGACTCCGATGGTCCCGACGGCAAGCCCATCGCGCTCATGGAGTCGGGCGCCATCCTCGTCTACCTGGCCGGCAAGACCGGCAAGTTCCTGCCGAAGTCTGCGCGCGGCAAGTACGACGCGCTGCAATGGCTCATGTTCCAGATGGCGAGCGTCGGGCCGATGTTCGGCCAGACGCATCACTTCCTGCGCGCGGCGCCCGAGAAGGTGCCCTACGGCATCGAGCGCTACAGCAAGGAAACGCGCCGCCTGTACGGGGTCATGGACAAGCGCCTCTCGAACCAACCCTACCTCGCCGCCGGCGCGTACACCATTGCCGACATCGCGACCTTTCCCTGGGTGGCGCGCCACGAGTGGCACATGGTCGACCTGAACGACTTTGCGCACGTGAAGCGCTGGTTCGACACCATCGGCGCGCGACCGGCGGTCAAGCGCGGCATGGCGGTGCCGGCGACTTAGAAGACGCCGCGAGTCAAGCGAGGTCGGCTGGTTGGAGGCAGGGCAACTCGCCGGCCGAGCGGACCGGGTTTTCGCCTAGCGAGCCGGCGGCGAAATCGCCAGCGCTACGCCCCCGACCAGGAGGCATACCAGGGCTACGAGGTCTGCGATTACGACCTTTGCCAACTGCGTGTTGTAGCCCCCGATACTGAAAGCCAGCCACAGGAACGAGATCACGCTTGCGAACCCTGCGATGAGGGCGGCGACCTGGAGACTCGGCATGAAGGCCGCCGCGATCATGAAGAGCCCCAGCAGGCCGAACATCACAGCGCGGTGTCGCATCAGGACTTCGAGATTCGGTTCATTGACGGCGAGCCCATAGAGCCTGGCAAGCTGTTCAGCACCCAGCGCGCCGGACAGCGGCATCAGGTGAATCAGGCCTGTGATCACCAAGGTGAGCGCAGTCACGTGCCTGGCAGTCAATGGTTCAGCGAGTGCCGCCACGTCGAATCACGCCGCGCCGAGCGCGCGCTTGCCGGTCAGCAGGTACATGAGCGGACCGAACGAACCCAGCGCCAGGGTGACGGCAAGCCAAGGCCATGGGTTGCGGCCACTTGTCCTGGCATCATGGAACATCCACACCAGAAAGAGGCCGAGTGCGATCGCCAGGTCCGCAAAGACCTGGGCGCCGGCGCTGCTTTGGAGAAGCGGTTGGAATATGCCCCAGTAGCCGTGCTGCCAAAGGGCCAAGCCCGTGAGGCCAGCAAAGGCGAGGAGCACGATGGCGAGGAAGGTGCGTTGCAAGGCGGCTCCCGGTGATGACAAGGACCCCAGTGTCGCGGCCGCGCCGCATGCGGGCAATTACCTGCCAGGTAATGCCGTAGTCCCTTTCGGGTTCGCTTGCCCCGCAGTTGCTATTGACCCGTCACGCGCGAGCGCCCCGCCTCGACTTCAAAGCGCGCCAGCGTCGAGACACCGGTATCGCGCCGCGCCACGTCATCGACGACGCGCAATTGCACGTTGAGCCGGTCGCGGGTGAACTCGGCCAGCCCGTAGCCGCGCCGCGCGGAGTCGGCAAAGATGAAGTGCGGGTTCGCCGCCAGTTGCGCCTTGGTCTGCCGGCGGTCGAACTCGCGCGAGCTGATGCTGGTGCCGCAGAACTCGACCCCCACGTCCCGGCTCGACGGGTCGGCGTAGTCGGCCTTGACCTGCCCGACCCAGTTCTCGTGCGCGTCACCGCCCAGGACCACCGGGTTGGCGACGCGATGGCGCTGCCACGCATCGGTCACGCGGCGTCGCGCGGCCGGGTAACCGTCCCAGGGGTCGCGCAGCAGCGTGCGGGTGCGGCCTGGCGAGAGGTTGCGTTCACCGAACATGCACTGCTGCGCCAGCACGTTCCAGCGCGCGCTCGAGGCGCCGTAGACACGCTCGAGCCAGCGCTCCTGCTCGATGCCGAGAAGGCTGCGCGCGGGGTCGTTCCACTCCGCGCAGGCAGCGGGTTCCGCGGTCGCGGTGAGGGTGCGCCCGCTTTTCGAGCAGGCCTGCGGGTCGCGATACTGGCGCGTGTCGAGGAGCGCGATGTCAGCCAATCGGCCCACGCGGAAGTGCCCGTAGACGCGGAGCTCTTCGCCTTGCATGAGGCCGGCGGCCGCGTGCTTCAGCGCGGCCGGTGGGACCGGGAGGTGCTCGAACCAGGCCTGGTAGGCCGCAGCGCGGCGGGCAACGAAGTCGTCCGCGACCGGCCCGGCGTTGCCTTCGCGCGTGCCGGCGTAGTCGTTCTGCACTTCGTGGTCATCCCAGGTGATGATCCACGGCGCGGCCGCGTGCATGGCCTTAAGGTCGGCATCGCCCTTGTAGATGGCGTAGCGGCGCCGGTAGTCGTCCAGGGTCATGGTCCAGACGCCGTCGACATTGCGCACCGCGTTCTGTGCGCCGGGGTACTCGTAGATGTAGTCGCCCAGGAAGAGCACGCAGTCCGGTGCGTCATCGCGCATGTGGCGATAGGCGCTGAAAAAGCCGTGTTCGAAGCGCTGGCAGGACGCGTAGGCCAGGCGCAGGCGTGCGATGGCGGCATCCGGTGGCGGCAGGGTGCGTGTGCGTCCCACCGGGCTCGCCGCGTCGCCGGAGATGAAACGGTAGAAGTAAGGACGTTCGGGCGTGAGGCCGCGCACCTGCACATGGACCGCATGCGCCAATTCGGGCGGGGCGATGGCGACGCCCCTTTGCACGACGCGCGCGAAGGCTTCATCGTCGGCCACTTCCCAGGCGACCTCGACAGCGCGCGTGGGGCCGACGAAGCCGGTCAGCGGCGCGTTGCCGGGGGCGACCAGGCGGGTCCAGAGCACGAAGCCGTCGGGCGCCGGCGAGCCGCTTGCTACACCCAGGCCGAAGGGTGAAAAAGGAAGACGCGTTCCGCGCGGGCTGTTGCCTGCGGTGCAGGCCGCCATCCCGCTCGCCGCGACAGCTGCCGTCAGCGTCATGAAGGCGCGCCGGCGCTGCGATGCGGGGGCGTTCATGGACGGGCGTGCCGCCTCAGGTAGGCGACGATCTCGGCGCTGTCGTATTGTGGTTCGCGCGGATCACGCTTGGAACCGACGACGCGGTTCATCCATTCCATGTTGCGCTCCATGCGCGCGACCACGCCGGGCCAGGCTGCGCGCGTGTGGCGCCGCGGGTCAGGCAGGGTGTGGCACTGCGCGCAGGCATGCGTGAAGCTGGCCCAGGCGCGGCTCGCGTTGGCCTCGGGCAGGGCGTCGGCCTCGACGCGCTTTTGCGCGTGGCGGCGCAGATAGGCGATGATGACTTGCGTTTCCTCGGCGCTGGGCGCGCGCACTCCCGCCATGAGTTCCTGCATCAGTTCGCCGCGGTTGCCGCGACCCTGCATGCGCGGCAGCATGCGCTCTACGATACTTGGCCATTTGTCGGCGTCGTGCATGGCCGGGGGCGCGAGGTTGTGGCATTGCACGCAGTAGGCGACGGTCAGGTGGGCGCCGCGCGACTGCGGCTCGGGCAGTTGCGCGGGCGTGAGGTTGGGCGGGATGATGCGCCGGAGCACTTCTCCGTGCGGGCTTCGCTCCCAGCGCGCGCGTGCCGCCGCGACCGGGTCGCCAGCCGCTGCCTGGGCCTCGGCCTTCGACGCCGGCGGTTCGGCCGCCCAGCCTGCCGGGGCGGACACGGCCAACACGAACGCGATCAGGCAAGCGCGCATGGCAACAGGGCGTGGCGGCGGTCGCCGCGGGCAAAACCGACGAGCGCATGCTCGAATCCGCGTCCCAGCACGAGCACCTTGAAGAGCTCACCCATCTCGGCCGGCGAAAGCAGGCGGTTGGCCTGGTTGGCCAGCGGCAGGTAGGCCGCCGCGTCGGCAGCCGGGGTGCGTGCCAAAAGGTCGGTGATGCCGCAATTGATGAGGAAATTGGCCTGCGTGGCATAGCCCAGCACGTCGAGCCCGGCGCTGCGCGCGGCATCGGCCAAGGAGGTGAAGTCCAGATGCGCCGTGATGTCGGTCAGACCCGGAGCGAAGAAGGGGTCGGCGTGCGCGCGATGTCGCGTGTGACACATGAGGGTGCCGGTGGAGCGCTGCGGGTGGTAATACTCGTTTGCCGCGAAGCCGTAGTCGATGATCAGCGCCGCGCCGTGCGTGAGTGCCCGCCCCAGTGAATCGATCCAGGCCGGTGCCCTGCGGTTGATTTCGGTCTGGTAACCCGCCGGGAATTCGGCTGCGTCCAGCGTTGGCGGCACCCGATCGACCTCCGGCCCGTCCGCCCAGGCGAAGCCTTTCCCGCCGTCGGCGCGCACGCCACGCTCTATCCAGCGTCCGCCTCGCCGTTCGATCAACTGCACGGGCATCGCGTCGAGAACTTCATTGGCGATGATGCAGCCGGAAAAACGCGCCGGCAAGGCATCGAGCCAGCGCACGCGGCCGGCATGGCCGGCTGCGGCCAGGGTGCGCGCCTGGCGCTCGCGCAGGTCCGGCGAGGTCTCGAGGATCAGGTACTCCTGGCAGTTTCCGCCCAGTGCGCTGAGCAGGTCTGCGGCAAGACGTCCGCTGCCGGCGCCGAATTCGAGCAGGCTTGCCTGGCTGGCAGCCATCACTTCGCCGGCCTGCGCGGCCAGGGTCCGGCCGAACAGAAAGGAGATCTCGGGCGCAGTGACGAAATCGCCGTCTGCGCCGAATTTCGCGGCGCCCGCGGCGTAGTAGCCGAGCGCGGGAGCATGGAGCGCGAGGTCCATGTAGCGTTCGAAGGAGATCCAGCCGCCGGCATCCGCAATCGCACGACTGATGTGGTCGGTGACGCGCGCGCTGTGGACCAGCGCGTCGGTGCCGGGGTCGGGAAAGTCGCTCATCGTGCGGGAAGCGCCGCTAGACTAACGTAAAATCGTGACCGTTTCGTTGTTGCCAATTTCCTGCGGACATGTCTGCGCTCGCCGGCAAATGCATTTTAGTGACCGGTGCCGCGCGGCGCGTCGGCGCGGCGATCGCGCGCCGCCTGCATGCGGACGGCGCCGACATCGTGATCCACTGTCGTACTAACCTGGCGGAGGCGCGATCGCTCGCCACCATGCTCAACGCGGGGCGTGACGGATCGGCGGCCGTGGTGCGGCAGGACCTGGCCGATACCGCTGCCCTGCCCGGTCTCATCGATGCGGCAATCGGCAACTTCGGCCGGCTTGACGCCTTGGTCAACAATGCTTCGAGTTTTTTTCCGACGCCGCTGCAAACTCTCACCGAGGAACAGTGGGACGACCTGGCCGCGAGCAACCTCAAGGCGCCGCTTTTCCTCAGCCGTGCCGCTGCACCCGAACTGCGGCGCAGGAGCGGCGCCATCGTGAACCTGGTCGATATTCACGCGGAACGGCCCTTGCGCGACCATGCTGCGTACTGCGCGGCCAAGGCGGGGCTGGTCGGGCTCACGCGTGCCCTCGCGCTCGACCTGGCGCCCGAGGTGAGGGTCAACGGCGTCGCCCCCGGTCCGATCGAGTGGCCGGATGCGCCCGGCAGCGGCATCGCTCCGCAGGAGCAGGCACGCATCCTCGCCACTACGCCGCTGGCACGCGAGGGTGGAGCGGAAGCCATCGCCGAGACCGTCCATTTCCTCATCGCGAGCGCGAGCTTCGTGACCGGCCAGATCGTCAATGTCGATGGCGGCCGGTCCGTCCATCTCTAGATCCATGTCCATGCACGCGGCAGTCAGACCCATCGCTTTCAGTCCGCGTCAGCGCAAGGAGCGCTTCGAGAACGCCAAGCTTGAAAAGCGCCTTTGCGCGCATGTCGGCCGGGCGATCGCAGACTTCAACATGATCGGCGCGGACGACCACGTCATGGTCTGCGTGTCCGGCGGCAAGGACAGCTACGCGCTGCTGGAAATTCTCCTTCTGCTCCAAGCGCGCGCACCGGTTTCGTTTCGCATCACCGCGGTCAACCTGGACCAGAAACAGCCGGGCTTTCCCGCCCACGTGCTGCCCGACTACCTGGCGCGGCGCGGCGTGCCGTTTCGCATCGAGGAAGAGGATACCTATTCGATCGTCAAGCGCGTCATCCCGGAAGGCAAGACCACCTGCTCGCTGTGCTCGCGCCTGCGCCGCGGTGTCCTTTATCGGGTCGCCAGCGAGATAGGCGCGACGCGCATCGCGCTCGGGCACCACCGTGACGACATGCTGGAGACTCTTTTCCTCAACATGTTCTACAACGGCACTCTCAAGGGCATGCCGCCCAAACTCAAGTCAGACGACGGCTCGCACGTGGTGATCCGGCCGCTCGCCTATGTGCGCGAAGCCGACCTGGCGCGCTACGCCGTGGAGAAGGACTTTCCCATCATCCCCTGCGACCTGTGCGGGTCGCAGGAAACGCTCAAGCGCCGCGAAGTCAAGGCGCTGCTGGCGGAATGGAGCAGGCGTCATCCCGGTCGCATCGAGTCGATCGCCGGAGCGATGTCCCGGGTGGTGCCATCGCACCTGATGGATCGCGAGCGCTTCGATTTCGAGTCGCTTTCGGGGGCTGCGCCGGGTGACCTGGCATTCGATGACGAGCCCTGCGCGACGCCTGTGCCCCGCGGCCATGCCTTCGTGCTCGACGATCCGCATGAGTAGCGTTGCGTTGCGTGGGCAGGCGCGGCCTGGTTGGCTGGCACGTATCGCCGAGGACGCGGTGCTCGCGACCATGGCAGTACTGTTGCCGCTCTCGCCATTGGTCAGCGCGCTCCTGGCGCAGGACGCCGGCTACCTGCGACGTTTTGGTGGCACGCTCGGCCGCTGCGCGCGCATGCTTCTGGCGATGCGGGCCAAGCGCGTGGTGGCGCGTCGGCTAGAACGCGCCTTCGGTCGCGCCGGTGAATTTCAGCACATCGAGGGCCAGTGCACTCACTGCGGCGCGTGCTGCATAGATCGCACCTGTGTGTTCCTGCGCTTCGATGCGGCAGGGTCTTCTTCTTGCGCGATCCACGGCAGCGCCTTCTTCCGCACCCTGAGTTGCGCAAGCTATCCGGTGACGGGCGATGAGATCGCGCTCTACGACTGCCCCAGTTTCCGGGTCGTGTCCACGGTGGCTGCGCCGCGCAGGGTGATTCCGATCCGCAAGAGCGCGTAAGAATCCCATCGGGCCGCGGCCTGGGGCAGCGCAGGTGCGACCTTGACGGGGCTAGCCCTTGCCGCGCCGCAGGGCGATCGACCCGATCAACGCCAGGCCGGCCAAGTACAGCGCGCCGGAAGGCAATTCAGGGACCGGCGCGGCGACAAGCGAGACATTGTCGAAATTGACTTCGCGCCCCCGCTCGAGCGGGTTGCCGGTGGCGTTGTTGAGGTTCAGCAGGCGAATGCCGAGCGTCTGTCCTGCCAGCGCATGGCTCTGGCCCACCTCCAGTACGACACTCGATGTGGCGAAACGCCCGTCGCCGATGACAAGCGAGTTGTCGTCGGCCGCCACGACCTGTCCGCCGGCCAAGAGTTCGACCCGGTATCCAGGGAAGCCGGACAGATTGGCGAACCCGAACGGGGCAAACGCCCCCAGGCCGGTGCCGGAGGCGATGTTGCCGACGGTCACGTTGAGCGTGTAGCGGGTGTTCTGCGCCAGCGTATTGCCTGCGAGGGTCTGGAAGAAGCCGACCGCGTCCCCGTTGAGGTTCGTCCCGCGGCGCTGTTCGAGGTAGACCAGCGCGACATTGTTGCCGTGCGGGACCGGGTCGACGTAGAAGGTCGTGCCGGTCGGATTGAGCACGCCGACCGCGTTGGTGCTCTGGTTGACGATGCCGGCCGGGTCGTAGCGACTCCATCCGGTGGGGTCGAATACCGGAAAGCCGCCGTTGGGGGCGAAGTCAGCCTCGAAGCTCGGATTGACGATCGAGATCGCCTGCGCCTGGACGCCGAGCGTAGCGAAGAGGAATCCGCCTGCCAGACACGTCCTGATTGCCATCCACATCGTCGTCACCATTGGCTGAAACAATGGTTGACAAAATTAGCATCATGCAACGCGATGCACCCGTGAACTGCTTCACGGGCGCGGCAAAAAGCAGCCGGTTTCGCCGGACGATCAGGCCAGAAAAAGGCGATACGCCGGGTTCGCGGTCTCGTCCCAGTATCGATAGCCGAGCGTTTCCAGGAAGCGCCTCAACGCTGACTTCTCTTCGGCGGGCACCTGCATGCCGATCAGCACGCGGCCGACGTCTGCGCCGTGGTTGCGATAGTGGAACAGGCTGATGTTCCAGCCCGGGTGCATATTGAGCAGGAACTTCATCAATGCCCCCGGACGTTCAGGGAACTCGAAGCGGTACAGGAGTTCGTCTCGTGCCAGCGGCGAATGCCCGCCAACCAGGTGGCGCAGGTGTGACTTGGCGAGTTCGTCGTCGGTCAGGTCCAGGGTGTCGAAGCCGTTCTTGACCAGGTTCTTCGTCAGGCGCGCGATGTCGGCGCGGTCGTGCACGCCGATGCCGACGAAGATGTGCGCCTGGCGCGCATCGGCGATGCGATAGTTGAACTCGGTGACCGCGCGGTTGCCGATCAGTTCGCAGAATCTGCGCAGCGAGCCGCGCGCCTCGGGAATGGTCACCGCGAGGATGGCCTCGCGGCGCTCGCCGACCTCGGCCCGCTCGGCGACGAAGCGCAGGCGGTCGAAGTTCATGTTGGCGCCGCAGGCCACGGCGACCAGGGTCTGGCCCTTGACCTTCTCGCGCTCGACCCAGGCCTTGGCGCCGGCGATCGCGAGCGCACCGGCCGGTTCCAGGATGGTGCGCGTGTCCTCGAAGACGTCCTTGATCGCCGCGCACATGAGGTCGGTGTCGACGAGCACGATCTCGTCGACCAGGCTGCGGGCGATGCGAAAGGTCTCTTCGCCCACCTGCTTGACGGCCACGCCATCGGCGAACAGGCCCACCTGGTCCAGCTTGACGCGCCGGCCCGCGGCGATCGAGCGCGCCATCGCGTCGGAGTCGTTGGGTTCGACGCCGACGATGCGGATCTCCGGACGCACCCGCTTGACGTAGGAAGCAATGCCGGCGATCAGCCCGCCGCCGCCGATGGCGACGAAGATCGCGGCGATCGGGCCCTGGTGCTGGCGCAGGATTTCCATGCCTATCGTGCCTTGCCCGGCGATCACGTCCGGATCGTCGAACGGGTGCACGAATACCAGTTGCTGTTGCGCCTCCAGCGCGCGCGCGTGGGCCTGCGCCTCGTCGAAGCTGTCGCCGAAAAGGACCACCTCGCCGCCGCGCGCGCGCACGGCCTGCACCTTGACCGTCGGCGTCGTCACCGGCATGACGATGACGGCGCGCGTGCCCAGGCGCTTGGCGGCGAGCGCCACGCCCTGGGCGTGATTGCCGGCCGAGGCACAGATGACGCCGCGCGCCAAGGCCTCGGGCGAAAGATGCGCCATCTTGTTGTAGGCGCCGCGCAGTTTGAAAGAGAACACGCTTTGCGCGTCCTCGCGCTTGAGCAAGAGCGTGTTGTTCAGACGCGCGGACAGGGCGGCGGCCTTTTCCAGCGGTGTCTCGCGCGCGACGTCATAGACGCGGGCGGTGAGGATTTTTTGGAGATAATCGACTGGTTTCACGATGGCATTACACCCCTGTTTGAGGGGTTCATTCTACCCCCTCAGAAGGGGTGCGAAAAATTCCCCGTGGTCGAGACCTTAAACGCGATGATCAACGACGAAGCCAGCCTGTGGCTGGTCTTCGCCGGCAGTCTGGTCGCCGCCACCCTGATCCCGTTTGCGTCCGAGGCGCTGCTTCTGGGTGCGCTCACCCTGCATCCGCACCTGGTCTGGCCCATGTTCATCGTGGCCACCGCCGGCAATACCATCGGCGGCATGATGTCCTACGGGATCGGGCGCTTCATCCCGCACCGAAAGGAGATCAAGTACGAGGCGCTGGCACGGCGCTACGGCGCCTGGTCGATGCTGCTTTCATGGCTGCCGGTGATCGGCGACGCGCTGTGCGTCGCGGCAGGCTGGCTGCGGCTTGCCATACTGCCGGTCGTCGTGTTGATGGCCTTCGGCAAGGCGTTTCGCTATCTGGCCGTCATCGGCGGGTGGATGGTGGCCTGACGCATGCCGCGCTTTTGTTGCGACGCAGTAAAATCCTGACTTAAGTCAAGAATGGCGGCGCCCGCACGCACGTGGCGCCTGCGCGATGACCGACCTGTCCCAGCCTCCTGCCACGTCCCTGCCGGCCGCGATCGACGACGACGATGCGCCGCCGCGCCTGCGCGAGATTCCGTACAACTACACCTCGTTCTCCGACCGCGAGATCGTCATTCGCCTGCTGGGCGAGGATGTCTGGGACATCCTCTCGGAACTGCGTGCGGAAAGGCGCACCGGGCGCTCGGCGCGCATGCTCTACGAGGTGCTGGGCGATATCTGGGTCGTGCAGCGCAACCCCTATCTTCAGGACGACCTGCTGGACAACCCGCGCCGGCGTGCGGCACTGGTCGCGGCGATGAACCATCGCCTGGGCGAGATGGAAAAGCGCCGAGCCAGCTATGAGCGTGAGGGCCTGGCGGTGGCGCGCGCCGGAGGGCGGGTCGAGGCGCTGATTGCCGCGGCACGCAAGGCCGTTTCCGACTTCGACGCCGAGTTCGACGGCATGGCGCGCCTGCGCCGCGAGTGCCGGCGGCGCCTGGCGCGCGTGACGGCGAAGGACAACATCGCCTTCGATGGCATGGCGCGCGTCTCGCACGTGACCGACGCCACCGACTGGCGCGTCGAATACCCCTTCGTCGTTCTGACTCCGGAGACCGAGGCCGAGTGCGCAGCCCTGGTGCGCGAGCTGATCGCGCTGGGCCTGACCGTGATTCCGCGCGGCGGCGGCACCGGCTACACCGGCGGCGCGGTGCCGCTCACCCGCCTGTCGGCGGTAGTCAACACGGAGAAGCTGGACACGCTCGGTCGGGTCGAGACGCGGCGCCTGCCTGGCGTCGAGCGGGACTACGCCGTCATCGAGTGTGGTGCTGGCGTCGTCACCAAGCGGGTCATGGAAGCCGCCGAGGCGGCGGGCCTGGTCTTCGCGGTCGACCCGACCTCCGCCGAGGCCTCGTGCATCGGCGGCAATGTCGCCATGAACGCCGGCGGCAAGAAGGCCGTGCTGTGGGGCACGGCACTGGACAACCTGGTCTCGTGGCGCCTGATCGATCCGACCGGGCACCTGATGGAAGTGCGCCGTCTGGGGCACAACCTGGGCAAGATCCACGACGCCGACCTCGCGCGCTTCACGATCCGGCGCTTTCGCAAGGACGGCGTGACGCCTTTCGGCGAGCCCGAATTGCTGGAGATTCCCGGTGCGGCCTTTCGCAAGGCGGGGCTCGGCAAGGACGTGACCGACAAGTTCCTGTGCGGCTTGCCGGGGGTGCAGAAGGAGGGTTGCGACGGTCTCATCACCAGCGCCACGTTCATCCTGCATCGCATGCCGCGCTTCACGCGCACGGTCTGCCTGGAATTCTTCGGCCTGGTCGGCGATTCGGTGCCGGCGATTGTCGAGATCAAGGACTACCTGGACGGCGTGACCCGGCGCGAACGCGCAGCGCAGGGAGCGGGCGAGGGCGGGCCGCACCCGGTCGTGCTGGCCGGGCTCGAGCACCTGGACGAGCGCTACCTGAAGGCGGTGGGTTACGCGACCAAGTCGCGGCGCGGACGGCTGCCGAAGATGGTCCTGATCGGCGACGTCACGGGGGATGTCGAGGATGCGGTCGCGCGCGCGGTGAGCGAGGTCGTGCGCATCGCCAACGCGCGCGGCGCCGAGGGCTTCGTCGCGGTCTCGGCCGAGACGCGGCGCAAGTTCTGGCTGGACCGGGCGCGCACCGCGGCCATCGCGCGCCATACCAACGCCTTCAAGATCAACGAGGACGTGGTGATCCCGCTGCCGCGCCTGGGCGACTATTCGGACGGCATCGAGCGCATCAACATCGAGCTGTCGATCGGCAACAAGATCGCCCTCATCGACGCGCTCGGCACGCTCTTCGCGCGCCCGGCGCTGCCGGTCAACCCCGACGACGATTCGCTGTCGCGCGACGAGCTCCTCAACGAGGGTGTCGCCGAGGCGCGCGAACTGCTCTCCCGCGTGCGTGCGCGCTGGTGCGCCATCCTTGCCAGCCTCGACCAGACGGTGGCCGCGCGCGGCCTCGCCCTGTGCGCCCTCGGCGTGGATGCGGACGCGCTCACCATGCCGCAGCAGGCGACCATCTTTCGCATGGTGCAGGACCGCACCATCCGCGTGTCGTGGAAGTCCGAGCTGCGCGCGCCCTTGGCCGAGATCTTCGGCGGGGCGGCGACGCTCCCCATCCTGCGCGAGTGCGACCGGGTGCACCGCGAGGTGCTCTCGGGGCGCGTCTGGGTCGCGCTGCACATGCACGCCGGCGACGGCAATGTGCACACCAATCTGCCGGTCAATTCCGACAACTACGCGATGCTCAAGGAGGCCAACGCCGCGGTGGCGCGCATCATGGCGCTGGCACGCAGTCTGGGCGGGGTCATCTCCGGCGAGCACGGCATTGGCATCACCAAGCTCGAGTACCTGACCGAGGACGAGATCGCGCCCTTTCGCGCCTACAAGCAAAAGGTCGACCCGGAGGGGAGGTTCAACCACGGCAAGCTTCTGCCGGGCGCCGACCTGGCGCGCGCCTATACACCGTCGTTCAGCCTGATCGGCACCGAGTCCCTGATCCTGGAGCAGTCCGACCTGGGTCAGGTGGCCGATTCGATCAAGGACTGCCTGCGCTGCGGCAAGTGCAAGCCGGTGTGCGCGACCCACGTGCCGCGCGCCAACCTGCTCTACAGCCCGCGCAACAAGATCCTCGCCACTTCGCTTCTGATCGAGGCCTTCCTGTACGAGGAGCAGACGCGGCGCGGCATCTCGGTCAGGCATTTCGACGAATTCGGCGACGTCGCCGACCACTGCACCGTGTGCCACAAGTGCGCCACGCCGTGCCCGGTGGACATCGACTTCGGCGACGTGTCGATGAACATGCGCAATCTCCTGCGCAAGCTCGGCCGGCGCCGCTTCAATGCCGGGACCAGCGCGGCAATGGCCTTTCTCAACGCCACCGACCCGGCTGTCATCAAGACCATCCGTGCCGGGATGGTGTCGTTCGGCTACAAGGCCCAGCGCTTTGCCCACCAGATCGCGCGCGGCACGCTCCTGGCGCGCGCGCAGACGCGCCGCCCCCCGGCCACGGTGGGTCGCGCGCCTCTCAAGGAACAGGTCATCCACTTCATCAACAAGCCCATGCCGGGCGGGCTGCCCAAGCGCACCGCGCGCGCGCTCCTGGGCATCGAGGATGACAAGGTGGTGCCGATCATCCGCAACCCGGCGCTGGCCGCAGAGGACCAGGAGGCGGTCTTCTACTTTCCGGGCTGCGGCTCGGAGCGCCTGTTCTCGCAGGTCGGGCTGGCGACCCAGGCCATGCTCTATCACGTCGGTGCGCAGACGGTGCTGCCGCCGGGCTACCTGTGCTGCGGCTATCCGCAGAACGCCGCCGGCAACGCCGACCGCGGCCACGAGATCACCACCAGCAACCGCGTCCTGTTCCACCGCGTCGCCAATACCCTCAATTACCTGGACATCAAGACCGTCATCGTCTCCTGCGGCACCTGCATGGACCAGTTGCAGAAGTACGAGTTCGACAGGATTTTCCCGGGCTGCCGGCTGCTCGACATCCACGAGTACCTGCTGGAAAAGGGCGTGCGGCTGGAGGGCGTCAGCGGCACACGCTACATGTACCACGAGCCCTGCCACACGCCGATGAAGACCTACAAGTCCAGCCAGGTGGTGGGCACGCTCATGGGACAGGCGGTCCCGCTGAACGAGCGCTGCTGCGGCGAGTCCGGCACGCTCGCTGCGACCCGGCCCGACATCTCCACCCAGGTGCGCTTTCGCAAGGAAGAGGAGATGAAGAAAGGTGCCGATGCGATCCGCGCCGCGGGCCATGGCGGCGACATCAAGGTCCTGACGTCCTGCCCCTCATGCCTGCAGGGCCTGGCGCGTTATCGCAACGACGCCGGCAGCGACGCCGACTATATCGTCGTCGAGATCGCCCGCCACGTCCTGGGCCGCGACTGGATGCCCGAGTACATCGCGCGGGCCAACGCCGGCGGCATCGAGCGCGTGCTGTTGTGAGCTGATTTTCGGCTCGGGCCGGTTTGCGGCCCTGTTCTGGCCTTGCCGGACTGAAGCTTTCGGGTACGATGCGGGTCCCATGCCCGTGCAATTCGACCTGCCGACCCCGCGCGAGGACAGCGCGCCCGTGTTCGCCAACGCGCGCGCCTGTGCCGACTGGCTGGAGAGTCTGCCGCTGACCAGCAGCAGCACCGCGCAGGCGCAGTTGCGGGCGCAGATGGCACTGCTCTCGACCAGCCCGCTCAAGCCTGCCGTTCTGGCGGAGATTCTCGAGCAGTTGCGCGAAGCGGTGCTGTTCGTGCAAGGCGAGATGACGAAGAAGTTCGCTTATCACCCCTTGCCCTTGAGCGACCTCGAGACCCAGGCGTGGAACGGCACGCTCGAGCTGTGGCGCGGCTACGGATTGTGCTGGCGTATCTGTGTGCAGGCGGTCGTCGGCGGTGAACTGCAGGGCCAGGCGGCGCAGATCTGCCAGCGCGCGCTGGACGCACATGCGCGGCTGATGCTCGACTATGTCAACGCGTGCGCCGAACTGCCGGCAGCCGAGTGGCAGATGCTGCACAAGCTGTACCGCGCTGCCGAGCATGCGGGCGTCGCCGCCGACCGCGTGCGCGACAAGTCGCTCACAGAGGCCAGCGCGACCAATTGCATGGCCACCTACGCGCGACCGATCCTGGTGGCGCTCGGGTCCCCCAATGAGTGGGGCGCGCGCCAGACGCAGATGATCCTGCGCTGGACCGAGCGTTGGGCCACCAAGATCGTCATCAGCCACAACCCGCCGGCCAAGCCGGTCAAGCCGCCGATCCTCGTCGACCTGGGCGCGGCGGAAGCGGGTTTTCGCACCGACAGCGCTGCGCGCCTGGATGTGGCCGGCGCCAACCTGCGCTATCTGGACATTTCCGGCGTCGCGCGCTCGGTCAAGAACCGCATCATCCTCCTGCGCAAGGGGGAGACGCCCGCCAGCCTGGGGCTCGGCGAGGATGCGGTCATGCCGGCCTGCGAACTCACGCTCATCAGCCTGTACCAGCATTGGGGCGACGGTCGAGTCGGCCGCGAGCAGGCGCGGCGCTCCGTGGGCGGGCGGGTGTTCGTCGCCGGCGGCGTCGCGTCGATCCACTATTACGTGTCCGGAAAGCCGTTCAAGCAGCCCGGGCACGCCAAGGAGCTCACGTCCAAGCAGCGTCAGGAGATCGCCACCTTCGGCCGGCTCGCCACGCGCGACGAGGATGAGCACAGCCACCTGCAGGGTTTCACGCTCGAGGAGTGGGAACTGGGGGACGAAAGCCTGGCCGGCCTGCGCCTGATCCGCGCCGTCGGCGCCGGCCGCATGCGGGTCGCTGTCGGTCAACTGGTTGGGGCGCGCCCGCCCGACGCGCGCGCCTACATCCTGGGCACGATCCGCTGGGTGCAGTTGCGCGCCAACGGACAGCTCATGATCGGCGTCAAGTCGCTGCCGGGCGCGCCGCAGGCCGTCGCTGCCCGTGCCACCGGGGTCAACGCCGCGCAGGAGAAATACCAGCAGGCCCTGTTGCTGCCCTCGGTGCCGGCCTTGAAGGAGGTCGAGACGCTCCTCCTGGTTCCCGGCATGCACAAGCCAGGCCGCGTGCTCGAACTGCACGCCGAGATTGGCCGTCAGGTGCGCCTGGAGGCGATCGTCGAGCGCGGCGCCGACTTCGAGCGCTGCACCTTCACCCATATCTAGGTCGGGTCATTCCCGGTTTGCCCCGCTTGCGAACGCATGGCCGTGGCCACTTGAACTTGCGCCGGCCGCCGGCATCTAATCGGGCGTCTGGACAAGGTTATTGTCGAATTCCTTCCCTTTTCCCGGAGTCGATTCCATGAAGCGTGTGTTCCTCTTCATCCTCACCAACCTGGCGGTGATGCTGGTCCTGAGCATCACCGCGCGCATTCTCGGGCTGGACCGCCTGGTGGGCGGCGGCATGGGCGGGCTTCTGGTTTTTTGTGCCTTCATGGGCTTCGGCGGAGCGTTCATCTCGCTTGCCATGTCCAAGTGGACCGCCAAGCGCATGACCGGCGCGCAGGTGCTCGACAACCCGACGGATGCGACCGGCGCCTGGCTGGTCGAAACCGTGCGGCGCCAGGCCGCGCAGGCCGGCATCGGGATGCCCGAGGTGGCGGTCTACGACTCGCCGGACATCAACGCCTTCGCGACGGGGATGAGTCGCAACAATTCGCTGGTCGCGGTCTCCACGGGCTTGCTCACCCGCCTGTCGCGCGACGAAGTGGAGGCTGTGCTGGCCCACGAGGTGAGTCACGTCGCCAACGGCGACATGGTCACCCTGACCTTGATCCAGGGTGTGGTCAACACGTTCGTGTTCTTCTTGGCGCGCGTCGTGGGGCAGGTCATCGACCGCGTCGTGTTCAAGAGCGAGAACGGCCAGGGCATCGGCTACTACGTCTCGGTGTTCGTGGCCGAGATGGTGCTGGGCGTCCTGGCCAGCGTCATCGTGATGTGGTTCTCGCGCCAGCGCGAGTTCCGCGCCGACTCCGGCGGGGCGGCGCTGTCGTCGCGGCCGAAGATGATCTCCGCGCTCGATGCGCTGCGGCGGGCTCACGAGCCCGCGCCGCTGCCAAGCCAGATGGCCGCCATGGGCATCTCGGGCGGGGCCGGCAAGCTCGGCCGGCTGTTCATGACACACCCGCCGCTGGAAGAGCGCATCGAGGCGCTGCGCGCCGGGCACTGATCCCTGGCGCCGCCGGGCCACGCGGCGCCAGACCGCGCGAACCCGGGTTGCATGGCCCGGGGTGCGCGGGCGTGATTATGCTCTTGTCATGATCGCGAAAAGCCGGTACTATGCCGTTGTCATAATTCGGGGAGCGATCTGGCGCCAGTGCCGCTCGGGACCCGGGGAGGCGCGGCATGCTGCACAGCGAATTTCTTCTCAACCAGCGCCCGGGCGTGGCCGATGCGCGCGGCGCCAAGGCCTGGCTGCGCGACCTGCCGCTGACCGACTCGCGCGCTGCCCACCATGCCATCAGCTCGCTGCTGAGCGAATTCGAACACGCGCCCTTGACCGCGCTGGCGCGCCTGGAGATCCTCGAGACCCTGCGCGGCCCGGTCGCGCAGATCGATGCCGACTATGCGACGCGCTACGCGGCCAAGGCCCTGCCGCTGGGGCTGGCCGAGCGCAATGCGCTGGTGCATGCGCAAGCGCTGTGGCGCGCCCTGGCGCGCACCTACCTGGATTGCTTCGAGGCGGGTCTTGGCGGGGCGGCCGGGGTCGCACCGCATCGGGCGCTGTGCCTGGCACGCGCCGGTGAGTATCTTTGCGCCGGGCTCGTCGGTCGCCTGCGCGCCGGGCAGGAGGAGGATGCCGATCTCTTCGACGACCTGCAACGCCTGACCGACCTGGCCGCGGAGCACGGTTGTCTCGACGCCCCGGTGCGTGACAGCCTGCACGCGCAGGGCGCCACCAGCGTGGCGGCGATCTTCAGGCGTGCGCTGCTGTTGCACATGGCGGGCTCGCTCATCGGCACGCGCGAGGGTGGGTCGGTAGCCGCGCTGGCCGCGGCGTGGGAAGGCAAGGTTGCCGTGACCACGATGAGCCTTGGCGCCGGGCGCGTCGGGCTGCCGGCTGCCACGCCTGCCATGGCCTCCGAGGGCGCCGCGGCCGCCGCGGTCGCACCTGCCGGGGATGGCGCGCGCGTGTTGCGTGTGGTGCGTGCCGGGAGTCGTGCCCACGTCCTGGACCTGACCCGCATCGTCAAGAGCCTGCGCCGGCGTCTGCGCAAGTTGCGTCACGGCGCCACTGTGGCGGAACTCCGGCTGCCCGCAGGTTTCTCTGCAGCCCAGACCGGCCACGTGCTGGGGCAGCTGTCGCGGCTGTGGGGTGAAGATGGCAACGCGCGTGCGCAGCCGCGTCGTGCGGGGCTGGCGGCGGTGCCGTACGAAGGTGCGCGCGGGCTGGTGTTGGCGCATGCGGTCGGCGACTACGGCGCCATGTACGCGCTCATCGGCGGCGAGGCCTTCACCGTCAACGAGAATGAGGACCCCACGAGCCGGCGCCGTTTCGACGAGCTGTTCGTGTTCCAGCACGCCAGCCTGGCGCGCAACGAAACGCGCCGCCGCGAGGCCGCACGCGCCTTCGAGGATTGGCATGTGGTTGACGAGAGCGATGGCGGATTCCGCATTCGGCGCGAACGCGCCGGGGCGCGCTTTCACTTGGGCCAGGTCATCGCGATGCGCCTGCGCGTGGCTGGCGACGACGGCCCGGCCGTGCTGGCGGAGATCCGCTGGCTCGCCGAACCCGAGCCCGTCGCCGCCAGCGGGGCTGCACAGCCCGGGCGCCGACACGAGCCCGGCGCGCTCATCGCCGGGGTGGAACTCTTGCCCGGCAAGCCGCATGCCGTTGCCTTCAAGGCTGCGGGCCTGCACGCGTACGGTGGCGCACAGTACGTGCCCGGCTTTCGTCTGGGGTCGCTGCACGGCGCGCCCGCGCTGTCCTTGCTGTTGCCGCCTGGCTGGTTCCGCGCCGGCCGCATGGCCGAGATGCGCGACGCCGGCCTCAAGTATTCAGTGCGCTTGGACAGCCTGGTGCGACGCGGTGTCGATTTCGAACTGGTCGCGGCAAGCCTCTCACCCTGAATGCTATAGTCCGGCCCGCCATGGCCGGACTGACCAAGGATTCCCCGCTTCCGACCGACATCGTCCTGCACCAGCAGAGCCGGCGTCTGGAGTTGAAATTTTCCGACGGGGCGGCATTCGACCTGCCCTTCGAGTTCCTGCGCGTGTACTCGCCCTCGGCCGAGGTGCGCGGCCACGGCCCCGGGCAGGAAGTCTTGCAGACCGGCAAGCGACAAGTCGATGTGACCGCGCTGGAACCGGTCGGCAACTACGCGCTACAGCCGACGTTTTCCGACGGCCACGCGACCGGCATCTATTCCTGGGACTACCTCTACGACCTGGGCCGGCGCCAGGATGAATTGTGGGCCGAGTACCTCGAGCGCCTCGCCAAGGCGGGCGCGTCGCGCGACAAGTAGGGCAGGCTGCAATGGCCGACGCCGATTTCGGATTCGAGCGGGTCGCGGAGGCCGACAAGGCGCGCCGCGTGCGCGGTGTGTTCGATTCGGTCGCCGGCAAGTACGACCTGATGAACGACCTCATGTCCGGCGGCCTGCATCGGCTGTGGAAGACGTTCGCCATCGCGCAATCCGGCGTGCGTCCGGGCCAGCAGGTGCTCGACATCGCGGGTGGCACCGGCGACCTGGCGCGCGCCTTCGCCAAGGAAGTCGGCGCGACCGGCCGCGTGATTCTCACCGACATCAACGGCGCCATGCTGGGCGTCGGTCGCGATCGCATGTTCGACGCGGGCCAGGACATTCCCGCAGCGCAATGCGACGCGGAAAAACTGCCTTTCGCGGACGCCAGCTTCGACCTGGTCTCGGTCGCCTTTGGCCTGCGCAACATGACCCACAAGGATGTGGCCCTGGCCGAAATGCGCCGCGTCATCCGCCCCGGCGGCAGGCTCCTGGTGCTGGAGTTCTCGCACGTCGCCAAGCCGCTCGCTGGAATCTACGACGCCTACTCCTTCGGCGTGCTGCCCTGGCTGGGGCAAAAGGTCGCCGGCGACGGCGCGAGCTACCGCTACCTGGCCGAATCGATCCGCCGCCACCCGGACCAGGCCACGCTCGAAGCCATGATCCGCACGGCAGGCTTCGATCACGCTGATCACTTCAACCTGGCGGCCGGCGTCGTGGCCCTGCACCGCGGCTTCGTCTACTGATGCTGCGGGCGGGTCCGGCTGCGCGCTACGCACTGCTGCTCGCCCTCAGTGCACTCCTCACCGCCTGCGGCAGCAGCCCGCGCGCCCCCGAGCGACAGGCGACCCCAAGCACTGCACCTCAACAACCCGGCGCGCCAGCCAAACCCGCCGCCACCGCCCCCAAGCCCAAGCCACCCGCCGACGCCTCCTCAGCGCAAGGCCCGCGTCGAGGCGCCTACTACCAGGACGATGGCCCGGGCGACACCATCCCGCCCAACCTGGAGGCGACCCCGGACGCCGTCCCGGGCGACGACCCGCCGCTGCGCAGCGCCGCCAACCGCCCCTACACCGTGTTTGGCCGCACCTACACCCCGCTGCCCGCCAACGCCGACCTGCGCCAGCGCGGCATCGGCTCCTGGTACGGCCGCAAGTTCCACGGCCAGCGCACATCCTCCGGCGAGATCTACGACATGTTCGCGATGACCGCCGCCCACCCGACCCTGCCGCTGCCCAGCTGGGTGCGCGTGACCAACCCCGCCAACGCACGTTCGGTCGTGGTCAAGGTCAACGACCGCGGCCCCTTCCACTCGGACCGCATCATCGACCTGTCGTACACCGCCGCGCTCAAGCTCGGCTACGTGAACCAGGGGAGCGCGCTGGTGGAGGTCGAGCGCGTGCGCGCCAGTGATGTCGGCGCAAGACCCGCGCGCCCGGCCGTGGCAGCAGCGCCGCCACGCAGCGCACCGGAGCAGCCCCCCGCCGCGCCCGCGCCCGCTGCCCCGCCGCCCCAGCCAGCGCCCCAAACGGAGCTCCCACCGCCGAAACCGGCCACGGTCGTCCTCTCAACCTCGACCCAGCCCGACGGCGTCTACCTCCAGCTAGGCGCGTTCGGCGCTGCCCCCGGCGCCGAAGAATTCCGCATCAAGACCTACCAGCAACTCCCCTGGCTTACCGAGACCATCTACATCGTCTCCAGCGGCAACCTGCATCGCGTGCAGCTCGGGCCCTACGCCGACCGCGCCGCCGCGCAGGCGATCGCGGATCGCATTCGCGATTCGTTGCAATTGCGTGCCGTGTTCGTGGTCCGATAGACGACGGACCACAGGCGATTTCCCTCGGCTCCCGGTCTGCGCATCACCTACCCATCGGGGCGCATCACACAACCTGTGCGCCCTTCAACGCCGACGCAGCGCTATTTTGCGCGGTCGATCAAACCGCTTTTTGTTGCCGCAGTGCCAATGCCTGCTGATACAAGACTTCGCGCGACGCCCCGGTAATCGCGGCGGCAAGCTTGGCTGCACGCGCCGCCGGCAGTTCCGCAAGCAGTAAGGACAGGACGCGCTCACCTTCGGCGGCGCCGGCTTCGGGCGTGGCGCCGCGCTCGATGATGACGACCAGTTCACCACGCTCGCGGTTGGGGTCGGCGGCGACCCAGGCGCAAAGTTCCCCTGCGGTGACGGTGGCGATGGTCTCGAAGCGTTTGGTGAGTTCGCGGGCGATGAGGACGCGGCGGGAGTCTTCGCAGGTGGCGGCGATGTCGGCGGCCAGGGTCGCGATGCGGTGCGGGGCTTCGTAGAGGACGACGTGGGCGGGCAGCGCTACCAGGGCGGCCAGGGTTTCGCGGCGGGCGGTGGTCTTGGTCGGCAGGAAGCCGGCGAAGTGGAAAGCGCCTTCGAAGCCTGAGGCGCTCAATGCCGTGATGGCCGCGTTGGGGCCGGGGATCGGGATGACGGTGTGGCCGGCTGCGCGCACCGCGGCGACGATCTTGGCGCCGGGGTCCGAGACGCCGGGGGTGCCGGCGTCGCTTACCAGGGCGACTTGTTTGCCGCCGGCGACCTCTGCCGCGATGCGTTCGGCGACGCGCGCTTCGTTGTGGGCGTGCGCGGCGATCATGCGGGTGGTGATGCCGTGTGCGGCCAACAGAGTGGCGGTGACGCGCGTGTCTTCGGCGGCGACCAGGTCGGCTTGGCGCAACGTTTCGATGGCGCGCAGGGTGATGTCGCTCAAGTTTCCGAGGGGTGTGGCGACCACATATAATGCCCCGGCAGTGGGAGACGGCGCGGGAGCGTCGTCATTGACTTGCTCTTGGCTTGCTGGGTCGTTCTTCTGATGGCGCGCTGGTGGCATCTTCGGGTGGCTGCGGCGACTCGAGCGGTCGCCGCTTCGGCGCGCGCCGTCTTCGCTTGCTTCCTCTTCGGGAGTGCCGCATTGTGCGCGGCGCAGGGCGTTCCGGCAAGCGAAGGCGCCGGCGCGCAGGACGGCAAGGGTGCTTCACCGATCGAGACAGTGCGCGGGTTGTTCGACCGGCTGTTCGGGCCGCGCGAGGAGGCACCGCGCGCGGCGCCTGCGAAGCCTGCCACCTCGCCACGTTCTCCGACACCGGCTGCTGCGACGCCAGCGCAGAACCCTGAGGGAAAGGCAGCGTCGCCGGCGGCGACGACGACCCCGGCGGCAGCGCCCGTGTCGACGAACACTCCGACACCTGCGGCGACTTCGCCCGCCGGGACCACCACGCCCGGCGCGACGAGCTCATCCGCCGCGACCACCTCGACCACTCCGCCTACCGCGACGACCGCGACCGATTCTTCGGCCTCTGCGGTCTCACAGGAACCTCCTGCCGCAGCCGCGGCCCCACCGCCCCCGCCCCTGCCTCGCTTCGGCATCGCCCTCATCCTGCCGGCCAAGTCCTCGCCCTTCGGCCGCGCCAGCGATGCGGTGCGCCAGGGCTTCATGGCGGCGCGTGCGGTTGCCGGCGGCAAAGGACTCATCGTCGAAATCGAAAGCGATGGCACGCCCGCCGGTGTGCTGGCGGCCTACGAGCAGGCGCTCGCAAAGAACGTCGCCGCCGTGGTCGGCCCCTTGACGCGTGCCGAGGTCACCGTCCTGGCCGGTCGCGCTCTGGCCGTTCCAACCCTTGCGCTCAACACGCCTGACGGCGCGGCGGCGGCCACGCCCAACCTGTACGCACTGTCGTTGTCGATCGAGTCGGAGGCGCAGAGCGCCGCACAGTCAGCTTATCGCGCCGACGCGCCGCGCGCCCTGATCGTCGCGTTGCCTTCGCCGCTGTCTCGACGCGCCGCGGCGGCCTTTCGCGACGAGTGGGCGCGCCTGGGCGGCGGGGTGCGCGAGACCATCGAGTTCGACGGCAACCTCGCACGCGTGCGCCAGGCGGCTGATCGCAGCGGCGGCATCGTCTTCCTGGCGGTCGACGCCGAACGTGCGCGCGTCCTGCGACCGCACCTCGGCCGCGGCGCGCTGATCCTCGGCACGTCGCAGGTCTTCGCCGGCGTGCCGAGGAACGAGATGCAGAAGGCACACGACTTGAACGGGGTGCGCTTTTTCGATCTGCCCTGGCTGCACCAGCCGGACCATCCGGCGACCATGGTGTTCCCGCGTCCCGAGGCGCCGCTGTCGGCCGAACTCGAGCGCATCTATGCACTGGGGATCGATGCCTACCGCGTCGCCGGCGAGCTGGCCGGGGCGCGGGTCGACTTCGACCTGGACGGCGTCACCGGCAACATCGCGGTGCGCGCCGGCGCCTTGCGTCGCGTGGCCGTGGAGGTCGAGTACCGGGACGGCAGCGCGGCGCCGCTGCGTCAGCGCCAGTGAGCGAGCGCGCCCGCATCGGGCGCGATGCGGAAGACCGGGCCCTGGCGCACCTCGAGCGGCAGGGTTTGACGCTCGTGGCGCGCAATCATCGCTGCAAGGGCGGCGAGGTCGACCTCATCATGCGCGATGGCGATGTGCTGGTGTTCGTCGAGGTGAGGTTGCGCGGGCGCGGCGCGTGGAGCGGCGCGGCCGAGAGCATTGACCAGCGCAAGCAGGCGCGCATCATCCTGGCTGCCCAGCACTACCTGATGCGCCGCGCACCCGTGGCATGCCGTTTCGACTGCGTCGTCTTCGAACCCGGGCCCGACCCGGCGCCGCGCTGGTTGCGTGACGCGTTTCGCCTCTGAAAGCTGAGGGCTTCTGCGAGCGCGCGGCTATAATTCGGGCTTCGTCGGCCGCCTGGCCGACGCCATCGACGGAGGTGTCATCGTGGTCCTGCGCACTTTCCCGGTACTGCTCCTTTGTGCTGCGCTGGTGCCTGCCCTGTCGGGCTGCTTTCCGCTGGCAGCCGGCGGGCTTGTCGCCGGCGCGCTGGCCGTCGACGATCGGCGCACCCTGGCGACCCAGGCCGAGGATCGCACCATACAGTTGAAGGCCGAGAGCCGTATCGCCGAACAGTTTCGCGGCCGCGCCAACGTCAACGTCACCGCCTACAACCGGCGCGTGCTCCTGACCGGCGAAGTGCCTGACGCCAACGCGCGTGCCGAGGCCGCACGCATGGCCGGCGCGGTCGAGAACGTGGTGTCGGTGGCCAACGAGTTGCAGATCGGCGGCATGTCGTCGATGACCGCACGTTCCAACGACTCGATCCTGACTGGCAAGGTCAAGGGCAACATGGTCGATGACCCCCAGGTGCAGGCCAACACGGTCAAGGTCGTAACCGAGGCTTCGGTGGTGTACCTGATGGGGCTGGTGACGCGCGAGGAAGGTGACCGCGCGGCCGCGGCGGCGGCGCGCACCAGCGGGGTCAAGCAGGTCGTCAAGGTCTTCGAGTACATCCCGGCGCCGCCGCGCGCGGCCGAGAAGAAGTAATCCGTGCGTGCCGCGTGCCGTTGTGTGGCACGCGGCGGCAGCTGCGCTGCTCCCGCCGACTACGCGTTGGCGCGCCGCTTGAGCCAGCGCATCAGGCCTCCAAGTAGCGGCAGCTTTTCGTAGAGCTCCTCGGCGGCATCCCAGTAGTCCCGGTGCAGGGCGACGCGCCCGTCGGCCGCGAAGCGCAGGTGGGTCGCGCCGCGCACCGTCTGCAGCGTGCGCGTGTCGAAGCTCTTCATGCGAAAGCGGAATTCCCAGGCTAGGAAGGCCTGTGCACCTTGCTCGAACGCACTGGTGACGACAAAGCGCGGCTCGTGGACCTGTTCGAACATGTGGGCGAAGATGCCGCTCACCGCGGCCAGTCCGCGCACTTCGTTGAAGGGGTCCTTGAAGGACGCATCGACGCTGTAGATCTCGCCCAGGCGCGCGACGTCGGCGCGGCTCAGGTGTTCGAAGAACACGACCACGCGCGAGAGCTCAGGCGAAAGTCCGGTCGTGTCCATTTCAGGCGCCCACGCCCTTGCGGATCGCCGCGAAGTAGGCCCGATAGGGCAGGCAGCGCAGGGTCTTCAGGAAGTTGCTGAAGCGGCGCGGAAAGTGGATCTCGAAGTCGCCGCTGGCGAAGCCGGCAACGATGTGGCGCGCTGCCTCCGCCGCACTGATCAGCGCCGGCATGTGGAAATCGTTCTGCGCCGTGAGTGGGGTCTCGACGAATCCCGGATTGATGACGAAGACGCCGATGCCTTTGGGCGCGAGGTCCAGGTAGAGGGTCTCCGCCAGATTGATGAGCGCGGCCTTGGACGGGCCGTAGGCGAGGGCGCGCGGCAGGCCGCGATAGCCCGCCACCGAGGAGACGATGGCCAGCGCCGGATGCTCGGCGGCGCGCGCCAGGAAATCGGGCAGCACCGCGGCCAGCCCGTTGGTCACGCCGTGGTAGTTGACGGCGAAGTGCTCATCCATATGACCCAGGTCGAAATCCTCGGCACGCATGGGTGCGTAGGTACCGGCGTTGAAGCACGCCAGGTCGATGCCGCCCCAGGCGCTGCGGATCGAAGCATAGGCTGCGGCCAGTGCCGCGGCGTCGCGTACATCGAGCGGCAGCGCCAGGCTGCCGGGCAGGCGCGCAGAAAGCGCCTCGAGCTTGTCGGCGCTGCGCGCCGACAGCGCGACCCGCGCGCCGGCCTGCGCGAGCGCCTCGGCCAGCGCCGCGCCGATGCCGGTCGAGGCGCCAACGATCCAGACCCGGCGCCCGGCCCAGTCCCTGATCGGCGCGTTGAGCGGCTTGAACACGACAGAGCCTATTTGCGCTTGCGAAACGAGAGGGTGACTTCACCCAGGTAGATGCCGAACTTCTTCATGATCGCGCGATTGAGCATGATGTCGTCGTCGATCAGGAACATCCAGTCGTCGAAGTTGACATGGTAATTGCTGTTGCCGACCTTGAGGTCGAGCACGTAGCGCCAGTTGAGCGCGTTGCCGGAGGCGACGCCGCGCGCCTCGCCGACCACGTCGGCCGCGGTGCCGGTGTAGTTGCCGCCGGGGAGCTTCTTGATCGTCCAGACGCGCTTTTCCTTGCGGCCGTCGGAGTAGACGAAGTCCTCGTCCAAAGTGCCGGTGTCGCCGTTCCAGCTGGCACGGATGACCACCGAGAAGCGCGTCACGACGCGTCCGGAACGATCGCTGAACATGCCCCAGCCGTCGATGGTGCCGTTGAAATAGCGATCCAGTTCGAGCTGCGGCTTTTCCGCGCGGTAGGTCTCGGGTTCGACGCTGGCGCAACCGGCCAGGAACCAGGCAAAGGCGCCGAGCAGGGTCAGGCGCAGGAATGATTTCATCGGGGTTCCTCGGAGTGGGCAGGAATGGAAGTGAAAAGCAGCGCGGCCGCTGCCAGCTTGAGTGCGCAGGGTGCCAGGCAATAGGCCACGGCCAGCCAGGGGCCCGGGTCGGCGGCGCCGGGCTGGTAGCCCAGTGCGCCAAGCGCGGGCAGCGCCAATCCGGCGGCCAAGGCCAGGTTGAGCTTGGTGACAAGGTTCCAAACGCCGAAGTACGCGCCTTCGGCGCCGTGGGCGCGGTCGGCCGCGATGCTGTCGGCCAGGAGCGCGGGCGGCAGCGCCAGGTCGGCACCAAGGGCGATGCCAGAGGCCGCGGCGATGATGGCAAAGGCGAGCGCGTCGCCGCGCCCCAGGAAATAGGCCCAGAAGAAGACCGCCACGGCCAGCAGCATGGCGATGAGCCAGGCGTTGCGCTTGCCAACGCGCGCTGCGGCGACGACCCACAACGGCAGGGTTGCCGCCGCGGCGACGAAATAGAGCGCCAGGAAAGCGCCGCTCATCGATTCCAGCGCAAGCACGTCGGCGACAAAGAACAGGAACAGCGTGGCGGGAATCGCCGCGGCGATGCCGTTCAACGCGAAGACCGCCAGGAGTCGGCGAAAGCGCGGCGAGGCCAAGACCGGTGCGCGGGCCGCCGCACGCTCCTCAGGTGCCGCCGCTGGCCGCGACGCCGGCAGCGCGGGGGTGGCCGCCAGCGTGGCCCAGGCGCAGACGGCCAGGATTGCCACGAACGCCCAGGTCGTCTGCGGCAACCCGGCTTCCACGGTGGGCGCGAACGCCTGCGGCAGGATCGACGCCAGCACCACCCCAACCAGGCCAAACCCCTCGCGCGCGGCCGCGATGCGCGTGCGTTCGGATGGCGTGCCCAGCGCCGCGCCCCAGGCCTGGTAGGCGATCACGGCCGCCGAGTACCCCAGGGTCGTGAGCACGACCGACGTGGCCAGCCATACCGCCAGCCCGCCAGCGCCGAGCGACGGCGGGTGGAACATCGCGATGAGTCCTGGCGACAGGATCGCCAGCGCTGCCGCGATGAAGCGCTTGCGCGCGCGCACCCGATCGGCGAGCCGGCCGAGCCAGGGGTCGACGAGCGCATCGGCCACGCGCGTGAAAAGCAGCACCGCGCCGGCCATGCCCAGTCCGAGACCGAGGGTGGCATAGAACTTGGGGGCGTAGACGTAGACCGGCAGCGCGGCGAACGCGACCGGCAGTCCCAGCGCGCCGTAGGCGACGGTGCGCGGCAGCCCCAGCGCGACGCCGCTCACGACGCCGGGCCGGCCAGTCCCAACAGCTGCTTGCGCAGCCCCGGGGCGGAGGTGCGGCTGTCCAGCCAAATGGCGAAGAAGGCGCGCGCGAGGCGCTCGTCGGCCAAGGTGCCGATGGCGCGGCCGTTCAGATAAAAACGCGCCGCGCCGTCGACGCCCGCGATGCCCGTCAAACGGTCACCGCGGCGCACGTCGGGGAAGAGTTCGCGCAAGAGCGCGCTCCAGGGAGCGGCGTCGGGCTCGCTCAGCTTGCCCAGTTTCCTGATTTCGCTGATGCTGCGTTCGGCGATCGCCTCGCCCTTGAAGTCGCGCGCGTAGGTGAGTTCCAGCGCGAAGGGCCGGTCCGCAGCGAAGCGCCCCTGCGGGGCGAAGAGCGCCGCATCGTAGGCATGCAGGCCGAACCATGTGAGCCGACCGGAACCGACCATGCGGGCCTCGGGCAGCCAGGCTCGCACATACGCCGAGGCGCTGCGCTCGGTCGGGGCGGCAGGGGCGGCCACGGCACCGGCGGATGTCCAGGCCAGGGCGATGGCGAGCGCGGCGATTGCGCAGGCCCTCGCGGCATCGACCGTCGTGCGGGCCGCGCGGACGCGGAACTGCGTCATGCGGCGCCCTGATGGCGCAATTCGAACTGCACGACGTCGGTCGAGCGCGCGTTGAACGCGCCCTCGCAGTAGGCGAGATAAAACTCCCACAGGCGCAGGAAGCGCTCGTCGAAGCCCTGCGCTACGACTTCCCGGCGCCGCGCCATGAAGGCCTCGCGCCACAGGCGCAGGGTGCGCGCGTAGTCGCGGCCAAAGGCGAAGGCATCGGTCACCTGGAGCCCGGCAGCGGCGGCGCGCCGGTGGAATTCGGCGGGGGAAGGCAGCATGCCGCCCGGAAAGACATATTGCTGGATGAAATCGGTGCCCTTGCGGTAGCGCTCGAAGAGGGTGTCATCGATGGTGATGGTCTGCACCACGGCGCGCCCGCCGGGGGCGAGGTGCTTTCTCAGGCAGGCGAAGTAGTCGTCCCAGTAGGCCTCGCCGACGGCTTCGAACATCTCGATGGATACGATGTGGTCGAAGCGTCCCTCGAGGTCGCGGTAGTCCAGATAGCGCAGGTTCGCCCGATCGACCAGTCCGCCCGTGCGCAGGCGCGCCTGCGCGTAGTCGAGCTGCTCGCGCGACAAGGTCAGTCCGGTCAGCCGCGCGCGGGTCGTGGACAAAAGCGTCTCGGCGAAGCCGCCCCAGCCGCAGCCGATCTCGAGCACGTGCGCGCCGGTTGCGGGTCGAATGCGCTCGACGATGCGGCGGTACTTGGCGTCCTGCGCTTGTGCCAGCGTTTGCACACCCGGCAGGAAGAGCCCGCTCGAATACGTCATCGAGGCATCCAGCCACAGGGCGTAGAAATCGTTGCCAAGGTCGTAGTGCGCCGCGATGTTGCGGCGCGAACCGGCACGCGTGTTGCGGTTTAGCCAATGGCGTACCCGGTGCGCGAGCGACCCGATGTAGCTGCCGTAGACGGCGCGCTCCATGGTGTCGCGATTCAGGCAGAAAAGTTCGACCAGGCGCGCCGGATCGGCAGAGGTCCAGCGGCCGTCGAAATAGCACTCGGCGAAGGCGATGTCTCCGCCGGAGAGCGACTCGCCGATCACCTGCCAGTCGCGGATGGCCAGGTGCGCCACTGGTTCGCCCGCGCCGAAGCGCGTGGAAAACCCGTTCGGGCCTTCCAGGATCAGGGTGCCGTGAGTGAGACGCTCTAGAAGGCGCAGGGCGGCGCGGGACGACAGCGGCAGCGTGCGCGGCGGGAACGGCAGGGGGCGTAAGGAGGCTTCGGACATGGCGGGGGAGTCAGCGGGTGACCAGATGTTCGGGGGGGCGGGGTTTGCCGATGATGGGCACGCGTCGCAAGGCCAGGAGCAGCGCTTGCCAGTGGATGCGCAGGGTCACGGCCAGCGTCATGAGAGGCATGGACAGGCAGGCCCGCAGCAGGGTGCGCGCACTGAATTCCTGCGCGCGACCCGAAAGTGCGGTGATGAGGAGATCGCCGTCGTCGTCGTGATAGTCGATGCGCGCGACGACGCGGGTCTCGTGTTCGCGCCGGGCGGCGAGAAAGCGAAAGCGATAGCCGCCGACGACCTCGAAGAACGGCGAGACGTGAAAGACCTTGCGCGCACTCAAGGTCGCGCCGCCGCGCAGGTCGCGGCCCCCATCCTCGAGCAGATAGCAGTGCCGTTCGCCGAAAGTGTTGTTGACCTCGACCACGACGGCCTTGAGCGCGCCATCGCGCGCGTGGCAGAACCAGAACGAGACTGGATTGAAAACATAACCCAGAACGCGCGGGAAGGTCTGCAGGACGATTTCGCCATCGGCGCCGGTCACCTGCTCGGCCGCGAGAATGCGGCGAACCCAGGATTCGGGGTCGCCGCCGTCGCCGTGGTCGGCGTGGTGAAACGACAGGAGGTTGAAGCGATTGATCGAGAAGACCCGGTTGGCAAGTTCGGCGCTGCGCGACAGCGGGAAGCGCAGGAAGAAGACCGGGTAGCGAAAGCCGTGCTGCACCGGGCGCAGGCGCTGATGGATCACGCCGCCCATGAAGAGCCACTTGCGCTCCGCGCTGTCCATGCTCATCGCCATGCTCACGCCGCGACGCGCAGCGCTGCCGCGCGCTCGATCAGGGCCGCGGCGACCGACTGGCCCGAGCGCAGTCCGTCTTCGTGGAAACCATAGCCCGTCCATGCGCCGGCGAACCAGACGCCGCCTTCGCCCTGCAATGAAGGCAGGCGCTCCTGCGCGCGGATCGCGGCGGTGTCGAAGATCGGATGGGAGTAGTCGAACGCGGCCAGGGTTTGCGCATCTGCGGGAGGCGTCAGCGGGTTCAGTGTGACCATGAGCGGGGTCGCGAAGGGGAGCGGCTGCAGTCGGTTGAGCAGATAGCTCACTGCGACGCGGCGCGCGTCGGGAGCGCTTGCGTGCGGCGCCGGTCCAAGATAATTCCACGCGGCCCAGACGCGCTCGCGGCGCGGCAGCAGGGCGCGATCGGTATGCAGCCATGCAGTGTTGGGCTGGTAGCGCACCGCTGCCAGGACGGACCGCTGCGCCGCCGTGGGCGCATCGAGCAGGCGCAGCGCCTGGTCGCTGTGGCACGCCAGCACGACATGGTCGTAGCGTTCGGTCTGCCCGTCCAATTGCATCAGTACCCCGGCAGCGGAGGCGCGCACGCTCGTGACGGCGGCCCGCGTGCGCACGCGCGGCAGCCGCGCCGCGATGCGGGAAACGTATTCGCGTGAACCCCCGCGCACGGTCAGCCAGCGCGGCCGGTCGTTGATGCTGAGCAGGCCGTGATTGGCGCAAAAGCGTGCGAAGGTCGCAAGCGGGTAGTCGAGCATGGTCGCGGTCGGGCAGGACCAGATCGCGCCGGCCATGGGCAGCAGATACCAGTCACGGAAAGCGTTGCCGTAGGCGCCTTGGTCGAGGAATTCCCCCAGCGACTGCGTCGCGTCCGCACCTTCTGCGACGAGGCCGGCCGCGCGATTGAAGCGCAGGATGTCGGACAGCATTCCCAGGAACCGCGGCCGCAGGAGGTTTTGCGGTTGGGCGAATACCGTTGCCAGGTTGTTGCCGGCCCACTCGATTTTGCCGGCCAGGCTGACCGAAAACGACATGTCGCTCGCTGCCGAGGCAACACCTAAATCCCTGAACAACTTGATGAGGCCCGGATAGGTGCGCTCGTTGTAGACCAGAAAGCCGGTGTCGACCGGGCAGGTGACTCCGTCGACGGTCGCATCAAAGGTATGGCTGTGACCGCCCAGTCGCGAATCCGCTTCCAGGAGGGTCACGGATATGCCCTCTTTTCGCGACAACGAATAGGCGCAGGACAGCCCTGCAATGCCGCTACCGACAACTGCGACTTTCATTTCTTGTCCTTGTCAGGTTTGTTCACGCAATTCAAGCCAGAGCAAACTGAGCGAGCACTCAAGACGTCCTTTCCTCCAGCATAGTACGCAATGCGTGAACAGCGGGACGCAAAGCACTTAATGTCTTGGACAAAATGCTCGTTTATGGGATAATACAGGGATGGAATTGATTTTGTCTAGGACATTTTTGTCCTTCATAGGACTTCAGAAGTCCTGATCAGTTCCCCAGCATCCCACCTTGAAGAGCCCATGAACACTGCAAGCATCGGCGCAGTCGAGCGCGACACCGGTCTTTCGAAGGACACTCTGCGGGTCTGGGAGCGGCGCTACGGCTTTCCCACACCGTTGCGCGACGAGGCCGGCGAGCGGGTCTATAGCGAGGAGCAGGTGCAGCGCTTGCGCGCCATCAAGCGCCTGATGGACCGCGGCATGCGGCCGGGCAAGCTCATGGCGCTTGACCAGGCAGAACTGCAGCGTCTGGCCCAGTCCCATGAGACTGCCTCGGATGCAACCGCCAGCGCGACCAGCGCCGCCTTCATCGAGCTTCTGCGTGCGCACCGCGGCGACGACTTGCGCCGCGCTCTTGGTCGCGCCATGGTCCAGCTTGGTCTGGCGCGTTTCGTGACCGAATTGGTCGCTCCGTTGGCCACGGCCGTTGGCGAGGCCTGGGTGCGCGGAGAGCTGGAGATCTTCGAGGAGCATCTCTTCACCGAGTCCCTGCAGGGCGTATTGCGTGGGGCCATCGCCGGCATGCCGGAGGCATCCGGCCCACCGCGCATCCTCTTGACCACTTTCCCGGGCGAACAGCATTCGCTGGGGCTGCTCATGGCGGAGTCCATGCTGGTCATGGAAGGCGCGCAGTGCGTCTCTTTGGGCACCGAGATGCCGGTGTGGGATATCGCTCGCGCAGCCCAGGCGCATGAGGCTGACGTCGTGGCGTTGTCGTTCAGCCTCGCGTACTCGCCAACGCGCGCTACTGAAGGACTGGCCGAATTGCGCCGCATGCTCGCACCGACCATCGACCTGTGGGCGGGCGCGAGTTCGGCCGTGCTCGGGCGCCGCACGCCGCAAGGTGTCGCGCCGGTCGACAACGTGGCTGCGGTTGCCCGAATGGTTGCCGACTGGCGCCTCCGCCACGGTTCCTGAAGCGTATCTGGCTCAAACGAGCGGCGTTATTTGGTGTAATCGCGCTGAAAGGGTGGAGCGTTATATTCAATCGGCGGGGCCGGGGCGCGCCGGATGCGCGCCTGCACAGGAGATTTCCATGCTGTATCCCGAGCTTTTCAAGTCCCTCGAAGCGGTGCGCTGGAACATGGAGAAGGATGTTCCCTGGTCTGCTTTCGATGCGCACTTGCTTAGCGACGAGCAGGCGCGCACCATCAAGATGAATGCGATCACCGAGTGGGCGGCGCTGCCGGCCACGGAAATGTTCCTGCGGGACAACGCGCACGATTCCGACTTCTCGGCCTTTGTCAGCGTCTGGTTCTTCGAGGAGCAGAAGCATTCGCTCGTCCTGCTGGAATACCTGCGGCGTTTCCGTCCCGAGTTGGTTCCCACCGAGGCAGAACTGCACGCGGTGCGTTTTCCTTTCGACCCGGCGCCGGCGCTGGAGACGCTGATGCTGCACTTTTGCGGTGAAATCCGCCTGAACCACTGGTATCGGCGTGCCGCCGAGTGGCACACCGAGCCCGTGATCAAGCACATCTACACCCTGATTTCGCGCGACGAGGCGCGCCACGGCGGGGCGTATCTGCAGTACATGAAGCGCGCCATCGCCAACTTCGGCGACCAGGCCCGCAGCGCCTTCGCCAAGATCGGCGTGCTGATGGCCTCCGCCAATCGCACCGCGCAGGCCCTGCACCCGACCAACCTGCATGTCAATGCGGCGCTTTTCCCCGACGACACGGTCCAGTCCAGGCTTCCCGACCCGGCCTGGCTGGAGCGCTGGCTGTCGCGCCAGATTGATTTCGATCGCAACTGGGAACGCAAGGTCGTCGAGCGCATCCTGCACAACGTCTCGATCCTCTTCGATCGCACTTTCACTTCGGTACAGGATTTGAATCGCTATCGAAAGGAAGTCGCGCGCCGATTGGGCGAGACACTTGCCGTGGCCATGCCGGAGCCGGCCGGCGCCAGGTAGCGAGGCACCCCCGCGTAGAATCGCGGCGCGCGGGATCGCACCTTTTCCCGCTTTCCGGGGGGCGGACGGTGGACCAGGCTGGGAGAGCCAATTGACCCGCGGCTACGCGGCGCCGGCCTTCGAGGCCAAGATTTGCGCGCCCGGCGAGCTCGCAGTGCGCGCTGCGGCGTTACCACGGCCGCTGGTCTTCACCAACGGCGTCTTCGACCTGCTGCATCGCGGACACGTGACTTACCTGGCGCAAGCCGCCGCGCTCGGCAGGAGCTTGGTCGTCGCGGTCAATAGCGATGCCTCGGTCAGGCGCCTGGGCAAGGGGGACGACCGGCCGATCAACACAGAAGAGGACCGCATGGCGGTCTTGGCCGCGCTCGAATGCGTGTCGCTGGTGACCTGTTTTTCCGAGGACACGCCGCTTTCCGCGATCCTGGCGGCGCGCCCCGAAGTGCTGGTCAAGGGCGGCGATTGGCCGGTCGATGCGATCGTTGGCGCTCGCGAGGTCCGCGAGCGGGGCGGCCAGGTGCATTCGATACCTTTTGAATTCGAGCGCTCGACTACGGCGACGCTGGCGAAGGTGCGGGGCGACAAGTCGACCCGCTGATCGCAGGCAGTCTCGCGGCTGCCCTCCTCCTGGTGCCGATCGCCGTCGCGGCGTCGTTCATTTACGGCGTCGCCGGTTTCGGCGCCGGCCTGCTCACGGTGCCGATCGCATCCCACTTCCTGGACCTGCGCTTCGTGCTCGCGGTGTTCTGCCTGCTCGATGCCGTGATGGCCACGCGCCTGCTCGCAGAGCGGCCGCGCGAGATCGATCGCAGTGAACTGCTGCGCCTGGTGCCGTGCTGCCTTGTCGGCGTGGTGCTGGGTGTCGTGCTCCTGGGCGCATTGCCGGCGCAGGCGCTCATGCTTGCCCTGGGCGGCTTCTGCCTGGTCTACGGCGTGGTGAGCCTGGCGCTACCCGCTGCCATGCCGATGATCGGCCATGGCTGGGCGTGGCTGGCCGGGGTGACCGGCGGCATCACCTCGGCGCTCTTCGGCGCCGGTGGTCCGCCGTATGCGATTTACCTGTCGATGCGGCCGCATTCGGCAGTGCGCATGCGCGCCACGCTGGCGGCGACGAGCGTCTTCAGCATCGGTGCGCGCATCGTGGCCTTCGCTGCCGCCGGCATGCTGGCCGACGCTGGCGTGTGGCTGACGGCGCTTGCGGTGGTGCCGGCCTCGCTCATCGCGATGGCCCTCGCGCGCCGCCTGGCGGACCGGCTTTCGCGTGACGCGGTGCTGCGTGTGGTCCGCGTGCTCTTGTGCGTAGCCGGCGTGTCGCTCATCGTGCGCGCGGTCATCTCGGGTTGAGCGGCCGCGTTGCGTCGCTCTGCGCGAGCCCGCTATCGTCTGTGATCCCCTGCTATATTGATGTTCGTGCATTCCACAATTCGTCGCGTGACGATATCGGAGGTGCCGCATGAAGTCTCTGGGTTACCTGTTGATCGTCGCGTGCTGCCTCGCCAGCGGCGCGCAGGCGGCGGCTTACAAGTGCAAGGACGCCTCCGGAAAGGTGACTTACTCGGACAGCCCGTGCGCCGACCTCAAGCAGAAGGGCGACAAGCTCTTTGATCGCGGGGCTGGCTACAACCCCTTGAACGAGGACGAGAGGCGCTCGTTCATCTCGGCGGTGACGCGAAATTGCCTGATGCGACGCTCGCAGACATCCGCGGGCGAAGCGCAATGGCGCAGCTATTGCGATTGCAGCGCCACCGAAGCCGCCAAGACGGTCTCGATCGAGGAGTTGCGTTCAATGGCGGCCAATCCGAAGAACAAGGCGATGGAAGGGCGCATGACCCAGCTGGGACAGGAAGCCGGCAAGCTATGTGCGAACCACCTCACCAATCCGCCAGCTTCGACACCACGCAAGCCCCCGGTATGATGCTGGCCCCGGCGATGGCGCCGGGCAGGCGTTGCGGACGTTCTCTCAGGTCCAGGAAAGGAAAGTCATGAGCATCATGGGCATCATCGGCACGGTCATCATCGGATTCATCGCGGGCCTGATCGCGCGCGCCATCCACCCTGGCGACGACAAGCTGGGCTTTTTCATGACCGCGATCCTTGGCGTGGCCGGCGCCGCCGTCGCGCAGCTGGTCGGCAACCTGGTCGGCTGGTACAAGGCCGGTGATACGGCCGGATTCATCGCCTCGGTGGTCGGCGCGATCGTGATCCTGATGATCTACAGCCGGGTCAAGAGCTCGGGCGGCACCAAGCCGGGCGCCTGATTCGCGCGCCGCGCGCGAATCAGCCGCTCCTGGCTTCACCGCGCCTGTCTTCGCCCGCGCACTCGCGCAGCTCGACCCCGGCAAAGTCCTTGCGCGCCTCGTTCAAGCGCCCGCGCGTGGCTTCATCGACCTCGCGAAACACGATCATGGTCTTGGCCACACGCGTCTCGCGCTCGGCCGTGCGCGCCGTGCGGACGCCCTTCCTGGCGAGCGAATCGAGGTAGTTGCGCGCCGCTTCCTCGGTCTTGAACACGCCCAGCGATATCGCGAACTTGTTGGGGCCGTCGTCGTTGATGACGAAGAACTCGGCGATTCCCAGTTGCTTCAATTCAGCCAGCCTCTTGTCGGCCGCAGGCTTGTTTGCCTGCGGTGGCAGGTAGACCCACCATCCGGCGGTCTCGTCGACGCGCCGCAGGCTGAACTTGGGCGGTGGTTTCAGTGCTGCCAGGACTGCCTGGACGCGCTCGACCTCCTGGGCCGGAAAACTGCCCCATTCCAGGCAGGCCACGGTACTTGCAACGCTCGTTGCGCTCGCGCCTTTACCCGCTGCATGCCGGCTGGCTTCAGCGGCGTTCAGGATGCGAATCTTGTCGGGGTCGATCTGCGCGGCCAGGCGAGAACCTTCCCTGCCGCCGGTATTCGCCTCGCCCAGATAGCCCAGGTTCCAGGCAAGAAAGGCCAGGTTGACCAAAACCAGGAAGAAGAAAAGGGCGCGCACGGCAGGATCGAGATCAAAGGGTCAGGGCGACGCAGTGCAGCCCTTCGAGGACGATATTGTCGTGAAAGTGATACGGGATCGACAGGCGCGGCGCGACGGTACGTCCGGCACCGCCGGAGATCACGCAGGCCAGGTCACCGAATTCTGCACGGTGCCGGCGGAACAGACGCTCGATCGCGCCGGCCTGGGCATGCTGGCAGCCCGAGGTGATTGCATCGACCGTCTGCGTCGGATGGTTCAGGTAGTCGCCATCGGCGTCCGGCAGCGCGGCGGTGTTGGTGTGCAGCGAGCGCAGCATCAGGCCCATGCCCGGCAGGATGTTGCCGCCTAGAAAGCGGCCTTCGGGCGAAAGCAGGTCCACCGTGGTGGCGGTGCCGCACACCACCACCAGCACCGGCAACTCGGGCATGAGCGTTCGCGCGCCGATCAGGGCGGCCCACCGGTCGGTACCCAGTTGCGCCGGGTTGCGGTAGCCGTTGACCACGCCGCACAGCGCCTCGCTGGACGCGAGCCAGTGCGCCGGGCCGCCGGCATCGCGATAAGCGGGCCAGACTTCGAGCGCGCGCAGGAGCGGCGTGCGCACCCGCGTGCCGGCGACGTTCGAGATGACCACCCGACGTGGCGAGGGGTGCGTCCGGAACGAGTCCGCCAACGCCGTGATCTCGTCCAACAGCACGCGGTCGCCCGCGATCAAGGTGTCGCTCGAGAGTGCGCCGGCGGCGCCGATGCGATGCCGGCTCCACTTGACGAAGGTGTTGCCGACGTCGATGAGCAGGTGCTCGGCCGCATCCGGGGACTTGTCCATGCGGCGATTCTATTCCGGCGCCAGGAGCCCCGGCCGACGTTCGCTGCGGCGGGGGCTTCTAGAGCGGATCGAAGGGAAAACTGGGGCGCGGCAGGCGCGCATAGCGGTAGGTCGAGAGGTCGGCACTGGTGACCCCCGCACCCTGGCACTCAACGATGTCGGCGGCAATCGGCTTGAAGCCGGCACGATAGTGGATGCGGCTTTTCAGCATGATGAAGCGCTTCCTGGTCGGCTCGATGCCGCAATGGCGCAGGATCACCAGGTCGAAGGGTTCGTGGTGCAGGCTGGTGATGACGATCTGCGCGCGCCCGGTGTCGAGTACCGCGGTCGGACCGAGGTGCGACTTGAGGCCGGTATACATCGGACCGCGAAAGACGATCTCGCCGTCGGTGATGGTGCGCACGCGACCACTGATCGAAAGCGGCCGGCCGGCGAGGCCGATGGACGGCATGTCGGTCGCGCCGCCCAGTGCCAGGGAGACGTTGTTGCCGACGCCCGCGGCGATCATCTTCCGCACCGCCAGCGGGTCGCGGATCGGCGCGATCGCCACGTCGTCCAGGCCCTGGCGCAGTATTTCTTCGGTCACTGCCATCACGTCCTGGGTGCCGCCGGAGCCGCAGTTGTCGCAGTGGTCGATGAGCAGCACCGGGCCGTCGCGACGGTCGCTGCCCAGGGCGCGGGCGCGAGCCACGTCTTCAGCCAGGAGGGTGGGCACATAGGCGTACTCGCGATGCCGCGCGCGCGCGACCGCGAGCATCTGGTCCTTGACCGCGACGGCATCGGCCTCGCCGCCGGGCCGCTTCGCATCACCGACCACCACCACTGACAGGGCCGTGTAGCGCGTATCGGCATGCGCGAAGGCGGGCAGGAGCGTCGCCGCCAGCACGCGTCCGCTCGCTTCGGCCGCGCGCGCGATGGCGAGGATCTCGCCCGAGGGACCGTCCTCCGGGGCGTGACGCATGATCGAAGGCACGACCGGCAGGGCTCCCGAGGTCAACACCGGCTTGACCCGCCCGGCCATCGCATCGATCAGGATGCTGCCAGCCAGGAGCCCGGACTCGTACATGTCCACATGCGGATAGGTCTTGTAGCCGGTGATGACGTCGGCCAGGCGCACGGTCTCGGGCGAAAGGTTGGTGTGATAGTCGAAGGTCACTGCGAGCGGGGCGCGCGGCGCGATGGCGCGCACGCGCCTCAAGATCTCGCCTTCGGCGTCGTCGCAGTCCTCGACCACCATCGCGCCGTGCAGGTCCAGGAACACCGCATCGCAGCCGGCGCGAAGCGCGTCTTCGAGCGGCCGCACCAGGGTCTCGAACGTCGCACGCGAAGCCGCGGCAGAAGGCCAGGATTCGGCCGCCACCGGGGTGACGATCTCCGCCCCTTCGCGTCGCGCCAGGTCGATGTAGGCCGCCATGGGCGTGGCCGATCCTTCGAAGGCCGCACGCGCGTCGCGGCCGAACGAAGGGCCGTGACCGTGGCCGAATCGCTCCAGCGGTGTCTCGATCGGCGAGAACGTGTTGGTCTCGTGCTTGATGAGGGCGATGACGAAGCGTTTGGGCATGGTCTGTCAGGTGATTGGAACGCCCGCCCTGCATCAGAACGCAGGCCCCAGCGGCCGCAACCGCAGCCCGCGGCGCAGTCTGGTCCACGCGAATTCGGCCGGGTCGGCCAGCGCGGGTCCGGGCGACTTGACCACGAGAACCTCGCGCGCGATGGGCTGGAAGTCGGCGCGAAAGTGCACCGAGCTCTTGACGGCAACGATGCGCTCCCGTTTGGGTTCGATGCCGACGTGGCGGAACATCTCGCAGTCGGCGGTCTGGCACTTGGTGGTGGCGAGCACCACGCGCACGCCGGGCGCGTCGACGCTCCTGAGCGCAGCCATCGGACCCATGCGCAGGTGGAAGTTGCGATAGAAGGGCCCGGTACCGGTGAAGCGGCCATCGCCCAGGCTCTCGACGGTGAAGCGGGCGCGCACTGGATCGATGCCGGGTACGCCCGAAATCGCGCCCAGTGAGAATTCGGCGGTGTTGCCGCGCCCGACCTCGTGGGCGCGCATGGCTGACTGCGGATCGATGAGCATGCCCAGCGTCGCGCCTGCGGGCTTCATGGCCAGCATCGCCGCCAGGAGCCCGGTGGTATCGCCGTTGCCGCCGGCGCCGGGATTGTCCTGGGTGTCAGCCAGCACCGTCGGCAGGCCGGGCGCGCCGGTGGCGGCTGCGCGCCGCAGCGCGTCCTCGGGGGAGAAGAGTTCGAGGGCGAAGGCGGACTCGGAAGACGCGATGGCGTCGCCGAGTTCGCGCATGGCGCGCTCGAGCGCGGCGGCGTCTTCGCCGTAGCCGACGATGGACATGCCGCATTCGGCAAAGTCGGCCATCGGGAAGCCCGGGGCGAACGACAGGGCGACACCATGCCGGCGGTCCAGCGCCTCGGCCAGGGCGTACAGGCTCTTGCACGGCTCGATGAGGCTGCACTGCGAGGGGATGCCGGTCAGGTAGTCGAAAGTGCGAAAGGCCTTGTGCGGTCGCCGGCCGCGCGCGAGCATGTCGATCAGGAGCCCGGCTGCGCGCGCGCCGGTCTCGGCCATGTCGACGTGCGGGTAGGTGCGGTAGATGAACATCGCGTCGGCCAGTGCGAACATGCGGCGGGTCACGTTGGCATGCAGGTCCAGGCTCACCGCGATGGGCACCGATTCGCCGACCACCGCGCGCACGCGCGCGAGCAATTCGCCTTCGCCGTCGTCGTGCGATTCGGAAACCATCGCGCCGTGCAGGTCGAGATAGACGCCGTCGACCGGCAGCGCTTTCCTGAGGCGCGCGATCATCTCTCCGGCGATGCGCTCGAAGGCATCCGCGGTGACGCGGTCGGATGGCGAGGCGGCAGCCCAGACCAGCCCGACGGTCTGGTGCCCGGCGGCGTGCAGCGCGTCGCAGGCGCCGGCCGCGGGGATGTTGGCGCCGGCGACCGTGGGCGCAATGTCCGCGCCGAAGCAGATGCCGGGCCAGCCACCGCCGGACTCGAAGGCCGCATAGTCCGCCGGACTCGGCGCGAAGGTGTTGGTCTCGTGCTGGAAGCCGCCGATGGCAATGCGGGCCATGCCGGATCCTATCTCTCTAGCGATTGAGGTAGTTGTGGAGTCGGCGCACGACCTCGGCCAGCGAGTCCATGTCGACCGTGTAGGTGAAGCGTACGTGCGCAGCTGCGCCGGCGTCGCCGAAGTCGCGCCCCGGCGTGATGGCCACTCCTGCACCCTTGAGCAGGTCGAAGCAGAAGGCGAAGCTGTCGGAGGAAAAACGCGAGACGTCGGCGTAGACGTAGAACGCGCCCTGGGGTACCTGCGGGATGCCGAAACCCAGGGAACGCAACGCGCCGACCAGGTAGTCGCGACGCGCGGCGAACTCGGCGCGTCGCGCCTCGTAGATCGCCAGCGAATCGGGCGTGAAGCAGGTCAGCGCCGCGTGCTGGGCGATGGTCGGCGGACAGATGAAGAGATTCTGCGCGAGCTTCTCGACGGCCTTGTGGTGCGAAGGCGGTGCGACCAGCCAGCCCAGGCGCCAGCCGGTCATGTGGAAATACTTCGAGAAGGAATTGACGACAAAGACGTCCTCGCCCAGTTCCAGCGCGGTGCGCTCCTCGACGAAGCGGCCGGCGGCGTCGCGGTCGTAGGTGAGGCCGTGGTAGATCTCGTCGACCAGCAGCGCGCCGCCATGCTCGCGCACCGCCGCGTGGATGCCGCGCATGGCATCCGGCGCGACGGTCGTGCCTGTCGGGTTCGATGGCGATGCGATCATGACCCCGCGCGTGCGCGGGCCCCAGTGGCGCCGGACGAGTTCAGGCGTGAGCTGATAGCCGTTCTCCGGTCCGCAGGGCACCAGGCGCGTCGTGCCGCCATAGAGCGACACGAAGCGCCGGTTGCATGGGTAGGTCGGGTCCGGCATGAGCCATTCGTCCCCGGGGTTGACCATCGTGCCGAAAGCGATCAAGAGCGCCCCCGAGGCGCCGGCAGTCACGGCGACGCGATCGGCGGAAAGCGCGAAGCCGTAGCGGGTGCGATAGAAGCCGGCGATGGCCTGTCGCAGCGGCTCGATGCCGAGTGCCACGGTGTAGTGCGTCTCGCCGCGGCGCGCGGCCGCGTCGGCCGCATCCATGACCGCGGCCGGCGCAGTGAAGTCCGGTTCGCCCACGCACAGGTAGAGGATCGAGGCGCCCGCGGCTTCCAGCGCGGTCGCCTCGCGCATGATCTCCATCGCATAGAACGACTCGATGTCGGCCATGCGCGCGGCCAGCGGCGGCAGGGCCGGTGCGGTGGCGCCGGTGGTCATCGGGGGATTCTAGCCGCGGCCTGCGGGCAGCGGCGGGCTTGGCGGTAGACTTCGCACCCCGGCGCGCGACCCGCGCGCCTCGAACCGCCGCGAGAAATTCATGCCGCAACGTGCCAGCGAGGAACTCAAACACGCCGCCCTCGAGTATCACCGCCATCCCCGGCCCGGCAAGATCGCCATCGAACCGACCAAGCAGCTGGTCAACCAGCGCGACCTGGCGCTGGCCTATTCGCCGGGGGTGGCCTACGCCTGCGAGGAGATCGTGCGCGACCCGGCCGAGGCGCGCAACCTGACCGCGCGCGGCAACCTGGTGGGCGTCATCACCAACGGCACCGCGGTGCTGGGCTTGGGCGCCATCGGTCCGCTTGCCGCCAAGCCGGTCATGGAAGGCAAGGGTGTCCTCTTCAAGAAATTCGCCGGCATCGACGTCTTCGACATCGAGATCGCCGAGCGCGACCCGGACAAGCTGGTCGACATCATCGCCGCCCTCGAGCCCACCTTCGGTGGCATCAACCTGGAGGACATCAAGGCGCCGGAATGCTTCTACATCGAGAAGAAGCTGCGCGAGCGCATGAAGATCCCGGTCTTTCACGACGACCAGCACGGCACCGCCATCATCGTCGGCGCGGCGATCATCAACGGGCTCAAGGTGGTGGGCAAGTCGATCGATCGCGTCAAGCTGGTGGCCTCGGGTGCCGGCGCGGCCGCGCTTTCCTGCCTGGACCTCCTGGTCAAGCTGGGCCTGCCGATGGAGAACATCACCGTGACCGACATCGCGGGGGTGGTCTACCGCGGCCGCAAGGAGGAGATGGACGACAACAAGGCGCGCTATGCGCGCGACACCGCCGCGCGCAGTCTGGGCGAGGTGATCGCGGATGCCGACATCTTCCTGGGGCTGTCGGCCGGCGGCGTGCTGAAGAAGGAAATGGTCGCGCGCATGGCGGCCAAGCCGCTGATCCTGGCGCTGGCCAACCCGAATCCGGAGATCCTGCCCGAGGATGTCAAGGCGGTGCGCAGCGACGCGGTCATCGCCACCGGGCGCACCGACTATCCGAACCAGGTCAACAACGTCCTGTGTTTTCCCTTCATCTTCCGCGGCGCGCTCGACGTCGGCGCGTCCACCATCACCGCCGAAATGGAGATCGCCGCGGTGCGCGCCATCGCCGAGCTGGCGCAGGCCGAGCAAAGCGAGATCGTCGCCGCGGCCTACGGCACGAGCGAACTGTCCTTCGGCCCCGAGTACCTGATTCCCAAACCCTTCGACCCGCGCCTGATCGCCAAGATCTCGCCGGCGGTGGCGCGCGCCGCGATGGAGTCGGGCGTTGCCACTCATCCGATCAAGGATTTCGACCTCTATCGCAATCAGCTCGAGCAGTTCGTGTACCACTCGGGCCTGCTCATGAAGCCGGTCTTCGAGGCCGCGCGCGCCGCCACGGCGGCGAAGAAGAAAGTGCGCGTGGTGCTGGCAGAAGGCGAGGAGGAGCGCGTCATGCGCGCCGCGCAGGTCATCATCGACGAGCGCATCGCGCGTCCCATCATCATCGCGCGTCCCGCGGTGCTCGAGCAACGCATCGAGCGCTTCGGCCTGCGCATGAAGGCGGGCGTCGACTTCGACCTGGTCAACCCGGAGTTCGACGAGCGCTACCGCGATTACGTCAACACTTACCACGAGCTGACCAAGCGGCGCGGCATCACCCTGCAATACGCCAAGATAGAGATGCGCCGCCGCCTCTCCCTGATCGGCGCGATGATGATCAGGAAAGGCGACGCCGACGGCATGGTGTGCGGCACCTTCGGCACCCATCCGCTGCACCTGCACTATGTCGACCAGGTGCTGGGGCGTCGCGAGGGCGTCTCGCAGTACGCGGCCATGAACGGCCTCATGCTGCCCGGGCGCACCGTGTTCCTGGTCGACACCCACGTCAACCAGGATCCGGACGCCCGGCAGATCGCAGAGATCACCGTGATGGCGGCGCGCGAGTTGCGGCGCTTCGGCATCACGCCGCGCGCCGCCTTGCTGTCGCACTCCAACTTCGGCACCCTGGACGTGCCCTCGGCGATAAAGATGCGCGAGGCGCTGGCGCTCCTGCGCGAGGACGCCCCCTGGCTGGAAGTGGACGGGGAGATGCACGGCGACTGTGCGCTGGATGCGGAAGTGCGCCGCAGCATCCTGCCCGACTCCACCCTGAAGGGCGACGCCAATCTGCTGGTCTTTCCCAACCTCGAGGCGGCCAACATCAGCTACAACCTGCTCAAGACCGCGGCTGGCGGCGGGGTCACGATCGGTCCCATCCTCTTGGGCTGCGCGGCGCCGGTGCACATCCTGACGCCGTCGGCCACGGTGCGGCGGGTGGTCAACATGACGGCCTTGACCGTGGTGGGGGCCAATTCGGTGCGCTAGCCTGCCGCCCGAATGGCGGTCCCTAGCGCGGGGCCAGCAGGTTTCCCCATTGATTCACCGTCTCGCGTATCAGAGTCGCCACCAGCCGTCCGGCCGGTGTCAATTGTCCCTGGCGCGGCAATGCCAGGACGACATGGCGGCGCAGTTCCGGATTGACGATGCGCGCCGCCGCCAGGCGCCCTGCATGCAGTTCTTCCTCGATAGAGAACGCGCCGAGCAGGGAGTACAGGCCGGGCGTGGCGATGACCAGTTCCTTTTGCATGCGCAATGAGTCGGCTTCCAGTTCCGCGCGCAGCGTGAAACCCTTGGCGCGTGCCGTGTCGTCAAGGACGGCGCGCCAGTGCGCCGGCCGGCGCGGCAGGATCAATGGCAGGTCTGCCAGACGGGCGAAATCCACATTGGGAGAGCGTGTCAGCGGGTCGCCGGGCCGCGACACGAGGTAGGTGCTCGCCGTGGCCAGCAGTTTGGCGTCCCCGCCGGTTGGGCGCTGGTGGCGGAAAAGGATCGCCATGTCGAAGCTGCCGGCATCAAGCAACGCGTCGAGTTCGCTGCCTTGGCCTTCGCGGATATCGAGGCGGACGCGCGGATAGTTGGTTCGCAGGCGTCTGGCCACGTGGGTCATCAGTGGATGCGCGGCCGATGGAAGGATGCCCAGGCGCACTTCGCCCATCGGCACGGCCGCGTCGGCGCGGATGTCGGCCAGCAGGTCCTCGCCTTCATGCAGCCAGGCGCGCGCCCGCGCCTCGATGCGCTTGCCCAATTCAGAAGGCACCACGCCGCGGCCGGTCCGGCGGAACAGGGGGGCGCCGCAGGCTGCCTCCAAGGCGCTGATCTGCTTGCTGATGCGCGACTGCACCGTGCGGCGTTGCGCAGCCGCCTTGGTGAAGCTGCCGAGTTCGGCGACTTCCAGGAACAACCGGAGGTCGTGCGGATGGATGACTTGTCTGGATTTCGTAGACATTCCAAATATGTGATGTCTGAAATTCCAGAATTAATTCTATCGGAATGTCTTGGCTTTCCCTAGACTGCGCCCATCCCATTAGCCGCCAGACTCGCCGACTCGATCGTCGCGATCGGGCAGGGCAGTGCTTCGCGAGGTCATGACATGACGTTCTTGAGTTTCGAGGTCCACGGGCGTGCGCTGTACGGCTGCCGGGACGCAAGCGGACAAATCCGGCAGGCGCCGGCCGACTTCGCGGCCCGCCATGCCGACCTGAAGACGGTCATTGCCGCGGGACGGCTCGAAGAATTGCGGCAGGCGGCGCTGGAGCGCGGCCCGGTGGTTGAGGCCGCGGCGGTGCGCATGCTTCCGGTGATTCCCAACCCGGGAAAAGTCTTTTGTGTCGGCCTCAACTACAAGACCCACGTGGCCGAGACCAAGCGGGCAGACAGCGAATATCCATCGATCTTCGTACGCTTCGCTGATTCGCTTGCCGCGCACGGCGACCTGCTGCCGCGCCCCGCGTTTTCCACCCGCTTCGACTTCGAGGGTGAACTGGCCCTGATAGTGGGCAAGGGCGGGCGGAACATTGCCGAGAGCGACGCTCTGGGCGCGATCGCCGGTTACGCCTGCTTCAACGATGTGTCGGTGCGTGACTGGCAGCGCCACACGCACCAATGGACGCCAGGCAAGAACTTTCCCGGCACCGGTCCGCTCGGGCCGGCGCTGGTGGCGCGCGCGGATGCGCCGGACGTGAATGCGATGACCCTTACGACGCGCCTGAACGGTCAGGTCATGCAGCACGCGGACGTCGCCGACCTGATCTTCACCATCCCGGTGATCGTTGCCTACCTCTCGCGCTTCACGCCCCTGTCCCCGGGCGATGTGATTGCCACCGGCACGCCAGGCGGTGTCGGCGATCGCCGCGACCCGCCGATCTACATGAAGGAGGGCGATGTGATCGAGGTCGAGATCACCGGCCTGGGCGTGCTGCGCAACACGGTCGGACTGGCCGCATGAACGGGGGCAGGTTGATGGGCGGCAGGCAAGCCTTGCCTGCATCCGCGGGTCTACGCATCGCGGTGGACATCGGAGGCACCTTCACCGACATGGCGGCCTTTGACGAGGTGAGCGGCCAACTGCGGTTCGGCAAGGCCTTGTCGACCCATGGACGGCTGGTGACCGGTATCCAGGACACGCTCGACAGTGCGAGGGTCGACCTCAAGGACGGCAACCTGTTCCTGCACGGTTCGACGATCGCGATCAACACCCTGCTCGAACGGACCGGCGCGAAGACCGCCTTGCTCATCACCGAGGGCTTTCGCGATATCTACGAGATCGGCCGCGTCAACCGGCCTGATGCCTACAACCTGTTCTTCAACAAGCACACGCCACTGGTGCGCCGGTCGCTGCGTTTCGAGGTGGCCGAGCGGCTGCGCGCCGACGGCAGCACGCACAAGGCGCTCGACGAGGCTGCGGTGCGCGAACTGGCGCGTGAGCTCAAGGGGCACGCGGTGGAAGCCGTGGCGGTGCTGCTGTTGCACTCCTACCGCAACCCGCGGCACGAGGAGCGCGTCAAGGCGATTCTCGAAGAAGAACTGCCGGACGCGTTCATATGCGCATCGCACGAGTTGTCTCAGGAGTACCGCGAGTTCGAGCGGGTCTCCACGGCGGTGGCCAATGCCTATGTCGGTCCGCGCGTCTCCGAGTATCTCGGGCAACTGGAGCAACATCTGGGCGAAAAGGGCTTCGGCGGCGATTTCTATGTCGTGCAATCCACCGGGGGATTGTTTCCTGTCGAACATGCCAGAGTCGGCTGCGTGCGCATGCTCGAATCCGGACCGGCGGCCGGCGTGATCGGCGCGCAGGCCATCTGTGCCCAGTTGGGCATGGGCGATGCGATCGCCTTCGACATGGGCGGCACGACCGCCAAGGCCGGCGTGATCAGCGGCGGCAGGCCGCTCACGACCGGCAGCGCCCTGATCGGGGGCTATGAGCGCGCGCTGCCGATCCAGATCCCGATGATGGACATCCACGAGGTTGGTACAGGGGGCGGGTCGATCGCGCGGATCGAGACCGGCAATGCGCTGCGTGTCGGGCCGCAGAGCGCGGGATCGCTACCCGGCCCGGTCTGCTACGGGCGCGGCGGCACGGAGCCGACCGTCACCGACGCCAACCTGCTCCTCGGGCGCCTGGACGCGGATCATTTCCTTGGCGGCGAACTCGAGCTCGACCTGACAGCCTGTGCCCGCCAGATGCAGGAACGCGTCGCGGGTCCGCTCGGCCTGGAGGCGACCGAGGCCGCCGACGGAATCCTGCGCATCGCGGTCACGCAGATGTCGCATGCGGTCAAGGCCGTGACCACCGAACGTGGCCTGGACGCGGGCAGCTTCACCATGGTGGTCTATGGGGGCGCTGGCCCCCTGCATGCTTCGGCGATCGCGCGCGAGATCGGCATTCGGCGCGTGTTGATTCCTTTCGCCCCCGGGTACTTTTCCGCCTACGGCATGCTTTTTTCCGATTTGCGCTACGACTACGTGCGTTCGGTCTTCCGCAAGCTGGGCGAGGTGTCCTTCGACGAGATCGAAGCGCTTTACAAGGCCATGGAGGACGATGGTCGAGCCGCGCTGGCGCAGTCCGGGGTCGTGCCAGACGGTGTGGTGATCGAGCGCGCCGCCGACATGCGCTATGTCGGCCAGGAGCACGCGGTGACGGTGGACCTGCCGCAGGCTTTCTTCGCCGACCGCGATCGGACCGCGATCAAGCGCGCCTTTGACGAACTGCACAAGGTGCGCTACGGCACTTCGGCGCCCAAAGAGGCGGCCGACCTGGTCTCGTTGCGTGTCACCGTGCTGGGGACGATGAAAAAGCCGCCCCGGCACCGGGTCGAAGCCGGCGCCGGGCAACCCGACGCGGGCGCCCTGCGAGGCGCCAAGCCGGTGTATTTCCGCAAGGTCGGCTGGGTCGAAACGCCGGTCTACGTGCGCGACCGGTTGCGCGCGGGCAACCTGATTGCCGGCCCGGCCCTCGTCGAGGAGCATGCATCCACGACGGTGGTGCAACCCGGCGACCAACTGGTCGTGGATGAATTGGGCAATCTGCAGATTGCCATCGGGAGCGAACGGACATGAACGCCGCGCCGAAGATCGTCGACGATGCCGCAGAGGTTGATCCGGTCACGGTCGAAATCATCCGCAACGGCCTCTACGCCGTCACCGAGGAGATGAAGACCAACCTCACGCGCACCGCCTACAACCTCATCATCTACGAGGCGCTCGACTTCACTGTCGGGCTCTTCACCCGGGAGGGCGACACCGTCTCGATCGGCCTGGGCCTGCCGATGTTCATCCGCGGCATGAGCGAAACGGTCAAGGCGAAGATCCGTCACTTCGGCTACGACAACATCAAGCCCGGCGACATCCTGGTGACCAACGACGCCTACACCACGGGCAGCCATTTGAACCATTTCACCTTCACCATGCCGGTGTACCACGACGGGCGTCTGGAGGGCTTCACCTGCTGCATGGCGCACTGGCTGGACGTCGGCGGCACCCTTGGCAACGTCACCACCGACATCTTCTCCGAGGGCATCCAGATTCCGATCATCAAGTACCAGCGCGAGGGTGTGGTCAACCAGGACCTGGTCGACATCATTGCGATGAACGTGCGTCTGCCCGAGCGGGCGCTGGGCGACCTGCGCGCGCAGATCACCGCGGTCACCAGCGGCGAGCGCCGCTATGTCGAACTGCTGCGGCGCTATGGCGCCAATGCGGTGCGCGGTTCGATCCGGAAAATCATGGATTCCTCGGAGGCCGTGGCGCGCAAGAACACCTTGTCGATCCCCGACGGCACCTACGAGGCCGAGTCCTTCATGGACGACGATGGGCTCGAGATCGGCAAGCGCATCCCGATCCGCGTCAAGGTGATCGTCAAAGGCGATGAGATGACCGTGGACCTGTCGGACGTGAGTCGGCAGGTGCGCGGCTTCTACAACTCGGGTTTCACCACCGGCATCGCGTGCGCGCAGGTGGCCTACAAATGCCTGACCACACCGACCGACTACCCGGTCAACGACGGCAGCTTCCGCCCGCTCAAGGTGATCATGCCGATGGGCACGGTCATCAGCGCCGAGCGTCCGTACCCGATGCGCGTGTGGATGACCTTCCCGATGACGGTCATCGACACCATCTTCAAGGCCTTGGCGCCGGCGATTCCGGATCGCGCGATCGCCGGTCACCACGCTGATCTGGTGTTTCCCAACATCCATGGCATCTCGCCGGAGGACGGGCGCCTCTTCATCGTCGGCATCGGCCCGCTCGGCGGCGGCTGGGGCGCCAAAGCCAGCGAGGACGGCGTCTCGGTCACGGTCTGCATCAACGACGGCGACACCCACAACAGCCCGACCGAGCAACTGGAAGCGAAATATCCGGTGCTGGTGGAAAAATACGAGATCCGCCAGGACAGCGGCGGCGCCGGCCGGCATCGCGGCGGGCTCGGGGCGGAGATGGTGGTACAGGCCTTGTCACCGTTCACGGTGACCACGCGCATCGACCGCGTGCACTGCAAACCCTGGGGATTGGACGGCGGTGGTGACGCGATGGGCAACGGTCTGGCGGTTCGGCACAAAGGCGAGTGGAAGACCGACCACCCGAACGCAAAGATCTTCAACGTGCGCCTGGAGCGCGGCGACGCGTACAAGATGCTGTCCGGCGGCGGTGGCGGCTTCGGCAGCCCGCTGGAGCGCGAGGTGGAGAAAGTGGCCGAAGACGTGCGCGAGGGTTATGTCAGCGTCGCCGTGGCGCGCGAGGTATACCGGGTAGCGCTCGATGCGCACGGCCGGGTCGACGCGGATGCCACCCGCAGCCTGCGCAGCGACGCCGGTTCCGGGCGGGATGGCGCCTCTCCCACGGTGGCCTGGGCCGGCCAATAGGCCTGTGGTCGATGAGGTCCTCCGCTGAAGAAGCCCGGCGCCTGTCCGATCTGTGGCACCGCCTGTCGGCGCGACACATTGCACTCGGCTGCTCCTGCCTCATGGGCGGCATCAGCGTGACGCTGGAGGACTTCGAGCGCGATATCGCGGACTATCTGTGGGCCGAGAGCGAGCGGCATGGCGAGGCGGACGTGACGGCTTTCCTGCTCGGGCCGGGCCCGATCGCACAACAGGACAGGCCGATCCGACGCATACTCGAGCGGCTCGAAGCCGGCGAGGCTGGGCTCGTCGTGGCGCAATGGCTACTCATGCGCATGGGCAAGAGCATTGAATCGTATGCGGCCTTGCATGGCCCGGCTCCCGACGCGCCGTTGTTTGGCGGTTCGGCAGCGTGGCGACAAGGCTATCGAGAGTAATCGAAACCCGTCTTTTCAATTGGGAGACCGAAATGAAGCAAGTTCAACGCTGTCTCATCGCCGTCGGCATGTTCGCGCTTGCAGGCGCCGCGGCTGCACAGGGCAAATTCCCCGACGGACCGGTCAAGATGATTGTTCCTTTCGCACCAGGCGGCGGAGTCGATGGTGCGGGACGACTGATCGCCAGGCAACTGCAAGCCGGCCTCAACGTGCCGGTCGTGGTCGAAAACCGCGCGGGAGCCAGCGGTACCATCGGCGGCAGGGCGGTGCACGCGGCTGCGGCGGACGGACAAACCCTGCTTTTTTCGGCCTCCACGCACGTGCTGGCCAATCAGGTGCTGGCCGCACCTCCTTACGACCCGGTTGGCGACTTTGCAGCCGTCGCGCGCGTGGGCGAGGCGCCACTTCTGATGGTGATTGCGCCCAACCTGCCGCAGCGCAATCTTGGCGAGGTGCTTGCCGCCGTACGCCAGCGTCCGGAGCAGTGGGTAGCGGCGCTGCCGGCGCTCGGTGCCGCCAGCCACCTGGCCACGCTGCTCCTCGCCAAGCAGGGCAACTTGACGTTGACCATGACGCCTTACAAGGGCACCGCGCCGGCATTGACCGATGTGGCCGGCGGGCACGTGCAGATCCTGGTCGATTCGATCATCTCCTTGTCGCCGCTGGCGAAGGGCGGCAAGGTCAAGGCCATCGCCAGCACTGGCGCCAAGCGCGCCAGCGTCATGCCGGATGTACCGACCGCAGCCGAGAGTGGCTTGCCCGGCCTCGTCTATTCGTCGTGGTATGGCGTGTGGGCACCCAAGAGCACGGCGCCGGAGCGGGTGCAGCTACTCAACAAGGCCTTCAACCAGGCGGTGGCCGACCTCACCAAGTCGGGTGCCCTGGCGCAAATCGGCGTCGAGCCGGTGACCGAATCGGTCGAGCAGTTCCGCAAGTTCATCGCCGCTGATGTGGCCCAGGCAGGTGACTTGCTCAAGGGAGCGGGATTCAAGCCCGAGTGATTCGCTTTGGTCCCGCCGGCGCGTAGCGCCGTAACTTCCGGTTACAACCGTGATCCCGGCGCGGGCGTCGGTCAGCCTAGAATTGGTTCCATCCGAAAGGGCGGGTGGCGGCAATGGCGATGTCGGTCGGCAAGGTAGTGCGGTGGGTCGTGGTCCTGGCAGTGCTTGGCGCCGGCAGCTGGTACGGCTACCAGAAATGGAATACCAAGGACGAAGCGCCCAAGTTCCGCACCGCCAAGATCGAAAAGGGACCGCTGATCGCCACCGTCGCCGCCACCGGCATCCTGAACCCGGTGGTCTCGGTCTCGGTCAGTTCGCAGGTTTCCGGCCAGGTCAAGGAAACCTTCGTCGACTTCAACGCCGAGGTCAAGAAGGGCCAGCTGATCGCACGTATCGACCCGGAACAGATCGCGTATCGACTGCGCCAGTCGCAGGCCGACCTGGACGCGGCGCGCGCATCGATCGGCACGCAACAGGCCAATGTCGCCGTGCAGCGCGCCGAACTCGCGCGCGCCGAGGCCAACCTGGCGGAGGCGAAGCGCGATTTCGACCGCAAGACCGCGCTGGTGCAGAAGAATTTCATCTCGCCCTCGGAAGCGGAAAAGGCCGAGGCTGTCTTCAAGGCGCAGGCCGCCGGACTTGAAGCGGTGCGGGCGCAGCTCGGCGTGGCGCTCGCCAACGCCAGGAATTCGGAGGCGGTGGTCAAGCAGCGCGAGGCGCAGGTGGCACAGGCCAAGATCGACCTGGAGCGCACCGCGATCCGTTCGCCGGTCAACGGCGTGGTCGTCAAGCGCACGGTCGAACCGGGCCAGACGGTGGCGGCCTCGCTGCAGGCGCCGGAACTTTTCGTGATCGCGCAGAACCTGGCCGACATGCAGGTCGACGCCGCCATCGATGAATCCGACGTCGGCCGCCTGCGTGTCGGGCAGACCGCCAGCTTCACCGTCGATGCCTTCCCGGGCCGCACCTTCACCGGCGCGATCCGCCAGGTGCGCAAGGCCGCGCAGACCGTCTCCAACGTGGTGACTTATACGGTCGTGATCTCGGCCGCCAACCCGGACCTGATCCTGTTGCCGGGAATGACCGCCTCGGTGCGCGTCACCACCGATCGGCGCGACGCCGCCCTCAAGGTCGCCAACAGCGCCCTGCGCTTTCGCCCGCCGGGGGTGAACGAGGACGGCTCGGCCGCCTCCGGCGCCGCCGCAGGCAAAGATGGCAGTCCCGCACCGGGGGGCGGCGCCGCGCCGGGCGCGGGCGGCCCCGGTGGCGGCCGCGGCCAGCTGGCCGCGATGCGCGAGCGCCTGGTGGTCGAACTCAAGCTCGACGCCAGCCAGCAGGCCAGCCTGGACGCGATCTTCGCCGGCATGCGGGAGAAATTCATGGCCCTGCGCGACATGGCCGAAGCCGACCGTGCCAAGGCGTCCGAGCGCAACCGCGCCGAGATCCGCGAAAAGATCACCGCGATCCTCAACGAAACCCAGCGCAAGCGCTATGCCGAGATCGTCGCCGAGACTGCCGGGCGCGCGCCGGCGCGCGGCCGGGTATGGGTGGCCGGGGCCGACGGCAAGCCGCAGGCCGTGCAGGTGCGCCTCGGGCTGACCGACGGCACGACGACCGAACTCATCGGCAGCGATCTCAAGGAAGGCCAGGAAGTGCTGGTGGGCGTGCAGCTGCCGCCCGGCAAGCCGGCCGCGGCCGCCCCCGCAGGCGCACCGCGCGGCCCGCGCCTGCCGTTCTGATCCCCCGCCTCCCGATTCCGATCCTGAGCAGAGCGCCATGTCCGACCTGATCGTGACCCGCGACCTGGCCAAGGAATACCGCATGGGCGACACCATCGTGCGTGCCCTGGACGGCGTGACCCTGACGATCGCCGCCGGCGAGATGGTCGCGGTCATGGGCCCGTCCGGCTCGGGCAAGTCGACCTTCATGAACCTGATCGGTTGCCTGGACGCACCCACCGCGGGCGAGTACATCCTGGCCGGCGAGAACGTGGCCAGGATGTCCGGCGACGCCCTCTCGGGCGTGCGCAACCGCCGCATCGGCTTCGTCTTCCAGCAGTTCAACCTGTTGCCGCGTACCAGCGCGCTGGACAATGTCGGCCTGCCGCTTCTGTACGCCGGCACGCCCGGGCGCGAGCGCCGTGCGCGGGCGGAACGCCGCTTGCAGCAGGTTGGCCTCGGCAATCGCCTCGACCATCATCCCAACCAGTTGTCGGGCGGCCAGCAGCAGCGCGTCGCCATCGCGCGTGCGCTGGTCAACGATCCGGTCCTGATCCTGGCCGACGAACCGACCGGCGCGCTCGACTCCAAGACCAGCGTCGAGGTGATGGGCCTGTTGCAGAGCCTCAACCGCGAAGGCATCACGGTGGTGCTGGTGACCCACGAGGCCGATGTCGCGGCTTACGCGCGCCGCATCATCCACTTTCGCGACGGCCGGGTCGTCGAAGATCACGTCAACGCGGCACGCGCGGTTGGGAGCGACGCGGCGCCGGCCGCGCCGGAGGCGGCATGAATCTCTGGTCCACGCTGTTGATCGCGCTCAATGCGCTGAAAGTCAACAAGCTGCGCTCGACCCTCACCATGCTGGGCATCATCATCGGCGTGGGCGCGGTCATCACCATGCTGGCGGTGGGCAACGGCGCGCAAGCGCGGGTGGAGGAGCAGATCAAGCTTTTGGGCAGCAACGTCATGATCATGTTCCCGGGCTCCACCTTGGCCTCGGGCGCGCGCGGCGGTGCCGGCAGCGTGCAGTCCCTGACCGAGGACGACGCGCAGGCGATCGTGCGCGAAGTACCGGAAGTGCAGGTCGCCGCGGCGACCATGCGCGGCTCCGGTCAGGCCATCTTCGGCAACAGCAACTGGTTCACCACTTTCCACGGGATCAACAACGACTTCTTCGAGGCGCGCGACTGGCCGCTGGCCGTCGGGCGCGACTTCGAAGGTCCGGAGATGAGCGGCGCCGGCAAGGTGGCCATCATCGGCCAGACCGTGCTGGCCAAACTCTTCGGCGACAACGCCCAGCCCGAAGAGGCGCTCGGCCAGACCGTGCGCGTACGCCAGGTGCCGTTCACGGTCGTCGGCGTACTGTCCAAGAAGGGCCAGAGCATGCTCGGCGCTGATCAGGACGACGCGATCTTCGTGCCGCTCACGACCGCGCGTAATCGCCTGTTCGGCAACCAGGCCGGCAAGCTGCGCCGCATCGGCAGCATGACCATCAAGACCCGCGAAGGCGCTTCCATGGCCGAGGCGGAGGAGAAGATCCGCCTCCTGATGCGCCAGCGCCAGCGCCTGCAACCGGGTCAGGAGGACGCTTTCACGATCCGCAACCTGACCGAGATCCTGCAGGCGCAGGAGGCCTCGTCGAAAATCCTGGCGCTGCTCTTGGCCGCTGTGGCCGGCGTGTCGCTCCTGGTCGGCGGCATCGGCATCATGAACATCATGCTGGTGTCGGTGACCGAGCGAACCCGCGAGATCGGCGTGCGCATGGCCATCGGCGCCAAGCCGCGCCACATCCTCGCGCAGTTCCTGGCCGAGGCGGTCGCGATCTCGATGGTCGGTGGCCTGATGGGGGTGGGCATCGGCACCCTCGCGGCCCAGCGCATCGCCCTGCAGTTCAAGTGGCCCACGCTGATCCGGCCCGACGTCACGCTGATCGCGGTCGCCTTCTCGGCGCTGGTCGGGATCGGCTTCGGGCTCTACCCGGCGCGCAAGGCCAGCAAGCTCGACCCGATCCAGGCGCTGCGGTTCGAGTAGCCCCGCGCGCTCAGATCTTCGTGCCCGCCGGGGCCAGCACCACCGCGCCGCCCGGCGGCACCGAGATCTTCAGGGTGCCGTCGCCGGCCACCTTCACCGTCGCGCCGCCGGTCGGGGCGAGGACGTCGACGAGGTCGGTGCCCGCAGGGGCGCTGACCTTCATGCTCGTCGTGCCCGACGAGGTGGACGAGGGGTGTGCCGCGTTGGTGTTCACGACGACGAGCGCGTACGAGAGCCCGCCCGCCTCGGTGGAGCTGCGCTCGAAGGCCACGATGCCCGCGTCCTCCTCGTCGGCCACGTGATCGGTGGTCCACGTGAAGGCGAGCTTGCCGCGGCGGATCGCGGGGATGGCGCGCCGGATCTTGGTGAGGCGCGCGATGTGCTGGAACGTGGTGCCGGTGGTGGAGTACGGCTTCGGTGCCGTCCACATGTCCTCGCGGTTGGCTGGGTCGTTGCCGCCGGCGAACTCCTGCTCGGTGCCGTAGTAGATGCACGGGATGCCGTCCTCCATGAGGAGGAAGGTGAGCGCGTTGCGCAGCACCTGCGGGCCGTCCTTGCGCTTGCCGTAGTAGTCGGCGGCCCAGAGGAAGCGCCCGACGTCGTGGTTGTCGAGGAAGTTCACGTGCAGGTCGACCGGCGGGATGCCGACGCCGCCCGCGGGGGGCGTGCTCGACCAGTTGGTGGCGCGCTCCTTCCAGCGGGCCTCGATCTTGGTGGTGGCCCCGCCGCCGATGAACACGTCGCGGAACACCTGGAAGTACTGGGGAAAGTCGAACAGCCCGTCGAGCTCGTCGTTGAACGTGTAGCTCCCGACGAGCTTGTCGCGGCCGTCGAACGCCTCGCCGAAGAGGAGGAACTTGTCCTTGCCGAGGGCCTTGGCGCTCTTGCGGATGTTGCCGCCCCACTCGCGCCAGAAGTCGTGCTCGACGTGCTTGACGGTGTCGATGCGGAAGCCGTCGAAGTCGGCGAGGGCGATCCACCGCGCGTACGACTGGTGCATGATCTTGCGCACCTCGGGGTGCTCGGTGGCGAGGTCCTTGAGGCCACCCGGGAAGTCGCCGAACATCGTCTGCTCGTCGCCGTCCGGCGGGGCGTCGTAGTTCACCACGCGCCCGCGCCGGTGATACGCCTCCTTGGTGCCGAGGAACGCGGCCTCGGGCGAGAGCGGCGGCATGCGGTTGAGCGCGGGCGAGTCGAAGAAGATGATCGGCGCCGGGCCCGCGTTGCCGAGCGAGGTGAACGACTGGACGAACGGGGTCTCGTAGTCCGGGTCGTACTCGGTCAGGTGGACGGTCTTTTCGCCCTTGGTCTTGATGCCGCCCTCGACCGACTCGTCGGGCCGCCCGTTCATGTTGATGTCGTAGAAGAACATCTGACCCATGTGGTTGGTCACGATGTCCAGGATCACCTTCATGCCCCGCTCGTGCGCGCGCCGCGTGAGATCGCGCAGGTCCTCGAGGTTGCCGAAGTGGGGGTTGAGCAGGTACGGGTCCTGGGTCCAGTAGCCGTGGTAGCTGTCGATCCCGGCGTCGGTCTCGACGTTGCGCACGATGGGGCTGATCCACAGCGTCGTGACCCCGAGCGCCTGGATGTAGTCGAGCTTGTCGGCGAGGCCGCGCCAGTCGCCGCCGTGGTAGCGCGCAGGCGCGGTGGGGTTCACCCGGAAGTCGTTGCTCCGATCGCCGTTGGCGAAGCGGTCGACGAGCACCTGGTAGATGACCTCGTCCTTCCACTCGGTGACGTGGTTGCCGGGTTGGTACTTGGGCGCGGGGGACGTGTCGACGCACGCCGTGCCCGCGAGCGGGCTCACCGCGAGGCAGAGGGCGAGGGGGCGCAAGAGGTGGCGGAGTCGGTTCAGCACGGTTCGGTGTCCTCTCTCGAGTTCGGGAAACGACTCAGCGGTACGAAGAGTTGAACCACCACTCGGCGCCGAGGCCGAGATAGTGCTCGCCGGAGCGGCGCGCGAAGCGGTCGTCCGCGGGGTAGAGCCCCTTCGCGCCGGCGTCGCGCGCCGTGTACACGTAGACGAGCGAGAGCTGCGGCCGCGCGAAGCTGCCGCGCCCGCTCGGGGTGAGGAAGGGCACGAACGCGAAGCGGTTGACCTTGGCGCGGTCGGGCTGGCCGGCGTCGTTCACGCCCGCGGTGGAGTAGGACTGGTAGCTCCACTCGCCGGAGATGCCGACGTGCTCGCCGATCCAGAGCTGCGGGCGGATGGTGAACGTGCCCTCGTTGAACGTGCTGCGCGAGTTGGGGTTGCCGCTCGCGTCGCGGAATCCGCGTACGTAGGCGCCGATCAACACGCCGAGGGGCCCCACCTCGACGTTGGAGGAGATGGCGGCCAGCGCCTCGTGCGCGCCGTTGGTGTTCTTGTCGAGCGAGAGCGCGCTCGGCAGCGTCTTGTCGCCATAGGCCGCGATGCCGGTCGCGTAGCGGAAGAACAGGTTCACGAAGGTGTCGCGCTTGCCGGTGAAGAACCCGACCTGCGCGCCGATCATGCTGCCGTTCTCGGCGGGCAGCTCCTCCTTGAGGCCGGCCTCGTTGGTGCGCACGCCGCGCGACATGGCGTGCTGCTCGGCGTACAGCACGACCTTCACGCCGGCGGGGCCGTCGATCTTCTGGATGTGCTGGAGGCGCTCGCTCACGACCACCCGGGGACGATCGAGCACGATGACGTCGGCGGTGCCGAGGCCCGTCGGGCGCAGCGAGGGCTGCACCTGGTAGGAGAAGGGATCGGAGGAGCGCCCGAGGCCGACGGCGATGGCCACGGTCGTCGCGTCGGGGGCGCTCGTGTCGAGGGCCAGCTTGACCCCGCCGCCCACCATGTTGAGGTTGTCGAGCGGCCACCAGTTGAGCAGGTAGATGTCGTCGCCGCGGTACATCCGCGAGCCGACCCACGCGGTGAACGACTTGTGGAAGATGCCGGTGACGTCGGCGTAGAGGTTGCGGACGGCGGTCTGCGCCTCGAACTTGCCGGTCTCGTGGAACAGCGGCGCGGCGATGCCGAGCGTGAACACGATGTTGGTGCGGATCCCCTCGCCGTAGGTGGAGCCGTAGGAGTCCCGGCGCTCGAGCTGGATCTCGGCGTAGCTCGGCAGATCGAGCCGCGGGCCGTAGGCGATGATGTTCGCCTGCCGGCCGCTGCCGCCGCGCAGGTCGCTCGCGGCGTTGACGCGGCCGTAGCTGCCGAACGAGAACTGGGCGCCCGCCGTGCCTTCGAGACACAGCAGGGCGGAGCTTGCGACCAGCGAGGCCGCGAGGAGAGGGCGCATGAGTGGGCGGAGCGTGCCTGCCGAGCCCTCCCCGCGTCAACCCACTTTGCCCGCGGAACAAGGCCGACCTATGACCGGTTGCGTCGACCGATGGAACGTCCCGTCCTCGCTGCCCGTGCCCGCCTCGTCGCGGGCGTCGCCGCCCTCGCCGGGCTCGCCTCGAGCGCCGCCTTGCTCGCGCCCTACGTCGTGGCGCGCGGATTCTGCGGTCCCGGCGGCGGGTGCGACAAGGTCGCGCACAGCGCCTACGCCACGCTGTTCGGGATCCCCCGCGCGCTGCTCGGCGTGATCGCCTTCGCGCTCGTGCTGCTCGTCGTGGTGATCGGGGGCAACGTCGTCCGGCGCCTCGCGCCGTGGATCGGCGCCGTGATGGCGATCGAGGGCGTGCACCTCTTCCTCATCCAGGCGCTGGTGCTGCACGCGTTCTGCAAGTTCTGCCTGGTGGTCGACGCGGCGAGCCTCGTCATCGGCGTCGCCCTCTACCTCGAGTACCGGGCGACGAGGGACGATTCCCGGCGGCGATTCGCGCCCATCCGGCTCGGGCTCGCCTCGGTGATCGTGTTCGTGTCGCCGCTCCTGCTCGCGCTCGGGCAGCCCAAGGTGGTGCGCTCGTCGATCGCGCCCGAGCCCACGCCGGTGGTCGCAGGGAAGAAGGTGCTGCGCGAGTTCGTCGATCTCGAGTGCCCCTACTGCCGGCTCACCCACGTGAGCGTGAAGAAGGCCCTCGCGTCGCGCCCCGACATCGTCGTCGAGCGTCACCACGTGCCGCTCGGCATGCACGAGCACGCCAAGGAGGCGGCCATCGCGGCGTGCTGCGCCGGCGAGCAGGGCAAGGAGGAGGAGTTCATCGACCTCCTCGTCTCCAAGAAGGAGGCGCCCGACACCCCCACCTGTCGCCTGGTCGCGCTCGAGCTCGCGCTCGACATGCCGAAGTACGACGCCTGCCGCACGTCGGCGGCGCCGCGCAAGCGGCTCGAGGACGACGCCAAGCTCGCCGACAAGCTCAAGGTCGAGGGCCTGCCCACGCTCGATCTCGAGGGCGAGCGCCACGTGGGCGCGCTCGACGACCACACCGCGGCCGCCTGGATCGCGCGGCACTGATCAGCGGCGGCGACGACGCAGGAGCGGCACGATCGCGAGCAGCCAGGCGAGCCCGATCGACGAGGTGCGCGGCACCGCGCAGCCGCAGCCGCTGTCGTCGCCCGGGGCGGCACCGGGATTGCTCCCGGTGTCGTCGCCCACGCCGACGTCACCGCCGGAGTCGCTGCCGCCGCCGTCCGCGCCCGCGTCGCCCGGCCCCGCGTCGCCGATCGGCGTCGCCCCCTCCACGCAGCCGCGCGGCTCGTTCGTCTCGTCCATGCCCGCCGGGCGCGGCCCGTACACGGGCGTCGGGCACCCGAGCTCGAGGGCGCCGAGGTCGGGCGCCGCGCCGAGGAAGCCGTCGGTGAGGCCCGGCATCGCGACGCCGCGGTCGATCGCCTTGCTGGTCGGCGCCAGCGCGACGTCCGCCGAGGTGACCACCACGCGGTAGTCTGCGGGGCCCACGAGCCCGCTCGCGAAGGTCTTGGCGTCGAGCAACACGCCGTTGGGCTCCACCTTGCCGGCCGCCAACATCGCCGCGAAGCTGGCCCACTTTCCCGTCGGATCGAAGGCGAACTGGCCGTCCGGGAAGTAGCCGTCGCGGTCGAACGTGCCGCGGTCGATCGGCGCGCTCCAGTTGACCACCCGGCCGGCGATCGTGGACAGCGGGCCGACGAACAGGTTGCCGTGGATCCGGAAGTCGTGCGCCGTGGCGGCCGCCTGCATCTGCATCGCGTACCGCGCGCTCACGAACGTGTTGTGCAGGATGTACGCGCCGACCGTCTCGGCGGTGCCGCCGAGCGAGTGCAGCTTGTTCTGCTCGTCGTAGACGTTCACGACGACGTTGCGGAACGCGTAGGCGGGCCCGCCGTGGATGGGCTGGTAGCTGATCGGGGCGTAGCTGTTCAGGAACCGGTTGCGGAACGCGCGCGCGTTGCCCTCGGCGCCGTCGAGCTCGACCGCGTTGTCGTAGGCCGACAGGGTCTCGTTGCCGTACACGTCGAAGCTGCGGTGGCCGTCGGCGCCGTTCTTGACGTCGTCGCCGAAGCCGCTGAACCGGTTGTGGCAGACGACGTGGCCGTTGCCGATCACCTCGATGCCGTCGTCGTTGGCGTGCGCGCCGCCATCGTCGGCGTAGATCGCCGGCCACGCGAGCTTGCCCTCGAGGACGTTGTCGCAGAGGTAGAAGTCCTTCTGGCCGTCCTTGCCGCCGATGCCGAGGCGCACCTCGCGCAGGCGCACGCGACGCACGACGTTGCCCTGCGCGCCCACGCCCTGGAAGCGGAGGCCGCGGTCCATGTTGCGGAGGGTGAGCTGCTCCACGTGCACGAAGCTGCCGTAGACCTCGAGCAGGTTGCCGGTGGTGCCCGTGCCCACCAGCACGACCCCCTCGGCGTCCTCGCCGCGCAGCACGATCGGGTCGGCGGCCGTGCCGCTCGCGTCGAGGGAGAAGGGGCCGTTGTAGGTGCCCTTGGCGAGCGTGATCACGTCGCCCGGCTTGGCCGCGGCGAGCGCGGATTTCAGGCCCGCGGTGTCCTTGACCGCGACGGCGCGCGGCGCCTTCGGATCCCTCGGCACGGCACGCGTGCGCGCCTCGGTGGTGAGGATCTTGTCGAGGCCGTCCGGATCGACGACGTGGAGCTCGAGCTCGTAGAGCGTGTCGGGCTGGAGCTCGAGCGCGCTCCCCGCGAACTGCTCCGGCACCGTGCGGCCCTTGACCGCGCTCGCCCGCACGCGGTGCAGCGGCAGCCCCTCGCGCCACGCGGTCGCGCCCTTGGGCCGGTAGCGCAAGGTGACCTTGGCGTCGCCGTCGTCGTCGCCGGTGATCACCAGCTGGACACCCAGCGAGATCACGGTCGGCGGGTCGACGTTCAAGGCGCCGGGGACGAGGAGATCGGCCGCGTGGGCTCGTCCGGCGAGGAGCACGCCGAGGACGCACGTGGCGAGGGCGAGGGGGCGACGCATCCGTCGAGCATAGGATGCTTGCCAGCTGGTCTGCTCGTCGATCCGGTCATCGGGCCTTGACCGATCGCGGCCATGTGCGACGACTGCGGCTTCGAGGGCTCGATGGCGAGAGTGCACAACGCTTCGGTGATCGTCTGTCTCGGAGCGCTGGCCACCACGGCCCCCGCATCTCGATCGTCTCCCCGCTCGGAGTGCTGACCGGCCCCTCCGTGCCGCTGTCGCTGCTGGGGAGCACATCCGCCAACCTCGTGCACGGCACCCAGATCGGCTGCGCGCCGTGAGGACGTGACGGCGATCCGGGTGGTCAGTCTCTGGCCGGGTGGCGAGGAGCGAGCCGGTCACGATCTGGCCACCGCCGACGAGGTGGCCCGGAATGCGCGAGATTCCGCCGCTCGCGCTGCGTGACTCCCGGCTGGCACACGCCTCGCTGCAGGGGTGGCGTGGCCTGGCCGAAGCACCCGAAGCTGCTGCTCGTCGACGACGAGGAAGAGCTCCTCTGGTCGCTGACCGAGCGCATCCGGCTCGCGCGGCCGAGCTTCGTGGTGAAGACCGCGTGCGACGGCCAGGCGGCGCTCGAGCGGCTCACCGTCGACCCGCCGGACGTGGTGGTGGCCGACATCCGCATGCCCCGGATGAACGGCCTCGAGCTGGTGGTGGCCGCCCGCAGCCTGCGGCCCAGCCTGCCGGTCGTCGTCATGACCGCCTACCCCGCCGGCGACGTCTTCGAGGAGATCAAGCGACGGGGCTCCATCGACTACCTCGAGAAGCCGTTCGACTTCGAGCGCTTCCTCTCGCTGGTCGAGGGCGCGCTGGAGCGCACGGAGGCGAGCCGCGGATTCCACGGCGCGATCCAGGTGCAGACCCTGCCCGACATCGTCCAGCTCTACGCGCTGTCCAACGCCACCGGTGCGCTCCACGTCGCCGCCGCGGGGGGAGACGGCGTGATCTGGTTCGAGCGCGGGGCGATCCCGCACGCGGTCGCCGGGGCGCTGGTCGGCACCCAGGCGTTCTTCGAGATCATGGGCTTCCGCGGCGGTCGGTTCTCGATGGACCTCGGCGCTCCGACCCCCGCGCGGACCATCGAGCTGCCGTGGATGGAGCTCGTGATGGAGGCCTGCCGGCTGCACGACGAGGACCACCGCGACGCCCCCGAGGTCGACGACGGCTGGACCCTCGTTCCGCCCCCCGCCAGCCAACCCCCTTCCCAGCGGGCCGAGGACACTCCTCGGTCCCGCCCTCGCAACGCAACGAACAACGCGATCGACAAGGAGAACGACATGGCGAACGTCAAGGACAGTCTCAGCAAGCTCGACAGCATCGACGGCTTCGTGGGCGCGTGCCTGTGCGACTCGGAGAGCGGCATGGTGCTCGGGACCGAGGGTGGCGGGCCGATGCTCAACCTCGAGGTCGCGGGCGCCACCAACACCGAGGTCGTGCGCGCCAAGCGCAAGGCCGCGAAGGCGCTCGGGCTCAAGGACGACATCGAGGACATCCTCATCACCCTCGGCAAGCAGTACCACCTCATCCGACCGCTCCGCTCGAAGCCCCAGGTGTTCTTCTACCTGGCCCTCGATCGCGGCCGCGCGAACCTCGGCATGGCGCGCCTGACGCTGGCCGACGCGGAGCGCGATCTGGTCCTGTGACCAGGCCGGTGCGATGACTCGGGACGCCTCGGAGGCGCCGACGCTGTTGGTCGTCGGCGGCGCCCGTGTGGGGGTCGGCCGTCGCATCGCCACGGCCAGCTCCGGGGCCCATGCGTTGCGGATCCTCGCTCGGGCCTCGGAGATCGCGCTGGTCGCCGTCGACCTCGCCGCCCCCGACCTGCTCGACCTGCTCGTGGCGCTCGTCGGGCGCGCGACCCCGACGAGCCTGGTCGTCCTCGCCGACGAAGAAGAGCGGCGAGGACTGGGCCGGGACCGGGCCATCGTGGCGCTCGTCCCCCGCACGGCCTCGCGGCTCGAGATGGAGGAGCGTCTTCGGGCGGCGGCGGCCCTCGCCAGCGCGGAGGGGGTGGGCCTGCGCACAGTGCTGCGCGTCGCGGCCCGGCGGGCGGAGACGTTGACCCTCCACGTCGAGACGGCCGACGCGCGGGGCTTCGTGCGCCTCGTCGGCGGCGCCCCCATCGACGCGAGCCTCGGGAGCGCGCAGGGTGAGGAGGCGCTGGAGAGGCTGCTCGTCGAGACGATCACGACCGCCGTCGCGGAGCGCGAGACCACCGCCGAGCGACGGTCGATCGACGCGCCGCTGGCAGCGTTCCTCGCGGACGACGACGAGCCCCTTGCGGAGCTCGGCGAGGCCGATCTCGTCTCCGATCCGGACGGCGAACCGACGCCGAACGACGACGCCCTCCCGGAGGCGCTGCACCTGCTCGGCCGGGTGAGCGCCCTCGACGGCGTGCTGTCGGCGGCGGTCCTTCGCTGGCCGGATCGGTGCGCGGTCGCGGCCATCGGGTCGCCGGTCCGCGAGTCGTTCCTCGTCGACCTCTGGCAGGTCGCGCGCGGCAGCGCCGCCGCGGCCGGCGACGAGGTCGAGGATCTCACCGCCTGCTCGGGGGACGAGATCGAGGTGCTCCACCGCCTGCGCTGGGACCCGCCCTCGTTCCCCTGTCTCTTGCACGTCAGGCTGGACCGTCAGGAGTGCAACGTCGCGCTCGTGCAGAGCAGCATCGCGTCCATCCTGGCCGTCCTCGCCGCCTGAGCCCTCAGGAGGGCTCGGCGTCGTCGGCCTCGATGGCGGCCTCCCGCAGGCGCTTGCGCAGGGTCATCCGCGAGATCCCGAGCACCCGGGCGGTCAGGCTGAGGTTGTTGCCGCACCGCTGGAAGGCACGGATCACGTGGCGCTGGATGGCCGCCTCCAGCGAGAGCATCGGTGGCGCGTCGGCGCCCATCGGGTCCGGCTGGGGGCCGGGCGCGGCGGCCATGACCTCGCGGGGGAGATCCCGCAGATCGAGGTCGCCCCCGGTCCGCAGCACGATCGCCCGCTCGATGACGTTGCGGAGCTCCCGGACGTTGCCGGGCCAGGCGTAGGCACGCAGCGCGGCGAGGGCCGCGGGCGTCACGCCGAGCGGCGGGCGCCCGAGCTCCGCGGCGATGCGCGCGACGAAGTGCTGGGTCAGCAGCGCGATGTCCTCCGCGCGTTCGCGGAGCGGCGGCAGCGCGATCTCGACGACGCGCAGCCGGTGGTAGAGGTCGAGCCGGAAGCGGCCCGCCTCGACCTCCGCGTCGAGGGCGCGATGCGTCGCCGACACCAGCCGGACGTCGGCGCGGATCTCGCGCTCCCCGCCGAGCCGGCGAAAGGGGTGGCCCTCGAGGACCCGCAGCAGCTTGGGCTGCAGATCGAGGGGCAACTCCCCGACCTCGTCGAGGAACAGGGTGCCGCCGGCCGCGAGCTCGAACACCCCCCGCTTGGTGCCCCGCGCGCCGGTGAAGGCGCCCGCTTCGTGCCCGAAGAGCTCGCTCTCCAGCAGCGAGGGCGAGAAGCACGCCGCGTTGACGGTCACGAAGGGTCCGCGCGCGCGCTCGCTGTAGGCGTGGATCAGGCGGGAACACCGCTCCTTCCCCGTGCCCGACTCCCCCCGCACCAGGACCGGGGTGCGGGGGGCGGCGGCGGCCGCGCGCACCTCCGCGAGCGCGCGTCGGAACGCCCACGACTCGCCGACCCCGGCGTCGAGCCCCGCGCGCTCCTCGGCCTCGACCCGCCGCGCGAGTCGAGAGCGCTCCCGCGCCTGCTCGACGGCGAGCAGGATCTCCTCGGAGGCGGTCGGCTTGGTCAGGTACTGGAACGCACCGGCGCGCAGGGCGCGGACGGCCGAGGCCGCCTCGTCCCGCCCCGTCAGCACCACCACCGGCAGCGCCGCGTCGAGCGCCACGATCTCCGCGAGAACCTCGACCCCCGGGCGGTCGGGCAGCCCGAGGTCGAGCAGCACCACGTCGAAGGAGCGCGCGCGGACCGCCGCCAGCGCCGTCGCGCCCGTACCCACGGTCTCCACGTCGTAGCGGTGCTTGCCGAGGAGTCGGCACAGCGCGAAGCGCAGGTCCTCGTCGTCCTCGACGAGCAGCAGACGGGGCGCTTCGTTCAAGGGGTCGCCACCTTCATGCTCACGGTGAAGATCGCTCCGCGCTGGTCGCCGTTGGCGACCCCGAGCTGGCCGCCGTTCTCGTGCACCACCTGCTGGGCGATCGAGAGCCCGAGCCCGGTGCCACCGGCCTTCGTCGTGAAGAAGGGGTTGAAGATCTCGGTGAGCAGGTGGGCAGGTATCCCCGGTCCTTCGTCGATGATCGAGAACACGACCTGCTGTTCCTCGCGCCGGACGCGGAGCGTGACCTCGCCAGGGTCTCCGGCCGCGTCGAGCCCGTTGTTGATCAGCGCCACCAGCACCTGGACGAGCTGACCGTCGTCGCACGTGACCTTGGGCAACCCGTCGGTCATGTCGACCCGGATCACCGCGCCCGAGCGCCGCGTGCGCGTGGCCAGCGCCTCGAGCGTCGTGTTGACGATGACCGAGGGCCAGTGGGCCGCGAGCCGCGGTCGCTCGGGGCGGGCGAACTGCAGCGAGGTCCGCACGAGGCGCTCGATGCGCGTGACCTGGCCCATGAGACGGTCGAGCAGCTGCCGGCGATCGTCGTCGTCGGTGAGCTCGGCGGCGAGGAGCTCCACGAACATCCGGACGTTGGCGAGCGGGTTGCGCACCTCGTGGGCGAAGCCGGCCGCCATCACGCTCACCGTGGCGAGCCGCGCGAGCCGCTCCGCCTGCTGGGTCTCGGTGCGGTCGTGGAGGACCAGGATCACGTCGATGGCGTCGGCCGCGACGACGGAGCACCGCTGCGCCGAGGCCGAGATCTCGCGGGTGCGACCGTCCGCTCGAACACGCTGGAAGCGCAGCTCGGCGGTGGCCGCGCCGTCGTTCCAGAAGCCGATGACGGCGTCCGAGATCGCCTCGCCGACCCCGCGGCCGACGAGGAGGCTCGGCGCTTCACCGAGCAGGGTGCCGGCGGCGCGATTGGCGTACGCGACCCTGCGCTCGGCGTCGCAGCACACCACGGCCACCTGGAGCGCGTCGAGCGCCGCCAGCGTGAAGGCGTGCTGCGCAGCCACGTCGTCGAGCGCCCGCGCGATCTCGGCGCGGGTCTCCATGAGCTCGGTCACGTCATGCTGCATGCCGCCGAGGTAGAGGACCTGGCCGCGCTCGCCGGGGATGGGGAAGATGGTGAGTTCGTTCCAGAACGGGGTGCCGTCCTTCCTCCGATTGCGGAGCACCGTGCGCTCGGTGCTCCTCGCGGCGACCGCCTCGCGGAGGCGCTGGGTCTGCTCGGGGTCGGCGTCGGGGCCGCGCAGGAAGCGGCAGTTGCGACCGACGACCTCGTCGGCGGCGTAGCCAGTGAGCGTCTCGAAGACGGGGCTCACGTACACGATGGGGCAGTCGGGCTGTCGCGGATCGGCGATGGCGAGGCCCGTGACGCTGTGGGCGAGCGCCGACTCGAGCACGACCGTCGCGCGCCGGAGCTGTCGGAGCTCCGCGAGCACCGAGACGCGGCGATGCAGCACGTGCGCGTCGAGGGGGCGCTCGACGACGTCGGTCGCGGTGCCTCTGTCTCGCGACCGACCATCGAGCACTGCGAGGATCGGGATGTGCCCCGCGAGCGAGGCGACCATGGCTTCGGGTACGCCCGCTCTCCGATCGATCACGACCACGTCGAGGTGATCGAGCTCGAGGTCGCTCAGCGCGTCCCTCCGGACCAGCGTGAGCTCGGTCGACGTGAGCAGCTCGCGCAGCTCGACATCGTCGGACACGAGCGCCACCCGGGCGCGCGTCCGCTCGGACCCGCCTCCGTGCGCGAGGCGCTCTACGGCCGTCATCGTGGAACGCATCCGAACCCCCCTCGCCATCGTACCAAGCGCGCACGATCGCGCGACGTCTTCTGCGCTCGCGTTCGGTCGTGAACGGCGGGGTGAGGACCGCACTCCTCACCTTGCGATCCGAACTGCTGTCTCGTGTCCTCGGCCCGAGCGCGGAGGCGTGCTCTGGCGCAGGCTACGGAGGCAGGACGATAGCGGCCCCCCGCCTCAGGGGCACTCGCAGTCGGTGGTCTTGCAGGTGAGCTTGACGGTGATGTCGTAGAGGCCGCTGTCCGACGTGGTCGAGCCGCTCACGACGATGGCGACCCAGCCGTCGGCGGTGGCGGTCAGCGATCCCCCGCTCGTGGTGCCGCACTTGAACGTGCCGCTGCAGGTCGCGGCCGCGCAGCTCGCGCTCTCGAACATGAGCGTGCGCAGCGTGTTGCCGGCGGTCTTGCTGGCGATGGTGACGTCGACGGCCTCGCCCTTGCGGACGAACAGGCGGTAGGCGTGGTCGGGCCCGGCGGCCGAGCAGCTCGCGCTGCCGTCGGCGATGGTCGTCGTCGGCAAGGCGAGGCCCGTCGCCGCGTAGCCGCCGAGCACGCCCGCGGTCTTGCGGCTGATCGTGCGCGCGGTGGCGCAGGTGGCCCGCGACTCGGAGCCGGTGCTGCAGCCGGCGATCGCGCACGGCCCTGTGTCCTCGATTGTGCCGGTGTCCGTCGGACTGGTGTCGTCGCTGCCCGTGTCGGTCGCCGTGCCCGTGTCCGGCGTCGTGCCCGTGTCGGTGTCGCTGGTAGTGCCATCGGTGACCTTGGTGTCGGCGCTGGCGTCGCGGACGACCGCGGCCTCGTCGTCGGCGACCGCGCAACCGGTGGAGGAGAGGTAGAGGCAGAGGAGGATCAGACTCGGGACGCGCACGCGCGGACGCTAGCGGGTCCAGGCCCGCGCTGCCTCACGCGCGGGCGATGAACTCGCGCAGGACCGGGTAGATCGACTCGCGCCACCGTCGACCGCTGAAGATGCCGTAGTGTCCAGCGCCGCGCTCCACGTGGTGCTGCTTGCGGTCGCTCGGGATGCCCGAACAGAGGTCGTGGGCGGCCTCGGTCTGGCCGAGCCCCGAGACGTCGTCGAGCTCGCCCTCCACCGTGAGCAGCGCGGGGACGCGGATGTCCTCGGGCGCCACGCGGAGCTCCTTGCCGTGCAGGTTCACGCGCCAGGTGCCCCTCGGGAGGGCGTGCTCCTGGAACACCGTGCGGACCGTGTCGAGGTAGTAGGCGGCGTCCATGTCGAGGACCGCGTTGTACTCGTCGTAGAACTTGCGGTGGGCTTCCGCCGACTCGAAATCGCCCTGCACGAGGTCGAAGAAGTACTTCGTGTGCGCCTCGAAGTGCCGCTCCGGGTTCATCGAGACGAAGGCGAGGTGCTGGAGGAACCCCGGGTAGACCTTGCGTCCGAAGCCGGGGTGGCCCGGCGGCACGCGGTGCACGAGGTTGCGCTCGAACCACGCGAGCGAGCGCTTGGTCGCGAGCTCGTTCACCGCGGTCGGGTTCCGCCGCGGGTCGACCGGGCCGCCCATGAGGGTGAGCGAGCGGGGCACCGCCGGGTCGCCGAGGGTCGACATCAGCGAGACGGCGGCCAGCACGGGGACGCTCGGCTGGCAGACCGCGAGCACGTGCACGTCGGGCCCGAGCGCGCGCAGGAAATCGACGGCGTACTCCACGTACGAGTCGAGCGAGAACGCGCCCTCCTTGCGGGGGACCAGCCGCGCGTCGCGCCAGTCGGTGATCCAGACGTCGTGCTCGGGGAGCATCGTGCGCACGGTCTCGCGGAGCAGCGTGGCGTGGTGGCCCGACAGCGGCGCGAACACGAGCACCGGTGGGTCCTTTCGCGTGCTGCCGGGCGGGAGCACGCGCTCGAACTTCACGAGGTCGCAGAACGGCAAGCGCCGCACGATGCGCTCGCGGACCTGGACCTCCTGGCCGTCGACGACGGTGCTCCGCAGATCGAACCCCGGCTTGTCGTACGTGCGGTGGATGCGCTGGAAGAGCGACAGGCTCGCGGACGTGAGCTGCGGGAACGGGAACGGCGCCAGCGACGCGGTGGCGTCGACCATCTGCTGGGAGACGGCCACGGCCGAGAGGAACGGTCGGAGCAGGAGGCGCTGGGCTTCGCGGACGGCGTAGAGCATCGGTTCGCGGAGCCTAGCGCGGAATGTTGCGCTGCACAATCATGCGCGCGCGTTTGTTCGGTATGTGTCGCTGCGACGCAACATTCGGATGCGCTGGGATCGGCCATTCCCGTGTTGCGGATGCGTCAGGCCGGCACCTCGCCCACGTACAGCGACGCGGGGCGGATGAGTCGGCCGTTCTTGCGCTGCTCGGCGACGTGCGCGCACCACCCCGCGGTGCGACCGACGGCGAAGGTGGCGGTGAAGAGCTCGCGCGGCAGCCCCACCGTGTCGAGGAGCACGGCGGTGTAGAACTCGACGTTGGCGTGCAGGGGCCGGTTCGGATGGCGCACGCGCAGCACGCCTTCGGCCGCCCGTTCGACGGCGCGCGCGAGCGCGAGGCGGCCGGTTGTGATGCCTGCCCCCTCGAGTGCGAGGGTGGCCTTCTCGAGGACGGCGGCGCGCGGATCGCGCACGCGGTAGATGCGGTGGCCCATGCCCATGATGCGACGCCCGCTCGCGAGCTCGGCCTCGAGCCAGGCGGGAGCGGCGTCGGGCGCGCCGATGGCGTCGAGCATCGAGAGCACGGGGCCCGGAGCGCCGCCGTGCAGCGGGCCCTTGAGCGCACCGAGCGCGGCGGCGACCGACGACACGAGGTCGGACCCGGTGGAGGCGACGACCCGCGCGGTGAACGTGGAGGCGTTCATGCCGTGGTCGGCGACGGTGACGAGGTACGCGTCGAGCGCGGCCGTACGCGCGGCGTCGGGCGCCTCGCCAGTCACCATGCGAAGGTAGTCGGCCGCCTGGCTCCGCTGGGGATCGGGGGCCACGGGTGCCTTGCCGGCCGCGACGCGGGCCCACGCGGCCGCGAACACGGCGACACCCGCGAGGACCTCGACCGGATCGTCGGTGGCGAGCTGCGCGGTGGCGCCACGGAGCGCATCCATCGCGTCGGCGCGCGCGAGCGCGGGGAGGACGTCCGCGAGACGTTCGGCGGCGCGCACGCGGGCTCTGCCGAGCGCCCCGACGAGGGAGGCGCGCTCCGCGGCGCCCGGCAGGTGCCCGGTGTCGAGCAGGGCGACGACGTCCTCGAAGGTGATGCGCCCCGCGAGCGCCTCGACGTCGTGCCCGGCGACGATCAGGCGGCCGCGCTCGCCGTCGACGTCGGACAGGCGCGTCGCCGCGACCACGACGCCCTCCAGGCCTTCCTTCACGCTGGCGCGCTGTTCCACGTGTGCAGTCGTTGATTCCATGACCGCCACGTTGGGGTCGCCCTGGACCTCGAGCAACGTCGATTCGACAATCGACTACTTCCCTTTGGCGTCGTCGCTCGACCAGTGCACGACGGCGTGGCCCTGCTGCCAGGGGAAGCCGAGGCGGCCCTGCCGGAACGTGGCGGTGACGGTCGCGGGGAGGTGGATCCGTCGCTGCGGGTCGTCGAAGCTGAAGCGGTGCTTCTCCGGCCCGTCCATGGCGCGGACGATGGCCTGGTTGTCCTCGCTGTCGTAGTCGACCTCGTAGGCGACGAGCTCCACGTGCCGCGGCGCGGAGCGGTCGCCGGCGCCGTTGACGAGGAGCAGCGCCGAGAGGGCCGCCGCGAACAGGTCGCCCAGCAACACGCCGCGCAGCAACGCGAAGTCGAGGTGCGACCGGGACCGACCGGCGACCAGGCGGCGCAGCGGGGGCTGCAGCGCGAGCCAGACGAGACCCGCGAGGCCCGCGGCGACGAAGCCGATGAGGACGCTGAACGTCGCGTACCTGTGCAGCGCGTGGATCAGAGACGCGAGGACGATGGGCGCGGCGCCGAACAGGACGAACCGGGTCACGTTCACGCGCCGCGGGGTCTCCTCGGTGGAGGGAGAGAGGACCCGTGGCGCGCCAGCGATCGTGCGCAGCGCCGCGGCGAGCTCGCGCAGCCGCGCCGGCTCGTAGGCCCCCTCGCCGCGGAGGCCGACCTCGATCCCGAGCTCGGTGAGCTCGACGCTGCCGACGTGCCCGAGCACGGCGACGACGGCCTGGCGAACGGCGCGGGAGGCGAGGGTGAGCGCGAGATCCTCGGGCGAGGCGGCGGACTCGACGAAGACCTTCGCGTCGAATCCGGCGTCTCCGGTCTGCACCTCCACGGTGAGTCCGGTCCGCTTGGCGTCCACGTGCTCCTCGGTCTCCACCCGCAGCGTCACCGGCGGCAAGCCCACGACGTTCACGCGCAGATCGACGCCGATCGGGTGCCCGCTCGACGTGGCGACCTCTACGACGACGTCCAGCCCGTTGCAGGCGACGGTGAGCGAAGTGGCCGGCTCCGTGATCCCCATCTCGCGGGCGAACGCCGTCAGGTCCTCCGCCGTGGCCTTGGCCATGCCCTCGGGAAGTCCGCGCCACTCCCTGGTGACGGGGTCGATGGGGCGCGGGGTCACGGCGAACACGGGCTGTTCGAGGTCGCACCGCTCGCAGGCGAACGTGTCGTCGACATCGCGGACGACGCGCCGCTGGGCGCACTGGGCACAGAGGAGCGCGAACGGCTTGTGGCGGACCGCTTCCCGCCCCTCTCGATACGCGCTCATCGCGAGGAAGGGTACACGCGCTGCCGGGCCGCCGCGCGAGCCCCGGTCACTTGCCGAGACCGTACTGCTTCACCTTCTCGCTGAGCGTCCGGATGGGCATCGCCAGCATCGCGGCGGCGCGCGTCTTGTTGCCTCCGGTCGCCGCGAGCGCCTCGGCGATGCGCCGTCGCTCGAGGTCACGGACCTCGTCGGCGAGCCCCCGGGAGCCACGGTCTTGCTGGGCGGCGGACGCGGCAGCTCCGTGGGACTTCACGCTCTCGGGCAAGTCGGAGACGCCGACCTCGGCGCCCTCGCAGGTGGCGGCGACCCACTCCATCGCGTTGCGTAGCTCGCGGACGTTGCCCGGCCAGGGGTGTCGCTGCAGCACGGCCAGGGCCTCGTCGGAGAGCGACAGCGGGCGCGAACCAGCGGCGCGGGTCAGGAAGTAGGCCGAGAGGGCGCGCAGCTCGCGCGGTCGCTCGCGGAGCGCCGCGAGGTGCACGGGGGCACCGGCGATGCGGAAGCGAAGGTCGTTTCGGAACCGCCCCTCTCGCACCTCCACGTCGAGGTCACGATGGGTCGCGCAGACGAGCCGCAGATCCACCCGTCGCGGCTCGACCTCACCGACCCGGACGATCGAGCGTGTCTCGAGCGCGCGCAAGAGCTTGGCCTGGATGGGAGGCGTGAGCTCCCCGATCTCGTCGAGGAAGAGCGTCCCCCCGTGGGCGGCCTCGATCACCCCCGCGCGGGCCGTCGAGGCGCCCGTGAACGCCCCCCGGGCGTGCCCGAACAGCTCGGCCTCGGCCAGCGACTCGGCGACCGCCGCGCAGTTGATGGACACGAAGGGGCCCGCTGCGCGCGGCGACCGGTCGTGGAGGAAGCGCGCCGCGAGCTCCTTGCCCGTGCCCGTCTCGCCGAGCACGCACACGGTCAGCGTGGAGGCGGCGAGGCGACCGAGCAGGGCGTAGGCGCGCGCGGTCGCGTCGTCGGCGATGACGAGCGTGTCGTCGCCGAGGGCCACGCGCCGGACGTCGACGAAGGTGGAGGCCGCGCGCGGAGGTCGGCGCAAGACCCCGTCTCCGCGCTGGAGCACCAGCGTGCTCCGCCCGATCTCGAGCGGTTCCCCTGGCTCGAGCGCGGCCTCCTCCGTCAGCGGTCGCCCGTCGAGGCGGGTGCCGTTGCGGCTGCCGAGGTCCGCCACGCTGACGCCTCCGTCGGGGCGGACCCGCAGGCGCGCGTGCTGCTTGGACACGGAGGCATCGTCGAGCCGCACGTCGGCCTGCTCGGCGCGACCGACGATCGAGTCTCCGGGCGAGAGATCGATCACCCGCGACCGTTCGGCGTCGATGACGATGAGGCGCAGCGTGGACGAGGTCGGAGCCAGGTCGTGCGTACGCGTGCGGTCGTCAGTCATCGACGCCTTCAGCATAACGGGCCCGAGTGACGCGCAGAAGGCGAGCCTCGGGCACGCCGTCGAAGAAGTGGCCGAGCTCCTCGTCGGCGAAGCCCTCCACCACCGTCGCGAGCACGGCGTTGGCCTCGGCGAGGGCGAGACGCCGCCGGCGCTCGTCGGCCATGGCCGCGGCGAGCTCCACCCTCTCGACGTGAGAGGCCAGCGCGTCGGCGGGCAACCCGGCGGGGTGGCAGGCATCGAGCGCGCGGCTCGCCCGCGCGAAATCTCCGTTCAGGCGGGCCGCCCTGGCCAGGGTCACCCCGGCGACCGCGCGCATCGTCGGGACGTCGGCGAGCGCGGTGGCGGCGCGTTCGGCCTCGCGCAGCGCCTCTCCGAGACGCCCGTCGGCGAGCATGGCTTCGGCGAGGTAGCACCGCGCGCCCTCGGCGAGCCGCAGATCGCCCTGGGCCAGCAGCGTCGAGAGCGCGTGGGTCTGCAGCGCGATCGAGCCGGGAACGTCCCCGAGGCGCAAGCGTACGAGCCCGAGGTTGTGTTTGGCCGCGGCCGCGAGGTGGTGGAGGCCGAGGCCTCGTGCCTCCTCGGCCGCTCGTTCGAGGTGGGCCTGCGCCTCGGTGATCCGGCCGAGGCGGATCGCCGCGTAGCCCGCGTTGACCCGCTGGGTGCACGCGCCACGCCGGTCCGCCGCCGCGGTGAAGGCCTCGACCGCGTCGAGCGACCGCGCGCGGTAGGCGCGCAGATCTCCGTCGACCGTGAGCGCGAGGAGGGCGGCGACGCCGGCCCGACTGGCGCGCACCACCGCCGTCTCGCTCGGCGCCCCGTCGGCGAGCAGCGCGGCGGCGAGCGCGCCCTCACCGACCGCCGCGAGGCCGGCGGCGGCCCGCGCGACCGCGAGGATGGCGGCATCGCCCACCGGGCCTCCGGTCGTGGGCAAGCGGCCGACGGC
>JAEUOR010000040.1 GCA_016790635.1 Burkholderiales bacterium
GTCGCCAAGGCAGCGCCGGACGGCTATACCCTGATCGTCGGTTCGCCGGGGCCGATGTCGATCGCCGCGGTAGTGAGCCCGAAGCTGCCTTACAAGCCGGCCGGCGACCTGGCCGCAGTCGGCCGCGTGGCGATCATCTCCAACCTGCTGGTGGTGGGCCTCGCGGTACCCGCGAACACGGTGGCTGAACTCATCGCGCTGGCGCGCGCCCAGCCAGGCAAACTCAGCTACGGGTCGAGCGGCATCGGCTCGGCGCTGCACCTGACTGGAGAGCTCTTCAAGCTGCAGGCCAAGGTGGACATGCTGCACGCGCCCTACAAGGGCACCAGCCCGGCGCTGACCGACATCATGGGGGGCCAAATCCAGCTGATGTTCGCCGACCCCTCTGCCCTGCCGCTGGTACGCGCCGGCAAGCTGCGCGCGCTGGGCCAGACGACGCTGCGACGATCCAGCGGCATGCCCGACATTCCAACCATCACCGAGTCGGGTCTGCCGGGCTATGTGGTGGACAACTGGTATGGGCTATTCGCACCGGCAGGCACGCCCACGGCGGTGCTTGCGCGCCTGAACGCCGACCTCGTCAAGACCTTGAACGATGCGGATGTCCGCGCGCGCCTCATTGCCGCAGGCCAGGACCCGGCGCCCTCCAGCGCTGAGGAGATGGGCGCCGCGCTGCGTGCCGACATCGCGCAGTGGGCGCGCGTGGTCGAGGCCGCCGCGATCAAGCTCGACTGAAGCTACGCATGCAGGTCGGTCCGTTCGAGCGCGGCGCGCTGCATCACACCTTCACCGCGATCGGACGCTGTCCGCGCACGGGCCGCTTCGGCGTCGCCGTCGCCACGCGCGAAATGGCCGTCGGCAGCCGCGTCCCCTTCGTACGTGCCGGGGTCGGCGCCATCGCCACCCAGGCGTTCACCGATCCGCGCCTCGGCGAGGCCGCGCTGCGACTTTTGCAAGAGGGCAGACCGGCCGACGCAGTGTTGGCCGACATTCGTGCCGGCGATGCGCATTTCGCGTGGCGCCAGATTGGCATCGTCGATCGGCACGGCGGGGTGGCAGTGCACACCGGAACGCGCAACAGCGTCTGGGCCGGCCACGGGAGCGGACCTGGATTCGCCGTGCTCGGCAACGTGTTGGTCGGCGAAGGCGTGATCGCCGCGATGGCAAAGGCCATGCGCAATACCGCCAAAGAGACGATCGAAGTGCGCCTTATGCAGGCACTGGACTCCGGAACGCGCGCGGGTGGTCAGCCGGATGGCCAGCGCTCGGCGGCCCTCCTGGTGCACGAGAACGAGGGCTTTGCCATCCTCGATCTGCGGGTGGATGATCACGACGACCCGATGGCCGAGTTGTGGCGCCTGTTTCACCGTCTGCATCCGCTCCTGCCCTATTACCGGGAACGCCCCAACAACCCGACCATCGGCCGGGTCGGCGACTGGGCGCGCCGGCACGGCATCCAGAACTGACTTCGCGGGCTCAGCGAGGCAGGCGCGTCCCCACCCCGGCTGCGGCCGCGCGCTCGAGTACCAGCGCGGCGATCGCGATGTCGCCCAGGCCGAGCCCCGGGTGCAGCAGGAACGTGCGTTGCGACGGCGCGGTGCGCCCCGGATGGCGGCCGGAGGCCAGCTCGGCCAGGTCGGCATCGTAGTCGCCCTGGTATGGCAACACACCAGGCTGGGCAGCCTCGGCGCGGCTTTGGTCGCGGTCGTCGGTGACGATCAGGTCGAGTTCGCGCAGCCGGTCCGCGCGCCAGCTGCGCCCGAGGTCCACCCCGCTCACGAACGCACCCGGGTCGAGCCAGCGCGGGTCCAGGAATGGCGCGGCGAAGGAGCCACGCGGCGGACTGGAGATCACGATGTCCTGGGCGGCCACGGCATCACGCGCCTCGGCAGCGACCCGCGCGGTCAAGCCGCGCTCGCGCGCCAGAGCGGCAAGTGCCAGAGCGCTCGCGCCACTGGCCGAGTGACAGGTGACTTCGCGGATCGGAAACTGTGCACAGAACGCGTCGAGGTGCGCCCGCGCCTGCACGCCGCAGGCGATGAAGCCGATGCGCCGCGCGTCCTGTCGCGCCAGGCGCCGCGCAGCGACCAGGCTGATCACCGCCGGGCGCAGGGCGGTGATCGCCGTGCCGTCCATGACCGCGCGCACCTGCGCTGTCTCGAAGTCGGACAGCACGATCATGGCGTTGATGTGCGGCAACCCGCTCGTCCGGTTGTCGGCGGTGCCGATCCACTTGATGCCGACCACGCCTGCAGCATCCAGTCGCGCCGGCATGGCGTGGAAAAAATTGGCCGCCGTGATGCGGAATCCGACCTTGGGGACGCTATGCGCGCGGCCCGAACCGAGGTCGCGAAACGCCGCCTCGACCGCGTCGGTGACACCTTGCGCGGTCAGCCCCAGCGCCGCGATGTCGTCCGCGCACAGGTACAGCAACTCGCCGCGGTCCGCCATCTTCCCGGCGTCCTCAGCGCGGGCCGCCGCTGACGCCTTCCTGCCGGCGCCAGTCATCGTCGCGCGGCATCGAGGGATTGGAGGGGCGCCGGTCGTAATACGGAATCAGCGGAATGTAGAGGCCGTAGAGCCGACGCAGTTCGCCGATCGGTTCGTCGTGCTCGTCGGCGCGCAGGTCCACCCAGGCGTAGGACTTGCGGTTGACCACCAGGAGCGCGGCCGAATGCTGGCCAGCCACCTGGCCACCCGCGTCGCGGCCGGCTTCGAGTGCGCGCACCAGGCGCTCCGCCAGTTCCTCGCCCGGCGCGGCCTCGAAGGCCGCCGCCATATCGCGCGTGGTGCGTTCGCTGGTCAGGCGGTTGCCCAGGGCGACAAAACCATCGCCCACGACATGCCCGGCCCAGGCTTCGTTGCTGGCACCGGTATGCACCGCAGTGCGGCCGTCGCGATCGACGACCGCGATCTGCCGCCAGCGCATGTTGTCCGCGCCGTCGCTGTGCATGATGTCGTCCAGCACCTTGCGCGCGGAGAAACCCTTCTCGAGCAGATGCAATCCCAGGGGACCCAGCCGCGGGTCGCCATTGGCCTGCACCACCAGGCCGCCGATGCCGGCGCGCAGGAACGGGCACTTGGCGCCGATGGCCATCGGCCGGGTCGCGATGCCGATGCCGAACATGCCGCTGCGCGCGCAACGCGCGATGATGGAAAACGTCATGCTCTCCCCCTGGTTGATCACTTGGCCGGCGGCCGGATCTCCTCGAGCCGGTCGGTGGCCGGCGGCGGCGTGCGCGACAAGGCCGCGATCTCCGCGCGCAGTTCCGGCGTCATCGCCACCGCGGTGGCGGCCAGCGAGTCCTTCAACTGTGCGACGTTGCGCGCGCCGATGATGGGCGCGGTCACGGCCGGATGCGCACCCACCCACGCCACCGCGGTAGCCACCGGATTCAACCCGCGCGCCTTGCACAGCGCCACAAAGGCGTCGGCGACCTCGAACACCCAGGCCTCGCCATAGCGCGCGGCGTACATCTTGTTGGTCTTCAGGCGCCCGCTGGCCTCCCCCGCGTACTTGCCCGAGAGCAGGCCCGCCGCGCCGGGGCTGTAGGGAATCACGCCGACGCCGTTGGCCAGCGCCATGGGCAAGAGTTCGACCTCGGCCTGGCGCTTGACCAGGTTGTACATGGGCTGGATCACCTGCAGGCGCGCCCAGTTGTTGCGCTCCTGGAGGTCGACCGCACGCTGCACCTGCCACGACGCATAGTTGCTGACCGCGGGATAGAGCACCTTGCCCGCTTGCACCACGTCCTCCAGCGCACGCATGGACTCCTCGATGGGCGTGCGGGCATCGAATTGGTGCAGGAACAGCACGTCCACCCGGTCGGTGCCCAGTCGCTTCAGGCTGGCCTCGACCGCGCGCACGACATGGCGCCTCGACGTGCCACGTGCGTTGATGTCCGGCCCGCTGGGGTTGAAGCACTTGGTCGTGATGACGAGGTCGTCGCGATGCCCGGCCATCAGGCGCCCGAGGATCTGTTCCGACTTGCCGCCGTTGTACTGGTCGGCACAGTCGAAGAAATTGATGCCGGCCTCGCGGCAGGCCGCGTACATCGCCGCGGACGTCGCCTCGTCGGCGTCGCCGCCGAAGGACATGGTGCCGAAGCACAGCTCCGAGACCATGACGCCGGTCCGGCCCAGGGGTTTGAATTTCATGTTGATCTCCGCTACAAGGCGCCGGCTCGTTCTTTGGCGCGCAAGTCAGTGTACGACAAGCCCTGCCGCACTTCACGCCCTGGCGCGCGCTAGCGCAAGCCCCTCGCCAGGCGGCCCATGACCTGATGCCGCAGGCTCACGAGCCAACCCAGGAGGTAACCCCAGGCCTTCAGCTTTTCGACCAAGGGAATCGGCGCGCGTGCCACCGACACAAAGCGATAAGCGTGCAGGTTGACGCGCCCCGCCAGGCTGCGCCCGGCCGGCATGGACAATTGCGCGGCTCTGCTCCTGCTCATCAGACCGCTCGAGGTCTCCGGCGTGAAGCGCCGCACGAAGAGGCGTTCGGGGATTTCCAGGATCTTGCCGCGCAGGGCCAGCTCGGCGACCATGCTGATGTCGGAGCCCGGATAGGGGCGGTGCAGCGCGGTTTCGAGCAGCGCGGCGCGGCGCGCCACGCCGTGCATGACGTTGTTGATCCGCTCGCGCTCCAGATAAGCGCGAAAACGCGCCGCCGGTAGCGCATCTTCGATATTGAGGCCGTCGTCGTACTCGTGCGCGACTTCCTGACCATCCGCATCGACGATCACCAGGTAGGCGCGCGGATAGGCAAGCACCGCATCCGGCCGGCGCTCCAGCGTCTCCACACAATGCTGGAAGAACCCCTCCAGGCACAGGTCGCTGCACGCGGCCCACTTGAAATAGCGGCCGCGCGCGAGTTCGAGGACGCGATTGAAGTTGGCGTACACGCCGATGTTTGTCGGGTTGCGGAAATAGCGCACCCGTGCGTCCCGCTCCGCGTAGGCGCGGCACACCGCCTCGGTGTCGTCGGTGGACGCGTTGTCGGCGACGATGACTTCGAAGTCGCCAAGACTCTGCCCCAGGAACGAGTCCAGCGCCCCCGCCGTCCAGCGCGCGCCGTTGTAGACCGGCAGGCCGACGCTGAGCAAAGGTTGCGAAGAATCTATCGAAGCCATAGTAACAATTGCTTTGATTAATCGAAAGCCCCTGCCTAGACTCGCCCCACTGCCTGATTTCACATTCTCAAGGAGCGCAACATGACAGCCGAATCCAAATGCCCGTTCTCGGGCGCCGCCCAGGCGAGCACCGCGGGAGCCCGCGGCAACAGGGACTGGTGGCCCAAGCAATTGAACTTGGCGATGCTACACCAGCACTCCGCGGCCTCGAACCCGCTGGGCGAGACCTTTGACTACGCCGCCGCGTTCAAGCAGCTGGACCTTACGGCCGTGATTGCCGACCTGAAGGCGCTCATGACCGACTCGCAGGACTGGTGGCCGGCCGACTACGGCCACTATGGGCCGCTTTTCATCCGCATGGCCTGGCACGCTGCGGGCACCTACCGCATCGCCGACGGCCGCGGCGGTGCAGGCACGGGCGCGCAGCGCTTCGCGCCCTTGAACAGCTGGCCGGACAACGGCAACCTCGACAAGGCGCGGCGCCTCTTGTGGCCGATCAAGCAAAAGTACGGCCGCAACCTGTCCTGGGCCGACCTCATGATCTTAGCCGGCAACGTCGCGCTGGAGTCGATGGGTTTCAAGACCTTCGGCTTCGCCGGCGGACGCCCGGACATCTGGGAACCGGAACAGGACATCCACTGGGGCAACGAGATGCAATGGCTGGGCAACCAGCGCTACAGCGGCGACCGGCAGCTGGCCAATCCCCTGGCCGCGGTGCAGATGGGACTCATCTACGTGAACCCGGAAGGCCCGGACGGCAAGCCCGACCCCATCGCCTCGGCACGCGACATCCGCGAGACCTTTGCGCGCATGGCCATGGACGACACCGAGACCGTCGCGCTCATCGCCGGCGGCCACACCTTCGGCAAGGCGCACGGCGCCGGCGCGCCCAGCCACGTAGGTGCGGAGCCGGAGGGCGCGAGCCTCGAGGAGCAGGGCCTGGGCTGGAAGAACAGCTTCGGCAGCGGCCGTGGCGCGCACACCATCACCAGCGGCCTGGAAGGCGCGTGGAAGCCCAACCCGACCACCTGGGACAACGGCTATTTCGAAACCCTGTTCGGCTACGAATGGGAACTGACCAGGAGTCCGGCCGGCGCGCAGCAATGGAAGCCCACCGACCCCGAGGCGGCAACCACCGTGGTTGACGCGCACGATGCGACCAAGCGCCACGCGCCGATGATGTCGACCGCCGACATGGCCCTGCGCATGGACCCGGCCTACGAGAAGATCTCGCGCCGCTTCCTCGCCAATCCCAAGGAATTCGCCGACGCCTTCGCACGCGCCTGGTTCAAGTTGACCCATCGCGACATGGGTCCGCTGGCGCGTTACCTGGGGCCGCTGGTCCCCAGGGAAGTGCTGATCTGGCAAGACCCGATTCCCGCGGTCGACCACGCGCTGATCGACGCCGCCGACATCGCGGCCCTCAAGGCGCGCGTCCTGGCCAGCGAGCTCAGCACCGCGCAACTGGTCGGCACCGCGTGGGCCTCGGCCTCGACCTTCCGCGGCAGCGACAAGCGCGGCGGCGCCAACGGCGCGCGCATCCGTCTGGTGCCGCAAAGAGGCTGGGAAGTCAACCAACCGGCCAAATTGGGCCAGGTGCTCTCGACCCTGGAGGCGATCCAGAAGGAATTCAACGCCGCGCAGACAGGCGGCAAGATGGTCTCGCTGGCCGACCTGATCGTCTTGGCCGGTGGCGCCGCCATCGAGGCTGCCGCGCGCAAGGGCGGACACGACGTGACCGTTCCCTTCACGCCCGGGCGCATGGATGCGACGCAGGAACAGACCGACGCAGCCTCCTTCGCGGTGCTGGAGCCGCGCGCCGATGGTTTTCGCAACTACGCCAAAAAGGGCATGGAAGCCGTTGCCGCGGAACTGCTGCTCGACCGTGCGCAACTCCTTACCCTGTCGGCTCCCGAGATGACGGCCTTGATCGGCGGCTTGCGCGTGCTCGACGCCAATGTCGGCCGGTCGCGCCACGGCGTGTTCACGCATCGCCCCGGTACGCTCAGCAACGACTTCTTCGTCAACCTGCTCGACATGAACACCGCCTGGCGGAAGTCGGCCAAAGACGAAGGCGTGCTCGAAGGCCGCGACCGCAAGTCCCAGGAAATCAAGTGGACCGGCACCGTGGTCGACCTGGTGTTCGGCTCCAACTCGCAGTTGCGGGCCTTGGCCGAGGTGTACGCCTCTTCAGACGCGCAAGCTGATTTCGTCAGCGCCTTCGTCGCGGCCTGGGTGAAGGTGATGAACCTGGACCGCTTCGACCTGGGCTGAGGCCACCCTGGATCCGACCGGCGTCGCGCGAGACCATGCCTCGCGGGACGCCGGCGGTCATTCGATCGTGCGCTCGGCGCTCAGGCGCACCGCTTGCGGAAACGTCAGGCCGATCGCTTTTGCCGTCTTGAGGTTGAGGACCAGGTCGAAGCGGGTCGGCTGTGCAACCGGCAGGTCGCCCGGCTTGGCGCCCTTCAGAATCTTGTCCACGTACTCCGCGGCACGGCGAAAGTTGTCGGCCACCGAGGCCGAATACGACATCAGCCCGCCGTCGTCGACGTACTGGGCGCCGGCGAACATGGCCGGTGCCTTCAGGCGCAGGAGATGTTCGGCGATCGCACGGCGCTGGCTGTTGGTGAGCGCGTCGAAGGTCACCGCATAAGCCTGCACGCCCAGCGAAGCGCCGCGCTTGAAAACGGCCTCGAAGTCGCCCGCTTCGCGCACTTCGAGCCGCGTGAGGCGCAACCCCAGTGTGGCCGCACCGGACTCGATGGCCTTGGACTGCACCAGGCTGATCTCGACGCCGGGCGCGTACACCATGCCCACGTGGACACCGGCGGGATGACTCTCCTTGAGCACCTGCAGACGCTTGGGCCACAACTCGGCGGCCATGCTCGACAGGCCGGTCGCATTGCCGCCGGGTTGGCGCAGGCTGGCGGCGAAGCCGCTGCCCACCGGATCGGAGGCGAAGGCAAACACGATCGGAATGGTCTTGGTGCGCTGGGCAAGGAGGCGCCCGGAACCTTCGGCAGGGAACAGCAGCAGGTCCGGCGCGCTCGCGACCAGATCGTCGGCAAGCGCAGGGCCGGATTGCATGACGCCATTGGCAAAGCGCGCATCGATCTGGTAGTCACGCCCTTCCACCCAGCGCAAGGCGGCCATGCCGGCGCGAAATGCGTCGAGAAAGACCGCGTCGGCCTGCGCGGTGGCGAGCCCCAGATAGCCTATGCGCCGCACGCGCGCCTGGGCGGACGCGCCAACGGGCGCCCACAGCAGCGCAAGTCCGGTTGCCAGTGCCTGACGTCGTCTCATTTCGGTTGGTTCGGGAAACCCGCGCGCATCGTTGCAGCCGCGCTCGCAAGTCGAAGTACGATTCTATCCGGGCGCTTCATGTCGGCTCGTGACGACAGCAGATCGATCGCCAGCCCATGCCCGGCATTGGCCAGCCGGTCGTCAATGGTCCAAAATACTTCGCAGCCGTGAAATTGCGCGCGGCATTGCGTTTCTTGCGCTCAAGCGACTGGCGCGCACGACCGAACCCCAACGTGTAGCCTCAAGAGGAGCAGCAGTGACAAGCCAACCCCAACCTCGTGTCTTCGACATGCTCGCCCGCGCCTTCATGCAGGAGGACGTCGGCACCTGCTTCGCTCTCCTGGGCGACGCCAACATGAACTGGGCGACGCGCCTCGGCGAGGCCGGCTGCCGCATGGTCTATGTGCGGCACGAACACTGCGCCGTCGCCGCCGCGATGGCCTATGCGCGCAAGACTTCCGAGGTGGGCGTGGCCACGGTCACCTGCGGCCCGGGCGTCACGCAGGTGATCACTGCGCTGCCGGCCGCGGTGCGCGCGCGCCTGCCCCTGGTCGTCTTCGCCGGCGAGTCGCCGCTCAAGATGGGCTGGTACAACCAGGCCATCGACCAGGCGCCGCTGATCACGGCAACCGGCGCCGCGTATCACAGCGCGCACCTGCCGGAGCGCATGCCGGTGCTGGTTCGCGACGCGTTCCTGCAGGCGCGCCGCGAACGGCGCCCGGTCTTCATCGGCGTTCCCTTCGACCTGCAGGATGGCCCCTGGGCCGGGCCGGACAGATTGCCCGTGCCATCGGCGCGCCTGCTACCGCGCGCCTCGCCGATGCCGCCGCATCCGGATGATGTGGCGCGCGCTGCCGCGCTGGTGGCCGCCGCGCGGCGCGTGGTGGTCATGGCAGGGCTGGGCGCTGCCGAAGCCGGGGCCGCGGCGGCCTGTCGCGCGCTGGCGGAGAGGACCGGCGGAATCCTCACCACCACCCTGCCTGCGCGCGGCCTCTTTCACGACGACCCGTTCTGCATCGGCATCACCGGCAGTTTCTCCACCGAGGTCGGACTTGAACTCCTGGCCGAGGCCGATCTGGCCATCGTGGTCGGCGCATCGCTGGCCTTTCATGCCGGCGGCGGCGGGCAACTGTGGAAAAAGGCGCAGACCCTGCACATCGACATCGATCCGTTGGCCGTGAGCCAGGGCCAGGAGGTGGCGCGCCACCACCTGCGCGCCGACGCACGCCTGGGCGTCGAGGCGCTAGTCGCGGCGTTGCCGGCACAGGGTTCGCCGTGGCGCTCCGAAGCGATGGCCAGGCGCATCCGCGACACCCCGCCGGACAGCCATGCCTATGAAATTCCACCCGGACGCCATGACCCGCGCGCCGTGGTGGCGGCGCTGGAAAAGGCACTGCCGGCCGACTGGGAGACGGTCAATTCCTCGGGCCACTGCTCGTGGTTCTTTGCGCAGATGCCCTCGCGAGCGCAGGAGCGCTTTCTCTCGATTCGCGAGTTCGGCGCCATCGGCAACGGCATCTCGTTTGCCATGGGTGTCGCGGCGGCGCGTCCGCAGTCCACTGTGGTGCTGTTCGACGGCGACGGCAGCCTGCTCATGCACGTGCAGGAGCTGGAAACCATCAAGCGCCATCGCATGAACATCCTGATCGTCGTCATGAACGACGGCGCCTACGGGTCGGAAGTGCACAAGATGCGCGCCGAGGGCATGGCCGAGGACGGCGCGGTGTTCGACTACTGCGACTTCGCGGCGATTGCACGCGGCTTCGGCATGGCCGGCGAGAACGTCCGGGACCTGGACGACCTGCCGCGCCTGGTCGCGGAGTTTGGCCGGCGCGGTGGCGCAGCGGTGTGGGACTTCCACGTCTCCGACAAGGTGGTCTCGCCCATCATGCGCCGCTCGCACGGCGGCGCGCACCGCAAGGCCTGAGTGCATTCCGCTCCGCGGCGCGGGTATTGCATCGTCCGCGCCGCGGCGGTACCCTGCGTTCAGAAGGAGGTGGCCCGACCCATTCGATCGGGTCCAGGACGACATGGCAGACCAGCCAGGCGGTGTCGAGCATTTCAACCGGACCATCGGCGCACTGCCGGACTCGGTCGCCACCATGCAGCGCCACGCGCCGGCCGCCTATGCCGCCTATCTCGCGGCACGCGAGAACGTCTACCGCGATCCCCCGGCGGGCAACCTCGACCGCGCCACGACCGAGCTCATCTTCATCGTCTTGGACGTCGTCGCCGGACACGAGGAAGGCGCCCTGGCACATGCGGAAGCCGGCGTACGTGCCGGCCTGACCGTCGGGCAGATTACCGAGGCGTTGATGATCGCGGTCCTGATCAACGGCCACGCGCCCTGGGGCAAGACCGGCTACAAGGTGGTGGAGCATGCCGCCCGGGTGGCCGGGCAATCGTCCACCTGAACGACTGGCGGGGCATGGCAGCCGCGGCGCCGTGATCGGCCGACGCGGCACACGCGGCCCGGCACGGCGAACGACGTGATCACTGCGCCGCCGCGCCCCTGACGTCGTCGGCGTCGATGATGACGAGCCCCGTGCCGGTGTCCGGCAGCGAGCGCGCGGCGGCCAGCGCGACCAGACGCGCGCTGGGAGGCTGGTAGCTCTCCGGCATCAGGCCATGCACCTGGCGCAGCAGGAAAGCCGCCAGCCGCTTGCCGAAGTTGCCCTGGTGCGCGAACTTGTCGGGCGCGGCCGGTCGCACCAGCGCGAGGGTCTCGAACCCCAGTGCGAAGAGTTCGTACTCGACCAGGTTCATGAGGTTCTTGCGAAACGCCGCGGAGTGCGCATAGATCGCCACCGGCGACACCAGCGCGAGCCGCTCGATCCCGGCTGCGCGTGCGGCAGCAGCAGCCGGCATCACTTCCGCGATGGAGAGCGCGCGATAGGCCTCGTCCCGCCGGTAGTACGAATGCCTCTCGCCGATCACGAAGAAGGCATCGCGCACCTGCGGCCAGGGTGCCTCGTGCAGTGCCCGCGTCTCGGGCACGTGGTGGGCCACCAGTTTGCGCGTGGTGCTGGGCAGCGGCAGGCGCGTGACGGCCACCACCTCGCCATAGTGCGCGCCGCCAAGCAGTTGGTTGACCAGGGCCTCGCCGGTGGCGCCGCACGCACCCAGCACCAGCGCCCGCGGTGCGGCGGGCGGGCCGGCTTCGCGTTCAGCAGCACCATCCGCCCGCAGGATATTTCCAACCAGTTGATCCACGCCCCTCCCGCGCGGCGGCGCCGCTCGACACTCCAGCGGCCGATTATCACGGCCACGCGCGCTTCAGCCGGCTGCGAACGGATTGGCGAACGTGAACATCATCGCGATGCCGACGCCGATCAGGAAGTTGGCGTCGATCAGGCCAGCCAGCAGGAACATCTTGACCTGCAGCCTGTCCATCAGTTCGGGCTGCCGCGCCGACGCTTCGATGTATTTGCCGCCCATGACGCCGATGCCGATGCAGGCGCCGATGGCGCCCAGCCCGATGATGAGTCCGCACGCGAGTGCGACCAGTGCGATGTTGCCCATGCTTCTCTCCATGTGTGATTGAACCGGGTACATCATCGCGAGCGGACGCAGGTGGCGCAATTACCTTGCAGGTAATGGACGCGCGAGAGCGTTGGGCTACCATTGCGCACATGATTCCGGCCACACTGCCTGCCAACCAGACCGATCGCCAGCCCGCGCCGGCCGCGCGCAGCGTGGGCGACCTGCTGCGCTCCTGGCGCGCGCGCAGGCGCGCATCGCAACTCGACCTGGCGACCGACGCCGGCATCTCTCCCCGGCACATGAGCTTTGTCGAGACTGGCCGCTCGCAGCCGAGCCGCGAACTGGTGCTGCGCCTGGCCGAGCGCCTGCAAATGCCTCTGCGCGAGCGCAACGCGCTGCTGCACGCGGCGGGCTTTGCGCCGCTCTACTCCGAACGCTCGCTCTCGGACCCTGCGCTGGGCCCGGCACGCGAGGCCATCGATGCGGTGCTGCGCGGCCACGAGCCCAACCCCGCGCTTGCCGTCGACCGCCGCTGGACCATGCTGGCCGCCAACCGTGCCGTGGCGCCGCTGCTCAAGGGCATCGCCCCGGACCTGCTGGCCCCGCCCTTGAACGTGCTCAAGCTCTCGCTGCATCCCGCGGGGCTGGCGCCGCGCATCGTCAACTACGCCGACTGGCGCTCGCACCTGATGGCGCGACTCAAGCGCGACATCGACCTGACCGGCGATCCCGGCATCATCGACCTCAAGGAAGAGTTGATGCGCTACCCGGTGCCGGAGCACGCCCGCCTGCAAAAAGCGGGCTCACTGCCTGCGTCGCTGATGGTGGTGCCCCTGATGCTCGACTTCGGTGGCGCGGTCCTGTCGTTTCTTTCCACCATCACCGTCTTCGGCACGCCCGTGGACGTCACGCTGTCGGAGATCGCGATCGAGTCGTTTTTTCCGGCCGACGCGGCGACCGCGCAGGCGTTGCGCCAGTCCTTTCCAGCCACTGCCAACTGAATTCAAGGGCGCGGTGCGACCGGTTTGCCGTCACCGGCGCCAACGCTCGCCGACCCCGTCACGCGCCGTACTCCCCAGCCGATCGGCTTTCGCGCATTGCCGGGATGCCGCGCGTCCGGCCCCCAGATCGCCTGGTAGGTGTCCAGGCAGCGTCCGGCGACCTGCAGCCGCGCCGCCACGACAAAAAGCGACAGCCACCACAGGCCGATGACGAGCCACATCCAGCGTGGCGCATCGGCCAGGGCGAGCCCGGCGACGATGGTGCACACGGCGAGGACCAGGGCCGCGTACCCCGCGGCCTTGTGCACGCGCTCGAACCAGACGCGCTGCGGCGTCATGTCGTAATGATCACCATGCAGATCGATGATCGACCCATCGGCGGCCAGGCGTGGCGCGGTCGGTCCGCCCTTGCTGCCGCGCAGGTGCGCGCCCAGCAGTTGCACCACAGCCAACACCAGCACGCTCCAGCCGGCCAGCGTATGGATGCGAAACAGCGCGTCCGACCGCGCGCTCGCGCCCCACACCAGCCACAGGCCGAGCGCGGTGGCGGCCAGCGCGGCGTAGTTGAGCCGGCGATGACTGTGCCACCAGAACGTGTTGTCCAACTCATCGGGCCACTTCTGGCGCGGCGTCACCTTGTAAAAGCGGGCAATCAGAATTGCCAGCGGAACGGCGATGGCCCATGCCGCGACCATCAGGCGCGCGTGCCAGGCCACCGCGGGCGCAATCACGTGCTCAGTTGCGCCGCTGATCGGCGCGGCGAGCCAGGCCAGCGCCGCCTCGATCATGCGCGCCGCCCCACGGGCGAGGTCCGCCTCAGGCCTGCCATACGCCGTAGCCCTTCTCGCGCAGCGCGATCGCCAGCTCGACCTCCATCTCGCACGCCGCCGCATAGGGCATGGGGTTGTAGACCTCGTAGAGTTCGGGCAGCAGGCGCACGCCATAGCGGCGCACGAAGCCATTGGCCTGGATGCCGGCCTTGTGCTTGTCGAAGCGCACGTCGGGCGACAGCCCGGTCATGCCGACGTAGACACAGGGATTGCCGTAGCAAAAATCCGGATTGGAGCGGCGAAAGCGCGGTTCATCGAGCACATCCAGGGAAAGAAGCACGACGTAGACGCTGTGGTGGTGGCGGGCTGGGCGACGCGGCACGGCGCTCGAGGCTTGCTGGCCCGTCGGCCCGGCCTCAGGTGCCGCCCGCGGCCGTCATTGCCGGCCGGATGCCCAGGATCTTCTCGAAGCGCTCGCAATAGGCCGGCCACACCTGCGGATTGACCAGTCGCGGCGGACGCTCGCCACGCAGTGCGCCCACCAGTTGTTCCGCGCCCCAGGCCGCGACATTGCGCCGCGCTTCATGCGTGACGCCCGCAGTGTGGAAAGTCGCGGTCACATTGGGCAGCGCAAGCAGCGGATGATCCTGCGGCGGCGGCTCCACCTGCCAGACGTCCAGGCCCGCGCCGCCGAGATGCCCGGAGCGGATCGCCTCGGCCAGCGCGACCTCGTCGTGCACCCCGCCGCGCGCGGTGGAGATGAGGATCGCACCGCGGCGCATGCGCGCCAACGCTGCTGCGCCGATGAGCCCGAGGGTGGCCGGCTCGCGCGGGCAGTGCAGCGAGACGATGTCGGACTGCGCGAGCAGCTGATCGAGATCGACCGCCTCGGCGCCGCGCGCGGCGATCGTTGCAGCATCGAGAAGCGGGTCGGAGGCCAGCACGCGCAGGCCGAAGGCACGCGCCAGCGCGGCCACGCGCCGCCCGGTCTCGCCGATTCCCACCAGCCCCAGCGTCTTGCCGCGCAGCTCACGGCCGATGACATCCTCGCGCGAGAAACCGCGCTCGCTGCGCAGGCGGCGGTTGCATTCGCTGATGCGGCGCATCACGTCGAGCATCAGCCCGAGCGCCATCTCGGCCACCGAATCGGCGTTCGCGCCGGCCTGGTTCACCACCGCCACCCCGGCGGCGGTGCAGTCGGGAACCGTGATCGTGTCGTAGCCCGCGCCGGAGGAAGAGACGATCAGCAGCTCCGGGCAACGCGCGAGCAGCCTGGCATCGACGAAGAGCGCACGCGGCAGTTCGTCCTTGGCCGCCGAGACATGGTAGGCATGCGCGCGCGACAGCATGCGCCAGTCGGTGTCCGCGCCGCCGTCGGCAAGCAAGTCGAGCCGGATGTCCGTCTCGCGCGCCAGGCGTTCGTCGAAGGCGGGGTTGATCCAGCGCGTTCCGCGCACGACATACTTGGTAGAGGGCATGGGGTGGTGATAGGAAGAGGGTGAAGGCTGTGCGCAGCGACGTCAGGCTGGTGTCGCCTGCCGCGCGATGAACTCCCGGCAGGCCACGCCGCAGCGGCGGATCCATTCGGCGGCGCCGAGTTTGGCGGTACGCTTTTCATGCGGCAGTTCGGCGCAGAGGGGAATTTCGTCCGGCAACACGTCAAGGAGCGCGCGCAACGGCAGGCCTCCCTCGCCGGGCAATAGGCGCTCATGGCGCGCTGCGTGGATCAGGCCTTCGACCGTCGCGGGCGCCTCGAGCGGCCCGTCGCACAGCTGCGCGTAGTGGAGCAGGTGCCGCGGAACCGCGCGAAGTGCATCCAGGGTCACCCCGGCGCGCGCGACATGCAGGGCATCGACCAGGACGCCGCCATTGGGCTGCCCTGCCCCCTCGACGATGCGCAAGGCCGTGGCCAGGTCCGGAGCCTGCGTCCAGGGCATGAATTCGATATCGGCAGTGAGTCCCTGGCGGCGCGCGGCTTCGCACACCTGGGCAAAGTGCCCGGTGGCGCGGGCGCAGTCGTCATCGTCGATCGCAACCAGGACATGCGCCGCGCCCAGCTCGGCGCCGACCGCAAAGAGGCCCGCATGGGCGCCGACATCGAAGCGCGGCCCGATGCGCACCATCTCGAGGTCGAGGATGAAGAGCCCGGTGGCGCGCATGGCGGCCAGGGTCTCGCGCAGCAGCGCGCGATCCTCCATGAGGGGCCAGGCGAGACCGCCGGGCGCCGCCGGTGTCAGGCGCAGGCCGACGCCGTCGAAGCCGGCGGCCGCTGCCGCGTCAAGCAGGCGCGCGGGCGAGAGCGAAAGCGCGGTCAGCGGTCCCAGGGTCAGCTTGCGGCTCATCGATCGGGATTGCCTGGCGGGAGAAGAGCGCCCGGATCAGCAGTACGTGGACAGGGCGGGATTCTGTCACGCCGCGGCGCGACCGCGACGGCCGGCACCTGCCGCGTCCTCAAGCCTCCTGCCGCTTGCGCCGCAGCGCGCGCCGAACCGTCACGGCGCCGCGCCTGGAGTAGTTGCTCCATCTGCGGTTGAACATGACATACAGGACCGGCAGCACGATCAGGGTCAGGAGGGTCGCGGAGATGAGCCCGCCGATGACCACCACCGCCAGCGGCTTTTGCGTCTCTGACCCGATGTCGGTCGACAGCGCCATCGGCAGCAGGCCCAGCATGGCCAGGAGCCCGGTCATGAGCACGGTGCGCAGGCGCTGCATCGACCCCTCGCGCACCGCCTCGATGGGCGGCATGCCGGCATTGCGCAACTGGTTGAACACCGTCACCATGACCACGCCGTTCAACACCGCCTGGCCGAACAGGGCGATGAAGCCGATCGCCGCCGAAACGCTCAGGTGGATGCCGGTGAAGTAGAGCGCGAAGATGCCGCCGATCAGCGCCAGCGGCACGTTGAGGATGATGAGCAGCGCGCTCTTGATCGAGTTGAACGCGTTGAAGAGCAGGATGAAGATCAGCAGCACCGAGATCGGCACGACCAGCGCCAGGCGCGCCATCGCGCGCTCCTGGTTCTCGAACTCGCCCGACCAGGTCACGTTGTAGCCCTCGGGCAGCTTGACGTTCTTCTTCACCCTGTCCTGCATGTCGCCAACCACGCTACCCATGTCGCGATCACGGATGAATATGCCGATCGCCATCACGCGACCGCCGTTCTCGCGCGCGATGTTCATGCTGCCGCCGGCGGCACGGAAGGAGGCGAATTCGGACAGCGGCACGTAGGCGCCGCCGGTCGTCGCCAGGAGCATGTTCTGCATGCGCTCGAGCCCGCGTTCCTGCGGCGCCAGGCGCACCGCCACTGCGAAGCGACGCTCCCCCTCCCACAGGTAGGTGGCGGCCTTGCCGGCAAGCCCGACCTCGATCGCATCCTGGATGTCGCCGATGTTGAGGCCGTAGCGCGCCGCGCGTGCTCGGTCGATCTCGACTAAGTAGTTGGGCAGTTCGCCAACGCGGTCGATCAGCGCGCGGGTCACGCCGGGCACGTCGGCGACCTGGGCCAGGATGTCGCCGGCCACGCGGCGCAGCACCGGAATGTCTTCGCCGAAGACCTTGATCACGATCTGCCCGTCGATCTGGGAGATGCTCTCCAGGATGTTGTCGCGGATGGGCTGCGAGAACGAAGGCTTGATCGAGGGCAGCGCCGCCAGCGCGCCCTCCAGTTCGGCCATGACCTCGCGCTTGGACAGGCCGCGCTTCCACTCCGCCTCCGGCTTCAGATCGACCAGGAACTCGGCCATGTTGATGAGCTTGGGGTCGGTGCCGTCCTCGGGCCGGCCGGCCTTGGAGATGACCGAATTGACTTCCGGGGTCTTGAGGACGATGCGCCGCACCTGCCCGGTGATGGACTGGGCCTCGCTGACCGACACCGAGGACGGCAGCTTGACGTTGAGCCACAGCGAACCCTCGTTGAGTTCGGGCAGGAACTCGGTGCCCAGACGCGGCAGCACCGCGATGCTGGCGAGAAGTCCGGCCAGCGCGATCGCCAGTACCTTGGCGCGATTGGCCAGGCTCCACTGCAGGACCGGCAGGTAGGCATGCTTGGCGAAACTCACCACCGCGTTGTCGTGGCTGGGCAGCTTCCTGGAGAGCCACTTGTAGCAAAGCAGGGGCACCAGGGTGAGGGACAGGATCAGCGAGCCGATGAGCGCCGCGGTGACAGAGTAGGCCATGGGCGCGAAGATGCGCCCCTCGTGACGTTCCAGGGTGAAGATCGGGATGTGCGCGGCGATGATGATGATCATCGAAAACAGGGTCGGCCGCCCGACCTCGACGGTGGCATCGATGATGGTCTGCATCCGATGGCGATCCTCGCGCGGGTCGGTCGTGTCGTCGTGGAACTCCTCTTGCATCGTCAGCCGGCGGAATACGTTCTCGACCACGATCACCGCGCCGTCGACGATGATGCCGAAGTCGAGCGCGCCCAGCGAGAGCAGGTTGGCCGGGATGCCGATGAAGGTCAGTCCGATGAAGGTCGACAGCAGGGAAAGCGGGATGACCAGGGCGACGATGGCCATGGCGCGGAAATTGGCCAGGAACAGGTAGAGCACGATCGACACCAGGAGCGCGCCCTCGACCAGATTGCGGAACACCGTGCTCAGTGTCTTGCCGATGAGCCAGGTGCGGTCGTAGAAGGGAACGATGGCCACGCCGGACGGCAGCACCCCGTTGTTGAGTTCCGCGACCTTGCGCTTGACGTCGGCTAATACCTTGGACGGGTTTTCGCCCTTCCGCATCAGCACCACGCCGGTCACCGCCTCGTCCTCGAGGTCCTGGCCGACGGTGCCCTGCCGCGGCACGTTGCCGACCACGACGCGCGCGACGTCGCGCACCAGGACCGGCGTGCCGTTGCGCTCGGCCAGCACGATGGTCTCGATGTCTGCAGCCTCGCGCAGGAGGCCGATGCCGCGGATCGTGTACTGCTGGCTGCCCTGCTCGACATAGCCGCCGCCGGCGTTGCTGTTGCCGCGCTCCAGCGCGCTGAAGAGATTCGCCAAAGTGAGCTTGTGCGCCCGCAGGCGCGCCATGTCGGGCTGGACTTCGTACTGCTTGATGAGGCCGCCCATCGGCACCACGTCGGCCACGCCGTGGACGCGCTTGAGCGCGCGCTCGACGACCCAGTCCTGCAGCGTGCGCAGTTCCGTCGAGTCGCGCGCCTGCGACTTCAGGCGATAGCGGTAGACCTCGCCGATGGCGGTCGACAAGGGCGCGATGGCGGGCTCGACGCCGGCCGGCAAGGCCACGCCGCGCAGGCGTTCACCGACCTGCTGGCGCGCCAGGTTGACGTTGGCGTCGTCATCGAAGGTGAGGATCAGGAACGACAGCCCGAACTGCGTGTGCGAGAACATGCGCACCGTGTCGGGCAAGCCGGACAGCGCCACCTCGAGCGGGATGGTGACCTGGCGCTCGACCTCCTCGGCCGCGCGCCCGGGGAAGAGCGTGATCACGGTGACCTGCGTGTCGGTCACATCGGGGAAGGCCTCGACCGGCAGGTTCTTGAACGCGATCAGGCCGCCGCCGACGAAGAGCGCTGTCGCCAGCAGGATGACCAGCGGCTGGTGCAGCGCGAACGAGACGACGCGCCGTATCATTCGGCCTCGAGCCTGGACCTGCCTGCCTGCATGACCTGCTGCAGCAGCAAGGCGCCGTCCGTGACCACGCGCTGCCCGCTCGAGAGGCCCTTGCGGATGACCAGTTGCCCGGCATGCTCCTCGCCGATCCGCACCTCCACGCGCTCGAAGGCGCCGTTCGCACGCTCGACGAAGGCGAACTGCCTGCCTTCGGCGAATACCACCGCCTGCGCGGGGATGCCGACGCTGCCCAGGGCCGCCGTCGAAAAGCGCGCCGTGACCAGCATCTCGCCCTTGAGCCGGCGGTCGTCGTTGGCGACCGATCCACGTGCGCGGATGACCCGCGTCTGCGGGTCGATGAAATCCGCCACCACGTCCAGGCGCGCGGTGAACACCGTGTTTTGGTAATTGGCCGCCGTGAAGGCGAACTCGCCGCCCTTGCGCAGCACCGGCAGGTGACGTTCATGCGCGTCGATCTGTATCCACAGGCGCGACGGGTCGGTGACGACGAACAGGGCCGGCGCGGCGCCCTGGTCGGCACGCAGTTCCTGGCCGGGATTGAGATTGCGTTCGACCACGGTTCCGGAAATCGGGCTCTTGATGGCCAGCGTCTGGTCGATGCCGGCCCCGCCTCCATAGAGGCGGACGCGCGCCTGTGCGCGCTCGAGTTCGGCACGCGCCCGGGCATGTTCGGCTTCGGCCTGCGTCAGGTCCTTGCGCGCGGCGACGCCGTTTTCATGCAGATCCTTCACTCGCGCCAGCGTCTTCTCGGCCAGGGCGAAGTCCGCGGCGCCGCGACTCGCGTCCGCCTGCGCCTGCCCCAGGTCGGGCGCGGCTACCCAGGCCAGCACCTGCCCGGCCTTGACCGTGTCGCCCGCCTGCACGCCGATGCGGGTCACCCGCCCGGCGAGCGGGGCGTAGATGCGCACGGTGCGGTTCTCGTCCCACACCAGGCGCCCGGTCATCTCCACCGGAACATTGTCCAGGTCGCGGACCGCCGCAACCTTGAGCGCGGCCAGCTGCGGATGGCCCGCGGCGAAGGTCACCAGCCCCCCCTTGATCGCGGGCTTCGGCGGCGGCGCCGCGCCCGACGGCGCGGCCTTTTCCTTGCACCCGGCGACGGCCAAGGCGCAGGCCAGGACGACGAGCGGCCACGACAAGCCGCGCAACCGGCTCTCCCGGCTGCCGCTCATCGCAGAGCCTCCCGGTCCGGCGCCGCGCCCTCGCCGCGCCCGAGCGCGAAGGCCGCGCGTGCCTTGGCGTACTCGGCGCGCGCCGCGGCCGCCTCCGACTGGACCGCGCGCATGACCCGGCGCGCGTCCAGCAGATCCATCACCCCGCTGGCGCCATTGCGATACGCGAACTCGGCCGCCGCCATGGTGCGCGCGGCCTCGGGCAGCAGTTCCACTTCGAGCCGGCTGAGCCGGTCGCGCGCCGCCGCCAGCCCCGCGCTCGCGCGCGCGACTTCGGTGCGCGCCGTGGCCAGGACCAGCTCGAGCTGGTCGCGCGCCGCATACCAGTCGGCCTGCGCACGAGCGATCTCGCCTTCGTAGCGGTGCCGCAGGAACAAGGGCACCGACAGCGCGACGCCGAAGCTGTTGCCGGTGCCCTGGTTGTTCGCGTCAGCGCGGTTCGGCCAGTGCTCGTACTGCGCGCCGACCAGCACGTCGCGGCTTCTCGAGGCCTGCGCGAGGTCGCGCGCCTTGTCCGCGGCCGCGACCCGCGCACGCGCCGCGCGCACGTCGCCGCGCGCCTCGAGCTGCACCTCGCTCCACGACTGCCCATCGTCCCGCGGCGGCCAGGGCGACACCGCGCGCAGCAGCTGCGGGTCGGCGTCGGCGCCGATCGCGTGGGCCAGGTCGAGCCGGGCGCGCGCCGCCTCGCCCGCCGCCGCGCGCGCCTCGTTGCGCGCACGCAAGGCATCGACCCGGATGCGCGAGAGGTCCGACGCGGCGATATCGCCCGCCCGCAGACGGGTCTGCGCCGCCTCGACGGTACGATCGAAGAGCTGCGCGGCTTCCGCGGCCGCGGCCTCCTTTTCCTGCGCGGCCAAGAGGTCGTAGTAGGCGTTGCGCAGCACCAGGGTCTGCTGGCGCGTGACCTCGGCCAGGTCCTCGCCGGCCGCCGCGGCAAGGCGCTGCGCGGTCTCGACCCTGAGTTCGCTCTTGCCGCCGCGCTCGATCAGCTGGTCGACCCGCACGATCGAGTCCACCGTGCGGCCGCGCCAGTCACCGCCGCCAATGCCTCGATTCGGGTTGATGTTCTGCACGGTGAACGACAACTGCGGGTTGGGCCGCTGCCCGGCCACCATGACCTCGGCGCGCGACTGCTCCAGGGCGCGCCGCGCCAGCGCGATCTCGCGGTTGCGGGTTGCCAGCCGTGCCTCGGCGGCCTCGAGCGTCAGGGACGACGGATCGAACGCGCCCTGCGCACGGGCGGGCAGCGTCGCTGCGACGGCCAGAACGCCGGCGGCAAAAAGGCACGAAAAAGGGCGAAATTTCATCGGGCACGGAGTATAGCTGCGCCGTCCCCGCCCGATCGGCCGCACTTTGTGAATTCGGGCAAACCCGATAAGAGACCGGTTCAGCAACCCGTGCCGGACCGCAGGCGCAAAACCCCGCTCGCGGCGGTGTCCGCAGCCCGACGTTACCCTCCGGCGCCCCTCAGTCCAGGCCCTCGATCACCAGCATGTTGAAGTCCGCCGCACCCAGTCGCCGCGTGCGCGCCGCCTGATACTCGACCGAGTGGTAGAAGGCTCGGGCGTCCGCCATGCTCCCGAAGCGGTTGATGACCACGCGGTTGCAATCCAGGGCGCCTTCGAGGAACTCGAACTCCCCGCCACGCGCCAGGAGGCGGCTGTTGAACTGGGCGTTCACCGGAGCGGCCAGGCGCGCGTACTCGGCGTAGGCGTCGGGGTCGTTCACCTTGATGATGGCGATCACGTAGGCACTCATGAGCGTCGCGGCGGGTTGCAAAGGCCGCCATGCTAGCGCAGGCGCCATGCGGGAATGCCGCCGCGCCTGCGAGGACCATTGCCGCCATCGCGCCGCCGCACTCTGCGATAGTGTTGAGGGGGTGGGCGCCTGGCCGACCGGGCAAGCGCGAATCCGAACCTCGAACAAAGGGAAAACCCATGCATCCGAACACCCGCTTCTTGCTCACCGCCGCGATGGACGTCGATCCCGACAAGGAAGACCTGTTCAACGAGGTCTACGACAGCGAGCACATCCCGGAACTGCTCAGGGTGCCGGGCGTGCTCGCAGTCCATCGCCTGGTGGCGGTCCCGCTGGAGATGAGCATCGGCGGGCAGACCCGCAGCGTCGTCGCCGAAGGCGAACCCAAGTACAGCGCGGTCTACGAACTCGAGAATGCGCAGGTCCCGGCCAGCGCCGCATGGGCCGCGGCCGTCGAGGCCGGTCGCTGGCCGGCGCAGGTGCGCCCGTACACGCGCAACCGGCGCCACACCCTGCGCGCGGTCATGCGCTAGCGCCTCCCAGGGTGCCGCCGCGGCGCGCTCTGGCGCGCTGCACCGCCGTTACAGCCCGGTGGCCTCGGCGATGAGTACCTTCAGATCCTTTTGCAGTTTCGCGCGCACCGCCGCATGCGCCGGGCTGCGGATGAGGTTCTTGAGCTCGTACGGATCCCGCTCCAAGTCGTAGAGCTCATCGAGCTCGCCGGCCGTGCCTTTGTTGACCCAGTGGATCAATTTGTAGTTTTTGGTGCGGATGGCCTTGTAGGTCATGCCGATCAGCCACGGGTAGGCCTGCTCGGCCCAGTATTCGGCCAGCACGGCCTTGCGCCACCCGGCGCGCTTGCCCGCCAGGAGCGGCAGGAACGAGCGGCCCTGGATCTGCGGGCCGGGCTTGCCGCCTGCCAGTTCGATCAGGGTCGGCGCCAGGTCCTGGCAGATCATGAGGTCGGAGTAGCGCGCACCCGCCTTCACGCGCGCGGGATGGCGCACCACGAAGGGACAGCGGATGCCTTCCTCGTAGGCGAAGCGACGCTCCGGCCCGAGGCCGTGCTCGCCGAAGAAGTAGCCGTTGTCGCCCAGGAAGACGATGAAGGTGTCGTCGAGCATCTTCCTGGCCTCGAGGGTGGCCAGGATCTGGCCCACGCCCTCGTCGACCGCGGCCATCATGCGCGCGCGCAGCCGGATCTCCTCCTGCGTGCCGGCGTGGATGGCTGCCAGCAGCTCGCGCGACTGCTTTTTCGCGCGCAGCAAGAACGTCTCCTTCCAGGCCGGTTTTTGCTTGACGACCTCGTGCGGCGGCAGCATGTTGGGGGTCTTGGGGAACATCGCGCCGCGATACAGGTCCTTGTGGCGCTCAGCCGGGATGTAGCCGCCCAGCTTGCCGAACGCGACCGTGCCGTCGGCGGCCTGCTCGGCGTCCGGATGCACCGCCTTGTGGGCGAAGAAGAGCGACCAGGGCTTGCCCTTCTTCTGCTTGCCCAGGAAGTCCACCGCCAGGCCGTTCATGATGTCGGTGATGTGGCCCTGGTGCTGCACATACTTGCCGTCATGGCACAGGCGCGGGTCGAGGATGCGGCCGTGGCCGTCGTAGCTGACCCAGTAGTCGTAACCCGGACGCGGCATGCCGTCGTTGCCCATGTGCCACTTGCCGATGTGCCCGGTGCGATAGCCGAGTTTCTGCAACTCGAGGTGGTAGTTGGGCAGGCGGTGGCTCATCGCGCCGCGCGCGACGTTGTCGATGATGCCGTGGCGGCTGGCGTACTGGCCGGTCACGATCGACGCGCGATTCGGCGAACAGATGGAAGTGGTGTGAAAGACGCGCTCGAACATCGCGCCCTCGTGCGCCAGGCGATCGATGTGCGGCGTCTTCATGTAGGGGTGGCCGCCGGCGCCGAACTCGTCGTAGCGCAGGTCGTCGATCAGGATCACCAGGATGTTGGGTTTTTTCATGTCAGTCTTCCGCCTTGATGTTGCGTGCCTTCGCGAGCCTGGCGTAGGTCGCCTTCTCGCGCTCAAAAAATTTCATGGCATCCGCCGTGGTCAGGCCGAGCGGCTCCACACCGGCGGCGATCAGCCGCTCGCGCACCGCCGGTTCGCGCACGACCTGGCCGATCTCTGCGGCGATGCGTTCGATGATGGGCCGCGGCGTCGCGGCCGCCATGAACACGCCGGTCCAATTGGTGAAGCTGTAGCCCTGGAAGCCCGGCAGTTCCGCCATCGCCGGGATGTCTGGCGTCGCAGCGGCTCGCTTCTCGCTCGTCACCGCGACAATCCTGATCTTGCCCGCCTTGTGCGGACCGATCACCGGCGGCATGCCGACGATGCCGACCTCCACCTGGCCGCCCAACAGGTCCGTCACCGCGGGCGCTGCGCCGCGATAGGGAATGTGCACGATGAACGCGCCGGCGAGGGTCTTCAGCGATTCGCCGGCGAAGTGCTGCGAACTCCCCGAGCCCGGCGTGCCGTAGGACAGCTTGCCCGGGTTCTTTTTCGCGAAATCGAGGAGTTCCCGGATACTGTTGATCCCGGTCTTGGGATGCACCGCGATGGCAAGCGCCGTGTCGCCGATCACCGTGACCGCGGCCAGGTCCTTCTCCCAGTCATAGGCCATCCGTAGGCCCGCGACCGCGCCCACGACCGTCTCGGCGGGCGAAGCGACGATGAACGAATAGCCGTCGGCCGGCCCCTTGGCGATGCCGTCAGTGGCGATGGTGCCGGAGGCGCCGGGCCGGTTCTCGACCACGAACTGCTGCTTCAACACCTCGGACAATCGCGTGGCCACCACGCGCGCGGTGAAGTCATGCCCGCCGCCGGCCGGGTAACCGACGATCACGCGCACCGGCTTGGCCGGCCAGGTCTGCGCAAACGCGGAACTGCAGATGACGAGCGCCGCCGCCAAAAGCATTCTCATGATTCACCCTCCCCGGTTCGGTCCGCTTGATATCCGCGGCGCCGCCTCGCGCCTGTATTGTGCGCGGTGCGTGCATCAATTCAGTTTATCCTAGCGCCCATGCCGACCATCCGTCCCCCATTTCATTTCGTCCCGCTGCCGGCCGCGCGCAGCACCAAAAAGCCGCGCAGCGACGGGCGCACCATGATCGTCGACGACGGCCTGCCGCTCGCCTATGCGCGCGACCTGGTCGCTTTAGGCGGCGCCTACATCGACCTGGCCAAGATCAAGACCGGCACCGCCCGTCTTTACCCGCGCGCGCAACTGGTCGCCAAGCTGAAGCTTTACAAGCGCAATCGCATCCAGCCCTTTCTGGGCGGACAATTCCACGAGTACGTGTTCGCCATGCAGGGCGAAGCCGCCCTGTCCAAGTACTACGCCGAGTCGCTGGCCTTGGGCTTCGAGGCGATCGAGATCTCCGACAACACCGTCCCGCTCACCGATGCCCAAAGGCGCCGCCAGATTCGCGCCGCAGTCGCGGCGGGCCTGATCGTCTACGGCGAGGTAGGTTCCAAGGACACGTTGAGCAACCCGCGTCTCCTCATCGGGCAGGCCGAAGCCTGCTTCGAAGCCGGCGCCGCGCTGGTGCTGGTGGAGGCCGCCGAACTGGTGGTCAACGGCCGGCTGCGCACCAAGACCATCGATCTCTTGCGCAAGCACCTTGACATGTCGCGCGTCATGATCGAATTGCCCGGACCGTGGATTCCCGGGGTACGCAGTTGCGACATCGAGGACATGAAAAAGGCGCTGGTCAACGCCGTCGGCCCCAACCTGAACCTGGCGAACGTGGCGCCGTCCTCGATCATCGACACCGAGGCGACGCGTACCGGGCTGGGCACGGCCGGCCCGCCCAGGCAGGCCTGACCCCACGCCGCTTACCCGTACGCGGGTGAGGCGGGTCGCAGCGAGCCGATCAGGCCCGCGTGCAGGATGCGGCGAGCGCGCGAATCCGTGCTTCGTCGATCCGATCGCGCAGCCCGATGCATACCAGGCGACCGGCGTCAGTCGCGGGCGTGGGAGTCCACTCGACCTCCCCGGCCACCAGATGCAATGCGCTGACGACACCGGCGCCATCCTCCAGAATGCCCTTGGCGCGCAGGATGCCGAGCGCCGGATCACGCAAGGCCGAAGCCAGAAGCGCAAGATCACAGGCGCCGAGGTCCGCGATCGACACCGCCGTGTAAGCCGGGTGCGGTTTGCCGGCCGACCACGAGGGCTCGCGGGGGGGCGGCATGGAACCGGCCAGCAATTCCAGCGCGACCCGCCCGCGCTCGCACTCGAGCACCGGCGCGTAGTCCTCCAGCCAGGCGTGCACCCGGGCGCGCGCGGCGGCGTCGATCAGGTCGGTCTTGGTCGCAAGGATCAGCCCCGCCTCGCGCAGCTGGCGCTTGATCGTGTCGCCCAGGTAGGGGTCGGCGGCCTGCTGCAGCACCGTGCGCGCGTCGGCCAACACGACGATGCCGTCGTTGGCGTAGTCGGCGATCAGGGAGACCGTGGCCGCGATGGCGCGCGGCAGCGCGACGCCGCTCGCCTCGAGCAAGAGGCGCGCCGGCCACGGGCGGCGCTCGGCCAGTCGGCGCAGCGCCTCGACCAGGTCGCTGCCGAAGCTGCAGCACACGCAACCGCCGGCCAACGCCAGGGTGTCGCCATCGCGATTCTCGATCAAGTCTTCATCGATAGGCAGTTCGCCAAAATCGTTGACCAGCACCGCGAGTCGACGTCCGGCGGCCTGGCGCAGCAACTGGTTGACCAGCGTCGTCTTGCCGGCGCCCAGATAGCCGCCGATCACCGTCACGGGGATGCTGCTCACTGCCCTTCGGCGGGAAAGACGCGCCCGCCCTGCACCGTGCCCCAGATGCGCACGTCCTTCAGGCGCGCCGCGCCGACTTCGGCGGGATCGTCTTCCAGGACCGCGAAATCGGCGCGCTTGCCGCACTCGATCGAGCCGACCTCGCCGTCCAGTCGCAGCGTGTAGGCCGCGCCCAGCGTGATGGTGCGCAGCGCGTCGCTCACCGGGATGCGCTCGTGCTCGCCCAGGATGCGGCCCGACGCGGTCTGCCGGTTGACCGCGCACCACGCGGTGAAGAGGGGGCCGAGCGGTGTCACCGGCGCGTCCGAGTGGATGGCCAGCGGCACACCGGCGGCAAGCGCCGTGGCGCAGGCGTTCATGCGCTCGGCTCGTTCCGGGCCGACCGTGAGCGCGTGGTGCTGGTCGCCCCAGTAGAAATGATGGTTGGGAAAGAGGTTCACGCACATGCCGAGCGCCTTCATGCGCCGGAACTGCGCCGCATCGGCAAGCTGGCAATGCTGCAGCGTGAAGCGATGGTCGGGCCAGGGGTGCGCGCGCAGCGCCTCCTCGATGCAGTCGAGCACCAGCTCGGTGGCCTCGTCGCCGTTGGTGTGGGTGTGGATCTGCACGCCGTGGGCCAAAGCCAGGCGGTAGGCTTCGCGCAGCTGCTCGTGCGGGATGTACCAGAGGCCGTTGGGCGCCCCGTTGTAGTAGCCGGGATGGCGCATGCGCGCCGAAAAGCCCTGGATGGAACCGTCGGCCACCAGCTTGACCAGCCCTAATCGCAAACGATCAGTACTCATGGCGCGCAGCGCAGCAGCGCGGTCGATGAGCGCCCTGCCCGTCAGCTGTTGCAGGCGCAGGAGCGACACCACGCGCACCGGATAGGTCGCCTCGCCGGTAACGCGCAGCATCATGTCCACCGCGTTGTCGGGCAGCAGGTTGGCAAGATCGGTGACGGTGGTGACGCCCTTGCGCACGCACAGCCTGCCGAATTGGCGCAGCCCCAGTTCGTCGGCCGCCAGCACGCTGCGGTCGAAGCCGACGTGCCCTGCGGCCATGGCCATCGCGTCCGGGCCCTTGAGCTCGCCGGTCGGCAACCCATCCCGGCCCAAGGGAACACCGGGATGGTCGATGCCCGCCCGCAAAAGCCCGGCCAGTTCGAGCGCCCGGGTGTTGACGTTGAGGATATGGGCGCTCGCATGCAACACGCCCACCGGCCGCAGCGTCGAGACGCGGTCCAGGTCGGCGCGCACCACCCTCTGGTTGTTGAAGTAGATCGGGTCGAGCGCCCATCCCGAAAGCGGCGCACGGGCATCGGCGACCGCGGCCGCCGCGGCTTGCAGCCCGGCCACCACCGCATCGATGGACTGCGCTCCGGGCCACATGCGGCCATCGGGGTCCATGCGCTCGAAGTAGCCGCAGTAGACATAGCGCCAGAAGCTGCCTTCCATGGCATGGCTGTGTCCCTCGACCAGCCCGGGCATGAGCACCTTTTCGGCAAAGCGGTCGTCGAGATCATGCGTGCCCCAGCCGGACAGCTCCTCCAGGCCGCCGGCGCCCAGGATGCGACCGTCCCTGACGGCGACATGCGTTGCCACCGGGCGCGCCGGGTTCATCGTCAGGATGCGACGGGCGCGATAAATCGTGATCATGGGGTCAGGACTTCGTGGTTCGAGGCGGCCAGTATCGCCTGTCTTGTGCGCAGGCCGCCGCCTTGGGAAGGGCGCGCCGGAACAAACGCCTAGTCGACCTTGAGCTTGAGCGTGCGCACCAGTTCCCCCAGGCGGTCGTACTCCCCTGCCACCAGGCGCGCGAACTCAGCCGGCCCGGCGGACATGACGTTGAGCCCGATCCCCTGCATGCGTTCGATCAAGGCCGGCTGGCGCAGGAGTTCCTCGACGTCGCGATGCACCCGGTCGACGACCGCGCGCGGCGTACCGGCCGGCGCCAGGAGGCCCATCCAGGGACGCACCGCCTCGAAGCCCGGCAACAGTTCGTCGATGGTCGGCACGTCCGGCAGCTGCGCCAGGCGTCGCGGCCCGGTCACCGCCACCGCGCGCACCTTGCCGGCACGCAGGTGCGGCAGCATGGGGGTCAGCGCGTCCTGCTGCAGGTGGATGCGCCCGCCGATCAGGTCGGTGGTCACGGCGGCGACGCCCTTGTACGGCACGTGGGTCGCGACCAGGCCGGTGCGTGCCTTGAGGGCCTCCATGTTCAAGTGCGGCACCGTGCCGCTGCCCGCCGAACCGTAGTAGAGCCCGCCGGGAGTGGTCTTGCTCAACTGCACCAGGTCGGCCAGGCTGCCCCACTTGAGACCGACGTTGGCCACGAGCAGGCCGTCCGGGACGGCGACGCCGACAATCGGCACGAAATCCTTCTTCGGGTCGTAGCCGACGTTGGGATAGACGTGCGGATTGATGCCGAACGCGGCCATGGCCGAGAACAGCAGCGTGTAGCCGTCGGTCGGCGCCTTCGAGACCGCCTGCGCGCCCAGGCTGCCGCCCTGGCCGGGACGGTTCTCGACCACCATGGCATGTCCCCACTTCGCCGTCAGCCCGTCGGCGACCAGGCGCGCGGTCACGTCGGCGACGTTGCCGGCCGCATACGACACCACCAGGCGCACCGGGCGTTCGGGATAGGCCGCCTGCCCGAGTGCGGCCGGGGCCGCGCAGGCTACAGCGAAGAGGGCGACGTATGCTCGCAGAATCATGCTGGCATCTCCTTACGGGTACGGCGCAATTGGCCGCATGAAGGGGGAAGCGCCCTTCCGGCGTTCAAGCATAGCCGAACCGTGTGGCCACGTTCCCGCTCGCGGGTACGCAGGCAAGCGACGATCACGGGCGCATGCGGCGCACGCCCGTCCGGCGCCGCGCCAGCCAGACCGGCGCATACCAGTTGCGCTTGCCCAGGAGCGTCATGCTCGCCGGCACCAAGAGCAGGCGCACCAGCGTGGCGTCGAGCAGCAGCGCCACCGCGAGCCCGAAGCCCATCTGCTGGAACATCACCAGCTGGCCCGCAGCCAGTCCGGCAAACACCGCCACCATGATGAGCGCCGCGCCGCCGACCACGCGCGCGGTGGAGCGCAACGCCTCGACCACCGCGGCCGTGTTGTCGCCGCTCATGTCGAAGTGCTCGCGCATGCGGCTCAAGAGGAAGACGTGGTAGTCCATCGACAGGCCGTAGAGCAGCGTGAAAAGAAAGAGCGGGATCCAGGCCTCGATCACCACGCCGGACTGGAACCCCAGCCACTGCGCGCCGATGCCCTGCTGGAACACCAGCACCAGCGCGCCGTACGCGGCGCCGACCGAGAGCAGGTTGAGCACGATCGCCTTGAGCGGCACGACCAGCGAGCGAAAGGCGAGAGCCAGCAGCACGAAGCTCGACGCCAGCACCGCGGCCATGACCCACGGCGCATGGCTGGCGATGAGCGCAAAGAAATCGACGTAGCGCGCCGCCAGGCCGCCGACCTGCACCTCGAGGCCATGCGCCGCGGCGTCGGCAAAGGCCTGCGGAATCCATTGCGCGCGCAGGCGCTCGATGCCGGCCAAGACCTTGGGGTCCTCGGGCACACCCGGCATCGGCAGCCACAACAGGTGCACGCGCGCATCCGGGCCCGACCGAAGCTCGATGCGCTCGGCCACGAAGGCCGCATCGGCCGCCACGAGGCGCTTGAGGCGATCGACGGACTGCGCCAGCGCCGCCTGCGCGGCCGCGCCGCCCGCCGCGGAATGCACCACCACCTGCGCCTCGGCCAGAGCACCGACGCGAAACGACTGCTGCATGCGCTCGAACGCCTGCCGCGCCGGCACATCCGGAGGCAGCGTCTCGAGACCGGCAAAGCCGATCTTGAGCGAAAGCGCCGGCGTGGCCAGCGCGATGAGGAGCCCGGTGGACACGATCGCGCAGATCCAGGGTCGCCGCACCGCGAGCGGCAGGGCCCGCTGTACCGGCGCGCCCTGCCCCGCCCCGGTGCGCCCCGCAGGCCGCTGCCAACCTGCGACTTCGACGTGGCGCCCCAGCAGCATGAGCAGGGCCGGCAGCAGGGTCAGCGCGGCCAGCACCGCGGTTGCCACTGCGACGATGGCACCCAGCGCCAGCCCGCGGAACACGTTGGTCGGCACCAGCAGCAGCCCCAGCAGCGCCAGCGCCACGGTGGCGCCGGACCACACGACCGCGCGCCCGGCGCTGCGCGCGCTGCGGAGCGCGGCGGCCGTGCCGCGGCGACCGCGCGCGCGCTCCTCGCGCCAGCGCGCCAGCATGAAAAGCGCGACGTCGTTGCCGACCGCCATGCACATCATGACCACCATGTTGGTGACCAGGAAGTACACCGGCACCAGTTGGCCTGCCAGCACCACCGCCCCCAGCGCGATGGCCATCGCCACGGCCGCCACCACCAGCGGCAGCAGCGCCGCGACCGGCGCGCCGAACACCGCCAGCAGCACCAGCGCCGCGGCCGGCAGGCCGATCAAGAGCTCGGCGCGCAGGTCTTCGTCGGCCAGGCGGCGATAGTCCAGCCCCACGCTGGCCTGGCCGATCAGCGTCGCGCTCACATCAGTGCCGGCGCTGGCACGCGCCAGCGCTGCGCGCAGCGCGGCGGCGTGGCGCGGCGCATCCTCGACCACCATAGGCACCAAGGCGGCATGACGGTCGGCTGACACCAGGGACTCATCGTCGTCGGTGAACCAGCTGCGCGCACCGCGCACCACCCCCGGCACGTCGGCCTGAAGTTGCCGGGCGATCATCTGCGCCGTCACGGCATAGACCGGATCGTCGACCTTGAGCGTGGCCGAATGCAGCACGACCACCTCGTTGGGCCGGGCCGCGGCCGTTGCATGCAGCGGAAAGTGGGTGCGCAAGAGGGCCGCGGCGCGCACCGAGCCGGAGCCGTCCTGCCGCTCGACCTCGGTGGTGAAGGCGCCGGGCCCCAGGCGCCAGAGCAGGGCCGCGCCCAGGAGTGCGGCAGTAAGCCAGACGCCCAGCACCCGGCCCGGATGGCGCACGGCCATCCGCACCAGTGGAGCGATGGTTTGTCGCATGCGATGCCCCGGGGTTGCCCTGAAACTCGGCCCGGCGCGGGAATCCGCGCCGAGCCGCCGCCGGCTAGCGCCGGCCGCCCGAGACTACCACCGGGGCGTCGCCGCTAATCGAGGAAGCCGTACACGCGCGGCAGATACAGGACCACCTCGGGGAAGATCATGCACAGCACCAGCGCCACCAGTTGCACCGCGACGAATGGCGTGATGCCCTTGTAGATGTCCATCATCGTCACCGACGGCGGCACCGTGCCCTTCATGTAGAAGAGCGCAAAGCCGAACGGCGGCGTCAGGAAGGCGGTCTGCATGTTGACCGCGAGCAGGATCGCGAACCAGGTGAGGATGATCTGCTTGCCCTGGATGAAGGTGCCGAAGTCGAGCTTGCCGATGATGGGCGCGAAGATCGGGATCACGATCAGGCAGATCTCGATCCAGTCAAAGAAAAAGCCCATGATGAACACCAGGATCATCACGAAGCTCATCACCTCCCAGCCGGTGTTGATGCCCATCGCCTGCAGCAGTTCGGCGACGACATCGTCGCCGCCGAGCGCGCGGAACACGTAGGAGAAGAGCGTCGCGCCGAAGACGATGAAGAACACCATCGCGTTGGTCAGCGCGGAGGAGGTCATGACCTCGCGCAGCACCTTCATCGAGAAGCGCTTGTTGGCGATCGCCAGGATGATCGCGCCGAGCCCGCCGATGCCGGAGGCCTCGGTCGGTGTCGCCCAGCCGGCGAAGATGGAACCCAGCACCAGCACGATCAGGAACGAGGGCGGGATGAAGCCCTTGAGCACCATGCCGATGGTCAGGCGTTCGTCGTCCGGCCCCAGCTTGCCCGTGACGGCCGGCGCCAGGCCCGGCTTGAGGATGCAGATCACGATGATGAAGACGACGTACAGCGCGCTCATCAGGAGGCCCGGCAGGATGGCGCCGGTGAAGAGCGTGCCGACCGGGATGCCCATCAGGTCGCCCATGATGACCAGCATGATCGAGGGCGGGATCAGGATGCCCAGCGTGCCGGCCGAGGCGATGGTGCCGACCGAGAGCGACTTGTCGTAGCCCTTGTTCAGCATCACCGGCAGCGCGATCAGGGTCAGCATGATCACCGAGGCGCCGACGATGCCGGTGGTGGCCGCCATGATCGTGCCCAGCAGCGTCACCGCGATCGCCAGGCCGCCGGGCACCCGGCGCAGCATCAGTTGCAGGATGTGCAGCAGCGTCTCGGCGACGCCGCTTTTCTCCAGCATGGTGCCCATGAAGACAAACATCGGGATCGCCACCAGCACCGGGTTCTGCACCGCCTGTCCATAGACGCGCGGCAGCAGGTTGGCGAACTGGTTCATGTTGAAGACGTCGAATGCGACCCCGAGGAAGCCGAAGCCGATGCCGACCGCGCCCAGGAGGAACGCCACCGGGTAGCCCAGGAACATGATCGCGACCAGGGCAAAGAACATGATCACCGCGAGGTGGTCGATGAGCCAGTCCATCAGTGGTTCCCCTTTCCGGCAAACGGGGTCGGCGCCAGGCGCGCCTGCTCGGGTGTGCCGAAGAGCGCGACGATGCAGCGCGCGGCCACCGCCACGACCCCCAAAAGCACGGTGATGAAGGCCAGGTACAGGAAGCCCTTGACGATCCAGCGGTAGGCCAGGCCGGTGGGCGCCTCCGAAGACTCGCCCTGCATGTAGGAGGTGACAAAGAAGTCGTGCGCATACGGCAGCGCGACCGCCAGGTACGGCAGTGCGAACGCGATACAGCAGAACAGCTCCAGCCAGATCTTGTTGCGCGGCTTCATGCCGCCGGTGAAGACGTCGATGCGCACGTGGCCGTTGAGGATGTAGGCATAGCCCAGCCAGGTGCAGAACAGCACCGCGTGCAGGTGCCACTCGAGTTCCTGCAGGCGGGTCGAGCCCAGTCCGGGGATCTGGAAACCCATCTTGCGGGTGATGACGTCCAAGGTGATGGCGATGATGCAGGCGATGAACGCCCACGCGCCGGCATCGGCAATGCGTTTCAGCAACGCCTCGATCAGATTGGAAAGACGCAACAGGCCCTGCATGGGTTCTCCTGCAATTGACTGGCTGTCAAACAAAGAAGCCGCCGCCCCTTCTCAGGGGTCGGCGGCGGTGGGAGAGACGGCCCGCGCAACAGACGTAGCGCCGCACGCGGGCCTGGGCACCTTAGCGCAGGTAGCCCATGTCCTTCCAGATTGCGTATTCCTTGCGGAACGCGGAATACGAGTCCCAGGCCTTCTTGAACTCGGGGCTCTTGGCCTGCTGTTCGGCAGCGACTTCGTTCCAGGCCTTCTCGAACGCGTCGAGGAAGTTCTTGGGCCACTTCTTGATCTGCACGCCCTTGGACTGGATTTCCTTCATCGCCTGAAACTGCGTCGCTTCACCCTCGGCGAACTGCTGCAACATGGTGGCGTCACAAGCTGCCTGGATGATCGCCTTCTGGGTGCCACTGAATTCGGCCCACTTCTTCTTGGAGATGATCAGTTCATTGATCGTCGCCTGCTGGTGCCAGCCGGGAAAGTAGTAGAACTTGGCGACCTGGTGAAAGCCCAGGGTCAGGTCCATGACCGGCATAGAGAACTCGGTGGCGTCGATGGTGCCCAGTTGCAGCGCCTGGAAGATCTCGCCGGCCTGCAGGAGCTGGGTCGAGACGCCGAGCTTCTGCATGACGTTGGCACCGAGGCCGAAGAAACGCATCTTCAGGCCCTTCAGGTCGTCGAGGGTCCTGATCTCCTTGCGGAACCAGCCCGAGGCCTCCGGCGAGATGACGCCGCAAGGAATCACCTCGACGTTGTACTTGGCGTGCAGTTCCTTCATGAGCTTCTCGCCGCCGCCGTGCTTGATCCAGGCGAGATACTCGCCGACGTCAGGGCCGAACGGCACCGATCCGTACATGGCGAAGGCGATATCCTTGCCGGTCCAGAAGCCGGACACGGTCCAGGCCATGTCGAGCGAACCGTTGCCGACCGCGTCCAGGTATTGGTTCGCGGGCACCAGCGCGCCGGGCTCGAAGCCCTTGACGTCGATACTGCCCGCGGAGAGCGTGCGCAGCATCTCGACCAGGCGCGTCTGGGTCGGTCCGAGCAAACCGGTATTGCTGGGGAACGCCCAGCCCATCTGCACGCGTACCCGCTTGTCCGGCCCGGAAGCCCCCTTCTTGTCCTGCGCGATGGCAGGGGCGGATGCCATGCCGATGGCCACGCAAGCGGCGGCCAGTGCCTTCAAAACCTTCATGATTTCTCCTCGATTTGGTGAGACTTCGCGGACGGCCGCGAACCCCGGAACACCCGCCGATTTCGGGCAGGCCGCAAACTAACATGCGAGAGCAACGCGCGCAATAACATGATCGGGTATTTGTTGGTTGCGGCGCAGCATGCGCTATGCCGGCGTCATCGGACCCTATGCACACGGTGCGGCGACGAGGCAGATTCGATGAATAACTCGCACTGATTCGGGGCGCGCTGCGGCGCTTGCGGCTTATGCGCGCGATGACTCCACGCAGCCAGAACAGTGAAATGGCGGTGCTAGACTCGAGCGCCGTAGCGGCATCTGATCAGGGCGATGGCAGGGATTCTCGACGGGATCGTGGTACTGGATCTCACGCGCTTTTTCTCGGGACCGCAGGCGACGGTGCTGCTCGCGGGCATGGGCGCCGAAGTCATCAAGATCGACGACCCGGCGACCGGCGACCCGACCGCGTTCGCACCGCCGTTCGACGGACCGGGCGGCATCGCGATGGAGCGCCGCACGCCGCAGGACATGGGGCTTGCCTACCTGAAGCGGGCGCGCGCCAAGAAGTCGATGACCTTGAACCTCAAGTCGGCGGAGGGGCGGCGCATCTTCCTGGCCATGGTCGCGCGCGCCGATGCCGTCGTCGAGAACTTCAGCGCCGGCGTCGCAGACCGGCTCGGCATCGGCTACGACGACCTCAAGGCCGTCAACCCGCGCATCGTCTGCTGTTCGATCACCGGCTACGGGACGACCGGCCCGGCGCGCGACGCCAAGGCCTACGACCTGATGGTGCAGGCCGCCGTCGGCTTCATGGCGATGACCGGCCACCCCGACGAGGCGCCGGTCAAGGCCGCCTCGCCCCTGTCCGACGCGATTAGCGGCGTGTTCGCGGCCAAGGGCGTCATCGCCGCGCTGCTGCATCGCGAGCGCACGGGCCACGGCCAGGCGGTCGAAGTCGCGATGGCTGATTGCCTCTTCGCGCTCGCCTTCGACGAACCGATCGACTGCTACGAGCGCCTCGACCTGGCCGCGCGGCAGGGCAACCGCATCATGCGGTTTTCGCCCTTCAATGCCTACCCGGCGGCCGACGGCTGGGTGGTGATCGGCGCGGCCACGCATGCCGAATGGGTCGCGCTGCTTGAGGCCATGGGCCGCGCCGACCTGAAGGACGACGCCGACATGATGCGCGTCGGCTGGCGCATCATGCACAACGACCAAGTCGACGCTGTCGTCTCGGCATGGACCAGGGGCCTGACCAAAGACCAGATCGCGCGCGCCCTCGATGCGGCTGGCGTGCCGTCGAGCCCGATCCGCTCGACCGACGAGGTGCTGCGCTGGGAGCAGCTGCGCGCGCGCAGCATGATCGTGCCGCTTCGCAATCCGCTCAGCGGGGCGCATGCCGCCGCCGCCGGACCCGGCTTTCCTATCAAGTTCGGCGCGACTCCCGCGGGCTACGACGCGCCCGCGCCGATTCCCGGCGCGCACACCGACGAGATGCTCGCGCGCTTTGCGGGCCTGGACGCGGACGAGCGCGCGCGCCTGCGCGCCGCGGGTGTCATCTAGCATTCGCCCTGACCCGGATATCCATCATGACCACAGAATCCCCCTACGCCAGCGCCGCGATCGAAGTCGACGACGCCTTCGCCGCGATCGAGCTCTACCAGGACAATGGCTGGACCGACGGCTTGCCGATCGTACCGCCGACCGCGCCCTTGATCGCGCGCTTTCTCGACGCGGCGCGGCTCGCGCCAAGCGCGGTGATCGGCGTCGAGCCGGTGCGCCGGCGCAGCATCAGCGCCGAGAAGGTCGCGATCGCCGCGGTGATGGCAGGCTGCACGCCGGCATGCATGCCGGTGGTAGTGGCGATCGTGCGCGCGATGTGCGACCCCTCCTACGCGCTGCACGGCAGCACCGCCAGCACCGGCGGCAGCGCGCCCTTCATCGTCGTCAACGGGCCGATCCGCACCGCGCTGGGCATGAACGCCACCCACAACGTGCTGGGCAACGGCGCGCGCGCCAACGCCACCATCGGCCGCAGCGTTCGTCTCTTGCAGCAGAACGTGCTGGGCGGCGTCCCCGGGCAGCTCGATCGTTCCACCCTGGGCCACCCCGGCAAGTTCACCTTTTGCATCGCCGAGGACGAGGAAGACAGCCCCTGGCCGTCGCTGGCGACCGAGCGCGGCATGCCGGCCGGCAGCTCGGCGGTGACGGTCATGCAGGTCGAGTCGCCGCACCAGATCATGAACGAGTGGACGCACGACCCGCGCGAGATCCTGGACACCTACGCGGCGGCCGTGCGGGCCAACATGCTGACCTACTCGATCTGGGAGGGCAACTACGCCTACGTGATCGCCAAGCAGCACCGCGAGATCTTCGCCGCCGCCGGCTGGAGCAAGCAGATGATCCGCGAATACACCTTCGAGGTCGCGACGGTCAAGCGCGGCGACTGGCGCTCGGTCGGCAAGGCGGCCGTCGCCGGGCGCAAGGACGAGAACAAGGTCTACCGCGCGCTGCGTTCGCCCGACGACCTGCTGATCATCGCCGCCGGCGGACCGGCGGGCGGGTTTGGTGCGATCATTCCGCCGTGGTACGGCAAGAAGTCGCTCGCGGTCACCGCCGCGATCGACGCCTGATGCAATCGTCAAGAAAGGAAACCAGCGATGTCGATTACCGTATTTGATCCGCGCCAGTCGCCGCAGGGCAGCGCACTCGCCATGGCGCCGCCACTCGCGACCCTCGAGGGCGCAGTCGTCGGCATGATCGACAACGCCAAGATCGGCACCGAGCGCCTGTTCGACTTCATCGAGGAAATCCTGCGCCGCGAGCACGGCGTGCGCGAGTTCATCCGCCGCCGCAAGCCCGACGCCTCGCGGCCGGTGCCGCCGGCGATGCTCGCGCAGATGGCCGGCGCCGACGCGATACTTGCCGCCACCGGCGACTGAGGGAGTTGCTCGTCGTGCAGTTTGCACGACGCCATCGAAGCCGAGCGGCTCGGGATCCCCGCAGTCGGGATCATGACCGATCGCTTCACCACCAGCGCGCGCCTGGTCGCCGAACTGAACGGCCTGAAGGGCTACCCGTTCGCGGTCATCCCGCATCCGATCGCCAACAACGACGACGAGGCGTTGCGGGCCAAGGCGGCGACCGCGGTCGGCGACATCGTCGCCATGCTCACGCGGCGCGCGGCCTGACCGCCGCCGCATCTCAACAACCCCAAACCTGACCGGCGCCGGCAAGAACTAGGGCGCACGGGCCTATCCACCGGGCAGACAACACATTTTCCGCGGAGACAACACCATGCAGATTTCGATGACCTGGCGCCCGCTGCGGCGCGCATTTACAGCCGCCTGCACGCTCGCGGCCTGCCTTGGACTCGCTGCGCCGCAGGCCCTGGCGCAACCCTGGCCTGCGCGCACGGTCACCATCATCGTGCCGCTGGCCGCCGGCACCGGCATGGACACCTTGGTACGCATGTACGCGGAGCGCCTGTCGGCCTCGATCGGCCGTCCGGTGATCATCGACAACCGCCCGGGCGCCGCGCTGATGCTGGGCGTCACCGCCCTGGCCAAGGCGCCGCCCGACGGCTACACCCTGAGCATCGCGACCGCGCCGGCGATGGCGATCAACCCGACGCTCTACAAGCAGATGCCCTTCGATGTCGAGCGCGATTTCGTGCCGATCTCGCTGTACGTGAAATCGCCCTTCATCCTGGTGGTGAGCCCGAACCTGGGACCGCGCAACGTGCAGGAGCTGATCCGCCACACGCGCGACAACGCCGGCAAGATGAGCTACAGCACACCCGGCACCGGCGCGGCCCAGCACCTGGCGGTCGAGTTCATGAAGCAGAAGTTCAAGCTCGACATCACCCACGTGCCCTACAAAAGCAGCCCGCTGTCGGTCGCCGACATCATGGCCGGCCACGTGTCGATGGCCTTCGCCGAGGCCGGCATTTCCCTGCCGCTGATCCGCGACGGCAAGCTGCGCGCCCTGGCCGTGTCTTCGCTGGCGCGCCTGCCGGGCCTGCCGGACGTGCCGACCTTTGCCGAGGCGTCCGCCACGCCCGACTTCGAGGCGGTGTCCTGGCACGTGCTGCTCGCGCCGGCCGGCACGCCGCCGGAAATCGTCGGCCGCCTGCAGCAGGAACTGCGCCGCATCCTGGCGACGGCGGAAGTGCAGCAGCGCATCGCCAGCCTGGGGCTGATCCCGCACGACGCGCCGTCGACCGACGCAATCAACCAGTACATGCGCGCCGAGCGCGAGAAATGGAGCGCGGTGGTCAAGTCACTCGGACTGGCCGGCTCACAGTGAAGCCGGTACGTGCGTACCGGCGGAATCGGCCCGCAGGTCGCCTCCGCGCAGTCCCGATTTTCCCGTTGCCCCTCCATCCGATATGCAGGTGAACCATGACCGTAGTCCGTGAAAAGACCACCATCAAGATGCGCATGGAAGGCACGGCGCAATCGCATTCGCGCACCGACGTCGCCATGCGCGGCCTGACCAAGATCATCGACGAGCCGGTCGAACGCGGCGGCACCAACCTGGGCATGAGCCCGACGGAGACCTTCGCCGCATCCCTGATCGGCTGCACCAACGTCATCAGCCACAAGATCGCGCACAAGCACGGCATCGAATTCCAGGCCATGCGCATCCGCCTGGAGGCCGACTTCGACCGTCGTGGCGTCACGCTGCAGGAAGATGTCGCGGTGCCCTTCCCGGCCATGGTCCTGCACATCGACGTCACGACCCGCGCAACGCCGGAAGAGATCGCCACGGTGCAACGCGAACTGGCGATGTACTGCCCGATCGCCAAGCTGATCCGCGCCTCGGGCACGACGCTCACCGAACACTGGACCATCATCGCACCCTGATTCGACGCCCGGGTTGCGCCCAGGCATCCCGCCTCCTGCCCGACCCGGGTAGACTGCTCGGCTGACTCGCGGCAGAGAGTTTTCCCCTGAAAGGATTGAGCACGTGAAAGACGATCTTCGCAACGCAAAGTACGCCATCGACCTGGGTCCCCAGCCTTCGCTGCCGATCGCCGGTTCCGATCTGCGCTTCCCGGTCGGGCGCATCTACTGCGTCGGCCGCAACTACGCCGACCACGCGCGCGAGATGGGGCATGACCCCGACCGTGAGCCGCCGTTTTTCTTCATGAAGCCGGCCAATGCGATCGTGCAGAACGGCGCCACGCTCGCCTACCCCGTCGGTACCAAGGACTGCCACCACGAGATCGAGCTTGTCGTGGCCATCGGCAAGGGCGGCAAGAACATTCCGGTCGAGCGCGCGCTGGACCATGTGTGGGGCTACGGCGTCGGACTGGACATGACGCGCCGCGACCTGCAGGGCGAGGCCAAGAAGATGGGCCGCCCCTGGGAGATGGGCAAGAGCTTCGACGAGTCCGCGCCGATCACCGCCCTCAAGGCCGCCGCCGAGATCGGCCACCCGGCCAAGGGCACGATCCGGTTGAGAATCAACGGCGAGGTGCGCCAGGAGGGCGATCTGGCGATGCAGATATGGAACGTCCAGGAACAGATCGCCTACCTGTCCAACCTGATCACCCTCATGCCCGGCGACCTGATCATGACCGGCACGCCTGCCGGCGTCGGTCCCATCAAGCGCGGCGACAAGCTTGAAGGCCATGTCGACGGCGTCGGTGACCTGACGGTCAGTTACGCGGCTTAAGTGCAATCGGCTGGGGCAACCCGCATGCGAGGCGCCACGGCGGACTGATGGACGCGCTTGCCGGCATTCGCGTCATCGATCTCTCGCACGTGATCGCGGGGCCGACCGCCTCGCACTACCTGGCCCTGCAAGGCGCCGAGGTGATCAAGGTCGAGAACCCCTGGACCGGCGACATCCTGCGCCACGGCGTGCGCGATCGTCTCGATACGGCGATCACCGTCGGCTTCGCCGCGATCAATGGCGGCAAGAAGTCGCTTGCCATCGACCTGAAGGATGCGCGCTGCCGCGACGCGCTCATGGCGCTGGTCAGGACGGCCGACGTATTCATAGAGAACTTCCGTCCCGGCGCGGTGGCGCGCCTGGGCTTCGACCACGCCGCGGTCGCGGCGGTCAAGCCGGACATCATCTACGCCTCGATCTCCGGTTTCGGCCAGGAGGGCGCCTGGGGCAGGCGCGCCGCCTACGACCACGTGGTGCAGTCGGCGGTCGGCATGGCGATGATGCAGGGCATCGAGGGCGGCGACCCGATGAAGGTGGGCTTTCCGGTCATCGACACCGCCACCGGCATGATCGGCGCGCAGGCGATCCTGTCGGCGCTGATCCGCCGCCTGCGCAAAGGCGAAGGCTCTTATCTCGACATCTCGATGGCGCAGGCCGCGCTGCAGCTGATGTGGCCGGAAGCCGCGCGCGCGGCGGTGAGCGGCGGCGATGCGCCGCGCGTGGGCAATCGCGGCTTCTCGGGCAGCCCGGGAGGCTCGACCTTCCGCTGCGCCGACGGCTGGGTCTCCACCGCGGCCAATACCGCGCGCCAGTTTCGCGTCCTGTGCACCGTCGTCGGCGTGCCCGAGGTATTGCAGGACCTGACGCTGCTCGACCTCGATGCGCTGGCGCGCGGCGCCGGCTTCGTGGTCCCGGTCGACCGCGAGCGCCTGCAGGCCATCCTCGAGCAAGCGATCCTGCGCATCCCGGGCGCCGAGCTCGAAGCCAGGCTGGCGGCAGAAGACGTACCCTGCGCGCGGCTTGCGACGCTGGCCGAATTCATCAAGCGCGCAGCAAGCGAAAAGCTCTTGACCCTGCCGCTGCGACGCACGGCCTACGCAGAGGGCGCGCTCATCGACTTCGGCGCCGGCTACCGGGCCGACCGCAGCGACGGTGCCCCGCTTGCCCCTGCGCCACGCCTGGGCCAGCACACCGCCGCGCTGCTCGCCGAAGCCGGGATGTCGGCCGCGCAGGTCGAGGCACTCGCCAGCGCGGGCAAGGCCAGGCTCTGACAGGACGGGCGGCTCCCGCCCGCGCTCATTCGGCCTTGATGTTGGCGTCCTTGATGACCTTGGCCCACTTGGCCAGGTCCGCCTTGATTTTTTCCAGCGTGCGCGCCGGGTTGGCGAAGTCGGGATCGCAGCCGGCCGCCTTGTAGTTTTCCTGCAGGCCGCGATCCTCGCCCGCTTTGAGCAGCGCCTGCGACAGGCGGTTGACCACCTCCGCAGGCATGCCCGCCGGTCCGATCAGGCCGAACCAGGCCGACGACTCGAAGCCCTTCAGGCCCAACTCGTCGAGCGTCGGAACGTCGGGAAACGCCGCCGAGCGCTTGGCCGAGGTGACCGCGAGAGCGCGAATGCGCCCGGTCTTCACCGGTCCGACCGCCGGGCCGAGCGAAGAGAAGAGAAGCGGCACCTGCCCGCCGATCAGGTCGGTCATCGCGGGCGCCCCGCCCTTGTACGGAACGTGCAGCAGATCGGCGCCGGTGAAGCTCTTGAAGTACTCGCCTGACATGTGGTGCGGACCGGCGATGCCCGAGGTGCCATAACTCCACTTGCCGGGTTCGCGCTTGGTCAGTGCGATCAGTTCGGCGACGGTTGTCGCCGGCACGGAAGGGTGCGCCACCAACAGGCTGGGCAGGACGCACACCGAGCCCAGGTGCGTGAACGAGGTGATGCCGTTGTAGGCCACCTTGGTCAGGTGCGGCGCGACGGTCAGCGGCCCGCTGTCGGCCAGATAAAGCGTGTAGCCGTCAGGCGCGGTCTTGGAGATCACGTCCGCCGCCACCGCGCCGGCTGCGCCAGGGCGCGGCTCGATGACGATCGGCTGGCCGAGCAGCGGCTCGAGCACCTTGGCCAGCGGACGCATCGCGCCGTCCGCGGCGCCGCCCGGCGTATAGCCGAGCAGAACGCGCACCGGCTTGTTGGGGTAGCTCTGCGCAGCCGCAGGCGGCGCGGCCGCCAGCACCGCCGCCAGGACCGCCAAACCGTAAACGCCGTTTCGAATTGCCATATCTCCTCCGCTGAGTTGTCGTCTTGTCATGCTGCCCGGCATCAGGACGGCAGGTCGAGCACCTGCCGCGCCAGGATGTTGCGCTGGATCTCGTTGCTGCCGCCGTAGATGGTCGGCACGCGCGCCTTGTAGAACAGCGACAGCGCGTCGATCGCGGCCGTGCCCATCGGCACCGCGCCGGTCAGCCCGCCGCAATCGCCGGCGGTCTCGATGCCCAGGTCGGCGATGCGCTGGAAGGTCTCGGTGGCCCAGATCTTGAGGATCGAGACATCCGGCCCGAGCGGCTCGCCGCGCACCAGCGTGGCGGCGAAGCGCTCGTACAGGTCGCCCAGGTGGGCGACGTCGAGCTGCAAGGCAGTGAACTTGTCGACAAAGAGCGGATCGTCGGCCACGCCGCGCGCCTGCGCCAGGCTCTTCAGCATCGCCAGGCCGTATTCGGGCAGCTTGGGACTGCCGATGAAGATGCGCTCGAAGCCCAGGAGCGACTTGGCGATGGTCCAGCCGCCGTTCTCCTCGCCCACCAGGTTTGCCACCGGCGTGCACACGCCGTCGAAGAACACCTCGCAGAATTCCTCGTGGCCGGCCATGTCGCGGATCGGGCGCACGGTGATGCCGGGCGAGGTGATGTCGACCAGGAGAAAGCTGATGCCCTCCTGCTTCTTGGCCTCGGTGTTGGTGCGCACCAGCACGAACATGTGCGTGGCGTCCTGCGCCAGGGTGGTCCAGATCTTGTGGCCGTCGATCACATAGTGATCGCCGTCGCGCCGCGCGCGGGTCGACAGGCCCGCCAGGTCGGACCCGGCGCCCGGTTCGGAATAGCCCTGCGACCAGATGTTCTCGCAGGTGAGTATCTTGGGCAGGAAGCGACGCCGCTGTTCCTCGGTGCCGAAGCGCTGCAGCACCGGCCCGACCATCAGCACGCCGTGGTCCTGGAAACGCGCGATGCCCCAGCGTTCCTGCTCCTCGATGAAGATCAGGAGCTTGGCCGGCGACAGACCCATGCCACCGTACTCGGCCGGCCAGTTGGGAGCGATCCAGCCCTTCTCTGCCATGCGCAGGTACCAGTTGCCGATCTCGCTCCAGCGCAGGCGCCGCGGTGCAAAGCGCAGATGCGCCGGATAGTTGGCCTCGAAATCGGCGCGCACCACGGCGCGAAAATCGGCATCCGACAGTGCGTTCCAGTCCTGATCCTGCTTGACACCGTAGGTCATGGCGTGCCTCCGTCAGCGCGCATCGCCGCGTCGAGTTGCGCGTAGCGCCGCCGCTGCGCCGCTGCATTGCCCAGCCAGGCGCACAGCACCAGCGCACGGTTGAAGTACAGGCTCAAGTCGTATTCATCGGTGAAGCCGATCGCGCCATGCAATTGCACGGCCTCCTTGCACACCTTGAGCGCGGCGTCCGCGGCACGTGCCTTGGCGCCGGCGGCAGCCAGTGAGCGCTCGGCCGGTGTCGACTGCGGCGCGGTAAAGCGCGCAAGCGCGGCGCCGTGCGCGGCCTTGGTCAGCTCGGTCTGCATCCAGATGTCGACCGCGCGATGCTGCAGCGCCTGGAAACTGCCGATCGCCTTGCCGAACTGCTTGCGCGTGCGCAGGTAATCGAAAGTGAGTTCGAGCACGCGTTCCATGATGCCGTTGAGTTCCGCCGCGGTGGCGAGGATGGCGGCGTCGGCGGCGTAGGCAACAACGGCATTGGCTTCGGCCGGACCTGCCACGCGGTCGGCAGCGCTGACCCGCACCCCGGAGAACGTCAGGCGGCCGCTGCTGCCGCCGTCTGCCGCCGGCTCCAGCCCGATCGCCAGGCCCGCGCGGTCACGCTCCAGCGCATATAGCGAAACGCCGTCTGCGCCGCGCGCGGCGATGAGGAACACATCGGCCGCGGCCACGCGCACAAAGCGACAAATCCCGTCGAGGCTGCCTCTGAGTTCGGTGACGCCACCTCGCTCTGCGGCAAGGTCGCCGGCGTCGTTTTGCCAGGCCAGCGTGACCACGCGCTCGCCGGACAGGAGGTTCTCGATCAAGCTGCCGGGTGCGGCGCTGCACTGCGCCAGCGCGGCAGTGGGCAGCACGCCGGCGGCAACGTAGGGTTCCGGAAATGCCGCGTAGCCCAGGCGATTGGCGATCGCGCACGCCGCCGCCATGCCGAGGCCCAGTCCGCCGGCCGATTCCGGCAACAGCACCGACAGGTAACCCTGCTCGGCCATCTGGCTCCAGATCGCTCGGTCGAACCCGGGCGTACCGGCGCGCGCGGCGCGCACGCGCTTGCCGTCGGGCTGCGCGAACGCGGCAGCGGCGTCGACCAACATCGCGAGGGTGTCGTCTTCCATGTTCGTCTGCATGCTGCTCCTTTGCGCCTGCTCCAGCGCCTGGCATTGCGGCGACGGCCCTGGCCGCCTCAGGGCCTCGTCCGCCGACCCCGCATTTTTTCACAGGCGCGGCCGGCAGCGTACCGCCACCCACGCCCCCCCCCCCCCCCCCCCCCGGGGCGCGGGGCCGGGTCACCCCACAGCCCCCCCACGCCCCCCCCCCCCCCGCACCACGGTCAGCGCGTCGCGTGAACCAACCAGTCCCCCTCCTGCCGCGCCACACCGCTCTTGACCAGTTCCCCGGCCAGCAACTCGGCCAGCGCCGCGTCATCGAGTCCGAAGAGTGCGCGATTGACCTCGACCACCAGCCCCATGGCGGCCAGGCGCGCGCCCAGCGCGGCCCGCTCGATGCGGCCTTCGATCATCAGCGCATAGGCCACGGCCACCTTGGCGGCATGGCGCAACAGGCCGGCCGGATTCGCCTCGAGGCGGTCCAGTTGCGCACGGGCGCGCGCGAGCGCGGCGTCGACATCCGCAAACGGCGCACCATGACCGGGAATCACCACGCGCGGCGCGAGGTCGTCGATGGCCGCCAGGGTGGCGCGCTGCGCGGCGACGGCGCCGGCAAGGTCACTGCTTGGCGGCAATGCGGGAAAGAGCACGCCGAACCCCTGCCCCCACAACGCGTCGGCCGAGATCAGGATGCCATCGGCAGCGCACCACAGCATGAGCGAATCCATGTCGTGGCCCGGCGAGGCGATGACTTGCCAGCGCATGCCGCCCAGCGACAACTCTTCGCCGGCATGCATGGTGTCGTCGAACGCGAATCGCTCGCACTCCTGCCCCAGGGCAGTGAGAAGCAGCGCGTCCTGGTCCCAGGCGCGCACGACCTCCGCCTCGCCTGCAGGAATGGTGATGCGCACGTCCGGATAGGCGCGCGCCAGCGCTGCGTTGCCGCCGATGTGGTCGGAATGGGCGTGCGTGTTGACGATGCGCGCAAGCGCCTGACCACCCAAGGCATGGCGCACCAGGGCCACGGTCGTATCCGCGTGCCGCGCATACCCGGTGTCGACCACCGCCGGGGCCTGGCCCAGGAAGACGATGTTGTTGGAGGAGACCCAGCCGCGTTCGATGACCTTGATCGAAGTCGGCAGATGCCGCGGGTCGGCCATCAGTCGCCGGCTCCGCCGGGTTGCCGCGGCATCTGATTGACGCAACCATCTGGAACATTCCGATGCAACATCGATCACCTCTTGCGCGCGGAAGCGACGCGCGGGGTACTTATACTATCCGGCACAGCCCATGCGGGAGCGCCCATCAGTCCCGCCATGCACGGGGCGCTGCCCCAAGCAGCCATTGACGACGAATCGAGATCAGCATGAGAGCAGCCCAGAACGAACGCATCACCCGCATCGGCCCCGACACCCCCTGCGGGAAGCTGATGCGCCATTACTGGCAGCCGGTGGCGCTGGTGGACGAGTTCGACCCGAAGCTCGATCCGGTCATGGCGATCCGCCCGGTCAAGGCGGTGCGCGTGCTGGGACAGGACCTCGTGTTGTTCAGGAATGCCCAGGGCGAGTACGGGCTCCTCGATCGCAACTGCCCGCATCGCGGCGCCGACCTTTCCTTCGGCCGCAACGAAGGCGACGGCCTGCGCTGCCCGTTCCATGGCTGGAAGTTCGACGTCACGGGCCTGTGCATCGACACCCCCGCCGAACCCGCAGGCAACCGGCTGTGCGGCCGCGTCAGGCAGCGCAACTATCCCCTCATCGAGCGCAGCGGCATCCTCTTCGGCTGGTTCGGCCCCGAAGACTCCGCGCCGCCGGCGTTTCCGGCGCTGGATTGCTATACCGCACCCGGCACCCACACCTTTGCTTTCAAGGGCATGTGGGCCTGCAACTGGCTGCAGGCCTTCGAGGTGGGTGTCGACCCGGCGCATGCCTCCTTTTTGCATCGCTTCTTTTTCGACGAGACGCTTGAAGCGTCCTACGGCCGCCAGTTTCGCGGCGCCAGCGCCGGCGACATCAACGGCGAGCGCTGGCCGATGACCAAAGTCATGCGCGAGTTCGATCAACCGAAGATCACCGCCGAGCCCATGCCCTACGGCATGCGCCTGACGGCGCTGCGCCCGATGACCGACGCGCTCACCCACGTGCGCATCACCAACTCGATCTTTCCGCACACCTTCGTGATCCCGCTGTCGGAGACCATGACCATCACGCAGATGCACTTGCCGGTCGACGACACCCACACCTACTGGTATTCGGTCTTCACCAGTTTCGCCGGGCCGGTCGACAAGGAGGCCATGCGCAACCAGCGCCTGCGCGCCATCGACCTGCCGGACTACATCCCCAAGTCCGGGCGCCACAACAACTGGGGCTTCAACCCCGAAGAGCAGGTCACGCGCACCTTCCTGGGCATGGGCGAAGATGACATCAACGTGCACGACCAGTGGGCCTGCGAGAGCATGGGGGCGATCCAGGATCGCACGCGCGAGCACCTGGGCACCAGCGACGTCGCCATCATGGCCAATCGCCGCACGCTGCTCAAAGCCATCGACGACGTCGAGGCCGGCAGGCTGCCGCCGGGCGTGGCGCAGACCGCACTGGCGGCCACGCGCATCGGCCCTGACACGGTCGACGGCATCGCCCCGGCACAGGACTGGGAAGCCTGGTGGCGGCGCGAGGTCGAGCAGAAACGCGCCGGCGCGCCCTGGGACGCCGCCTTGTCCGGGCGCGCCGCCGAGCCGGCAGTCAGCACATGACGCAACCCGTCGAGGGCGCGCTGGAAGAAACCGCCCGCCAGATCGAGGCCAGCGGCGTCGAGCTGGTGCGTTTTGCCTGGTGCGACATGCACGGCATGCTGCGCGGCAAGACGCTCACCCGGACCTTTGCCCTGGAAGCCTTGCGCAGCGGCGTCAGCATGGTCAGCACGTTGATGCTCAAGGGCATCGACGACCGCACCGCATTCAAGGTCTTCGAGCCCGCCATCGCCACCGAGTTGCCCGGGTTCGAGTTTGCCAACAACCTGATGCTGCGACCGATCGCCGGCAGCTTCAAGGTCCTGCCGTGGACGGACAAGACCGGCTGGCTGCAATGCCAGGCGGGGTTTCAGGATGGCACGCCGGTACCCTTCGATACGCGCCGCCAGTTGCAGCTGGCCCTGGCACGCCTCGAAGAACTGGGACTTGGCATGGTGTGCGGTCTGGAGGTCGAATTCCATATCTACCGCCTGCGGGACCCCCTCTTCGGCGCGGACCTGCAGCCCGAGAACGCGGCGTGGCCCGGACCGGCGCCTGACGTGAGCCTGATCCACCCGGGCTACAACCTCCTGGGCGAGAACTGGATCGACCTGGCCGATGAGCCCCTGCGCATCGTGCAGCACACCGCGCAGGCGCTCGGACTACCCGTGACTTCGCTGGAGATCGAGCTCGGCCCCAGCCAGGTCGAAGTCGTGTTTGCAGCGACCGATGCCCTCACGGCCGCCGACAACATGGTGCTTTTTCGCAGTGCCACCAAGCAGGCGCTGCGGCGCGCCGGTTACCACGCCACCTTCATGTGCCGCCCGCCGTTTGAGAACATCATGTCCAGCGGCTGGCACCTGCACCAGTCGCTGGTGAGGAGCGACAGCGGGCAGAACGCGTTCATGCGCGACCGCCCCGCCCCCGGCACGCAGGCCCGCGACGCGGAGCACACCCTTTCCGCGCTGGGCGCGCAATACCTGGCCGGCCTGCTCGCGCACGCCAAGGGCCTGGCGGTGTGGTGCACGCCGACCGCCAACGGCTTCGGGCGCTTCCGGCCCAATGCGCTGGCACCGCAATCGGTGCTGTGGGGGCGTGACAATCGCGGCGCCATGCTGCGCGTGGTCGGCGCGGCCGGCGATGCCGCCACGCGCATCGAAAATCGCCTCGGTGAACCCGCCGCCAACCCCTATCTCTACATGGCCGCGCAGATTCACGCCGGGCTTGACGGCATCGCGCGCAAGGCGCTGCCGCCGCCGGCGACCGACGCCCCCTATGCCGAGGAGGCGGCCGGCGTGGAGCGCATCCCCTCCTCGCTGGGTGCGGCCCTCGAGGCGCTCCAGGCGGACGCCGCGCTGCGCGCAGGCTTTGGCGAGGGCTTCGTCAGCTACTTTCACCGCATCAAGTCCGCCGAGCATGCGCGCTTTGAAGCCGCCGAAGACAAGGTCGAATTCCAGCGCCGCGAGTATTTCGGCCGCATCTGAAGCGGCGGTCCCGGACAGCCGGTACCGATCACGCGTCCTGGTTTCAACACATCACGCTGCGCGACCTTCGCGCCCGCGCACCAGTCCGGGTCGGCGAAAGCGTCCTACAGCGACGATCCGCCGCAGATGTGGATTTCCTGCCCGGTGATCGCCGCCGCGTCCGCAGAGAGCAGGAACTCCGCCAGGGCAGCCACCTCGTCGGCTTGAATGCGCCGGCCGATGGGCGGAAGCGGCGCGGGCGGCGTGCTGGCGCGGGCAGGGTCCTGCAACATCGCGGTGTCGGTGCTGCCGGGCGCGACCACGTTGACGGTGATGCCGCGCGGCGCCAGCTCCTTGGCCCAGGAGCGCGCCATGCCGGTCAGCGCCGACTTGGCCGCCGCGTACTGGCTTTTTTGCGCCGCGCCCAGGCTGGCGCGGCTGCCGATGAGCACGATGCGCCCGCCTTCGCGCATGCCCGGCGCGAGATGGTTGGCGAGCGCCGCCGCCGCCTCGACGTGCAGGCGCCAGAGGAAAGCACCGGCGTCGAAATCGAGTTCGCCCAGCCTGGCGCCGCGCATCACGCCGGCGCAATGGACCAGGGCATCGGCGGCTTCCAGCCCTTCGATGGCATCGGCGCGTGCCGCGCTGTCGGCTAGGTCGACCGTGAGCGCGCGGAAGTCGGGGTGAACCAGCGTCGCCGCTGCGCGATCAAGCCCGCTCACGCGCCATCCGCCACGCAACAGGCGTTCGGCCAGCGCGCGGCCGATGCCCGAGCTGGTCCCGCTGACGACGGCGTGACGCACGTGCCTAGGTGCGCTCGAAGTTGACGCTCTTGAGCAACTCGCCGCCGCGCGCAATCTCGCTGCGGATGAAGCGGCGGCTGTCCTCGATGGTCTCGGCCACCGGCTCGAGCAGGGTGCCGGTCAGCCGCTTGACGACCTCGGGGTCGCGCATGGTCTCCTGGATCACGCCGTTGATCGCCAGCTGGATCTCGCGCGGTGTGCCCTTGGGCGCCCAGACGCCGTACCAGGAATAGGCGTCGAAGCCGGCCAGCCCGCCCTCCGCCATGGTCGGCAGGTCCGGCGCGAGCACCGAACGACGCGGCGTGGCGATGCCGACCGCGCGCACCTTGGTCGGATCCTTGGCAGCGGGCAGGAGCGCGAAGCTGGGGTCGATCAGGAGCTGCACCGCACCGCCCATGATGTCGGTCAGCGCCGGCACCGTGCCCTTGTACGGAACCATCGGAATCTTGAGCCCGGTACGGCGCAGGAAATCGATGGTCGCCAGGTGTCCCGCCGAGCCCATCGAGGAGATCGCGAAGTTCCACTTGGCCGGCTCGGCGCGGGCCGCGGCGATGATCTCCGGCAGGGTCTTTTGCGGCAAGGCCGCCGACATGACGCACACCAGCGGCGCGACTGCGGTGCGCCCGACGAATTCGAGGTCGACTTCCGGGTTGAAGTCCGCTGCCTTGAGCACCAGCGGCATGACCGCGGTGTTGAACGCGCTGGCCAGGAGCGTGTAGCCATCCGGCTCGGCCTGGATCACCGCGCGCGTGCCGACGATGCCGGCGCCGCCGACGCGGTTTTCCGTCACGGTGGCGCCGCCGAACTTGGCGCGGATGCGCTCGGCGATGAGGCGGCCGAGGGCATCGTTCGCCGCCCCGGGCGGCCACGGCACGATCACCCGCACCGTCTTGTCCTTGGCCGGCCAGGCCGATTGCGCCCGGGCGGGCATGCCCAGCGCGGACAGGCTCGCCGCGCCCGCCGCAGCGGTGATCATGCGTCTTCTATTCATGTTTCTCCCCCTCATGTCGGTGCCGCTTGTTGGTATCCGGCTGCCATCGATGTTAGCAAGAAGCGCGAGCGGACATCAGCCCCGCGGCGGCCGGTATCATGCACCGCATGGACCCTTCGCTGACTGCCGCCTTCAAGACTGTCTTCGTGGTTGTCGCCGCGCTGCTGCCCATCCTCAACCCGCCGGGCACCGCGCCGGTGTTCCTGGCCATGACCCACGGCGCCACGCCGGCGGTGCGTGCTGCGCTTGCGCGGCGCATCGCGCTGAACGTCCTTTGCATGCTGGTGGCGGCAATGTTCGTCGGCTCATTCGTGCTGGAGTTCTTCGGCATCTCGATCCCTGTGGTGCGGGTGGCGGGCGGGCTCCTGGTGTGCGCGACCGCGTGGCAATTGCTGACCGCGGCCGATCCGCTGGAAGCCGGCGATGCGCGCGCCGCGAGCGGCGCAAGCTTCGACGTGCTCTCGCAGCGCGCCTTCTACCCGCTCACCTTTCCGATCACCTGCGGCCCGGGCTCGATCGCAGTCGCGATCACACTGGGCGCGACCCTGCAAAGCTCCAAGATCGCGCTCCTGCACATGAGCGCGGCGGTGCTCGGCGCGGTCTTGCTGGCGGCAACGGTGTTCGTGTGCCTGCGCTACGCCGAGCGCCTGCTGCGCCCGCTCGGCAAGACCGGCACGACCGTGTTCCTGCGGCTGATGGCGTTCGTGCTGCTCTGCATCGGCGTGCAGATCCTCTGGACCGGCGTGGCGGAACTGCTCGAGCCCTGGAAGGCCGCGCAGCGCTGACGCGGAGCGCCGCGCCTTGCGCGCGACCTACTTCCCGGGCGCCAGGGGTTTCAGGTTCCCGCAGTCCGCGCCGACCCATTTGCTGGTGGACTGCATGGTCATGGTCTCGGGCTTGCCGGAACGCATCTGCGTCACCTTCATGTTCATGGCGTAGGACTCGCTGCCGCTGAACACGATCGTGCCCTCGCCGCTGGAGGGCGGGTTGGTGCAGGTGAACCTTGTGCTGATGGTGTTGCCCTGGCGCGGCGACCATTCCATCTTGCAGTCGCTGCCCTGTCCCGCCGGCGGCTGGCCGCGCTCCGCCATCTCCTTTGAAATGCAGACGCGCATCGTGTTGCCCCCGGCCGACATCGACATGCCCTGCTTGGCCATCATGGCCTCGACCATCTTGCGCTGTTCGGGCGGCAGCGCGGCAAGCTCGCGCTGCGCCTGGGCCTGCGCGGCCCCGATGTCCTTGCCGCCTGACTGTCCATGCATGGACTGCGTCATCTCCCACAGGCCGGGCTTGATGTTCTGCGCGCTGGCCACGCCGCACGCCAGCGCCGCAGTCGCCATCGTCAACACAAACCGGTTCGCGATCATTGTGTGCTCCTTGTTTTCCGTCGCCCCACAGGCAATTTATCCCCGAGCGGGGCGCCGCGTCAATCGAGGCGCCGCATGCACGGGCGCGGAGCGCACGGCTTAACCGTCCCGGCCCGTTGGCGCCGGGCTATCGATCGAGGTTTTCGATCAACGTCGCCATGCCCATCCCTGAACCCAGGCACATGCTGATGATGGCGTAGCGCCCCTTGGTGTCGGCCAGATGGTGCATCGCGGTCATGGTCATGCGCAGCCCGGTGGCACCCGGCGGGTGCCCGATCGAGATGCCGCCGCCGTACAGGTTGGTGATCGCGCGCGGAATGCCAAGCTGCTTCTCGGCGTGCAGGTTGACGACCGCAAAGGCCTCGTTGATCTCGAAGTAGTCGATGTCGGACACCTTGAGCTTGACCCGCTCGAGAAGCTTGGCGATCGCCGGCACCGGCCCGGCCCCCATGATCTCGGGCGGCACGCCGGCAACCGCATAGTCGATCAGGCGCGCCTCGGGGCGGATGCCGAGGCGCTCTGCCTCGCCGCGCGCCGCCACCACGAGGGCGGCCGCACCGTCGGTGACGCCGCTGGAATTGCCCGCCGTCACGCGTCCTTTGCCGTCCTTGCGGAACGCGGGCTTCAGGGTGGCGAGCTTTTCGCGGGTGATAGACGGGCGCGGAAACTCGTCGACCGCGAAAGAACGCGCGGCCTTGCCCTCCGGCACGTCGAGCGGCGCGATCTGGCGCGCAAGAAAGCCCGACTCGATGCCGCCCCTGGCGCGCATCTGGCTCATGTAACCCCAGTCGTCCATGTCCTCGCGCGCGTAGTCGTGCAAGGCGGTCAAGTTCTCGGCGGTGTCGCCCATCAGCTCGCGCGAGAACGGGCAGCGGTAAATGTAGTCCAGTCCGTCGACCATGGTGACCGGCCCGCGCCCGGCCCCCCAGCGCATTTCGTGGACCAGATGGGGAACGCGGCTGTAGTTCTCGCCGCCGGCCGCCACCGCCACCTTGCTGTGGCCGGTGAGGATCTGCTCGGCCGCGCTGATGATCGCCTGCGAACCGGTGCCGCAGGCGCGCACGACGCCGAGCGACGCGCTCTCCACCGGCAGGCCCGCCATGAGGGCGACCTTGCGGCTGACGAACAGACCGTCGTGATCCACCGGCGCAGTGTTGCCGAACACCAGATGATCCACGTCGCGCACGTCGAGCCCGGCGCGCGCAAGCGAAGCCCGCACGACATGCGCGCCGAGCGTCGCGAGCGGCACATCCTTGAGCGATTTGCCGAAATCGCCGAACGGCGTGCGCGCACCGGCGGCAAGAATCACGTCTCTGAATGGCATGCCATGCCTCGCGGAAGGGAGTCCGGGGTCGAACGCCGGATGGATTGGCAGTATAGGGGCGCGACGCTCGCGGCCGCGACGGCAACTTTGCAGAATGCGGCACTGCTAGACTAGGTACCCATGAAGATCCTCGACGCGTTCGCCGACATCGATCGGTTCGTTGCCATCCGCCGCGACATCCACGCCCACCCCGAGTTGGGCTTTGAAGAGCACCGCACCGCCGCGCTGGTGGCGCGACTGTTGGGCGAATGGGGCATCGAGGTCCATACCGGCATCGCTTCGACCGGCGTGGTCGGGGTGCTCAAGGGGCGCCCGGGGTCGCACACCATCGGGCTGCGCGCCGACCTGGATGCGCTACCCCTGACCGAGGCCAACCAGTTCGCGCACCGTTCCACCATCGCCGGCCGCATGCACGCCTGCGGCCACGACGGCCACACCACGATGCTCCTGGCCGCGGCCTGGCACCTGGCGCAGACGCGCGATTTCCCCGGCACGGTCAACTTCATCTTCCAGCCCGCCGAGGAGATGGGCAAGGCGGGCGCGAAGAAGATGATCGACGAGGGCCTGTTCGAGCGCTTTCCCTGCGAGGCGGTGTTCGGGCTGCACAACTTCCCGGTCGGGCAGGTCGGCAAGTTCGCGCTCAACCGCGGCGCGCTGATGGCCTCGTCCAATACCTGGCGGGTGACGGTGCGAGGGCGCGGCACCCACGCCTCGATGCCGCACACCGGCATCGACCCGGTGGCGGCGGTGCTCGAGCTGGGCCAGCACTTGCAGGGCCTGGTGGCGCGGGTGGTCGATTCACGCGAGCGCGCGCTTTTCGCGGTGACGCAACTGACCGGTTCGGACGCGCCCAATGTGATTCCGGACCTGGCATCGGTCGGCGGCACGATACGCACCTTTTCGGTCGCCGCCACGGATGCGATCGAAGCCGCGCTGCGGCGCGCGGCCGAGGGCATCGCAGCAGCGCACGGCTGCACGGCAGAGGTTTTCTTTCGCCGTGCCTCGCCGCCCCTGACCAATCATGCGGCGGAAGCCGATTTCGCCGCCGGCGTCATGCGCGAGATCGTCGGCGACGCCATGGTCGACGCCGATTTTCCGGCGGTCATGGGCGCCGAGGATTTCGCGCACATGCTCCTGGCCAAGCCGGGTTGCTACGCATTCCTGGGCAACGGCGACGGCGCGCATCGCGCGGCCGGGCACGGCGCCGGACCCTGCATCGTGCACAGTACCTCGTTCGACTTCAACGACGAGATCATCCCGATCGGCGCCAGCTACTTCGTGCGCCTGGCCGAGCGCTGGCTCGCCCGCCCCACCTGACCGGCAGGACCTGAACTCCAAGGAGAACTCCATGCACTCCCGCTTGCGCGCCCTGACCGGCGCTCTGCTCATCGCACTATTGTTGCCGGCCACCTCTGCCCACGCGCAACGCGTGATCCGACTGATCGTCCCGTTCGGCCCGGGAGCGGTGCAGGACGCAGTGGCACGCACCTTCAACAACGAGATGGGGCAGTTCCTGGGCGCCAGCGTGGTGATCGAGAACCGCGCGGGCGCCGGCGGCACCATCGGCGCCCTCGCGGTGGCCAAGGCCCCGGCCGACGGCAACACCCTGATCCTGGCCGGGTCGAGCCACCACATCGGCGGCCACATGTACAAGCAGCTGGCCTACGATCCCTTGAAGGACTTTGTCGGCGTCACGTCCTTGGGCACGGCCGGCTATGTCATCACCGTCCCGCCCAATCTCGGCGTCAACACGCTGGCCGATTTCGTGCGCGAGGTGAAGTCCAAGCCGGGCAAGCTCAACTTTGCCTCGGCCGGCAACGGCAGCGCCACGCATCTCGGCATGGCCGCCTTCAACGCCCGCGCCGGCCTGGACATGCTGCACATCCCCATGAAATCCACCGGCGACGCGGTCAACGAGGTGCTGGCCGGGCGCGTGCAGGCGGTCGCAGCGGCCACCGCCGGCGTGGTCGGCTTCAAGGGCGACGTGCGCCTGCGCATGCTGGCCTTCACCGGCAAGAACCGCACCCAGTATCTGCCGGACATCCCGACCGTCGCCGAGGCCGGATATCCCGGCTTTCAGTACGAGGCCTGGGTCGGCATGCTGGCCCCGGCGGGCACGCCGCGCGCCGAGGTCGAGCGCATCAACGCCGCCGCACAAAAAGCGCTGGCCCTGCCGGCGGTGCAGGAGCGAATGAATCGGCTCGGCTCGGAGTTCGCGGTCATGACGCCGGAGCAGTTCCAGGCGGTGCTGCGCGCCGACTGGGAGAGCATGGGCAACATCGTCAAGATCTCGGGCGCCAAGATCGAGTAGGTCCTGCCATGACCATCCCCTTCCAGCCCGACGGCGCAATCCCGGCCGCGATCCTGCCCTTTCACGAGGATTATTCGATCGACGAGGCGTCCTTTCGCGCCCACCTGAACGATCTGGCCGGCACCATTGGGGTGACCGCGATCACCGTCAACGGCCATGCTTCAGAGGTGGCATCGTGCACCTTCGACGAACAGGCGCGCGTGCTCGACATCGCCGCCGACGCCGTCGGCACGCGCCTGCCGCTGGTTTCCGGCGTCTATACCGAAAGCTCGCTCGAAGCCGCCCGCCTGGCGCGCATGGCCGAGGCGCACGGCGCCGCGGCGCTGCTGGTGTTTCCGCCCGCTCTCTTCACCCTGGGCCAGCGCGACGAGATGGTGCTCGCGCACTTTCGTCACATCGCCGCCGCCTCGGCCCTGCCGATCGTGGTGTTCCAGTACCCGCTGGGACCGGGCCAGGGCTATCGCCTGGACCTGCTCAGCCGGCTGTGCGACGAGATCCCCTCGATCGTCGCGATCAAGGACTGGAGCGCCGACCCGCAATTGCACGAGCGCCACATCCGGACGCTGCAGTCGCGCGCGCGGCCGGTGGCAGTGCTGTCCACGCACAGCGCATGGCTGATGGCCTCGCTGGTGCTGGGATGCAGGGGCCTGCTGTCGGGGGCCGGCAGCGTCATCGCCGGCCTGCAGGCCGAGCTTCTCGCCGCCTGCCGCGACAACGACCTCGCGCGTGCGCGCCAGGTCAACGAACGCATCCACCCGCTCACGGAGGTCTTCTACAGCCCGCCGTGGGTCGACATGCACAATCGCATGAAGGAGGCGCTGGTGATGCTGGGCAAGCTGCCGCGCAACGTCGTGCGCCCGCCGCTGATGCCGCTGCCGGCAGAGGAAAAGCAGCGACTGCGGCGCGCACTCATTGCCGCCGGCCTACTGGCCGGCAGCGCGCCGCGCCTGGCGGCCTGAACGGGCGCTCCGCCCGCATCCCGGCTGAACGACATGACCCTCAACGAACCGCGCATCGCCCGCCTGGCGGAGGCGAATGACCTGGACTTCGGCCCGCTCTCGACCTACCGGAGCCTGCTCGGCGGGACCGGCATGCCGGTCTTCACCGGCGTGCAGACCTGTGCGCCCGGCTATCGCACCCCGTTGCATTCCCACCCCTACGTCGAGCTGCTGTTCATCCTCGAGGGTGAGGCGGCGGTGTACTTCGAGGGCGACACGGCGCCCGCGCACACCTTGGGCCCCGGCGACATCGTCGCCCTGCCCGCGGAATTGCCACACGCCTTCGGCACGGCAGGAACGGTGACGATGCGCCTGTTGGGCATTCACGCCAACCCGGAGCGCATCGTCGAAGTCCACGGCGACACGCCGCAGGACACGCACGGCGTCGCGCTCGCGCGCCACCCCGGTTAGGGCCGCAAGCGGACTTGGGGCTTACGGCGCCGGCCCGCGGCGGCGCGTTCGAGCCTGCTGCGCAGCGCCCTCACGCGCCCCGGACCGTATCGATGATGCGCTGCGCGTCGTCGCAGCGATCGCCGCGCCACGCCACCATCATGTCGGGACGCACCAGGACAAGGGCGCGGTCCCCATACAGGCGGCGAATCTCGGCATCGTCCAGGCGAACCACCGCCAGGGGCATGCCGCGCTCGCCTGCCGCGCGGGCGAGCGCCGCTGCACAGGTCACGGTGCCGTCGAAGTCAAGCAAGGTGAACCAGGGGCCGAAGGTGTCGAGAACGGACTTGCCGGCATGTTCGCCGCGGGCGATCCAGGCGTGCGGCGCGCGATGGCCGGGTCGCGCCACCGGCGTATAGGTCTGCGGATCGTCGGGCGGCGGCGGCGACCCGTCGGGGACGCAGATCGGCGAATCCTCGTAGCGGTAGCCAAGCAGGACGCCGGAAGACTTGAGGAGCTTCTCCTGGCGTTCGAGGTCGTCCTTGAGGGCCTGCCGCAATCGATCGCCGGCCGGGCCCTCGGCGTCGAGTTCGTCCCCGCTTTGCATGACTGCGTAAAGTCGGTCGAAGTTGTCGGCAGCTTCGGCGGTGTTGCGCCGGCCGACCGGGCGCCGCTCGCTGCCATAGCTCGCGAGCAACCCAGGTCCGCCCCAGCCTTGCAAGCAGGCATGGAGCTTCCACGCGAGATCGATCGCGTCGGATACGCCGGTGTTCATGCCCAACCCGCCGGTCGGCGTGAACAGGTGCGCGGCATCGCCGGCCAGGAACACGCGCCCGCCTTCGCTCCGGTAGCGATCGGCAGTCAGCGCATGCGCTGTCCAGGGCTGCACCGAGAGCACTTCGATCGGCGTCTTGCGTGCGATCAGCGCCTCGATGGCCGCGACCGGATCGATCTTGGTCCAGTCGGCGCCTTCGTCGAGGATCAGGTGGTAGGTCCAGGTCCGGCCCGTGTCCCAGTTGAGCAGGAACCCGCGGTGGCCGACGTGCAGGGGAAAGAAAATGTTGGCCGGCCCGAACGCATGGCAATCCATGAACTCTGGCGCCTTGAAGAAGATCGAGACGAACCTGGCCAGGTTGCCGCGACCCGACAGGCCGATGCCGAGCTTCTCGCGCACCAGCGAGCGCCCGCCGTCGCAGGCCACGAGCCAGTCGGCCTCGACCTGCGCGGTCCGGTCTGTCCCTTCCTCGCGCAAGGTGGCGACGACCGTCGCGGGGTGCTCCTCGAAGTCCTCCAGGCGCCAGCCGTAGCGCGCGTCGACCGAGGGCCGCGTGGCCAGGTGCTCGCGCAGCACGCGATCGACTGCGTGCTGCCCGACGATGGTCTTGAGATACGGTGACCAATGCAGCTCGGCGCGCGGGTCGACACTGCTGCGGGCCCGCATGCGTTCGAGCTCCGCATGCCCGGGCAGCACCAGACGGTGGATCTCGCGGCCATGCAGGGTCGACACCCAGAAGTAGGCGGCCGGATAGTCGGCCGGCACCCCGGCGCCGACCAGCGCCTGATCGATGCCCCAGCGCCGGAAATACTCCATGGTCCGGTTGGCGACGGCGTTGGCGCGCGGATGCGGATTCGGTTCGGTGCGCGGCTCGACCAGCATGCAGGGCGCGCCGCGCCAGCCGAGTTCGCCGGCGAGCGTGAGCCCGACCGAGCCGCCACCGGCGATCAGGATCGGGACATGCGGCATCGACGTCGCGGCCATGATGCGTTGCTAGCCTGCCCGACGGCCGGCGGGCCGGCGCCGCACTGAAGCTGACACACCGGCCGCGGGCAATTCCGGCCTGTCAGGGCCGGGGGCGACCGGGTCGGCCGGGATCGGACAGTTGCTGCAGACGCGGCCATCACACAGGCGACAAAGCGCGCGACGTTCCACTTCCGTCGTTTTCATCGATGACAGCATTTTGTGCAGCAGCGCGGCGAACGTCTTTTGTTCGGCGCCGGTCAAGGGGGCCAACAGCGGCGCGATGACGGCAAGGCGTTCAGCGAGGAATTCCTCGCGCATGGCCATGCCCCGCCTGCTCAGATGAAGCGCGATCGCCCGCCTGTCGCGCGCCTCGCGGCGCTCGACCAGGCCATCGGCGACCAGGCGGTCGACCAGTCGCACCGTTCCCGGATGGGACAGGCCCAGGATGCGGCTCAAGCGGTCGATGGAGGGGCCGCTGCCATAGCCGATCACGACCAGCGCCGCGGGCGTTTCGCCGGCATGGGCCAGGATGTCGCGCGCCCGTGCGTCGACACGGTCGGCGATGGCCAAGCCGAGGACGCCGAGCAGATTGGCGGTGCGCTTGCTCATGCAAGCAGTATACGTGCGCAGCGCATACTTTTGCTGTTGACAATATGTGCGTTACGCATATAATTAATTGACGCGGCCACATGCGGACGTGACCGGGCACCATGAACCGATTGTGATCGGACCAGGAAGCACACATGAGCACACAGATCGAGAAGTCCCGCGCCTTCGCCGCGCTGCACGCGCGACCGGGCGCCTTCGTCATCGCCAACGCCTGGGATGCCGGTTCGGCACGCATGCTCGCGGCCCTGGGCTTCGAGGCGCTGGCGACCTCCAGCGGTGCCGCGGCGGGCGTCCTCGGGCGCCGTGACGGACGCATCACGCGCGCGGAAGCGCTGGCGCACTGCCAGGCGATCGTGGCAGCGGTCCCCCTACCGGTATCGGCCGACCTCGAGAAGGGCTTCGGCGACAGTCCCGACGACGCGGCTGCGACCATCCAGGCGGCGGCGGCGATCGGGCTGGCCGGCGGTTCGATCGAGGACGCCACCGGGGACGCGGCGCAGCCGCTCTACGACATCACGCACGCGACGCGACGCATCGAGGCGGCGGTCGCGGCCGCGCGTGCGGCGCCGGTGCCTTTTCTACTGACGGCACGTGCAGAGAACTTCCTGCGCGGCAATCCCGACCTGGACGACACGATCCGCCGCCTGCAGGCTTTCGAGGCGGCCGGCGCCGACGTGCTCATGGCGCCGGGGCTGCCCGACCTTGAGGCCGCACGCCAGGTGTGCGCCAGCCTCAAGAAGCCGTTCAACTTCATGGCCGGCATCAAGGGCCGGTCCTTCAGCGTGGCAGAACTCGCCGCAGCGGGCGTCAAGCGCATCAGTCTTGCCACTTCGCTCTATCGCGCCGCGATGACCGGGCTCGAAACGGCTGCGCGCGAGGTGCGCGACAACGGCACGTTCAACTACCTCGACACCACCCTCGCCACTCCCGACATCAACAAGTATTTCGGCGGGTAAACGCCGAAACGAAAGGCAGGCATGCAAGACGGTTCCGCATCCAGCACGCTCGAGACGCTGCGCCGGCTCAACGCGCGCTTCATCCACAACTACGTCACCAACGACGTGGCCGGACACGACGCGATCCTGCACCCCGAATTCGTGTGCGTGAATTCAAACGGCTCGCGCACCGATCGCGCGGCTTATCTCAAGCGCTGGGCGACGGGCTTCCATCCCGATGTCGTGACGTACTGGGACGTACGCGACGAGAACATCACGTTGATCGGCGACGTGGCGCTGGTGCGTTCGACCAACAAGCACACGATCCACAGGGACGGCCGCGACACGACCGGCATGACCACTTACACCGACACTTATCTGCGTGACGATGGCCGGTGGCTGTGCATCCAGGCGCAATTGACCCCGGTCGTGCCAGGCTACGAACCCGGCGATGACACTATCGTCAGCGTCTACTTGCGCGGGGTCAAGCAGGTGCGCCAGTCCTGAGCGAACGCATCGCAGTTCGAACTCGCCTGCCAGCTTGTCGCTGAAGACCACATGCGTATGGCAATCAATGCGCGGTCGTCGCATCACTCTGGCTGAATGTTCGCGCGGCGCACGACGGCGCCCCACTTCGCGGCCTCGGCCTTCACGAAGGCGCCAAACGCCTCCGGCGTGCCACCTTGCGGCTCGCTGGCATGCGCGGCGATGGCCTCACGCACCGCGGGCATCTGCAGGATGGCGTTCAGCTCCTTGTTCAACTGCTGCACGATTGCGGCCGGTGTGCCCCTGGGTGCAATGATCCCCTGCCAGTTGTAGGACTCGAAGCCGGCGAGGCCGGCCTCGGCCATCGTGGGCACGTCCTTCAGCAGCGGGATGCGTCGGCTGCTCGTCACGGCCAGCGGGCGCACCCTGCCACCCTGGATCGAAGGCAGGGCCGCGTAGCCCATTTCGAACATCATCGCGATGTGGCCCCCTGCGAGGTCAGACGCCGCGGCGCTGCCACCCTTGTACGGCACGTGGGTGAGGTCGATGCCGGCCAGGTGCTCGAGCATCGCCCCGGAGAGGTGGTGCGCGCCGCCGATGCCGCTGCTGCCATAGGTGAGCTTGCCCGGCTCCGCACGCGCCTTGGCCACCAGTGCGCCCAGCGTCGTGACGCCTTGTGCCGGATGCACGGAAAGGATCAATGGCGCCCGCTCCAGCAGGATCACCGGTTCGAAGTCGGCATCGGGGTCGTAGGGCAGCTTCTTCATCAGCGAGCGGTTCACCGCAAGTGGCGCCAGGTTGCCCATGCCGATCGTGTACCCGTCAGGTGCGGCGCGGGCAATCAGCAACGTACCCGTCACGCCTCCGGCCCCGGGGTGGTTGTTGACGACGACTTGCTGGCCGAGCACCTTGCCCAGGCGCTCGGCTACCTGGCGGGCGCGGATGTCGCCAAAGCCTCCGGCAGCGTAGGGCACGATCAGCATCACCGGCCGCGTCGGCCAGGCACCCTGCGCCATAGCGGGCAACGAGGCGGCGGTCGTGGCAATACCGACCAGAAGCGCGGTCAGCCAGCGGGTCAATCGGTTCATCGGCAAATCCTCGGATGAAAACAAAATATGCGAGCGACGCGGTCTGACGTCGATGGCATCGAATGCGCGGCCAGCGTGCCTTGTGCACGAATCATGGTACCAGCGCCCAGCGGACCATCAGGCGCGGTGCCGATCGGCTCACGACCACCGCTGTGCCGGTGTTCGCAGGCAGTCAGGCCTAGAGCTTGAACGCCGGCCGCTTGGCGAGCGCTGCTCGCCAGCGCAGCAGATTCGCGTGCTGCTCGCCCGGTTTGACGCGCACGATGCGTGCGAAGTCGACGGCGACACAGGCGGTGATGTCGGCGACGCTCAATTTCCCGCCGGCGATGAAGTCGCGCCCGGCCAGGCGCTCGTCGAGTGTCGTCATGAATACCTGCAGGCGCGCGAGTCCACGCGCGGCCAGTTCGGGTATCTGCGCGTAGTCGACCGGACCGGGCAAGGCGCGATTGGCCATCGCCGGCACGCTGTTGCGCAGCGCTTCGGCGACCGCCAGCAGGCCCTCGAATTCGGCACGCCAGTTCCAGCTGGCGATCTCGGCCTTCTCGAGCGGTGTCGTTCCGAGCATCGGCGGGTCAGGGAAGCGGGCCTCGAGGTAGGCGGTGATCGCCGCGTTGTCGGTGAGAATCGGTCCTTCCTCGGTGCGCAGCGCCGGCACCGTGCAGGCCGGGTTGATGGCGCGGAAGGCTTCGCCGAGCTGCTCGCCACTGCGCAGGTCAACCTGCACGGTATCGTGGGCCACGCCCTTCTCGGCGAGCAGGATGCGCGCGCGGCGCGGGCTGGGGGCGGTGGCACAGTCGTAGAGGGTGATCATGGCATTGTCTCCGTGGCGGTGTTGCTTTGGCGCGTCTGTAGTCTTGGCGGGCGGCAGGCGCGGTGATCAGCCTGCGTCCCACAACGAGTGCATTGCCGCGACGAAAGCCGCGCTGGGGTCGGACCCCGCCGGCTGTTGTGCACGCAGCGCCCAGCGGCCGGCGACCAGCACGTCGCGGAATGGCATCGCGGCGCCCGAGAAGATCAGCGCGTCTAGTTGCCGTTCGACCGGAATGCCCATCAGTCCGGGTTCGGCCGCATCGAGCACCAGCAGGTCGGCGCGCGCACCCTTGACGAGGCCCCACTGCGCGAATCCGGCGGCGCTGCCGCCTGCCTTGAGCGCACGCTCGAAGAGCCGCGCTGCTGTCGCGGGTTCGCCCTCTTCCGGCGCGGCGCAGACATTGCGGCGGCGCTGCAGCAGGCGCTGCCCGTATTCCAGCCAGCGCAGTTCCTCGGGCCAGGCGCGGATCACATGACTGTCCGAGCCGACGGCCAGCGGCACGCCCGCGGCCAGCCAGCCCGGAACGTCGGTGAAGCCGTCGCCCAGGTTGGCCTCGGTCGAGGGGCAGATCACGATGCCGGCGCCGCTGCGTGCGACTGCGTCGATCTCCCCCGGCAGCGCATGCGTGGCGTGCACCAGCTGCCAGCGCGCATCCAGCGGCGTGTGCCGCGCCAGCCATTCGATCGGCCGCATGCCGGTCGCCTTGAGGCAGTCCTCCACTTCGGCGGTCTGTTCGGCCACGTGCACATGCACCGGCATGTCGCCCAGCCCGTCGAGCAACCGACCGATGGCCGCGGGTTCGGCCGCGCGCAGCGAGTGGATCGCCACCCCGGAATTCAGGAGTGACCGGCCGCTCGCCACCAGGTCGCGCTGCATGGCCCGCACCAGGTCGGCGTCGGTGGCGAAGCGGCGCTGGTCTTGACGCAACGCGGACTGTGCGAAGCCGGCGCGCTGGTACAGCACCGGCAGCATGGTGAGGCCGATGCCGGCGTCGGCCGCGGCGTCGGCCAGCGCCCAGGAAAGGCACAGCGGGTCGTCGTAGGGTCGCCCGTCCGGCGCATGCTGCAGGTAGTGGAACTCGCAGACCTGGGTGTATCCGCCTCGCAGCAACTCGCTGTACAACATCGCAGCAACCGCGCGCAATTGCTCCGACGTGATGCGCAAGGCGACGCCGTACATGCGATCGCGCCAGGACCAGAAATCGTCACTCTGCGCCTCGCGCCGCTCGGTGAGGCCTGCAAAGGCGCGCTGAAAGGCATGGCTGTGGGCGTCGACCAGCCCGGGCAGCACCGCGCCTGCCAGTCGTTCGGCGTGTTCCGGCGCGGCAACGCCGGTAGCGATCTCTGCCCAGCAGCCGTCCTCACCGGCGCGCAGCAGCACGCTCTCGGCCCAGCGACCGCCGACCCAGGCGTGGGGCGCCCAGAAGCTCTTCACGCGTTCGCCTCCACCCCCGCGACGACGCGCCGCCGACAGGGGTTGCGGCCGAACCAGTACGACAACTCGTTGGGATGGTCCAGGTCCCAGGCGACGAAATCGGCGCGCTGGCCCTCTGCGAGCGCACCGCGGTCGGCCAGGCCCAGGGCGCGCGCGCCATGCAGCGTCACGCCACAGAGCGCTTCTTCCGGCGTCATACGGAACAGGGTGCAGGCCATGTTGAGCATCAGGAGCAGCGACAGCCCTGGCGAGCTGCCGGGGTTGTGGTCGCTGGCCAGCGCGATCGGCACGCCGGCATCGCGCAGCGCCTGCACGGGCGGCAGCCTGGTCTCGCGCAAAAAATAGAAGGCGCCGGGCAGCAGCACAGCCACCGTTCCGGCTGCCGCCATTGCCCGTACCCCGTCCTGCGACAACCATTCCAGATGGTCGCACGACAGCGCGCCGAAGGACGCTGCCAGCGCCGCACCACCCTGGTCGCTCAGCTGCTCGGCATGCAGTTTCACGGGCAAGCCCAGGGCCCGGGCCGCGGCGAAGACGCGCCGCGTCTGCGCCGGGCTGAAGGCGATGGACTCGCAAAAGGCATCGACCGCATCGACCAGGCCTTCGGCATGGAGTTGCGGCAACCAGGCGATGACCGCATCGACATAGGCGTCGGCGCGGCCGTCGAACTCCGGCGGCAGTGCGTGCGCCGACAGGCAGGTGGTGCGCACGGCAAGCGGCAGTTCGCGGCCCAACCGGCGCGCGACGCGCAGGCAGCGCGCCTCGTGCTCGGCGCTCAAGCCATAACCGGACTTGATTTCCATGGTCGTGACGCCTTCGTGCATCAGCGTCCTGGCGCGCTCGCGCGCCTGCGTGAAGAGCAACTCGTCACCGGCCGCACGCGTCGCTGCGACGGTGGAACGGATGCCGCCGCCGGCGCGCGCGATTTCCTCGTAGCTGGCGCCCTGGAGACGCAACTCGAATTCGCGCGCGCGCTGCCCGCCGTAGACCAAATGCGTGTGGCAATCGACCAGCCCGGGGGTCACGAGCAGCCCGTCGAGGTCGACCTCCGCATCGGCGCGCAAGCCTGCCGGCAGCGCGCTGTTCGAGCCGACCCAGCGGATCGTGTCGCCCTCGGTCAGGAGCGCGCCATGCTCGATCAGGCCCCAGGGCTCGCCGCCGGCCAGCGTGGCCAGCCGGGCGTTGCGCCAGAGAGTCGCCCGCGTACCGACCGTCATGGTTTGAATTCGCCCTGCAGAAGATAGCGTGAGCCCGGGTGCGTGAGCCGCGCCACGGTGATCGGCCCTTCCCGGCTCACGGTGCGGCGCGCGACCACCAGGCAAGGTTCATCGCGACGAATGCCGAGGAGCCTGGCTTCCTGCGCGGTCGGGAGCGCGGATTCGATCGAATACTGCGCCTCCCACAAGGGCGCCACCTGCAACAGGTATTGCGTTGGCGTGATCTGCGTGAAATCGTTGTCCAGATATCCGGGCGCGGCGGCAGGGTTGACGTGGCGATCCTCGCATTGCAGGGCGACGCCATCCTCGAAGTGCACGATCAGCGTGTGAAACACCTCCGTCCCGGCGGCGACACCCAACCATTGCGCCACGCCGTCGCTGGCGCGCTCGCGCCGCGCCAGGCGCACCTGGGCAGTGTGGCGGTGGCCGCGCTCGGTGATCTCCTCGTGCAGGTCGCGGATGCGCAGGGTGCTGGACACGCGAAACAGGTGTGCGGCGAAGGTGCCGACGCCCTGTACGCGCTCGACCAGGCCTTCGCTGCGCAACTCGTTCAAGGCTCGGGTCACGGTCATGCGCGAGACGCCGAACTGCGCCACCAGGTCGGCGTCCGAGGGCATCGCTGCGCCGGGGGTCCAGCGCCCCCGCCCCAGCTCACCCTTGAGGAACTGCTTGATGCGGGCGTAGGGGGCGAGCGCCGGGCCGGGCGGGGCTTTCGAGTTCATGGGGCAAAATTCTACTTGCATATGGTTGTCTAGTCAAGTAGACTTCGGCCTGTTGAACTGCCCCCGCCCCGATCAACCCCCCTCCCCCTGACGCCAGAGAGGCCCCCATGTCCGACCTTTCCACCCTCCAGCAAATCTCCCAGGCGCGCGTGGTGCGCTCACCGCGCGGCAGCGAGCTCAGCTGCAAGAACTGGCTCATCGAGGCCGCCTACCGCATGCTGCAGAACAACCTCGACCCCGAGGTGGCCGAGAACCCGGATGCGCTGGTGGTCTACGGCGGCATCGGCAAGGCGGCGCGCGACTGGAACTGCTTCGACGCGATCTGCAAGTCGCTGCGCGAATTGAACGAGGACGAGACGCTCCTGATCCAGAGCGGCAAGCCGGTCGGCGTGTTCCGCACGCATGCCGATGCGCCGCGCGTGCTCATCGCCAACAGCAACCTGGTACCCAAGTGGTCGACCTGGGAATACTTTCACGAACTGGACCGCAAGGGCCTCATGATGTATGGCCAGATGACGGCCGGCAGCTGGATCTACATCGGCAGCCAGGGCATCGTGCAGGGCACCTACGAGACCTTCGTCGAGGCCGGCCGCCAGCACTACGGCGGGAGCCTCAAGGGCAAGTGGATCCTGACCGCCGGTCTGGGCGGCATGGGCGGCGCCCAGCCGCTGGCGGCCACGTTTGCCGGTGCGTGCAGCCTGATCGTCGAATGCCAGCAGTCGCGCATCGACTTCCGCCTGCGCTCGAAGTATCTCGATGAGCAGGCCCACGACCTCGACGACGCGTTGGCGCGCATCCGCCGCTACACGGCCGAAGGCAAGGCGATTTCCATCGGCCTCCTGGGCAACGCGGCGCAGGTCATGCCCGAACTGGTCAAGCGCGCCCGAGCAGGCGGCCTCAAACCCGACCTGGTGACAGACCAGACCAGCGCGCACGACCTGGTCAACGGTTACCTGCCCGCCGGCTGGAGCGTGGAGTCGTGGAAGGCCGCGCAGCTCGACGGCAGCCAGCATGCGGCGCTGCGCGACGCGGCGGCCAGGAGTTGCGCGCAGCACGTGCAGGCCATGCTCGACTTCCAGGCCATGGGCATTCCCACAGTGGACTACGGCAACAACCTGCGCCAGGTCGCTTTCGACGCCGGCGTTGCGCGCGCCTTCGACTTCCCCGGTTTCGTGCCCGCGTACGTGCGTCCGCTGTTCTGCCGCGGCAAGGGTCCGTTCCGCTGGGTGGCATTGAGCGGCGATCCGGAAGACATCCGCAAGACCGACGCCAAGTTGAAGGAACTCTTCCCGGAAGATGCGCACCTGCACCGCTGGCTGGACATGGCCGGCGAGCGCATCGCTTTCCAGGGCCTGCCGGCGCGCATCTGCTGGATCGGCCTGGGCGAACGGCACCGCGCCGGGCTGGCTTTCAACGCCATGGTCAAGTCGGGTGAACTCAAGGGCCCGATCGTCATCGGCCGCGATCACCTGGATAGCGGCAGCGTCGCCAGCCCCAACCGCGAGACCGAGAGCATGAAGGACGGCAGCGACGCGGTGTCGGACTGGCCGCTCTTGAACGCCATGCTCAACACCGCCGGCGGCGCCACCTGGGTCAGCCTGCACCATGGCGGCGGCGTCGGCATCGGCTACAGCCAGCATGCCGGCGTGGTCATCGTCTGCGACGGTACCGACGCGGCCGCGAAGCGCATCGAGCGCGTGCTGTGGAACGACCCGGGCACCGGTGTCATGCGCCACGCCGACGCGGGCTACGAGGAGGCGGTGGCGTGCGCCAGGGAGCAGGGCCTCAAACTGCCGATGATCGGTGCCTGAATGCTGATCCGGCCCGGACATTTCACGCTCGAGGAGCTGCACGCTGTCCACCGCGGCGGCGTCACGCTCGAGATCGACGACGCGGCGCGCGCGTCCATCGCGGCCAGCGCGGCCGTGGTGCAGCGCGCCGCAGCCGGCAAGGCGCCGGTGTACGGCGTCAACACCGGCTTTGGCAAGCTCGCCTCCACGCGCATCAGCGAGTCCGACCTTGCCACGCTGCAATTGAACCTGATCCGCTCGCACTCGGTCGGCGTGGGTGAACCGCTCGCGCCCGCGGTGGTACGCCTGGTGCTGGCGTGCAAGGCCGGCTCGCTGGCGCGCGGCGCTTCCGGCGTGCGCGCCGAGGTGGTGGAAGCCTTGCTCGCTGTCTTCAACGCCGGCCTGGTGCCGTTCATCCCCAGCCAGGGCTCGGTCGGCGCCTCGGGTGACCTGGCGCCGCTGGCGCACATGACCTTGGCCCTCATGGGCGAAGGCGAGTTCCTGGTCGATGGCCAGCGCCGCTTGGCCGCCGCAGTTCTGCGCGAACACGGCCTGCAGCCGCTCACGCTGCAGGCCAAGGAAGGCCTGGCCCTCATCAATGGCACGCAGGTCTCGACCGCACTGGCGCTGCACGGCCTCTTCGCCTTCGAGCCGGTGCTGGAATCGGCGCTGGTCATCGGCGCGCTCACCGTGGACGCCGCGCGCGGCAGCGACGGCCCCTTCGACCCGCGCATCCACGCGCTGCGCGGCCAGCCGGGGCAGATCGACGTCGCCCAGTACTACCGCGCGCTGCTCTCAGGCAGCGCGATCCGCGCATCGCATACCGAAGGCGACGACCGCGTGCAGGACCCCTATTGCCTGCGCTGCCAGCCGCAGGTCGTCGGCGCCTGCCTCGACCAGCTGCGCCACGCCGCGCTCGTGCTGCTGCGCGAGGCCAATGCGGTGACCGACAACCCGCTCGTCTTCGCCGACGACGGAACGATGATCTCCGGCGGCAACTTCCACGCCGAGCCGGTGGCGCTCGCCGCCGACGCGATGGCCTGCGCGATCGCCGAGGTCGGGGCGATCGCCGAGCGGCGCATCGCCATGCTCATCGACTCGGGCGTCTCGCGCCTGCCGCCCTTCCTGACGGCCGACCCGGGGCTGAACAGCGGCTTCATGATCGCCCACGTCACCGCCGCCGCGCTGGCGAGCGAGAACAAGAGCCTGGCCCATCCGGCAAGCGTCGATTCGCTGCCGACGAGCGCGAACCAGGAAGACCATGTGTCGATGGCGACCTTCGCCGCGCGCCGCCTGCAGCCGATGATCGCCAACGTCGCCCACATCCTGGCGATCGAGTTCCTCGCGGCGGCCGAAGGCATCGAGTTCCTGCGGCCTTTGTCCAGCAGCGCGCCGCTCGAAGCCGCGCATGCGCTGCTGCGCGAGCGCGTGGCCAGCCTCGCGCAAGACCGCTTCTTCGCTCCCGAGATCGAGCGCGCCTCGGCGCTGGTGCGCGAAGGCACGCTGGCGCGCACCTTCCGCGCGCTGCCCGGCTTGCCGGCACTGTGGACGCCGGTCTGAATCCCCCCTCCTCCTCCCCCCTGCCCTTAAGGAACGCACCATGAAGAAGACCTTGATCGCCGCCGCCATCGCGCTGGCCGCCGTGGCCGCCCAGGCCCAGAACACCCCGGTCACGATCGCGATGTCGGGCTGGACCGGCTTTGCCCCGCTGACGCTGGCCAAGGAGGCCGGCCTCTTCGCCAAGCGCGGCCTGGACGTGACGATCAAGAAGATCCCGCAGAAGGATCGCCACCTCGCCATCGCCTCGGGCGACGTGCAGTGCGCGGCGACCACCGTCGAGACCTGGATCGCGTGGAACGCCGCGGGGGTCGCGACGACGCAGATCTTCCAGCTCGACAAGAGCTTCGGCGCGGACGGCATGGTCGTCAAGCCGACCATCGTGCGCATCGCCGATCTCAAGGGCAAGACCGTCGCCGCCGATGCTCCGGGCACGGCAAGCTACTTCACGCTCGCCTGGATGCTGAAGAAGAACGGCCTGACGCTCAAGGACGTGAAGGTCGTGAATCTCTCGCCGCAGGCCGCCGCCAACGCGATGATCGCCGGCAACACCGACATCGACGCCGGCATGACCTACGAGCCCTACCTCGGCGCGGTGCGCGCCAAGCCCGAGGCCGGCAAGATCATCGCCACGACGCTGGACTACCCGATGATCATGGACACCTTCGGCTGCACGCCCAAGTTCCTGGCCGACAACCCCAAGGCCGCGCAGGCGCTGACCGACGCGTATTTCGACGCGCTGGAGATGATCAAGAGGGATCCGAAGAAAAGCTTCGAGATCATGGGCGCCGACGTCAAGCAGACCGGCGAGGCCTTCGAGACGTCGCAGAAGTACCTGCGCTGGCAGGACAAGGCTGCCAACCAGAAGTTCTTCGCCGGCGGCGAGCACGCCGCGTTCAGCAAGGAGGCTGCCGAGCTCATGCTCGAGGCCGGGATCATCAAGCAGCTGCCCGACATGAGCAAACTCGCCGACCCGCGCTTCATCAACACCAAGTAGCCGAAGGGGAACCCGATGAGCGCCAGCCCCACCGTCGTCGCGGCCCCGGCCGCGGCCCCGCCATCCCCCGGCGCCGCCGACAAGCGCGCCGGCCTGTTCGGCATGAAGCCCTTGACGCCGGTGGCGCCGGCGACGCGCACGGCGCTCGGGATCGCCTTCTTCGTGCTTTTCTTCGCCTTCTGGGCGGCGGTGACCTTCGGCGGGCTGGTGCCCAAGACCTTCCTCGCCGACCCGCTGCAGATGGCCGCCAGCGGCTGGCGGCTGCTGGTGGAGCAGAACTTCCTCCACGACATCGGCATGACGGTCTGGCGCGTGCTCGGCGGCTTCATCATCGCCGCGGTGATCGCCGTGCCGCTGGGCGTGATGATGGGCGCGTACAAGCCGATCGAGGCCTTCTTCGAGCCCTTCATCAGCTTCGCGCGCTACCTGCCGGCATCGGCCTTCATCCCGCTGCTCATCCTGTGGGCCGGCATCGGCGAGGCACAAAAGCTCGCGGTGATCTTCATCGGCAGCTTCTTCTCGCTCGTGCTGATGATCAGCGTCACCGTCGGCAACACCCGGCGCGACCTGGTCGAGGCGGCGTACACGCTGGGCAGCAGCGACACGCGGCTGATCCGGCGCGTGCTCATCCCCGGAGCCGCGCCCGAGATCGCCGAGCAGTTGCGCATGGTGCTGGGCTGGGCCTGGACCTACGTCATCGTCGCCGAGCTGATCGGCGCCTCCAGCGGCATCGGCCACATGATCACCGACAGCCAGGCGCTGCTGGCGACGGATCAGATCATCTTCGGCATCATCGTCATCGGCCTGATCGGCCTGGTCAGCGACTTCGCGTTCAAGTGGGGCAACCGGCGCCTGTTCCCCTGGGCGCAACTCGGGAGGTAAGCACCATGACCAAACCCTTCCTCACCGTGCGCGGCGTCGAGCGGCGCTTCGACAAGACCCTCGCGCTGCAGGCGACCGACCTGGATGTCGCCGAGAACGACTTCATCACCATCCTCGGGCCGAGTGGCTGCGGCAAGAGCACGCTGCTGCGCATCGTCGCCGGCCTGGACCACCAGACCGGCGGCGAGGTCATGCTCGAAGGCCGGCGCATCGACGGCCCGGGCGCCGACCGCGGCATGGTCTTCCAGAGCTACACCCTCTTCCCCTGGCTGACGGTGCGCGACAACGTCTGCTTCGGGCTGCGCGAACGCGGCCTGCCGCGCGAGCAGCAGATCGAGCAGGCGCGCGCCTTCATCGCCAAGGTCGGCCTGAAGGGCTTCGAGAACCACTACCCCAAGCAGCTCTCGGGCGGCATGCAGCAGCGCGTCGCGATCGCCCGCGCGCTGGCCAACAACCCGCGCATGCTGCTCATGGACGAGCCCTTCGGCGC
>JAEUOR010000007.1 GCA_016790635.1 Burkholderiales bacterium
TACCGCAAGTACATCGAGAAGGACGCCGCCCTGGAGCGCCGCTTCCAGAAGGTGCTGGTGGATGAGCCGACGGTGGAGTCCACCATCGCCATCCTGCGTGGCCTGAAGGAGCGCTACGAGCTGCACCACGGTGTCGAGATCACCGACCCGGCCATCGTCGCCGCGGCCGAGCTGTCCAACCGCTACATCACCGACCGCTTCCTGCCCGACAAGGCCATCGACCTGATCGACGAGGCCGCGGCGCGCATCAAGCTCGAGATCGATTCCAAGCCCGAGGCGATGGACAAGCTGGACCGGCGCCTGATCCAGCTGAAGATCGAGCGCGAGGCAGTCAAGAAGGAAAAGGACGAGGCCTCGCAAAAGCGCCTGACCTTGATCGAGGAAGAGATCGGCAAGCTCGGTCGCGAGTATGCCGACCTCGAGGAAATCTGGAAGGCGGAGAAGTCGCAGGTCGTCGGCAGCCAGTCGATCAAGGAAGAGATCGAGCGCCTGCGCGCGCAGATGGCGGAACTGCAGCGCAAGGGCCAGTTCGACAAGCTGGCCGAGATCCAGTACGGCAAGCTGCCCAAACTGGAAGCCCAGTTGAAGCACGCCGAGAGCGGCACGGCGGGGAAGGAGCGGCCCAAGCTCCTGCGCACCCAGGTCGGCGCCGAGGAGATCGCCGAGGTGGTCGCGCGTGCCACCGGCATCCCGGTGTCCAAGCTCATGCAGGGCGAGCGTGACAAGCTGCTCAGGATCGAGGACAAGCTGCACGAGCGTGTGGTCGGCCAGGACGAGGCCGTGCGCCTGGTGGCCGATGCGATCCGGCGCTCGCGCGCGGGCCTGGCGGACGAGAAGAAGCCCTACGGCTCCTTCCTGTTCTTGGGGCCCACGGGTGTCGGCAAGACCGAACTCACGCGCGCGCTGGCGGCCTTTCTCTTCGATTCCGAGGACGCCATGATCCGCATCGACATGAGCGAGTACATGGAAAAGCACTCGGTCGCGCGCCTGATCGGCGCGCCGCCCGGCTATGTCGGCTATGACGAGGGCGGGCAACTGACCGAAGCGGTGCGCCGCAAGCCGTATTGCGTGATCCTCTTGGACGAGGTCGAGAAGGCGCACCCGGACGTCTTCAACGTGCTCCTGCAGGCGCTCGACGACGGGCGCATGACCGACGGCCAGGGCCGCACCGTGGACTTTCGCAATACCGTCATCGTCATGACCTCCAACCTGGGTTCGCACAAGATCCAGAGCATGGCCGGCGACGATGCCGAGGTCATGAAGATCGCGGTCATGGCCGAGGTCAAGAGCCATTTCCGGCCGGAGTTCGTCAACCGCATCGACGAGATCATCGTCTTCCACGCCCTGGATGAAGCCAACATCAAGGCGATCGCGCGCATCCAGTTGCAGCGCCTCGAGGAGCGGGTGCGGCGCATGGACATGGCGCTGGAGGTGACCGACGCGGCGCTCGCGGAGATCGCCAAGGCCGGCTTCGACCCGGTCTACGGGGCGCGGCCGCTCAAGCGCGCGATCCAGTCATCGATCGAGAATCCGCTGGCCAAGCGCATGCTCGACGGCAGCTTTGCGCCAAAGGACACCATCCGCGTCGATGCGCGCGGCGGCGGGTTCCAGTTCAGCGTCGTCGCCGGCGAGGCGCAGGCGGCCTGAGCGTTTCGTTTACTTGGCGACGCGGCGCGCGTCCTCGAGGTGCTGGGTCAGGCCCAGGTCGGAGAGGACGGTGATGTCGTTGGCCGCAGCGAATTTGATGGCTGCCGGGGCGACGGCGCCGGTGGTCACGTAGATCGCAGCGCGCGCTGCGGCGGCTTGCCGCGCATCGGCCAGTTCACGCAGGGGCGCGACCCCGGTCTGGGCGGCCTTCCAGCGTTTGCACGCCAGCAACGTGACATAGCCGTCGCGGGTGAGGCTGAAGTCGGCAACGCCCCGCGCGGGGGCGACCTCGTATCCGCGGCCGCGAAAACTCTCGGTGACAACGACCGAGAACTCGTTCCACGCCATGCCGCGCAGTCGTTCCATGGTCGCATCCACCTTGGCCTGGCCGGGAATTTTGGACTGCTTCCAGGCGACCCAGGCGCCGATGCCAAGGAAGGGGAGCGTGGTGGCGACGGCGTAGACCGCCGGCAGGAATACCCGGGCGATCGCGAACAGGCCCAGGGCGATCAGGAAACTCACCCACCACGGGGCACGCAGCAGGTACGCAAAAAGCGAGCCGTCGCGCGGCTTGATCATGGCCGGATGTCGCCAAAGGCCTGCTGCGGCAGGCGCGCGGTCAGGCGCGGCGCCATTCCGTGGCGCCGCCGGGCTTGTCTTCGAGGACGATGCCGCGGGACAGGAGATCGGCGCGTATCGCATCGGCGCGGGCAAAGTCGCGCGCCTTCTTGGCCGCTGCGCGCTCAGCGATGGCTGCCTCCACCGCCGCGGCGTCGTCGCCGGCGTCCGCGCCGCCTGACTTGAGGAACTCGTCCGGGTCGCGTGCCATCAGGCCCAGCAGCCCTGCCAGGGCCCGCAACTGACCGGCCAACGCAGGTGCACGGGTGCGATTGACCTCGGCCGCCAGGTCGAAGAGCGCTGCGACAGCGACCGGGGTGTTGAAGTCGTCGTCCATCGCCTCGCGAAAGCGGCTTGCGTGCGGCAACGACCAGTCGACTGCGTTCGCCGCGACTGATTCCACGGGGGCCGCCTTGAGGGCGGTATAGAGCCGCGTGAGTCCGGCACGCGCGTCGTCCAGGTGGGCGTCGGAATAGTTGAGCGGGCTGCGGTAGTGGGCGCGCAGGATGAAAAAACGCACCACTTCGGCGTCGTAGCGCGCCAGCACTTCGCGGATGGTGAAGAAATTGCCCAGCGACTTGGACATCTTTTCGTCATCGACCCGCACGAATCCGTTGTGCATCCACAAATTGACGAAGCGATGCCCGTGCGCGCCTTCGCTTTGCGCGATCTCGTTCTCGTGATGCGGAAACTGCAGGTCGGCGCCGCCGCCGTGGATGTCGAAGGACTCGCCCAGGAGGCTTGCGCTCATCGCCGAGCATTCGATGTGCCAGCCCGGGCGTCCGCTACCCCAGGGCGACTCCCAGCGGGTCTCGTCGGGCTCGTCAGGCTTGGCGCTTTTCCACAGCACGAAGTCCAGCGGGTCGCGCTTGGAGGAGCCGATCTCGACGCGTTCGCCGGCGCGCAGGTCATCGAGCGACTTGCCCGACAGCGCCCCGTAGCCTGCAAAGTCGCGCACCGAAAAATTGACGTCGCCGTCGGCCGCCTGATAGGCGAGGCCGCGTGACTCGAGCTTGCCGATCAAGGACAGCATCTGCGGCACATAGCGGGTGGCGCGCGGCTCGTGGTCGGGTTTCTGCACCCCGAGGGCCGCTGCATCCTCGTCCATCGCGGCGATGAAGCGCTCGGTCAGTTGCGAGATGGTCTCGCCATTCTCGACCGCGCGCCGGATGATCTTGTCGTCGATATCGGTGATGTTGCGAACATAGGTGACCGCGTAGCCCGAGGCGCGCAGCCAGCGCTGGACCGCGTCGAAGACCACCATCACGCGGGCGTGGCCGATGTGGCAGTAGTCATAGACGGTCATCCCGCACACGTACATGCCGACCTTGCCCGGGTGCATGGGCTTGAATTCCTCCTTGCGGCGGGTCAGCGTGTTGTGAATCTTGAGCATGGCTTCAGGGGCTGCGGCGATACCTGGCCGAAGTTGGGTAAAATCAAGTGCTTGGGTTAGGTCCGCCATGTCAACGGCTGGCGGGAGGGGCGCGATCTGCAAGTCCGGCCTTGGGTTTGGCAAGGCTTTTTCGACGCGCGCGACAATCGAAAATCAGTATAGCAAATGACTTTTGCCTCCCAATCGACCGTTTTGCGCGCCACGCTGGCCATTGCTGCGATCCTGCTCGGCCTCAGCGGCGCGGCGCGTGCCGACGAGATCGCCGACATCGGCAAGCTCCTGCGCGCCGGGCAGTTGGAGCAGGCGTCCCAGCGCGTCGATGCCTATCTCTCGAGCCGACCGCGCGACGCGCAGGGGCAGTTTCTCAAGGGCCTGATCCTGACCGAGCAGAACAAGAGTGCGGAGGCAATCGCCGTCTTCACGCGCCTGACCGAGCTGTACCCCGAACTGCCTGAGCCCTACAACAATCTGGCGGTGCTGTTTGCCGGCCAGGGGCAATTCGAACGCGCCCGACAGGCCCTGGAAATGGCGATCCGCACGCATCCTTCCTACGCCACCGCGCACGAGAACCTTGGCGACGTGTATGCCAAGCTTGCCAGCCAGGCATACGACAAGGCCCTGCAGCTCGATTCGAACAATTCCGCCGCCCAGACCAAGCTGGCCCTGGTGCGTGACCTGATCGGCGGGGCGCGCCCGCGCGCTCCGGTCGTGGCGCAGGCCGGGAGCAAGCCCGCGAGCACGCCGGTGGC
>JAEUOR010000012.1 GCA_016790635.1 Burkholderiales bacterium
TGCCCGGGCGTCCCAATCAATCGTGACGGCCCCATCGCGTTCAGCAAGCTGGATCGCCGCATTGCATTCGATCTTGTCGGCATGACGCTCCAATCGCGAATACTCAGGAAACGAATCCTGGGAGAACTTCAACGACGGAGCACGCCCACCACTCGAAGGCTCGCCATCGCCAGGCGCCCTCGCCCACGCGTTCTCCGCGCGCTCCAGAAGCTTTTCAAGGGCCTTCCGGGCCAATTCGGCACCACGTCCAACACTGCCTCGCGTACGTCCGACGCCCGAACTCATTCAAGAACCCTCGGGCGCAAGAAGTTGCGCCTCCTTGGCGTCAATCAGTTCCGGATGCAAGAGGGGAATATCAGTGGTGAACAGGCGATGCGCCGCCTCCTTGATGACCACGTGCTCGGCAAAAATGTCCATTCCATATCGGGCCAAGTCGTAGTAGTTGTCCATCAATGGGCTGAGCTTGCCCACATCGCTATCAGGTCCCGCCATCAATAGCTGTAGTCCGAGGCTTTTCAGGAAATCTGCCGTTACGTAGGTATTCTGCGCATCCATGCCGTAGAACGCTTCGTCGAGAATCATCAGGCCGGCACCGACTTTCGGAGCACCAGGCCGGATTCGATATGCCGTGGCAAGTGCTGCGCCCGCGATGACATAGAACGGAACGCGATGCTCACCATTGGATGCGACACCCATGCGCTTGCTGAGATAGTCCACGACCTTGCCGTCCTGGAGGATCTGCAGGTCGAAATTGAACAGCAGACGATAGTCCTCAAGCGGATTGTTACCTCGATCCTTGCCGCTTTCACTGGCTTCAAGCAAGTTCATCAGGTTGCCGTGCACTTCCGGACGACCAAACAGGTCGATACCATCGCCATCATCCGATGCCAGAATCAGGTCGTACAAGGGCTTGTGCGTCGGTGACACATGGGCCACGAATTGGTATTTCTCGCTGTTGGTGAATGCAGGGCAGGTCTGCAAGATCTGATTCAGATCGCGTATTTCGTGTCGCACCCGCTGGATCGCCTCGCGCATCTTGAATTTGACATCGGACCGGAAGGATTGCTCAGCCGCCACACGCGCGTCCTGCGCCTGTTTCTCATAGTCCATGAGGGTGGACTCGCGAAGCTTTCGTATATAGCCCCGCACCCAAAGCGCTGCCTTGCGCCAATCCGACCTCTCATCAAGGAGTCCGATCGAATGCTCGTTGATGAATCCGATGAACGCGTCCCGCGCGGTGGCCTCGACCACGGGAATCTGGTTATTCCATTGTTGCTGGCGGCGGTCAAAGTCCGAGAGCGCTTTCTCGATGCCTTCCGCTTGAATTGCCTCCTGCAGACGCGCATATTCGACAGGCAGCGATTCATGGTCACAGTCCTGATCCTGCATCGCTACGGCCAGATCCCTTTCAAGCGCCGCGAGTTGTGTTCTTGCTTTATCGAGTGCCGGAATCAGCTGCTGTATTCGCCAAGCCTAAGGCCGGCAACACGGGCCCAAGTGCTGCGCCGCAAGCGGTCATCGCCAACAGGCGCGGCAAGTCGGACTCGCGCAGTTGTGCCTCGCGTGCCGCCGGGCGCAACGACACACCCACCGGCCAGCGCCGCGCCGGCGTAGAGCAGGGCTGCGGTCCAGAAACTGCCAACGCCGGAACCGAATTTCTGCACCAGCAGCGTGCTGGCCCCGAACAGCAGTGCCGCGCCAAGGGCGATCAGGCCGCCGCGCAGCGCCGGCAGGTCGTGTGGTTGCATCGACATGGACTAATGCCTTCGTTTCTACCCGCGCGGCCCGAAGTAAATGACCGCCACGCCGGCCAGTGCGATGCCGG
>JAEUOR010000026.1 GCA_016790635.1 Burkholderiales bacterium
CGACGCTCATGATCACCACCGATGCGACCATCACGATCAATCCCTACCTCTACGCCAAGCTGCCCTACGACCCTGCCAAGGACTTCGTCGCCGTCACGCAACTGGTCCTCCTGAACCAGATCCTGCTGGGCAACGCCGGCCTGGCGCCGGCGAACCTGCGCGAACTCATCGCGCACGCCAAGGCCAACCCGGGCAAGCTCAACTACGCGTCCTACGGGGTCGGCAGCCAGCCGCACCTGGCGATGGAAATCCTCAAGAGCCAGGCCGGCATCGACATCGTGCACGTGCCCTACAAGGGCATCCCGCAGGCCGTGCCGGCAGCGATTGCCGGCGAAGTGCAACTCACGTTCTCCGGCGCGGCCTCCTCCATGGCGCACCTGCGCGCGGGCAAGCTCAAGGCCTTCGCGATCGGCGGGGCCAGGCGATTGAGCCTGGTGCCCGAGGTGCCGACCTTCGCCGAACAGGGTTTTCCCGACGTGCCGGCCAATGCCTGGTTCGGGCTCTTCGCGCCGGCCGGGACGCCGCGCGACCTGGTCCTGACCCTTCACGGCGAGGTCGCGCGCCTGCTGCGCGAACCCGAATTCCTGCAGAAGGAAGTCATCGCCAAAGGTTACGAACTGGTCGCCAGCACGCCCGAGGAGTTTGCGGCCTTCCTGGTGCAGGACAATCGCCGCAACGCGAACGCCGTGAGGATTTCCGGCGCGCGCGCCGACTGATCCATCCCGCGAACGCGCGGCCCCGACTTCTATAATCGTCGCCCCACGCGACCCCAGTCTCTGCAAAGGACCGCCATGCTCTCCCCGCACAAAGCCAAGGCCCAGTTCCACTGGGACGACCCGCTGCTATTGAACGACGAACTCACAGAAGAAGAACGTATGGTGCGCGATGCGGCGCATTCCTATTGCCAGGAAAAGCTGCTGCCGCGCGTGCAGGAAGCGTTTCGACACGAAAAGACCGATGCGTCGATTTTTCGCGAAATGGGTGCCGTGGGTTTGCTGGGACCGACGATTCCTGCCGAATACGGCGGCCCCGGGCTCAACTACGTCGCCTATGGCCTTATCACGCGCGAGATCGAGCGCGTCGATTCGGGCTACCGCTCCATGATGAGCGTGCAGTCCTCGCTGGTCATGCTGCCGATCTACGAGTTCGGCACCGAGGCGCAGAAAAAGAAGTACCTGCCCAAGCTCGCCACCGGCGAGTGGATCGGCTGCTTCGGACTGACCGAACCCAACCACGGCTCCGACCCGGGCTCGATGGTCACGCGCGCCAAAAAGGTCGCGGGCGGCTTTTCGCTCTCCGGCGCGAAGATGTGGATCTCCAATTCGCCGATCGCGGACGTCTTCGTGGTCTGGGCCAAGAACGACGAGGGCCGCATTCGCGGCTACATCCTCGAGAAGGGGATGAAAGGCCTCTCGGCGCCGGCCATCCACGGCAAGGTCGGGCTGCGCGCCTCGATCACCGGCGAGGTGGTCATGGACGAGGTATTCGTTCCGGAAGAAAACGAACTGCCCGACGTGGAGGGCCTGAAGGGGCCGTTCACCTGCCTCAATTCCGCGCGCTACGGCATCGCCTGGGGCGCGCTCGGCGCGGCCGAGGACTGCTACGCGCGCGCGCGCCAGTACGTGCTGGACCGCAAGCAGTTCGGCCGGCCGCTGGCGGCCAACCAGCTGGTCCAGAAAAAACTGGCCGACATGGCCACCGAGATCAGCCTGGGGCTGCATGGCTGCCTGCGCCTGGGACGCATGAAGGAAGAGGGCTCGGCCGCGGTCGAGGTGACCTCGATCCTCAAGCGCAACTCCTGCGGCAAGGCGCTGGACATCGCGCGCACGGCGCGCGACATGATGGGCGGCAACGGCATCTCGGACGAGTTCGGCGTCGCACGCCACCTGGTCAACCTCGAGGTCGTCAACACCTACGAGGGTACGCACGACATCCACGCGCTCATCCTGGGGCGCGCGATCACCGGCATCCAGGCGTTCCAGTAGGCACACCGGCAGGCGGACAGGCGGGCGCGCGCGGCATGGCTGCGCGGCGACCGTCACTGTCCGAAGCAGGCCTATGCCTGCTCGCAGTCGCGCTCATGGGCGCGGCCGGCTGCGTGGCTGCCGCTCTTGGCGCGGCGACCGCCCAGGCCGCCCAGCCGTCAATCACGGTCGGCTCCAAGCGCTTCACCGAGTCCTACATCCTGGGCGAAATCGTGCGCGCCAGCGCAACGCCGCATGCCGCGGTGGTGCACCGGCAGGGCCTCGGCAATACCGCGATCGTCTTCGAAGCGCTCAAGAGCGGCGCCATCGACCTGTATCCGGACTACACCGGAACCATCGCCCGCGAAATCCTGAAGCGCGATGCCGAAGTGCCGCTGGCCGAACTCGACGCCGCGCTCGCCCCGCTCGGCCTGGGTGTCGCCGTGCCGCTGGGATTCCACAACGGCTACGCGCTGGCCATGCGCGGCGACGAAGCGTCGCGGCGCGCCATCACGCGGCTCTCCGACCTCAAATCCCACCCGGACTTGAGGCTCGCGCTGTCGCACGAGTTCCTCGCCCGCGCCGACGGCTGGCCGGGCCTGGCGCGGCGCTATGCGCTGCCGCAGCGCCCGACCGGCATCGACCACGGTATCGCCTACGCTGCACTCGGGCAGCGCAGCATCGATGCGACCGACATCTACACCACCGACGCGAAGATCGCGCGCGAGCGGTTGACGGTGCTGGCCGACGACCTGGGCCATTTCCCGCGCTATGAGGCGGTGCTGGTCTACCGCCGCGACCTGCCCGCGCGCGCGCCGGCCGCGTGGGCTGCGATCCGCGCCCTGGAAGCGCGCATCGATGCGGCTCGCATGGTGGCGCTCAATGCCGCGGCCGAACTGGACGGGCGGTCGTTTGCAAGCGTCGCGCAGGAATTCTTAGGTAGCAGCAGCGGCACGCGTACGCGCTTTGTCGACAAGCTCTTCGGCGACGACTTCTGGCGCCTGTTGCGCCAGCACGTGTGGCTGACCACACTCGCCGTCGCTGCCGCGCTTGCGATGGGCGTGCCGCTGGGCATCGTCGCGGCGCGCTCGCGCCGCCTCGCAACGCCGGTGCTGGGCGTGGCCGCGATGCTGCAGACCGTTCCCTCGCTGGCGCTGCTGGCCATGCTGATCCCGCTGGTCGGCGACATCGGCAGCACGCCGGCGCTGATCGCACTCTCGCTCTATGCGCTCCTGCCGATCGTGCAGAACACGGTGGCCGGCATGGCGGGCGTCCCGCGCGGGCTGACGCAGGCGGGCGTCGCGCTCGGACTCAGCGCGCGCCAGGTGCTGGCCGAAATTGAACTGCCGCTCGCCTGGCCGGTCATCGCCGCCGGCGTCAAGACCGCCGCGGTCACCACTGTCGGCACCGCGACCATCGCCGCCTTTATCGGCGCCGGCGGATTCGGCGAGCGCATCGCCAGCGGATTGGCGACCAACGACCACGCCACGCTCTTAGCCGGCGCCATCCCCGCGGCAGCACTGGCACTCCTCACCCAGCTGGCCTTTACCGGAATGGCGCGCCGGCCGCGGCGCGGCGCCTGAGCACGCCGCCCCGCCGGGGGATGGATCAGCGCCGTGCCGGCGCGCGCCGTACCGGCCGGGCGAACGCGTCGTGGTGCCTTGCGCTGCGCTCGAACTGGCGCGCGAGGCTGCCGCACACCAGGTCGCACAGGGCATAGACCGAGTCGTCGGCAATGCGGTAGTAGACGCTCGTGCCGCGGCTCTCGCGCGCCACCAGGCCGTGCTTGGCAAGGCCGGCCAGGTGGCGCGAAACGTTGGCAGAGGTCGAACCGGTCTGCAACGCGATATCACCGACGTTGCGCTCGCCGCCGCGCAGGAGATTCAGGATCTTCAGGCGCGTCGGCTCGGCGAGCACCTGGAAATAGGCGGCGATCTGAACCAGGGCTTCGTCGGGCAGTCCATCCATGGCGCGGCAGGGGGCAGTTCGGGAAAGCTCGATGATGCCCATGCGGGGCCTCCTTGGCAACAAACTTGTTTAATTACGTACTTGACTATTTGCGTAATTGCGCAAATAATAACACATGGTTCCCGCATGTCCAGTCGCCGCGCCGCCCAAGGCCGGTCTCCGGACGACTCCGGCGGGTTTGCGCAAGAGGTAGGCAATGGCATTGCACAGGTGGTCTTCGATTCTTGGTCACGCGGCGTGGGGGCTGGTGCTCGCGCTGCCGCTGCCCGCGGCGGCGACGGCGCCGGCGGCCGCGCTCGCCAGCGTGACGGTCAAGAGCGGGGGCAACGGCGAATCGTCAGGTTTCGACGGCGTGGTCGAAGCGCTGCGCCAGACCGTCATCGCAGCACAGGTGCAGGGCGCGGTGATCGCGCTGACGGTCAAGGCCGGTGACGCAGTGCGGGCCGGACAGGTTCTGGTCCGCCTCGACGCGCGCGCGGCCCTGCAGAACGCCGCCGCCGGAGACGCACAGGTGCGCGCGGCGCGCGCCGAAATGGAGGCCGCCACGCGCGAAGTGGAGCGCCAGCGCGCCCTTTTCGCCCGGCAGTACATCAGCCAGGCCGCGCTCGACCGCGCCGAGGCGCAGTTCAAGTCGACCACGGCCATCGTCGAATCCCAGGTTGCGCAGGCGAATGCCGCGCGCACGCAGTCGGGCTTCTACGTGCTGAGCGCGCCCTATTCCGGCGTGATCGCGGAGGTGTCGGTCGTGCAGGGGGACATGGCCATGCCGGGCCGCCCGCTCATGACCATCTACGACCCGGCCGCGATGCGCGTGACCGCGCCGCTCCCGCAAAGCCTGGCCGCCCGCCTGGGCGGCGCCGATGCGATGCGCACCACGCGCATCGAGTTGCCCGGATTGCCGGCGGAGCGCTCGCAGCAGGCGCCGACCCGGGTGACCATCCTGCCCGCCGCCGACCCGGCAACCCACACCGTCCCGGTGCGCTTCGACTTGGGCGCCTCTCTGCCGGTGGCGCCGGGCAGCTTCGCGCGGGTGTGGCTGCCTGCAGGCAACGGCAGCCAGGCGCGCGTCTTCGTCCCGTCGTCCAGCCTGGTGCAGCGCGCCGAGGTGACCGCGGTCTACGTCCTCGACGCCGGCGGCAAGCCGCACCTGCGTCAGGTGCGCCTGGGCCGCGCGAACGGCGGCATGACCGAGGTGCTTGCCGGTGTGTCCGATGGCGAGCGCGTCGCGACCGACCCGCAGGCCGCGGCGCGGGTGCGCTAGGCGAACGGCATGCAGGCAAGCCTCGGCATCTCCGGTCGCATCGCCGCCTACTTCCAGGCGGCGAGCATCACGCCGCTCCTGGCGCTGGTGGCTTTCCTGCTGGGTGTCTTTGCCGTGATCGTCACGCCGCGCGAAGAAGAGCCGCAGATCAACGTCACCATGGCCAACGTCTTCATCCCCTTTCCGGGCGCCGCTGTCCGGGAGGTCGAGCAGATGGTGGCGGGCCCGGCCGAGCAGGTGCTCTCGCAGATCGCCGGGGTCGAGCACGTCATGTCGGTCTCGCGTCCCGGGCTGGCGCTGATCACCGTGCAATTCAAGGTCGGCGTGCCGCGCACCGAAGCGCTGGTGCGCCTGCACGACACGGTCAGGGCGAATGCGGACTGGCTGCCGCGCGGCCTGGGCGTCGGTGAACCGCTCATCAAGCCGCGCGGCATCGATGACGTGCCGATCGTCAGCCTGACCCTGTTTTCCCGCGACCCCGCGACCGGTTCGTTCGACCTCGAGCGCGTCGCCCACAGCATCGAGGCCGACCTGAAGCGTGTCGCCGGCACGCGCGAAGTCGTCTCCATCGGCGGACCCGGGCGGGCCGTGACCGTCGAACTGGACCCGACGCGCATGGCCGCCAGCGGTATTACCGTGGCCGACCTGCGTGCCGTGGTGGGCGGCGCCAACGTCGGTCTGCCGGCAGGAGACCTGGTCAGGGGCGACCGCCGCATCGCCGTCGAATCCGGCCCCTTCATCCGGGATGCGCGCGACCTCGGCGAACTTGTCGTCGGCGTGCGTAACCGCAAGCCGGTATTCCTGTCCGAGGTGGCCCGGGTGCGCGACGGCGCACCGGCCGCCACGCGCACGGTCTGGCACGGCATCGCCGGCAAGGAGGGCGGCGAGTTTCCGGCAGTGACCGTGTCGGTCACCAAGAAGCCGGGCGAGAACGCGATCGACGTCGCCAACGCCGTCCTCAATCGCGTCGAGGCGCTGAGGAACACCGTGATCCCGCAAGGGGTCGAGGTCAGCATCAGCCGCAACTACGGCGCCACCGCCAACGACAAGGCCAGGCAGCTGATCCAGAAGCTTCTGTTCGCGACCGCCTCGGTGGTCGCGCTGGTGTTCCTGGCGCTGGGCCGGCGCGAGGCGGCCATCGTCGGGCTGGCCGTGGTGCTGACCCTCACGGCGACGCTGTTCGCCTCGTGGGCCTGGGGCTTCACGCTCAACCGCGTGTCCCTGTTCGCACTCATCTTTTCGATCGGCATCCTGGTCGACGACGCCATCGTGGTGGTCGAGAACATCCACCGCCACCAGCATCTGCATCCCGGGCTGCCGTTGTCCGACATCATCCCGCGCGCGGTCGACGAGGTGGGCGGCCCCACCATCCTGGCCACGCTGACGGTGCTCGCCGCGCTGCTGCCGATGGCATTCGTCTCCGGGCTCATGGGGCCCTACATGGGCCCGATCCCCATCAACGCCAGCATGGGCATGCTGCTCTCGCTGGCCATCGCGTTCGTGGTCACGCCCTGGCTGGCGCGGCTGTGGATGAAACCGGTCGCCGCGGCGGAGCACGGCGCGTCCGGCACCAACGAGTACACGGGCCTGGCCGCCCGTCTGGCGCCCTGGTTCATGCGGCTCTTCCGCCCGCTGCTCGACGAACGCCGCGGTGGTCGCAATCGCGGCCTCTTCGCCCTCGCGGTGGGCGCGGCGATCGCGGTCTCGGTCGCCCTGCCGGCCGTGGGGTGGGTGCTGCTCAAGATGCTGCCGTTCGACAACAAGTCCGAGTTCCAGGTCATCGTCGACATGCCGGCCGGCACGCCGGTCGAGCGCACCGCCGCGGTCTTGCGCGAACTGGGTGCGCACCTGGCCACCGTGCCCGAGGTCACCACCTACCAGGCCTACGCCGGCACCGCCGCGCCGATCAACTTCAACGGCCTGGTGCGCCAATACCACCTGCGCGACGGCGGCGAGTACGGCGACATCCAGGTCAACCTGGTCGACCGCAAGAGCCGCGATCAGCAGAGCCACGCGATCGCCACCCGGGTGCGCCCGGCGCTGGCGAAGATCGGGCGCTCCCATGGCGCCAACGTCAAGGTCGTCGAAGTGCCGCCCGGACCGCCGGTGGCGGCGCCCATCGTCGCCGAGATCTATGGTCCGGATGCCGCAGGTCGCGAGCAGCTGGCCCGCGCCGTGCGGGAAGTCTTTGCGAAGAGCGCCGGGTTCGAGGACATCGACGACAGCAACATCGCGCCGGCCCCCAGAGAGCTGGTCCTGGTGGACCGCCGCAAGGCCGCTCTCTTGGGCGTATCGCAACAAGCCATCGCCACCACGCTCAACGCCGGACTGGCTGGCCTGCCGGTCAGTTACCTGCACGACGGCACCAAGTATCCCGCGGCCATCACCCTGCGCCTGCCCGACGAGAGCCACGGCGACATGGACGCGCTTCTCGCGCTCGGCGTGCGCAGCGCCGAAGGACGCCTGGTGCCGATCCGCGAGCTCATCACGCGCGTCTCCGCGCTGCGCGAGCAGCCGATCCATCACAAGGACCTGCTGCCGATGAGCTACGTGGTCGCCGACATGGCCGGCCGGATCGACAGCCCGCTGTACGGCATGTTCGGCGTGCGCCGCGAGGTCGCCGCGCTCGCGGTGCCCGGCGGCGGCGCCATCGAGGAACACTTCATCAGCCAGCCCGCCGATCCCTACCGCGCCTACGCCATCAAGTGGGACGGCGAGTGGCAGATCACCTACGAGACTTTTCGCGACATGGGCCTGGCCTACGCGGTCGGCCTGATCCTCATCTACCTCCTGGTGGTGGCGCAGTTCGGGTCCTACCTGACGCCGCTGATCATCATGGCACCGATCCCGCTCACGATCATCGGCGTCATGCCGGGCCACGCCCTGCTGGGAGCGCAGTTCACGGCCACCTCGATGATCGGCATGATCGCGCTTGCCGGAATCATCGTGCGCAATTCGATCCTGCTGGTGGATTTCATCAACCTGCAGCTTGCAGAGGGTGTTCCGCTGGCCGAGGCGATCCCGCGTTCGGCCATCACGCGTGCGCAGCCCATCGTCCTGACCGGGCTGTCGGCCATGCTGGGCGCGTTCTTCATCCTGGACGACCCGATCTTCAACGGCCTGGCCATCGCGCTGATCTTCGGCATCCTGGTCTCGACCCTCCTCACCCTGGTGGTGATCCCCCTGCTTTATTACGTCGCCTACCGCGGGCGCTCAAACCCGCCGGCGGCACAACCTGAAGGAGCACAAGCATGACCTCATGGCAAATCGTTCGTCTCGTCGCCGGCACATTCATCCTGGTTTCACTGGCCCTGGGGATCCCGGGCAGCCCGGTGTTCGTCAGCCAGTGGTGGCTGGCATTCACCGCCTTCGTCGGCGCCAACCTGCTGCAAAGCGCCCTCACGCGCTGGTGCCTGATGGAATCCATCCTGCGCAAGCTCGGCGTCAGCGCGGGCAACTAGGACTGCCGCCATGCACCTGCACTGCGCCGCCTGCGGCAGCACCAATCGCGTTCCCGAGGAGCGGCTCGACCACGGTCCCGTGTGCGGGCGCTGCAAGGCCCCGCTCTTGGCGGGGGTGCCGGTCGCGCTCGACGACGCCTCGCTCGCACCGTTTCTCGAGAACACCGACCTGCCGGTGGTGGTCGACTTCTGGGCACAGTGGTGCGGCCCGTGCCGGGCCATGGCACCGCACTTCGCGGCGGCAGCGCGCGACATGCCACGCGTGCGCTTTGCCAAGGTCGATACCGAGGTCGCGCGCGCGGCCGCCGCCGACTACAACATCCGCAGCATCCCGACCCTGATCCTGTTCGAAAACGGACGCGAGTCGGCGCGGGTGTCGGGTGCGATGCGGGCGGCGGAACTGACGCGCTGGATCAGCAGCAAGAGCGCGCCTGCGGCATGACCAGGACGCGCACGGCATGCCGCGTCGATGCGACGCGGCAACTTCAGGCAGCACGATGACACAAGGAGACGAACATGAAATCGGTTGCGAAACATGAAGTCCCGGCGCCGGGCGCGCCGGACCCGGCGCGCAGGCGCCTGCTGCGGCTCGGGGCCGGCGCCCCGGCGGCGCTCGCGGCGGCCGGCGCGGCCACGCCGGCACGCGGCGCGATCCGCACCAACGCCCGCATCGTCATCGCCGGCAGCGGCCTGGGCGGCCTTGCCGTGGCGCACCGCCTGTCGCAGGCACTGGAGGGCGCGAAGATCACCATCGTCGACCGCAAGGAAGAGCACAACTACCAGCCCGGCTATACCCTGGTCGCCAGCGGGGTCTGGCCGATGGACAAGGTGCGCGACCGCAATGCCGACTACATGCCTCCCGGGGTCAACTGGGTGCGCGACATGGTCGCCGAGTTCGAACCTGCCGCCAATGCCGTGGTCACGACCGGCGGGCAGCGCATCGAGTACGACTTCCTGGTCGTTGCCACCGGCCTGCACCTGGACTATGCGCAAATCCCCGGCATGGACGTGGCGGCGATCGGCAGCAACGGCCTGGCCAGCGTCTACCCCGGACCGCAGGCTGCGCAGGCCACCTGGGCCGCGATGCAGGCTTTCGCGCAAAAGGGCGGCAACGCGATCATGACCTTGCCGGCCACGCCGCTCAAGTGTGCCGGCGCGCCGCTCAAGATGACCTTCATGCTGCGCGACCGGCTGCGCCAGGCGGGCACCCTGGACAAGTCAAAGGTGCGCTTCCAGTCCGCGCTGGGCAACGTGTTTGGCGTCAAGGCGGTCAACGACAACGTGCTGGCGCGCTGGAAGACACTGGGCGTGGACGTCGAAACCAACCGCCGCCTGGTCGGCATCGACATCGGCGCGCGGCGCGCGACCTTCGCCAGCCCGGAAGGCGAGAAGGAGGAACTGCCGTACGACTTCCTGCACGTGGTGCCGCCCATGCGCGCGCCCGATGCGATCCGCAAGAGCGAACTGTCCTGGAAGGAGGGCCCGTTCGCCGCCGGAGGCTGGCTCGAGGTCGACAAGGCCACGCTGCAGCACCGCCGCTTTGCCAACGTGTTCGGCATCGGCGACATCAACGGCACGCCGCGCGGCAAGACCGCTGCAACCGTCAAGAAAAGCGCGCCGATCGTGGCGGCGAACCTCGTCTCCGTGGTCGCCGGACGCAAGCCCGAGGCGAGCTTCGACGGATACACCTCGTGTCCGCTGCTCACCCGCGAGGGTTCCGCCATGCTGATCGAGTTCGACTATGACGGCAAGCTCACGCCGTCACTGCCGATGATCGAACCTCTGCAGGACAGTTTCTTCGCCTGGCTGCTCAAGGTGCGCATGCTCAAGCCCGCGTACCTGGCGGTACTCAAGGGTCGCGTCTGAACGGCGCGCCATCACTTCAAGGAGATACAGCATGTATGAAATCTGGCTGGCATGGAACATCGTCTGGGAAATGGCCCTGGCCGCGTGGCCGCTGGTCCTGGCTGCGGCGGTCGCGTGGGTGCTGCTCGTGACCGTCGCCTGGCGCCGCCCGGGCGCGCGTCCGGGCGCCGCGCTGCCGACGGCGATCCTGTGGGCCGCGGTCGGCGCCATCGCGGCATTCGTGGTGGTGCCAGGCGCGGTGGGCTCCTCGCTCACCGAACTCGGCTACTGGGTCGACGTCGCCAATCTGGCCGCGATTGCGGTGGCCTGCGGCGCGGTCGTCGGCGCATTCGCGTGGCCGCTTGCCACACTGTTCAAGACGCGCATCGTCTGACCCGGCATGTCCACAATTTCCAAGGAGAACCCGCGCATGACCTACCACTTCAGCAAGACCCTGCCCCTTTCCATGGACGCGGCCTGTGAACGCGCAACCGAGGCGCTCAAGGCCGAGGGCTTCGGCGTCCTGACCGAGATCGACGTGCAGAAAACCCTCAAGGCCAAGATCGGTGTCGACTTTCGCCCTTATCGCATCCTCGGCGCCTGCAATCCGGGATTCGCCCACCAGGCCCTCCTGGCCGAGGACAAGATCGGCACCATGCTGCCGTGCAACGTGATCGTGCAGGAACATGCCCCCGGCCGGGTGGAGGTCTCGGCAGTCGATCCGATCGAATCGATGAAGGCTATCGACAACCCCACCCTGGGCGGCATCGCCCAGCAGGTTCGGGACAAGCTCATGGGCGTGATCGCGGCGCTCTGACCGGTAACCCGCAGGCTGCCCGGCCCCGGCGCGCGGGCGACGCCGGCAGTCCGATCCGAGCAACAGGAAGGCCCGGCTGGGATAGCATTCCCGCATGAACCCAACCGAGCCCTGGTACCTCCCTGTCGCCGATGAGGTCGCGATTTTCGAAGCCGCCTGGCGTCAGCGCCTGCCGGTGCTGCTCAAGGGGCCGACCGGCTGCGGCAAGACGCGCTTTGTCGAGCACATGGCAGCGCGCCTCTTTCGCGCAGGCGAGGGCGCGCGCAAGCGTGTCGCGCCGCTGGTCACGGTCGCCTGCCACGAAGACCTGACCGCGACCGACCTGGTCGGACGCTATCTCTTAAAGGGTGACGAGACGGTCTGGATCGACGGACCGCTCACCCGGGCCGTGCGTGAAGGCGGCATCTGCTACTTGGACGAGATCGTCGAAGCGCGCAAGGACACGACCGTCGTCATCCATTCGCTGACCGACCATCGCCGCGTGCTGCCGATCGACAAGACCGGCGAGATGCTCGAGGCGCATCCCGACTTCCTGCTGGTGATCTCCTACAACCCCGGCTACCAGAGCGTGGTCAAGGACCTGAAGCCCTCGACGCGGCAGCGTTTCGTGAGCCTGGAATTCGGCTATCCCGCCCTCGCGGCCGAGGCTGAGATCGTCGCGCACGAAAGCGGCGTCGACCCGGCGCTGGCGCTGCAGCTCGCGAAGATCGGCGAGAAGGTGCGCCACCTGCGCGAGCACGGCTTCGACGAGGGCGTGAGCACGCGCCTCCTCATCTACGCTGGGCAACTCATCACCTCGGGCATCGACCCGCGACGCGCCTGCGACGCCGCGATCGCGCATGCGGTCACCGACGACGACGAGGTGCGCCAGGCGATCGTAGACATCGTCGACGTGCTGCTGCCGTGATGGCGGAGGCGGGCAACGGCGCAACCCGCTCTGCGGAGGCTGCGGACGACGCACCTGCCGCTGCCAGCATCGCCTTCGCCGACATCCAGCGCGCGCTCGCCCTCTTTGCGCAGGGTATCGCCGGAATGCCGCTGCACCTGGAGCCGCGCGCCGCGGCGCGCACCGACGCCTCGCGCCGCCGCCTGGAACGCGAGGCGCAGACCCTGGTGCTGCCGCCGTCCGTCGGCATCCATGCGGGCGCCGCAGAGAATCGCGGCGCCTACCGGGCAGCGGTGCTGCACCAGGTCGGCTATCGGCAATTCGGCACCTACGCGTTCCGGCTGGCGCTGGCGGCGACGCGCATGCCGCTGCCCGCCGCCGCACCGCGCCCGGCGCGCCCGCTCATTGCGCGCCCTGGCATCATGCAGCGCACCGAACTGGAGCGCCTTTTCGCGCTCGCCTCGCGCCCCGCCCTGCTGCGGCGGCTGTTCGTCACCCTGGAGGACTGGCGCGTCGATGCCGCGCTGCGCCGCGCTTATCCGGGCGCGCGCGGCGACCTCGACCGCGCCTGCGCACACGCGCTCGCGGGCCGGCCGGCCCTCGATGCCCTGCGCCCGGTCGCGCGTCTGATCGAGGCCCTGGTGCAGGCCTCGCTCGGCGTGCCGCAGGCGAAGCTCGCGACGCTCGTCGTGGATGCCCGCCTGGAGGAACTCCTCGCGCTGGCAGCGCCGGTCGCAAGCGAGGGAGCGGACGTCTACACGAGCGCCGCGGCGGCGCTGGCCATCCATGCACTCCTGGTCGAGCGCGCACCACGCGTGCGGCGCGACACCGCGACGACACAAGGATTGGCGCTGCCGGACGAAGGCGCGAGCGCGGACGCCGCCGCGGGCGCTCACGATGACCTTGCCGAAGGCATCGCCGAAGCCGCGCCCGAGGATTTCGACGGGCCGGGCGTGGACTTTCGCGGCGAGTTCGCGCCCGACCTTGAACTCCTCATGAGCGAGGAAGCGCGCGGCGGCACCACCCTGGCCGAGGTGCAAGCCACCCTGTCCGCACCGGACGGCGCCAGGGAAGCGGACGAACCCGGCACGACAGGACGAAAACCGCGCGCCGCCAGCGGGCGCGGCAAGCGCGAGGTCGCCCGCAGCTTTCTCTACGACGAGTGGGACTGCCACAGCGGATCGTACCGGCGCGCCTGGTGCCGCGTGCGTGAAGAACGCCTGAAGGGGGAAGCGCCCGACTTCCTGGCCGACCTGCGGCGCCGCCATGGCGCGCTCGCGCGCGACCTGCGCCGCAGCTTCGGACTCCTGCGCCCGGAGTCCTGGCTGCGCGTGCATCGCGCCATCGACGGAGAGGAACCGGACCTCGACCGCGCCATCGAAGCGCACATCGACCGCAAGAGCGGCGGCGCCGGCGACGACCTGGTCTACATGCGCCGCGACCGCGGCCGGCGCGAAGTGGCGGCCGCGTTCCTGGTTGACCTGAGTGCGTCGACCGATTTTCCGGTGCCCGACCCGGCGGGTGCCAACGTGTCGCCTCCCGCGAGTCCGGCTGCGCCAGCAACCTCCGACCCCTACGTCTGGGGCCGCTTCGGCGGGCCGCTCGACATCACGCCGGTCGGGCCGAAGCGCCGCGTCGTCGACGTCGAGCGCGATGCGCTTGCGCTGATGTGCGAGGCGCTCGACCGACTCGGCGATGCCTACGCGGTGTACGGCTTTTCGGGCAGCGGGCGCGACAACGTCGAGTTCCTGATCGCGCGCGATTTTTCGGATTCCGCGGCCGCGCGCACGCGCGCCGCCCTGGCGGCGATGAAGCCCATGCGTTCCACGCGCATGGGGCCGGCGATCCGCCATGCCGCCAGCAAGCTCAAGCGCCGCGCCGAGCGCGTCAAGACCCTGATCGTCGTCTCCGACGGCTACCCGCAGGATGTCGACTACGGCCCCGACCCGAGCGACGAAGCCTACGGCATCGCCGATACCGCGCAGGCGCTGGCCGAGGCGGAGCGCGCCGGCATCGCCACCTTCTGCATCACCGTCGACCCGGCCGGCCACGACTACCTGAAGCGCATGTGCGAACCGGGGCGCTACATGGTCATCGGCGACGTCAACACCCTGCCGGCCGAACTGGCGCGCACTTACCGGGCATTGACCCTCTAGGAGCCTGCGCGGCAGAAGGCGCCTAGCGCATCTGCGAACGACTGTAGCCGGGAGGATGGCCCGTCGCGTACGCGTGCACCAGATGGTAGCGCGGCGGGTGGTAGAGCGATGCCGCGGTGGCCGGCTGGGCGAACTTGCCCGCCGCCAGCGGCGTGCGCACGAAAAAGGCATTGGCGCCCGAGAGGCTGCAGCCGACCAGCGTGTAGTCCTTGCGCGCCGCCAGGGTGGTGAGCGATTCCAGCGACGCGCCGAACTGATCGGTCCCGTCCCAGCCATGCATGGGGTCGTAGGCCATGATCCATTCCATGGGCGGCGGGAACTTGGCGTTGTATTCGATGGCGACCACGCGCGGCCGGATGACGTCGATCGCCTCCCACACGTGGTAGTCGTTGCCGTCGATGTCGATGCTGATGAGGTCGGGCTCGGGCGGCAGCTTGAGGTCGCCGATGAGGCCGTTGATGTTCTCGCGCATGACCAGCGCGTGGCGCAGCACGAGGCGCCCCGAATCGAGCCAACGGCCGAACCCCTTGTGGATCTGCGCGACGCGCGCCGCGTCGCCTTCGATCCACGCGCCCGACCAGCCCTGCTCGATCAGGCAGAGGGTGTTGTTCTCGAGGCCCGCGTCGACCCCGAACTCGAGGAACCTGCGATCGGTGGTGCCGATGCGGCGGAAGATCTCGGCGAGGATGCCGTCTTCGTCGTTCTGCGAGTACACCGACGCGCCATGCCGCTCGAGGCGCAGCGGATCATCGTAGCGACTGTCCGCCAGGAGACGATCGCGTTCCTGGGTCACGAGCGACTGCAACTGCGGGCCCGCGATCGCGGACAGTTCCTGCAATCGCCGATCGATCTCCCGCAATGATGTCGCCCATGCCGGGTCCGCACCAGCCGCGGGCTGCGGCGCGGCAACGTCGTGTGAGCGAAGCGATTGCAGGAGCCTGGCGAGCATGCCGAATTCTAGCCGGGGGCTCGTCGACACTCATCGACAGTCGTCTCGCGGGCTTCGTGCCTTGCGGCATTGACACCAGCGGAGAGGCGAACAGAGTCAATGCGCCTGGCTGCGCCGAGCCGCGTCGAGTAGCATGCGGACTTCCACGGTATCCGGGATGCTCCCATGCGATTGCTCGCCTCGTTCGCCGCCTGTGCGCTCACCGCCTTCTCGATTGGCGCCATGGCGCAATCCTTCCCGACCAAGCCCATGCGCATGATCGTCCCTTACCCGGCGGGCGGCGCCACCGACATGATGGGGCGGCTGATCGCCCAGAAACTCTCCGAGGCCTTCAAGCAGCCGGTCGTGGTCGAGAACCGCCCCGGCGCCGGCGGCAACATCGGCGTCGAGATGGTCGCCAAGGCGCCCTCCGACGGCCATGTGCTCGGCATCTCGGCGACCAACAGCTTCGCGATCAACCCGCACTTGATGAAGAACCTGCCCTACGACGCGCTCAAGGACCTGACGCAGATTTCCATGATCGGCGTGATCCCCAACGTCATCGTCGTCGGCATGGACGTCCCTGCCAAGACCATCGCCGAACTGGTCGCGTTGGGCAGGAAGCAGCCGCTGGCCTACGCCTCGCCCGGACAGGGCACCTCGCTGCACCTGGCCGGCGAGATGCTCAACGACGCCGCCGGCATCAACATGACCCATGTGCCCTACAAGGGCGACGTACCCGCCTTGCAGGACGTCATCGGCGGGCGCGTGCCGGTCATGACCTCCAACCTCTCGTCGGTGCTGCCGCACGTGCGCGCCGGCAAGCTGCGCGCGCTCGCAGTCACGACCGCCCGGCGCGCCTCCCAGCTGCCCGATGTGCCGACGATGGCCGAATCCGGGTACCGCGACTTCGACATCAGCGTCTGGTTCACGGTCTTTACCGCCAGCGGCGCGCCGCGCGAGGCGCTCGAGGCCCTCAATCGCGAAACGCAGCGCGCGCTCAACGCCGCCGACCTGCGCGAGCGCCTCATCAATGCGAACATCGACCCGCGCCCAACCGGGCTGGACGAGATCCGTGGCTACGTGCTGAAGGAACACGAACGCTGGGGCGCGATCGTGAAGAAGACCGGCGTCACCTGGGACTAGGAGCGCCCATGGCCCACGACATCCTCGCCATCGACGCGGTCGTCAACCTGCGCAGCGCCGAGGCGCTGGCCCTGCAGCCAGACCGGCGGCGCTTCTACGTCGACAAGATGCGCGTCGCCGAGTCGAGTTTCGCGCCGGTGGATTTGGACGAGATGCTGGGGCGCATGGACGCCGCCGGCACCGAAATCGCGTTCCTGATCGCAGCCAAGGTCGGCGTCAGGCATCACCCGGCCTGCTATCACGTGCCCTATGAACTGGTCGCCGATGCCGTGCAAAAGCACCCGCAGCGCTTCAAGGGCCTGGCCGGCATCGACCCCACCGAAGGCATGGCCGGCGTGCGCGCGCTCGAGAAGGCGGTGCGCGAATACGGTTTCATCGGCGCGCACACTTACCCGCACTGGTTCGAACTGGCGCCGGATCACGCCAGGTACTACCCGTTCTACGCCAAGTGCGTCGAACTGGACATCCCGATCCAGATGCAGGTCGGCCAGTCGATGATCTACGACCCGACCTATCCGCGCCGCTCGACTGGCAGGCCGATCGCCATCGACGCGGTGGCCTGCGACTTCCCGGAACTGAAAGTCGTCGGCATCCACGTCGGCATTCCCTGGGCCGAGGAGATGATCGCGATGGCCTGGAAGCACGCCAATGTGCACATCGGCTGCGACGCGCACCGCCCGCCCTACTGGCCCGAGACCTTCGTCAAGTACATGAACAGCTACGGGCAGGACAAGGTGATCTTCGGCACCGACTTCCCGGTGCTGGACTTCGAGCGCACGCGCGCCGATTTCGATGCGCTCCCGCTCAAGCCGGAGGTGCGGCGCAAGGTGCTGCGCGACAACGCGCTGCGGCTGTACAGGCTCTGACGCGCTCAGCCCCACCCGTGCAGCACCGCCTTGCCGATGCTGCGCCCGGCCTCCACCTGCATATGCGCCGCGCGCAGATTGGCGGCGTTGATCGGTGTGAGGACGGTGGTCTGGGTGGCGCGCAGCACGCCCTTGTCGATCAGTTGTGCGACCTGGTTCAAGAGATGGTGCTGCTCGATCATGTCCGGCGTGGCGTTGGACGGGCGCGTGAACATGAATTCCCACGACACGCTGCAACTCTTGCCCATCAGCGGCGACACGTCGACAGGCGCGTTTGCGCGGATGATCGAGACGATGCCGCCCAGCGGCGCCAGCACCTGCGCGCAGGCGGCGAAGTGCCGCTCGGCGTCGTTGGTCAGGAACACGTAGTCGACATGGCGGCGTCCGGTCGCGCGTAGCGCGGCGGCCAGGTCGCCGGCGTGGCTCACGACGTCGTCCGCGCCCAACTCCCGGCACCATTGCGCCGATTCCGCGCGCGTGGCTGAGGCGATCACTTCCAGCCCGGCGACCTTGGCCGCCAGTTGAATCGCCATCGACCCCACGCCGCCGGCGCCGCCGACGACCAGGATCGACTTGCGCCGACGCACATCGGGCGGGGCGCCGACCTTGAGACGGTCGAAGAGCCCCTCCCAGGCCGTGATCGCAGTCAGCGGCAGCGCCGCGGCGGCGGCGAAGTCCAGCGTCTTCGGCATGTGGCCGACGATGCGCTCATACACCGCGTGCAATTGCGCGTTCGAGCCGGGGCGCCCGACATCCCCGGCGTAGTAGACGCGGTCGCCGGGCTTGAAGAGGCTCACCGCGGCGCCGACGCTCTCGACGACACCGGCCGAGTCGTAGCCCAGCACGCGCGGCGCGCCCTCGACTTTGGATTTCACCAGGCGCTGCTTGCAGTCCACCGGGTTGACCGACACCGCCTCGACGGCCACGATCAGGTCGTGCGGCCCGGCTTGTGGATTGGGCAGATCGGCGTCGGCGAACGCGCCCGGGTCGGCGGCCGGCAGCGGACGTGGAATGACGACAGCTTTCATGGTGCTCCCTCCCCGGCTTGCCCGGCAAAAGCGGCCTTGGCGGCCACGAGCGCGGCGAACTCGGCCTCCGACACCCCGTGCCGCGCCAGCACGGCACGCGTGTCCTCGCCCAACCCGGGCGCCGTATGACGGATCGCGCCCGGCGTAGCCGAGAGTTTGGGCACGATGCCCGGCACCTCGACCGCAAACCCGTCGCGCGTGGTGATGCTCTGGATCATGCCGCGCGCACGGTACTGCGGATCCTCGGCGATGTCCTTGACCGTATAGATGCGCCCGCCGGGCACACGCGCCTGCGTCATCGCGTCCAGGCAGCCCTGCACCGTGTGCTTGCGCGTCCATTCACCGATCGCGCCGTCGATCTCGTCCACACGCACGACGCGCCCGGCGTTGTTGGCGAGCCCCGGATCATTGCCCAGATCGTCGCGCCCGATGAGCGTCATCAGGCGCTTGAAGATCGAGTCGCCGTTGCCCGCCACCAGCACATAACCGTCGCTGCACGGGTAGGCGTTGGATGGCGCGATGCCCGGCAGCGCGCTGCCGCCGGGGCCGCGCACCAGCCCTTCGGCGCTGTACTCGGGCAGCAGGCTCTCCATGCAGTTGAAGACCGCCTCGTAGAGCGCCACGTCGACGACCTGCCCGCGGCCGGTGCGATGGCGATGATGCAGCGCCAGCAGCACGCCGATCACGCCGTGCAGCGCGGCGATGGTGTCGCCGATGGAGACGCCGACGCGCACCGGCACCTGGCCGGGCGTGGCAGTGAGGTGGCGCAAGCCACCCATGGCCTCGCCGACCACGCCGAAGCCGGGCATGTCCTTCATCGGTCCGTCCTGGCCGTATCCCGACACGCGCAGCATGATGAGGCGCGGGTTGGCCGCCGAGAGCGCCTCCCAGCCCAGGCCCCAGCCCTCGAGCGTGCCGGGGCGGAAATTCTCGATGACCACGTCGGCTTCGGCGGCCAGGCGACGCACGATGTCCTGGCCTTCCTTCTTGCGCAGGTCCAGCACCACCGAGGACTTGTTGCGCGACTGCACCTGCCACCACACCGAGGTGCCATTGCGCAGCACGCGCCATTTGCGCAGGGGGTCGCCCTCGCCGGGCGGTTCGATCTTGATCACCTCGGCGCCGAAATCGCCCAGCGTCTTGCCGGCAAAGGGACCGGCGATCAACTGGCCCAGTTCGATGACCTTGAGGCCGGCCAGGGCCTGCGGGGGAATGGTGGGGGTGGTCATGCGTGGCTCTCGATCAAGGCTTGTTCCTCAGGCGTTCATGAAATGCGGCGGTTTTCAAGCGGCAAAGCGAATCTCGATGCGCCCCAGCGCGCCGAAATCGACTGCGACACGTTCGCCGGGAGCGACCGCGAAAGGCTTGAAGCAGGTGCCGGTGGTGACCACCTGGCCCGCGGCCAGGGTGATGCCGAGACCGGACAGTTCATTGACCAGCCAGGCCAGCGCGATGGCCGGCCCGCCCAGCACATTGCGACCTTCGCCCACATGGCGCACGCCGCGTGCGTCGATGCCGATCACCGGGTGCGCCGCGAGGTCCAGGGATCGCCAGATCTCGGGCACCGCCGCGCCGAGCACGAAATAATCCGCGCAGGCGTTGTCGGCGATCAGCTGCGCAGCGCCCGCTTCTTCGAACGGGCAAAAGCGCGAGTTGGGGATCTCGATGGCCGGGTGCAACGTCGCCACCGCGGCCAGCACCTCGGCCGGCGTGTAGGCCGCAGCGCGCGGCGAGAGGTCGCACGCCATGCGAAAGGCGAATTCACCCTCGGCCACCAGCATGCGGTTGCCCTTGAGGGAAACGGTCGCACCGGAAGAAAAGCAGCGTTCGGCCAGGAGGCGCCCGGCCAGCGGGCCATCGACATGGATGTGCTGCTGCCCGGCCACACTGGTCGCGGCGATCTTCCAGCCGAAGAGCGCTTGCGTCGTGTACGCCTCGAGCGCTCGTTGCGCCGCGTAACCCTCGGCACGGGTGATCGGGCGGATCGCAGCCGGCAGGTGGGCGACACAACTGCCCTCCCCCACCATGCGCCAGATCTCCTGCGCCGTTTGTCCTGCCTTGCCGTCCGACATGGCCTCGCGCTTCCTGTGCTGAAATCGGCTCGGATTGTCACTCAACTTTAGCAACGATGAATCTGGCCGCGGCGCAGGACCGCCATGCCGCCGAGCGTGGCGAACACGTCGCGCTCGTCGACGGGCCGCGCCGCATCACCCATGCGCAACTGGCCGCCGACATCGCGCGCACCGCGGCGCACTTGCGCTCGCTGGGCGTGGCGGCCGGCACCCTCACTGGTGTCGCGCTGGGCGACCGTGCCCTGCACGTCGTGGTCATGCTCGCGCTGGCGCGACTGGGTGCGGTCCTACTGCCGCTGGACCATCGCTGGACCGCGGGCGAAAAGGAGCGCGTGGTCGCGCATTTCGGCGCGACGCTCGCGATCGTCGAAGCGGGCGACCCGATCAAGGATGTGCGCAACGTCGCGGCCGATGCCGCGTTCGCCCGGGCGTGCGACATGGCTCCGCCGCAGACGGAAGTCGCCGCGGGCGGCGACGCCCCGCTGCTGGTCTCGCTTTCCTCCGGCACGACCGGCCGCCCCAAGGGGCCCCGCATCACCCACGATCACTTCCTGGCGCGCTTTCGCACCCACTGGATCAACCTGGGCTTTTCTGCCGACGACGTGTTCGTCTGCGCGACGCCCCTGTATTTCGGCGCCGGGCGCACCTTCGTCTGGTCCACCCTCTACGTCGGCGGCACGGTCGTGCTCGCGCCGCCGCCCTATGATCCGCGCACCCTGGCCGACACCCTGGCACGCGAGCGTGCCAGCACGCTCTTTCTCGTACCCACGCAACTCAGGCGCGCCCTGGCCGAGGTGCCGGACCACCCGGCCTTTACAAACTTGCGCCTGCTTTTTTCCAGCGGCGCGCCGCTCACCCGCGACGAGCGCCTGGCGATTCGCGACCACCTGAACCCGCGCTTTTGCGAGTACTACGCCTCGACCGAGGGCGGCGGCGTCACGCTGCTCACACCTAAGGACCTGCCGGACCACGCCGATAGCGTCGGCCGCGCGGTGCACGGCGTGGAAGTCGAAGTTGTCGATGGCGAACATCGCCCGCTGCCGGCGGGCGATGTCGGGCGGCTTCGCTACCGCAGTCCGGGCTGCGCGACGGCCTTTCATCGCGACCCGGACGCCTCCGCCGAAGCGTTTCGCGACGGCTGGTTCTATCCCGGCGACCTGGGGCGGATCGACAGCGCGGGTTATCTCACCCTGGCTGGCCGCGCCAAGGACATGATCATCCGCGGCGGGGTCAACATCTACCCGGAGGAGATCGAGGCAGTGCTGCGCGGCCACCCCGAAGTCATCGATGTCGCGGTGGTCGGCTTCGAGGCGCCCGACCTGGGCGAAGACATCGCCGCCTTTGTCGTGTTGCGCTCGGCACTCACTGACGACGACCTCACGCACTGGTGCGCGACCCGCCTCGCTCGCTACAAAGTGCCGCGCCGGTGGCGACGGATCGCGGAGTTACCGCGTAACACCTCGGGCAAGACGATCAAGGCAGCATTGGCAAACAAGTTGAAAAATGGGGATGGCTCCGAAAAAGGTAAATAGAACAATACCTTGCGAAAAACCACCGCTTACCATCTTGCTGTTTTACCGTAAAGCCAGCAATATGGTAAATTGCCCCTCATGAAAACGACACTCGATCTGCCAGACGATATCGTGCAAGCCGTCAAGCTGCGTGCCGTCTTGCAGCGCAGGCCGGTCAAGGATCTGGTTGCCGAATTGCTGCGCAACGCGCTCGGCATGCTGCCTGCCCGCCCATCCGGTGAAACCTCGGGCAGCACGGCATTCACCATCGGCGCCAACGGCATTCCCGTGGCTGTGGGCAAGGCAGACGCGCCCGCATCACGCATGCCGGTTGAAGCCTTGCTACAGCTTGAACGGGAAGCAATGGCGTCGGTGGAACGAGCGCATGTCGGGCACCCTCTTTGACACCAACGTATGGCTGGCGGCGTTCTTTCGCGCTCACCCGGGACACAAGACGGCGCAGCGAAGACTCACCGAAGCGACAGCGGCCGTGCCGGCAGCGCTCTGTCGGCAAACGCAACTAAGCTTCCTGCGCCTGGTATCCACCCCCGCACTCTTGGCCGCATACGATGTGGCCGGCTTTGCCAACAAGGATGCGGTTGCCGTGCTGCATGCGTTCACGGCAATGCCCAACGTGCGCACGTTCGATGAAGCTCCCGGGACCAACGAAAGCTGGCTGCGCCTGGCGGCGGTAAACACCGCGTCGCCCAAGGTCTGGATGGACGCGTATCTGGCTGCGTTCGCAATCACGAGTGGACTTGCATTGGCCACCTTTGACACCGACTTCCGCAATTTCGTCGGGGCCGGCCTGGACCTCGAAGTTCTCGTGGCCTGAACGGCGGAACAAGACCGGAGCAAACATGGACAATCCCCGCTCACGGCAAAGGCGCGCCACGCTCGCAGCCTTGTGCGCCCTGCCCTGGCTGTCATTGCGCGCCGCCGCGCAGGTCCCGGGCTACCCGGCCAAGCCCATCCGCTTCATCGTGCCGTTTTCCACCGGCGGTGGCCCGGACCTGTCGGCGCGACGCATCGCGGATGCGCTCGGGCCGCGGCTTGGCACCTCGATGGTCGTCGAGAATCGGGTCGGCGCCACCGGCATGATCGGGCTGGCCGAGCTGGCGCGTTCGCCCGCCGACGGACACGTGATCGCGCTCGTCAATTTGGCCAACACCATCGCGCAGTCGATGCAGGCCAAGCCCCTGGCCGACACGGTGCGCGACTTGGCGCCGGTCACGCTCGTCGGTCGTCAGTACACCATCCTGTGCGTCGCTCCGAATTCGCCGGCGCGCGACGTCGCCGGGTTGACGCGCCTCCTCAAGGATGCGCCCGGCCAGCATACCTTCGCGTCGGGCGGCAACGGCACGCCGGCCCATCTTGCGGGCGAACTCTATCGCCGCGCGGTCGGCGTCGACGCCCGCCACATCCCCTACAAGGCGCTGCCCACCGCACTCACCGACGTGGGGCGCGGCGAGATCAGCTTTATCTTCAGCATCGGCAACTCGGCCATCCCCCTGGTGCGCAACGGCCGCCTGCGTGCACTGGCGATTGCCGCACCGCAACGCGTGGCCGCGCTGCCCGACCTGCCCACTCTCGCCGAGGCCGGCGTCCCGGGGGTGGATGTGCAAAGCTGGACCGGCATCGTCGCCCCGGCCGCCACGCCGCGCGCCATCGTCGACACGCTCAACCGCGCGCTGCGCGATGTCATGACCCAGCCGGAGATGCGTACCGCCTTCGAGAACCTCGGCATCGAAGTGGTCCACAACTCGCCGGACGAATTTGGCGCGCTGCTCAAGAGCGAGTTGCAGCGCTGGACGGCCTTCGTGCGACAGGCGGGCATCACCCAGGATTGACGCACGCGCTTCTCAAAGACACTGAACATCGTTTTCCGCCTGCGGCTCCAAGGCCTTGGGGACGCTGGCACAAGAAAAGGCTTGATCTATGGAACTCTATGAACTCGGCGGCACGGGTGGGCGGCGCTACAGCGTTTATTCCTGGCGCACGCGCATGGCACTGGCGCACAAGGGCTTGGCATTTCAAAGCCGCCCTGTCGCGGTGAGCGACAAGGCGGCCATCGCCTTCTCCGGCCAGGAAAGGGTGCCGATCCTGAAGGACGGCGAGCGCGTCGTCCACGACTCCTGGAAGATCGCCGAGTACCTGGACGAGACCTACCCGGACCAGCCGCTTTTCGGCGGCGAGATCGGTCGCTCGGTCACGCGGGTCATCAATGCCTGGGCGGATCGCACGCTGATTCCGCTGCTCTTTCCCGCGCTCATGCTGGAGAATGTCACGCGCCTCGCTGCGCCCGATGCCACGCACATCCGCGCACAACTCGAAAAGGCCACCGGCCGGCCGCTGGAGGAACTGGCGGCGGGCCGCGCCGGGGCGGTCAAGGCCTTTGCGCGTGCGCTCGACCCGGTGCGCGCGACGCTGCGCAGCCAGCCCTACCTGTGCGGCGCCGCGCCGGCCTACGCGGACTACATCGTGTTTTCCCTGCTGCAATGGCCGCGCGTGGCTTCGCCCGACCCCATCCTGCCGGCCGACGACGCGGTAGCGGCCTGGTTCGATAGACTGCTCGACGCGCACGGCGGCATTGGCCGCGCCGAGCCCGCCGCCACTTGAGGATCGAAATGCCCACACTGAAGCTCAATTCCGAAGTCACAGGCAATGTCTGGAAGGTCGAGGTCGCCGCCGGCCAGGCCGTCGCCGAAGGCGATGTGCTCGTCATCGTCGAGTCCATGAAGATGGAAATCCCCATCGAAGCGCCGCGCGCCGGCACGGTGGCTGCGATCCACGTCGCCGAAGGCGAGGCGATCAAGGAGGGCGCGCTGGCGGTCGAACTCGAGGTCGGCTTAGCATGAACGACCTGCGCGGGTTTCTGGCGGCACTGCGTGCGGCCGGCGAAGTCCACGAGATTCGTCGCACGGTCGACCCGGTGCGCGAACTGGGCGCGGTGCTGTCCGCCTGCGAGCGCGCCGACAAGGCGGCCTTCTTCCATGCCGTGCGCGGCCACGGCGTCCCGGTGGTAGGCGGCCTGTTGTCCTCGCCGCGGCGCATCGCGCTCGCACTGGGCTGCCCGGTCGCCGAGATCGGCGCGCGCATGGGCGCGGCCACTGAATCGCCCGTCCCCTATGCGCTGCACAACGGCCCGGCGCCCTGCCAGGAAGTCGTGATCGACTCACCCGACCTTTCTCACTGGCCGATCCCGACCCATTCCCCACTGGACGCCGGCGCCTTCATCACCGCCGGGGTGGTGATTTCGCGCGACCCCGCCTCGCCGCGCCACAACCTGTCGTACAACCGCATGCAGATCTACGGCGCGGACCGCACCGGCATCAGCATGAACATCTGGCGCCACATCAAGGGCTTTTTCGACCGCATCGAGCCGAGCGGACAGAACCTGCCGTTCTGCGTCGCCATCGGCCCGGACCCCGTGGTGATGATGGCGGCCGCGTTTCGCTACGACGGCGACGAATACGACATCGCCGGCAGCCTGCGCGGCGCACCGGTGCCGGTGGTCAAGGCTCGTACCTGCGACATCATGGTGCCTGCCACCGCCGAGATCATCCTCGAAGGCGAGGTGCTGGCCGGGGTGCGCCAGATGGAAGGCCCGATGGCCGAATTCACCGGCCACTATTCGGGCGCCGACCCCAAGCATGTGGCGCGCATCACCTGCATCACCCACCGCGCCGCCCCCATCTGGCAGACCATGAACGGCGGCGGCTACGAGCACCAGAGCGTGGGCAACATGATCACGCGCGAACCGCTGCTTGCGCGCTTCGTGCGCCATATCACGCCGCGCATGAAGGCCGTGCATCTGCCCCCCTATGCGGCGGGGTTCACCGCCATCATCAGCCTGTCCAAGCCCGAGCCCGGCGAGGCGCGCAACGTCGCGCTGGCCGCGCTGGCCGCGCACGTCAACTTCAAGACCATCATCGTCGTCAACGACGACGTCGACATCCACGATCCGGCCGATGTCATGTGGGCGCTTGGCACGCGCGTGCGCTGGCACGAGGGCGTGATCCCGATTCCCGGCACGCACGGCAACGAACTCGATCCGTCCTCGGACGCCCACGGCGTGGTCGCCAAGGTGATCATCGACGCCACCCTGCCGGCCGAACGCCTGGAGCGCTTTGTCAAGGTGGTCTATCCGCCGGTCGATCTGGCGCAATACTTGCGAGGGGATTCCTGAAGCAGACTGCACGCAACCGGGAGAGCAACCATGAAGACATTGACCGCCATCACCTGCCTGGGCGCGATGCTCGCCCTGGCCCCCGCGGCGGCCACCGCGCAGGCCGTCGAGGCCGGCTATCCATCCAAGCCGCTGCGCATGGTCGTGCCCTTCGGCGCCGGCGGCGTGTCCGACATCGTCGGTCGGGTACTGGCGCAGAAAATGGGCGAAGTGCTGGGCCAGAGCATCGTCGTGGACAACCGGCCGGGCGCCGGCGGCATGGTGGGCGCCGGCGCGGTCGCCAAGTCGGCGCCCGACGGCTACACCATCCTCCTGTCGTCCCTGAGTCCGTTCGCCATCGGCCCGCGCCTGGTCAAGGCGCCGCCCTACGATCCGGTGGCGGACTTCTCGGCAATCGGCGCAGTCGCGCTCACCCCGACCATCCTGACCGTCGGCGCAACGACCACCTACAAGAGCGTCGCCGACCTGGTGACCTACGCGCGCGCCAACCCGGGCAAGCTCAACTACGGCTCTTCAGGCATCGGCAGCGTGGCGCACATCTCGGCCGAACTGCTGCGCATTTCCGGCAAGGTGGAACTGACCCACGTTCCGTACAAGACCGCCGCAGCCGCCTACCCGGACATGATCGCCGGCAGCCTGGCCATGGTATTCGATGCCCTGCCTTCGGCGATTGTGCATGTCAGGAGCGGCAAGGCACGCCCGATCGCGATGATGGCCGACAAGCGCTCGCCGCTCCTGCCGGAGGTGCCGACGTTCGCCGAAGCCGGCTACCCCAACGTGACCCTGCGCCTGTGGATCGGTCTGCATGCGCCGCCGGGGCTGCCGGCGCCGATCCTGCAGAAGATCAGCGACGCCGCGTCGCGCGCGGTAGCCGCCGGCGACCTGCGCGAGCGCTTCGGTGCAGTGGGAGCGGAACCCGGCTTTCTCGGGCCGCGCGAATTCGGCGCCATGGTGCGCCAGGATGTCGAGTCACTGGGCAAGACCATCGAGGCGGCGGGCATCAAGCCGGAATAGCCAGCCTCGCGTCGCACAGCCTCAGGGCGCCGCTGCGAACTCCTGCGCCGCGGCCTTGAGCGCATCGAGCGCCGCGCGCGCCGCCGGCGACAAGGAACCGCGCCGCCTGCGCGTGATGCCCACCAGGCGCACCCAGGATCCGGCTGCCACCGGCAGGGCCACCAGTTGGCCTGCCTTTTCCTCCCAGTAGATCAGTTCGCGCGGGATGAAGGTGAGGAAGTCGCCGTGCAGCACCACCGATTTCATGAGCACCGTCGAGGTGGTCTCGATCGTCGCCTCCGGGGGCACCAGGTCGTGCGTGCGAAACAGGTCGTCGAATGCCAGGCGCTCCAGCTCGCGCCGGCGCGGCAGTATCCAGCGCTGCGCCAACAGGTCGGCCAGAGGCACGCTGCGTCGACGCGCCAGCGGATGGCCGGCACGCGCCACCACCGCGCCGCTTTCCTCGAACAACTTGTCGTGCGCCAGTTCGGGGTCGCTCGGACGACCGGGCACCGATGAGAGCGCGAAGTCGATCTCGCCATTGCGCACCCAGGGCATGAGGTTTTCGTTGAGGCCGTACAGCACGCTGGCCTTCAGGTGCGGGTGCGTGCGCGCCAGCGCCATCAGCGCGCGCGGCAGGAGCCGGTTGGCCTCGGTCGGGCCGCAACCCATCAGCACGTGACCGCGCGCGGCGCCCTTCAGGGCGTCGATCTCGGCCTCGGCATTGCGCAACTCGGCCTCGATCGCGCTGCCGTGCGCCAGGAGAGCCTCGCCGAACGGGGTGGGCACGACGCCAAAGCGGCCACGCTCGAGCAGGCGCACGCCGAGTGACTTCTCCAGAGCCTTCAGGCTCTTGGACAGCGCCGGCTGCGAGATCTCGAGCTCCGCCGCGGCCTCGGTCAGGTTGCCGTGCCGGCTCGCCGCCAGGAACAGTTGCAGTCGCCGGAAATCCATAACCAATGGTAATGGAAAAAGCATGGCAAGTTGTTGTGCGCCCCGCGCCGCGTTGTTAAGGTGGCGGACCCGTCGGCCGCAGCGCCCGGGCAACACACCTTCCCCGAGGAGCCGCATGCAAGCCATCGACCCCCGCACGCTGGTCGAACCCGACCGTGTCCACCGCCTCGCCTACACCAGCGAAGAGATCTTCGAGCGCGAGATCGAGCAGATCTTCGAGAAGATCTGGATCTACTGCGGCCACGAATCGCAGGTCAGGAAGCCGGGCGACTACCACACGCTCACCATCGGGCGCCAACCGATGATCATGGTGCGCGGCCGCGACAACAAGGTACGCGTGCTCTACAACCGCTGCCCGCATCGCGGCGTGCAGCTGTGCGGCAACACGCGCGGCAACGTCGGCGGCAATTTCGTCTGCTCCTACCATGCCTGGAGCTTCCATCTCGACGGCCAGCTCGAGAGCATGCCGCTCATGAAGGGTTATGAAGGCACGCGACTCACGCGCGACAACCCGGACTGCCACATGAAGGCCGCCGCGCGCGTCGACTCCTATCGCGGCTTCGTCTTCGCAAGCCTGGCGCCCACGGGACCGACGCTGGCCGAGTTCCTGGGCGACGCCAAGGTCGCTTTCGACGACATGTGCGACCGCTCGCCGGAAGGCGAGGTCGAGGTCGTGCCGGTCTGCCACCGGGTGGTGCAGCATTCCAACTGGAAGTTCTTCATGGAAAACCAGATGGACGCGCTGCATCCGTCGGTGACCCACCAGTCGACCGGCGTGGCGGCGACGCGCGTCGAGAAAAAGATCGCCGCCGCAAGCGGCCACGCGCCGCTCTACTACCACTACCTGTCCGCCTTCGCGACGCCGTTCGACAAGTGGGACGGAGTGCAGACGGTCAACTACCCGCGCGGCCACGGCATCCTCAAGGCCTACATGGGCCTGCGCCCGCAGGACCCGGATACGAAGGCCTACGAGAAGCTCATGGTCAAGGCCTACGGGCATGACAAGACCGAGGAGTTTCTCTCGCGCTCCATCCACCATGTGCTCATCTACCCTTATCTCTCGGTGCAATCGCCGCTGCAGCAGCTGCGCTGCCTGCGACCGATCAGCCCTTCGGAGACCCTCTCGGAAATCTGGCATTTCCGCCTGAAGGGCGCGCCCGAGGCGATCTATCGCCGCTCGCTCTGGTACTACAACCTGGTCAATTCGCCGGCCACCATGGTCAACGCCGACGACCTGGAGAACTGGTCCAAAGGCCAGTGGGGACTGCAATCCCGCGGCGGCGACTGGGTGAGCTTTCATCGCGAATTCGGCCGCGACACCACCGAGAACGGCACGACCTATTCGAACAAGGGCACCTCCGAGGCCGTGATGCGCTCGCAGTTCAAGGCCTGGCTGGATTACATGACGGAGGGCGCGTGATGGCCACGAAAAAGAAGACGGCCAAGGTGGCACGGAAGGTCGCCGCGCGCCCGCTTGCCAAACGCCCCGCCAAGCCCGAAGCGCGCAAGGCCGCCGCCCCGCGCGCGCCCGGCAAGAGCCTCAAGCAGGACATCGTGATCGAGGCCGACGGTCGCGGCCGCACCGGCGCGCAGGCCATCGCCCCGGGGCACTCGCCGCGCGGCGTCGTGCCGCCCGTGCGCGCGCCCCAGGCGGCCAAGCCGGTGGTCGCCGCCGGTGACCTCAAGGCCCGCGTCGAGGCCTTTCTCTTTCGCCAGAGCGAACTGCTCGACAACAAGCACTGGCAGGACTGGATCGACCTCTTCACCGACGACGGCGTGTACTGGATGCCGGTGACGCCCGAGCAGACCGACTGGGAGGGCGAACCCTCGATCTTCGCCGAGGACAAGCCCATGATGGAAATCCGCATGGGCCGCGTGACCCACCCGAACGCCTGGTCGCAAGCGCCGATGTGGGCCACCAACCATTTGATCGGCAACATCGTCATCGAGTCGGCCAACGCGAAGGAAGTCGTCGTGCGCTCGCGCTTTCACATGATGGAACTGCGCCGCGACGATGTGCGCCACTTCGGCGGGACCTATCGCCACACCCTGGTGCGCTCCGGTGACTCGTTCCGCATCCGCCATCAGCGCGTCGACCTCTTCAACGGGCAGGCGCCGTTTCACTACGTGCTTCAGGTCTGGGTCTGAAAGCTCGCGACGCCCGTCAAGGCGGGCGTCGCATGGTGTCCCCTATTCGACCACTTCGCTGCGTGCCAACCCCAGCAACTCGAACACCGAACGATCGGTGACGAGAAAGAGGTCCGCGTCGCCGCCGCGCGCCATGTGGGTCGCAACCGTCCAGTGCGGGATCGTGAAGACGTCGTGCTGCTCCCATTCGATGGACTTGCCGCCGACCACGCTCCTGCCTGAGCCCGAAACGACCAGGCAGAGGGTGTTCCAGGTCGAGCGCCTGGCGGCCGTGGTCGCACCCGCACCGAGACGCAGCGCATAACAATCCAGCGCGGGCATGACCGGCCCGCCGTTGTCCGGGTTGACGTAGCGCGCGAGCTTGGATCCATCGGCGGCTGCCGGCAGTCCGGCAAGAAACGCCCTGGTTGCCTCGCCGGCATAGTGAAACTTGGGCGAGTGCGCGCCGGCGACCGGCGCCGGCTGGGCCGCGCCTGCCGCCGCCAGGCCCGTGCCGGCCCAGCGCCGCTCCTCGCCTTCGTCGACCTCCCAGAACGCAGCTTCGCTGCGACTGCCGGGCTCGAAGAAACTCGCGTCCAGACCGCAGACCAGCGGCATGTTGGCCGCGTCGAACCAGGCCGTGCGTTCCTGCCCCAGGTTGATGTGACCATGCCAGCACATGGGCGGGGTCAGCACCAGGTCGCCTTCTTTCATCGCGCAGCGCCGGCCATTGACGATCGTCGCCGCACCGTCGGCGCGCGTCGCGAACCGGATCGCCGCGGCGGTGTGCCGGTGCGGCACCGCGCGATCGCCCGGGTTCAGCACCGTGAAAGCGCCCAACAGGTTGGAGGTGGTCTGCGTGGCACCGCCGAAGGCCGGGTTGACCATGATGATGGCGCGACGCTCGACATCCTCGATCGGGACTTCGACCGCGGCGCGCGCCGCGAAGGGGTCGAAGTCCCGCCAGCGCCAGTGCATGGGCATGTCCTTGGCCGCGGGGACGATCGGCGTGATGGCCTTGTAGCGGTCCCACAGCGGATGGTAGTGCGCCGCTTCGAGGTCGGCGATGAGTGCGGCGTCGGGGCGGGCGGAGGCAGGGGAAGCAGACATCGTCGGACCTTGCGGGGAAGAGAAGGGCACAGAGAAGGGAAGTCGGAGGAACAGCGACACGCGATTCGCCCGGATGGGCTTGAGGCGGCCACGGGAGGCGAAAGTGTAGCGGGCCGGGCGCCACCCCGCGCGGCGCCCGGAAAAAAGCGAGAATCGATGGACTTACCCCCTGCCACCCTCCGGCCGCGCAACATGCCCCACCTACTCTCCCCCCAGCAGGTCGCCGCCTACCATCGGGACGGGGCCGTGTGGCCGGTGCGGGTCATGAGCGAAGTCGACGCACAGGGCTACCGGCGCGCGCTGGAAGCGCATGAAGCCAAGTCGGGCGAACCGCTGCAGGGCAACTGGCGCCACAAGACCCACCTGCTCTTCACCTGGGCCGATGCGCTGGTACGTCACCCGAAAATCCTCGACGCCGTGGAAGACTGCATCGGCCCGGACATCCTGTGCTGGACCACCAACTTCTTCATCAAGGAAGCCAATAGCCCCGGCTTCGTCTCCTGGCACCAGGACGCGACCTACTGGGGCCTGGAACCCGACGACGTCATCACCGCCTGGGTCGCGTTTACCGAAGTGACGCCCGAGAACGGCTATATGCAGGTGATCCCAGGTTCGCACAGGATCGACCAGTTGCCGCACCGCGATACCTTCCACAAGGACAACCTGCTCTCGCGCGGCCAGGAGATCGCGGTGGAGGTGGACAAGTCGCAGGCCCGCGGCATCGCCCTGCGTCCCGGGGAGATATCGCTGCACCACATCAAGCTGGTGCACGGCTCGGACGCCAACCGCAGCGCCGACCGGCGCATCGGCCTGGCGATACGCTACATCCCGCCGTCGGTGCGCCAGACCAAGGTGCGCGATTCGGCGCAGCTGGTGCGCGGCACCGACCGCTTCTGCCACTTCGACCCCGAGCCGCGGCCGCAGGCCGACCTGGACGCCGCCGCGCTGGCGGCGCACGCCGACGCCGTCGGGCGGCAGGTCAAGGCCTTGTACTCGGGCACGGAGAAGACGGCGTTTCGCGCCTGAGACGCAGAGAACGCGGCGCTTCGCGCCCGAAGGGCGGCCGCCGCGCGTGCGGTCCGCGAATGCCCTATCGCCTGCCCGCTTCCGGCACCGGCCGATCACGCTCGAAGCGCTGTTCATCGACGACCTTGCCCCACTGCGCCCCGGGGCGCGCTTGCGCCAGCCGGAATCCGTGCGCCTCATACAAGTGGCGCGCCGCATGCAGTCCCGCGAAGGTCCATAAATAGGTGCGCTGGTAGCGCGCGTCGGTGAAGGCGAGTGCCGCGCTCAACAGTGCGCGACCGGCGCCGGAACCGCGCAGCGCGTCGGAGACGATGAACCAACGCAAGTGCGCACCGTCGTCCGCGGCGTGCGCGCCATCGATGACAATCGACCCTTCGATGCGGCCATCCACCAGCGCCAGCCACAGGTCGTCGCGCCCGGGCTGGTAGTCGAGGCAAAAGCCTGCCAGTTCACGCGCGACCTTGGCTTCAAAGTCGACGCCGAAACCGCTGGCGGCGGAGTAGTACTCGGCGTGCAGCGTGGCGACCCGGCCGATGCAGCCCGGCCGGTACCCGTTCGCGATTTCCACACTCATGAGGCGGTGCAAGACTCGATGTGATGGCTACGCATTATCTGCCCATGCGCAGCGGCGCACCGGGCACCGCACCATCGAACGCCCGCCGCAGCCATTCGACGAAGACCTGCACACGCACCGAGTGGCGATGTCGCGCCGGATACACCGCATAAATGTCCGCCGCGGGGGTATCGTAGTTCTCCAATACCTGCGTCAATCGCCCGCTGTGGAGGTGCTTGGCAATATCCCATTCGGCGCGCATCAGAATGCCGTGGCCGTCGAGTGCCCATTGCAACGCGATCGCGCCATCGTTGCTGGCCAACTGGCCGCGGACCTTGACCGACTCGGCCGCAGTGCGCCGCCGCCCGACCGGCGTGAAGCGCCAGACGCCGTAGGCATGCTGATCCTGTCGCAGCACAATGCATCGGTGACGCGCCAGGTCGGCCGGCGCGCGCGGGGTACCGTGGCTCGCGAGATAGGCCGGGGCAGCGCACAACAGCCTCCGGTTTGGCGCAAGCCGCACTGCCACCACGCGTGCGTCAGGTGGCTCTCCAAAACGTACGCAAACATCGAATGAGTCGTCGCCGAACTGCACCGGCTCCGCCGAAAGATGCAACTGCACCTCGACCTCCGGATACTGGCGTGCAAACTGCGACATCAAGGGCCCGACGTAGTTGCGTCCAAAACCCAGGGTGGCGTTGACGCGCAGCATGCCCTTGGGCGCGGCGGCGGCCCGCGACACCTGGCGCTCGGCATCCTCGATCTCGGCCAGGATGCGGCGAGCGTGCGCGAGGTAGACCTCCCCCTCGGGGGTGAGGCCGAGGCGTCGCGTGCTGCGCGCCAGCAGCGTCACGCCTATCCGCGTCTCGAGTTTCTTGAGGCGCTTGCTGACCGCCGGCGTCGTGACATTCAGCTCTCGCGCCGCCGCCGACAGGCTCCCGGCGCGAACGATCTGACTGAACACGGCGAGGTCGGCTGAGGAGGACGCGGACGCCACTTCACGGATCGGGTGATTGTTAACCCAAAGTTAAAGACAGACTAACTTTACAGCATGCAGCAGCAGCGCCCGGCGGCTTAGATTCGTCATCTCACCTCCTGTACATCGAGCACAAGCCATGAAAACCTATCGCATCGCATGCATTCCCGGAGACGGCATCGGCAAGGAAGTCATTCCCGCCGGCCAGGAAGTGCTGGCAGCCCTGGCCGCGGCGCGCGGCGACTTCGGCTTCGACTTCGAGAGCTTCGGCTGGGGCGGCGACTGGTACCGCAGGCACGGCGCAATGATGCCCGCCGACGGCCTCGATGCCTTGCGCAACAAGGACGCGATCCTGTTCGGCTCGGCCGGCGACCCCGACATCCCGGACCACATCACGCTGTGGGGCCTGCGCCTGAAGATCTGCCAGGGCTTCGATCAGTACGCCAACGTGCGCCCGACGCGCATCCTGCCGGGCATCACAACCCCGCTGGCGCGCTGCAAGCCGGAGGACCTGGACTGGGTGATCGTGCGCGAGAACTCCGAGGGCGAGTACGCCGGGGTCGGCGGCCGCGCGCACCAGGGCCATCCGCTGGAAGTGGCGACCGATGTCTCGATGATGACCCGCGCCGGGGTGGAGCGGGTGCAGCGCTTCGCCTTCAAGCTCGCGCAGTCGCGCCCGCGCAAGAAGCTCACGGTCATCACCAAGTCCAACGCGCAGCGCCACGCCATGGTCATGTGGGACGAGATCGCGCGCGAAGTCGCACGCGACTTCCCCGACGTGAGCTGGGACAAGGAGTTGGTCGACGCCGCCACCGCGCGCATGGTCAACCGCCCCGCCTCGCTGGACACCATCGTCGCCACCAACCTGCATGCCGACATCCTCTCGGACCTGGCCGCGGCGCTGGCGGGGAGCCTGGGCATCGCCCCGACCGGCAACCTCGATCCCGAGCGGCGCTACCCGTCGATGTTCGAACCCATCCACGGCTCGGCCTTCGACATCATGGGGCGCGGCCTGGCCAACCCCATCGGCACCTTCTGGTCCTGCGTGATGATGCTCGAGTACCTGGGCGAGGACGCCGCGGCCGCGGCCCTGATGTCGGCCATCGAGTCGGTCACCGCCAACCCCGCGCTGCATACCGGCGACCTGGGCGGCAAGGCGAAGACGGTCGACGTGACCAGAGCCGTCATCGATTGCCTGGCTGCGGGTGTCAACGGGAACCGACGCGCGGCCTGATGCCCGCAGCGCTTCGACAATTTCGACAAGGAGACAAGACATGAAGCATGCACTCGCAGCAATGGCACTCTCACTCGCCCCGTATCTCGCAGCCGCGCAAGCCTGCCCGGACAAGAACGTCAACTACTGGCAGGCCTTTCCGCCGGGCGGCGAGTCCGACATCTCTGCGCGCCATCAGCAAGCCGTGCTCAAGAAGAAGTGCCCGGCGATCGAAACCATCGTGCAGTACAAGCCCGGCGCCGGCGGTGCGCTGATGTGGACCACGATGAACCAGCTGCCGGCCGACGGACTCAACGTAGTCGGAGTCAACCTGCCGCACATCGTGTTCCAGCCGATCGAGGGCACGGTGCAGTACAAGACCGAGGACGTAACGCCGGTGTTCTGGTTCCACTACACCCCGGACGCGCTTGTGGTGCACGAGCAAGGCCCGGTCAAGACCTTTGCCGACTTCCTGAAGACCGCGCGCGCCGACGCCGGCAAGTTCAGCCTGGGCGGCTCGGGCGTCAACTCGGCCAATCACGCGGCCAACGAGCGCCTCAACGCGGCCTTCAACGTGAAGACCAACTACATTCCCTTCAAGGGCACCGGCGACATGACCACGGCCGTGCTGGGCCGCCAGGTGGACGGCGCGATGACCTATACCGCGTTCGCCATCAACAACAAGGGGCGCGTGCGCGCGCTGGCAGTGGCGATGGACAAGCGCCATCCGCTCTTGCCCGACGTGCCGACATTCAAGGAACTCGGCGTCAACTGGGTCGACGGCGCCTACCGCGGCGTGGGCCTGCCGAAATCGGCTTCGCCGGAAACGCGCAAGCGTGTGTCGGACCTGTGGCGCACGCTCAACAACGAGGCCGAGATGAAGGAGCTCGCCGCCAAGAGCGGCTTCGAGCTTGTGAACATCGGCGTCGAGGAGATGGATGCGTTCATGAAAGACAAGGCGCGCATCTACACCGACGCTGCCCGCTTGTTGGGGCTGGGCAAGAAATAGCCGTTCGGCGCGCTCATTGTCAGTGCAGGAAGGTTCGAGCCGCGAAAGCATGGTTGAATCGATGCCTTTCGGACTTGACGCATCGCGCCCCGTAGCGATTCGTCTTCGACAAGAGCATGTCCCTGATGCTGCAGATCCACGCCAGCCGCTGGTTCAACACACAGGAACCGGTCTCGCTGGCAGACCTGCGCGGCCGCGTGGTGGCCGTGCACACCTTCCAGATGCTGTGCCCCGGGTGCGTACTGCACGGCCTGCCGCAGGCGACCAAGCTGCACCAGACGTTCTCGCAGGAGCAGCTGGCCGTCGTCGGGCTGCACACGGTGTTCGAGCATCACAGCGTGATGGGTGCCGACGCGCTCGAGGCCTTCATCCACGAGTACCGCCTGCGCTTTCCGATCGGCATCGACGAAGCGGATGACGATGGCCCCATCCCCAAGACCATGAAGGCCTGGGGCCTGCAGGGCACACCCAGCCTCATCCTTATCGACAAGGAAGGGCGCACGCGCCTCAAGCACTTCGGCCAGATCGACGACATGGCGCTCGGCGCAGTGGTCGGTGGGCTGATCGGCGAACCCGGGGCCTGAAGCTCAGCCGGTCCCGCCGGGCGGCCCGAGGTATTCGCGCAGCCACGCGGCGCTCTGCGCCGAGGCGCACGCCCACAGATCAGTGGTTCGATCAGGCAGCCACGCGCCCCGCAAGCCCGGCGAAGGTCTCGCACTCAAGCCTCAGCGCGGCGACAAATTCGTTCCCCGCCATGAAATCGCACCCGGCGATCAGGCTTGCGCACTCGATGACCGAGCGCGTCGCCGGCATGTCCACGTGTGCCAGCCGCGCCAACGCAAGCGAAAACACCAACCCGTAAGGCACGTCTTCGGCCAGGAAGCGCGTGTCGATGTCGGTCGGTCCCGGCGGTCCGCCGCGCTTCGCGTGCAGCTCGGCAGCGATGCCGGCCAGGGTGTCGGCCGTGGTCGAAAACGATTTGGCGAAGTGCGTCTCCAGCGACCGCACGCGAAGCCCGAACGCTCGTGCCAGCGCGATGCGCTCCGCGTCCAGGCGCTCGATCACCGCGGCGACCTTTGGGGTCATGTAGTGATATTGCGGCCAGGACTCGGCGCGCTCGATGCGCGTCCAGTTGAAGATCGCGAGCGGGCCGTGCGCGACCGGGTTGATGTTCGATAGCGTGCTGGCGAGCGGGTTGGCTTCGGCGACGAAGCCGTCGCCGAAAAGCGCCGCGCACGTATCGAGCGCGTCCGCCTGCCGCGCCACCGGCAGCACCGACAAGCCGAACTCGACCCGCCGCGTCATGATGCGCACACCGTGATCGCCGTCGCGCCGCGCCGTGAGCACCGTGGTGCCCAGGCTCATGACGGTCAGGTCGCGCCCGCGGGCACGTGCCGCCTCGAACAGGTATAGCGACGACAGGGAAGCCATGGAACTGACCAGCACCGCCTGGCCGGAGGCCAGGTGCGGCAACAGCGCGTTCATCACCGCGCGATGGCCGTTGACCGGCACGGCCACGACGAGCACTTCCGCGCCGGCAGCCAGTTGCGCGGCCGAATCGGCCACGGCAACCGGGCAGCTGGCCTCGAGCACGCCACTGGCGAGCAGCGGTCCCGTGCGCAGCGCCGCGGCAGTATCGCCGCGCGGCGACCAGATCGTGACCGTGTGGCCGCGCGAGGCCAGCCACGCCGCATAGGCCAGTCCGATGCCGCCGCAACCGGCGATGCCGACCTTCATGCGTGTCTCATTCGACGCGAATGCCGCCCTGGCGGATCACGCGCTCCCAGCGCGCGTGATCCTCGTCGACGGTGCGCGCCAGTTCGGCGCGACCACCGCAACTCTGCAGCGCGCCCAGGCCCTTGAAGCGATCGGCGGTCTCCGATGCCCTGCAGACCGCGACCAACTCGGTAGCGAGGCGTTCGAGTCGCTCGACCGGTGTTGCCGCCGGCGCCATGATGCCCACCCACACCGGCACTTCCAGCCCCTTCATGCCGGCGGCTTCAGCGATGACCGGCGGGTTGCCCAGGCTCGGCATGCGCGCGGCAGTGAAGGTGGCGAGCACGCGCGCCTTGCCGGCTTCCACCATGCCGTCGATGGAGGCCGCGCTGGTGACGATCAGCGCGACCTGGCCGCCGATCAGGTCGGTGATGGCCGGTGCCGCCCCCTTGTAAGGCACGTGCAAGAGCTGCACACCGGCCGCCTGGGCGAAGAGTTCGCCGGTCAGGTGCGAGACGGTGGCGTTGCCGGTGGACGCGTAGGCAACCTGGCGCGGCCGCGCCGCGGCGTCGCGCAGCACCTCGCCGACACTGCGATAGGCGCTCTGCGCGCGCACCGCCAGGGTCATGGGCGTGTCGGCGATCAGCGCAACGGCCGCGAGATCGCGGCGCGGGACGTACGGCAGCTTGGCGTGCAGATGGGGCGCGATCGTGATCGCGCCGCCGGTCGCGAGCAACAGCGTGTTGCCGTCCGGAGCTGCCTTGGCGACCGCGTCCGCCGCGATCACCCCGCCGGCGCCGGCGCGGTTGTCGATGAGCACCGTCTGGCCCAGGCGCGGCGCGAGTCTGTCGGCAAGGGTGCGCCCGATCACATCCTGCGCCCCGCCGGGCGCGAACGGGACGACCAGACGCAAGGGCTTGTCGGACTGGGCCAGGACCGGGCTCGTCAAAGCGGCGGCCAGCCATGTGAGCGCAACGGCAAACCGGGAATCGAAGAACATCGACGCGCCTTTCACGACAAGCGGGAACCGACGTCAGTCTACCTGCGCAGCCCCGGTCGGCGTCGCAGTCTCCGAACCCATGCATGGCACGATCCCGCCGTGAGCTGCTGCGCCAGGCCGGTGGTACGCGTTCAGGGCGCGCTTTTGGCTTGTCCGAGATATTCACGCAGCCACGCCGCGCACTCCGGCGCGCTGGCCTGCGGCCACAACACCGTGACAGTCGCGTCGCCACGCCGCACTTCGATGGCGATGTCGCCGGGCTGGCGCGAAAGACCTGCCGGGACGAGCCCCAGCAAGCGGGCCAACCAACCGGCGCGGACGGTCGCGCTGCGCACCGAACCAGGCAGGTTCGGCAGGCCTGTCGAAGCCTCGGGTGCGCCGGGCTGCCACGGCTTCGCGTCCGTCGATTGCGCTGCGGAGCCGGTCTCGGAAGAGGACGTTCCGGCGGACGCTGGCTGGGAGGTGCCAGCGCTTGCAACCGGCGGCGCCAGGCGCGCCGCCAGGCTGGCGCCAAATTCATCCCACAGACGATCGGCCTTGGTCTTCATGACATTCAGGCCAAACGTGCCCAGACGGCCGAGCACGTCCACCTTGACCTGCATGCGCAGGTCGGTGCCGCCATCGGGCCGCGCCGTCAGGAACATCTCGCTCAGTTGCTTGAACGAGCTCGCCACAGATGCATCCTCGCCGACCCCTTCGCTCTTCAGATACTCCGGCGCGCGCTGTTCGACGACGTTGGTGCGGATGCGGAATTTCGCGCTGACAAAGGCGATCTTGATCGCCATCACCGAGCGGTACTCGGTCGGGCTCACAACCTCGATGGACTGCATGCCCGGCACGCACTGCCCCATGACGACCGGGTCCAGCAGCATGGCCCACACCTTTTCCGGTGTGCCGGGCAGGGTCAGGGACTTGTCAATTTCCACGTGATTGTCCTGCCGCGGCCAGCACCGCTTCGACGATGCCGGCGTAACCGGTGCAGCGGCACAGGTTGCCGTCGAGCGCTTCGCGCACTTCGGCCTCGGTCGGCTTCGGGTTGGCCGCCAGCAACGCGGTGGCCGCCATGAGGAATCCGGGCGTGCAGTAACCGCACTGGAAACCGCCGTGCGCGGCGAAGCTTTGTTGCAGCGCGTTGAGCTGCCCGCCCTGGGCCAGGCCCTCGACGGTATCCACCCTGGCCCCGCGTGCCTGCACGGCCAGCATCAGGCAGGACTTGACCAGCCGGCCGTCGACCAGCACCGAACAGGCGCCGCAGACGCCGGTCTCGCAGCCGCGCTTGGTTCCGGTCAGCAACAACTCGTCGCGCAGCAGGTCAGCAAGCAGGCGCTTGGCCGGCACCTCGACCGCGTGCGCTTCGCCGTTGACGGTCAATTCAATCAAGTGTCTGGCCAAGTGTCTACTCCTCACCCAAGCCGAAGGCGGCCAGCAGGGTACGCCGCACGACCACGCGCACCATGGCACGCCGGTAGGTCTCGTCACCGCGCGCATCCGAGACGGCAAATACGTCCTCGGCAGCAGCAGCGGCCGCCGCCAATATCTGTTCGCGCGTCGCTGCGCGCCCTTCGAGCAGGGCCTCGGCGCGCGGCACGCGCGCGGCGATGGGCACCGAGGCGCCGACGACCACGCGCACGTCGCGACAGGTGCCGTTCTCGTCGCGCGCCGCGACCGCCGCATTGACCAGCGGTCGATGCTCGGCCGGCGTGCGCAGGAAGCGCGTGTAGCGGCCGATGAATCCGGCCGCCGGCGGCGGCACGCGCACGGCTACCACCAGTTCATCGGCTTCGAGCGCGGTCGTGTAGTAATCCACCAGGAAGTCGCCCATGGCGATCACGCGCGTACCGCGCCGGCTGCCGACCTCGATCTGCGCATCGAGCGCCAGCAGGCAGGTGGCGGGGTCGGTCGCGGGATCGGCGTAGCAGAGGTTGCCGCCGAGCGTCCCCTGGTTGCGGATCTGCGGATTGGCCAGGTGCGCGGCCATCTGCGCCAGCATCGGGTAGTGTTGTTGCACAAGGGGCGCCGCGGCCAGTTCCGCGTGCAGGGTCAGCGCGCCGATGGAGAGCCCGCGTGCCGGGTCGAACGCGATGCCGCGCAATGCGTCGATCTTCGCCAGCGACACCAGGTGCGTCGGCGAGAGCAGGCGCTGGCGCAGCGCCAGCAGGAGCGCGGTGCCGCCGGCGTAGGCGCGGCAGTCCTCGCCGTGGCGCGCCATGAGCTCGCTGGCCTCGGCCACGCTCGACGGTTCGAGGAAGTCGAAGTCACGCATGGCCGGCCTCGCGCTTCATCGCCAGCGCGGCGAGAATCTTTTCCGGCGTGATCGGCAGCGCCGTGATGCGCACGCCGATCGCGTCGTACACGGCGTTGGCGATCGCCGCGGCGCCGGGCACGATCGCGGTCTCGCTCGCCCCCTTGGCGCCCAGGGGGCCGGTCGGGTCCATGGACTCGACGATGCCGGTGCGGATCATGGGCACGGCGCGCGCCAGCGGCATCGTGTAGTCGGCGAAGTTGCCGTTCATGAGCCGGCCGTTCTCGTACTGCAGCGATTCGTGCAGGGTCCAGCCGATGGCCTGCACCACCGCGCCGGCGGTCTGGCCGTGGATGGCCATCGGGTTGAGCGCCTTGCCGCAGTCATCCGAAACGAAGGTGTCGATCACCGTGACCTGGCCGGTCTCGGTATCGACCTCGACCTCGGTGGCCTGCACGGCAAAGGAATGCGCCGGGGCGACGTTGCCGAAGTACTTGGCGTCGGCCTGCACCGTCGGCGCATCCCACGTGGTCTTGACCTGCAGCCCCTCGCCGCCGTTGCGAAAGATGTGCATGCGCGCCAGCTCGGCATAGGTGAGCTTGTGCCCCGGCACGCCCTTCAGCCGGACGACGCCATCGACTGCTTCCAGGTCGGCGGGCGCCGCCTCGAGCTTCTCGGCCGCCAGCGCGACCAGCTTGTCACGCGCCTCGCGCGCGGCACGCACCACGGCGTTGCCGGCGACAATGGTCACGCGCGAAGCGAGCGAGCCGATCGCGAAGGCGGCAGCGTCGGTGTCCGGCTGCGCCACGGTCACATGCTCGACCGGGATCGACAGCTCGTGCGCGCACAACTGGGCCAGCACGGTGTAGGCGCCCTGGCCCATGTCGCATTCGGCGGTCAGGAGCGTGGCGCGCCCGTCCTCGCTGATGCGCAGATGCACGGTCGAGCCGTCCCAGTTGCCGATGGTGCGGTTGCCCGAGACATGCATGGCCGCGGCCATGCCGATGCCGCGCCGCTTCACCCCGCCACCCTTGGCACGGGAGCGCCGCGCGTCCCAGTCGACCGCGGACCGCACCTGCTCCAGGCACTGCAGCATGCCGGTCGAGCCGATCTTCCAGCCGTGCACGCTGGTTTCGCCCTGGCCGATCGCGTTGATGCGGTGCAGGTCCAGCGGATCACGGCCCAGGCGCGCCGCCAGGTCGTCAAGCGCGCAGTTGAGCGCAAAGCCCATCTGCTGCCCGCCGAAACCGCGAAAGGCGCCGCGCGGCGGGTTGTGGGTGTAGACCAGTCGCGCGCGCGTGCGCACGTTCTGGATGCGATGCATGTTGTCGCTGCGCATCGCGGTCACGTACATGACGTGCGCGGTCAGGCCCTGGTAGGCGCCGCATTCGGCGATGATCTCGACTTCCTTGGCGACGATGCGTCCGTCGGCATCGACGCCCAGCTTCAGGCGCACGCGCTCGGGCACGCTGGCGCGCGCACCGAGAAAATCGTCGAGCCGGTTGTTGACAAAGCGCACCGGCCGGTCCAGCCGGCTGGCCAGGAAGGCGCAGATGAGGCTGTTGGTCTCTTCCACGATCTTGCCGCCGAAGCCGCCGCCGGTCACGGCCTGGATCACGCGCACCTTCGAGACCGGCATCTCCAGCGCCTCGGCATAGCGCGCGCGCGCCAGGAACACCGACTGGGTCGAGGTCCACACCGTGAGCCGACCGTCGCCGCCCATGGCAGCTACGGTCGCCATGGGTTCCAGGTAGCCCGGATACTGCGAGGGCGAGTCGTAGATCGCCTCATGAATTGCCGCCGCGCGCGCAAAGCCGCCCTCGACATCGCCGTAGGCGATGTTCATCTCGTAGGCCAGGTTCCTGGTCCCGGCATGCACTTCGACGGCGCCTTCGGCCAGCGCGGCGTCAGGGTCGAAGAGCGCGGGCAGTTCCTCGTATTCGACCTCGATCAGATCGATCGCGTCGCGCGCGATGTCTTCGCTTATCGCAACCACCGCCGCCACTTCCTCGCCGACGTGGCGCACGCGATCCACCGCCAGGATGCGGTGCTCCTTGCGATGCACGCCGGTCAGCTTGACCGGCGTGTCCGCCCCGGTCACCACCAGTCTGACCCCGGCAAGCGCGCGCGCCCGGGAGGTGTCGATGCGCACGATGCGCGCGTGCGCGTAAGGACTGCGCAACACGCGGGCATGCAGCATGCCGGCCGGCTTCAGGTCGCCGGCGTAGAGCGCCCGGCCGGTCAGCTTTTCGCGCGCGCCGACCTGGGGTGTATCGCGGCCGATGCTGGATTCGGACATGCGGAAGTTGCTCCGATCAAGACAGGTTCAGGCCGCCTGCAATGCCGCGCGCGCCTTGGTCTGATCGGCGGCTTTTTTCTCCAGCATGCGCCGCACGCGGGCCAAGCCCATGTCGTGCTCGTACAGGAACTCGCGGTCGCGCGCGTTGTCCGGCATGCTTTCCAGCACCCAGCGGTCCTGCTCCAGCACGTCCCAGTGCAGCCCCTCCAGGCGATTGCGATACAGGAAGCGCCAGACGTTCTTCTGCCAGCCCGCCACCTTGCGCGTGCGCCAGAAGTACACCTGGCAGTGCGTCGCATCGACCGGCGTGGCGAAGCCGACGATGCCGAAGTGACCGCCCGGGCCATATTTCTTCTGGTACGGGATCGTCAGGCGCAGCCACAGGCAGCCGGAATCGCCCAGTTCGACCCAGTCGAAGTTGACGCCGCGCTGCCCGACCTTCTCGAACATGATGCCGGTCGGCGTCTTGGAGACGCGCATTTCGGAGCGCTTGTCGCCCTCGGCCATGGAATGCGAGGCAGCGTGCAGGTAGGCGCCGTGCATCGGGTCCATGACATTGTCGATCGCGTAGCGATAACTGGTGTTCCAGTTGGAATTGCACAGAAAGTAGGAATACTCGTCCGAAGTCAGTTCGACCGGCAATTCCAGCGGCGCGGGACTCGCCTTGGGATCGACGCCGAACCACAGGAAGATCGCGCCGGCACGCTCTTCAACCGGATAGCTCCTGACGCAGCTCTTGCCTTCCAGCGGGCAGTTGGCCGAGGCCGGCACCAGCTTGACCGTGCCGCCGCCATCGATCTCGATGCCGTGGTACCAGCAGGCCACGCGGTCGCCCAGGTTCCAGCCCAGGGACAAGCGCGCGCCGCGATGCGGGCAGCGGTCTTCCAGCGCGTGTGCCTGGCCCTGCGCGTCGCGCCAGATGACGATCTGCTCCCCCAGGCGCGTGATGCCGATGGGTGCGTTGCTGACCTTCCAGGAGGGCAGGACCGGGTACCAGTAATCGCGCAGCCCGGTGGCCAGAATGTCCTGTGCTTGGGATTCCATGATCTGTGTCTCCTTACGGTTTCATGCGCCCAGGCGCGCCATTTCGGCTTCGAACGTGGCCACGGTCCATGCATTGCCGTCGGCGCAGCGAAATGCCTGGGCATTGAGCGAAGCGACGACCGCCTCGGCTGTCTCGGCGCCGCCGGTGAATGCGACTTCGAGCGCGTCGCCGAGCGCATTCTCGTACGCCGAGGGCGGCGCGGCGCGGGTCTGCCAGACGATGTTCTCGACCTGGCCCGGCACTTCGATCTGCCCCTTGCCGGCGACGTTGTTGGGCTGCGCCGCCTTCCAGGGCTTGAGGTAGGGATTGAACTCCTGGGTAGCCATGTTGCTCTCCTTGTCGAATCAGGCGGATACGACCTGCACCTGGATTTCGGTGCCGGCCAGCCGCACGGGATAGGTCTTCAGGTCGCGGCAGGGTTCTCCGCGCAGGTACTTGCCGGTGGTCACGTCGAAGACCGCGTTGTGCAGCGGGCACTCGACCTCGCAGCCGTCGGCGAACCCCTGGGTCAGGAGCGCTGCGGCGTGCGGGCAGACATCCTCGATGGCGTGCAACTGCCCGTCGACCTCGTAGATGCCGATCTTGGTCTCGCCGACCGCCGCGCCCAGCGGCGCGTCGGGCTCGACCTGGTCGCGTTGTCCCACTGTGGTCCATTCCGACATGCTGAATTCTCCGAAGGTTCAGGCCGGCGCTTGCACCGGCAATTTGTTGAGATCGGCGGCAGGATCGACGAGCGCATCGAGCCCAGGGTAGCGATCCTGCGCGATCCACTTGCGTACCACGCGGATCTCGCGCCCGGCGTTGATCGCGGCCACTGCCTTGATGCGCGCGCCGTCGCAAAAGAAAAACACGCGCGAACGCTTGGCCGGGACGTTGCGCTCGACAACCCGCATCGACTCGGTCGGTTCGCCCAGCAGTTGCAGGTTGTCGTCGTACTGATCGGACCAGAACCATGGCGGCCCGTCAGCCGCCGCATCGTGAGTGAGGCCCAGCGCCGCTTTGGCCGCGGCCACGGCCTGCCGCTGCGCGTTCTCCCAGGATTCGATGCGCGCGCGCGTGCCGTTGCCGCGCAGCGCGTTGGCACAGTCGCCCACCGCGTAGATGGCGGCGTCTTTGGTGCGGCCTTGCGCATCGGTGTGGATGCCGTTGCCGACCGCCAGGCCCGCAGCGGCGGCCAGGCGATCGTTCGCCACCAGGCCGATGCCCACCACCAGCAGGTCGCCCTGCAGCGTAGCGCCACCGCCCAGCGTCAGCTTGACGCCGTCCTCATTGGCAACGACTTCTCGTACTCCGTCGCCCAGGCGCACATCGACCCCGTGCGCGCGATGCGTTTCAAGCAGGTGGGTGGAAACGGCGGGGGGTACCGTGCGCTGGCAAAGACGCGCGACGGCCTCGACGACAGTGACCTCACACCCCAGGGTTCGCGCCGAAGCGGCGACCTCGAGCCCGATCCAGCCGCCGCCCAGGACCAGCACGCGCGGCCTGCCCTTAAGCGCCGACTTGAGGGCCAATGCATCTTCCCAGGTGCGCAGCGTCAGGATGCGCGCATGCGGTGCCACGCCGGGCAAGGTGCGCGCGACGCCTCCCAGGGCCAGGAACAGCGCGTCATAGGCGACGTCCTCGCCGCTTTCCGTGACCACCCGGCGCGCAGCACGATCGATCGACGCGATGCGCTGCCCGGGCCGCCAGTCCAGCGCCAGCTCGCTCCACTTGGGTTCCGGCACCAGCACCAGGCGCTCGAACCCCGCCTCGTCCTTGAGCACGGCCTTGGAGAGCGGCGGACGCTCGTAGGGCACGTGCGCCTCATCGCCGAACCACACGATGCGCCCGGCAAATCCCTCCTGGCGCAGGGTCCACGCGACCCAGCGCCCGGCCTGGCCGGCGCCGGCAATGACGAAAGTGCGGGGATCGGACACGATGGGCTCGAAAGGGAATCTGGCGAAAGCGGGGGCGGAGACCGGACCGGGCTCTAGTCCGCCGTGATCTTGAGGTCGCGCGCGATGCGCCCATAGCGCTGGTCGTCCTGGCGCATCACCTCGGCCAGTTCCTGCGCCGTGCCGCCGCGCAGCTCGAGTCCGGCGCCGGTCAGGCGTTCGCGCACGTCTGCCATCTTCAGCACCTCGTTGATGGCCTCGTTCAACCCGGCGATGGTCGGCGCCGGCGTGCCGCTGGCCGAGAAGATGCCATACCAGGCGTTGACCTCGACGCCCTTGACGCCGCGCTCGGTCAGTGTCGGGACGTTGGGCAGCATGGCCGAACGCGCACGCTCTGCCACCGCGATGGCCATCAGCTTGCCCGAAGTCAGGTGCTGCGACACGCCACCGAGCGCGACGAACAGCAGCCTGACCTCGCCACCGATGGTCGCCACCACGGACGGCGCGACTCCGCGATAGGGCACGTGGGTCATCTTCGCGCCGATGGCTTCGCTGAACATCGCCGCGGCGAAGTGCATGGGCGAGCCGTTGCCGGCGGTACCGTAGGCCAGCTCGGGCTTGCTGCTCCTGGCGAGCGCCACCAGTTGCTCGACCGTGGTGACTCCCAGCGCGGGATTGGCGACGATCAGCATCGGCGTGGTCGCCGGCATGATCACCGGCGCCAGGTCCTTTTGCACGTCGATGCCGCCGCCGCTCCCCTTGGGCAGGACGTGCGGAGAGATCGCCAGGGTATTGGGTGCCAGCAGCAGGGTGCTGCCGTCGGCAGTGGCCTTGGCAACCGCCGACGCGCCGACCAGACCGCCAACACCGGGCCGGTTCTCGACGATCACGGCGCGCGAAGTGCGGGCGGCGAGCTTCTCGCCGATCACCCGTGCCGCGATATCGGGCCCGGCGCCGGCGGGAAACGGCACGACGATGGTGATCTGCTTGCCCGCAGGCTGGGCGAGGGCGCCAATCGATGCAGACGCCACGAGCGCGGCAGTGAGGAGAGAAGCGAACTTGGGCATGAAGCGATCCTGATGAGGCATGTAGGTTGTCAAAGGGTCAGTGGCGCCGTTCGGTGAGGAACTGGCCGTCGTTCTCGCGCCCCTTCTGGCGGCGCGTGCGACCGTCGATGCCGCCATCGATGGCCCATTCGGCAAACACGGTCGGACCGGGCTCGAAATCGCGCGCCACCCAGGCCTCGGTCAATTCGTCCTCGTCGGCGTAGTACTCGATGAGGCCGCCGGCCGGGTTGCGGAAATACCAGAAGTAGGCCGACGAAATCGGATGGCGCCCCGGCCCGAGCTGGGTTTCCCAGCCGCAACGACTCACGTGCAGGCCGCCACCGAAGACTTCGTGGATGTCGCGCACCGTGAAGGCAACATGGTTGAGCCCGCGCTTCCTGTCCGGCGTCTGCAGGAGAAAGAGGTCGTGATGGCCGCCGCGCGCAGCGCAGCGCATGAAGGCGCCGCGCCCGGGATAGCGGTCGGAGGTGACGAAACCCAGGCGCGCATAGAAGGCCTCGCACTGCGGCACGTCGGGAACGAAGAACACGACATGCCCGACCTCGATCGGCAAGGCGCGCTCGTAGACCTTGCCCGGCACGTCGACGCGCTCGCGCCGGTCCCAGGTATTGACGCGCACGCCTTCTGCCTCGACCGGTCGCTTGACGCTGACCTGGAATGCGATCGCCACGCCGTTGGGGTCGACTGAATGAACGCGCGCGCCTTCGTCACGAAAGCCGGGCAACGCGGACAAAACGCCGCGCAGCGAAGCAAGCTCCCCGGCATCGGACACACCCCACACCACCTGGCGCAGCGTCGGCCCTTCCTCGATGGCGGCCGGCAGCGCAAGCGTCGCCGGGTCGGCGACGACGACGCGCGCACCATTCAAGGTCTCGAAGACGAGGCGGCGGTCGCCCTCCTCGACCAGGCGCAGGCCCCAGTCGGAGTAGAAGCGCCGCGCGCTCGCCAGGTCCGCCGACCCGAAGGTGATTTCGTCGATGCCGAGAATGGCCATGGTGCTTGCTCGCGCTGTCTTGTCGCTCTATTCGGCCGTGATGCCGAATTCCTTGACCAGCCTGCCGAAGCGGCTGTCGTCGTCGGCGATCTGCCTGGCCAGCGCGGCCGGATCGCCACCGGTGGGCTCGATCCCGAGGGTGGCCATGCGCGCCATGACATCGGGCATCCTGAGCACTTCGTTCATGTGTGCGTTCAGGCTGCGCACGATGTCCGCCGGCAGGCCACGCGGCCCGAGAAGACCCATCCAGGCGCTGATGTCCAGATCCTTGTAGCCCAGCTCGATCAGGGTGGGTACGTTGGGCATGAGCTTGGTGCGTTGCCGTTCAGCGACCGCCAGCGGCACCAGCTTGCCGCTGCTCACGTGCTGGCCGACCGCGCCGGGCGTGATCCAGCCGATCGTGACATGGCCTCCCAGGGAATCGGTGACCACCGGCGCCACGCCCTTGTAGGGCACGTGGTTGATCTTGATGCCGGCACCCTTGTTCAGCATTTCCCCGGCGATGTGCATGGGCGAGCCGGTACCCGGGCTGCCGTAGGTCAATGGGCGCGACTTGGCTTCCGCGATGACCTGGCGCATGTCCTTCATGCCGGTGGTCGGCGCGGTCACGGCAAGCAGCGGGATGTTGCCGGTCTTGATGATCGGGGTGAAGTCGCGATTGACATCATGCGCCACCTGCGGGCTCACCTTGAGCACGTGCTGCGCGATCGGAAAAGTCGAGGGCGTGAAGAGCAGCGTGTAGCCGTCGGGCGCTGCCTTGGCGACATGGGCGTTGCCGATGGTGCCGGACGCACCGGGGCGATTGTCGATGATGACCTGCTGGCCCAGGCGCTGCGCCAGTTTCTCGGCGTAGGCGCGGCCGATGGCGTCGGTGTCGCCGCCGGCGGGATAGGACACCACGATCGAGATCGGCTTGGCGGTGGGCCAGGCCTGCGCGAGGGCTTGGCTGGCACCGAGCGCGGCGATGGCTGCGGCGACAGCGATGACGAGGGGGCTTTTCATGCGAGGTTCCTTTGACGGTGGTCGGAGGGAGGTTGGATGGATCGTTGCCAGAAAATCGATGCGTGACCCGGGCTCAAGCCGCCCAGGGCAGGGGCGCCGTGTTCATGCCCCAGTAAAGGCTTTTCTGTTCCATGTATTCGAGGATGCCCAGGCGCCCTTTTTCGCGGCCGATGCCGGAGTCGCGCCAGCCGCCGAAGGGCGTGGAAATCGAGAACTGCTTGTAGGTGTTGATCCACACCGTGCCGGCATGCACCGCGCGCGCGACGCGCCAGGCGCGCTTGTAGTCGGAAGTCCAGATGCCGGCGGCGAGCGCGTAGACGCTGTCGTTGGCCTGCGCCAGGAGGTCTTCCTCGTTATCGAAAGGCAACACGACCAGCACCGGGCCGAAGATCTCCTCCTGCACGATGGCGCTCGAATTGGCCAGGCCTTCGATGATGGTCGGCAGGTAGTAGCAGCCGCGCTCGCGACCCTCGCCTTCGGGCCGCGCACCGCCGGTGACGAGACGCCCGCCGTCGGCCAGGCCGCGCGCGACGTAGCGCTCGATGCTGTCGCGATGCGCGCTCGAGACCAGCGGTCCCATCTGGGTACGCTCGGAGACCGGATCGCCGACGCGCAACTGCCGCGTTGCCGCGACCAGGCGCTCCATGAAGCGCGCCTGGATGGAGCGCTCGACGAACAGGCGCGAGCCGGCGATGCAGGACTCGCCCGACGAGCTGAAGATGCCGAACAGCACGCCGGCCACCGCGTGGTCGATGTCGCAGTCGGCGAAGACCATGGTCGGCGACTTGCCGCCCAGTTCCAGCGAGACCGGCATCATCTTGTCAGCCGCCGCGTGCGCGATGCCGCGCCCGGTGGAGGTGCCGCCGGTGAACGAGACGCGCCGCACCAGGGGATGCTTGACCAGCACGTCACCCACCACCGAACCCTTGCCGGGCAGCACGCTGATGATGCCCCCGGGCACGCCGGCTTCCTCGCAGATGCGCGCGAGTTCCAGCGCGGCGATGGGCGTGATTTCCGCCGGCTTGACCACGACCGCGTTGCCGGCCGCCAGCGCCGGCGCCATCTTTTGCGCTTCGCTGGCGATCGGCGAATTCCACGGCGTGATCGCGGCCACCACGCCCATGGGTTCGTGCACGCTCATGGTGATCTGCTCGCCGCGCTGCGGGGTGAGCGAATCCTCCAAGGTCTCGCAGGCGGCGCCGAAGTACTGGAAAGTGCCGGCGGCCGAATCGACCAGCGCGCGCGTCTCGTTGATCGGCTTGCCGTTGTCGCGCCGCTGCCATTGGGCAAGTTCCTCGCGGCGCGCGCGAATGCCCTCGGCGATGCGGTACAGCACGCGCGCGCGCTCGTGCGGGCGGCGCCTGGCCCAGTCGGTCGTTGCGAAGGCGTGCTGCGCAGACTCCACGGCCTCGTTCGCGTCCTCTGCGCTGGCCGCGTGCAGCTCGGCACTGACCGAGAGGTCGGCCGGATACAGGCTTTGGTAAGCGTGGCCGCGGCCGCGACGCCACTCGCCGCCGACCAGGATGGGCAGGTCGCGGCGCGGCAGTTGCGCTTGCAGGGGATCGTTCATATCGATACGCCGGAGACGGCGCCGCGAATCGCGCGCACCAGGCTATAGACGGTGAGCGCCGAGGTCTTGGGATTGGCCGCCAGCGGGTGGTTCTCCAGCGTCAGTTCCATGCGGCCGAAGGCCCCAGCGGCGATGACGCGATGCACGTTCTGGGTCACGCCCGGGTCGGCGATCAGCGTGGCGCGGGTCGCGTCCAGCCCCAGCCCGGCCAAGGACACCGTGGCCGCGACATTCGCATTCTTGGGATAGGTGCGTGCCGCCTCGCGCGCGGTGCCGCTGAAGATGGTCGCCGGCGCGCTCATGCGGTCCAGGTCGACCACGGCTTCCGCCGGCGTGCCGCGCCAGCCCGAGGGCGGCTTGCGGCCGATGTATTCCACCGAGGTCAGGCCGCCGATGCGCGCGGCGGCCAGGGCATCGATCGCGCCGATGGCCCCGGCGATGAGTTGCACGCGTGCACCGCCGCGGGTGGCCGCATCGTTGAGCGATTCCCACAGGGCCGCATCCGCCAGCGAGCCGATCGAGGCGACCACGGCCGGAAAGCCGCGCGACAAGGCGGGCACGACGTGTTCGGCGACCGCGGCATGGCCCGCGCACTCGGCGATCAGGTCCGGCGGGCTCGTCTCCAGGTCGACTCGCGTGGCGACGCGCGCCTGCGGCGCAAGACGCGCACAGACCCCGCGCGCCTCGGCCAATGCGAAGTCCGGGACGATGACCTGGTCGATCTTGACCATGGCGTCGCCGCGCAGGAGTTCCAGCGCGGCGCTGCCGATGGCGCCGCAGCCGATCATGGCAAGACGCACGGGCTTCACGCGGCGGCCTTGACCGGCGGTCCGGCGAAAGCGGTCTTGAAGGCGCCGATGGCCAGCATGTCGATTTCGAGCATCTTGGGCCCTGGCTCGCCGCTCAGGGCCGCCAGCGCGGCCGGCGCGTCCTTGAGCGCGGTGATGCGCCGATGCGTGAAACCCAGCGAGCGCGCCAGGAGCGCATAGTCCGGCGTGTGCAGATCGGCGTAGACGCGCCGCCCGCCGTACTGCGCGTCCTGAATGTTCTTGATCACGCCGTAGCTCTTGTCGTTCATGAGCACGACGGTGAAGTCGGCCTTTTCCTGCACCGCGCAGGCCAGTTCGCCCAGGTTCAGGATGAAGCCGCCGTCGCCGGCCAGGAGGATGGTCTTGCGACCGCTCGCGTGCTCGGTCGCGCCGATGGCAGTGCCGATGGCCATGGCCAGCCCCAGGCCGATGCCGCCACCCAGCGCGTGGACACCGGAATTGGCATGGAACAGGCGCAATTCGCGATTGCCCCAGGTCGAATTGGATACCGTGACGTCGCGCACCCAGTTGAAGTCGCGTCCGGCGGCGCCCTGCACCGCATCGACCAGGGCCGCATAAGGCCCCAGCCCGTCGCGCAGGGAAGCCACCGCGCGCTCGTGCGCCGCACGCAGGTCGGCAGCAAAGGCCGCATCGATCTTCATGCGCCCCTCGAGCCGGGTCGCCAGCGCATCCAGGGACAAGGCCGCATCGCCGCAGGCAAAGATCTCGCTCTCGTAGCAGCGTCCGTCGGCCAGGGGATCGACGTCAATGCGATACATGGGTCGCGGCAGCTTCAGCTTGTACTTGAGGGTCTCGTTGCCGCGCAGGCGCGAACCGACCACCAGCATGGCGTCGCAGGTGCCGTAGAAGGCCTCGACCGGCGGCGCGACGTTGTAGGCGCCGAGCGAGGCCGGGTGATCCTCCGCCAGCACGCCGCGCCCCTGCGTGCTGGTGACCACGCCGAAGCCCAGGCGCACCAGGCGTGCCACGGCGGCACCCGCACCGCGCGCGCCGCCGCCCAGCCACAGGAGCGGGCGCCGGGCGGACGCGAACGCGTCGGCCAGGCGCTCGATCGCCGCGGGGTCGGGGCGCGCCGACTCCATCGGCAGCGGTTCGAGATCGGCGGGCATGTCGATCAGCGCGCCCTGGATGTCGATGGGCACCTCCACGCTCACCGGCCCGGTCGGCGCCGACAGCGCGCAGTGCACTGCCTGCTTGAAGGTCGCGAGCGCGGTCTCGGCACTGCGCACCCGCCAGGCGCGCTTGGACACCGCCTTGAGCATGGACAACTGGTCCGGGGCCTCGTGAATGTAGGCCATGTCACGGTCCAGGTACGGAGTCTCGATCTGGCCGGTGATATGCAGGAGCGGGGTCGACGCGGTGAGCGCCTCGACCATGCCGCCGGCCGCGTTGCCTGCCGCCGTGCCGGTGCTGGTGATGCACACGCCCAGGCTGCCGGTGGAACGTGCGCAGGCGTCGGCCATGCTGGCAGCGCCGGCCTCGCCGCGCGAGGAGACGAAGCGGATCGCGCCGCGCGCGGCGATCGCATCCAGGATCGGCATGTTGTGGATGGAAATGACGCCGAAGGCGACCTTGACCCCGCAGTGCTCGAGGAAGGCGGCAATCGCGTGTCCGACGGTGACTTTCATTTGGTATCCGCTGTGTGGAGTGGGCCGCGTCAGGCGCGGCGCAGCGCGACGACGTTGCCGTCGTCCGCAGGTTCGGCACGAAAGTCCAGCAGCGCCGAGAGTTGTGCGGCTGCGCCGCACACTTTCGCCACCAGATCAGCCTGGCGATCGGCCGGGACGGATGTGCCGGGCACGGTGAGGCCGATCGCGGCGGCAACCTTGCCGTCACGGCCGCGCACGGGCGCCGCAATGGTGCAGATGTTGGATTCGAAGTAGCCTTCGGAGAGCACCCAGCCGCGCGCACGCACGCGCTGCGCCGCCTCGAAGAGCGCCGCGCTGTCGGCCGGGGTGTGGGCAGAGAGCGCTTCCAGGCGCGGCTCGGGATAGAGGGTGCGCAGGGCCGCCAGGGACAGGTCCGACAGCAACACCAGGCCCAGGACGGTCGCATGCGCCGGCAGGCGCGTCCCGACCGCGACCGAGGAGGCAAAGGGCGACCGCGACGGCGCCCGGTGCAGGTAGACCGCGTCGCGGCCGTCGCGCACCACCAGCCCGGCGGAAAAGCTGGTTTCGTCGCGCAGTGCCTCGAGCAGCGGCCGGCCCAGTTCGACCAGGTCCAGAGAGGCCAGGTACTCGAAACCCAGGCGCAGCACCGCCAGGCCCAGCCGGTAGGCGCGGCCATCATTGGTGCGCTCGACGAAGCCCATCGACTCGAGCGTGACCAGGAGGCGGAATACGGTCGAGCGCGGCACGCCCAGGCGCCGCGCCAGTTCCGGCGCGGACAACGAGGCCTCGCCGCGGCTGAACTCCTGCAGCAGGCGCAGTCCCCGCTCCAGACCGGGAACGGTGTAGCGCTCGGCGTCAGAGTCGGCCATCGGATTGCGCAGGCGGGCAGTAACCTGGAACAGGGAAACCGAGCGGGTCGGTCAGGCGCGCTTGATCTTGGCCAGCGGATGATCCGGCGGATAGGTCGGCGTGATCGGACGCGGATGCCCAAGCATCACGCACATGAGCGCATCCTCGTCGCCGATGTTGATTTCGCCACGGTAGACGCCGGGCGGCACCGAGATCAGGTCGCGATCGCCGAGGATGGCTTCCCAGGTCTGGCCGTCCTTTTCACACATGACCTTGACGCGACCGCGCATGACGAAGAACACCTCCTCGACGTCGGTGTGGATGTGCATCGGGCCCTCATGACCGGCGGGAATCACCATGGTCGAGAAAGTGAAATGCTCGGAAGGCACGGTGTTCATATCAGAAGCCACGCCGGTGCCGCCGGTGCCCATGTAGCGCATTTGCGCGCGCTTGTATTTCGGATCGAAATCGGCCTGGAACTTGAGGGCGTTCCAGTCGTAGCGGCGGGTCTTGTAGAGGGCGCAGCGCGATTCCATCCACTGCTGGAAATTCATGCCGGCCGGCGGTTCGGTCGCGGAGGGGGCCACGGGAATGCTCATGTCGCTCATGGTGCTTTTCCTTCACCTGGGGATTAAGGCCAAACGTTTCACTAAAAATACACTGATTTACTAATGGATCAATCATACAACCCGATATTCAACGATGTCAAGGGCCATTTTCCGTTGCGGCGCACCATGGCTTTGACGCTCTCTGTATACAGGGGCTCGTCGGCCGACTCGCCAAGTACTTCTAATATTCCACCATTGAACCATTGTTTTATATGTTCAACAATCGTAGACTAAGGGTCGCTTTTTTCCTTTCTGCACCCCATGAACACTTCGACTTCACTGCTTGCAGGCCATCGGATCCTGATCACAGGCGGCGCCCGCGGTTTGGGGCTCGAATTCGCACGTGCGGTCCTGCAACATGGCGCCCGGGTGGTGCTGGCCGACATCCTCTTCGAGGAAGCCAAGGCCGCCGCAGCGCAATTGCGCGCCGCATCCTTCGACGCGACCGCGCTGGCCCTCGACCTGAGCGATCCGGCCTCGATCTCTGCCTGCGCCGTGGCCGCGACAAGCGCCCTGGGCGGGCTGGACGGTCTCATCAACAACGGCGCGATCACCAATTCCGGCGGCAAGAGCTTGATGGAGATCGACATCGACACCTGGGACCGCGTCATGAACGTGAATGTGCGCGGCACCTGGCTCATGACGCGCGCCTGCGCCGCGGCCCTGGGTGCCAGCGGCCGTGGCGCTGTCGTGAACCTGGCGTCCGACACGCCGCTGTGGGGCGCGCCGCGCCTCATGGCCTATGTCGCCAGCAAGGGCGCGATCATCGCGATGACACGTTCGCTGGCACGCGAACTGGGGCCGCAGGACATCACCGTGAACGCGATCGCGCCGGGCCTCACCTTGGTCGAGGCGACCCAGTACGTGCCCGAGGATCGCCACCGCCTGTACCGCGAGCAGCGCGCACTGCAACGCGATCAGCTGCCGCAGGACGTCTCCGGGGCGGCGGTGTTCGCGCTGTCATCGCTGTCACGCTTTGTCACCGGCCAACTGCTGCCGGTCAACGGCGGCTTCGTGATGAATTGAATCAGGCGAAACAACACCTTCAGGCCCCGCTGCGCTCGTCTTCGCGTGACCGGCGCGACGCGCCCAAGGCGAGCGCCAACGCCACCGCCACCATCAAGGCGGCCACGCCGAAGGTCGCGCGCATGCCGCGCGTCAGGGCGTCCGGCGCGGCGCCATCGAAATCACCTGCACCGGCGACAAAGGCGAAGATCGCTCCCATCAGCGATGCCCCGGTGATGAGACCCAGGTTGCGCGCCAGATTGAGAAGTCCCGACACTGTGCCACGCTGATCCGTCGCGATGCCGGACATCACGCCGGTGTTGTTGGCCGTCTGGAAGACGGCATAGTGGGTCGTGGTGATCACGATCGCACTCACGTAGCCTGCAATGCCGAGCGTTGCCGGCGCCAGACTCAGGCCCACGCATCCGAGTGTCATGCCGGCAAGTCCCACGACGGTCATTCGCCATGCGCCGAACCGGTCCACGAGGCGCCCGGCAGGCACGCCGGCCAAGGCCGCGGCGACCGGTCCGGCGGACATCACGACGCCTACCCAGACCGGATCAAGGCCCAGCGCCCCGGCCAGGTAATAGGGACCGACCACAAGCGTCGCCATGACCACGGTCGCGACTATCGCACTCGTCGCCAGGCTCCCTTGCAAACCGGTATCGCGCAAATGCGCGGGCGAGACCAAGGGCGAACTCGCGCGTGCCTGGGTGCGCAGGAACACCCCTGCTCCGATCACGGCAACCAACAGAAGGGCGAGATTGGAAGCACCGAAATTTCCCCGGCCAAGGGTCATCGCCAGCGCGTAGGCTGCGAGACTCAGAGCCAACGTGAGGGTACCCACCGCATCGAAACCCGCCCGGCCGGACTTGGAGACAGCGCGATCCGCGGGCAAGACATGCCTGACCAGGGCCCATGCCACCAGACCCAGCGGCGCGCCGACCCAAAAAATCGCCGGCCAGCCAAAACCCGCGATCAACGCGCCGCCCAACGTCGGTCCCAGCGCGGTACCGATCGCGGACATGGTGCCCAGCAGTCCCATTGCCGTGCCGGCCTGCTCCTTGGGCACCACCCCGGCGACGAAGGTCATGGTGAGAGCCATCATGATTGCCGCGCCCGCTCCTTGCAGGGCGCGCGCTGCGATCAGCCACGGAAGGGCCGGGGCGAGAGCGCAAAGAACAGACGCAAGCGAAAACAAGAGGATGCCCAGGGTCAACAAACGTCGGCGGCCCACGATATCGCCCAGGCGCCCGGCGCCGACGACCAGCGTCGTGGTGGCCAGCAGGTAAGCGATGACCACCCATTGCACCTGCGGCAACGGCGCACCATAAATCTGCGCGAAATTCGGCAAGGCGACATTGGCGATGCTTGTGCCAAGCGACGGCAGCAGCGCGCAAAGCGCAAGAGTGGCAAGCACCCATCGCGTCGACGTTTCGCTCCGCGCGCCGCGCCTCGCCGGGCCGTGCGTTCTGAGAGTATTCATTCGGGCTCCTCTGGTCTTGCGACGAAAAGTCAGTGATGACAGAAAGATAGGCTCTTGCAATCCGCGGCGGAAGACGCATCATTCACAATTTATAAGTGCGTCAAACGCCATATCCGCATACCCCGCGCAAGGTGACACGATGACCAGACCTGACCTCAACCTTCTGACTGCCCTCGATGTGCTGCTCGCCGAAGGCAGCGTCGCGCGCGCCGGCCGCCGCCTGGCGCTGAGCCCGTCGGCGATGAGCCGTACCCTGGCGCGCCTGCGCGCGGCCACCGGCGACCCACTACTGGTGCGCGCCGGGCGTGGCCTGGTTGCCTCGCCGCGCGCGCTTGAACTGCGTGCGCGCGTCGGCGCACTGGTCGACGAGGCCACGGCCATGCTGCGTCCGACGACCGGGCTCGAACTCGGCCGGCTCGAGCGCGGCTTCACCCTGCGCACCAGCGAGGGCTTTGTCGAGAACTATGGCGCCGCCCTGCTCGCGCGCATTCGCCGCGAGGCGCCGGACGTACGCCTGCGCTTCGTCCCCAAACCGGACCGCGACAGCGGCCCCTTGCGCGACGGTGGCGTAGACCTCGAGGTTGGCGTCGTCGGCAAAGCCACCAGCCCCGAGGTCCACACCGTAGCCTTGTTCCGCGACCGCTTCGTCGGCGTGGTGCGCCGTCGCCACCCGCTGGCCAAGGGCGAAGTGACACTCCGGCGTTATGCATCCGCATGCCATGTGCGTGTCGCGCGCCCGGGAAGCGATACCACGCCGATAGACGACGCGCTCTCCACGCTGGGTATAGCCCGACCGGTCATCGCGACCGTCGGCGGATACTCGGCTGCCGTTGCGCTGGCGCGCGCCTCCGACCTCGTCGCCAGCTTGCCCGAGCGGCACACCGGCAATCTGCGCGCGGGGATGCATACCTTCACGCTGCCCCTTGACATGCCCGACATCACGGTCTCGCTCTTGTGGCATCCGCGCATGCAGGCCGATGCAGCGCACCGGTGGCTGCGGGGATGCGTGCGCGAGATCTGCGCCGACGGCGACCGCGATTCAGCGCTGCGCGATAGCCACGCTATAGCGCAAAGAGCACGCTCCCGCCGCACCTGACGCACGACAAGTCCCGTAGCCTGCCAACTCGCGGCACGCTTGCGTAAACTCGCCGCTTCGCGCCGTCCGCGAACGGCCAATGATCCGCAGGGAATTCACCATGAGCGACTTTCAGCCTTCGCAACGCTATCCCGACCCTTCCATCGTCACCCTCGACGCGTCCTTCGACAAACTGCGCCTGGTACTGGTCAAGGTCGAGCGCATCGCGCACGGCACGCGCTGGGCCGAGGGGCCGGTGTGGTTCGGCGACACGCGCACCCTGATCTGGAGCGACGTGCCCGGCAACACCATGTACCGCTGGGACGAGGAGTCCGGTGCCATGGGCGTTTTCCGCAAGCCCTCCAACAACGGCAACGGCAACACGCGCGATCGCCAGGGACGCCTCATCACCTGTGAACACCTGGCGCGCCGCGTCACGCGCACCGAGTACGACGGCCGCATCACCGTGCTGGCCGACAGCTTCGAGGGCAAGCGCCTGAATTCGCCCAACGACGTGGTGGTCAAGTCCGACGGCTCGGTCTGGTTCACCGACCCGGTCTTCGGCATCAACGGTTTCTACGAGGGCATGAAGGACACGCCCGCCCTGCCGACCCACGTCTACCGCATCGACCCCGACGGCTCCTTGTCGGTCGTCGCCGAGGGCATCAACCAGCCCAACGGACTGGCCTTTTCGCCCGACGAATCGCTGCTCTACGTGGTCGAGTCGCGGTCGGTGCCGCGCAAGATCCTCAGTTTCGACGTCATCGGCGGGCGTACGCTCGCCAATCGCCGCGTGTTGATCGACGCCGGCCCCGGCACACCGGACGGATTTCGCTGCGACATCGAGGGCAACCTCTGGTGCGGCTGGGGCATGGGGCAGGCAGGGCTGGACGGCGTGCATGTGTTCAACCCGGACGGTCGCCTGATCGGACGCATCGACCTGCCAGAACGCTGCGCCAACCTCTGCTTCGGCGGGGTGCACCGCAACCGGCTTTTCATGGCGGCGAGCACTTCGCTGTATTCCCTCTTCGTCAACACGCAGGGCGCAGCATATTTCTAGGCAGGACAGACCAGGGCGGCCATCCCGCGTCATTTCGAAGGCGCGGGCGTAGAATCGACGCGCCGCCGTAGCGCCAAAACAAGAATCAGCGTGGCCGGCGGAATTTCAACCCGCGGAGGAGACAACGTGAAATTTTCTACCGGCGCCCTGACGGCGCTCGCGGCGCTCGGCCTTGTCGGCTGCGCCCAACAACCCACCCAGCCCAGTTCGCCGCCGCCGGCACCTCCGGTCGCGGCCAAGCCCGCGCCGGCCCCGGCGCCTGCTCCTGCGCCGCAGGTCGCTCAGCCCAAGCCTGCGCCCACCCCGGCGCCCGCGCCGGTCGCTGCGGCGCCTGCCAAACCGCCCGCGCCGCCGCCCGCCTGGCAGCAGGGCCGCCGTCCCGACCAGGCCAATTCGACCCTGGCGCCGCTGGCCGGCAAGATGACCGTCACCGCGCCCAACGAGATCCCGTTGGACCGCCTGAAGCTGCCGCCCGGATTCAAGGTCGAGTTGTGGGCGCACGGCATGCCCGGCGCGCGCATGATGGTGCGCGGCGACAAGGGCAAGATCTACGTCGGCACGCGCATCATCGGCCGGGTCTACGAGATCACCGACAACGGCCGCGAGCGCTCTTCGCGCGTGGTCGTCGACAAGCTGGTGCAGCCGGCCGGCGTGGCCTTCAGGAAGGGCTCCCTCTACGTCATGGCCATCGACAAGGCCCTGCGCTTCGACGGCATCGAGGGCAAGCCCGACGTGCAGCCGGTCGACATGACGGCGGCCTTCCGCCTGCCGCCCGAACAGCACCACAACTGGAAGTACATCAAGTTCGGTCCCGACGGCAAGCTCTACGTGCCCTTCGGCGCGCCGTGCAACATCTGCGTTCCCGGCAACGAGTACGCGCAGATCCGCCGCTACAACGCCGACGGCAGCGGCATGGAAGTCATCGCCCGGGGCGTGCGCAACACGGTCGGCTTCGACTGGCATCCGCGCACGCGTGAACTGTGGTTCACCGACCACGGCCGCGACTGGATGGGCGACGACAGCCCGGACGACGAACTCAATCGAGTCTCCAAGACCGGACTCAACTTCGGCTTTCCCTACTGTCACGCCAGCGGCGTGGCGGACCGCGACCTGCCGAAGGCCAACCCCTGCGACGGCGTGACGCTGCCGGTGACCAACATGGGACCGCACGCGGCTGTCATGGGCATCAAGTTCTATACCGGCAAGATGTTCCCCAAGGAATACCGCGACGTGATGTTCATCGCGCGCAAGGGCTCGTGGAACCGCAGCACCAAGCTGGGCTTCGACGTCGTCACCGTGAAAGCGGACAAGAACGGCAAGAACCCCAAGGTCACGCCCTTCATGACCGGCTTCCTGGATGACCGCACGCAGCAGTTCTGGGGGCGTCCGGCCTACATCCTGCAGCAGTCCGACGGCTCGCTCCTGGTGTCGGACGAGCAGCTCGGCGCCATCTACCGCGTCTCGTATGCAGGCAAGAAGTAGGTTGGTCCGGCGCGCGGTCGACACCGCGCGCCGGAGCCTTGCCGCGCCCGCGCTTTTCGCGGGCGTCGTTTTTTGGGGCCTGCCGACCCTGCCTGCGCTGGCGCAGGTTCTGCCGGCCAAGGCGCAGGTGTGCGCGGCATGCCACGGTGCGGATGGCAATTCGGTCACGCCGGGCAGCCCCTCGCTGGCCGCGCAGCCGCGCCTGTTCCTCGAGAACACGCTGGTCATGGTGCGCGAAGGCCTGCGCGACATCGCCGTCATGCGCGGCATGCTCAAGGGGTTCACGGACGCCGAGATCAGCGCGGTGGCGCGCTTTTATTCGTCCCAGACCTTGAAGCCGCAGCCGCCGGCGGCGGACGCGGCCCGCGTCGCGCGCGGCGCGACACTCTCCAAGGCCGCCCTGTGCGGCACCTGCCACCTGCCCGACTATTCCGGGCGCGAGCAGATGCCGCGCCTGTCCGGGCAGCGCGAGGACTTCCTGTTTTCGTCGATGCGCGATTTTCGCGACGGCAGCGCCACCGGGCGCGACACCATCATGGCCGCGACGCTCCGTGGCATGAGCGACGAGGAACTGCGCGATCTGGCGCATTATTTCGCGCAGAAGCCGTGACGAGGAGCGCGCACCAGGTCGGATGCGTCGGTGCGCTTTGCGCGGCCGGCCTCATGACTTTCTGCGCCGTCGGCGACGCGCGTGCGCAGCCCGCGGCGCCGCAACCGGCGAGCGTCGTGGCCACGGATTCGGTGCCGTCCGTGGTCGTCACCCCGCTGCAAGTCGCGCAGCCGGCCTTTGACACACCGGCGTCGGTCGACGCGGTGGGCGCCGCGCAACTGGGCGGCGGGCAGCGTCAGATCAACCTTTCCGAGACCTTGTCACGCGTGCCGGGGATCGTCGTGCAGGACCGGCAGAACCTTGCCCAGGACCTGCAGATCTCCTCGCGCGGGTTCGGCGCACGCGCCACCTTCGGCGTGCGCGGCATTCGTCTCATGGCCGACGGCATCCCGGCCAGCATGCCGGATGGCCAGGGCCAGGTCTCGCATTTCAGCCTCTCCTCGGCCTCCCGGGTCGAAGTCCTGCGCGGGCCGTTCTCGGTGCTATACGGCAACGCGGCCGGCGGGGTGATCTCGATCACCACCGCAGACCCGGTCGTCGGCCTGCGCGTCGGACCATCGTTCCTGGCTGGCAGCTTCAACACATGGCGCGCCGGGCTCGCGGCCTCGGGCGGCGATGCCGCGCTCGGTTTCGTGGCTGACCTGGCGCGCTTTCGCACCGACGGCTATCGTGACCACAGCCGCGCGGACCGGGAATCGGCCAACTTCAAGCTGCGCGCCGTCGCGGGACCGGCGACGACGGTGACGGCGGTCCTCAATCACCTCTCGATGCCGGGCGTCGAGGATCCGCTCGGGCTCACGCGCGCCGAGATGCTGGCCAATCCGCGCCAGGCGACGCCAAACGCCTACCGCTTCAACACGCGCAAGGACACCGGGCAGACCCAGGCGGGCATGGTGGTGGACCATGCGCTCACGAGCGAGGATCGCCTGCGCCTGTCGCTGCACACCGGCGAGCGGCGCGTGCGCCAGTTCCTCGCCATCGAGCCGGGCCCGCAGGCCGCAGCGACGCACTCCGGTGGCGTCATCGACCTTGATCGCAACTACGGCGGGATCGACTTGCGCTGGATGCGCCAGGGCTATCTTGCCGATGGCGCCTTCACGCTCACGGCGGGGATGAACTTCGATGCCATGGACGAGCGCCGCCGCGGCTTCCAGAATTTCGTCGGCGCGACCCTGGGGGTACAAGGTGCGCAGAAGCGCGACGAAGACAATCGCGTCAGCGTCTTCGACCGCTTCGTGCAGGGCGAATGGCAGTTCGCCGAGCGCTGGCGCGTCTCCGGCGGCGTGCGTCATTCGCGCGTGGCCTTCAATTCACGCGACAACTTCATCGTCGGGGCGAACCGTGACGACAGCGGCAGCGTCGCCTACCGGGCGACGAGGCCGGCGGCCGGACTGGTCTTCCAGGCCAGCGAGAACCTCAACGTCTACGCCTCGGCCGGACGCGGCTTCGAAACGCCGACCTTCAACGAGCTGGCCTACCAGCGCGTCGGCGCCGGGCTCAACTTCGGCCTGCGCCCGGCGCAGAGTCGCCAGGTCGAGGCTGGCGCCAAGGCGCGTTTCGGCGGCGTGCTGGTCAATGCCGCGGTCTTCGCTGCACGTACTTCGGACGAGATCGCAGTCCTCGTCAACAGCGGCGGCCGCTCGGTGTTCCAGAACGTCGGCCGCACCGCGCGCGACGGCGTCGAACTGAGTCTCACCGCGCCGCTGGGCGCGGGCTTCACCCTCTACGGTGCCTATACGCAGGTCGAGGCGCGCTACCGCGACAGCTTCCTCAGTTGTGTGGCCGTGCCTTGTGCCGCGCCGACCGTGCCGATCGCCGCCGGCAACGCGATGCCGGGCATCCCGCGCGAGACGCTGTTCGTCGAACTCGCCTGGCGCGATGCGCGGCGCGGGCTTCTCGCGGCAATCGACGCGCGGCGCGTCGGCGCGGTGGTGGTCGACGACAGCAATTCCGATGCGGCAGCAGGCCACACCCTGGTCAATGCGCGCCTGCAATGGCAGCGCCCGGTCGGCGACTGGCTGCTGGGCGCTTTCGCGCGCATCGACAACCTGGGCGATGCCCGCTACGCAGGCTCGGTGATCGTCAACGAATCCAGCCGGCGCTTTTTCGAGCCCGCACCGGGGCGCCACTGGGCGATCGGCGCCTCGGCCGCCTGGCGCTGGCGGCGATGAGGCGCCCGCGCTGCGAGGTCTCGATGCCAGCGCAGGTGCGCCTCCTATAATCGCCGTACAGGAACAGGCAAACGGGCTTAAGACCCGCACCCATATCAATGGCCCGGCTCGTAGTGGTCGATGATGACGACACGATGCGCAACTGGCTCGCGGCGGTCCTGCGGGCGGCGCGCCACGAGGTGCGCGCGTACGCGTCCGCCGAAGAGGCCCTGCCGGCAATCCACGCCGACCTGCCGGACCTTGTCATCGCCGATATCCGCATGCCGGGCAAGAGCGGCTTGGAGATGCTCGAGAGCTTGCGCGCGTCTGCCGCCACCAGGGCGCTGCCGCTGATCCTCGCCACTTCAGTGGGCGATCGAAAGACCTACCGTGCCGGCATGGAATTGGGCGCCGACGACTTCATCACCAAGCCGATGTCGTCTGGAGATCTCACCCGCGCCGTGGAGGCACGCCTGGCGCGTGCGCATGCCGCGTCAGCCGCCGGCCGGATCAACGGACTGGCTCCGGATAGCGAGGGTGAGCCCGCCTCGATCGGTCGTTTCAAGGTGGTACGCCAAATTGCGCGGGGCCTCGGCACCGCGGTCTACCTGGCGCGCGACACCACCGGCCAGGAAGTCGCTGTCAAGCTCCTGCGCGACCTGGCGCCGGTGGACGGCATCGACATGCTCAAGCGCTTCCTGAAGGAGATCGAGATGGCCGGCGCGGTGCGCCACCCGCATCTCGCGGCGGTGATCGATTCCGGCATCAGCGACGGCGGCCCGTATGTCGCCTTCGAGTACTTTCCCTTGGGCGACCTGGCGCGCATGCTGTCGCGCGGCATCGCGCCCAACCTGGCCTGTCGCATCGTCAGCCAGGTGGCCGCCGGCCTGGCGGCGCTGCATCAGGCGGGAATCGTGCATCGCGACATCAAGCCGGCCAACATCATGGTGCGCAACGCCGGTTCATTTGCGCTGACCGATTTCGGCACTGCCAAGACCATGCGCATCGACACCAGCTTCACGCCCGGGGGACGCATCATCGGCACGCCCTCCTATCTGGCGCCGGAACAGATCACCCGCAAGACGCTTGGACCGCCGACCGACATCTACAGCCTGGGCATCCTGTTCCAGGAACTGCTGACCGGCGAAAAGGTATTCAACGGCGCCGACTACCACCAGGTGCTGCACGCACACCTGACCGAGACGCCGCCGGCGTTGCCGGCGCGTCTGAAGGCGTTCCAGCCCGTGCTCGACCGCATGCTGGCCAAGAACCCGCAGTCGCGCTTCCCCGACGCCGCTGCACTTCTGCAAGCGCTCGATCGTCTGGCCTACTGAGATCCGGTCGCGGTGTCGCGACCATCCGTATCGCTGGCGCCGACGGCGCCTCGCCGCTCAGTCCCCCTTGACGCCCGCACGCCGGATCACCTCGCCCCAACGCGGTGTGTCGCGGCGGATGATGTCGGCGAATTCGTCCGGCGTGGTGCCGGTGACGAGCAGGCCGAACTTGAGGATCTGCTCGCGCCCTTCCGTGGTCTGGATGATGCGGTTGATCTCCGTGCTCATGCGCTCGACGACCGCACGCGGCGTGCCGGCCGGCGCCTGGATGCCGTTCCAGCCGGCGATGTCGAGCGGAAAGCCCTGCTCGGCGAAGGTCGGCAGGTTCGGCAGCAGCGGCCAGCGCCTGGGGCCGGTCACGGCCAGCGCGACCAGCCTGTTGCCCGCCAGTCCCGCCGCGACCGAAGCGAGGTCATGGATGCCCATGGTGGCGTGCCCGGCGATGATGTCCTGCACCGCCGGGGCGGCGCCCTTGTAGGCCACGTGGGTCATGTCGAGCCGCGCGGCGATCTTGAGCATCTCGCCGTAGACGTGCGAGGAAGAGCCATTGCCGAAGGACGCGAAGCTGACCTTGCCCGGGTTGCGATTGGCGTAGTCGATGAACTCCGGCAGGCTCTTCACGTTGAGCGAGGTCGGCACCACCATCGCCAGGACCGACAGCCCCAGCTGCGTGACAGTGACGAAATCCTTCAGTCCGTCGTAGGGCAGGTTGGCCTGGATGTGCGGGTTGATCGAGATGTTCGAGACGTTGGTGTAGACGAAGGTGTAGCCGTCCGGCGGCGCGTTCTTGGCCGCCTGCAGGCCGACGCTGCCTTGCGCACCGGCACGGTTTTCAGGTACCACCGGCTGGCCCAGCACCGGCGTCAGGCGGTCGGCCAGCCAGCGCGAGACGATGTCGGTCTGCCCGCCCGGCGGATAGGGGATGATCAAGCGCACGGGGCGGTTGGGCCAGGATTGTGCCAGCGCGGGGCCGGCAAGCAAGCAGGCGACCGAGATTGCAAGCACGAGCCTTTTGATATTCCACATGGTCTGGGGTCCCGGTTGAAGGCGGTGCTCGCGACGGCACCTACCCTCCGAGCCTAGCATGCAACCTGGCGCGACGCAGCCAAAGTCCGTCGCCGGCACCTCGATGATCCACTGGCGGCACACAGCGTGGTTCGGCAGCGCCGATGTTGAGGAGCCTCTTGGTCGAAACTTGACTTTCCACAAGGAAAGTCAAGTCTCCCGGCCAGGAAATTCGACGCAGCCGAGGAGGCCAATCCATCCAGCCTCAAGACAGCGCGCGCCGCGACGCCGGCACCCACCGCGGTACAAAGTATCATCGCCGTCGGATCGATCACCAAAGCATTCAGGATATGACCAAAATCCAGCACGATCTGACGGTCGCCGCAAAGCGCCGCAAGTTGCTTGCGCTCACCATCGCGACCACGCTCCCTGCTTCACTTGCCCTGCCCGCCCGTGCGCAGGCGGCGTGGCCGACGCGCCCGGTGCGCATCCTGGCGGGCTTTCCGCCCGGCGGCGGCACCGACATCACCGCGCGCATCCTGGCTGTCAAACTCTCCGAATACTGGGGCCAACAGGTGTTGGTGGAAAACCGCGCCGGCGCGAGCGGCACCATCGCCGCCGACTTGGTGGCCAAGGCGCCACCGGATGGTCACACACTCCTGATGGGGCTACCCAACTCCAATGTCGTCGCGCAGTTCGCCTTTCCCAAGCTGAGCTACGATCAGGGCCGCGATTTCATCCCTGTGGTGCTGGTTTCGCAAGTGTCGCTGGTGCTGACCCTTTTTCCCGGCGTGCCGGCGAATGATGTCAAGAGTTTCGTCGCACTCTCCAGGACCCGGCAACTGCGCTACGCCTCCTCCGGCAATGGCAGCGTGCAGCATCTCTCGACCGAAGCGTTCAAGCACGCCACCGGCGCCGATCTGCTGCACATCCCCTACAAGGGCAGCGGCCAGGCGGTGGTGGACCTGATCGCCGGGCAGGTCGACTTGAATCTCGACACCATGCCGACCGTGCTGCAGCACATCAAGGCAGGCAAGCTCAAGGCCATCGCGGTCGGCGCCAAAAAACGCACCGTGCAATTGCCTGAGCTGCCGCCGATCGCGGACACGGTGCCGGGCTTCGAAGCGACCAACTGGTACGGCCTCTTCGCACCGGCGGGTACGCCGCGCGAGGTTGTGGCCAAGATCAACGCCGACACCAACCGCGCGCTTGTTTCGCCCGACATCCGCACCCGCATCATCGATTCCGGTGGAGAACCGCAGGGCGGCACAGTCGAGGAGTTCGCCGCTTTCATCCGCAGCGAGATCGTACGCAACGGCAAACTCATCAAGGACGCGAACATCAGGTTCGAGTGAGGTTGATCCGCCGCTGCCCTCGGCGGCCGGCGCGGGAATCATTGCAAGCAGTACCATCCAGCCTGCGATGGACTGGCATGCGAGTGGAATGTCGTTCATGAACGACGACGAGCGCAAGCGGCACACGGAGCAGGTCTTCGCCGACACCTTGCGCGGCCGTCCCTTGATCAGCAACCGCTCGATCTGGAAGCGTTGGCGCCTGGTCAAGAACGGGCGCTGGCACCACAAGAACACCGTGCTGATCGGCGACGCGCAACGATCAGGTGCGGCGACCCACGCGCGCCGACCCGCTCTGTCGCGTCAGGGCGATGCCATGAGCGTGAGCGAGTGAGCAGCCGGATCCACCCGCACACGCGCCCCATCGGCGATCAGCGCGGTGATGTCGCCATCGAAACCGGCCATCAGCGGCAGGTCGCCAAACGCGGCCCCCTGCGCGATGATGGGGTTGACGGTATTGAGGATCAACGCCAGGGGCATCACGCCGCGCGAGCGCATCTCGTTCAGCATCCAGGCGGAAGCAACGCCGCCCTTGGCGGTGTCGAGCACCAGCACGCGGTCGAGGTAGCTCTTGCCCGCCAGCCGGTGGGTCGGACGCGAGAACACGCCCTGGATGCGATCCAGGTCATAGCGCGCCGAGAACCCGTCCTTGGCCACCAGCGCGATGCCTTCGACCGCGCGGCCCATGGCGTGGCGGGCTACGAAGACGCGCGGTCCGGTTGTCGTGTTCATGCCAGCCTCCCGCTCTCGGCCGCGTCCAGGCAGGCCTGCATCGATGCCAGCATGGGCACGTAGCCGTAGCCGCCCAGGATGTTGACCATCTTGGCGCTGTTGGTGGCCAGGCGCTTCCAGCCGTTGGCCTCGGCGATCTCGCGCGCGTAGGACTGGTAGAAGCACATGCCGGAGAGCACCGTGCCGCCGGCAGACTCGATCATGCGCGTATAGCCCATGCGGTCGGCATCCGGCTTGACCTGAGGGCTGGTCACGGCGAGCATGGGCACGCGAAACTTGCGGCCGTCGCAGGATTCGGCCAAATCGCGCATCTCCAGGAGCGAAAGCTGCGGCGCCGAGAACACCACCACGTCGACCCCGCCATCCTTGCGCGTCGCGCCGATCAGGGCCTCGACATCGGCGCGCGTGACCACATGCGCCGGGATCGACGCATCGGCCACGTCCGACAGTCGCTGCGCCTCCGGCGTCAGGCCGACCAGGTGGAACAGCGCCGACGAACCATAGCTCGCCATCGCCGCGCCGAAGTGCTTGAGCGCATCCGAGGTCGGCGCCGACTCGATGCCCTCGATGACCGGCACCGCCCAGTAGTTGCCCGCCAGGCGGCCGATGACCCCGCCCAGGGCGCCCCACTCATCCAGGCGCTGCGGCGTGAAGTCGACCCGCACTTTGAGTGTCGCGCGGCGATGCGCATCCAGATGGAACCCATAGCGCGGGGTGCGGCCGGTGAGTCCCGCTGCCAGCGCCGATGGACCGCCCTCGAAGTTGGAGCGCGCGCCGCACACCGAGTTGGAGTAGATGACCACGCCGGTGTCGCCGAAAGCGACATGCTCGCCGCGCGTGGCCGGCTGCACGGTCTGGTAGTTGATGCAGGTGTCGGTCAGCATGACACCCAGCTTGACGAAGGCCGCGATGGTGCGCTCTTCCAGGCCCAGCATCTTGCGCGTGTGCCCGAGCAGCACGGACTGCGAAAAATCGGTGCCGCGCGGGTCTGTGATGGTCGGGATGCGCACGCGGCGGCGCCCGCCCTTGACCGCGGCCAGCATCTCCAGCCAGGCCACGCCGGCCTCGCCCAGGCTCTCGGTGTCGGCCATGATGTGCGCCTGCGAGACCGGCACGAAATCGGCCGCGCCGAAAAATTCGCCGACCGCGACCTGGTGCGCAAGCGCAATGCGCGGTACCTCCCCGGACTTGCCGGCGAGCATGTCCTGTTCTTCTTCGGTCAGCCGCATCGAATTTTTTCCTGCATTGCCAAAAGCAGCCAGTTTAGCGCCGCCACCGGCGGGTAGAATCGCGCGCCTCCAGGCCCGCCCACCCGACCATGAAGACACCGCTGGAAGACATCAAGGTACTCGACCTCTCGCACGCGTTGGCCGGGCCCTTCTGCTCGACCATGCTGGCTGACTATGGCGCGCGGGTCTACAAGATCGAGCCGCCGGGGTCCGGCGACATTTCGCGCGCCTGGGGTTCGCCCATGCCGGGTGGCGAGACTGCGTATTTCACCAGCCTGCATCGCAACAAGCTGGGGTTGACGCTCGATTTCAAGCATCCCGCCGGGCGCGAGACCTTCCTCTCCATGGTCGAGAAATGCGACGTGGTGCTGGAGAACTATCGCCTGGGCGTGCTCGAGCGCCTGGGGTTGGGGTACGAAGTCGCGCGCAAGCGCAACCCGGGTATCGTCTACTGCTCGATCTCGGGCTTCGGCCAGGACGGTCCGTATCGCGAACGCGCCGCGCTGGACCTGATCGTGCAGGCCGAAAGCGGCATGATCAGCGTCACCGGCGAACCCGGCACGTCGGGCGCGCGCTGCGGCACCTCCGTGGCCGACCTGACCGCCGGGATGAACGCGACCATCGGCATCCTGATGGCGCTCAAGGTCAAGGCGCAGACCGGTCAGGGGCAATATGTCGATGTCTCGATGCTCGAAGGCCAGCTCGCGCTCCTGGGCACCATGCTGGCGAGCCATCTGGCCGACGGCGTGGTGCCCGAACCCATGGGCACGGCCTACAAGGCTCTCCTGCCCTACCAGACCTTCAAGACCAGGACGCGCGACCTCGCGCTGGCGGTCGGCAGCGACAAGCTGTGGCGCGCGTTCTGCCCCCTGATCGGCAAGCCGGACATGACCGCCGATGCGCGCTTTGCCACCAACCGCGCCCGCGACTTGAATCGCGAGGCATTGGTCGCTGAACTGCAGGCGGTCTTCCTGACCCGCTCGTACGAAGAGTGGCAGGCCCTCTTTGTCGAACACGGCATCCCGGTCGGCGCGATCAACGACCTGGCCGAGGTGGTGCGCCATCCGCAGGTGACCGCGCGCGGCGCGATCGTCGAGATGAATCACCCCACCGCCGGGACCACGCGCATGGTCGGCCCGCCGATACGCATGTCGGCAACCCCGGGTTCGGTGCGCACGCCTGCGCCCACGCTGGGCCAGCACACCGAGGTGGCTTTGCAAGAGGTGCTCGGACTGGGCGCCGCCGAGATCGCCGCGCTGCGCGCGGCCGGGGCGATGGGTCCGTCGACGCCGGACTGACGCAGCAAACGACCGTCAGATGGCGGCGTCGATCAGCGCCTCGCAGCCGGTACCGGCGAGGATGCGACGCACCGCCGCGCCGCCCGCGGCGTCGAGCGCCGTGAACTCCTCGCGCAACCAGGCCAGGCACTTGGCCTGGTAAGGAAACGGGTTCTGCACCCAGGGCAGGCCCTCGACCGTGCACTCGACACGCGCGGCGCCGGACTTGAGCGCCCGGGCGTTGGCCAGCATGACCGGCACATAGCTGCGGCCGACTTCACGCAGGAGGTCGATCACGGTCGGCGGGATCGCGTCGCGCATGATCCACTGGTCTTCGTTTGCACCATGCCCGGACAGGTCATCGACGATCGCCGTCCAGGCGGCGACGCGCGGCGCCTTGGCCAGCGTCAGTGCCGCCGGCGTTGGATCGAACAGCGCCAGTTGCGTGAGCTGACCGTAGGCGGCGAAGTCCGCCGCGCCGGGCCGCCCGCCCAAGAGGAAGGGATGGACGTTCAGGTGCGCATCCAGCGCCGCCAGGTAGCGCACGTAGCTGGACTCGATGACCGGCGCGGTGAGCGGGCTGGAACCGACGTACGCCAGGCGAGAGATCTGGCGTTTGGCGAAGAGTTCACCCAACTCGGTCGCGCGCGCCTCGGATACGGTGATGCCGCGCCAGCGCGGCAGGATGGCCGCCGACTTGACGGTGTCGTCGGCATAGTGCCAGCGATAGTGGAACATCGCCTTGGTCAGCCACTCGTCGGCGTAGTCTTCCAGGAGGCTGTCGAGAAAGGCGAGCGCCGGGTCCGGCGGGCGCACATGGCGCTCCGGGAAGGCGGCCTCGAAGCGCCGGATCAGCGGCGTCGAGTCGGTGACCGCCTCGATCGTGCCGCTTGCACCTTGCAGGTAGAAGGTCGGCAGCAGCTCGACCTTGGGGGTCGGGAGATCCTTGAGTTGCGGTGCGTTCGGCAGCAGCAGCGCGTAGGGCAGCCGCCGGTAGCGCAGCACGGCAAGCATCTTGCGCGTGTAGGGCGATCCCGGCGCGCCCTTGAAGGTCAGGGGCAGTTGCATCGATTCACTTCCCGGATCTGGTGCGCAGCCAGGCGGCACGCACCAGCGGCAGGCGGTCGTTGCCGAAGTACATGTCGTCGCCGATGAAGATGGTCGGGGAACCGAAGCCGCCGCGCCGGATCAGTTCATCGGTATTGGCCTTGAGCGCGGTCTTGACCTCGGGCGTGCCGATCGCCATGGACAGTTCCGCCGCATCGACGCCGCACTTGCCGCACAGGTCGGCGATCACGTCGTCCTGCGAGATGTCGCGGTCGTCGCGCCAGTAGGCCTCGAAGGCGGCGGTGGCGAACTCGACCAGCTTGCCGCGCGGCTCCAGCACCAGGCAGGCACGCATGACCTTGACGCTGTTGACAGGAAAGACGCGCGGCGGAAAACGGATCACGAGACCGGCGTGCCGGGCCCAGTCCTGCAGGTCCTTGGCGAGGTAGGCCGCCTTGAGCGGCACCGGTGTCTCGCGCGAGGCGTACACGCTCGGGTTGACCGTGTTGAACACACCGCCGACCATGAACGGCCGCCAGCGCACGGGGGCGCCCAGTTCGCGCGCCAGCGGCTGGATGTTGTGAAAACCCAGATAGGTCCAGGGGCTGGAGATGTCGAAAAAGAACTCGATGACGTGCATCGCTCTCAAGCCTTGGCCGCGCCGGGGGCGAGCGTCGCGGCGGTCTGGCCAAACAGGACTTTTCTCGCCTCGTCGTCCATTTTCGGCGCCCGCAGTTCGCGGCCCAGGTCCAGGCCGCGCTGGACCGCAGGTCGCTCGAAGAGCCTGTCGTACCATTTCTTCACGTGCGGGAACTTGTCCAGGTCCACCTGCTGCATCTTGTGCGTGCGCACCCATGGAAAGATCGCCATGTCGGCGATGCTGTATTCCGCGCCGGCCACATGGGCGCCGGTGCGCGCCAGTTGCCCATCGAGCACGCCGTAGAGGCGGTCGACCTCCTTGCCGTAGCGCTCGATCGCGTACGGCACCTTCTCCGGCGCATAAAGCAGGAAATGGCCGTTCTGCCCGGCCATGGGTCCGAGGCCGCCCATTTGCCACATCAGCCATTCGAGCACCGCCTTGCGCTCGCGCAGTCCGGAGGGGCAAAAACGGCCGGTCTTCTCGGCCAGGTAGATGAGGATGGCCCCGGTCTCGAAAACCGACACCGGCGCTCCGCCGCCCGGCGGGTCGTGATCGACGATGGCCGGCATGCGGTTGTTCGGGCTGATGGCCAGGAACTCGGGCTTGAATTGCTCGCCGCGGCCGATGTTGACCGGCAGCATGCGGTACGGCAGGCCGCACTCCTCGAGCATGATGGAAATCTTCCAGCCGTTGGGCGTGGGCCAGTAGTGCAGGTCGATCATGGATGTTCCCGGGCGTCGGTCTCGCGCTGATTCTATTCAGGTTGGTGGCGCGGGCGGCGGACCGCAAGAGGTCTAACATCGAGTGGCTCTCGCCCGGACCCGATCATGAGCCAGCGCCGCCACTTTTTCCCTCGCAAGGCCTTGCTCGCCCACGGCAGGCGCCTGGTCCGCTGCGCGGCCGCGCTTGTCGCCGCACTGGGCGTCGCCATGGCAAGCGCGCAGACGGTCGTGGGCGTCGCGTCGCTCATCCTGCCGGCAGCGCGGGGCGACGCGACCCACGACCTCCGGCTCACCCTGCACCACTTCCGCGACTCGCGCTGGCGCGCCGATGCCATCGCCGCCGCGGTGGTTGAGGCCGCCGGCCTGCTCGCACAGTGCGGCATCGCGCTGACGTCAGCCGAGCTGCGCGAGATCGACGCGCCGCGCCGCCTGCACTTCTACGCGACGCCGCGCGCCCGCGAGCTGGTCGCCGCGCTTGACGCGCCACGGCCGGCGCTGTTCTTCGTCGAGGACACGCTGATGCGCCCGGCATTCGACGCCGAGGCCATCGGCCGCGGCAACGCGCGCACGCGGCCGCAGCTCGCCGACACGGTGTGGATCGCCCACGGCACGCGCGACCTCGGACAGGTCATCGCCCACGAACTGGTGCATGTCCTGGCCGACAGCGGCGCGCACAGTGAATTGCCGGGCAACCTGATGCGCGACGCCACGCACCCCGAGCATGTGCATTTGACGTCCGCGCAATGCGAGGCGATGCGCACGACCGCGACCGCCAACGGCCTCATGGCGCCGCTCGCACCCGGCATGCTAAAACCGCGCACCGCACCCTGATCTTCAAGCCTTGGACTACTCCCCCGAACTGGGCGGCATCATCTACCGCGTCGCCAGCCTGGCCCGTCGCACCGGCGGCATCTCCTTTGCCGGCGGCTACCCCGACCCCGACCTGTTCGACGCCGACGCCCTGGCGGCCGCCTACAACCAGGTGTTCCGCGACGGCTTTCGCGCCTCGCTGCAGTACGGCGACCGCGAGGGCTATCGGCGCCTGCGCGAGCGCATCGCGACACTCTGCTCGACGGCCGAACGACCGGTCGACTACCAGGAAGTCATCGTCGCCAACGGCGGCCAGCAGGGCATCGCCACCGCGACCACGGTGCTGTGCCGGCCGGGCGACCATGTATTCACCGAAGCGCCGACCTTTCCGACCGCGCTGCACGTGTTTCACCAGGCGGGACTCAAGGGTCAGGGCATCGCCTGCGATGCCGACGGCATGCTGCCGGACGCGCTCGAGGCGGCGCTGCGCCGGCAAAGGCCCCGACTGCTCTACGCCGTGCCGTCGTACTCCAACCCGGCCGGTGCGCTGTGGTCGCTGCCACGCCGCCTGCGCGTACTCGAGTTGGCGGTGGAGTACGACTTTCACATCATCGAGGATGATCCCTACGGGCTGCTGTGGTTCGACGCGCCGCCGCCGCCGACCCTGCTTTCGCTGGCCGCGCGCGTTCCCGGCGCGGCCGAACGCGTCACCCATGTCTCGAGCTTTTCCAAGACCATCGCGCCGGGGCTGCGCACCGGCTGGATGATTCCGCCTGCCTCCCTGCGCGACCAATTCGTCCACACCAAGCTCGGCACCGACATCCACTCGGCCCTGCCCAGCCAGTACGCGATCGACCGCTACATCGGCCAAGGCGATTTTGACCGGCACCTGCCCAAGATCCGCGCCACCTACGGTGAACGCGCGCGCGCCATGCATGGCGCGATCCTCGAACACCTCGCCGACCGGGTCGAATGCGCGCCGCCGCGCGGCGGCATGTTCTTCTGGTGCAAGGTGAGAGGCGGCGGCGACGCGCAGGACCTGATGGCCGCAGCCGAACGCGAGAAGGTCTTTTTCGTGCCCGGCGTCGCCTTCTATCCCGGCGCTCCCGACCGCGCCACCTTTCGCATGTCCTTCGCGACGACGCCGGTTGAGGGAATCGTGGAAGGCGTGCGCCGCCTGGGGCGGGTGATTCCGGACGCGTAGCCGGGCAGGCAGCCTCCGCGGGACTCAAGGACCGGTCAGCGGCCGTCGCCGGCCGCGCCCGGCTTCAATGCTGCAGGATCTTGTCCAGAAAGTTCTTGGCGCGATCGGAGCGCGCGTCGCGATTGCCGAAGAACTCTTCCTTCTGGCAATCCTCGATGATGCGCCCCTGGTCCATGAAGATCACGCGATGCGCGACCTTGCGCGCGAAGCCCATCTCGTGGGTCACGCACATCATGGTCATGCCTTCGCCGGCCAGCTGCACCATGACGTCGAGCACCTCGCCGACCATCTCGGGATCGAGCGCCGAGGTCGGCTCGTCGAAGAGCATCGCGATCGGGTCCATCGAGAGAGCGCGCGCAATGGCCACGCGTTGCTGCTGGCCCCCGGAGAGTTGCCCGGGAAACTTGTTTTTCTGCGCGATCAGGCCGACGCGATCCAGGTACTTGAGCCCCTTTTCGAGCGCCTCTGCCGGGCTGCGATTGAGCACCTTGACCTGCGCCAGAGTCAGGTTCTCGGTAACCGAGAGATGTGGAAAGAGCTCAAAATTCTGGAACACCATGCCGACCCGCGCGCGCAGCTTGGGCAGGTCGGTCTTGGGGTCGCCGACCGAGATGCCGTCCACCACGATGTCGCCCTTCTGGAAGGGTTCGAGCGCGTTGACGGTCTTGATCAGAGTCGACTTGCCCGACCCGGAGGGGCCGCAGACGACCACCACGTCGCCCTTGTTGATCTTGGTCGAGCAGTCGGTGAGCACCTGGAAGGCGCCGTACCACTTGCTGACGTTCTTGATTTCGATCATTTTCGTTTTTCCCTTATGGCGTCAGCGGACGATGGCGATCTTCTTCTGCAACTGCCTGACCAGCATCGACAGGCCCGAGCACATGACGAAGTAGACGATGGCGACGAACAGGTACATCTCGACCACCCGGCTGTCGCGCTGCGCGACCTTGCCCGCGGCGCCGACGAAGTCGGTGACGTTGAGCAGCGACACCAGTGAGACGTCCTGGAACAGGATGATGGTCTGAGTGAGCAGGATGGGCAGCATGTTGCGGAAAGCCTGCGGCAGGACGATGAGCCGCATCGACTGCGAGTAGTTGAGCCCCAGCGCGTAGGCCGCGCCCACCTGGCCGCGCGGGATGCTCTGGATGCCGGCGCGCATGATCTCGCAGAAATACGCCCCCTCGAAGAGGATGAAGGTGACATAGGCCGAGCGCTCGGCGCCGATCGAGGGCGGCCGCTCCGCGCCGGTGACGACCTGCAGCAGCACCGGCATGAGGAAGTAGAACCAGAAGATGACCAGGAGCAGCGGGATCGAGCGCATCAGGTTGACGTACCCGGCCGCCGCCATCGACAGGAACCTGTTCGACGACAGCCGGGCCAGCGCCAGGAGCGTGCCCCAGATGACGCCGCCGACAGCGGCCACGACGGTGAGCTGGACGGTGTACTGCAGGCCCTTCATCAGGTAGGGGAGGGAACTGCCGATGACGCTGAAATCTAGGTTGCCCATGCTAGTGCCCCCCGCCGGTGCTGGCACCGCTGATGTAGCCCGGGACGGCGACCTTCTTCTCGACCACGGCCATGACGCGGTTGGCGGTCATCGCGATGACCACATAGATGACGGTGGCCGCGGTAAAGGCCTCGAAGTAGCGAAAGGTCAGTTCGCCCATTTCGCGGGTGCGGAAGAAAAGCTCCACCAGCCCGATCGAGTACGCAACCGCGGTGTTCTTGATCAGGTTCATCATCTCGGAGGTGAGCGGCGGGATGATGATGCGATAGGCCATCGGCAGGAGCACGAAGCGGTAGGTCTGCGCCTGGGTGAGTCCCATTGCGTAGCCGGCATAACGCTGCCCGCGCGGCAGCGAACCGATGCCCGAGCGCACCTGCTCGGAGATGCGCGCCGCGGTGAAAAGCCCCAGGCAGACGACCGCGGTCACGAACTGGTGTTCGGTCGGGTCCAGCGAGGTGACCCAGACCTTGACCGGCGTGAAAAGCCCGGGCAGCACGAAGTACCAGAGGAAGAACTGGACGATCAGCGGGATGTTGCGAAAGAGCTCGACATAGGCGTTGCCGAAACGCACCATCCACTTGTTCTCGGTGGTGCGCATGACACCCAGCACGGAGCCCAGCAGGAAGGCGATGATCCACGCCAGCACCGCCACCGAGAGCGTGAACTTGAGCCCGCCCAGCAGAACGAATAGCCACGTGCCGTCGCCGTCCGGCACCTGCTCCAGGAATATCCCCAGATTCATGACCCCTCCCCCAACGCCGATAGGTATCCCGGCTTGAAGCATATCTTGCGCCAAAAAACAAAAAGCCGTCAGGCTTGACGCCTGCCGGCTTTTCTGCGAGGGAGTGGCGCGGGCCGCGCAGGCCCGCGACACCTCTGCGGCTTACTGCACGCCGCGGTCGTTGGGGTTGGCGAAATCGGCCTTCAAGGTCGGTGTCATCGGGAAGTTCAGGTTGACGCCCTTGGGCGGGATCGGGCTGGTGAACCACTTGGCGTAGATGCGCTCCATCTCGGGCGACTTGTAGAGGTTGCCGAGGGTGCGATCGACCAGCGCCTTGAACTGCGTGTCGTCCTTGCGGATCATCGGGCCGTAGGGCTCGCCGCGCAGCGACTCGTTGATGATCATGTAGTCGTTGGGATTGCGCGCGTTGGCGATCTGGCCAGCCAGGAGGATGTCGTCCATGACAAAGGCAACGACGCGATCATCCTGCAGAAGCAGGAAGGACTCGGCGTGATCCTTGCCGTAGATTTCCTTGACGTCGATGGCGCGGGTCTTCTCGTAGGCCTTGAGCAAGGGTACCGCGGTCGTGCCCGAGGTCGTCGAGATGTTCTTGCCGTTGAGTTCGGCCAGGCTCTTGATGTTGGACGATTTCTTGACCGCGGCCGTCACCTGGATGCGGAAATAGGTCGGGCCGAACCACACCTGCTGCTGGCGCGCGACCGAGTTGGTCGTCGAGCCGCACTCGATGTCGATGGTGCCGTTCTGCAAGAGCGGAATGCGGTTCGAGGAGGTCACCGGCTGGTAGGCCACCTTGAGGTTGGGCATCTTGAGCTCGGCCTTGACGGCGTCGACCACCTTGGCGCAGATGTCCATCGAGTAGCCGACCGGTTGCTGCTTGTCGTCCAGATAGGAGAACGGGATCGACGACTCGCGATGAGCGACCGTCATGACGCCTGTGTCCTTGATCTTCTTCAGCGTACCGGTCAGTTCCTGCGCTTGCGCACCGGCGATGAAGCCGGAAGCAGCGAAAACGGCCGCCAAGGCCAGGGTAAGGTTTTTCATTTTCTTGACTCTCCTCGAAATGGCGCCGCGGCGCCTGCTGATCAAAAACCCGTTCGCACGTCGGACATTCACGCGTGAGCCGCGTGCAAGGTTGACGTTTCAGTTTAGCAAAGCCCCCCTCGCGCCCGCACGGGGGGTAACCCTGAATCGAATCTGCACCGGCGTAGTGCCTGCCGGCACAGGGACGGTGCCCATTGATATCCCGACCTGCGTAACGAGGCCCCTGCGGCACACCGATCAGACCGCCCGGGCTTGCGGTCGCGTGAGCACCTCCGGCCGCAGCACCGCGGCCAGCCTGGCCGGCTCCATGAGTCCGCGCTCCAGCACCAGGTCTTCGACCCGGCGCCCGGTTTCCAGCGCCAGGCGCGCAATCAGGGTGGCATTCTGGTAGCCGATGTAGGGATTCAATGCCGTGGCCAGCCCGACCGAATTGCGCACCCGTTCGGCCAGCAGTTCACGGTTGGCCGTGATGCCGGCCACGCAATTGGTCGCCAGGGTCGTGCAGGCAGCTGTCAGGTGGGACAGGCTCTTGGCCAGCGAGTAGGCGATGATGGGCTCGAAGGCGTTCAACTGCAGTTGCCCGCCTTCGGAGGCCATGGTGATGGTCATGTCGTTGCCGATGACCTCGAACGCCACCTGGTTGACGACCTCGGGAATGATGGGATTGACCTTGCCGGGCATGATGGACGACCCGGCCGCGCGCGCCGGCAGGCCGATCTCGTTCAAGCCGCCCTGCGGCCCGGAGGACAACAGGCGCAGGTCATTGCAGGTCTTGGAGAGCTTGACCGCGACCCGCTTCAGGATGCCGGAAAGCTGCACGAAGGCGCCGGTATCCTGGGTGGCCTCGATGAAGTTGGGCGCCATGACCAGCGACTCGCCGGCCAGACGCGAGAGGTGCCGGCACGCCGCCGGGGCGTAATCCGGGTCGGTGTTGATGCCGGTGCCGATCGCGGTCGCGCCCAGGCTGATCTCGCGCATCAGGCCGATGGCCTCGGTCAGGCGCTGCTCGTCTTCGCCAAGCATCACGGCGTAGGTGGAGAACTCCTGGCCCAGGGTCATGGGCACCGCGTCCTGCAGCTGGGTGCGGCCGATCTTGAGCACGTCGCGAAACTCGAAGGCCTTGGCCTCGAATGCTGCGCGCAGGGTGGCCATGGCGGCGATCAGGCGGCGGATGCCGAAGATCGAGGTCAGGCGCAGCGCCGTCGGGTAGACATCGTTGGTCGATTGCGAGCAGTTGACGATCTCGATCGGATGCAGGGCCGCGTAGTCGCCCTTCGCGCGGCCCATGAGTTCCAGCGCGCGATTGGCGATGACCTCGTTGGCGTTCATGTTGGTCGATGTGCCGGCGCCGCCCTGGATCATGTCGACCACGAATTCGGCATCGAACTTGCCGGATGCGACCTCCTCGCAGGCGCGAAAAACCGCGTCGGCCGCAGCGGCCGGGATCAGCCCCAAGTCGCGGTTGGCGATCGCTGCGGCGTGCTTGACCAGCGCCAGCGAGCGCACCAGGTCGGCTGACGCGCCGATGGGCACGCCGGTGATCGGGAAATTCTCGCGCGCCCGCAGGGTGTGGATGCCCCAGTAAGCGTCGGCGGGGACAGCGCGGTCCCCGAGCAGGTCGTGTTCGGTACGGGTGGTCATCGGGCGCCTTGGCCGTGGGTGTCGATGACCGCAACTCTACGGACCGGCGCGCGAACGCGCCAATGCCGTGTTTTCATCACCCCATGCGCGGCGCGCATGAAGCCGGCAGGGCGAACTCAGTCGACGCGCGCGCCGGAGAGTTCGACCATGCGCTTGGCCCGCGGATAGTCGGTCTTGAAGAACGCGCTGAATTCGGCCGAGCCCAGGTTGCGGGCCTCGCTGCCGTCGGCCTGCAGGCGGTCGCGGAAGGCACTGTCCTGCAGGGCTCTGGTCATTTCGGCATCGATGCGTTTCACCACATCGGCTGGCATCTTCGCCGGCCCGAACAGGCCGAACCACGAAATGTAGTCATAGCCCGGCACGGCATCGGCGATCGAAGGCACATCCGGTATGGCGTGGTTGCGCCTGGTTCCGGTCACGCCGAGGGCACGCAGGCGACCGGCCTTGATGTGCGGCACTGCGGTCGCCAGCGTCGGAAAGCCGCACAAGGTGGTCTTGCCAAGCACCGAGTTGATGATGTCCGGGGCACCCTTGAAAGGCACGTGCACCATGTCCACCCCGGCGCCCGACTTGAAGAGTTCGCCGCAAAAGTGCGCGCCGCTGCCGTTGCCGCCTGAGGCAAAGTTGTGCTTGCCCGGCGCTTCCTTGAGCATGCGCACCAGTTCCGCAGTGGTCTTGACCGGCGTGTCCGGATGCACCACCAGCACGTGCGGCATCACCGTGGTGAGATTGAGCAGCGTGAAATCGGTGAGCGGGTCAAAGCCGATCTTGCGATACAGCCAGGGGTTGGTCGCGACCGCCGAGGTCGCCAGGCCGATCGTGTAGCCGTCCGGCGGCGCCTTGGCGACCATCTCGGTACCGATGTTGCCGCCGGCACCCGGGCGATTCTCGATCACCAGCGACTGGCCGAGCGGGCCGCCCAGGCGCTCGGCCAGCACGCGCGCCAGGACGTCGGGCGCGCTGCCCGGAAGGTAGGGGACGATGAAGCGCACCGGCTTGGACGGCCACGCCTGGGCGAATGCGGCCGCAGGCAGGCCCAGGGCCAGGGTGGTGGCGAGAAAGTCGCGTCGCTGCATGGCTAGTCTCCGTTAAAGGTGGGAAGTATATTAGCGCCCTCATTCACCCTATCCACCTCACGCGATGCGCCCCGCCAACCTCATCATCCTGTTTTCCGACGAGCACAATCCCAAGGTCATGGGGGCGGCCGGGCACCCGTTTATTTCGACACCCCATCTCGACGGCCTGGCCGCGCGCGGGGTGCGTTATACCCAGGCCTCCACCCCCTGCCCGATCTGCGTGCCGGCACGCGCCGCGCTCGCCGTCGGTCGCTACAACCACGAGATCGGCTACTGGGACAACGCGGACGCCTACGAGGGCAGCATCCCGAGCTGGCACCATGTGCTGCGCGAACGCGGCCACGAGGTGGTCTCCTTCGGCAAGCTGCATTTTCGCGGGCACCCCGGCGACGACCACGGGTTCTCGAAGGAAGTGCTGCCCATGCACATCGTCGATGGCAAGGGCGACCTGCTCGCGCTCAACCGCGGACCCGATGCGCCGCCGCGCGGCGGCGCGAAAAAGATGATCGGCATGGCCGGCCCCGGCGAATCCGACTACACCCGCTACGACCGCGACGTCGCTGCCGCGGCGCAGGTCTGGCTCTACGAAGAGGCGGCCAAGCACAAAGACAAGCCCTGGGTGCTGTTCGTCTCCCTCGTCACACCGCATTTCCCGCTGACCGCGCCCTCCGAGTACTTCTACCGCTACGCGCGCATGCAGCTGCCGATGCCCAAGTTGTACGCCAGGAACGAGCGCCCGCATCACCCGATCCTGGATGACTACGCGCGCACCATGCCCTATGACGCGCACATGAAGGGCGAGGCCGACGTGCGCCGCGCACTGGCGGGCTACTTCGGACTCACCAGCTTTATGGACGAGCAGGTCGGCAAGGTGCTGTCCGCTCTCAAGGAGACCGGCCTGGCCGATTCGACCCGCATCCTCTACACCGCCGACCACGGCGACAACAACGGCGCGCGCGGCCTGTGGGGCAAGTCGACCATGTACGAGGAATCGGTGGGCGTGCCGATGATCCTGGCCGGACCCGACGTGCCGGCGGGCAAAACCGTGTCCACGCCGACCAACCTGGTCGACGTCTTCGCGACCGTGCTCGATGCGGTCGACAGCCCCCAGGTGCCCTCGTCCGGGCAGTCGCTCTTCGGCATGTGGGACAAACCGGACGCCGAGCGCACCGTTTTCGCCGAGTACCACGCCTCCGGCTCGCGCGAGGCCTTCTTCATGGTGCAGGACCGGCGCTACAAGTACATCCGCCCGACCACCTACCCGGTGCAGCTCTACGACCGCCACAAGGACCCCGAGGAACTGCGCGACGTGGCCGGCGACCCCGACTACGCCGATGTCATCGCCAGCATGGAAAAGCGTCTGCGCGAACGCCTCGACCCGGCCGAGGTGGACGCGCGCGCAAAAAAGCGCCAGGCCGAACAGCTGGCCGCGCACGGCGGGTGGGAAGTGGTGCTCAAGCGCGGCGACCTGCCCTATTCGCCGCCGCCCGGCGTGGCAGCGAGCTGGAGCTGACGCCGTGGCGCAGGCGGGTGCCGGCTTCGATGCGAAGAGCCATCGCCTGTGCGAATCACGCTACTTCGACGACTTCGCCTTGGGCGAGCGCTTCGTGCTGCCCTCGCGCACCATGACCGAGGCGCTCTTCGCCGCGTTCTCGCTCGCCAGCGGCGACAACCACCCGGTGCACTACGACGTCGAATACTGCCGCGCGCACGGCATGCCGCACATGTTGGCGCACGGGTTCCAGGTGCTCGCGCAGACCGCGGCCGGGGCCGGCCTCTTTCCGCACATGGTGGAAGATTCCCTCAAGGGATTCATCGAGCAGAGCAGCCGCTTCCTGGGCCGCGTGTTCGTGGGCGACACGCTGTACTGCGCGCTCGAAGTCAGCAACCTGGCGCCGAACCGGTCCACCGGCGTCCTGACGCTACGCTCGACGGTGCACAACCAGCGCGGCGAGCTGGTCATGGAGGGAGAGCAGAAATACCTGCTCCTGAAGCGTCCGACCGGAACGTCCGCAGGCGTCTGAGACTACGCCAGCGCCGCTCCACGCGGCACAGCTGCGCTCAAGGCTTTTTCCACACGGGCTTGCGCTTTTCGACGAACGCCGTCAGCCCCTCTTTCGAGTCGTCGGTGGCGATGGTGGCCGCCAGCAGGTTCACCGCACCGGCCACGCCGCTGCGGTAATTCGAGTCGATCGCCTGCATGAAGGCCGCGCGCCCCATGCGCACCAGTTCGGGCGACTTGGCCGCCAGGGTCTGCGCGAGTTTGCGCGCCTCGGCAAGTAGCTCCGCAGCGGGCGCGACGCGGCTCACCAGGCCCAGGCTTTGCGCCTCCTCTGCACCGAACGTGCGTCCGGTGAAGAGCAGGTCGAAAGCACGATAGCGGCCGACGATGCGCGGCAGGTGGGTGTAATGGATCGCGGGCAGGAGTCCGATGTCGACTTCCGGATAGCCGAAGGTGGCATTGTCGGCAGCCACGATCAGGTCGCACGAGATCGCCAGCGACATGCCGCCACCGCGGGCCGCCCCGCCGACGGCGGCGATCGACGGCTTGCCGAGGTTGAATTGAACATCGCACAGCCGCGTGTAAAGCCGTTCGATGGTCGCGCGCGCCTGCGCGTGCGGGCTGTCAAGGAACGAAGCCAGGTCGAGTCCGCCGCAAAAACGCCCCGGCAGCGCGCTCGAGATGATGATGGCGCGCACGCCAGCGTCCGCGCCGGCCCGCTGCAGCAGGGCCAGCAACTGGTCCAGCAAGGCATCGTCGAGCGCGTTGACCGGCGGGTGGTTGATGAGGATCTCGGCGACGTTGTCGCGGACGGTGTAGTCGAGCATGGTCAGGCAGGCGACCGGTCCGCACTGCGCCGACGCGCCGCCAGCATTGCCAGCCCCGCCGCAAACATGATCCAGGCGCCCGGCTCGGGCACCGGAGCCAACTGCGACAGGCCGGTGGCGTCGGTATAGGACAGGTTGAGGGTATTGAATGCGTCACCATAGGTGCCGTTGCGCCCGGTGGCACTCAACTTGGCCCAGACGTAGAAGAGGTCGCCGACACTGAGCGCGTCGATGTCGAGCGCGCCAGGCACGCTTTGCGCACTGCCATTGGCAGTCAGCGACAGGGTGGCCCGATCCACCAACTGCAAATCAGAGGAAAGGGCGATCACCTCGAACTCCATCGTCCCCACATCGGAAGAGAACTGAGCGGGGCTCAGGGGATCGAGATCGCGGAACACCAGCACGTCGGCGCGGACGCTGCCGGTGGCCTGGCCGGTGAGGGCGAGTTCCAGGGTGTAGGTGGACAGGCCGCCCGCCCCGACGTAAAAGCCCTGCATGCCCGTCGCGCTGGCCTGCAGCTGCGACGAGCGCAGTGGGTCAGCAAAAGCTTCGGCGCGCAGGATCGGCAGGCTGACCGGGCCGGTGAGCGTTACCTCGGCGCGGCCATTGCCATCGATGTTCGATAGCGCCGACTGGCTGGTGGCAAATCCCGCGCCACCGTCAAAGTCGCTGCCGAACTGACTGCCGGGGCCGCCGCAGAAGCTGGGGCACGGGGAAATGGAACTCACGCCGGTCTGCGCGGCAAACGTGGTCTGGGCCGCCGCTCCACCAGAGGCGGCGCCAAGGCCCAACGCCACGGCGACGGCGACAACGAACGAAGGTCGTGCAAACATGCGACTTCTCCAGGATTGGTGTATGACTGTCAAGCTTGCAATGATGCCACGCGCGGGCCCTGCCGCCCCGGGAAGCCGCGAGGCCCCGAACTCGGGGTTGACCAGGAAGTTGAGCACCGAGCGTACGGCCAAGCACCGGATGCGCAGATCAAAAAGCGTGTCCTCGACCATGCGCCCACCCTGGCGGAACTCAGCGCTTGCGCGTCGCCTCGCGCGCGATCCAGCGGTCCAGCGCGTTGACGCGATTCGTGCCGAACATGCCACGCGCGAGTTTGTAACTCTCGCCATGCTTGGTCAGCAGTCCGTCCAGCTCGTCGCGAAATGACGGCGAATTCATGTGCGCCGCGAGTTTCTCCAGGACGACCGCAGTAGGCGCGTAGGTCGGTGCGGAATCGCGGTTGTACCGTTGCAGCAAAAAGTCCAGGGCGGTGTCCGCGTTGATGCGCCGGTCGCAGATGTCAAACGCCATGTGCAAGGAGTAGTCGTCGGCGGTCTGCACCAGGTGCGGGGTGTAGCTGCGCAAGTAAAGCGCATCGCCGGGTTCCATGACGATCTCGGCCTGCACGGGACCGCGTGCGGCAGCGTCCATTTCGCTGACGTCGACCCAGCGCGGATGCTGGCGCTTGTGAATGAACCACTTCTTGCGCCCGGCCAGCTGTACCACCAGCACGTCGGCCGTGTCGCAGTGGCCGGAATAGGCCTCGCCGCCGGCCGCCTGCGAGAAAAACGCCACCGAATTGGCGAACAGGTACTGACCCCCCCCTCGATCGCGCCGCACATCGCGTTGACCATCGGGTCGAACAGATCGATCGCCTCGAGCACGATGGCGGCGCCATTGGACAGGTACTGTTCGAGAATGCCCTTGTTGAGGAGCGGAACTGCCGAGCCCTGGATCAGCTTGTGGCCCATCGCCGGGTTGCAATCCACCTCCTTGCCCTGCCAGTAGAGCTTGAAGTATTCGGGGCGCAGAAGCGGGTTGTTCAGATGCGTGCGCAAGTCCTCGATGGTGAAAAAGCCCGGCCGCTCGATCACGCGCTCGCCGCGCACGAAGTCCTTGTCCGGGGGCAGCTTGAGCGCGGTCTTGTAATAGAAATCGCGCAATTGGCGCAGTTCGGGAGAGAGTTCCATGGCCGATGCCCGGCCTCCAGTCCAATCGTGGAGGCCGGCGGAGTCGCGGGTGGCGCATGATAGCAATCAGGCGCGATCAACTCACGCTGCGAAACCTTGGCGTTCTATACCCTGCGCGCCGCCTCGATGATGAGATCGCGCATCCAGCGATGCAAGCCATCCTTGTGTGCCCGCTCGTGCCAGTACAGCGAGACGTCGAGCACCGGCAGCGGCACCGGCGGCGCGAGAATCTGCAAGGGCAGCGACGCGGCAAAAGTGCGCGCCACCCGCTCCGGGACCGTCGCCAGCAGATTGGAACGCGCGACGATCGCCGGGGCAACCAGGAAGTTGGGGACGACGATGCCCCCGGCGCGGCGGATGCGCAGGTCCACCAGCGCGGTTTCGACCAGGCGCGCGTAGTTGCCCACCCCGGCCGGGCTGATGCGCACGTGGTCGGCCTGCTGGTATTGCGCCAGGGTCAGCGCGCCCTTGACGCTGGGATGACCCTTGCGCGCGATGCAGACCGAGGCCTCGCGGAAGATGAGGCGCGTGCGCAGCCCCGCGGGCGGGTCGACCAGATAGCCCACTCCCAGGTCGATCTGGCCCGAGGCCAGGAGTTCGAGGACGCGCCGCGGGTTGGGCGGCCGCGCGTCCAGGCCGATGCCAGGCGCTTCCGCTTCCAGCCTTGCCTGGATCGCGGGCAACACGACCATCAGCACGTAGTCGGTCGCGATCAGGCGAAAGACGCGCTCTTCGCGCCTGGGCTCGATCTTGCGCGCCCCGCCGGTGAGCGCGCGCGCCTGCTCGATGAGCGCGCCGGCCTTGGCGGCCAGTTCGACCGCGCGCGGGGTCGGCACCATGCCGCGCGCGGTGCGCAGGAGCAATGGGTCGTCGAAGGTCGCGCGCAGGCGCTTGAGCAAGCCGCTCATGGCGGGCTGCGACATGCCCATGCGCTCGGCAGCGCGCGAGACGTTGCCTTCGGCGACCAGTACCTCGAGGGCAGCCAGGAGCTGCAGGTCAGGCAGGGCGGCGCCGTTCACGATCGATGGGCAAGGTCATATCACGCATACTGATGAATACTATACGCACGGATCAATAGCAGTACGCAGCCCGGCTTTCTACAATCGACGCTCGTCATCGCCACGAGGAACATCGCATGTCGCAGAGCGCGCCCGGCACCACCCACTACACCCGCGTCGCCGGCCCCGGCGTCGAGATGCCCACAGCCGAGGTGATGAAGAACGTCGCCTTTTACCGCGACCTGATGGTCGATCCCAACGCCTTTGTCGACAAGGCCGACCCGACCAAGCGCCTGCCGATCAAGTACGTGATCTCGACTGACAACAAGGCCGCGCCGGCCGGCATCGCCACCCCGCACAGCTTCCACATGTGCTTCATCGAGTCCAGGGCCGGCAACTCGCCGGTGATCCACGCCCACGAGTATCGCGAGATCTTCATGCCCATCAAGGGGCGCTATCGCATCTTTTTCAACAAGGATCCCGAGGAGTTCGTCGAGCTGGGCCCCTTCGACACCTTCTCGGTGCCGCCCATGCTGTGGCGCCGCGTCGAGCAGCAGGGCGAGCCCGGAGAGCCCGGCATGGTGATGGTGATCTACGACAACGTCGAGGATCCGAACCGCGGCCTGTTCGTGCCGCAGGAGGTGATCGACGCCGACCAGGCCGCGGGCTTCGACCCCTACGCCAAGAGCGCGGCGTGATCGTCATCCTGGGCGCCGCCGGCCAGACCGGGACCGCCGCGCTGCGACGGCTCAAGGCGATGGGCGTGCCCGCGCGCGCCATGGTGAGTCGTGCCGAGTCGGAGGACAAGGTGCGCTCGGCCGGCGCCAGCGAGGTGGTGATCGGCAACCTGAGGAGCGCGGCCGACGTGCGCCGCGCGCTCGCAGGCGCGAGCCGCGTCTATCACATCTGCCCGGTGATGAGCGATGCGGAGATCCCGATCGGGCAGAACGTGATCGCCGCGGCGCGCGCCGAGCGGGTCGATCATCTGGTGTTCCACAGCCTGATCCACGCCCAGGTCGACGCCTTGCTGCACCATCGCGACAAGCGCGTCGTCGAGGGGCTGATCATCGAGTCGCTGGTTCCCTACACGTTCCTGCAGCCGACCATGTACATGCAGAACATGTTGTGGGAGTGGGACAACATCACGGGGCGCGGGGTCTACCGGGCGCCCTACTCGGCGGCCGCGCGCATGAGCCTCATCGACCTCGAGGACATCTCCGCGGTTGCGGCCAAGGTGCTGACCGAACCGGGCTGGGACGGCGGCGGCTTCGAACTGTGCAGCGGCGACAACCTCACGCGCGAGGAGATGGCGGCCACCATCGGTCAGGTGCTGGGAAAACCCGTGCGCGCCGAGGCCTATTCGATCGACGAATGGCGGCCGATCGGCGCCAAGACGCGTACCCCGTTCCAGGTCGAGCGCGTCGCCACCATGTACGCCCACTATGACAAGCACGGCCTGGCGGGAGGCAACGCACGCGTGCTGGCGATGATGCTCGGCCGCACGCCCACCACCTACCGCGAGTTCGTCGCACGGGTGGCGCGCGAGCGGGGCGCCATTTGATCGCGATCACCGGCGCCGGCGGCGTCACCGGCCGCGCCTTGATCGCGGCACTCGCGGCGCGCGGCGCGGCGACCCGCGCGGTCGTCACGCGCGAGGCTTCGGCGGCGACCTTGCGGGCGGCCGGCGCGACCGAGTCCGCGCTGGCCGCCTTCGCCGACCGCGACGCGCTGACGCGCGCGTTCAACGGCGCCGACACGGTCTTTCACATCCCGCCGCGCATGAAGCCCGAAGAGGTGGCCAACGGACGCAACGTGATCGACGCCGCCGTGGCCGCCGGAGTACGGGTGATCGCGCTGCACAGCGTCATCACATCCCAGGTCACGACGATCCAGTTCCACAACCACAAGCGTCAGGTCGAGGAAATGGCCATGCACTCGGGGCTGCCGTGGCGCATCTTCCAGCCGACCAACTACATGCAGAACGTTGCCTGGAACTGGCAGCGCATGATCGATGCTGGCGAGTTCGTCTTTCCCTACTCGGCCGACTCGCTCATCTCCTGGCTCGACTTGGACGACTACGCCCAAGCGGTGGCGCGCGTGTTGACCGAGCCCGACTGGGACTATGGCGTCTACGAGATGGCGAGCGCCAAGGCGCCGCTGACGCGCCACCAGCTGGCGGCGATCTGGTCGCGCGTCACCGGCCGCGCGATCCGCGCCGTGGCCATGCCGCTGGATGCGTACATGGCGCTGCCGCACTGGGCCGGACGCGACCCGCGCGAGATGGCGATCCTCCGCACCATGTTCGAGGAGTTCGACACCCACGGTGCGCCGGGCGGCAACTGGCGCACGCTGGCCATGATGCTGGGCCGTGAACCGACGCAGTACGAGGCCTTTGCGCGGCGCTTCGCACAGGCGCGCGGTTTGGCAAGCGTTGACTGAAACCAAAGGACAGACGAAATGCAAAGACGCACGTTCGTTCTTGCCGCGCTGGCCGGCACCAGCCTCGCCGCCGGCCGCGTCGCGGCTCAGTCCTGGCCCGCCAAGCCGGTGCGCGTGGTGATCCCGTTCCCGCCCGGCGGGCCGACCGACAATCTCGCGCGACCCCTGCTTGCGCGCCTGTCCGAGCGCCTGGGCCAGCAATTCCTCATCGACAACCGCGCCGGCGCCAACGGCAACATCGGCGCCGAGTACGCGGCGCGCTCGGCGCCGGACGGCTACACCTTCTTCTGGTCGCCCACCGGCACCATGGCGGTCAACCCGGCGATCTATCCGAAGCTCGGGTTCGACCCGGTCAAGGACTTCGCGCCGGTGAGCCTGATCGCCGGGGTGGAAGGCATTCTCATCGTCGCCGCCGCCGCGCCCTACAAGACCGTGCGCGAACTCGTCGCCGACGCCAAGGCCAACCCCGGCCGGCTGACCTTCGCCTCGCCCGGTACAGGCAGCGTGGTGCACCTTTTGGGTGAGCAGCTCAAACACTTGGGCGGCATCGACATCGTGCACGTGCCCTACAAGGGCGTCGCACCGGCGATGACCGACCTGATCGGCGGCCAGGTGACGATGATGTTCGATTCGACCGCGTCGGCGCTCAACCAGGCGCGCGCCGGCAAGGTGCGCATGCTGGCCACCGGCGCCAGGCGCCGCCTGTCGCAGGCCCCGGACCTGCCGACCATGGAGGAAGCGGGCGTGTCCGGCTACGACTCGAGCTCGTTCCACGCGGTCTATGCGCCAGCGGCGACGCCGCGCGCGATCGTCGACCGGCTCTCGACCGAAATCGCCGCCGCGCTCAAGACCCCGGAGATCCGCGAGCGCTACAACGCGCTGGGCAGCGAGCCGGTCGGCAGCACGCCGGAAGCGCTTGCAGCCGCGCTCAAGGAGGCTACGGAGCGCTGGGGCGGGCTGGCGCGGCGCATCAACCTCAAGGTCGACGGCTAAGGGGGCGATGATGGCAATGACGGGTAGCAAGGTGGTCGTGGTCGGCGGCGGCAGCGGCATCGGCCTGGCGGTGGCGAAGGCGGCGGCGGCGGCCGGCGCGCGGGTGGTGATCGCCGGGCGCGACGCGGGCAAGCTCGCCGCCGCCGCGCGCGAGATCGGCACGAACGTCGCTACCGCGTCGGCCGATGCGCGCGACGAAGGGCAACTCGCCGCACTCTTCGCGGTGCAGGCGCCGATCGACCACCTGGTGGTCACGGTCGGCCCGGGGTCGACGCGCCAGCGCTACACCAGCTTTCTCGAGCAACCGACGACCGATGCGCGGGCGCTGTTCGACAACAAGTTCTGGGCCCAGTACCTGTGCGCCAAGCTGGCGGCGCCGCACATCGCCAAAGGCGGCTCGATCACGCTCTTCGGCGGCGGCGCCAGCCGCCGGCCGGTCAAGGCGATGGCGGCGCTGGCGGCCGTGCAGGCGGCCATCGAAGGCCTGACCCGCGGCATGGCGCTCGACCTGGCGCCGGTGCGCGTCAATGCGGTAGCGCCGGGACGCATCGCCTCGTCCAGCTTTGCCGACATGCCGGACGCGGCGCGCAAGGAGATGCTCGACAAGTGGGCCGCCGGCCTGCCGGTCGGGCGCATCGGCCTGCCGGAGGATGCCGCCGCGGCGGCGCTGTACCTGATGGGCAACGCGTACACCACCGGCAACATCCTGTACGTCGACGGTGGTCATTACCTCGCCTGAATTCCGACCATTCAAGAATTGGAGGCTCGCATGATTCGATTCCGTCCATTCCGACACGCAGCGCTTGTAGGCGCGCTCCTGGCCTGCCTCGTGTCCGCAGCAGTGGCGCAGGAATTCCCGTCGCGGCCGCTGCGCCTGGTCGTGCCGTGGCCGGCCGGCGGCGGCCCGGACATTGCCGCGCGCATCGTCGCCGAGCACCTGGGCCAGCGTCTCGGCCGTCCGGTGGTGGTCGACAACCGCGCCGGCGCGACCGGGCGCATCGGCACCGAGGCAGTCGCCAAGGGTGAGGCCGATGGCTACACCCTGGCTCTCGCCAACGTCTCGACCCACGTTCTGCCGGTCGCCGGCGGGCTCAAGCTCGCCTACGACCCGGTGCGCGACTTCGCGCCGGTGGGCCTGATCGGCGGCACACCGGGGCTGCTTGTTGTGCATCCGGGCGTAGCGGCAAAAAACCTGGCCGAGCTAATCGCGTTGGCCAAGGCCAGCCCGGGCAAGCTCAGCTTCGCCAGTCCCGGTACCGGTTCGGGTTTTCACATCACCGCCGAGATGTTCCGGGGCGCGGCCGGCATCGACCTGCTGCACGTGCCGTTCAAGGGTGCGGCGCCGGCGTTGACAGAGGTACTGGGCGGGCGCGTGGACATGGTGTTCGACCAACAGGGCGCCTTGGCCCAGGTGGCGGCCGGCAAGCTGCGCGCCATCGCGACCACCGGGCCCAAGCGCTGGTCCGCGGCGCCGGACGTGCCGACCCTGGACGAGGCGGGTCTGAAGGGTTTCGAGGCACTCTCCTGGTTCGGCATCTTCGTGCCGGCGGCGACTCCGGCGCCGGTCGTCGCGCGCCTGTCGCGCGATTTGCAAGGCGTGCTCGGCTCGGCGGAGGGGCGCAAGGCGCTGCTCGATCGCGGCGTGGAGCCCATGCCCGGGCCGCCGGAGGATCTGCGCCGCCGCCAGAGCGGCGACATTGAACGCTGGGGCCGCGCGATCCGCGAAGCGAAGATCGTGATCGAATAGGCGCTTCCGGCTGCGCGCCCGCAAGGAGAAGATCGTGACCGACAAGCACCCGATCATCGGCACCTGGTCGCTGATCGCCTACTGGTCCCGCTATGACCAGGACGAGCGCTTCTACCCGCTGGGCCGGGATGCGCGCGGCTACATCACCTACACCGAGGCGGGCTTCATGATGGGCACCATGCAGCGCGCGGCGCCGCCGAAATTCGCGGTGCCGGACCGCCTGCAGGCGAGCGTCGAGGAGAAGGTGCGCGCCTTCGACGACTATGTCACCTACTGCGGGCGCTGGGAGGCCGACGGCGAGGACATGATTCATCAAGTCGAGTTGAGCCTCTTGCCCAACTGGATCGGCGAGAGCCAGCGGCGCCACGCGCGCTGGCACGGTCCCGACCGGGTCGACCTGGTCGGGGAATGGCGCATCGGCGAGCGCCAGCGCGTCGCGGTCGTGGAATGGGAGAGAGCGACATGAAGGCCTGGGTGATCGAGAAAAGCGGCGACGCGGCGCGCATGGTCTGGCAGGAGGTGCCGGACCTCAAGCCGGGCGAGGGCGAACTCCTGGTGCGCACGCGCGCGGTGGGCTTGAACCGCGCCGACCTGATGTTGAACGCGGGCCACTACGCGCGCATCGCGACGCGCCCGCCGCAGCCCATCGCCGGACTGGAAGCGGCGGGTGAAATCATCGGCATGGGCGACAAGGTGACCGGCTGGAAGATCGGCGACCGCGTCATGGGCATGCCCTCGGGCGCCTATGCGGAACAGGTGCTGATCCAGCATCGGCTGGCGGTCCCCGTGCCCGCGAGCCTGGCATGGAGCGCCGCGGCCGCCCTGCCGGTGGCGCTCTTCACCGCGCACGACGCGATCGTCACCAACGCCCGGCACCGCGCCGGCGAGTCGGTGTTCGTGCAGGCGGCCTCGAGCGGCGTGGGACTGGCCGCGGTGCAGATCGCGCGCGCGCGCGGTGCCAACGTCATCGCCGGCACTGCCAGCCGCGCCAAGCTCGAGCGCCTCGCCGGCTACGGCCTGACCCACGGCATCGACTACGCCCAAGGCGCCGCCGCCCCGACGGTCATGCGCGCCACCGGAGACCGTGGCGCGGACGTCATCGTCGACATGGTCGGCGCCTCCGCGATCGACGATCACCTGGCGCTGGCGGCAGTGGGCGCGCGCTGGGTGCAGATCGGACGCATGGGCGGCAACAGCGGTGCGGTCAACCTGAACGAACTGTCGCGCAAGCGCATCTCGCTCATCGGCGTGACCTTCCGCACCCGCGACGTGTCCGAGTTCGCCGCCGTGGTCGAGTCCGCGTGGCGCGACTTCGGCGCGGCCATTGCGGCCGGGCGTTTTGCGATGCCGGTCGAGAAGGTGTTCGCCCTGGCCGAGGCCGACCGCGCCCAGGCCACCATGCGCGAGAACCGCCACTTCGGCAAGTTCATCCTCGAGACCTAGGCGAGCGAGCGACACGGCGCAAGCCGCATCCTGCGCTGCGGCGGGAAGCCGAGCGTATGATCGCCGCATGACCGACACCGCCTTCAGGATGCGCACGGTCGCGGCGGGCGACGACCCGGCGGACAGCTTCGGCCTCTTCAGCCGCGACGCGGTCTACGACCCCTACCCCTTCTACCAGCGCCTGCGCGAGCGTGAACCGGTGCACTGGTCGGAGCGTGCCGGCGCCTGGCTCATCACGCGCTACCAGGACGTGTTCGACCTGCAGGGGCGCGCCGACCTGTCGGTGGATCGCACCGAGACCCTGTGGTCCTACCTGCCGCGCGCCGGGCGCGAGCGCTTTTCCTCGGTCGTCGCGCACTACACGCGCTGGCTCCTGTACCGCGACGACGCGTACCACGATCGCTTGAAGGCGCTCCTCATGCGCGCGCTGACGCCGCGCGCGGTGGAGTTGCTGCGCCCGCGCATCGAACGGCGCGTGACCGAACTGCTCGACGGCCTCGACGGCCGCGAGCAATTCGACGCCTACCTGGATTTCGCCGCGCGCCTGCCGGTCCTGGTGATGATCGACCTGCTCGGACTGCCGAGCGCGGACGAGTCGCTGATCCGCCACTGGAGCGACCGCAACTCCAACTTCCTGTTCCAGCCGGTCACGCCCGACTTTGAGGCCATGGGCGCCGAGCAACTGGCCAACCTGGACGCGCAGGAAGACTACTTCCTGCCCTTGATCCGCGCGCGCCGCGAGCGCCCCGGCGCCGACCTGATCAGCGCCATGGTGCAGGCCGAGGTCGATGGCGAGCGCCTGACCGACCTGGAAGTGTTCGCCAACTGCAACATGATGGCGGTGGCCGGCGGCGGCACCTCGCGCAGCGCGATTTCCCTGGCTCTCCTGGCCTTGCAGCGCTTTCCCGACCAGCTGGCGAAGCTTGTCGCCACCCCCGGCCTCATCAACCTGGCCGCCGAGGAGTTCCTGCGCTTCGAGGCGCCGACCCAGCGCGGCATCCGCACCGCGCGCGCCGACTTCACGTTGGGCGACAAGCACATCCGCACAGGCGAGGTCCTGCACGTCATGATCGGCGCGGCCAACCGCGATCCGGCCATGTTCGCCGATCCGCACTGCCTTGACCTGGTCCGCAACCCGAATCGCCACACCACCCTGGGCCACGGCGTGCACTACTGCCTGGGCGCCAACCTGGCGCGCATGGAGTTGCGCCTGGCGGTGGGCGGGTTCGTCAAGCGCCATCCGCGCTACCGGATCGCCACTGATGAGATCGTCTACATGGACCGCACCGCCAGCCGGCGCCTGACCGCGCTGCCGGTCAGCGTGGACGGACGCTGACCCGCCATGTCGCGGCGCGTGCACCTCGAACCCTTCGGGCGCGCCATCGAGGTGGACGACGGCGCGACCATCCTCGAATGCGCGCTCATGGAGGGCATCGACTATCCGTTCGCCTGCCAGCAGGGACAGTGCGGGTCGTGCAAGTCCCTGCTGCTCGAAGGCGAGGTCGAACTGGGCACGCTCTACAACCCTCTGGTGCTGTCACCGCAGGAACGCGCACGCGGACTGATCCTCGCCTGCCAGGCGCAGCCGAAGAGCGACTGCACGGTCGCGGCGCTGGCGCAGGATGGGCGCATCGTCTATCCGCCGCGCACCCTGGCATGCCGCGTCAGGGAAATCACGACCCCGCTGCCCGGGCGCAGCGTGGTGACGCTTGCGGTCGAGTCCGGCGGTCCGTTCGGATTCGTCGCCGGCCAGTGCGCGAAGGTCTCGATCGCGGGCGCGCCGGCGCGACGCCTGCCGATTGCCAGCCCGCCGCAGGACGAAACCCTGGAGTTCCACTGGATGCACGAGTCACACGCAGCGCCAGCCTGGGGCGCGGGCACGCCCGCCAGCGTCGAACTGCCGATGGGCGATGCGGTCCTGCACGACGAGCATCTCGGTCCGATCATCGCCTTGGCCGACCCCGCCGGGCTGGCCACGATGCTGTCGATCCTGCGCGCCGCGATCAGGCTCGAACTGCCGCAAACCATGCGCCTGTACATCCTGGGCGGGGCCGCGCTGGCTGACTGGCTGCAAGGCGACGCGGCACTCGCTAGCGCCAGCCGGCGCCTGCGCATTTTCGCGGCGGAAGACGCGGCAACCCTCGTCGCGCGCGCCGTCACGGAGCACGCCGACCTGCCCGCCTGCCGCGCCTACTTGGCGGGCGCTCTTTCGCTGATCGAGGCCGCCCGTGCACATTTCATCGAACGCGGCCTGGCCCCGGAAAATTTCGTCGCGGAGGAACAATCATGCTGATTCGCCTCTTGGCTGGTCTTTTCTTGTCGCTCTTCGCCGGCGCCACGCTGGCGCAGGGCTTCCCGTCGCGGCCGCTGCGCCTGGTCGTGCCTTTTCCCGCCGGCGGTCCCACCGACCTCATGGGTCGCCTGATCGCCGAGGGCATCCGCGGCCCGCTCGGGCAACCGGTGGTGGTCGAGAACCGCGCCGGCGCCAGCGGCAACGTCGGCACCGATCATGTCGCCAAGAGCGCGCCCGATGGCCACACCCTGCTGCTCTCCGGCGCCTCCTCCCTGGCGGTCAATGTGACCCTCTTCGCCAACCTGCCCTACGACCCGCGCCGCGACTTCACCCCCATCACCAAGGTGGTTGACATTCCCACCATGCTGGTGGTGCCGGCCGCTTCATCGGTGCGCTCAATCGCCGACCTGCTGCGTTTCGCGCGCGAGCGGCCGGGCACGGTCAACTACGCCTCGCCGACCTCCGGCACCATCAACCACCTGCTCGGTGAATACATGCGCGCAAACGAGCGCCTGGACATCGTGCACGTCCCCTACAAGGGCAACCCGGCCGCCACCGAAGCGCTGTTGCGCGGCGACGTCCATTTCATGTTCGACAACCTGTCCTCGGCGTTGCCGCACTGGCGTGCGGGCAAGCTGCGCGCCCTGGGCGTCACCGGCAGTGCGCGCGTGCCGGCAGCCACCGAAGTGCCGACCCTGGCCGAGCAGGGCTATCCCGGCTACGAAGGCACGGCATGGTTCGCCGTGCTGGCGCCGGCCGGACTGGCGCCGGAGGTGCAGGCGCGCCTCGGCACGGAAATCGTGCGCGTGCTGCGCGACGCCGAATTCGCGCGCCGCGTCGAAGGCTTCGGCATGCGCGTCGATCCCGGCACGCCGGCCGAACTGGCTGCGCTGATCGAGCGCGACATCCAGCGCTGGGGCGCGCTGGTCAGGAGTTCCGGCGCGCGCGCGGACTGACCATTGCGCGAGAGGTCGATAGAGCCTGGATCGCCCCCATTTTCCCTGCCGACTTTTAACCGGCTTCAAAGCCTAACGGCTTTCCGCCCGGGGGGATCAATCAGATCAAAGGCAGATGTCGGAAAAATTTACAACGCCTATGCTACGTCGCAAGATGCCCAAACAAAACAAAGAATAAATTATTGATTTAAAACAATAATCAAATTTTGGCGCGCTACTTGCTACATGAGCCCGTACGGAAACAGTAGTCGCCTGAGCAATTGCTAGCCCCCAAGAAACCGGAGAACCATAATGTTGAAAAAGCTTGCATTCGTCGCCGTCGGACTGCTCTTGGCGTGTCGTTTAGCTTCTGCAACGGTAATTGATTTTGCGTCAATGCCCGATGGGCCGGTTACCACCATCGGAATCACGACCTGGTCGTTAGCCGGGGCAGGGGAAACGGGACAGCCTGTCGTCGCGAGCGGGTTCGGCGGCGGACTGTGGAATTCCTCCGACGGCGTCTTTTACCCAACCAACGACCTGCTTCGCGTCGACTTCAGCCAAGCAGTCTCGGGTGTCAATTTCACCTACAATCCCCAGGGCCTCAACGGCGATCCTAGTCAGGGATGGTATGCGTACGACAATACGCTCACGCTGATCGCGAGCGGCTCGTTTATTGACGGTCTCAATTCCTATGACCTCTCCGCGTACTCCGGGATCACCCGCATCGACTGGGACAACGGTCAGAACGATTGGCTGAGCAACCTCACCAGGATCGAGTTCACGGAGTCTTCGCGTGTCCCGGAACCTGCGTCGCTCGCCCTTCTTGGTCTCGGTTTGGCGGGTTTGGGATTTTGCCGACGCAAGAAAGTCTAATCCAGGTCCTTCCGCAGGCAGCGAATCCACCAAGGAACACATCGCGCTCCAATCGACCGACGCGATCGAGCCCTTCGCTGGTCCGGCATGATCAAACCTCGCTTCGGCGAGGTTTGTCGTTTCTGGGCAATCATGGGCCCGCATCTACTGCGACACGGCTCCTCAGTGTCGCAGGCATACATTGCGCAGCAAGCCCTTCCTGCTGCCCGCGCTGGCGCGTTGGCAAGCTGCGCGCATCGAGCGTCACCGGCGGCGCAAGCGTTCCGGCAGCCGCCACAGTGCCGACCTTGGCCGAGCAGGGGTAATCTGGCTGCGAGGGCAAGGCGTGGTTCGCCGTGCTAGGCCCGACCGGACAGGTGCCGGAAGTGCAGGCGCGCCTCGGGACGGAAGTCGTGCGCGTGCTGCGCGACGCCGAATTCGCGCGCGGCGTCGAAGGCTCCGTGATGCGCGTCGACCCCGGTACAACGGTCGAACTGGCTGCGCTGATCGAGCGCGACATCCAGCGCTGGGGCACGCTGGTCAGGAGTTCCGGCGCGCGCGGACTGAGAGCGCCGGCGCGCTTGTTGACCACCGCCGTCCTGATCGCGTCGTGCAGGTTGTTCTCGCCCGAGGTACCGTCGGAATCGATCAGGCCCGCGCGCCCCATGTAGCAGTTGGCGACCTGGCAGCGGGTCAGGTCGATCGAGTGCTCGGAGCATGGTCGGCGCCAAGGCCCATCGCGCGCCGCAGTTTGGAGACCGCGCTGTCGGGGCTGGTCAGCACCGGGCAGCGCAGGCGGGCGCTGACGGCGTCGCGCGCCCGCGCTGTGGAGAAATGCGCCAGCATGACCGCGTCGCAATCCTGCAATTGTGGTGCCGTTTCGGCCAGCAGGCGATCGTGCATCGACCCGTCGCCGGCTTTCAGATGACGCATCGCCTCGGGTACCACCACGCTGCGAATGCTCGCCTTGCTGCCGCGCTCGCCCGCGGCGGCGCGGAACTCGGACTCCATCGATGCAACGCTGGGCGCGAAGGTGGCGAGCATGCCGATACGCTCGCCGCTGGCCAGGGCTGCATCGAACATGGCCTCATTGGGTTTTAGTACCGGAACGGACAGTCGCGCCTGCACCCGCTCGATCGCCGCGCCGAAGGCAGAGCAGGTGTAGAGAATCGCGGCGGCTTGCGCGGCGAGTGCGTAGTCGGCCAGGGCCTCGATGCGTGCCGTGATTGCGGCGGTCAAGTCGCCAGCTCGCTCGCGGTCCGGCGAGAGTGAGTCGTCCAGAAGATTGATCAGGGTTGCTTGCGGCCAATCGCGCGCGAAGGCGGCCTGTACCGGCCCCATGGCGACGGTGACGGCGTGAATCAGGGCGATGCGCGGCGCACTCATTCATCGATCCCCAGTCGGTCCAGCACTTCGTTGAGTTCACGAGACCAGCGTCGCTTGTGCGAGCGGTGGATCTCGACCGCGGTCTGGGGGTCGCCGCGGCGGATTGCCTCGACCACAGCCGCGTGATTGGCGTTGGAATACACCGGCCGGCTGCGCTGCGGTGTCGAGACCATGCGAAAGCGATGCGCCTTTTCGAGCAGCTGGGTGGCGATGCCGATCAGGGTGCGGTTGCCGCACATTTCCACCAGCAGGCGGTGGAAGTGATAGTCGGCTTCCGACCAGGCGGTGAGATCTTCGTTCTCGAGGGCGCGGTCCATCGCGGCAATGGCGGCGTCGAGTTGCGCGAGTTCTTCCGGCGCCAGCTTGCGCGAGGCCAGGCGCTCGGCGGCTTGCGCTTCCAGGCCGCCCAGTACTTCGTTGATCTCGCGAATGTCGCGTGCCGAGAGCTGGGAGACGCGCATGCCGCGGCGCGGCACCAACTCGATATAGCGCTCCTGGGCCAGCCGCACCAGGGCTTCGCGGACGGGGGTGCGGCTCATGCCGAAACGCAAGGCCAGTTCCTGCTCGAGCGCATTTTGGCCGGGCGCGAATTCGCCGCGAATCACCGCTGCCTTGATACGGGCGTAGGCGATGTCGGCTTGGCGGGCTGTCGCGCCAAGGTCGCTCCTGGAAGCGTTTTGGGCGCTTTTTTCAATCATAAATGACTGTGCTTTCTCGCCTTTATGCTAGCATAAACGAAGATAATGAATACGTTAAACGGGGGAAGAACCATGAAAGCACGCTGGCTAGCCTGCCTTATTCTGGCCCTATTGCCCGGCCTCATGCTCGCGCAACCGTATCCCAATCGCGGCCTCAAGCTTATCGTCCCCTATCCACCCGGCGGTGGAAACGACAACCTGGCACGCCTGTTCGGCCAAAAACTGGCAGACCGTCTGGCGCAGCCCGTGGTGATCGAAAACAGGCCTGGTGCCGCGACCGTGATCGGTACCGAACTGGCTGCGAAAGCGCCAGGCGACGGCTACACCCTGTTCCTGAGCAGTGTAGTAACGCATGCATTAATTTCGCATCTCTACCCGAAGCTGGCAGTCGATCCCTTGCGCGACTTTGTCGCCATTACCACCTTGGCGGTCGCGCCTACCGTGGTCGTTGCCAATCGCAACCTTCCTGCGAATACGCTCGCCGAGCTGATCGCTTTGCTCAAGGCCAACCCCGGCAAGTACGCCTACGCTTCGGGCGGGGCAGGCGCCACTCCGCACATTGCCGGTGAGGTGTTCAAGTCGATGAGCGGCACCGACATACTGCATGTGCCGTACAAGGGAGGCGGGCCGGCGCTGACCGACCTGATCGGAGGCCAGGTGCACGTGATGTTCGATACCGCGGCTTCCGCCATGCCTCATGTCAAGGCCGGGCGACTGAAGGCTCTGGCGCTGGCGGCGCCCAAGCGTCTTGCCGATTTTCCCGACCTGCCCACGGTCGCCGAAGCGGGTCTGCCGGGTTACTCGGTCGATTCCTGGTATTCGCTGCATGCACCTGCCGGCACGCCGCGCGAAGTTGTTGCGCGCGTGCATGCAGAGATCGTGACGATCCAGAAAATGCCGGATGTGATCGAGCGCCTGCGTCAGCTGGGCGCAACCGCCGGCGGCATGCCGCCGGATGAATTCGATCGTTTCGTGCGCGCCGAGCATGCGCGTTACGCCACCATCATCAAGAATGCCGGCATACGCGGGGAATGAGGTGACGCGCATTCTCGTATTGGAAGGCGACGGTATCGGCCCCGAGATCACCGCAGCCACTCTGGCGGTGCTAGCGGCTGCCGACCGCCGCTTCGCCCTGCAACTCGCCCTCGAGCGTGCCGACATCGGTTTTGCGGCCTACAACGCCAGCGGAACAACCCTGCCCGATGCGGTGCTCGAACGCGCGCGTGCCGTGGATGGCATTCTGCTGGGGCCGATCTCGCATCTCGACTATCCGGCGCGCGATCGCGGCGGCGTCAATGTATCGGCGGCATTCCGCGTCAAGCTGGACCTGTACGCCAATGTGCGGCCGGCGCGGAGTCGGCCCGGCATCGGCCGCACGCGCGAGGCAATGGACCTGGTGATCATGCGCGAGTGCACTGAAGGGTTTTATCCCGATCGCAACATGTTCGCCGGCTCGGGTGAGTTCATGCCCACACCGGACATCGCCATGTCATTGCGGAAGATCACCGCGCACGCCTGCGAACGCATTGCGCGACGCGCGTTCGAACTGGCGATGAAGCGCAGGCGCATGGTGACAGCGGTGCACAAGGCAAACAATTTCATCCTCACCGACGGACTGTTCCTGCGCGAGGCGCGCAAGATGGCCGAACAGTTCCCCGAAGTGCGCTACGACGAGATCATCATCGACGCCATGGCCGCCCGCCTGGTCCGCGAACCTGGCCGTTTCGACGTGGTGCTGGCGACCAACTTCTATGCCGACATCCTGTCCGACCTGGCCTCTGAGCTTTCCGGCAGCCTCGGTCTGGCAGGCTCGATCAATGCCGGCGAAACCATGTGCGCGGCGCAGGCACAGCACGGTTCGGCGCCCGATATCGCCGGGCAGGACCGCGCCAATCCGACCTCACTGATCCTGTCGGCGGCGATGCTGCTTGAATGGCTGGGAGAGCGTCGCGACGACGCCGCACTACGGGCGGCGGCGCATGCCATCAGTACCGCGGTCGATAGCGTGCTCGCCGACCCGGCGACGCGTACCGCCGATCTCGGCGGCACCTTGGGTACGCGCGCCTTTGCGCAAGTGGTGGCTGATCGGGTTGGTTGAAGCTGAACGCGATTACGCGAAGGGCATGGCTGGACGCTCGCGGCACCGGCCGGCCCTACGCGATGGTCACGTCCTGGTCGAGATACACGTCCTGGATCGCGTTCAGGAGCGCAACGCCGTCGCTCATCGGCTTCTGGAATGCCTTGCGCCCGGAAATGAGTCCCATGCCGCCGGCGCGCTTGTTGACCACCGCCGTCCTGATCGCGTCGTGCAGGTCGTTCTCGCCCGAGGCACCGCCGGAGTTGATCAGGCCCGCGCGCCCCATGTAGCAGTTGGCGACCTGGTAGCGGGTCAGGTCTATCGGATGCTCTGAGGCCAGTTCCGAGTACATGCGCTTGTCGGTCTTGCCGTAGGGGTTCTCCTTGGTGTTGAGCGAAAGGTAGCCGCCGTTGTTCTCCGGCGCCTTCTGCTTGATGATGTCGGCCTCGATGGTCACCCCCAGGTGATTGGCCTGGCCGGTCAGGTCGGCCGAGACGTGATAGTCACGGTCGCTCTTGAACGCCGGGTTGCGCAGGTAGCACCACAGCACCGTCGCCATGCCCATCTCGTGCGCGGCGGCGAAGGCCTCCGACACCTCGACGATCTGCCGGCTCGACTCCGCCGAGCCGAAGTAGATGGTCGCACCCACGGCGGCGGCGCCCATGTCGCGCGCCTGCCTGACGCTGGCGAACATGATCTGGTCGTACTTGTTGGGATAGGTGAGGAACTCGTTGTGGTTGATCTTCACCAGGAACGGGATCTTGTGCGCGTACTTGCGCGAGACCGCGCCAAGCACGCCCAGAGTCGAGGCGACGGCATTGCAGCCGCCCTCCATGGCGAGCCGGACGATGTTCTCCGGGTCGAAGTACGCGGGGTTTTTGGCGAACGAGGCGCCGCCCGAATGCTCGATGCCCTGATCGACCGGCAGGATCGACAGGTAGCCGGTGCCGGCCAGCCGCCCGTGGTTGAACAGGCGCGCCAGGCTGCCCAGCACGGGCGCCGGCCGGTCCGACGGCGCGAAGACGCGGTCGACGAAATCCGCGCCCGGCAGATGCAGCGAATCTCGCGGGATGGTCTTGCAGGTGTGGCCGAGGAGGCTGGCGGCCTCCGGCCCGAGTGCGGCGGCAATGTCGGTCATGGGTTGTTCCAAAGTTGTTCGTGGCGCATCACGCGCGGTCCGTTGATTATCCAGCCGGCGCGCCGCTCGCCGCACGACGATTCGAGGAGGACTTGCGCTTAATCAAACTCGCCGCTGGCGGCACGCCTAGGGTGACGGATACGGGCGCGCGACGCCAATGCGACGCTGCCATGAGGACGGGAGACGACCATGATTGGCGGATACGAAGATCTGCGCAACGAGGTCTGCGCAATCCTGGGTTGCGAGGTCACGGTCGAGGATATCGACGTGGCCGTGGAGGCGATCGTCCACGAGGAAGGCCTGACCGCAACCACGGCGCTGATGGAATTGAACGTGCTGGCCCAGACGGACCGCGGGCGCCAGACCCTGCGCGAGGTGCTGTCCGGCTGGATCATGCACGAGCGTGATGTCGCTGCCGACGTGCGTGCGCGCCAGTGCCAGCTGGCGCTCAATCACCTGCTGCAGGCGCTGGGCGGCGAGCGCCGCCATGACGGCGCGCGGCAGACGATCGACCGACGCTCCTAGTCGGTTCGTCAGCGCAGGCAGCGCGCCTGCAGTCCGTCCAGGCGCGCGTATTCCTCGGGAGTATCGACGGCAGTCTGGCGTCGCTCGGCTTCGCGCATGCCGGCCTCGATCAGCGGCTTGACCACGCCCTCGATCGCGGCATTCATCGCGCGCTCGCCCTCGACCCTGCTCGAGGCGTAGCGCACGCGCTCGCCGATACGCTCCTTGAGCGCTGCCTCGACTTGTTCGGCGGTCTCCTTGAGAAAGCGCTCGTAGACCAGGACGTGCTTCATCTCGTGCGCGAGCGTCAGGTTGTGTTCGCAGCTGCCCGGCGCATGCTCGCGTGCGATCGCGACCTTGAGGGGTTCGACGCTCAGTCGCAGTTCAACCTGGGGACGAATGCAATGGCGTCGGGAGATCGGGGAGACGATCGCATTGCCGGTGGCGGAGAGCGTGCTCTTCATTTGCGCGCTGGTGATGCCCAGCACCAGGCGGCCGGAAGAGGCGGCGCCGCGCGCGGTGAGTTGCACGCCGCTCTGGGTCAAGTCAAGTTCGTGCTGCGCCGGCGCCGCGATGACGCGAAAGCTCGCGGCGCCGAGCTTGCTTTCGCAGATCGCTTCGAAGGAGCGGACCAGGTCGCACCCGGTCAACAGCGCGGCTACTAAAAGCAGCGAAGCTCCGAACAGGCGTCGCGGCAGCGCGGTCAAACCAAGGACTGCCGCGCTACTTGCCGAACGCCAGATTCGGCAACCACAATGCCATCTGCGGCACGTGGATCAAGAGCCCGGTCATGACGATCATCGAGACAAAAAACGGCAGCGTGCCCTGGAACACCTCGTTGATCGTGCCTTCGCCGCGTACGCCCTGGATCACGTAGAGGGTCATGCCGACCGGCGGGCTGATGAGCGAAATCTCGCACATCAAGACCATGAAGACGCCGAAGAACACCGGATCGATGCCGGCGGCGCTAATGATCGGGAAAACGATTGGCAGGGTGCCTACCAGCATCGGCAGGGTTTCGAAGAAGACGCCGAGCAGCAGATACATGACCGCCAGCACCCAAAGGAGCATGACCGGTGAGACGTCGAGCGACTTGACCATGCCGGCCACCGACTGGGTCACGCCCAGGAGGCCCAGCACGAAATTCAGGTAGAACGCGGCCGCCAGGATCAGCATGCTCATTGCCGTCAGGCGCGCCGTGGCGCGAAACGACTCGTGCAGCATGCGCACGGTGAGCTTGCGGTAGAGGGCAGCGACCACCAGCGAACTGGCCACACCCAGGGCCGCGCTCTCGGTGACAGTCGCCCAGCCGGTGTAGATGCCACCCATCACGACCAGGAAAACCGCCAATGGCGCCAACAGGTGCTTCAGGCGCCCGAGCTTCTCGGCCAGCGGCGGCTCGGCTTCGGCGCGTCCGGCCGAAGCAAGTTGCGGGCGCGCCCAGGCGATGACCATGATGGTGAGCATGAAGATGAGCGTCATCACCAGTCCCGGGATGACGCCCGCCGCGTACAGGCGCCCGGCCGAGGTCTCCGTCATGGCGCCGTAGACGAGGAAGGCGATGCCCGGCGGGATCAGGTTGCCCAGAGAAGCGCCCGCGGCGATCGAGCCCAGCACCAGGCGCACGTCGTAGCTGCGTTTCTTGAAGGTCGGCAGCGCGATGGTCGAGATCGTCGCCGCGGTCGCGACGGATGAGCCCGACACCGCCGAGAACAGCGCCGAGGCGCCGATGTTGGTGTGCAACAGCCCGCCCGGCAGCTTGTTCAGCCAGTCGGAGAGCGAGTGGTACATCTTGTCGGTCGAGCCGCCGCGCACCAGGATCTCGCCCAACAGGATGTAGAGCGGGATCGACAACAGCACGTAATCCTCGGTCGCGCCCCACAACTGGTTGCCGAAGGCGAACACCGCGCTCTTGCCCAGGTACAGGGATGCGCCCAGGAGCGCCACAGCGAACATGACCACCGCGACGTGCAGCCCCAGGAACATCAATGCCAGCATCAGCGCAAATCCGACGCCGATCTCGAAGGCGCCGATCATCGCGCGCTCCCCTGCTTGACGTCGCGCATGACTTCACCGGCCTCGGCCTGGATCTCCTCGTCCAGGGTCTGCGGGCCATAGGCGCGATCCAGTTCCGCGCGCCGGCCGCGCAAAAGAAGCAGCGTCGCGTGCGCCGCGAGGTAGAGCGAAATCAGCGCAAAGAGGCCATAACCGACGAACCAGATCCCCTGCGGCAGCCACAGCGGGGTCTGCAAGGGCGTGGTCGCGGTGCTCTGGAACTCGATGGACTCCGACAGCACGTTGGAGGCGCGGTACATGCCGAAAAGCGCCATCGCCGAGAGCGTGGTCATCGCGAACCAATTGAGGAACGAGCGCAGCCCGCCGGGCAGCTTGGAGAGCAGGAAATCGACCCGCGTGTGACCGCGCGTGATGAGCGTGTACGAAAACCCGATGGCGCTGGTCACCGCCAGCGTATAACCGCCGACCTCGTCGACGCCCTGCAGGCTGAACGCGAAGAGCTTGCGTGAGACCATCTCGAAGCAGCTGGTCAGCGAAAACGCGATCAGCCACCAGCCCGACAGCAGCACCAATGCATCAACCCCGCGCTCGAGCCAGCGCGAAAACAAATTGTCCGGCATCACCCCTCCACCAGGCGTCAGCCGCGCCCTTTCGTAGCCTTGCCGTCGTGGATTCGTCCGGCTCCGCCGGCGAATCCACGCTGTTCAATCCGGCAAAAGGCAGGTTTGTACTTCTTGCCGCTCACTCGATCCGGTAGCCGCGCGCCTTGCCCACCGTCGCGTTCCAGGTCTCGGTGCACTTGGGGTCGACCTTGTTGCAGGTGTTCTTCCACAAGGGCAGCACGACCTTGGTCACGGCCTCCTTGACCTTCTTTTCATCCGCGGGCGACACCGCGACCATGCTCATCTTGAACTTGGTGTTCTCGGTGCAGGGATCCTTGCCCACGTTGCAGTTCATCGCGTCTTCGTTGGCGCGGATGGCCAGGTCCCACAGGTTGCCTTCCAGCTTGGCGAACTGGCTCAGGAGGTTCTTCTGCTCCTCGGCGGAGAACTTTTTCCAGTAGTCGAGATTGACGAAGTGGCCCTGCACGGAACCCGACACTGACAAGGGCAGGAAGTGCGAGGTCACCTCCGGCCACTTGCCGGAATTGCCGGAGGTCGGCGAGGTCACGCCGCAGTTGGCCACGCCGCGTTGCAGGGCCGGATAGACCTCGCTGAACTGCAGGGTCACCGGCGTCGCACCCAGGCTCTGGATCAGGGCCGCCATGGAGGGAGTGAAGCTGCGCACCTTCAGGCCCTTCATGTCGTCCAGGGTCTTGATCGCGGTGTTGCAGTAGAACACCTGCGGGCCGAACGGCCACAGGGTCAGCACCTTGGAGTTGAAGCGCGCGGAGAGGCGCTTGTCGAAGGCGTCGCGATAGGCGTCCACGGCCTTTTTAAGGTCCGCCATGTTGGTCGACACGCCGATCAGGTCGATGCCCTCGAAGAAAGGATCGTCGCGCGACGCCATGCCGATCTGCACGCTCATGACATCGAAGGTGCCGGAGCGCAAGAGACGCAACGCGTCGGCCGCCTGCACGCTCACCTGGTCCATGGTGTTGAAGTTGACGTTCAGGTTGATGCCTGACAGCTTGGGCAGCGCGGTGAAAAATCCGCGCTCCATGATGACGTGCTTGCCGTTGGACGACAGGTTGCCGGCGACGCGCATGCCGGAGGGCGTCTGCGCTGCGACGGCGGCCGGAAACAGGACAGCCATGGTTGCCATTGCGGCGATTCGATGCATGTTCACCTTTGACTCCTCACTGTGGATAACAATCTGGCCCAGTCAAGTATACGTAACTGCCTGTAGATGTATACAAACGCTGCGTTGCGACCCGGCCCGGTACAGTTGCTTACCTTGCAAATTCCGTACCGCCTGGGTAGCAGCAAACGTCACCACACCGCCAAAACCAGTATTCCCAAAAGTATGGATTTCCACTGTGCTACGCGATGCCCGATGGCGATGCGCGGGGGCGGAAGCCGCCGGCGCCTGCGGAATACGGACAAGCCGATGCGAAATGCGTCGCGATCGCCCCGGCGGTGGTCAACCACACGTCGGGGTGGCCTGCGGCGAGTGCGGCCAGCGCGCGGCGAAAGTGCCGCAGGCGAAACGGCTGGCCGGCGCAATGCGCGTGCAGCGAAACGCCCATCACCAGTGGCTGCGCCGCTGCCTGCTCGCGCATCTCGGCGAAGTTGTCCACGATCATGTCGGCAAACGCCTCCGCGCCGACGCGCCGCCCGATCACGGTGTTGCTGTCGTTGAGTTCCTGCGGATACGGCACCGCCAGCAGGCCGCCGTGGCGGGTGGCAAGCCACCAGGGCTGGTCGTCGCAGCACCAGTCCAGAACGTAGCGGTATCCGGCTTGCGCCAGCAGGTCGGGCGTGTCGCGCGACTCCGAGATCCATGGCCCCAGCCACCCCTGCGGGCGCACGCCCGCGCCGGCGGCAATGATCTCGGTGGCTTCGGCGATCAGGTGCGCCTCGTCTTCGGGCGCCAGGTTGCCCTGGCGCTCGGAGTTGGTGCGGCCGTGCGCGGCGATCTCCGCGCCGGCATCGCGAAACGCTTGCGGCAACTGCGGGCAATGTCGATAGACCTCGGCATTGACCAGAAGCGTCGGCGCCAGCCGCAGCTTGGCAAAGGTCTCGGCCAGGCGCCAGCCACCGACCCGGTTGCCGTATTCCAGCCACGACCAATTCATGACATCGGGCGCGGGACCCGGGCCGGGGGTGGCGATTTCCTCGATCAGACCCTCACCGAATGCATAAGCTTCGAGATTGAGCGCGACGTAGACCGCCAGACGCCGCCCGCCGGGCCAGGTGAAGTCCGGACGCGCGGTGATCGGCGAATAGTCGAAACGGTCGTGGCTGGCGAGCATGGGATGTGGATTCAAGGAAACATGGGGCCGGCACGTCGCTCCATGCCGACATCGACCCGGGCGGCGCGTTCGAGCATGGCGCGGTAGTGCGGTTCGAGCGTCCTGGCGGCAGAGGTGGTCGCGGCCAGCGCGTCGGCGTGTTCGAGCGCGAGTTCGCGCGCTTCGGCCTTGAGCGCCGCTTCGTCCACGGTCAGGACCCGGCCGTTCTCGACCACCACTTCGCCCGCCACCATCGTGAGGCGCACCGATGCGCCGGTCTCGCAGAACACCAGCTGGCGCTTGAGGTCATTGAGCGGGGTGAACGGCAGGGTGTCCAGGTCGACCAGGATCAGGTCGGCCTGCGCGCCCACCGACAGTTCGCCGATCTGTCCCGCGAGGCGCATGCCGCGCGCGCCGCCGCGGGTGGCGCAGCCGAGAACCTCTGCGGCGCTCGGCCAGTCGCGGTCGTCGCGCTCGGCGATCTTGTGGATCAGCCCGGCCATCTTCATGGCTCCCCACAGGTTGACGCTGTCGTCGGTGTTGCGCTCGTCGGTCCCGAGCGCGATCGGCACGCCGCGCCGCACGAGGCGGCGAAACGGCATGACGCCGCTGCCGATCTTGAGGTTGCACACCGGGTTGTGCGCGACCGTGCACCCGGCTTCGCCTAACGCGTCGATGTCGTCCTGATCGACCCAGATGGCGTGGATCACCAGCATGCGTTCATCCAGAAAGCCGCGTGCACGCACGTCCTGGATCAGGGATCGCCCCAGCACTTCCTGCCCGTAGACGCGTTGCAGGCGCGTCTCCAGCATGTGGATGTCGAAGGGCAGGTCGTGACTGCGGCTGAAGTCGGACAGCGCGCCGAAGTAGTCGTCCGAGACGCGCTGCGGCGCCGAGTTGGACACCGCGACGCGCAGCCGGCCGTCGGCCGCGCCGTGCCAGGTGGCGTGGAACCAGCGGTACAGGTCGGTGATCTCGGCCGCGCTCCAGAGCCGCGTCGCACGCATGGCCGCGATCGTCGCGGGCGGCAAGAGCCCGGCCAGATACGGGTACTTGTCCGGTTCGGCGCGGTTGGGGTGGTTGATCGACACCGTCGCGCGCAGCCCGGCGTCGGCGTAGGCACGCATGATGGCGCTGACCACCTCCGGCTCGGGCGCGGGGTTGTGATACGGATCGTCGTGCACCGCGGTCACGCCGCCCTTGAGCATCTCCAGCGCACCAAGCAGCGTCTGCACGTAGGCCAGGCGCGCGTCGACCCGCCCTTCGCCGCCCGGCGGCACCTCGAAGAGCATGAAGAGTTCCAGCGGCATGTCGGTCAGCGCGCCGCACATCAGGTTGCCGGGCGAATGAAAGTGGCCGTTGATGAGGCCCGGCATGGCCAGCATGCCGCGCGCGTCGATGACGCGATCGGGCGCCGGATGGTCGACCCCCGGCCCCAGCGCGGCGATGCGCTGGCCGTCGACGAGGATCGAGGCGCACGCGTATTCGGTGCCGGCGGCGTCCTGCGTCAGCACGCGCGCGTCGCGGATCAGGGTGATGCTCATGCCGCACCCCGGCGCGCAAACAAGGCCATGAGTTCGGGCGACAGCCCGGCCATGACTGCGGTCGGCCCGCTGCGTCGTGCCGCACCAAAACCGCCGCCCTTGGCGCCGCGCACCGCCGCCTCGGCACGCGCCACCGCGCACGCCACGCCGTCGAACACCGGCACCGGTACCCGCGCGCCGATGCGCCGCGCGATGCCGGCCACGGCCGCGCCGCACACCGCCACCGCCTGCACGCCCTCCGCGGCCAGCGCGCGCGCCGCGTCGATGACGCGCTCATCCTGCGCCAGCGGAGTCAGGTAGGCGCCGGTGGAGGCGATGTCCAGCGTGCGCACCTGCGCGATATGCGTAGCAAACCCGGAGCGGGCGAAGACGTCGGCGTAGAGCGGGCGCGACCCCTGGCCGAAGGTGATCACGCCGACCCGGCGCCCGCCCTCGGCGGCCATCGCCAGCGTGCTCTCGGTGATGCCGAACACCGGGACGTCGAGCAGTTCGCGCGCTGCCGCCAGGCCGGAGTCGAAGGAAATCGCGATGACCATCGCATCGCACGGCCCGGCACGCGCGATCGCATCGAGCACGGCATGCGCGGCGATGGCGTCCTCGGCGTGACCATGCACCACGTCCGCGCCGAACGCGGCGCTGACCGCATGGCACTCGGTGTCGGGGCCAGCGGCGGCGCGCGCCTCGTCCAGCACCGTGCGGGTGACCGCCTCGGTACGGTTGCCGTTGACCAAAAGGAGCCTCACCCACCCTCCCCGCAGGGCGGCAGCCGGAATGGCCGCCAGCGGACGCAGCCGCAGCGTCGGGGCATATTGTTGACAAAACATAAATGGATTGTCAACATTTTGTTTGCTATGATCGGCGCGATAGCGTCGTCGGTGGGTGTAGACCGTCAACCGCGCCCGCTTTTTCCTGTAAGCCACCATGCTCGCCACGCAAACATCGCGCCAACGCACCACCCGCGGTGCGCCGCCATCGGCCTCGCCACCATCCGTCGACGCGATGGTGGAGACCATCCTCGCCGCGGTCATCGAGCATCGCCTGCCGCCGGGCACCAAGCTCGCCGAGGAAAAACTGTCCGAGCACTTCGGCGTGAATCGCGCACGCATCCGCCAGGTGTTCGACCGCCTGGCGCACGAGGGCATCGTCACGCGCCTGCACAATCGTGGTGCGTTCGTGTCCGAACCCAGTGCCGAAGATGCGCGCGAACTCTTCGAGGTACGGCGACTGATCGAACCAGCCATCGTGCGCGCGGCAGCTGCGCGCCACAATCGCGCCGCCAAGAAGCGCCTGGATGCGCACCTTGCCGCCGAAGCCGCCGCCGCCCGCGCCGGCGATGCGCGCGCCTTGATCCGCCTGACCGGCGAATTCCACATCCTGCTCGCGGACCTGGCCGGCAACTCGCTGCTGGCGCGCCTGTTGCGGGAATTGGAAACCCGCACCAGCCTGATCATCTTTCTCTACGATCGCCCGCACCAGCCGTCCTGCCGTGGCAACGACCACGTCGCCATCGCCGCGGCGGTAGCGCGCGGCGACGGCGCGGAAGCCGCGCGCCTGATGCTGGCGCACTTGAACGAAGTCGAAAAAGGCCTGGACGTGCGGCGCGCCGCCGGCGGCCCGCTCGATCTGGCCGAGGCGTTGGGCGCCTGATCCCGGCCTGCCAGGCAACGCGAACCGGACACCACCACCAGAAAGACATCATGCAGCGCAACCGCTCCCTCCCCCGCACCCTGATCGGCATGCTGACGCCGTCGTCGAACACCGCGCTCGAGCCCATCACGACCATGATGCTGGCGGGCGTGCCCGGCGTGACCGCGCATTTCGGCCGCTTTCGCGTCACCCAGATCGCCCTGAACGACAGGGCGCTCAAGCAGTTCGACGATTCCAACATCCTGACGGCCGCGGAGTTGTTGAACGACGCCGAACTGGACGTGATCGCCTGGAACGGTACCTCCTCGGGATGGCTGGGCTTCGAGTCCGACGAATTGCTGTGCCGGCGCATCACCGAGCGTACCGGCGTGCCCGCCGGCACCTCGGTGCTGGCCTTGAACGAGATCTTCCGCGCAACCGGTGTCACGCGCTTTGGCCTGGTCACCCCCTACACCGACGATGTGCAGTCGCGCATCGTCGCCAATTACGCGAGGCACGGTTTCGAGTGCGTGGCCGAACGCCACCTGGGGCTCTCGCACAACTTTTCATTCTCGGAAGTCACCGACGACCAGTTGCGCACGATGATCCGCGCGGTCGCCCAATCCAGGCCGCAGGCGATCACGACCTTCTGCACCAATCTGCACGCCATGCGCGTGGTAGAGGAGATGGAACAGGAGACCGGCATCCCGATCTACGACACCATCGCGACCGTGCTGTGGAAGTGCCTCAAGATCACCGGCGTGGACCCGGCCCGCGTCAAGGGTTGGGGACGTTTGTTCCGCGAAGTGAAGTGACATGGCCGGACTTGGTCGACTTGCCGGCCGCACCGCGCTGATCACCGGCGGCAACACCGGCATCGGCCGCGCGGTGGCGCTCTCGTTCGCCGACGAGGGCGCGGACGTGGCGGTCTGCTACGTGGCACGCCAGGACGATGCAGACAGCCTGGTCGGCGAAATCGAACGGCGCGGCCGGCGCGGCCTGGCCGTGCGCGCCGACGTCACCGCGGAAACCGATGTCGAGAATCTCGTCGCCACGGTCCTGGCCAAGTTCGGCCGGCTCGACATCCTGGTCAACAACGCCGGCATACAGCGCGCCCAGCCGATCCTGGACATGAGCGTCGCCGACTGGGACCGCATGCTTTCGGTGCACCTGCGCGGCGCGTTCCTGTGTTCGCGCGCGGCGGCGCGGCCCATGCTGGCCGCGCAAGCCGGGCGCATCATCAACCTGTGTTCGCAACTGGGCTACATCGGCCGCGAGAACTACACCGCCTACTCGACCGCCAAGGGCGGCATGATCGCGTTTACGCGCGCCCTGGCCCGCGAACTGGCGCCGCACGGCATCCTCGTCAACGGCGTCGCGCCCGGGCTGGTCGACACCGGCTTCGACCCTTTGCCCGAAGCTGCCAAGACCGCGCACGCGAACGCGCTGCCGATGCGCCGACTCGGGCAGCCAGAAGACATGACCTCGGCCTTCGTGTTCCTGGCCTCGGACGAGGGCCGCTACTACTGCGGGCAACTGCTGCACCCCAATGGCGGCGAGATCATGCCCTGACGGCGACGTGCCGCGGCGGCGGACGACTGCCAACGTTCAGCGGCCGAACAGCGCGTGCAAGGCAAAGCTTGCCGCCGACACCAGGAGGGTCGCAGCCAGTATGCGCTTGAGCAGGTCGCGCGGCCAGGCGTGCGCGGCAGCAACGCCCATCTGCGCCGCGACCAGGCCGCCGGCGATCATGCACAGCGCTGCGCCGTAATCGACGTAGCCGCCGCTGCGACTGGCGAAGTGCAGCGCAGGCATGGCGATGAAGGCCAACGCGGCGCTGCCGCCGATGGCCAATCCCAGCGCGGCGGAGGTGCCGGCAGCGCGCCCTGGTCCCAGGCCACTCAAGGTCAAGTAGGGGGTCAGCAAGGTTCCGCCGGCGATTCCCGCCGACGCCGACGCCACGCCGATCATGGTGCCAGCCGCTCCCGCAAACCACCGCCCGGGAGGTCGCGGCAGGTCGGTCGTCAACACCTGCCGTCCTGGCAGGGTCGAACTCAGCAGGGCGAACGCAGCAAAGAGTTCCATGCCGACCACGCCGCCGACCACCCAGAGGCGATCGATCGAAGTCGCCAGCGCGGCGCCGCAGATCGCGCCCGCCGCGCACCCTGGCGCGCAACGACGCACCCAGCACCACGCGATTGCGCCGCGTCGCCAGTGCCCCCCCATCGACATCAGGGAGTTGACGCACACCACCAGCGAGGAAGTCGCGACCGCGCGGATCAGGGCTTGGCCCGGGTCGGCATGACCGAGCGAGCCGATCAAGACCATCGCCGGGACAATGAGTATGCCGCCGCCGATGCCGAGCAGTCCGGAGGCGAAGCCGGCGACAGCGCCGATGCAAACGAAGACAGGAACGTCGAGGGCCCAGTTCATGCGCACGCTCGGGTTGGAGGTGCCGCAATGATGGAAGGCCCGGCGCGCGCCGCCTATCACCCATTGGCCTGAGATGCCCTCATACCCTGGTGCGAATGCGTTATAAACCGCGCCCCGGTCGATTTTTTGTCACTCCGGAACAGGTCGATCGGTAGTGCAACAGGAGAACCGAACCAGCACGATTCACGCCAAATCCGGCGACTGCAAAAATATGTTTTGACGCTGCGCCACCGCGTGAAAAACCGGTGTACCCTATCTCTTTTAGTGCGCGAGATATCTCATGGAAACCATTGAAAATAAAAGAAAAATTGTCTCCGCCCCTGATCTTTCAGCGCAGGAGATCGCCGCCGAAGTCCTGCTCGAGAAGTACGCCAAAGGCGAGGAGACCACCGTCGCGCAAGTGCGCACACGGGTTGCCCGCGCACTGGCTGCCATTGAACCCGAGGGCAAGCGCTCACATTGGGAAAAGCAGTTCCTCTGGGCGCAGGAAAACGGCTTCGTTCCGGCCGGGCGCATCAACTCCGCGGCCGGTACCGACCTGACCGCAACGCTCATCAACTGCTTTGTGCAGCCGGTCGGCGATTCGATCACCGAGGTCGTCGATGGCCGCCCCGGCATCTACACCGCACTGGCGGAAGCCGCCGAGACCATGCGCCGCGGCGGCGGGGTCGGCTACGACTTTTCCTCGATCCGCCCGGTCGGTGCGCATGTCAAGGGCACCAACTCGCGCGCCTCGGGCCCGGTCTCGTACATGCGTGTCTTCGACCGCTCCTGCGAGACGGTCGAATCGGCCGGATCGCGGCGCGGCGCGCAGATGGGGGTGCTGCGCTGCGACCACCCGGATGTCGAGCAGTTCATCCACGCCAAGGATCGCGGTGACCTCACCAACTTCAACGTCTCCGTCGGCGTCACCGACGCCTTCATGGAGGCGGTGGTCGCCGGCGGCGAGGTCGAACTGGCGCACAAGTCCCCGCCGTCCGCCGAGATCATGGGCAAAGGCGCCTACCAGCGCGCCGACGGTCAATGGGTCTATCGCAAGGTATCCGCGCGCGACCTGTGGGACCAGATCATGCGCTCGACCTACGACCATGCCGAGCCGGGCATCCTGTTCCTGGACCGCATCAACCGCGACAACAACCTCTACTACTGCGAGAACATCGAGTCCACCAACCCGTGCGCCGAGCAGCCGCTTCCCAATTACGGCTGCTGCTGCCTGGGGTCGGTCAACCTGACCGGCTTTGTGCGAGCGCCGTTCACCGAGTCCGCGAACTTTGATTTCGCCGCCTTCGGCAAGGTCGTCGACGTGGCCACGCGCATGCTCGACAACGTGCTCGACGCGACCCACTGGCCGCTGCCCGCGCAGCACGCCGAGGCGATGGCCAAGCGCCGCGTGGGCCTGGGCTTCACCGGCCTGGGTGATGCGCTCATCATGCTCCGGCTGCGCTACGACAGCGAAGCCGCACGCGCCATGGCAACCCGGATCACGGAGGCCATGCGCGACCGCGCCTACCTGTATTCGGCCGAACTGGCACGCGAGCGCGGCGCCTTCAAGCTCTTCAATGCCGACCTGTACCTGGCTGGCGGCAACTTCGCCTCGCGCCTGCCGGCCGAGGTCAAGGACAAGATCCGCAAGCACGGACTGCGCAACTCGCACCTCTTGTCGATCGCGCCGACCGGCACCATCAGCCTGGCCTTTGCCGACAATGCCTCCAACGGCATCGAGCCGCCGTTCTCGTGGACCTACACGCGCAAGAAGCGCATGGCCGACGGCACCTTCAAGGAGTACGCGGTCGAGGACTACGCCTGGCGCCTGTATCGTCATCTGGGCGGCGACGTGAATCACCTGCCGGAGTACTTCGTGACCGCGCTGGAACTGTCCGCCGAGGCGCACGAGCAGATGGTCGCCGCGGTCGCGCCGGCCATCGACACCTCGATTTCCAAGACCGTCAACGTGCCCGAGGACTATCCCTACGCCGACTTCGAGGGTCTTTACCTCAAGGCCTGGCGCTCGGGCCTGAAAGGCCTGGCGACCTACCGCCCCAACAGCGTCCTGGGGTCGGTGCTGTCGACCGGCAGCGAGTCCGACAAGAAGGCCGCCGCCTCGCCCAACGACGTCGAACTCGAGGCCAACAAGCGCCTGTCGATCAAGAGCCTGCCCGCGCCGGTGCTGGCCAGCCTGCGCTGGCCCGGTCGTCCCGACCTGCCTGGCGGCAACAGCGCCTGGACCTACATGATGCGCCACCCCGGCGGCGAGTTCGGGCTCTTCGTCGGCCACATCGAGGAAGAAGGGCGCGCCTTTCCCTTCGAGGTATGGGTCAACGGCACCGAGCAGCCGCGCGGCCTGGGCGCCGTGGCCAAGACCCTGTCGATGGACATGCGCGCCAACGACCGCGCGTGGCTGAACCTGAAGCTGGACGTGCTGGCCCGGACACCGGGGGAGAAAAGCTTTGACCTGCCCTTCCCGCCGCATGGCGAGAAGCGCGTCGTGCCCAGCGTCGTCGCGGGCCTGGCGCAGCTGGTGCGCTGGCGCTGCGACCAGTTGGGCGCGCTGGATGAAAAAGCGCCTGACCTGCTTTCTCCCGAAGGCCGTCCGCACCCGGTGCTGGATGCCATGTTCGCAGTGCAGGAACCCAGGACCGGTACCGACGGCACCCTGTCGTGGACCGTCGACATCGTCAATCCGCAGAGTGGCGAGGAGTTCGTGCTGGGATTGAAGGAGATTGCGCTCCCCTCTTTCGACGGCGCGCCCAGCGGCATGACACGTCCCTACTCGATGTGGCTGTCGGGCCATTACCCGCGCGCCCTCGACGGCCTGGCGCGCATCCTGTCGCTGGACATGCGCGTGCTCGACCCGGCCTGGATCGGCATGAAGCTGCGCAAGCTCCTCAACTATGCCGAGCCGCTGGGCGACTTCATGGCCTTCGTGCCCGGCGAGCGCCGCCAGCAGACCTGGCCCTCGACGGTCGCCTACGTGGCGCGCCTCATGATCCATCGTTACGCCATGCTGGGTGTGCTCACCGAGGAGGGCTTCCCGAAGCGCGAGATGGGCATCCTGGAAGCGCCGCGCGTCGAGGCTCGTGCCGGCAACGTCGAAGTCATGCAGGGCGCGCTGTGCGGCGAGTGCGGCAACATGACCGTGATCCGCAAGGACGGCTGCGACTTCTGCACCGCGTGCGGGGCGGTGGGGGCGTGCGGGTAGCGAATAAAGATCGTTGGCTTCGCGCGACGGGTCCTCGACACCGGCAAGGGTTGACGCGCGCTATCGCAGCGCAGGCCGAACTTTCTGCCGAATGTCCGTTTCGGGCTGTCCCATGCATCCATATGTAGTGCGGCGCCGCTGCACACTTTCGACACTGCCTCAAGGGAGATGCCATGGAATACGTTCTCACATTCAATCAGCCTGCCGCCGTTTATGAAGTCCACGCCGACCCCGTCAAGGGTCCGCAGTCCCTTCAGGCCTGGAAAACCTACATGGATGCCGTGGTGGCGGCCGGGGTCATGCGCGGCGGCAACCGCCTCGCCCCCATGTCGGCAACCACGGTGCGCGTACGCGACGGCAAGCGCCAGGTGCAGGACGGTCCTTTTGCGGAGACCAAGGATCTGCTCGGCGGCTATATCGTGATCGACGTGCCGACGCTGGACGACGCGCTCGAATGGGCGGCGCGCTCGCCGAGCTCTCTCACCGGCAATACCGAAGTGCGCCCGGTGATGACGATGTAGGCGTGGAGGCGGATTCCTCCTCGCCCACGCACGCCGCCCTCGCTGCGGCGCGCGCGTCCTACGGCCGGCTGCTCGCGTGGCTGGCCTGGCAGTGGCGCGACGTCGCCGCGGCCGAGGACGCGCTCGCCGAGGCCTTTGCCGCGGCGCTCGAACACTGGCCGATGCAAGGCGTGCCCGCATCCCCGGAAGGCTGGCTCGTGACGGCCGCCAGACGCCAACTCCTGATGGCCGCGCGCCGCCGACGACTGGCCGAGGATCCGGCGTTCACCGCGCTCTTTCCCGACGCCGAGGCGCCGGCCGAGGACGCGCCGTCGATTCCCGACGCCCGTCTGCGCCTGATGCTGGTGTGCGCGCATCCGGCAATCGATCCCTCGGTGCATTGCGCCCTCATGCTGCAGGTGGTGCTGGGTGTGGACGCGGCGCGTATCGCGGGAGCCTGGCTGATCTCGCCGGAGGCGATGACAAAACGCCTGACCCGCGCCAAGGCCAAGATCCGCGAAGCACGCATTCGCTTCGAGGTGCCCGACGGCGCCGACCTCGAGGAGCGCGTGCAATCGGTACTCGAGGCGATTTACGGCGCCTTCACCCTCGACTGGGGGCGCGCACCCGAGGATGCAGCCGGCGACCTTTCCGACGAAGCGGTCTACCTGGCCGAACTTGTCGTCGCCCACCTGCCCGACCATGCCGAAGCCAACGGACTGCTGGCACTCTTGTGGCTGGCCGAGTCGCGGCGCGCGGCGCGCACCGGATCTGCGGGCGAATTCATCCCGCTGGATCGGCAGGACCCCAAACGCTGGGATGCCGCGCTCATCGACCAGGCCAACGCACGCCTCGCCCACGCCGCGACACGGCAGAGTCCCGGGCCCTTCCAGATCGAGGCGGCGATACAGGCCGCACATGCTGCGCGTGCCCACACCGGGGTGACACCCTGGGCCGACATCGTGCGACTGTACGAACGCCTGCTCGCATGTGCCCCGAACGTTGGTGCACGCATCGGCCACGCGATCGCGACAGCAAAGGCAGGCAACGATCCCGCGACAGGCCTGGCGCTTCTGCACGCGATCGATTCGTCCGCGGTCATCAATCACCAACCGTGGTGGGCGGCGCAGGGATATCTGTACGAACGTGTCGGCTCGACCGACAGGGCGCTGGATGCGTATCGCCGGGCGCTGGAGCTCACAAACGCGCCGGAACTCCGCGCCCACTTCGAACGCTGCATCGCGGAGCTTTCTGCTGCTTGACACGCCGGATACAGACTCGCGCTCACATCCAAGCGCCCGATCACGACCACGCAGCTCATCATCAATGGCCCCGGTTCGCTAGCTGGGCCACCCTCCCTGCGTCATGGCCTTGACGGCAAAAGTACCCAGCCAATGCTCGCCAAGATAGTCGCCGCTCTGCACATGCGCAAGCCCGGCCGCGAGGTGCTCGCGCGCGGCCTTGCGCAACGCCGCGCGGCGCGGTTCGCCCTCGGGCAGGTGGTCGGCCATGCCGGCCAGACACCAGGCGCGCGACAGGTTGAGTCCATCCAGATGCACGCCTTGCGCGTCGGCCCGGTCGCTGACCGTCGCGGGCACCAGCAGGCGCGCAGCGATACCGCCCAGGAAGCCCGGCAAAAAGCGTTGACTCCAGCGGGCGTAGCCGATCGCGTCGTAGCAACGCGTCATCAATTCGGCCTCGACCAAGCAAGGCGAAAGGAAGTCGTTGCCCGACGGCTCGAAATTTGCCGGACCATCGCGGTCGGTGTCGTAGAAGCGCAGTGCTGCCGCGCGGACGGCTTCGGCCAGGGCCGCGTCGCCCTCGGCTCGGGCGTAGTCCCAGGTGAGCGAGAGCGCGAAAGCAGTGTTGGCGTGCGTTCCGGCGCGGATCGGGTAGGTCTGCCGCGCCAGATGCTCGATCAGCCGCTCGCGGAAAAGACCGGCCAATGGCTGGAGTGCCGCGTGCCAGCTCGCCGATCGACCGGCACGGGCGAGCGCACCCAGTTCCGCGGTCAGTGCAAACGTCCACGCCCAGCCATAAGGCCGCTCGAAGCCGGCGCGGCCCGGCGCGCTGGCATAGGCGAGTTCGGCGGCCAGGTTGGCGTCGCTCAAGTGCGCGTCGAACAAGGCCTCGATGCGCGCGGCCGCCGGCAGGTCGGGCACCACGCGCAGCAAACGCGCCAGCATCCAGTGCGTGTGGACGGCAGAGTGCCAGTCGTAGCAGCCGTAGAAGGCCGGGTGCAGCGCGCGCGGCGAGCGCAGGTCATCCGCGCCGTGCAAGACGTGGTCAAGCTTGTTGGGATATTCGCAGACCGCGCCCGCCAGGCCGATGGTGGCAATCGATGTGGCAAGTTCTTCCTGGATCATGCGTGGTGTCGGTACCCGAAAGCCCCGATTCTCCAGCATGCGCCACTTGACTGGTACCGGTACCGGTCAAGTCCTCTCAGTCCAGCTTGACCCCGGAGCGTTCGACGACGCCCTTCCAGCGCTGCTGCTCGCTCTTCAGGAAGCCGGCAAAGTCCTCGACCGAACCGCCGCGCGGCAGCGCGCCCATGCCGTTCATCCTGGCGGCGAACTCCGGATCGGCAAGCGCCTTCTGCACTTCGGCGTTGATGCGCTCGCGCCACTCGCGCGGCGTGCCGGCCGGGGCGGCGAGCGCGATCCAGGCCACGGCCTCGAAACCGGGAAAGCCGGACTCGGCCAAGGTCGGCCGGTCGGGAAAGTCCGCCAGCCTGCGGCGCGCGCCCGAAGCGATCAACTTGAGCTTGCCGGCCTTGACCTGCGGCAGCGTGACCGTGGCCGTGTCGAGCCCCACCTGCACGACACCGGCGACCAGGTCGCCGATGGCGCGCGGGCTGCCCTGGTAGGGCACATGCAGTATGCGCACGCCGGCGCGCTGCTTCCAGTCTTCCATGAGCAGATGCGACAAGGTGCCGTTGCCTGACGAGGAGTGCGAGAGCCGGTCGGGATTGGCGCGCGCGTAGTCGACGAGTTCCTTGACCGTATTCGCCGGCACGGAAGGGTGCACCACCAGCGCCAGCGGCAGGTCGGCGACCAGGGCGATCGCGTCGAAGTCCTTGACGCTGTCGTAGGCGACATTCTTGTAGAGGTAGGGATTGACCACGTAGGCGGCCAGGGCCGACATGGTGATGAAGCTGCCGTCGGCGGGGGACTTGGCCAGGCGCGACAGCACGATGCTGCCGCCCTGCCCCGGCTGGTTCTCGACGATGAAGGTACTGCCGGTCGCCTGCCCCAGGCGCTCGGCGATCAGGCGCGCGACCAGGTCGGTGGCCTGGCCCGGCGGAAAGCCGACCAGGATGCGCGTGGTCTTGCCGGCCTGCGCGTGCACGATGCAGGCCGCGCCCAGGAGCAGGGTTGCGATGAGGGCGCGAATGATGCGATTCATGTTGTCTTCTCCATGTGCATTGTCGTTCGGGACAAACTCAGATCACGCCGCGCTCGCGCATCAGGGCGATCTGCGCGTCGCTAAAGCCGGCTTCGCGCCAGACCACGTCGTTGTGCTCGCCCATGGCCGGTCCGGCACTTCTCACCCGGCCCGGCGTGGCCGAGAAGCGCGGCACCACGTTCTGCATGCGCACGCTGCCCAGCTCGGCATCCTCTACGGCGACGATGGCCTCGCGCGCGGCCAGGTGCGGGTCGGCGAACACGTCCGCGATGTCGTTGATCGCCGAAAAGCCAACCGCGTGGCGCTCGCAGGCCGCGCGCAATTGCGCCAGGGTCATCTCGCTGATCCGGCCGCCGACGATGGCATCGAGCGCATCGCGATGCGCCACGCGCGCCGGGTTGGTGGCAAAGCGCGGGTCGGCGGGCAGGTCGGGCAACTCGAGCGCCTTGACCAGGCGCAGGAAAATGCTCTGCGTCGAGGCCGCGATCGAAGCGTAACGCCCGTCGCGTGTGCGATAGACGTTGCCGGGCGCCGCGTACTGGCTGCGGTTTCCTGAGCGCGTGCGCACCACGCCCAACTGGTCGTATTCGATGGGCAGGAATTCCAGCACCCGCAGCATCGCCTCGGTGACCGAACAGTCGATCTCCTGGCCGCGCCCCGCCGGATCGGACTTCAGGTGCAGGAGCGCGGCCAACACCCCCAGGGCGCCGAACAGGCCGCCGATGGCATCCGAGATGGGGTAGCCCAGATGCAGTGGCGGCCCACCTTCGTCGCCGCAGATTGAGGTGAAACCGCTCAAGGCCTCGAAGACGCGCGCGAATCCGGGCTGGTCGCGATACGGGCCGGTCTGGCCGAATCCGGTCATGCGCAGCACGGTCAGCCGCGGGTTGACTTCACGCAGCCAGTCCGGGCCCATGCCCCAGCGCTCCAGGGTGCCGGGGCGGAAGTTCTCGACCAGCGCGTCGGCATCGACAAGCAGGCGCGCGAGCGCTTCGCGGCCCGCGGGCTTGTGCAAATCCAGCGTGACCCCGCGCTTGTTGCGGTTGGTCACCTTCCACCACAGGGACACACCGTCCTTGTGCGGCGCCAGCGCGCGCAGCGCGTCGCCGCTGCCGGGCATCTCGACCTTGATCACCTGCGCGCCATAGTCGGCCAGGAGCCCGGCGGCGAACGGACCCGCCACCACGGTGGAGATGTCGATCACGCGCAGGCCTGCGAGTGGCCCCACGGGCGCGGGGACGGTGCGGGTGGCGGCACTGGCGGTGGTGTTGGCGGAAGTGGCGATGTTCATCATGGGTGCATACGATAACGCCTTGCGTGGCTTCCGGTAACATGAAACCGGACAAACCAGAGTTGCGAATTTCGCATGCCTGACTCAATCGACCTGGATGCGCTGCGCGCCTTCGCGCGGGTGGCCGAGCTGGGCTCGCTAGCGCGCGCCGCCACTGCGCTGGAAGTCGCGCAGTCGGGTGTCAGCCGGCGCATCGCCACGCTGGAAGCGGCATTGGGCGGCCGCCTGTTCCACCGTACCGGTCGCGGCGTCACGCCGACCGCGCTTGGCGCGCGCCTGCTGCCGCGTGCGCGCGCCGTGCTGGCCGAACTCGATGCCTTGGCCGAGGATGCGCGCGGCGAAAGCGCCAGTCCCAGCGGAACGGTGGACCTGGGGCTGGTGCCGGCGGTGTCGCGCCCCCTGGTCGCGGCGCTGACCCGACGCCTGCGCCGCGAAGCGCCGCGCATTCGCCTGCGTGCGCTGGAAGCCTATAGCGGGCAGATCGAGGAATGGCTGGCCGACGGGCGCATCGACATCGGGCTCTTCAATCGCTATCGTCGTGGTGCCGTGCGCGGCGCCGAGCTGTTCCTCGAGTCCGACATCGTGCTGGTGCGCGCCGGGCGCGCGGGCAAGTTGGCCGATATGCCGTTTCGCGCCCTGGCCGGCGTGCCCCTGGTCCTGCCGCCGCGCCCGAACTCGCTGGTCACCGCGGTGCTCGATCTGGCCGCGCGCCACCAGGTGAAGATCGACCTTGCGCTCGAAGCCGGATCGCCAGCCTTGATCCGCGATGCGGTCGAGCGCGCCGGTCTTGCAACCCTGATACCCCAGCACCTGGCTGCGCGCGAATACGCCGGCGGCTTCACGGCGGCACGCATCGTCAAGCCGGCCCTGCACCAGCGCACCTGGCTCATGCTCACCACGCGCCGGCCGGCCACGCTGGCCGCCCGAGCGGTCGGCCGCATCCTGCGCGAGCTGGCGCCAACACCGTAAGCCTTCTGCCGCTAAGATCACGCCATGGGACCCCTTATTGGTTTGAAAATCCTGGAGTTCGAGGCCATCGGCCCCGGACCTTTTTGCGGCATGATGCTCTCCGACATGGGCGCCGACGTGCTCATGGTCGACCGGCCGGAGAATCCGCGCCTTGGGCTGGGGCGCGAGCGCTGGTACGACGTGATGCTGCGCGGCCGCCGCTCGGTGACGCTCAACCTCAAGTCGCCGGAGGGCGTGGCCGCGGCCCGCCGCCTGGTCACCAAGGCCGATGCGATCATCGAGGGCTTTCGCCCCGGCGTCATGGAGCGCCTGGGGCTGGGCCCCGAGGTGCTGCTGGCCGACAACCCGCGCCTGGTCTATGGCCGCATGACCGGCTGGGGGCAGGACGGGCCGATGGCGCCGCGCGCCGGGCACGACATCAACTACATCGCGCTCTCCGGCGTGCTCAACGCCATCGGCCGCCCCGGCGCGGCGCCGGTACCGCCACTGAACCTGGTCGGCGACTTCGGCGGCGGCGGCATGCTGCTGGCCTTCGGCATCGCCTGCGGCATCGTCGAGGCGCAACGCTCGGGCAAGGGCCAGGTGGTCGATGCGGCCATGGTCGACGGCGCAGCCACGCTGGCGGCGATGTTCTCCGGCATGATGGCTGGCGGACGCTGGAGCGAGACTCGCGGCGACAACATCCTCGATACCGGTGCGCCCTGGTACGAGGTCTACGAGACTGCCGACGGCAAGTACATGTCGGTGGGCGCGATCGAGCCGCAGTTCTACGCCGAACTCTTGAAGGGCCTGGGCCTTGACCCGGCGACCCTGCCCAAGCAGATGGACCGCGCCGGCTGGCCGCTCTTGCGCGAGCGCTTCGCGGCCATCTTCAAGTCCCGGACGCGTGATCAGTGGTGCGCCGTCTTCGACCCGGTCGATGCCTGCGTCGCCCCGGTGCTGTCCTTCACCGAGGCCCAGGCGCACCCGCATAACGTGCGGCGCGCGACCTTCACGCAGGTGGGCCGCGTCAAGCAACCGGCGCCATCGCCGCGCTTTTCGCGTACAGCGGCCGGGCAACCGGGCGAGCCGCCGGAGCGCGGCGTCGGCGGCAAGTCCGCGCTGGCCGACTGGGGCTTTTCGTCCGCCGAGGTGGCGCAACTCGAAGCGCAGGGCCTGGGCGCGCTCTGAGGTTTCGCCCCGGCTGCGTCCCCGGCACGTTGCGCCGTGCACGGCGCGACCCGGTGCGGCACGATCGCTCAAGGCGCGTCGAGACGCGCGCCGCCCAGCATGAAATCGACCACCAGGTCGCGCACCCGATCGAACATCTCGCTGCCGGTGACGGTGACGCAGCCGCGCGAGCGTGCGGCTGCGACGAAGGGCGGCACTTCGGGCAGGGTCACGACATCGCCCACCAGCATCGTGGAAAGCAGTCCATCGACGGGCAGCGGGCTCGGGTCGTCCGCGCGCATGCCCAGCGGCGTGGCGTTGATGACCAGGTCGTAGCCGCGCGCCTCCGGTGCTACGGCCTGGACCGTCGCGCGACCCAGGCCGGCCAGCCGGCGGCACAGGTTCGCCTGACGAAGCGCGTCGCTATCGAACACTCCCAGGCGCGCCAGTCCCGCTTCGATAAGCGCGTGCGCAATCGCCGACCCCGCGCCGCCCGCGCCGATCAGGAGCGCCGCCTTGCCGCGCGGGTCGCCCCCCTTGGCGCGCAGCGCGGCCAGCATCGACAGCCCGTCGGACATGTCGCCGTGCCAGGTGCCGTCCCGATTGCGCCTCATCATGTTGACCGCACCCAGAAAACCCGCCCGCGGCGCGCTGCTCGCGCAGCGCGGAAACAGCACCAGCTTGTGCGGAACCGTCACGACGATGCCGTCCAGGTTGCGCGTGCGTGACACCCCCTCGAACCAGGCATCGAGGTCGCCCGGCGCGACGTTGCACGGCACCAGCACGGCATCGTGTCCGCGCGCGGCGAACCCCGCGCTGATGCCGCCCGGCGAGCGGGCCTGCGCGATCGGATGGCCGACGATGACGAAAAGGCGTGTTGCTCCGGAGAGGGCCATGGCGTACCTTCGACTGCAACCGGCGCGCGCGGGTAGGAGGTAAATGTGCGAATTCTCACGCAAACCCGCGCCCGCGTGCCAAGCGCTAAAGAAACATAGTTTTGCGCCGTTGTTTGATGCAGTTCACAGACATGTCATGCAGCCAGGCATACACTGGGAACCGTCTCCTCCCCTTCTCTTCCCTCCTCTGGAGAAGGATTTTTAAAGCCGCGGTTCCGACCGCGGCTTTTTTTCGCCCTCTTCGCGCATGCGCGCGCTGACCGACGACGCACGGATGCGCGGTCCACGCGCGCCGCAGCCGGAATAAAATCCGGCTCCCCAAACAGGAGGAGCAATCATGGTCAAGGACAAGGTGGTCATCGTCACCGGCGCGGGCGGCGGCATCGGCCGTGACTTCGCGCTGGCTTTTGGTCGCGCGGGCGCCAAGGTGGTGGTCAATGACATCGGCGCTTCAGTGTCAGGCGAAGGCAAGGACGCCGGGCCGGCGCAGAAGGTGGTGGACGAGATCAAGGCAGCCGGCGGCATGGCCGTGGCCAACACCGACAGTGTGGCCGACTGGGATGCTGCCAACCGCATCGTCAAGACCGCGATCGACAGCTTCGGGCGCATCGATTGCGTGGTCAACAATGCCGGCATCCTGCGTGATCGCTTTTTCTTCAACATGAGCATCGAGGAGTGGAAGGCCGTCATCGACGTGCACCTGAACGGATCGTTCTACGTCGCGCGCGCCGCGGCACCCTATTTCAAGAGCGAGAACGCCGGCAGCTACATCCACATGACCTCGACCTCGGGCCTGATCGGCAACCTGGGCCAGGCCAACTACGCCGCGGCCAAGCTGGGGATTGCGGCGCTGTCCAAGTCGATCGCCATGGACATGGCGAAATTCAAGGTGCGCTCCAACTGCATCGCGCCGTTCGCGTGGAGCCGCATGATCGGCTCCATCCCGGTCGAGACAGAGGAGCAGAAGGCGCGTGTCGAAAAATTGAAGCGCATGGAGACGGCCAAGATCGCACCGCTGGCGGTCTTCCTGGCCAGCGACGCGGCAGCGGATGTGAGCGGACAGATCTTCGGCGTGCGCGCCAACGAAATCATGATCTTTTCGCAAAACCGGCCGCTGCGCACCGTGCAGCGCTCCGAAGGCTGGACACCCCAGACCATCGCCGAGCACGCCATGCCGGCGCTGAAGGCACACTTCTACAAGCTCGACCGCTCGCAGGACGTCTTCACCTGGGACCCGGTATAGCCGATCGCCGCGAGTCCTCGCCACAACAAAACGGCCGCTACGCGCGGCCGTTTTGCATTGTCGCGGGCGTGCCTATTCGGGTTCGATACCCGCGTCCTTGATCGCCTTGGCCCACTTCAGCGTTTCCACGCGCGTGCGCTCGGCCAGCGCTTCCGGCGTGCCCGGCTGGAACTCGCCGCCGATGGAACCGAAGCGATCGGTCACCTCCTTGGAGCGCGCAGCGAAGTTGACCGCTTCGTTCAGGCGCGTGATCGCCTCGCGCGGCGTGCCGGCCGGCGCATACGCGGCAAACCAGGCGATGAGTTCATAGTCCTTGAGCCCCGGAAACTCGGCCACCGCGGGTACCTGCGGCAAGAGCGCCGAGCGCCTGGCCGAGGTCACCGCGAGCGCGCGGATCTTGCCGCCCTGCACCTGCGGCAGCATGACCGCGAAGTCGGCGGTGAACATGTCGACCTGCCGGCCGATCAGGTCGGTGATCGCGTTGGGCGAGCTCTTGTAGGGCACGGCCAGGAGCTTGATGCCCGCCATGCTGGCGAGCATTTCGGTGGAGACGCGCTGCGACGTGCTGGCGGTCGCATAGGTCACCCCGCCCGGCTTGGCCTTGGCTGCGGCGATGAGTTCGGGCAGCGTCCTGGCGGGAAACTCGTTGTTGACCGCGACCACCAGGGGCACCGAGGACATGAAGCCGATCGGCGCGAACGCCGTGTCCTGGTCGTAGGGCAGCTTCTTCATCAGGCTCTTCAGCGCCGCGTTGGTGCTGTTGGTGCCGAAGAGGATGGTGTAGCCGTCGGGCGGCGCCTTGGCCACCGCGTCTGCGCCGATCATGCCATTGGCGCCGGCGCGGTTCTCGACCACAAAGGGCTGGCCCAGGTGCTCGGACATCTTGGCCGCGAACGCGCGGCCGGTCTGGTCGGTCGCGCTGCCCGGCGCGAAAGGCACGATCACCTTGACCGGCTTGTTGGGAAAGGGCTGTGCGTGCGTGCCGGCGGCAGTGAAAGCGGCGGCCAGGGCGACAAGGGTGGCAATGCGACGGATCGGGCGCATGGAAACTTTCTGCAAGGCAATAGGAAGAGGCCGGAGTTTATTCGGCCTTGGCGCCCGAGACGCGGATCAAGCGCCCCTTGTGCTCGAAGTCGGCGCGGATGAACGCGGCGAATTCCTCCGGTGTATTGCCGACGCCGGTATAGCCCTTGCCGGTAATCTCGCGCTCGCGGAACTCGGCCTCGTTCAGGACCGCGGCGATGTCGCGGCGGATGCGCTCGATGGTCGCGCGCGGCGTCGCCGCCGGGGCGAACACGCCGAACCAGGGCTTGGGATCGATATCGGGAAAACCCGCTTCGCGCAGCGTCGGCACATCCGGGTAGAGCGCCAGGCGCTGATCGCGCGCGATCGCCAGGGGCTTCAGGCGCCCGCTCTGGAAATGCTGGCGCGTCGTCGCGGCACCACCCAGGGTCAACTGCACTTCGCCGGCGATGGCGGCCGTCAGCGCCGGTGCGATGCCCTTGTAGGGAATGTGTGCGATGGCGACGCCGGTCTGCGCCTTGAGCGCCTCGAACAGCAGGTGCGGCTGGCTGCCGCTGCCGTAGGAACCATAGTTGAGCGTGCCGGCCCGCGCGCGCGCCAGCGCCACCAATTCGGCCAGCGAGTTGGCCGGCACCGACACGTGCGCCACGACCATCTGGTGCAGGTCGATGAGCTGCGTGACCGGGCTCAAGTCGCGCATCGGGTCGAAGGGCATCTTGGCGTACAGGTGTGGATTGCTGGTGATCGAAGAGTCGGTCGTGAGGAGAAGCGTGTGCCCGTCAGGGGCCGACTTGGCGACCGCGTCGCCGCCGATCATGGTCGCCGCACCGGCGCGGTTGTCGATGACGACCGGCTGGCTCCAGGCGCGACCGAGGCGCTCGGCCAGCGGCCGGGCCAGGCCGTCGACACCGCCGCCGGGCGGATACGGGACGACGATGCGCACGGCACGCTGCGGGAATTCCTGGGCCCCGACCCAGGCAGCGGCCAGCAGCAAGAAGGCGGGCAGCAGGGCGGACAGGCGCATGGCGACCCCTTTCAGAGAGCGAAATGGCGGCGCAGCAGCGCGATGGTGCGCTCCGGCGCCTCGAACTTAGGCAGGTGCCCGACGCCGGGCAACACTTCGATAGCGCTGCCGGCGATGCGCTGCGCGATGGCCCGCGACACCTCGGGCGGATTGACCTGATCGGCGTCGCCCACGATAAAGAGCGTCGGCGCGGCGATGCGCTCGGCGAATTCGCACACGTCGACCGCGTCGCTGGCGCGCGCCGCCTGGCGGTAGCCGCGCGGATGCGTGCCCATCAACAGTTCGCGCGTAAGACGCACCGCGGTCTCTGAAGGCGCGGGACCGAGCAGGACCTGCCAGCGCTTCTCGCTCATCGCGACCGCGCCCTCGGCGGCGCCGGCGTCGCGCATCGCCAGCCGGCGCGCGCGCTCCTCGGCCGGCAGCCACTTCTGACCGCGCGATCCCCCCAAGAGCGCCAGGCAGACCACGCGATCCGGGTGGCGCGCCGCGAACGACATCCCTACCATCGACCCGAACGAGCTGCCGACAACGTGCGCGCGGTCGACCCCAAGCGCATCCATGAACGCGGCCAGCGCGTCGGCGTATTGCCAGTGGGTCGGCGCGGCAGCCGCGAAGTTGTCCGACAGGTAGTAGCCCGGCGCGTTCCAGCCGATCACCCGCGCCTGGCGGCCCAGGGCGTCGTACAGAAAGCGCCAGCCGGTGCAGTTCGAGCCGATGCCGTGCAGCAGCACGATCGGCGTTCCTGCCAGCGAAGCGCCCGCTTCCATGTAGCTCATGCGCGCGCCCTCCATGCCGGAGGCGGCCGCGTCGACCGCGACCAAGCGCAGCTCGGGCAGCGCCGGCAGCGCGCTCACGACTCGAACAGCACGATGAGCCCGGCAGCTTCCTCGGCCGGGACCAGGAGGCGAACGCCGGCCTCGCGCACCGTGAAGCCGGCGGCGACGAGGCGCGCGCGCTGCGCCGCGAGGTCGGGGACGCGGAACGACACCGCGGCCACGCAGGGAATCGGCGGCATCAGCGTGCCGGGCAGGCGCCGCCGCGCGTCGCGCGCCGCGATCAGCGTCAACCTGCCGATCAACGGGAAGTCGAAGCGCCAGGCGCCGTCGTCCAGCACCGCCTGTGCATCCAGGTAGTGCGCGTACTTCTGCACGAAGTGCGCAAGGTCGTCGGCCACGACGATGGTGTCGACCAGCCCGTCGCAGCCGTTCGGGTGCGCGGCGTAGCGCGGCTGGTAGATGTACTGCGGGGTCAGGTGGCGCGCGACCTGCACATAGCCTTCCGGCGAGTCCTCGGGGGCGAACTGTACGCGCTCGAATTTCGCCGTCCGCACGCCGTCCGGCGTGTCGATCTCGCGCTGCAGGGGGATGACGCCGGAGGTCTTGAGCCCCACGCGCGCAAAGCGCTCATCGATGCCGGCCAGAGAGGCGGCGTTGAAGCAGACGATGTGCGCGCCCTGGTGGCGCGCGAGAAAGGCCTCGATGCGCGCGGCCGGCTTGTCGGCGCGCTCGCTGGCCAGGATCTCAAGGTAGGTGCTGCCGAACATCAGGCAGCGGTTGCCCGAATCCAGCGGCCGCACCGGCTCGCCCGGCTTGAAGGCGCCTGAGTGGGGCGAGTAGGGCGTGAGCTGAAAACCCATGGCCTCGAAGATGCGCGTGGCTTCGGCAAGGTCGCGGACGGCGATGCCGACATGGTTGACGCTGTCGATCGAGGTTTGCTGCATGCGGGTGATTCTAGGCCACGACCAAGCAAGCCTCGCGGCGCAACGGTCGCCTGCCGCCCTGCCGCTCGTGCGCAGTCGCGCTTCAGGCCGCCTAGCCGGCCATCACCAGCGCGCTCAGTTTCTCCGCATCGGCCAGCAAGGCAGCACTCTCGCCCGAGTACGCGATGCGCCCCCGGTTGAGGACGATGGCCTGCTGCGTGACTTCCAGCGCGAGCCGGACCGACTGCTCGACCAGGATCACGGTGAGCGCTTCCTCGCGGATCAGGCGTTCGATGCTTTTCAGCAAGGTTTGCACGATGATCGGCGCCAGGCCTTCGAGCGGCTCGTCGAGCAGGAGCAACGCCGGGTCGCCCATGAGCGCACGGCCGATCGAGAGCATCTGCTGCTCGCCGCCGGAGATCTGATTGCCCATGTGGCCGCGCCGCTCGGCCAGGCGCGGGAAGAGTTCGTAGACACGCGCCATCGGCCAGCGCCCGGGCCGCGCCGCCACCGCGAGGTTCTCTTCGACCGTGAGCGAGGGGAACACGTCGCGCGTCTGCGGCACGTAGCCGATGCCGAGCCGCGAACGCTCGTGCGGCTCGAGCGCATGGATCGCCTTGCCGCGATAGTGAATGGCGCCGCCATGAAAGCTGCTGTGACCCATGATGCTGGCCAAGAGCGTGGTCTTGCCCACGCCATTGCGGCCCAGGAGGGCGAGCGCGCCGCGCTCGGGCAGGGTGAGGCATACATCTTCGAGCACGACGGTGGGACCGTAACCGGCACGCAGCTTGTCGATGTGCAGCGCAGGCACGGTTCCCGCCGCCGGCACGGCGTTGCCTGCGGCCGATGCGGCGGCTTTCGCCTCAGCCATGCGACTCTCCCAGATACACCTCGCGCACGCGCGCATCGTTCTCGATCTCGCGCGGCGTGCCCTCGCACAGCACCTCGCCCTGCACCAGCACCGTGATGCGCCGGGCGAAGCGGAACACGAGATCCATGTCGTGTTCGATGATGAGGATGGCAATCTCGGCGGGCAGCGTATCGAGCGCCGCGAGAATGCGTTCCGACTCGACCTTGGGAACACCGGCGGCCGGTTCGTCGAGCAAGAGGACCTTGGGGCGCAGACCCAGGGCGATCGCGATCTCGACCAGGCGTTGCTTGCCGTAGGGCAGGTCCAGCACGCGCGACGCGGCGTCGTCGGCGATGCCGAGCGAGGCAAGCAGTTCCAGCGCTTCTGCACGCACTTCGGCGTAGGCGCTCGCCGGCTTCCACCAGTGGGCCGCGCTGGCGCGCCGCTCGGCGACACCGAGGGCGACGTTGTCGAGCACGCTCATGTTGCCGAACAGGGTGTTGATCTGGAAGGTGCGGCCCAGGCCGCGCTTGACGCGCTGCGCGGAGGACAAGGCCGACACGTCTTCGCCGTCGAGCAGCACGGTCCCGGAGGTCGGTTCGAGGCGGCCGGTGAGCAGATTGACAAAGGTGGTCTTGCCGGCACCGTTCGGGCCGATCAGAGCGTGCCGCGCGCCGGGCTCGAGCGCGAAATCGATATTGGCCGCGACGGTGAGCGCGCCGAACTTCTTGCACAGGCGGCTGGTTTGCAGGACGGCGCTCATGCGGACTCTCCGGCCTTGCCGCCCGAAGGCGCGCCGGGCGCAGCGCCGGACGAGGAAGCGGCCTGCCCACCGGCGGCTGCGGCCGCCTGCGATCCGCCGCGCAGCTTCGCCAGCACGCCATCGCAAATGCCGAGGATCCCGCCGCGCGCGAACAGCACGACGATCACGAGCAGGAGGCCGATGCCGAAGAACCAGTATTCGGGAAACTGCTTGGCAAGAAAATCCTGTGCGATCAGGAACACGATCGGCCCGACAAACGCGCCGTACAAACGACCCACCCCGCCGAGAATCAGCATCACCATCAATTCGCCCGACAGCTCGAAGCCGAGCACATTGAGGCCGACCACCTGGTTGGTCTGCGTAAGCAGCACGCCGGCGATGCCGGCCATCACGGCCGACACCGTGTAGACGATGACCAGACGCGCGGTGACGGGGGCGCCGATGGCTTCCATGCGCGCGCGGTTTTCGCGGATGCCGTTGAGGCTCGCTCCGAACGGCGAGTAAATGATGCGCCGCACCAGCCACCAGCAGATGAAAAGCAGGAGCAGGCACCACCAGTACGCCGTCTTGCCGAAGAGATCGAACTTGAACATGCCCAGGATCGGGGCCACCACCACGCCGGCCAGGCCGTCGGCACCACCGGTCAGGTCGGTCGCCTTGTTGGCGATCTCCATGCACACCGCGGCCACCGCGAGCGTCAGCATCAGTTGCGTCAGGCCGTGGGTGCGCATGACGACCGTGCCGGTGACAAGGCCCAGCAATCCGGCGGTGAGCGCGCCTGCAATCAACTGCAGGAACGGATCGGTCACGCCGAGCTTGACCGAAATGATGCCGGAGACATAGGCCCCCAGCCCGAAGAACGCGGCATGCCCGAGGGTGATGATGCCGGCATAGCCCAGGATCAGATCAAGCGAGAGCGCGAACAGGATGTAGGTGAGCACGCGCGCGCCCATCGACAGGTATTCGGGCAGCAGGAAGAACACGGCGACCGCCAGCACCCACGGAAGCCACTCGGTCCAGCGGACGCGCGGGCTGGCGTTGTACCCCACAGGATGTTTCACGCGGCCTCCCCGATGCGAGTACCGCGCGGCCCGGCGGACGACAAGGGCAGGCAGGAGGAACCGGGCCGATGTGTCATGCGCGCTTCCCGAACAGGCCCGCCGGACGCCACAGCAACAGACCGATGGTCGCGGCGTAGATGAAGAACGCGCCGAACTGCGGCACCCAGTACTTGCACGCGGTGTCGGTAATGCCGATCAGGAGTGCTGCGACAAACGGCCCGCGCAGGCTGCCGAGGCCGCCGACCGACACCACGATCAGGAAGTACACCAGCTGCTCGAACGGATAGGTCGGCTGGATCGCGATGATGTCCGCACCGAGCGCGCCGCCCAGGCCGGCCAGGCCGCTGCCGATGGCAAAGGTGATCGTGAACAGGCGCCTGGTGTTGATGCCGATCGATTGCGCCATCGCACGGTTGTCGACCGCCGCACGCACCATTGCACCCCACAGGGTGCGTTCGATGCCGAACCACAGCGCGCCGATCATGCCGGCGCTGAACAGGATCAGGAATACGCGATAGGCGGGAAAGTCGCGCCCCAGGAGCGAGAACTGGCCCTTGAGATAGCCGGGCAAAAGGACCGGTTGCTGCAAGGTGCCGTAGATGAGGCGCGCCACGGCGACCGACATGAAGATGAGGCCGATGGTAAAGAGCACCTGCTCCAGCTCGGCCGCGCCGTACAGCCGCGAGTACAGGAACTTCTCGAGCACCACGCTCACCGCGGCCACCAGCACAAACGCCAGCAGCAGGGCGAGCGGAAACGGAATCTGGAAACGCGCCAGCGACGACACCAGGATGTAGCCGCCCGCCATGGCGAACACCCCATGGGCGAGGTTGGTGAAGCCCATCAGCCCCATCGTGACCGACAGTCCCACGGAGATCACGTACAGGATCATGCCGTAGGCGACGCCATGAAAGGCGACGCTGACCAGGGAGGAGAGAAACGCTTCCACGAGCAGGAGTCGATATCCGGGAGGTGATGCGGGCCAACGGGTCGCAAGCCCTGAAAAACGACCGCGGCCGCGGCACCCCGCGCGGCACTGCCGCCGGGGGACTACGCGGCCGCTACAGGCGAGGCGCGCTCACTTCTTGTCGGTCTTGTCGAACTCCTTGAGCGGATCCTTGATCGCAGCGCTGATCATCTCCAGTTCGACGTTGGCGAGCTGACCGCCGACCTTGCGCACTTCGCGCAGGTATTGGGGGTTGATGATGTCGCGCGTCTCCGGGTCGATCGAAAGGTTGCCGCGCGGGCTGCTGGTTGACTTGTAGGTTTTCCAGAAATCCACCGTCTTCTGCGCGTCGATCACGCCTTTTTGCGCGCGGATGGCGGCATAGATCGCATCCATCGCGTCCCATGCGCCGACCACCATGAAGCCGGGGTTGAGATTGGCGCCATACTCCTTCTTGTAGGCGGCGACGAAGGCCTTGTTCGCCGGCCGGTCCGCCGCAGCCGAGTAGTGGTGCACGGTGGTCACGCCGAGCGCAATGTCGCCCATGCCGGCGAGTTCCTCGTCGGTGACGATGTCGCCCGTGCCGAGGTACTTGATGCCGGCCTTCTCCATCGACAGATCGCCGTAGGCCTTCATCATCGCGGCGGCCTGCTTGCCGGCGGGATTGAAGGCGAAGATCACATCGGGCTTGGCGTCCTTGATGCGCTGCATGAAGGGCACGAAGTCGGGGTTGGCGAACGGGATGCGCACCGCACCGATGATTTCACCACCGCCTTCCTTGAAGCCGCGCGTGAAGCAGCCTTCGGCTTCGTGGCCCGGCGCGAAGTCGCTCACCGCGGTGTACGCCTTCTTGTATTTCTTCGCCGCCCACTGCCCCGCCGGGTAGGCCGACTGGCAAAGCGTGAAAGACATGCGCGACATGAAAGGCGCGGCGTTGAGGATCCGCGCGCCTGCCGCGTTCATGCTCATGACCGGCACCTTGGCCTCGGTCGAGAGCGGCGCGATGGCCGCGAGATTCGGTGTCCAGACGATGCCGGTGATGAGGTTGACCCTGTCGCGCACGATCAACTCCTGCGCGATGCGCTTGGCCACGTCCGGGTTGGCGCCGGTGTCGTCGCGCTGCACGATCTCGACCTTGACGCCGGGCGGAAGCTTGTCGGCGTTCATCTTCATGTAGAGCTTGACGCCCTTGTCGATCTGGTCGCCCTGCGCGGCGCCGGGCCCGCTGTAGGTGCTGATCAGGCCGATCTTGACGGTCTGCGCGGCAACGGGCAAGGCGCCCATCGCGATGCCGAGCGCGACGGCCGTGAGGGTATGGCGCAGCGTGATGCGAGCGGTGGAAGTTTTCATGCTGTCTCCTCGTGTTTTGTAACGAACGGACCCAGGAGCGAACGGACCTTTGAAGAGTATAGCGCCGGCGCAACCTTCGCCCGCGCTATTTTGCATCCAGCAGATATGCCGGGGCGGCATATCGACGGGACGGCCGCGCCAGAGGCCTGGGGCCATGCCCACCGCACGGCATGTCGTGCCAAACCGCGCCCCCTGGCGTCAGAACCCGCGCAAAACCTTCTCGCGCATGGTCACGAACTCCTCCGCCGCGGTGGGATGAATGGCCATGGTGTCGTCGAACTGCTGCTTGGTCAACCCGGCCACCACCGCGATGCCGATGCCCTGGATGATTTCCGGCGCGTCGGGGCCGACCATGTGCACGCCGACCACCTTTTGCGATTTCGGCTCGACGATGAGCTTCATGTAGGTCTGTTCGCTGCGCCCCGAGAGCGTGTGCTTCATGGGCCGGAACTTCGCCTGGTAGACCTCCACCCGCCCGTATTTCTGGATCGCCGCCTCTTCGCTGTCGCCGACGGTGCCGATCGGCGGCTGGCTGAAGACCGCCGATGGGATGTTGGCATGCGAGACCGAGGTGGGCCGGTTGTTGAAGAGGGTATTGGCCAGCGCCTGGCCCTCGCGAATCGCGACCGGGGTCAATTGCACGCGATGGGTGACATCTCCCACGGCGTGGATGCTCGGCACGGAGCTCTGACCGTACTGGTCGACGATGACCGCGCCGTTTTCGTCCAGGGCGACGCCGGCCTCCGCCAGCCCCAGGCCGGCGGTGTTGGGCATGCGGCCGGTGGCGAACATGACGCAATCGCAGTCGACGCTGATGTCGACATCGCTGGTGCGCACGCGCAGCGCGCCGCCGTGGCGTTCGATGGAAGTCAGTTCATTGCGCAGCAACACCCGAATGCCCTTGGCCTCGATCTGGCCGCGCAGGTGCGCGCGCACGTCGTCGTCGAAGCCGCGCAGGATCTCCGAGCCGCGGTAGGAAAGCGTGACTTCCGCCCCCAGCCCGCGAAAGATGCCGGCGAATTCCACCGCGATGTAGCCGCCGCCGACCATCAGCACGCGCCTGGGCATCTCCGTGAGCTCGAAGGCCTCGTTGGAGCTGATGCCCAGTTCCGCGCCCGGGATGTCGGGCTTGACCGGCCAGCCGCCCGTGGCCACCAGGATGTGCCGGGCCGTGTGGCGCTTGCCTTCGACTTCGACGGTGTGCGCATCGACGACGCGCGCCCGCCCGCGCATGAAGTTGACGCCGGCCTTGGCAAGCAGGTTTTCGTAGATGCCTTCCAGGCGCGCGATCTCGCGGTTCTTGGCTTCGATCAGCCTGGGCCAGGAGAATTCAGCCTGCGGCACGCTCCAGCCGTAGCCGGCCGCGTCCTCGAAGTCCTCGTGAAAATGCGCGGCGTAAACCAGGAGTTTCTTGGGCACGCAGCCGCGGATGACGCAGGTGCCGCCGGCGCGGTAGGACTCGGCCACCGCCACCTTGGCGCCGGACGAAGCTGCAACGCGGCTCGCGCGCACGCCGCCCGAGCCCGCGCCGATGACGAAGAAATCGAAGTCCTTGGGGGTGGTCATGTCGTTCTGGTGCTGCTTCGGTCTGGCTTGCCGACACTATATCGCCCCGCGCCGCCGGACCCGGCCCGCGCGGACCTAGAGGTCGAGGCCGACTCCCATGGCCCAGACCAGCGCAGAGAAGCTCAGGAATGCCAGGGCCGTGGACACGAGGATGGACCCGGAGATCGAATCGGACTCGCTGCCCGCACGCTCTGCAAAGAGGAACACCGAACCCGCCACCGGCAGCGCCGCCATCAGCACCAGCACCTGCACCTCGAGGTGCGACAGGCCGAACATGAACGCTGCCACCAGCGCGACGATATAAGGGTGCAGCAGCAGCTTGCCGCCGGTGATCAGCATCACTTCGGCGCGCAGCACCGGCACGCCCGGCCGGTAGAGCGACACGCCGATCGCGAAGAGCGCCACCGGCACCGCAGCGCTGCCGAGAAGGCGCACCAGCTGGTCGGGCGCGGCCGGCAGCTTGAGGCCCGCCGCCGACCCAGCCGCCCCCGCCACCACTGCCCAGATCATCGGATTCCTGACCACCCGCAACAGCGAGCCTACGAAGATTTCGCGCGCGCCCGCTCCGCCGGACCCGGCCAGCGCCAGGCCGACCGAGAGCAGCACGAACACGTCCGCCATGCCGCCGGCGACGATGATCGGCAACGCCTCCTCGCCCAGGAAGGCCGGGATCAGCGCGAAGCCCATGTAGCCCCAGTTCGACCACGACACCGCCAGGCCCGGGTAGGCAGCCTCTTGCGCGCGGTCCATGTGCGCGAAGCGATAGGTCATGACGAAGATGACGAAGGTGATGAGGCCGGCCGTCATGTAGGCGGCAAACACGCGGCCGTTGATGATCTGGGCGAACGGCGTCTCCAGCATGAAGCGGAACATCATGCAGGGCAGCGCGAAATACAGCACGAAGGTATTGAGCGCCGGGATCGCGTTCTGCGGCAAGAGATTCAGGCGCGAGGCGATGGTGCCGCAGGCGATGAGGGCGAAAAACGGCGCGGCGACGTTGAGGATCGCGAGCATCAGGCTGCCTTGCGCCGCCCGGGGCGGAACTGCCGGGTGTCGAGGTAGTACGTCTCGTCCATATTGGCGTCGTTCCAGCCCGGGATGCCGTTGATCGGCACCGGCTGCAGCCGTCCCGTGGCGGCGATGCGTGCCGGGTCGGCCAGGAAGGCGGCGGTCTGCGCATCCATCCACGCGAGGCGCACGGCCGGCGATGCCGCAAGCAACGCGCTGTCGGCCGTAAAGAAGAGCGCGCGCCCGGTGGCGCCGAAATCCATGCCCAAGGTGCGCTCGTTCAACGCATGGCCGATGATCGCGAAGTCCATGGTCCGGCGCACGCGTTCGCGCTGCACCCAGAAGAGCTCGTGCCAGCGAAACGCGCGCGCCAGGCCGACCAGTTCCGCGTCCGCGGCGGCGACGATGAGGCCGCCTTCGTCCAGCAGCGTCAGGAGGTTGCGCACGACGCTGCGGCCATTGGGCGCGTCATCCAGCCCTTCGGCCACGTGCAGCGCGTTGATCGCCGCCTTGGTGCGCGGAAAGCTGAGCCAGGCGCAGGCGTGAAAGGCGTCGTGCCAACAGGCCGCCCGCGTCTCGACTTCGCCCCGCTCCAGCACCCGTTCTTCGAAGGCGAGCGCCGAAGGGGGCGGCACCGAAGGCGGGACAAAGCGGATCGGCAGGCCGCGCGCATTGCACACGCCGCGCGCACGCGCCGCCGCCGACCAGTCGGCATGGTCGGGCCAGCGCTCGCGCGGCAAGTCGGCCAACAGCGGCAACAAGGGAGCGATCGGCGCAATCGGCGCGCGTGCGCGCCACGCCGGCCAGTCAGGCTGCATCGGCGCCTATCACTATCACGCGCCGGAGACGAGTTTCCAGGCGAGCGTCTCGCCGGCGCGCAACGGCACGATGCCCGAGGCATCGACATAGTCCAGGCGCTCCGGCACCTGCCAGGCAGTCCGCTCGAGCCTCACCGTGCCGCCGTTGCGCGGCAACCCGTAGAAGTCGGGCCCATGAAATGACGCGAAGGCCTCCAGGCGATTCAACGCACCCGAGGCCTCGAACACCTCGGCATACAGCTCCAGCGCATGCGGCGCGGTGTAGCAGCCGGCACAGCCGCACGAGATTTCCTTGGTGTTGGTCGCATGCGGCGCGGAGTCAGTGCCGAGGAAGAATTTCGGGCTGCCCGAAGTCGCCGCCTTGACCAGCGCCAGCCGATGCTCCTCGCGCTTCAGGATCGGCAGGCAGTAGTAGTGCGGCCGGATGCCCCCCTGGAAGAGCGCGTTGCGGTTATAGAGCAGATGCTGCGGCGTGATCGTCGCCGCGACATTGCCGGGCGCGGCAGCCACATACTCCGCACCCTGCCGCGTGGTGATGTGCTCCAACACCACCTTGAGCGACGGCAGGCGACGGAGCAAGGGGTCGAGCACGCGCTCGACAAACACCGCCTCGCGGTCGAACACATCCACCGCCGGGTCAGTCACCTCGCCATGCAGGAGCAGCGGAACGCCCGCGGCGGCCATCGCCTCCAGCGCCTTCATCGGCCGCGCAATGTCCGTAACCCCGGCATCCGAATTGGTCGTCGCACCCGCGGGGTAATACTTGAGCGCCTTGACGAACCCGGAGTCCGCAACCCGACGAATCTCCTCGGCCGGCGTGTTGTCGGTAAGGTAGAGCGTCATGAGCGGCTCGAACCGCGCGCCGGCAGGCACCGCAGCCAGGATGCGCTCCCGATACGCCGCCGCCTCCGCCACCGACCGCACCGGCGGCTTGAGATTGGGCATGATGATCGCCCGGCGGAACTGGCGCACCGTGGCCGGCAGCACCGCCCGCGTTGCAGCGCCGTCGCGCACGTGCAGGTGCCAGTCGTCGGGGGTGGTGATCTCCAGGGCGGTGGTCATCGGTCTGTCGCGCAGCAAGGCGTGCGGGTGTTGCGTCACGCCATTATCGCCAACTGCCGCAGATCAGCCGGCAACGGCACGCCTCTCTCTGCGAGGACGTGCCTGTAGGTCAGCCGCAGCACAACGAAGGCTACCGGACACGGTGGGAAGAGTGTATAAAGGATTCGACATCGGAATGCTGCCTTGGTCGGCCGGATGATGATGCAAACAATGCCGATCGTGCGTCAAAGCCCAATGACAATGCGGCTCTGCGACGGAGCGCACACTCCAAGTTATAGAGGCAACGCGCCTTGTTGTTGTACGGACGCCCCTATCCCCCGAGAACAACGTTAGGTTTCTCCGAATGCCTCAGCACCGCATCACTATCGATGGGACTGGATTCGTTACAGAGGCAATAGCGGAGCGCCTTCGAGGTCTGCCGTCTGGAAACAAGGCTTTCTTGGACGTCGTCATGTCCACAGTCGCGTTCGCTAATGAGCTTGCGAGGCGTCTTCCTGTTTCGTCGCCTCATGTCACACCTGAAGAAAAGCAGAGGGTCATCGCCTTGGCTCTTCTAGTCCGTCTTGTAGAAGTCCTGGAGTCAATGATCATCTTGGCCTCTCACGGCGTACGCCAAGAACTGCAAACCCTTTTTCGCGTTTTCTTAGACGCGTACTTTCTCCTCGCGAATGTATGCTCCGACCCTGGATTCTTAGCGGTGTACTTCCGCACTGATGAACCCGAGCGGCTCAAACTGCTTAACGCAGCCGCGCAACAAGAACATGAACTGTTCGCGGCAATCAATGAGTACAACACCGAGGCGGTTCGGACGTCGCTGGGGCAACGCATCAGGGAAGAAGCGATTCAGACCTTCAACTCGTACGCATATGCAAAGAATGTCGGTTGCGAGCACGTTTATGATTCAATGTACCGTCTCTCTAGCCCTTCGGTTCATTCCGGGCCGCGATGTTTGGCGAATTACATTCAGACCGACGAAGAAGGCAACGTCATGAAGGTTCTGCACCGAGGCGATATCGAAACCGTTCACCGTGCTTTGTACGATACGGAGTGGTTCATGTTGAAGGCGCTAAGTGGAGTGTGCGAATTGTTCGCCGTATCAGGGTTGGAGCGGATTACGGAATTCGAAACCGCGTTGGAGGTCGCGATGGTCAGGCACGAGAACCCTAATTTTTGCTTGCCCACGGACATTAAGCCAGCGGGCTCTGTCCCACTGGCTTAGCGCTGGTGGAGCAGCTCGTTAGGCCCCAGAGCGCACGTATGACCACACCCTTTCGCCTCGGCCGCCGTCGGTCGTACCAGTGGTAGTTTGCGGGAACCGTAGCTGCAGCTGGGCTTGGTTTCTATCTGCTTCCCACAGCCAGACAGACGCCAGAGCTCCTGCTTTCGCTGCTCGGAAGCATCGCGGCCTTCTTCCACTTTCTATACGCACAGCACAACTCCAATACGGAGCGGTTTGTCGCATTGTTCAAGGAGTTTAACGTGCGCTTCGACACGCTGAACGATGTCCTAAACCGAATCAGAAATCTACCTGCCAACGCCTTGATCGAGCCGAAGGACAAGCAGCGCTTATATGACTACTTTAATTTGTGCGCAGAAGAATACTTGTACTTTAGGGCTGGCTACATCGATGCAGAGGTCTGGACTTCATGGCTCTGCGGAATGGCCCACTTCGCTTCAAGTGACGCCGTCCGTTCCATTTGGGACCAGGAGCTTCAACTAGGCTCGTACTATGGCTTCACGCTCTCCCTGATGCCGGCTGAGGCTTAAGCTGCGGGGTCCGGCAAATTCAATCGATAGCAAGCAAGAAGAGGCGCGCTCGTGAAGCGAAAGACTGCAGAAGAAATTGCCGCGCTCTTGAACGCGCGCAATCAGCTCACGAAAAAGTACGACGGGGACGCCGTAATGAAGGACTCAGGCAACTACGTCTATCGCATCCTCGAAGGCCACGTGATCGGCTGCGTAGAGGTGAAACTGGTTCAGTGGTACCAGGCGGAACTCTTGCACCTTACTGTCGATCCAGACTTCGAAGGAAAGGGGTATGCAAGGCAGCTATTGGCCAGTGCGCTTGATCGCGCCAAAGCACAACGCGCGCGCGTGGCGCAATGCACTATTCGACAAGACAACGACCGAAGTGCAAAGTTGTTTGGAGATTTCGGCTTCACTCAAGTTGGCCGCTTTCGCAACGAGATAAGTGGCAACAATGTCATCGTCTGGCAGAAAATCCTCACCCCCGCGCCCTAACCCTCCGACCAGAGCGAACGCGCGCAACCTAGCGGCGCCTTCTAGCGATCGCGCTGCCCGCGCTGGTATCTGGGCGAAATAGTGTCTTGATTATGAGTATTTACATGCGGCCCCGGCGTTTTGCGCTAGCGCGATACGAGCGTGGATACGCGCTTCGCCGGCAGCAAAGAGGCGGGCTTCGAGTTTCGGTGCTTAGGCTTGTTCGTGGAGAACTCAATGCGCGCCTGAGACGCGAATTGGGAAAGTGCGAACCCTATTGGAGATATCGTCGACTGAAGGCTGTAGCTCTTTATTACGCCCGTTTCGCGAGTACTGAGGGGTTCCAATCGCTGCCGCCCATCCTTCGTTCGCGAAATTTACCGCCTCGCCGCGAAACGCTTCGCCAAATTCGGGAATGGAACTATGCCCTCCACGATCCGCCCAACGACACACCGCGCCCGCATGCTGAAGGCAAGACAGATGACGCCGCGTAAATTTTGACTCTGCGCTCTGGAGCGACTTTTGTCCCGAAGGCGGCATTTCAAGTCAGTGCCGTCCCCGCATTGATGATTTCGCTGGAGGTCTGATCGTGCATACGATGTTGGTTCTCGGCGGATACGGATTCTTCGGAACCCGGATCGCCGCAGGCCTCGTCGGCAATTCGAATGTCCGCGTCCTGATCGCGGGCCGCGACCAGGCGCAGGCAAGGGGTTCCGCACGTGCGATGCAGTTGCCGGACGACCATGCGATCCGGCTGGATGCGACTGCTGCAGACTTTTCCGCGTCGCTGCGCACTCTCGGCGTCAACACGGTCATCCACACGGCCGGCCCGTTTCAAGGCCAGGACTACAAAGTGGCGTCCGATGCCATTGCGGCGGGTGCCAACTACATCGACCTGGCGGACGGCAGGCGTTTCGTGGCGGGCATTGGTGTGCTGGATGACACTGCCAGATGCAGCGGGGTCTTGGTTGCCAGTGGCGCCAGTTCGGTCCCGGCCTTGTCTTCTGCCATCGTGGATGTGTATGCGCCTGCCTTTGAGCGGCTGGAGTCGATCCGGCTGGGGATCGGGTCGGGGGCGCGCGCGCCGGGGCTGGCGACGGTTCAGGGAGTGTTCGGGTACTGCGGCAAGCCGTTCAGGCGCCTGGAGAATGGCGCCTGGACGGATACCCACGGCTGGCTGGATCTGATGCGCTACGAGTTTCCGCAGCCGGTCGGGCGGCGCTTCTTGGGCAGCTGCGATGTGCCGGACCTGGAGGTCTTTCCCACGCGATATGGCTCGGTCAGGACGGTCACTTTCCACGGCGGTTTTGCCAGTGACATCGGGCATCTGTTTGTCTGGATGATGGCGCAGCTGGTCAGGGCTGGGGTCATCTCTTCGGTTGCGCCCCTGGCGCGGCCGCTGAACAGGATGAGTCGCTGGCTCGAGCCGCTGATCAGTGACAAGGGCGCGATGTTCGTGGAGATGGAGGGGGTTGGCCGTGACGGGCAGGCGATGAAAAGGCGCTGGTGCATTCTTGCGGCGCAGAACCATGGCCCTTACATCCCCTGTGCGGCGGCGATTGCGCTGGCGAAGAAGCTTGCGGACGGGGTTGCGCCGCACAGTGGCGCCCGCCCCTGCGTGGGCATGCTGACGGTCGAGGAATGTCTAGCCCCGCTCAAGGGCCTGGATGTGCGCGTCGTGGCGGACCCTGTGTGATGGACGCGCATTCGTTCTGGAAGTTGCTGCACCTGCTGGGTGCCAGCGTTCTCTTTGGTACCGGCATGGGCATCGCGTTTTTCGCCTGGTTCGGTTACCGGCGCGCCATGGCGTCAGGCGAGATCGACGGCTTGCGGACCGTGCTGCGGCTTACCGTCATCGGCGACACCGTCTTCACGGCGCCTGCCGTTGTGGTGCAACTGGTGAGCGGGCTGGTTCTGGTCCACATGAACCAATGGTCGCTCACCAGCCCGTGGTCGCTCACGGTTCTGGGGCTGTACGTGCTGGTCGGGGCATGCTGGCTGCCGGTGGTGGTGATCCAGGTTCTCATGAGTCGGGAGGCGGCTGCGGCGAGAACGATGTCCGAGCTCACGGCCACTTTCCATCGCCGCTTCCTGATCTGGTTTGTGCTTGGAGTCCCGGCGTTCCTGATCGTCGTTGTCATCTTCTACCTGATGATTGCCAAACCACTGGCGGTCATCGGGTGAAAAGCCGTGGCCAATCCCTCACCGGAGAGACAGAAATGACAGAAGCCAAGTACGAGGATAGACAGAACCTCGAGTTCTTTTGTTGGCCGGAACTGGCTAAGCAGTTCCAGGGCCTGGCGCAACTGGTGATGATCGACTCGGGCAACGTGTCCAGGCAGCTGCGCAGCGAGTTGTTCACGATGGCCAGCATCTCCGGCGGATGCCAGCACTGTCAGGCGCACGGCGCGTACACCCTGCACCTGATGGGCGTCGAACCGGAGCGGATCCGCGATATCTGGACCTTCGAGCAGTCGTCCGCCTTTTCGGAGGCGGAGAGAGCCGCATTGCGCCTGGCGCGGGACGGCGCCCTCGTACCCAACATGGTCGAACCCGGGCACTTTGCCGACCTTCGCAAGCACTATTCGGATCGGCAAATCGTCGAGATGCTTGCGGTCATCAGCCTGGCCGGCTGGTTCAATCGCTGGAACAACTCGATCGCGACCGTGACCGACGCCGAGTCGCTGGATTGGGCAAAGGTCAACCTGGATACCGTTGGCTGGAGCGTGGGGAAGCACGCCGGCGAGGCGCATGAGCAACGCAAGAAGCATCCGCGGTCGTCCGATGCGGATCGGATCGAGTACGACTGAAGGGCCGTTCCCGGGGCGGGTTGTCCAGGACCCATCGGGTAACGGGGCACGGCGACAGCCGGTCGATCCGCTCCCAGATGTCGGAGGTGACTGCGGGCCCCCGCCCGAGCCGACCGCGCTGCCCGGGCGGACAAACGACCTCCAGGGTCGGTCGGTGGCGTGAAAAATGGCCCCCTCCGGACAACCGATGCGCTAGTATTCAAAAGCACCTATGCGGGCGCCAAGACCTGCGTTGCAATCATCCTCGACCAAAGGAGACAAATGATGCATCGACCCACCCGCCTTCTTTCCACCCGGGCCGCCTTGGGCGCGCTAGTCGCGGCGCTCGCCGTCGGTGCCGCGCTGCCCGACCGCATGGCCCACGCGCAGGCGATCAAGCCCGTGGTGCTGCGCTTCGCGGCCGACTTCCCGCCGGCGCCGCATCCGGCGGGTCTGGCCATGAACCATTTCAAGGAACGCCTCGCGCAGCTGATCCCCGGCAGCGAGGCGCGCCTGTACTTTGCCGGCGCGCTCTACACGATCCCCGAGGCCTTCGAGGCCATGCGCCAGGGCAACCTGGAGATGACCTGGATGCAGATGGGCAAGGCGGCGCCCGTCGATCCGTTCATGATGGCGGTGGTCGGACCGGGCATCCTCACGACCGTGGGCGCGGTGGACAACATCGAGAAGACCAAGACCTATCAGTTCCTGGTCGACCGCCTGCAAAAGCAGCAGCTGATCCGCGTCTTCGGCGCCAGTCACATGAGCTTCGGCATGGGCGTGGGCGGCAAGAGGCGCTACCTGACGCCCGCCGATTTTGCCGGCCGCAAGGTGCGCAGCATGGGCCCGGCGGAAAACCCGGTGCTCGAATCCTGGAAGGCAAACCCGGTGGTGATGGCCTTCGGCGAGGTGCCGACGGCGCTTGAGTCCGGTGTCATCGACGGCCTCATGACCAGCATCGGCGGCTGGCTGGGCGTGCGCCAGCAGTCGCCCTTCTACACCACCGGCGGCCCCGGCGTCGTCACCGGCGACTACTACATGGTCAGCGCAAGCCGGCGCTGGTGGGACCGCCAGCCCAAGCCGACCCAGGAGGTGCTGGAGAAACTCATCATGGAAACCATCCAGGTGCAGAAGGAACTCAACTGGTGCGTCGACAAGATGACCTATGAGAAGTACGGCACCAAGGATCCGGCCAAGCCCGGCGTGTACTGGATGAACCCGACCGAAGTCTCCGCCTTGACCAACGCCCTCGGCGACGGCCCGACGCGCTGGCTCAAGAGCAAGATGCCGCCGGCCGGTCAGCAACTGGTGGATGACTTCAGGAACGAGGGCATCGCCCTGTCCAAGGCCAACCCCACGGGATCGTCCTGGATCGAGAAGGTCGACTGCGCGAAGCACGCCTCCAAGATCGTCATCCGCTAAGTGGAGACCGCGTACGCGGCCTGGCGCACGTTCCAGGACAAGGTACTCGCGCGCGTGGCGGCGTCGCTCCTGGTGGGCTGCACGCTGCTGGCGCTGCTGGAGGTCGGCCGGCGCTACCTGATCGGCCGATCCTTCGAGTGGCAGCAGGACGCGGTCACCTTCATCATGTTGAGCGGGGTGTACCTCTACTTCAGCGTCGCGCAGCGCAAGGGATCGCACCTGGCCGTCACGGTGGTGCCGGAACTGTGCGCGGTGGCCGGCCCGCGTGCGCAGCTGGCCGGGCAGATCGTCAAGGCCATCGCGCTCGCGTTCTCGATGGTGTTCCTGGGCCTGGTGTTCTGGTGGGGCATCCCCGAGGTCGAGGACGCGATCAAATACGAGACCCGCACCGAGAGCCTGGGCTTTCCGATGTGGCCGTTCCTGCTGGCGCTGCTCTTAGGCTTCGGCTTCATGGCGATCACGCAGATGTTCCAGCTCTGGTTCGCCATCCAGAAGCTGCGCGGCCGGCCGGTGCCGGAGTATCCGGAAGACACCGAAGAGGGCGGGCATTGAACCCGCCCCGACTGACGACGCGAGAGGATTGATGCCATGGCGCTAGTCGGTCTGGTCCTGTTGGTGCTCTTGGTGCTGTCGGTGCCGATCGGCGTCGCGCTGAGCGCGGCCGCCGCCGCCTACATCATGATCGATCCGGTGCTGGAGACCACCGTGATCTTCCGCGCCTTCTTCAGCTTCATCGGCAAGTATTCGCTGATGGCGATCCCGCTGTTCATCTTCGCCGGCTTCCTGATGGAAAGGACCGGCCTGGTGGCGCAGCTGTTCCGCTTTGCCGACGCGCTGGTGGGCTGGCTGCCGGGCGGCTTTGGCGTCGCCACGGTGCTCGCTTGCGTGCTGTTCGGCGCCATTTCCGGTTCGAGTGTCGCCATGGCAGCGGCGATGGCGGTGATCGCGATCCCCGAGATGCGCAAGCGCGGCTACCCGGACTGGCTCTCGGCCGGCCTGGTGGCGACCGCGGGCGGCATCGCCATGCTGATCCCGCCCAGCATCATCCTCCTGGTGTTCGGCATCGTCACCGAAACTTCCATCGTCGAGCTGTTCTTCGCCGGCATCATCCCGGGCCTCATGCTGGCCACCGGCAATGCCTTGAGCGTGATGGGCATCGCGATGTGGTTGAAGCTGCCGCGTAGCGGCAGCTTCGAGGCCGCGCGCGCCTGGAAGGAGTTCATCGGCGCCGCGCCTGCGCTGGGCATGCCGGTCCTGATCCTGGGCGGCCTGTACGGCGGGCTATTCACCCCGACCGAGGCGGCCGCGGCCGCCTGCGGCTACGCCCTTCTGTACGGCATCCTGAGCGGGCGCATGGACTTTGTGCGCCAGATCCTGCCCACGGCCGAGCGCGCGCTCAACCTGACCGGGGTGGTGGTGTTCCTGATCGGCAGCGTGGGCGTGTTCCAGTTTCTCGCCGCCAACATGTACTGGCCGCAGCGCATCGCCGAAACGGTGACCAGCTGGGGCTTGACCCCGCTGGGCTTCATCTTCGCCTACATGTTCGTGCTCATCGTCCTGGGCATGTTCGTCGACGGCGTGGCGATGGTGATCCTGACCGTGCCGGTGATCTTCCCGATCGCGATGGCGCTCAAGATCGACCCGGTGCACCTGGCCATCATGATCACGCTGAACGTCGAGATGGGCGTGGTGACCCCGCCGGTGGGCCTGAACCTCTTTGCCGTCAGCGGCACGTCCAAGATCCCGTTGCCGCAGGTGCTCAAGGGGACCATCCCCTTCTTCCTGGGCGACCTGACGGTGCTGCTCTTGGTGATCTTCTTCCCGGCGCTGGCAACCTGGCTGCCCAGCATCCTTATCGTCGACGCATTCAAATAGCGGCGCACAAAGAAAAAGGCGAGCCCGCAGGCTCGCCGTTCGGGCGCTTGCGTCCGCGCCCCTAGTACTGGTCAAAAACGCGCCGCGCAACCGCGCGGCGCTACTCAACCCGCCTTGATGACCCCGCAGGCGAGGCGCGCGCTGGGTTTGCCGGCGGGCTGGGCCTCCGGGCCGGCATGGACCACGATGGTGCGGCCGATGATGTTCGCGGCCCCGCCGCCGATCGAGAGTCCGTCGACCTCGACATCGATCTTGGCGCGACCGTCCTTGCCCGCCTTGAGCGACGGCAGGACGCCAGGGTGGCGCGTAGCGCCGGCGGCCATGCCGTCGGCGCCACAAGCAGCGCCGGTATAGATGAGCATGCTGTGTTCCTGGTCAGGCCTCAGCCCCTGCGCGAACACGATCACGCGGACCTTCTTGCCCGCCTCCTCGAAGGTCGCCTCGCCGAAGGCCCGGTTGCCCTGGGTCGCCGTGAGGCCCGCGTTGGCACGTGCGGGCTCATCCGGAACCGTCTGGCAGGCGGCGAGAGTTGTGGCTGCAACAGCCGCCGCGACGATGGTCGTAAGCTTCATTGATGGTCTCCTCCTGAAACCTGAATCTACCTGTTTGTGCGCCCGCGTGGAAGACCTGCACCGCAGCATCGCGCGGCGCAAGAGGAGCTTCTTCCCCCCGGCCGCTTGGTGTGCCGCACCATGTAACCGTGCGGTTACAATCGATTGATGCCCCGCCAGCCAACGCCCGCCAAAGCGCCGACCGCGCGCAGCGCGAAAGCGCGGGCTTCTGCTCCACAACGCAAGGCGCCGCGCGACCCGGAGCAGACCCGCGCCCGCATCCTGGTGGCAGCGCGCAACGAGTTCGCCCGCTACGGGCTGGGCGGCGCGCGCGTGGATCGCATCGCCGCCGCCGCCGGCGCCAACAAGCGCATGCTGTACTACTACTTCGGCAACAAGGACGCCCTGTTCCTGGCCGTTCTCGAGGGCGCGTACGAGCACATTCGCGACGCCGAAAAGGCGCTGCACCTGACCGAGATCGACCCGCCAGAGGCGATCCGGCGCCTGATCGCCTTCACCTGGGAGTACTACCTCGAGCACCCGGAATTCATGACGCTCTTGAACAGCGCCAACCTGCACCGCGCGCGCCACCTGGAGAAATCGACCAAGGTGCGCAGCATGCACTCGCCCTTTGTCGCGATGATCGAGGAAATCCTCGAGCGCGGGCGCCGCGCCGGCGTCTTCCGCGCCGGGGTCGACCCGGTGCAACTGTACGTGTCGATCGCCGCGCTGACCTACTTTTACCTCGGCAACAAGTACACGCTCTCGGCCATCTTCGGGCGCGACCTCATGTCGCCGCGCGCGCGCGCCGAGCGCCTGGGCCACATGACCGAACTGGTGCTGGGCTACCTGTTCAAGACCTGACTTGCGCCGCGGGCAACGCACGCGATCATGCATCCCGAGGCTTTGAGGATTCGAAAGTGAAACTGGCCTTGTGCAACGAGGTCCTGGCGCCGCGCCCATTCGCCGAGCAATGCCGCATCGCCGCGGCGCTCGGCTACGCGGGCCTGGAGGTCGCACCCTACACCGTGGCCGACGATCCGCAGGCGATGACCGAGGCCGACGCGCGCGCACTGGCCGGCATCGCCGCCGACCACGGCCTGGCCATCACCGGGTTGCACTGGCTCCTGGTCAAACCGGCCGGGCTGTCGATCACCACGCCGGATGCCGCGCTCTTCGCGCGCACCGTGGCCATGATGCAATGGCTGGTCGGCCTGTGCGCCGCGATGGGCGGCACCTACCTCGTGCACGGCTCGAACGCGCAGCGCGCAGTGGCGCCCGGAGAGAGCGTCGCCACGGCCGTGGGCCGCGCGTCGGAGGCATTTGCCGCCGCGGGCGAGGCGGCGCGCGCGGCCGGCGTCACCTACTGCATCGAGCCACTGTCGCCAGCGCAGACGCAGGTGATCAACACCATCGCCGAGGCCGCGGCCATCGTGCGCGCCATCGACAACCCGCACTTGAGAACCATGATCGATGCCAGTTCTGCCGGCGTCGCCGAAGCGGAGCCCGTGCCGGACCTGATCCGCCGCTGGATGCCGACCGGGCTCATCGCACACGTGCAGTTGAACGACCCGAACCGGCGCGGGCCGGGACAGGGCGAGATGCGCTTCGCGCCCATCCTCGCGGCGCTGCGCGAGACCGGCTATGGCGGCGTGCTCGCCGTCGAGCCCTTCGACTACGTGCCCGACGGCCTCGGGTCGGCCGCGCACTCGATCGGCTATCTGCGCGGCCTGATAGAGGCCATGCCGGCCAGTGCCTAGTGGTGCTCCATGAGGTTGCCGAAGCCGGTCACGTTGTCCTTGATGCCGGCCGCGCGCAG
>JAEUOR010000071.1 GCA_016790635.1 Burkholderiales bacterium
GTGGTGTTCAACGGCATGCGGTTGCTGCGCCCGCGCGGCTCGAACTGAACCGCGGAACATGGAGCGTCATGATGGACTCCAATCTTCTCAAGCCTACCCCTCTGCTCGACTTCAATCACCCCGGCATCGAATCGCTGATCGCCGCGCGCAGTTGGCGCGCCCTGCCGGAGCGCGAGCGCATCGGCGCGATCTACGATTTCGTGCGCAACGAAATCGCCTTCGGCTACAACGTCGCCGACGATCTGCCGGCGTCACGAGTGCTGGCCGACGGCATCGGCCAGTGCAACACCAAGGGCACCCTGTTCATGGCGCTGCTGCGCGCATCCGGCATCGCCTGCCGGCTGCATGGCTTCACCATCGACAAGGCCTTGCAGAAAGGCGCGGTTACAGGCTTGGCCTACCTGCTGGCGCCGCGCGAGATTCTGCACAGCTGGGTCGAGGTACGGTTCGGCGAGCGCTGGGTCGAACTTGAGGGATTCATTCTGGATGCCGCTTACCTGGGCAGCCTTAAGCGACGCTTCAAGGACAGCAAATCCTTTTGCGGCTTTGGCGCGGCCACCCCCGACCTGCAGCGGCCGCAGGTTGAATGGAACGGTGGCGACACCTATATCCAGAAGGAAGGTATCGTGCGCGACTTCGGCGCATACGATAGCCCGGACGCGTTCTATGCCGCGCACGGCACCAACCTGGGCGGCATCAAGCGCTGGCTGTTTGAGAACCTGATTCGCCAGTCGATGAACCGCAACGTGGAACGAATTCGCCAAGGCTTGGTCTGAATTCACTCTTGCACAGAATCCCGACCCTCAATACAATTCGCCCGTGCGCAAATTCCTGATCATTTTTCTGCTGGCCTGGATGCCGACGCAGCTCGCCTGGGCTGCGATCAGCGTCTATTGCAAGCATGAACCGGCGCAATCGAACCAGTCCGCGCACCCGGGGCATCACGAGCACGAGCACGCCGCCGCGGCGGATACCGGCACACCGCCCGACGCCGGCGGCGCGCATCCGGATTGTTCGGTTTGCCATGGCGTCGCCGGCATATCCGTGGCTGCGCCTGCCGCGCCGGACCTGAATTCGCAGGCCGACGTCACCGACGCCCTTCGCTTCATCCCTCCCGCCCCGCCGCCGGCCCAGCCCGAGCGGCCCAAGTGGTCGCCGGCGTAAAACGCCGGCGAATCCAATCGACCTTTAGGTTCAGGCGCTTCATTCCGCAAGCGCTTCGCCGGCTCGTCTCCATGGCAGTGTTCACAGGAGAGAGCGATGAGCCTCATTCGCAGCAGAATGCCGCGGCTGGCAGCAGCCGCCATTGCAGTAATCACATTCGCACCCGGCTTGGCGGCGCAGGATTTGCGCGCCGCCGTCGAGGCCGCGTGGCAGCGCCAGCCGATCGCCCAGGCACGTGCCGCGCGCGCCGATGAATTCGATGCGCGCCGGGCCGCCGCCGCGGCCATGCTGCCCGGCCCGCCGGTGCTGGGTGTCGAACATGAAACCGATCTGGTCAGCCGCAACGAGGGGCTGCGCAAATTCACCGGCGAGATCGCGGTGCCGCTCTGGCTGCCCGGCCAGCAGGAGCGCGCGCAGGCGGTGGTCGGTGCCGATCGTGCCGCCTACGACGCCGCTTTCACTCTGGCCCGCCTGGCGCTGGCAGGGGAAGTTCGCGACGCCTATTGGCAGGCGCGCGCGGCCGAGACGGACGCCAGCCTCGCCCGCAGCGCGCTTGAAGGTCTGCTTGCCCTTGAAGCCGACGTGGCGCGCCGCGTCAAGGCAGGCGAATTGGCGCGGGTGGATGGCAACCGCGCCAGCGCCGAGGCCCAATTCCAGCGCATCGCGGTGGCCGAGGCTCTGGCGCGCAGCCTGCGCGCGGCCGAGACCTTCCGTGCCCTGACCGGCTTCGCGCAACTGCCCGCGAACGACGAGGCGCGTGACACGACGGCCCGACCCGGTCCCGACACGCATCCGGGCACGACTGCCGCCGGGCAAACCGTCGAGGCGGCGCGGGCACGCCTGCGGCAGGTGTCCGGCGACACCCGCGATGCCCCGGAACTTGGGCTTGGCGCTTCGCAATCGCGGGTGGACGGCACCCGGCCCTGGGAGCAGACGTTGCTGGTGCGCATGCGTATTCCCTTCGGCAACGAGCAGCGCAACCGGCCGCGCATCAGCGCCGCCAACGCCGATCTGATCGAGGCGCAAAGCGCGCAAGGCCGGATCGCCGCGCGCCTCACCGCCGAGATGGCAAGCGCCGAACGCGAGCTTGCGACCGCGCTGGCCGCGTTGCCGCTGGCCGAATCGCGCGCCGCGCTGGCGCGCGACACCCAGGCGCTGATCGCGCGCGGCTTCGCCGCCGGCGAATTCGACCTGCCCACCCGCCTGCGCGCCGAACGTGAATTCAAGGAAGCCGAACAAGGCAACGCACGCGCGCTGATCGAAGCCGGCCGCGCCAACTCACGCCTCAAACAAGCCTACGGAGTAATGCCATGAAAAACCTTCTCCTGCTGTTGCAAGCGCTTGGCGTCTTCGCCATGCACATGCCCGCGCACGCCGGCCCCGGCCATGACCATGGCGACGAGACCGCGCCGGTCGCCGGCAACATCGCGCCGCGCTTTTCCGCCCACTCCGAGTTGTTCGAGCTACTTGGGGTGGTACGCGAGGGCCGCATCACGCTCTATCTCGACCGCTATGCCGACAACGCGCCGGTGACCGAGGCGTCGATCGAGCTGGAAATAAAACCCGCGCAGGGCGACGCGCTCAAACTCAAGGCGGTGAAGATCGAGGACGGCGCGTTCGCGGTGGATCTGGTCCGGCCGCTCGCCGCCGGCGCGCACGCGATCACCGCGACGATTGGCGCCACCCTCGACGGCAAGGCAGAAAGCGACCTGCTGGCCGCCACGCTGGAACTGGCGCCCGGCAAGTCCGCTGGCGAGCGCGAATCCGTGGCAATTGCGCCATACGCGTGGGCCGGCGGCGGGACTGTCGTGCTGCTGGGCTTTCTGACTCTCTGGTGGCGCCGCCGCGCGGGTGCCCCGCGCGTGTTGGGAGCGTCCCGATGAAAACCGTTCTCTTCCTCCTGCTTGCCGGCCTGGTGACAAGCGCACAGGGCAGCGCCGATCATGCACATGGCGATACGCCCCAGGTCATGGCCACCGACGCGCCGCGCCGGCTACCCTCGGGCGACGTGTTCCTGCCCAAACCGACGCAACGCAAGCTGGGCATCCGTACCAGCCAAGTCGCGACCGCCGAACACGCGCGCGCGTTCGAGCTCAACGGGCGCGTGGTCAGCGACCCGAACGCTGGCGGTCGGGTGCAATCGACCCAGGCAGGGCGCCTGCTGCCCGGACCCCGCGGCCTGCCGGGCATCGGCCAGCGCGTGGTGCGCGGCGAGGTGCTGGGGGTAATCGAGCCGACCATCGGCGCGGTGGAACGCGGTAGCCAGGCCGCGCAGCTGGCCGATCTGCGCGCCCAGCACGACAACGCGAAAAAACGTCTGACGCGTCTGGAACAACTCGAAGGCGCGGTGCCGCAAAAGGATATCGACAGCGCGCGCATCGACCTGGTTTCGCTGGCCGCGCGGGTGGCCGCCGTCGGTGGCGTGCTGGGCAGCCGCGAGCTTCTGCGCGCCCCGGTGGCCGGCGTGGTGTCGACGGCGCACGCGGTGGCCGGCCAGGTGGTCGACGCCCGTGAACTGCTGTTCGAGATCGTCGATCCGGCGCGCCTGATGGTCGAGGCGCTGGCGTATGACGACGCGCGCGCCGCGGCCATTGCGTCGGCCTCGATCGGCGCCGGCGAAAGCGCGATCCGCCTGCGCTTCATCGGCGCCGGCGCGCAGTTGCGCGACCAGGCGTTGCCGCTGATGTTCCGCGTCGAGGGCGAGGCGCGGCTGGCGGTGAACCAGCCGGTACGCGTCGCGGTGCAGACCTCCACCAGGTTCAAGGTGATCGCGGCGCCGGCATCGGCGCTGGCGCGCAACCCCGCCAACGAAACCATCGTCTGGGTTCATGCGGGCGCCGAGACCTTCGCGCCGCGCACCGTGCGGGTGGCGCCGCTGGACGGCGCGCGGGTCGCGGTGTTGTCAGGCCTGAAGGACGGCGACCGCCTGGTGGTCGATGGCGTGCAATTGCTCAACCAGGTGAGGTAGCCATGTTCAGTCTGTTGCTCGACGCCAGTCTGAAAAACCGCTTGCTGACCCTGGCGGCGGCGCTGGCGCTGATGGTCTATGGCGCACTCACCCTCTCCCGCACCGCGGTTGACGTGTTTCCCGACCTCAACCGCCCGACCGTGACCCTGATCACCGAGGCCGGCGGCATGGCGCCGGAGGAGATCGAACAGCTGGTCACCGTGCCGCTGGAGGCGGCGATGAGCGGCATGCCTGGGGTGTCCAGCGTGCGCTCCACTTCCAGCGCCGGCCTGGCCTTCATTTATGTCGTGTTCGATTGGAGCACCGACATCTACCGCGCGCGCCAACTGGTGTCCGAACGCTTGAGCCTGGTGCGTGAGCAGCTGCCACAGGGCATTCTCACCACCATGGGGCCGGTGTCTTCGATCATGGGCGAGATCATGCAGATCGCATTGCCCTATGAGGAAAGTGCGGAGGAAAATGCGCAGGAAAAAGCGAGCCCGACAGCGGAACAAACGGCCAGGGGAGCCGCCGGTGGCGCCCGCGTCACTGCCATGCGGGTGCGCGAATACGCCGACTGGGTGCTGCGGCCGCGCCTGCTCAACATTCCCGGCGTCGCGCAGGTGATTCCGATCGGCGGCGAGGTGCGGCAGTTCCAGGTGCAGCCGAATACCGCGCGCATGGCCGAGCTCAACGTCACCCTGGACCAGGTCGAGACGGCTCTGCGCAATTTCTCGAACAATGCCAGCGGCGGCTTCCTTGAAGTCAACGGCCGCGAATACCTGATCCGCACCCTGGCGCGCACCGCCTCGCTTGACGATCTGGCGTCGATGTCGGTAACCCCGCATGAAGGCCGCGCGGTGGTACAGCCGGTGCTGCTGAAACAGGTGGCATCGGTCGCGTTCGCGGCGGCGGTGAAGCGCGGCGACGCCGGTTTCAACGGCGCGCCGGCGGTGATTCTCGGGGTGCAAAAACAGCCCGACGCCGACACCGTGAAACTGACCCGGCGCATCGAAGCCGCGCTCGACGAACTCAAGGGTGCCCTGCCGCCCGGCATGAGTGCACCGCGCGTCACCTTCCGCCAGGCCAGTTTCATCGAAGGCTCGGTCGACAACCTGCGCGGCAAGTTGGCGATGGCCTCGGTGGTGGTGGCGGTGGTGCTGCTGCTGTTTCTCGGCAACTGGCGCGTCACCTTGATCTCGCTGACCGCCATTCCGGCGTCGTTCCTGGTCACCGCGCTGGTGTTTAAATGGTTCGGCCTGTCGATCAACACCATGACCCTGGGCGGCCTGGCCATCGCGGTAGGCGCGCTGGTGGACGACGCCATCGTCGGGCTCGAAAACACCCTGCGGCGCCTGAAGCAAAGCGATGCAGGCGCGCGACCAGGCGAAGTGCTCAAGGTGATCGCCGCGGCCACGTCCGAGGTGCGCTCGGGCATCGTCACCGCCACCTTCATCATCTGCCTGGTGTTCGTGCCGTTGTTCGCCCTGCCGGGCATCGAGGGCCGCCTGTTCGCACCGCTCGGTGTCGCCTACCTCACCTCCATTCTGGTGAGCTTGGTCGTATCGATTACCGTGTCACCAGTACTGGCCTACTACATGATCCCGCAGGCGGTCGCCGGCAGCCATGCCGACAGCCGCCTGCTTGTATGGCTCAAGCGGCGCTACGCGGGTGCGTTGGCGCGGGTGCTGGCGCGCCCGCGCGTGGCCATCGGTGTCGCGGTGGTAGCGGCCGCGGCCGCGGCGGCAAGCGTACCGTTCTTTCCGACCACCTTCCTGCCGCCGTTCAACGAAGGTTCGGCGCTGGTCGGCTTGCGCCTCAATCCTGGCGTCACTCTTGGGGAATCGGTGCGGGTGGCGCGCCTGGCCGAGCAGGCGGTGGCCAAGGTACCCGAGGTCATACATGTCGGCCGGCGCTCCGGCCGCGCCGAACTCGACGAGCACGCCGAGGGCGTGCATGTGAGCGAACTCGACCTGCAATTGCAGCGGCTCGGGCGACCGCTGGACACGGTGTACGCCGACATCCGCGCCCGCCTGGCCGACCTGCCGGTGGCGCTCAACATCGGCCAGCCGATCTCGCACCGCATCGACCACATGCTCTCGGGGGTGCGTTCGCAGATGGCGATCCGCATCTTCGGCGACGATCTCGACACCCTGCGCGCGGAGGCCGAGCGGCTGCGCGAGGCGCTCGCCAGGGTGCCCGGCATGGCCGACCTGGAAATCGAGAAGCAGGTGCTTTCGCCGCAGATCAAGATCCGCGTCGACTACGCCAAGGCCCAGGCCTATGGCCTGGCGCCCTCGGTGCTGACCCAGGAACTGCAAGCCTTGGTCGAAGGCGAACGGATGGGCCAGATCATCGAAAACAACCGCCGCTTCGCGCTGGTGCTGCGGCTGCCGGAATCGCAGCGCGGCATCGAAGGCTTGTCGAACCTGTTGATCGAGACACCGACCGGTCGGGTGCCGCTGTCGCACATCGCCAGCGTCGAGGATGGCGACGGGCCCAACCAGGTGAGCCGCGACAACGGCAAGCGCCGCATCGTACTTTCGGCCAACGCGCAAGGGCGCCCGCTTTCGGCGGTGGTCGAGGACGCCCGCCGCGTGATCGCCGAGACCCGCCCGCCCGAGGGCTACTACATCACCTTTGAAGGCCAGTTCCAGGCGCAGCAGGAATCGGCGCGCCTGATCGGCCTGTTGTCGCTGGCCTCGCTGGCGCTGGTGCTGCTGGTCTTGTTCAGCCGCTATCGATCGGCGACCCTGGCCTTCCTGATCCTGGCCAACATGCCGCTGGCCCTGATCGGCAGCGTGGTCGCGCTGTGGCTGTCGGGCCAGCCGCTCTCGATCGCCTCGCTGATCGGCTTCATCACCTTGGTCGGCGTGGCGGTGCGCAACGGCATTCTCAAGGTAAGCCACTACGTCAACCTGTGCCGCTTCGAAGGGGAAACATTCGGCGACCGGATGATTCTGCGCGGCTCCGAAGAGCGCCTGGCGCCGGTGTTGATGACCGCGCTGGTGGCAGCGTTCGCGCTGGCGCCGCTGATGCTCGACGCCGAGGCGCCCGGCGCGGAAATCCTGTATCCGGTGGCGGTGGTGATTTTCGGCGGGCTCATCACCTCCACCCTGCTCGACAGCTTCATCACCCCCGCCCTGTTCAAGCTGTTTGGCGAAAAACCCCTCGCGAGCCTGCTCGCGGAGGCCGACGCCGAAATGTTGTAGTCCCATCCACACGAAAGGAAACCTCGATGAAGAACCTTCATGCAATTGCGATCAGCGCGCTGCTGGCGCTGCAACTCGCCGCCTTCAACGCCGCCGCAAGCGGCGACAAACATGCCCACGCACCCAAACACGGCGGCGTTGTCGTCGAAGTCAATCATCTGGACGTGGAACTAGTCGCACAGGCCGATGTGTTGCGCATCCACCTGCGCGACCACGACAAGCCGTTGAAGCTGGCGGGTGCGACGGCCAAGCTGACCCTTCTCGCGGGCGGCATCAAGACCGAAGTGACGCTTGCGCCCACCGGCGATGTGCTGGAGGCCAAGGGCTCGTTCAAGACCGCAGGCGCGACGGCGGTCGCGCTGATCACGCTGCCGGGAAAACCGCCGCTAACGGCGCGCTTCAAGTTGAAGTGATCGCGGCGGAAGGTAGGCGGCACGGCAAACCGTCCCGCCGTCGCGTTGGCACTGCCTATTCCAGCAGCACCTCGATCAACGGGCAGCGTACCCGGCTGCCACTCGCGCACGCCACCAGAGTTTCTTTGAGTCGTGAGCGCATCTTGCGCAGTTCGGCAAGCTGCCGCTCTACGTGTTCGAGCTTGATGCGCGCCAGCGTTTGCGCAGCGCCGCAATCGATCCCATCCTCGAGACGCAACAGTTCCTTCACCTCAGCGAGCGAGAAACCCAGTGCCTGGGCACGGCGAATGAAGCGCAGGCGCCGGAGCGCGTTGTCGTCGTATTGGCGGTAGCCGTTCGACGCGCGCGGCGGGCGCGGCAACAGGCCCAGGCGCTCGTAATAGCGCAGGGTTTCGACATTGACTTGCGCAGCTTCGGCGGCGGCGCTGGCGGTAGCGGGTTTCATCAGGCGACTCCAAACCGGGCTTGACTTCGTACTATGGTACGGGGTTTAGACTCGTTTTCCATGACAGGTTCCCGTATCAACCCGAAACCTTCCGCGTGTTCCTCCGGCCTTGCCATGGCGGGCGGCTTTTTCGCCGCATTCGGGGCGACGGCCTGCTGTTTCGGGCCGCTTTTGCTGGTCTCCCTTGGCGCCGGTGGCATCTGGGCGGCGCGCCTGCGCGCGCTGGAGGCCTATTCGACGATTTTCCTCACCGTCGCCGTCCTGTTGCTGGGCACGGCGTTCTGGCGTCTGTACGTCGCGCCACGGCGTTGTACGTCGGGCGATGCATGCGCCAAGCCTGAGGCCTTGCGCCGCCAGCGCATCGCCTTCTGGATCATTGCGGTCGTAGCCGGCGCGATGTTGCTGTCACCGTTTGCGATGTCACTTTTGATGGAGTAAGTCATGCGCCGACTTTTTCTTCTGCTGCTGTTGGCCATCGTCACACCCGCGAACGCCGTCGTCCGCACCGCCACACTCGACGTCAAGGGCATGACTTGCGCAACCTGCCCGTTGACGGTACGTCAAGTGCTGATCAAGGCAGCAGGCGTCAAGGAAGCCAGGGTCGACTTCAGGAACGCGAGCGCGAAGGTGGTGTTCGACGACGCAGCCACTTCGATCGAACGGCTCGCCGACGCCGTTACGCAAGCCGGTTTTCCGACGGTACCGGGAAAGACGAACCCGTGACCCTCCCGGATCTCGACAGCACGATAACCTGCCCCAACTGCGGTTTTCGCAAGCTGGAGCGCATGCCCGAGGACGCCTGCATGTTCTTCTACGCCTGTGAGTCTTGCGGCGCGCGCCTCAAGCCGAAGCCTGGGGATTGTTGCGTGTTCTGCTCCTTCGGCAACGTGCGTTGCCCGCCGATCCAGCAGGGCGGGTGTTGCGGGGGATAGGCGTGCTTGAACATGCATCCGCAAGATCGAAGCGGGCGTAGAATCCAGTCCATGCTCTCTGCTCAAACCATTCGTCGCTTGGCGTTTACCGCATTGGCGGCGCTCGTCTTCGCGCAGGGCGCGATCGCGGCGATGGGCTGCGCCACGCTGCGCGCCGACGCGCAAGGCCGCGATATCGCCGTCATGCCATCGGGCGAGCCGTGCGACATGATGGGCGAGGCGCCGGCCGCCGTGGTGCTCAAGCATTGCGCCGGCGACGACAGCCCGGTGAGCCTCGAAGCCGTGGTACCGGCCGCGGTCGCGGTGGCACTGTATGTCACGGTCGCCGGCGACACATGCGTCGCATCGGCACCGCCCGACGTGGCGCTCAAGCGGCCGCTCTGGCCCCCTCCCACCATCCTGTTCGCGCGCCTGCGCGATTAGCGCGCCGCCGTATCGACGTGTCGCCGCGCGCCCGCACGGGCCGCGGCATTTGATCGTGGATCTACGGAGGGCTGGCATGTTCAAAATTCTTGGCGGCGCGATCGCGCGCCGCGCTCTGCAAACCGCGCCCTGGCTGTTGCTGGCCGCTGGCGCCTCTTCGCAAGTTCTGACGGTGGATGCGGCGATGCAGCGCGCGACCACGAACGCGCCGGCGGTGCGCGCCCAACTCGCGGCGGCGGCCGCCATGACGGAGTCGGCGCAGGCGGCCGCCGCCCTGCCCGACCCCAGACTGCGTTTCGGCCTGGACAACTGGCCGATCGAAAGCGCGGACAAGTTTTCCACCGGGCGCGATTTCATGACCATGCGGCGCATCGGCATCTCACGCGAGATGGTGCGCGAGGAAAAGCTCGACCTGCGCGCCGGCCGCGCGCGGGTCGAGGCGGAGCGCGAAAACCTCGGCGCCGCCGACCGCCGCCTGGCGATCCGGCGCGAGGTGGCCCTGGCGTATGTCGAAGGCGTGTACGCCGAGCGCGGCGTGGCGGCGATCGACGCCATCGCCGGCGAATCGCGCAGCTTGGTCGAAGTGCTGATCGCGCGAGTGCGCGCCGGCACCACACGGCCGCTGGAAGCGGTGGCGGCGCAGGCGCAGGTGCGCGCTCTCGAAGACCGGCGCATCGAGATCGAACGCCTGCAGGCGCGCTCGCGCGCGGTCCTCGCGCGCTGGCTGGGCGACTCGGGCGCCGCGCCGCTGGCCGGATTTGAACTCGCGCGTGCGCGTGAAGACATCATCCGGCTGGCAAGCCACGACGACGCCGCGCATCCACAACTGGGCCTTGCCATCAGCGGCACAGCGGCGGCCGACAACGACCTGGCGCAGGCCCGTGCGGCGGAGCGAGGTGACTGGAGCTGGGAGGTGGCCTACCAGAAACGCGGCGCCGCGTTCACCGACATGCTGTCGGTCGGCATCGCAATCGACCTGCCGCAATTCAACCGCGGCCGCATCGACCCCGAAGTGCGCGCGCGCGAGCGCCGCCGCGAGGCGGCGCGTGAAACCCTTGAAGAGGCGCGCCGCGCGCACGCGCTGGAACGCGCTCTCGGCCTGGCCGACTGGGACAACGCACAACGCCGCCATGCGGCCTTCGATTCCACCCTGCTGCCGCTGGCGCGCGACCGCGCCGAACAGGCGCTGGCGGCATACCGCGGCGGCGGCGGCAACCTGGCCGAGGTCCTTGAAGCGCGCCGCGCCGAACTCGAGACCCGACTCGCACGCCTGGACCTCGAAGCCGCGGCGGCGCGCGCCTGGGCGCAACTGGTGTACTTCATGCACGCGGAGGACCGGCCATGAAAAAAAGCACGATCGCCGCGCTCGCCCTGCTGGGCATCGGGCTCGCCGCCGCCGGTGCCGCTGGCGGCTGGTGGGTCGCCAACATGCAAGCCGAGATGCGTGAATACGACCGTCTGGCCGCGGCGCCGACGCCGCCGGGAAAGAAGATTCTCTATTACCACGACCCGATGTACCCGCAGCAAAAGTTCGACAAGCCCGGCAAATCGCCCTTCATGGACATGCAGTTGGTACCGGTATACGCCGAGGAAGACAGCGTTGCCGGAAACGCCAATCCGGGTGTAAAGATCAACCCGGAGGCGACACAAAACCTCGGCATCCGGACGGTTGAAGCGAAAACCACCAGCTTGTCGCTTGCCATCGAAGCCGTGGGAACAGTGGCCTTCGACGAAAGCGCGGTGGAAGTGGTGCAGGCGCGGGTCTCGGGGTGGATCGAGAAGCTGCACGCCCGCACCCCCAACGACCCGATCGCCGCTGGCGCGCCGCTGGCATCGATCTACGCGCCCGAATGGCTTTCCGCGCAGGGCGAATACCTGGCGTTGCGGAAATCCGCCAACCCTGAACTTGCAGGCGCCGCGCGCGCACGGCTCGCATTGCTCGGCATACCCGAAGCCCAGATCGCCATGCTGGAGCGCGATGGCCGCGCCGACGCGCGCGTCACGCTCAACGCGCCGCGCGCCGGCCTGCTGCTGCCGCTCGGGCCGGAAATGGCGGGCGTGGGCGCGTTCGCGCGCGAGGGCATGCAGGTGGTACCGGGCATGACGCTGTTTCGCGTCGCCAGCCTGGCCAGCGTGTGGGTGCTGGCCGATGTGCCGGAGGCGCAGAGCGCGTCGCTGCGCGCCGGGCAGGCGGCCGAAGTGCGCGCCCAGGCCTGGCCCGAGCGCGTATTCAAGGGCGTGATCGCGGTGCTGTTGCCGGAAGTCAACCCGACCACCCGAACGGTGCGCGCGCGCATCCGGGTCGACAATCCGGGCGCGCTGCTCAAGCCCGGGATGTTTGCCGCGGTGAACCTGCGCGGCGCACAAGTGCGCGATGCAGTGGTGGTGCCGGCCGAAGCGGTGATCGCAACCGGCAAACGCAAGCTGGTGATGGTGGCGGCCGCGGGCGGCCGGTTTGCACAGCGCGAGGTCGGCACCGGCATCGAAGCGCGCCGGGACGGGGTGGAGATCATCGAGATCACCCGCGGGCTGCGCAGCGGCGAGCGGGTGGTGGTGTCCGGACAGTTCCTGCTCGACTCCGAGGCGAGCCTCAAGGCAGCGCCGGCGCCGACCGCCCAGCCCGGCGCCGCCGCACCGCCCGGCGCCAATGAGCATCGCGGAGAAGCGCGGGTGGAAAGCATTGCCGGCGACAGCGTGACCTTGTCGCATGGCCCGATCGCCTCGATCAAGTGGCCCGACATGACCATGGGCTTTCGCCTGCCCGCTGGCGGACTGCCACGCGACATAAAGATCGGTGATCGCGTTGATTTCAGCTTCACGCCCGCGGGCGAGGGGGAGTACCGCATCACCCGGATCGCGCCGCTCGCGCCGCAACCAAAGGGCGCCGCCCGCCCGCAAGCGGGGCCCGCGAAATGATCGCTTCCCTGATCCACTGGTCGATCCGGAACCGCTTCATGGTGCTGGTCGCCACGCTCATCGTCAGTGCGTGGGGCGTGTGGTCGGTGATGCATATCCCCCTGGACGCGATTCCCGACCTTTCGGACACGCAGGTGATCATCCGCACCACATATCCCGGCCAGGCGCCGCAGATCGTCGAAGATCAGGTCACCTATCCACTCACCACCACCATGCTCTCGGTACCCGGTGCCAAGACCGTGCGCGGCTATTCCTTTTTCGGTGATTCCTTCGTCTACATCCTGTTCGACGACGGCACCGACCCATACTGGGCGCGATCCCGGGTGCTGGAATACCTGAACCAGGTGCAGGCGCGCCTGCCGACACAGGCGCGGCCGGCGCTCGGGCCGGACGCCACCGGGGTCGGCTGGATCTACCAGTACGCGCTGGTGGATCGCAGCGGACAAAACGACCTGTCGCAACTGCGTGCGCTGCAGGACTGGTTTCTGAAGTACGAGCTCAAGAGCGTCGCCAACGTGGCGGAGGTTGCCAGCGTGGGCGGTATGGTCAGGCAATACCAGGTGGTGCTGGACCCCGACCGGCTGCGCGCCTACGGCCTGCCGCACGCCAGGGTGGTGGCGGCGCTGCGCAATGCCAATCAGGAGGCCGGCGGGTCGGTGCTGGAGTTGGGCGAGGCCGAATACATGGTGCGCTCGCGCGGCCTGCTCAAGTCGCTGGACGATTTCCGCAACATTCCCCTGCTGGTTTCCGACAACGGCACGCCGGTGCTGCTCAAGGACGTGGCGAAAATCCAGGTGGGCCCGGAGATGCGCCGCGGCATTTCAGAGCTGGACGGCGATGGCGAGGTCGCCGGCGGCATCGTGGTGATGCGCTCAGGTAAGAACGCGCTCGACACACTTGCGGCGGTGAAGGCGAAGATCGAATCGCTCAAGCCTGCGCTGCCCAGGGGCGTCGAGATCGTCGAGACCTATGATCGCAGCGGCCTGATCGAGCGCGCGGTGGCGCACCTGCGCGACAAGCTGATCGAGGAGTTCATCGTCGTGGCACTGGTGTGTGCGCTGTTTCTGTACCACCTGCGCTCGGCACTGGTGGCGGTGATCACCTTGCCGCTGGGCGTGCTGCTGGCTTTCATCGTGATGCGCCAGCAGGGCGTCAACGCCAACATCATGAGCCTGGGCGGCATCGCGATCGCCATCGGCGCGATGGTCGACGCGGCCATCGTGATGATCGAAAACGCCCACAAGCATCTGGAGGAATGGGGTGACGCGCATCCCGGTGCGGCGTTGTCGGGCGAAGAGCGCTGGAAAGTGATCGCCGAGGCCGCCACCGAGGTCGGACCGGCGCTGTTCTTTTCGCTTCTGATCATCACTCTTTCGTTCATCCCGGTGTTCGCACTTGAGGCGCAGGAGGGCCGCCTGTTCGGCCCGCTCGCCTTCACCAAGACCTACGCGATGGCGGCCGCCGCCGGCCTGTCGGTGACGCTGGTGCCGGTGCTGATGGGTTACTGGATTCGTGGCCGCATTCCCCGGGAGAACGAGATCTTCCTGAACCGCTTTTTCATCGCGGTCTACCGGCCGCTGCTGCGCGCGGTGCTGGCCTGGCCGCGCACAACCCTGATCGGTGCCGCGCTGTTCGCCGCCGCCACCCTGTATCCGGCGTCCAACATCGGCGGCGAGTTCCTGCCACCCTTGGACGAGGGCGACCTGCTCTACATGCCCTCAGCCCTGCCCGGCATCTCGCCGGCCAAGGCGGCCGAGTTGTTGCAGCAGACCGATCGCCTGATCAAGAGTGTGCCCGAGGTCAAGAGCGTGCACGGCAAGATCGGCCGTGCCGAAACCGCGACCGATCCGGCGCCGCTTGAGATGGTCGAGACCACCATCCAGTTCAAGCCCAAGTCGGAATGGCGCGTCGGCATGACCATGGAAAAGCTGGTCGAAGAACTCGATCGCGTCACCAGACTGCCAGGCCTGGCCAACATCTGGATCCCGCCGATCCGCAACCGTATCGACATGCTGGCCACCGGCATCAAGTCGCCATTGGGCATCAAGGTGGCGGGCGCCGACCTGGCGGAGATCGACCGCATCGCCGCCGACATCGAAGCGGCGGTGAAACAGGTGCCCGGCGTCACCTCGGCCCTGGCCGAACGGCTGTCGGGTGGGCGCTATATCGATGTGAAGATCGACCGCCTCAAGGCCGCGCGCTTCGGCATGAACGTAGCCGACGTGCAGGGCATCGTGGCGGCGGCGATCGGCGGCGAGAACGTCACCGAGACCATCGAGGGGCGGCAGCGCTTTCCGGTCAACCTGCGCTACCCGCGCGAGCTGCGCGATTCGCTCGAAAAGCTGCGTTCCTTGGGCGTGGTGACCGAGCGCGGAGCCTACATCACCCTGGGGCAGTTGGCCGAGATCGCGATCGAGGACGGCCCGCCGATGCTCAAAAGCGAGAACGCCCGGCTCTCCGGCTGGGTCTATGTCGATATCCGCGGCCGTGATCTGGTGGCGGTGGTGAACGACGCGCGCCGCGCGGTGACCGAAAAGGTCAAGCTTGCGCCCGGCTATTCGGTCACATGGTCCGGCCAGTTCGAGTACCTGGAGCGCGCCAAGCAGCGACTGGCGGTGGTGGTGCCGTTCACCCTCTTGATCATCTTCGTTCTGCTGCACATCATCTTCGGGCGCGCCGGCGAGGCGCTCCTGATCATGGCCACCTTGCCGATCGCCATCTCCGGCGGCTTCTGGCTGATGTGGCTCTTGGGCTACAACCTGTCGGTCGCAAGCGCCGTCGGCTTCATCGCACTGGCCGGCGTGTCAGCCGAGTTCGGCGTGGTGATGCTGCTGTTTCTCAGGCAGGCGATCGAAAAGCAGGCTGGCACGCGCGTGGGTGATATGTCCGACGCGGCGGCACTTGACGCCGCGATCGAACAGGGCGCCGTGCAGCGCGTGCGCCCCAAAACCATGACCATCGCCGTGATCGTGGCCGGCCTGATCCCGGTGATGCTCTCCAGCGGCACCGGTTCGGAGATCATGCAGCGCATCGCCGCGCCGATGGTCGGCGGCATGCTGACAGCGCCCTTGTTGTCGATGTTCGTGATTCCGGCGGCGTACAAACTGATGCGGCGGCGCGTGGCCCGCAAAACCGCGGCGATAGCCACAACTGTCGTCGGCGGTGCGGCATGAAATACCTGGCGTCGATTGGGTTTTTCCTTTTCAGCCTGGCCGTCGCTGCGCAGACCTCCACGACGGACGGCGCCCCTGATTGCGTGGAGGGCGGGCCACTGGTGATGATCACCGACGATCCCTACAACACAGCGGGCGACCTGGCCGAGAAATGGCGGTCCACGCGCCTGCCTGCGCCCTACGCGCAGACCCAAAGGCAAGTCGCACGCCTGCGCTGCCTGCGTATTCTGGACCCCGACCCCTTGCTGCTGGCGCTGCCGGGCGCAACCATGCCCGACATCATCGTGCGCATCCGGCCGCTGCGGGCGGAGCCATACGACAGAACACTGGGCGACAAACTCGACGCCGGGGTGCGCGGCTATATCGAAAGCTACACCGCGTGGCTGGGCGCCAAAAGCACCACCGAAGGGCCGCCATTGTTGCGCGAAGCGGCACTTGGCGTGAGCGTGCTCTGCACCCACAACCGGCGCACGGTGCGCGAGTTCACAGCGACCGATGATGAAGCGACCCAGCCCTTGGTACAAAACGGCGAGAACACCGCAATGGCGCAAAACCTCGCGCGCGTCGAGCGCGCCGCGCGGCGAGCCGCGACCGAGATCGAAGCACTGGCGCGCGACATCAAGTCTTTATGCGCTGCTCCCGCGACACCGGATGCCCGCGCCGCGCGGCCGTCATCTCCAATGGCGTTGCCATCGATACAGGTGGATACCGATGCGCTTTCGAGGTCGCCGGCGCCTGCGCCCGCTGCGCAGGCCCGTTCGCCAGCTTCGGCGCCCGAGGCACGCCCTTGATGACCGCACGGATGCGGGTGCTATTCGTGCTCGCCGCCTTCATGCTGGCCGGATGCACGCTGTTATTGCCCGCGGTCACGACACGCATCGAGCACGAGCCGCGCGCCTTCGACTCGAAGGATGCCGTCAGTCCGGTGGCGATCGCCCTGGTTCTTTCCGGTGGATCCGCGCGTGGTTTCGCGCATATCGGGGTCATCAGGGTGCTTGAGCAAGCCGGCATTCGACCCGACCTCGTAGTGGGCACCAGCGCCGGATCGATCGTCGGCGCCCTATATGCTTCAGGCATGAGCGTCGGTGAACTGGAAAGCGCCGCGAATCAAGCTGGCGACTCGCTGCTAAGCGACTACTCCGTCACACTTGCGCCGCTCGGACTGTTGCGCGGTGATCGCATACGGGAGTTTATCAATGGCGCGGTGCAGAACAAGCTGATCGAGCAGTTTCCGATCCGCTTTGCGGCGGTCGCGGCCGACCTGCGCACCGGTGAACTCGTGGCCTTCAACCGCGGCGACGCCGGCCAGGCGGTGCGTGCCTCGTCGGCGATTCCCGGAGTGTTCGAACCCGCGCGCATCGGTAGCCGCCTGTACGCCGATGGTGGGCTGGTCAGCCCGTTGCCAGTGGCCACCGCGCGGGCAATAGGTGCGCGGAAAGTGATCGCAGTCGATGTCGTGTTCCCGCCCGCCGGCAATCCGATCACCAGTCCGCTGGCCGTGATGTTTCAAACTTTTCTTATCCAGACCTACCGCTTGAAGGAGCTGGAGCGCCCGCTTGCGGACGTGGTGATCACACCGGTGATGCGCACCGACGGCCAGCTTGGTTTCGCGGATCGCGCCGAACTGATGGCCGCCGGCGAGGACGCGGCGCGCGCGGCGTTGCCGAGGATTCGCGCAGCCTTGAGCGCGATGGTGACGCGATGAAGGATGCGGCTTCTGCCGCGTGACACGAGCCGGGATGCACTCAGAACTCGGTGTGCAGCCGAATCGTGCCTACATTCACCGGCCCGCGATCGGCGTTGTAGGCCGGGTTGCGGATGTGCTGCCAGTCGAACGATAGCCAGAAGTTCTTCGCCACGCCAATGCTGTAGAAGGTCTCGAAAATCGTCTCCGGCCGATAGTTGAGGCGGCCGTCACCGATGAAGAATCCAAGGCCGCCGGCGGCCAGGTAGTTGCGGCGTTGCGTCGACAGCCCGTTACGCGCGAAAGCGATGCCCACCGTGTCGGCGGCGCGACCCCATGAACCACCCTTGATCAGCGCGCCGACCGAGGTCGAAGTATCGATCTCGGTGAACGCGTAGGTTTCGGTCTTGCCGTCCGCCCACATGGCGCGCCCGAACAGGCCGACATTGCCGCTCAGGGCCTGCTCAAGGTTGACGCCAACGCCATGCCGCGCTTTGCGGCCGAAGCGCACCTGGTTGATGTCCGGCACCCCGCCCACCGCGGCGGCGCGATCGAGCGCGTCCTGAAAGCGCGACATGTTTGCCACGTTGCGATAGGCGAGCAGGCGCAATTTGCCGGGCTGCCCGCCGAGCACGTGGCCGCGCTCGATTTCGATCTGGTCGCCGTAGTTTCTGAACAAGGCATGATCGAGCGGGAACTGGTTGGGCGCACGTGGTTGCATGAAGCGGCCAAAGCAGATGGCCCATTCATCATGGAAGTATTCGAGTGCAAACCCGGTGGTGTAGCCGCGCGCATCCGCCGCGAAATCATAGGCGCCGTGCGTCAGCAGCGACCAATTGAGAAACTGCGTGCGGGCGTCGTGGCCGTAGGCGTTGTCGTCGAAGATATCGAGCAGCGACAGGTTGCCGGCGGTGAGCACAAGGCGACGCCGATCGACTCTGCCGGCCAACTGATTGGCATCGGACTCGACCCTCTCGCGCTCGCCGCCGAAGCCCCAGGTCTGGCGCAGGAACAGGCGCGCGCGGTACAGCGTCAAATCAGATTCGCCACACTTTCAGCTTGGCGGCCCGCGCCGCTTGCAACATGCCACCGTCAAGCGTCGCAAGCTCCAAACTTTCGGCGCGCGCGAGTTCGACGTAGGCCGAATCCCGTACCTGGCAGCCGAACCGCGCGGCTTGATTGCAAAGCGCTTCGACATCGACTCGCTTGCCGTGCGTTTCGAGCGAAGTATCGCGCAGCACGGCGAGCGCGGTGTCATATTGCGAGCGCTGCAACGTCTTGGACGCAAGCGCCTTGCGCAGGCTCGCCGCGACTTCGTCGTGAAATATGTCAGGGACGACGACAACGCCGTCCTGTTCCCGCAGACGTGTGCGGCATGGCGCCGGAGGAACTCGAACAGCTGGTCACGGTGCCGCTGGAGGCGGCGATGAGCGGCATGCCGGGCGTATCGGGCGTACGCTCGACCTCGTCGGCGGGTTTGGGCTTTGTCTACATGCAGTTCGACTGGAATGTCGATATCTATCGCGCGCGCCAGCTCGCCTCGGAGCGGCTGGCGCTGGTACGTGAGCAGTTGCCGCAGAACGTGCAGTCGTCGCTCGGCCCGGTTTCATCGATCATGGGCGAAATCGTGCTGATCGCGCTGCCAATCAGCACCCAATCCGATGCCAAGGCGAACAGCGCCAGCCCTGCCACACCGGGCGCACTCACCGCCGGCATGCGCGCGCGCGAGTACGCGGATTGGGTGATGCGTCCACGACTGCTTAACATCCCTGGCATCGCCCAGGTGATCCCGATCGGCGGCGAGGTGCGGCAATTCCAGGTGCAGCCGAACGCGGCGCGGATGGCCGAGCTGGGCGTCACGCTGGAGCAGGTGGAGACAGCTTTTCGCAACTTCTCAAGCAACGCCAGCGGCGGTTTTCTGGAGATGAATGGCCGTGAGTATTTGATTCGCGCACTGGCCCGCACCGCGTCCCTGGCCGACTTGGCATCGGTTTCCGTCACCCCGCATGAAGGGCGTACGACACGCCAGCCGATTCTTCTGAAGCAAGTGGCGACGGTCACCTTCGGCGCCGCGGTCAAACGTGGCGACGCCGGCTTCAACGGCGCCCCGGCAGTGATACTCGGTGTGCAAAAGCAACCCGGAGTGGACACCGTGTCGGTGACGCAACGGATCGAGCAGGCCTTGGCGGAACTCAAGAAATGGAGTTGACCCCATCCCGCGGACAGGTGAGAGTTTGATTCTCAAACGGTTTCAAGGGCTACGTCCGCAGGCTTATCCATGGACGGGCGGCCGGCTTTCTCTCCAGCATGAAGCCGCCCGGCGGTGGGTAAGCCGGGTCCAGTGCGCGATGATGGCATAAGGGTCTGGTCCTGATGTGTCCTTTCGAAGTTGGCCGGAGATTTGTGTTCGAGGGCCGAGTGCCGCCGGCGCGGGTTGTACCAGCCCTCGATCCATGTAAACAGCACCAGGCGCGCCTCGGCCTTGCTCTTGAAGCTGCGTCGGTTGAGAAGTTCGCATTCCAGAGTGGCGAAGAAACTCTCCGCCATCGCGTTGTCGTAAGCATCGCCAACCGTCCCCATCGACGGACGTACGCCCATGGCCTTGCAGCGGCCACCGAAGGCCAGGCTGGTGTACTGGCTGCCTTGATCGCTGTGATGGATCACGTCGATCGGCTTCCTTTGCTCCAGCGCCATGTTCATCGCCATCAGCACCAGATCGACCGTCATGGTTTCGTCCATGGCCCACCCGACCACGCGTCGGCTCCAGACATCGACGACAACAGCCAGGAACAGGAAGCCGGCCCAGGTCGGTACGTACGTGATGTCGGCCACCCACAACTGGTTCGGACGATCGGCCTCGAATTTCCGTTTAACCAGATCGGGGGCCGGCCGATGCCGTTGGTTGCGCTCGGTGGTGACGATGAAACCACGCCGCCGCGAGACGCCGCGAATCCCGGCCCGCCGCATCAGCCGGCCCACCCGTTTGCGGCTGATACACGTGCCCTGATCAATCAGCTCCGCGCGCACCCGTGGCATGCCGTACGTGGTATCGGATTCGGCATGGATAGCGCGGATCCGCTCGGTCATGACGAGATTGGCAATGGCCCGCGCCGAGGGCGGTCGGTCTGCCCAGGCGTAGTAGCCGCTGGGCGATACGTTGAGCACACGGCACAGGGTGCGTACGGGGAGGTCGGCCTGATTCGCCATCACGAGCTCGAAGACGGGGTGGACGTCCCGTCTTTGCGTGCGGCAAACCAGGCCGTAGCCTTTGCCAAGATATCGCGCTCCAACTGGACTTGCTTGAGCTGGCGCCGCAGGCGCACCAGTTCTTCCCGTTCGGCGCTGGTCAATCCCTCTTTGCCCGGCAGCGGCTTGCCTTCGTCAATCGATGCTTGCGCGACCCAGTTGGTGATGGTCTGCGCCGAGCAGCCGAACTCACGCGAGAGCGCCGCAGGCGTCTTGCCGGCGCGCACCAATTCGATCATCTGTTTGCGAAACTCCGCCGGGTACGGCGGCTTGATAGGTTTTCCCATTTCGGACTCCTTTCACTTGCACAGTAATGTGTCCGTGAAATGGGGTCAACTTCAAAATCGCTGCCGCCGGGCGTTGAGGCGCCGCGCATCACGTTTCGCCAGGCCTCGTTCATCGAAGGCTCGATCGGCAATCTGAAGGGCAAGCTCCTGTCCGCCTCGGTGATCGTGGCGGTGGTTCTGTTGCTCTTTCTGGGGTCGTCTCAGAAAACGGAAAATAAAGCAGGCTAAGCCGGTTGCAATGGTCGTAGCGGCCTGAAATTGCCCGCGCCGATCTTGGCGCTGCTGCGCCAGAGGTAGTCGCCGGTCAGGTTGATGTGTTCCCAGCCGAGCGGCGACAGGTACTGCAACAACGCGTTATCGACAGTATGGCCATTGCCACGTAACGCTTGCGCTGCGCGCTCCAGATAGACCGTGTTCCACAGCACAACGGCCGCCGTCACCAGGTTGAGGCCGCTGGCCCGGGAGCGCTGCTGCTCGAAACTGCGGTCGCGGATTTCGCCCAGGCGGTTGAAGAACACGGCGCGGGCCAGGGCGTTGCGGGCTTCGCCCTTGTTCAACCCGGCATGCACGCGGCGGCGCAGTTCCACGCTTTGCAGCCAGTCGAGGATGAACAGCGTGCGCTCGATGCGGCCCAGCTCGCGCAGGGCCACAGCCAAGCCGTTCTGGCGCGGATAGCTGCCGAGTTTGCGCAGCATCAGCGAGGCCGTCACCGTGCCCTGCTTGATCGAGGTGGCCAGCCGCAAAATTTCGTCCCAATGGGCGCGGACATGCTTGATGTTGAGCGTGCCGCCGATCATCGGCTTGAGCGCGTCATAGGCGGTTTCGCCCTTGGAAATGTAGAGCTTGGTGTCTCCCAAATCGCGGATGCGCGGCGCGAAGCGGAAGCCCAAGAGGTGCATCAGAGCAAAGACATGATCGGTGAAGCCCGCCGTGTCGGTGTAGTGTTCTTCGATGCGCAGGTCGGACTCGTGGTACAGCAGGCCATCGAGCACATAGGTGGAGTCGCGCACGCCAACATTTACCACCTTGGTGTGGAACGGCGCGTACTGGTCGGAGATGTGGGTGTAGAACGTCCGTCCTGGGCTGCTGCCATATTTCGGGTTGATGTGGCCGGTACTCTCGGCCTTGCTGCCGGTGCGGAAGTTCTGGCCGTCCGATGATGACGTGGTGCCGTCGCCCCAATGCTCGGCGAAGGGATGCCGGAATTGGGCGTTCACCAATTCAGCCAGCGCCGTCGAATAGGTTTCGTCGCGGGTATGCCAGGCTTGCAACCAGGCGAGCTTGGCGTAGGTCGTGCCGGGACAGGACTCAGCCATCTTCGTCAGGCCCAGGTTGATTGCGTCGGCCAGGATCGTCGTTAGCAGCAAGTTTTTGTCCTTGGCCAGATCGCCCGATTTCAGGTGCGTGAAGTGGCGGGTGAAGCCCGTCCACTCATCGACTTCGAGCAGCAATTCGGTGATCTTGACGTG
>JAEUOR010000001.1 GCA_016790635.1 Burkholderiales bacterium
AGCTCGTAGAAGTCGCCCATGCGGTAGAACACCAGGGTCGCCGGATGCTCCGCCTTGATGGCGAGGTACTGCTGCATCATCGGCGTGTGGCCGGCGAGCGGGACGACGTTGGTAGCGCTCTTCATCGGGCGGAAATTGTACGCGTCGCCATCGGTGCCACGCCCCCTTGCGGCGGGCGCAAACGTGTTCAACTAGCGGACCATGAACGACCGGACACCCCCTGATGACGCGCGCGGCGCGGCCGACCTCGACGCCTTGATCCGTTCCGCGGCCAGGCTGACCGTTGTCGGGGAGCACGAGGCTGCGATCGCCGAATACCGCCGCGCGCTGGCGCTGGCGCCTGACAACGGCGGGGTGCTGCTCAACATGGGCGTTCTCCTGGGCTGGGTGGGCCGGATGGAAGAGGCCCTGCAATCCCTGGAGCGCGCGGTACAGGCGATCCCGCAGGTGCCGCAAGCCTGGTACAACCTGGGCAACTTGCTGTATCGCCGGGGCAACCTGGCCGAGGCCGAGTCGGCGCTGTGGCGCGCGTTGTCCTTGTGCGGCGGCGACCAGGATGCCGGATTCGTGTCGGGCGTGATCGGCGCCCAGGCACTGACCCTGCAAGGGCAGGGCGAGGTCGCGCGTTTGGCTGCTTTCCTGCACGAGGCCGCCGGACACTTTCCGGCCCACGAGGACGAGTGCCTGCGACTTGGTCTCCTGTCCCTGTCGATGGATGCTTCGGTTGATGGCGCGACGCTCCTGGCCAGGCACCGGGAGTGGGCCGAGCGTTTTGCCGACCCGCTGACGCGCGCTGCTGTCTCCCCTGGGCATGATGCGACACGGCGCCGGCTGCGCTTGGGCTACGTGTCCGCCGACTTGCGCGAGCACGCGGTGGCAAGATTTCTCGAGCCTGTCCTGCGGAACCACGATGCCGATCGATTCGAGGTCTGGTGTCTGGACAACGGCCGTGACGCAGACGCGACCACTGCGCGCTTGAGGACGCTGGTGCCTCACTGGCAGTCGATCAACGGTCTGGACGACGCAGCGGCCGATGCCCTGGTGCGAACTCTGGGCATTGACATCCTCATCGACCTGTCTGGCCACACTGCCGGCAATCGTCTTGGGCTCTTTGCACGCCGCCCCGCGCCGTTGCAGATTGCTTACCTGGGCTACTCGGCCACGACCGGCATGCTGGCCATGGACTATCGCATCAGCGATTCCATCGTCGATCCGTCGCCGACGGCCGATCGTCACTATCGTGAAAAGCTGCTGCGCGTGGACCCGGTCCAGTGGTGCTACGAGCCACCCGCCGAGGCGCGCGCGACCCCCGTGCGGGCCGCGCCGCATGCGCCGCTGCGCTTCGGTGTCTTCAATCGGTTCGACAAGGTCAGTGATGCGGCCCTGAAGCTGTGGGGGCGTGTGCTTGCGCGCGTGCCCGGGTCGCTGCTTTACATGCGCGGCGTGCCGGAAGGCAGTGCCCGCCAGGCCTTGCAGGAGCGGCTCGAGCGCGCCGGCTGCGACCCGTCCCGGGTCGTGCCGCGCGGCCGGGTCGCCGCTTCGGAGTACTGGCTTTCGTACCATGAGGCCGACATCGCGCTTGACACGTTTCCCTACAACGGCGCGACCACCACCTGCGAATCCCTGTGGATGGGCCTTCCGGTCGTCACCTTGTGCGGGGCGGGCGGGGCAGCTCGCTACGGCGCCTCGCTACTTGGTGCGGCCGGCATGCAGGAATTCGTCGCCCGCGACGAAGATGCCTACGTGGAACTCGCGGCCGGGCTGGCGGCGGACCCGGTGCGACTGGCCGCGCTGCGTGACAGCCTGCGGGAGCGCGTGGCCGCGAGCGCCCTTGCGGACGCGGCGGGATTCACGCGCGCGCTGGAGGCGGCCTACCTCGCCGCCTGGCAGGGAGTCGCCGCCTGAGCGTCAGGCCTGGCACCAGCGCTGCCACATTCCGCGCCAGGCCGCCTCCAGCGCGCGCGTGAATCCGGCGTGATCGCACAAGGGCGAGGAGAGCATGCGCTGTCGCAGGTCCTGCCGGTAGACAGCCAGGCGCGCGCGGTCGCGCACCAGGGTGGCAGCGATGCGCACATAGGCATCCTCGTCGCCTGCCACGAGTTCGGCGACACCCATGCAGTCAAGGAAGGCCTGCGTCTGGCGCCCGGCCATGAGTTCCTGCTCGAGCGTCACCACCGGCACGCCCATCCAGAGCGCGTCCAACGACGTGAGTCCGCCGCAAAACGGAAACGGGTCGAGTGCCACATGGACCCCGGCATAGTCGGCTAGGGCTTGTTCATAGCTGCTGCCGCCGCGCATTTCCACCCGGCCCGGGTCGATACCGGCGCGCGCGAGTGCACCGGCCAGCCAGGCGCGCGTGGGCGCCGCGTCGAGCGCCCCCGACTTGAGGACCAGGCGCGCTTCCGGCACCGCCGCCAGGAGGCGCTGCCACAGCGCCAGTACGCGCGCGTTGAGCTTGGAGACGTTGTTGAAGCAGGCGAAGATCGGCACCGTTTCCGGCGCCGGAAGCGCGGGCGCCGGTGCCTCGGCCAGGGGCGTGTAGCAAAAACGCGTGCCGGGCAGGCGCCAGATCATTTCGCTGGCGTGATGCGCGAGCGAAGCAGGCGTGGTCACCGCGTCGCTCACCAGGTAGTCGATTTCGGGCAGGCCGGTTGAGCCCGGATAGGCAAGCCAGCTCGCCTGGACCGGTGCCGGCTTGCGCGCGAAGACCATGAGTCGGTTGCCTGCGGTATGCCCGGCCAGGTCGACCAGGATGTCGATGCCATCGGCGCGAATCAGGTCGCAGACGGCATCGGTCGACAGGGCGTCGATCTCGCGCCAATGCGCGGCCAGTTCGCGCAATGCACGATTCTTGGCGTCGCGCCGGATCGCCGCGTCATAGCAGAACACCTCAAAGGAGGACGTGTCGTGATGGCGCAGCACGTCCTCGAAGAGGACCATGGCCACATGGGATCGAAAGTCCGGCGAGACGTAGCCCAAGCGCAGGCGGCGCGCCGGGTCGCGCGAATTGCTCCAGGTCGTCGCCCGTCGCGGGTCGGCGAAGGCCTGCATGAGGCTGCGCCGGTTCCTGGTGTTCTCGGACGGCGGCAATTCTGCCGAGTAGTCCGCCGAACTGATGGCCGAGGAGATGGCCGGCAGGTGCCCGGGGGACAGCGCGACGACGCGTGCGTAGTACGGTGCAGCGACACCGATCATGCCCAGCGTGTTGAGGCAATTGCCCAGCTTGATGAGGCCTTCGAGGTCGTCAGGAGCGGCGGCGTGCAGCGCTTGCAGGTGCGGCAGCGCCGCGCCCGCTTGCCCCGCCAAGGTCAGCGCCTCGGCCAGGAAGAGCCGCGCATTGTGGCGGGCCGCGGCGTCGATCTCGGGAGACGCCAGCGCCGCTTCGAGAATGCCGCTTGCCTCGGTCAGGCAGGATGTTTCGGCGTGCGCGGCAGCGCGGCGCACCAGCAGGGTGCCGAGTTCGATCCTGGCGCCGGCATGTTCAGGTGCCGCGGCACAGGCACGCCGCGCCGCGTGGACCGCGTTGTCCAGGTCTCCCGCGTCGCCATGCGCGCGCGCCAGATTGAAGAGCGTTGCGAAGTCCCCGGGCGAACGCGCCAGGGCGGCCTCATAGGCGGGGATGGCGTCGCCGTAGCGCTGCTGCGCGGCAAACGCATTGCCCAGGTTGAACCACGGGCCGTGCGGGCTTGCATCCAGGGCCAGCGCGGCGCGGAACCGGCCTTCCGCGACCTCGGGCGACCCGCTGGCCAAGGCGACCACCCCCAGCAGGTTGAGGGAGCGTGCGTCATCCGGGCGCGCTGCCAGGGCGGCCTCGAAAGCGCGCTGCGCTGCCTCGAGGTCCCCGTCCTCGAAGGCATTGAGGCCGGTCTCGAGAAGGCTGGCATGGTCCGGCCCGGCCCGGCGAAAGCGCGCCAGGAACGAGGCCATGACCTCAGACCGAGGAGATGATCTGCACCAGTTGCGCGAACACCCGAGGATTACCGGCGATGATTTCGCCGCTCTCCATGTAGCCGGGCTCGCCGGTGAAGTTGCCCACCAGGCCGCCGGCTTCGGTGACAAGCAGGATGCCGGCTGCCATGTCCCACGGCGAGAGTCCCATCTCCCAGAAGCCGTCGAAGCGCCCTGCGGCCACGTAGGCCAGGTCCAGCGCCGCGGCGCCTGGCCGGCGGATGCCCGCGCAATTGAGGGTGACCTTGCGGAACATCTCGATGTACCGCTCCAGCGAATCGACCTTGGAGTACGGAAAGCCGGTACCGATCAGGGACTCGGTGATGCGCTCGCGCCGCGAAACGCGCATGCGCCGGTCGTTGGCAAAGGCCCCGGCGCCGCGGGTGGCGGTGAAGAGTTCGTTGCGATTGGGGTCGTAGATCACTGCCTGCGTGGGCACGCCCTTGTGCAGGAGGCCGATGGACACGCAGTACTGCGGCACGCCGTGGATGAAGTTGGTGGTGCCGTCGAGCGGGTCGATGATCCACTGGAACTCGGCCTGAGAGCCGCGGGCGAGTCCCGACTCCTCGCCCAGGATGGAGTGATTCGGGTAGGCTTCGCGCAACACGCCGATCACCGCGGCTTCGGCGGCGCGGTCGACCTCGGTGACGAAATCATTCTGGCGTTTGGACTCGACCTTGAGAAGATCGACATCGCGCGAGGCGCGCAGGATCACGCCGCCCGCCTTGCGCGCGGCCTTGACCGCGATGTTGAGCATCGGATGCATTGGGTATTCCGGTGGAGGCCGGGCGCGGCGGGCGCGACGCGACAGGCAGAAGGCATGATTTTATCCCAGTGAACCTTCCCTCTGACCTGTTCGCGCGCGTGCGCTTCGTGCTCGTGGGCACCAGCCACCCCGGCAACGTGGGTTCGGCCGCGCGCGCCATCAAGACCATGGGCTTCACCAGGCTCGCACTGGCAGCGCGACGCTGCGAGCCCGGCGAGGTCGCGCGTTCACTGGCCAGCGGTGCCGATGATGTGCTTGCCGCGCGGGCCGAGCATGCGAGCCTTGCCGAGGCCTTGACAGACTGCGTCTTCTGCGTGGCGGCCACCGCGCGGCCGAGGGAAATTTCCGCGCCGGTGCACGATGCCCGCAGTGCCGCGCTCGCGTTGGCCGCCGCCGCCGCGCACGGGCCGGTAGCACTGGTCTTCGGCAACGAGACCTCGGGTCTCGCCAACGAAGAAGTGCGCTTGTGCAACGCCGTCGCGCACATTCCCGCCAACCCGGCGTACTCGTCGCTCAACCTGGCGGCCGCCGTCCAGGTCTTTGCCTATGAGATGCGCATGGCCCTCGACTGTGCCATCCCGCAGCCGGCCGGCGACCATGACGCCCCGGCCACACGTGCCGAGGTCGAGGGCCTCATCAGCCAGGCCGAGCGCGTGCTGGCGGCGATCGGGTTCTTCGATCCGGCCAATCCCAAGCGCCTCTTGCCACGCCTGCGTCGCCTCGCGGCCAGGTCAAGGCTGGAGCGCGAGGAGATCAACATCCTGCGCGGGATGCTCGCGCATGCGGCAAAGGCGGCGCAACCCGGCGCCGAGGCAGGGGCCGCGAAGCCGGCCCCTCAGGACTGACCGGAATCGCCGCCAGCCTTGCCCGGCGCGGTCGGCAGGCCGCCGCCCAGGGTCTTGATGCGGTTGGTCTTGAGCAGTTCGGCCATGCGCTCCTCCTGGGTCAGTGCGTGCATGGGCTGGGTGCTTGCCAGGTCGTTCAGGCGGCGCGTCTCGTCAACGCCCAGGGTGGCCATGCGCTGCGAAAGCGACATGGATTGCAGGCGCTGGGTGATCGAGAGGCCACCGCCCGGCTCGGTGGCGAGCGGCGGGGCGCCCGGTGGAGTGGGACGCAGGTCGGCTTCGTAGGCCCAGAACTTGTCGTTGCCGATGAGCAACTGGTAGCGATGTTCGCCCGGCCGGCCCGGCTGGACACTGAGCACCTTGGCCGTGGCGGCCTTGGCATAACCCTGCAGGTCGCGCTGCAGGAACACCATTTGCCCTGCGATGTACGCAGGGTGGGCGCCGCGCAGGGTTCCCAGCCGGGTGGTGCGCAGCAGGTCGTCGTCGCCGGTGGCCATGCGAAAAGCTTACCCGAATGTCGGCGGCAAGGGTGTCGCAGGCGCAGCGCGGCGCGGCGGCAGGCAGCACGGACCCATGGGCTAGAGCGCCGGGCGGGCGCGCATGTATTCCAGTCGGTCGATCGAGCGTACCTCGACATCGCGCACTTCCGCGCCTTTCTGCACTCCCAACCGTATGCGGGTTCCCGGAGCGCCTGCCGACCACAGGCGGCGGTAGAACTCTTCCAGCGTGGAGATTTTTGCGCCGCCGATCGAAACCACGACGTCGCCGGCAGCAAGCCCCGCCAGCGCGGCCGGACCTTCCTCCTGCACGCGGATGACCAGCAGTCGACCCTCGACCTCCTGGGTCGAAAGACCGATCCAGGGCCGTACGGTCTCGCGCGCGCGCCCGGCGCGTTCAAGGTCGGCCAGGATGGGCTTGACCAGATCAACCGGGACGAACATGTTGCCCGGAAAACGCCGGTTCGGCAGCGCAGCGTCGGCCACCAGCAGCGAGCCGATGCCGACCACGCGGCCATTGCGGTCGATCAGCGCTGCCCCCGAATGATCGCCGCGCGGCGGGTAGGTGAAGATGGCATCGTCGATCAGGTATTCCCAGTAGCCGGCGAAGCGCCGCTTCGAGGCCACTGCCGCCAGCGAGGCATTGCCGCGCCCGCCCCAGGGGGCGAAAACGAGGTGTGCTTCCGCGGCCACCGTCGCGGAGTCGCCCAGCACGGCACCTTCCACCTTGAGCGGCACGGCGGGGCGGATCAGGCCGAAACCGGTCGCGTGGTCGTAGGCCGCCACCACTCCGGTGACGACGCGGCCGGCGTTGTCGGTCAGTTCGATGGCCTCCGCTTCCAGGATCAGGTAGCCGATGGTGAGCACCATGCCGGAGGGCGCGAGCACGACCCCGCTGCCCTCGCGCTCGCGCCCGAGGGTACGCACCGAGCGGGCATCGGCGATCGCCCTGACGCTGACCTTGACGACCGCGTCCACCGCGGCGAGGATCGCGCGCGTGGCGGGATCAGTGGCGACCTCGGCGTTTGGCGCGGGCGGTGCCGCCGGGTTCTGCGCCGTGCTTCCGCTTGCCCAGAACATCGCCGTGCCGGCGATGAGGACTGTCGGTATCAGGTTGCGCATGGCGGGCCTCCGCGGCGGTTTGCTGCCGGCTTCGCGATCGAGGCCGGCTTTTCCTATCCTACGCTTGCGCCACGTGCACGTTCAAGGTGGGCCAGCGAGAAATTCGCGCAGGGCGTCGAGTACGCCGTCGGGGGCCTCGGCCATCAGCGCATGGCCGGCGGCGGGCAGCAGTACCGTACGCTGGTCGCGCAGAGCGGCCTTGAGGGCGCGCGCCGCCTTGGGCGGGGTCATGGCGTCGCGCGCGCCCAGGATCAGGAGGGTCGGGCAGTTCACCGCGGCAGCGCGCTCGAGCCCGGCGGCATAGGCATCGCAAGCGCGGAAGTCGAGGTGCATCACGCCAGGGCGGATACGCTGCATGAGGCGCAGGTTGGAGCCGACGATCCAGAATCCGGGCCCCGGGTTGGAGGGCTTGGCAGCATAGGTCGAGTGCGACCAGATGTTGACCATGTCCTGGGCTGCCGCTTCGTCGTCGCGCGTGGCTGCCAGCAGTTCCTTGGAGACCCGCATCGGAAAGGCGGTGCCGACCATGACCAGCTTTTCGACGCGCTGCGGCTCCTTGCCGGCGATTTCCAGCGCGATCAGGGAACCCATGCTGTGGCCGACCAGCGTTGCGCGTGTGATACCCGCGGCATCCATGCACTCGACGATAGCCGCGGCGATGGCCTCGACCGAGTCGAGTGCCGCGCCGGTGCTGCGGCCATGTCCCGGGAGATCGAGCGCGAGCACAGCGTATCCGTGGTGGGCGAGATAGCGGCTCTGCAGGATCCACACGCTGTGGTCGTGCTGGGCGCCGTGCAGGAACACCACTGCCGGTGCTCCGGCAGACAGCGGCTTGCCGCCTGTGTAGGCATAGACCGGACCGGCGCGCGTTTCGAGCATCATGACGAGGCCCCTTTTTGCGCTGCGCGCAGGCCGCGCGACAGGTCTTCGATCAGGTCGTCCGGATCCTCCAGGCCGATCGACAGGCGCATGGTGCCTTCGCTGATGCCGGCCGCGGCCAGGTCAGCCACCGGGACGCGGAAGTGGGTCGTCGAAGCAGGATGGATCACCAGCGAGCGCGCGTCGCCGACGTTGGCCAGGTGCGAGAACACCTGCAGGGCTTCGACGAAGCGCATGCCCGCCGCGCGGTCGCCCTTGATCGCGAAGCTGAAGACCGCGCCTGCGCCCCTGGGCAACAGTCGTGCTGCCAGCATGTGGTCGGGATGGCCGGGCAGTCCCGGGTAGGCGACCGACGCCACCTGCGGATGTTCTGCCAGGAAAGCCACGACCTTTTGCGTATTCTCGACATGGCGTGCCATGCGCAGCGGCAGGGTCTCCAGGCCCTGGATCAGCTGGAATGCGGTGAACGGGCTCATCGCGGCGCCGAAGTCACGCAGTCCCTCGCGCCTTGCGCGCAGCGAAAACGGGGCGACGGTCGATTCCTCGGCAAAGTTCATGTCGTGAAAACCGGCATACGGCGCCGCGATCTCGGCGAACTTGCCGGTCTTGGCATGCGCTGCTGCCCAGTCGAAAGTCCCGCCGTCGACCAGCACGCCGCCGATGACCGTGCCGTGTCCGCACAGGAATTTGGTGGCCGAGTGGTAGACCAGGTCAGCCCCCAGCTCGACCGGGCGCATGAGCCAGGGAGTGGTGAAGGTCGAGTCCACCATCAGGGGCAGGTGATGTTCGTGCGCCAGCGCGGCCACGCGCGGGATGTCGAGCACGTCCAGGCCCGGGTTGCCGAGGGTCTCGCCGAACAGCACGCGGGTTTCAGGGCGGATGGCGGCGCGCCAGGCATCGATGTCGCGCGGATCGACGAAGGTCGTCTCCACGCCGAAACGGCGCATCGTGTAGTGCAGCAGGTTGTGCGAGCCGCCGTAGAGCGCGCGCGATGCGACCACGTGCGCGCCGGCGCCGGCAATGGTCGCAAGCCCCAGGTGCAGGGCCGCCTGTCCACTGGCCGTCGCGAGGCCCGCGACGCCGCCTTCGAGCGCCGCCATGCGCTCCTCGAAGACCGCGTTGGTCGGGTTGGAGATGCGCGAGTAGACGTGTCCGCTGCGCTCCATGTTGAAAAGGGCGGCGGCATGGTCCGAGTCGCGAAAGACGTAGGAAGCGGTCAGGTACAGCGGCGTCGCGCGCGCCCCGGTGGCGGGGTCGGGCGCCGCGCCGGCATGCAGAGCCAGGGTGTCGAAACCGGGGTAGCGGGGCATGGTGAATCCCGGCTGGCGTGCGATGCGCCCCGGGCCGATAAGGGGGCGCGGATGGTAGCACGCTGCCTGTTCCGTCCCGGTGGCGTGATTGAGCCACAGCGGCACGGGCAGATATGCCACAATCATAAGACCATGCCGGAGCGCTTTTCCAAGCCTCGCCGATGACCCAGTCTGCCGCGCGTGACATCCTCGCCCTCGACCCCGGTGAACCGGCGCTCGAAGCACGGGTATCGGCCCTGCTGGCGGGGGATCCGGAGTTTGGCCAGCGCCTGATCGCCACGGTCGGATTGCCCGGACTGGGACGCCGCAGCGGTATCGAGGCTGACGACCTGTTGTCGCTATTCGGGTTGCGCTTGTTGCAGCAGGTCTCGGCCGGGCTGTTGCTGGAGGATGCCGGGGCGGATGCGACCGGCGTCGGGATTCTCGCAGCCGTCGCGGCGCACGGCGTCGCCGGACGTATCGGTCTGGTGCGCGGCGAAGAGGCCTTCCTGGCAGCCTGGCTCAATGTCACGCCGGCCTGGCGCCAGGCGCCGCCATCCTGGGGGCCGGGAGCCGACTTGCTTGCCGCCCTCGACCGGCACGCAAACCTGGGTACCGAGGCGCCGATCTCTGGTGCCCGCGCCGACCTGGTCGCGCAGACCGTTCGCTTGGGTGAACTGCTGGCGAGCCTGGCCTCCCCATATTCCGAAGCGAGCGTGATGGAGGCGGTGCAACGCGCGGCGCGCCTTGGCCTGGCCCCCGGCGAACTCGCCGCGGCGTGCATCGACATCACCCGCAATGCCGCCGAATGGGGGCGTCATTTCGGACGCACCATCGCGGGTGACATCAAGCTTGGCATTGAAGCCCCCGACGCTTCGCCGGCCATGCGATTCGCCGCTGAACTCGCGGTCGTCTACCGCTATTTGCTACAGAACGCCGCGATTGACGCGGTCACGGGCCTGCCCAACGCCCGCTATTTCCGCACCCGTCTGGAAAGCGAATGGGCGGCAGCGCGTCGCCGTGGCGGCGCACTGTCGATCATCGCCATCGACCACGTCGGCGATTCCGGCCCCATTGCGCGGGCGCTGCGCGAGGCGGCGCGCATGCAGGATGTCGTGTGCCGTACGGCCGAGACCCAGTTCATGCTGATCTGCATCGACACGCACGCGGAGTATGCGGAGAAGGCGGCCGCGCGGCTTTCCAAGAGTGTTGCCCAGGACGGTGCGCGTGTGAGCCTTGGGGTGGCAACGCTCGATTCCATGATTTCCAGCGTCGATGACCTGATAGAACGCGCCCAGTCGGCATCGCGTCAGGCGCTTGTCGCCGGCGAGGGCGTGCGGGTGTGGGCCGGTCCATAGCCGGCCCGCGGTTGCCAGGGAGGGCAGTCCAAGGGAGGGTAGACAATGCAAGTCAAGGAAATCCTGCGTATCAAGGGGACCACGCTCTACACCGTGTCGCCTGCCAACACGCTGGCGGATGCGGTCATCAGCATGGCCGAGCGTGACATCGGTTCTGTCGTGGTCATGCAGCAGGGCCGCCTGGTGGGCATGCTGACCTTTCGTGAGGTCATCAAGGTGCTCGCGCAACGTCAAAAGGAAAATCGCATCGGCCCCACGCCGACCATGGCGCAGATCAGCGTGGCCGAGGTGATGGAGGCCAATCCGGCGATCGCTACCCCGGAAATGGAGGTCGACGAGCTGCGCGCCAGAATGCTTGAATCGCACCAGCGCTACATGCCAGTCATGGAGGGCGAGACACTGCAGGGCGTGATCTCCTTCCATGACGTGGCGCGCGCGGTGCTCGAGGAGCAGGCTTTCGAGAATCGCATGCTCAAGGGCTACATCAAGGATTGGCCGTCCGAGGGTTGACATGTTCGTACGCAATTGCTGGTACGTGATCGCCTGGGAGCATGAGGTTCCCGCGGATGGGTTTTTTGCGCGTGTCGTGCTCGAGGAGCCCATCGTCGTCTTTCGTACGGCTGCCGGGCACTGGGTCGCCCTGGAAGACCGCTGCTGCCATCGCTCGGCGCCGCTGTCCAAGGGCCGCCGCGAGGGCGACTGCCTGCGCTGCGGCTACCATGGACTCAAGTTCGACGCGACCGGCCAGTGCATCGAGATTCCCGGCCAGGAGCGCATCCCGCGGGACATGCGCGTGCGCAGCTACCCGGTGGTGCTGCACAACAAGTGGGTATTCGTCTGGATGGGGGATCCGGCGCTGGCCGACCGCGGCATGCTGCCGGACAATTTTTCCAACGAACATCCGGACTGGCGCTACCTGCCGGGCTACCTGCACTACGACACCGACTATCTGCTCATCTGCGACAACCTGCTCGATTTTTCGCACTTGAGCTACGTGCATGAAAAGACACTCGGCGGTTCGGTCGCGATCGCGCAATCGCAGGCGCAGATCGAGCCGGTCACCGCGCCGGGACAGCGCGGCCTGACCGTGACGCGGCGCGTCCCGGATGTGCCGCCGCCGCCTTACTACTCCAAGCTGCGCACCTTCGCGGGCCACGTCGACCGCTGGTTCATCTATGACTTCCTGCTCCCGGGCACGCTGCTCATGCGCTCCGGCGGGCGGCCTGTCGGCGCGCGGCCGGACGACATGTCCAATGCGGTGCAACTGCACAGCTGCCAGACCCTGACGCCCGAGACCGCGACCACCACACACTATTTTTTCCAGCAGGCGCATAGCGCCCAACTGGACGATCCGGTCTTCACGCAGGCGATCTACGACAACCTGATCCTTGCGTTCAACGAAGACCGCGACATGATCACCGCGCAGGCGGGCAACCTCAGGCGTACGCCTCATGCGCGCCAGGTCGCCATCGCGGCCGATGCCGCGCTGATGCAGTTTCGCCGCCTCCTGGAGCGCGCGGTGATCGCGGAGTCGCAGGAGCGCGCTGCATAGGGCGACCCGCTGCGACCGAGGGTCGTGCGGCGCGCTACTTCGCGTTTGTCGCTGGCGCACCCGTCGGCGCTGGTTGATCCTGCCTCCATCCGGTCATTGCGCCTACCGCCCCCCGAACCATGGACACATCGCGCGACAAGAGTCAGTTTGCCCTGCTGGGCGAGCGCCGTTTCGGCCCTTTTTTCTGGACCCAGTTCCTGGGTGCCGGCAACGACAACGTCTTCAAGTTCGCCTTCACCATCCTGGTGACCTTCCAGGCCGCCGAATTCGGCGGTGGCGATCCCAAGACCGCGGCGTTCCTGATCGGCGCGGTCTTCATTGCGCCCTTTGTGTTTTTCTCGGCCACTGCCGGACAGTTGGCCGACCGCATGGAGAAGTCGGCCCTGATCCGCCTGGTGAAGAATCTCGAGATCGCCATCATGGTCGTCGCCGCCGGCGGCTTCGCGACCCACCATGTGGGCTTGCTCTATGCCGCCACTTTCCTGATGGGACTGCACTCCACGCTTTTCGGCCCGGTCAAGTACGCCTATCTGCCGCAGCACCTGAAGGAACACGAACTGATCGGCGGTAACGGCCTGATCGAGATGGGGACCTTCGTCGCCATCCTGCTCGGCACCATGCTGGGTGGCGCGCTCGCGGCGATCCCCGGCCAGGGGCCGTTGTACGTCGCCGCCGCTTGCGTGGGCGTGGCCATCCTCGGGCGCATCACCGCCGCACGGGTGCCGCATTCACCCGCGTCCGACCCGACATTGGCGATCAACTGGAATCCCTTCTCCGAGACGTGGGCCAATCTGAAGCTCGCGCGCACCAATCGCTCGGTGTTCCTGTCGATGCTGGGAATCTCATGGTTGTGGTTCTTCGGTGCGACCTTCCTGACGTCATTCTCTCCCTTCGCCAAGGACGTGCTCGGCGGCAACGAGGGCGTGGTCACGCTGCTCCTGGCGGTCTTCTCGATCGGCATCGGCGCAGGCTCGCTCCTGTGCGAGCGCTTGTCGGGCCACAAGGTCGAGATCGGCCTGGTGCCGTTTGGCTCGATCGGCATGTCGGTCTTTGCCGTCGACCTCTACTTCGCGACGCGGGGTATCGCGCCGGTCGGTCAGATGGGGGTGGGTGAGTTCATCGCCACGACCGCGCACTGGCGCGTGCTGGCCGACCTGTTCCTGTTGGCGATGTTCGGCGGTTTCTACTCGGTGCCGCTCTACGCGCTGATCCAGACACGCTGCGAAAAGTCGCACCGCGCGCGCATCATCGCGGCCAACAACATCCTGAACGCACTGTTCATGATCGCATCGAGCCTGATCGCGGCGACCTTGCTGTCTGCCGGATTCACCATCCCTCAACTCTTCCTGGTGACGGCGCTGTTGAACGCGCTGGTGGCGATCTATATCTATACGCTGGTGCCGGAATTCCTCATGCGCTTCCTGTGCTGGCTCCTGATCCACAGCGTCTATCGGCTGGAGAAGAAGGGCATCGAGAACATCCCGGAAGAGGGCGCCGCGCTCCTCACCTGCAATCACGTGAGTTTTGTCGACGCGCTCATCATCGCGGCCGCCAGCCCGCGGCCCATGCGCTTCGTCATGGACCACAACATTTTCAGGATCCCGGTGCTGTCGTTCGTGTTCCGCACGGCCAGAGCGATTCCCATCGCCTCAGCCAAGGAAAACCCGGCTTTGCGGGATCGCGCCATCGAAGAGGCGGCCGCGGCGCTCGCGGCCGGCGATCTGGTCGCGATCTTTCCCGAAGGGCGCATCACCGACACCGGCGACATGTATCCCTTCCGACCCGGCATGCTGGAAATACTGAAGCGCACGCCGGCGCCGGTGGTCCCCATGGCCTTGTCCGGGTTGTGGGGCTCGTTCTTCAGCCGCAAGGATGGGGCGGCGATGACCCGGCCGTTCCGGCGCGGCTTGTTTTCGCGCATCGGGTTGGCGGTGGCGTCGAGCATCGCGCCGCAGCAACTGGCCCTTGAGCAACTCCAGGCGCAGACAATGACGCTGCGTGGGGAAGTACGCTGACCGCGGACAGGTGTGCGGGGCGCTCCGCTAGAATTCGGACGTTTCTGCATTGAAAGCCGCTGATGTCCGGCAGCACTCTGGGTACGCTGTTTGGCGTGACCAATTTCGGCGAAAGCCACGGCCCCGCCATCGGCTGCGTGGTCGACGGCTGCCCGCCTGGCATGCGCCTTGCGGCAGCCGACATCCAGCGTGACCTGGACCGGCGCAAACCGGGCACTTCGCGTCACGTGACGCAGCGCAAGGAGCCGGATACGGTCGAAATCCTCTCCGGCACTTTCGAGGGCGTCACAACCGGCACGCCGATCGCGCTCGTGATCAGGAACGAGGATCAGAAAAGCCGCGACTACGGCAACATCGCCGAAACTTTTCGCCCGGGGCATGCTGACTACAGCTACTGGCAGAAGTACGGTGTACGCGACTACCGCGGTGGCGGGCGGCAATCGGCGCGTCTGACGGCGCCGACGGTGGCGGCCGGGGCGATCGCGCGCAAGTGGCTGGGCGAGAATCACGGTGTGGTCATTCGCGCCTATCTCGCGCAGTTGGGCGAGATCGCGGTGCCGTTCAGGAGCTGGGACGACGTCGATGATCGCGATGCCAATCCTTTCTTCGTCGCCGACCTGGGCTTCGTGGCGCAGCTGGAGGCGTACATGGACGCGCTGCGCAAGTCGGGCGACTCGGTCGGCGCGCGGGTCAATGTTGTCGCCTCGGGCATGCCGGTCGGCTGGGGCGAGCCGATCTACGACCGGCTGGATGCTGACATCGCCCACGCGATGATGGGCATCAACGCGGTCAAGGGCGTGGAGATCGGCGCCGGCTTTGCCAGCGTGGCGCAAAAGGGCACCGATCATGGCGATGAGATGACGCCCGCCGGCTTTCTTTCCAACCACGCCGGCGGCATCCTCGGCGGCATTTCAACCGGGCAGGATGTGACGGTGTCGATCGCGCTCAAACCCACCTCCAGCATCCGCCTGCCGCGCCGTTCCATCGACAAGGCGGGCAATCCGGTGACGCTGGAAACCCATGGTCGCCACGACCCCTGCGTCGGCATCCGCGCGGCGCCGATTGCCGAGGGGGTGCTTGCCATCGTGTTGATGGATCATGCCCTGCGCCATCGGGCGCAGTGCGCTGGTGTTTCCACCGGTACACCACAGGTTCCGGCGCGCGCATAGCGCGCGCGCCGTTCTTCGCCACCCGTCGTCGGACCATCGGCGTGCCGCGCCCCGCGCTGGCCCTGTCGGGCTATTACCTCGCCTACTTCGCCTACGTCGGCGCGTATTCGCCCTACATCACCCTGTACCTCAAGGACATCGGGCTGGCCGCGGCGCAGATCGGTGTGCTTTACGCGATTCCGCAGGTCATGCGCATCTTCGGTCCCGCCTTGTGGGGGACGCTGGCCGACAAGCGCGGCAGCGCGGCGCCTTTGCTGCGCCTGGCCGCGGCATTGGCCACCGTTTCGTTCTGCGGACTCTACGCGGGCAATACCTTTGCCTGGCTATTCGCGGTGTTCGTGGCGTTTCATTTCTTCACCAGCGGGCAGATGCCCATGATCGAGGCGATCACCCTCAATCACGTGCGCGACACGCCCGGGCGCTACGGGCGCATCCGCGTTTGGGGGTCGGTGGGCTTTCTTCTCGCCGTGATGGGTGTCGGGGCCCTGCTGGACCTGTTTGCCAGTGTCGCGGTCCTGCACGTGACCACGGTGCTCCTGTGCATCACCGCGATCGCGGCGTGGCTGGTGCCACGCCAGTCCGCAGGCGCTGCCGCCGGCCAAGCGCCCGACCTGCGGGAGCTTTTGGGGCGCCGCGACCTGCGCGCGTTTTTCATCGCCGCGTTCTGCAACGCGTTCGCGCACGCGGCGCTTTACACCTTTTATTCGCTCCACTTGTCCGCGCTGGGCTACGACAAGACCGTGATCGGCCTCATGTGGGCGGTGGGGGTGGTGGTGGAGATCGGCGTGTTCCAGTGCTGGCCGTGGTTTTCGCGGCGCTTCGCCATGCGCGACCTGTATCTGGCGACCTTTGCCATCGGTACCTTGCGCTTCGCGATGATCGGCTGGGGCGGCGACTGGTGGTGGCTTCTGGTCGTGGCCCAAGTCATGCACGCGGCGACGTTTGCGGTGTACCACGGCAGCGCCGTGGCGCTGATCGCGCAGAGTTTTGGCGCTGCGGGACAAGGCCGCGGCCAGGGCCTGTACACAGCGGTTTCTTTCGGGTTCGGAGGCAGCGTCGGCGCTCTGGCCGCCGGAATGCTTTGGGACCGTGTCGGTGCCCAGTGGACTTTCAGCCTCTCTGCCGTGGCATTGCTGATCGGCCTCCTGGTTCTGGCGTCGGCGCGCGGTCAGGGGTCAACGCCGCCCGGCGCGATGCGTTAACGTAAGCACCTTACGCGCTTTGCGGAGTTTTTCCATGCGAGTCATTTTCCTTGTGGGTCTGGGTCTTGCCGCGACGCTGAGCGTCGGTGGCTGCCGCAGCGTGCGCACCACCGACGGAGGGTCGGTGGGTGTCGATAGGCAACAGACCATGTCGGCCTTGGTCTCGACCCGCCAATTGGAGCAGGGCGCGGTCCAGGCATATCGCCAGGCCTTGAGCCAGGCCAACCAGAAGGGCCTCTTGAACCAGGATGCAGCCATGACCGCGCGCGTGCGCGGCATCGCACAACGCCTGATTCCGCATACGCGGGTATTCCGTAGCGACGCCCCGGGCTGGAACTGGGAAGTCAACGTGATCAATTCCAAGGAGATCAATGCCTGGTGCATGCCCGGCGGCAAGATCGCCGTGTATTCCGGGCTGATCCAGAGCCTCAAGGCAACTGACGACGAGATCGCGGCGGTCATGGGCCACGAGATCGCACACGCCTTGCGCGAACATGCCAGGGAGCGGGCTTCGCAGCAGATCAACGCCGGCCTCTTCGCCACCGGTGTCGGTGTCGCCCTGGGCGGCTCGCCGGCCACGATGGACATGGCCAGCATGGTCACCCAACTGACTTACAACCTGCCCAACAGCCGCCTGCACGAGACCGAGGCGGACCGCATGGGAGTGGAACTGGCTGCACGCGCCGGGTTTGACCCGCGCGCGGCGATCAGCCTGTGGGAAAAGATGCGTCAGGCCGCCGGCGGCGGGCCACCGCAGTTCCTCTCGACCCACCCGTCGCCTGAGACGCGAATCAATGACCTGCGCGACTACTCCGGTCGTGTCATGACACTCTTTGACGCGGCGCGACGGCGCTGAGTCGCTGCTGATCGCGGCCTGACCGCCCGGCGGCCCTCGCCCGCAGAGGGCTTGCTGTGTACACGGAGCCAGAGGCTTTGTATACATAAAAAGCCAATAAAAACAATGAAGTAGTTCGCTCAATCGGCTATACTTCGAAGGTTTGTTGTGCTGCACCATCCAGTGTGAAGCACGGTCCGTCCGGTCTTTCTGAACGCCTCCCCTTTGTCCCAGCCTTCGCCGTCCCCCGCCATACTCGCGCTCGCCGACGGCAGCATTTTTCGCGGAATCTCCGTCGGCGCCTCCGGCAGCACGGTCGGGGAAGTGGTCTTCAACACGGCGATGACCGGGTACCAGGAAATCCTGACCGACCCGTCCTATTGCCGGCAGATCGTCACGCTGACCTATCCGCACATCGGCAACACCGGCATCAATCTTGAAGACGTCGAGTCCGGCAATTCCCGCGTGCATGCCGCCGGGCTCGTGATCCGAGACCTGCCTATCCTTGTTTCCAATTTCCGCGCGACCAATCGCCTTGATGCCTGGCTTGCCGAGGAGGGCATCGTTGCCATCGCCGGAATCGATACGCGCCGCCTGACGCGCATCCTGCGCGAAAAAGGCGCCCAGTCCGGCTGCATCATGGCGGGCGAGGTTGACGAAGCCGCAGCCTTGGCGGCTGCGCGCGGATTTCCCAGCCTGGCCGGCATGGATCTGGCCCGTGTGGTCTCGGTCGAGCGCCCCTACGATTGGGATCAAGCCGAATGGCACCTTGGGCGCGGCTTTGGGAAGGCCACGGCGGCACGCCACAAAGTGGTGGCATACGATTTCGGGGTCAAGCGCAACATCCTTCGCATGCTCGCCGAACGCGGCTGCGCGATCACGGTGGTGCCGGCGACGACCACCGCCGCCCAGGTGCTGGCGTACAAACCCGACGGCGTGTTCCTCTCCAACGGGCCGGGCGATCCGGAGCCTTGCGATTACGCCATCAAGGCCATTGCTGACATCGTCGCGACGGGCGTGCCGACCTTCGGCATCTGCCTGGGGCATCAATTGCTGGCACTCGCCTCCGGGGCGCGCACCCACAAGATGAAGTTCGGCCATCACGGCGCCAATCATCCGGTCAGGGACCTGGAGAACGGGACGGTGGCGATCTCCAGCCAGAACCATGGCTTTGCCGTCGATCCGGCTTCGGTGCCGCCCAACCTCATCGTCACCCACATTTCGCTTTTCGACGGCTCCATCCAGGGCCTGCGACGCACCGATCGCCCGGCCTTCTGTTTCCAGGGCCATCCCGAGGCCAGCCCAGGACCGCATGACATCGGCGGCCTGTTCGACCGCTTCATCGCAGCCATGGCGGGGCAGGGGAGTGCGCATGCCTAAGCGCATCGACCTCACGACCATCCTCATCATCGGCGCAGGTCCGATCGTGATCGGCCAGGCCTGCGAGTTCGACTACTCCGGCGCGCAGGCCTGCAAGGCACTGCGCGAGGAGGGCTACCGCGTGGTGCTGGTCAACAGCAACCCGGCCACCATCATGACCGACCCCGCCACCGCGGACGCGGTCTACATCGAACCCATCACCTGGCAGATGGTCGCGCGCATCATCGAGCGCGAGCGCCCCGACGCGCTCCTGCCGACCATGGGCGGGCAGACCGCGCTCAACTGCGCGCTGGACCTGGCCAGGAACGGCGTGCTCGAGCGCTTCAATGTGGAACTGATCGGCGCCAAGGAAGAGGCCATCGACCGTGCCGAGGACCGGCAGAAGTTCAAGCAGGCGATGACCAAGATCGGTCTGGAATCGGCCCGCTCCGGCGTCGCGCACAGCATGGACGAGGCCTGGGGCGTGCAGAAAACCATCCAGGACGCGATCGGCGGCATCGGCTTTCCGGTTGTGATCCGCCCCTCGTTCACCTTGGGCGGCACCGGCGGCGGCATCGCCTATAACCCGGACGAGTTCGAGACCATCTGCCGGCGCGGCCTGGACGCCTCGCCCACGCGCGAACTCCTGATCGAGGAATCGCTCCTGGGCTGGAAAGAATTCGAGATGGAGGTCGTGCGCGACCGCGCGGACAACTGCATCATCGTCTGCTCGATCGAGAACCTGGACCCGATGGGCGTGCACACGGGTGACTCGATCACCGTCGCCCCGGCGCAGACCCTGACTGACCGCGAATACCAGATCATGCGCGATGCGTCCTTCGCGGTGCTGCGCGAGATCGGGGTCGATACCGGCGGCTCGAACGTGCAATACGCGATCAACCCGAAGAACGGGCGCATGATCGTCATCGAGATGAACCCGCGCGTGTCGCGGTCGTCCGCATTGGCATCGAAGGCCACCGGGTTTCCGATCGCCAAGATCGCCGCCAAGCTGGCGGTGGGCTACACGCTCGATGAACTGAAGAACGACATCACCGGCGGCGCAACTCCCGCCTCGTTCGAACCATCCATCGATTACGTCGTCACCAAGGTGCCGCGCTTCGCCTTCGAGAAATTCAAGGAGGCGGACTCGCACCTGACCACGCAGATGAAGTCGGTGGGCGAGGTGATGGCGATCGGCCGTACTTTTCAGGAAAGCTTTCAGAAAGCCTTGCGCGGGCTGGAGGTCGGGGTCGACGGGCTCAACCAGAAGACCACTGACCGCCACGAAATCGAGGAAGAGCTGGGCGAGCCCGGGCCGGAGCGCATCTGGTACGTAGGCGACGCCTTCGAGAACGGTTTCACGCTCGAGGAAGTGCATCGTCTCACCTCCATCGACCCCTGGTTTCTGGCACAAATCCAGGACATCGTGCAGGAGGAGATGCACCTGGACGACCTTTCGCTTGCCGACATCGACGAACGCGAAATGCGACGCCTGAAGCGCAAGGGTTTCTCCGACCGGCGCCTGGCCAAGCTCTTCAAGACTGACGAGAACCAGGTGCGTGCCCGGCGCCACGGGCTGGGAGTTCGCCCGACCTACAAGCGCGTCGACACCTGCGCGGCCGAATTCGCCACCGCCACCGCCTACCTCTACTCGACCTACGAGGAGGAATGCGAGGCCGCGCCGACGGACAGGCGCAAGATCATGGTCCTGGGCGGCGGGCCCAACCGCATCGGCCAGGGCATCGAATTCGACTACTGCTGCGTGCACGCCGCCCTGGCGCTGCGCGAAGACGGTTTCGAGACCATCATGGTCAACTGCAATCCGGAGACCGTCTCGACCGACTACGACACTTCCGACCGGCTGTACTTCGAGCCGGTGACCCTGGAAGACGTGCTCGAGATCGTGGCGATCGAAAAGCCGGTCGGCGTGATCGTGCAGTTCGGCGGCCAGACCCCGCTCAAACTGGCGCGCGCACTGGAAGCTGCAGGCGTACCCATCATCGGCACCACGCCGGAATCGATCGACATCGCGGAAGACCGCGAGCGTTTCCAGAAGCTGATCGAGATGCTGAAGCTCACGCAGCCGCCCAACCGCACGGCGCGCGCCGAGGCCGAGGCCCTCGCCCTGGCCGACGAGATTGGCTACCCGCTGGTGGTGCGCCCCAGTTACGTGCTGGGCGGGCGTGCCATGGAGATCGTGCACCAGCGCGAAGACCTGGAGCGCTACATGCGCGAGGCCGTCAAGGTCTCCAACGATTCCCCGGTGCTGCTCGACCGCTTCCTGAACGACGCCATCGAGGTCGACGTCGACTGCATCGCCGACGGCGCACAGGTCTTCATCGGCGGCATCATGGAACACATCGAGGAGGCCGGCGTGCATTCCGGTGACTCGGCCTGCTCGCTGCCGCCTTACACGCTTAGTGCTGACCTGCAGGACGAACTGCGCCTGCAGACGGCCGCCATGGCGCAGGCGCTGAACGTGGTCGGCCTCATGAACGTGCAGTTTGCGATCAAGCGCGAGGAGGGTACCGACCGCGTCTACGTGCTTGAGGTGAACCCGCGCGCGTCGCGTACCGTGCCCTTCGTCTCCAAGGCCACCGGCTTGCCGCTGGCCAAGATCGCCGCGCGCGTCATGGCCGGACGGTCACTGCAAGGGCAGGGTATCGGCGAAGAAATCCGGCCGCCGTACTTCAGCGTCAAGGAAGCCGTATTCCCCTTCGCCAAGTTCCCCGGCGTCGATCCGCTGCTCGGTCCGGAGATGAAATCCACCGGCGAAGTCATGGGCGTGGCCGAAAGCTTCGGTGAAGCCTTCGTGAAGGCACAGCTGGCCGCTGGCGTGCGCCTGCCGCAAGCCGGCACCGTGTTCATCTCGGTGCGCGACGCCGACAAGGCCGGCGCCATTGAAGTAGGCCGCAAACTCTCTGAGTTGGGCTTCGGCCTGGTCGCCACCCGCGGCACCGCAGCAGCACTGGAAGCCGCCGGCGTGCCGGTGCGCCCGGTCTACAAGGTCAAGGAAGGCCGCCCGCACATCGTCGACATGATCAAGAACCGCGAGGTGGTGCTGGTCATCAACACCACCGAATCACGCCGTGGCGTGATCGCCGATTCGCGCCTGATCCGTCTCTCCTCCCTGCAAGGGCGTGTGCCGTATTACACGACCATCTCGGGAGCGCGGGCGGTCTGCCAGGGGCTGGCGGCGCCGCGGGAGCTGACGCCGTACGATTTGCGCGGGCTGCACGCCCTCGTCCTGCGCGAGATTGGTCAGCAGGCAATCGTCGACTGATTCGGTGCGGCTTTTGGGCCGGGCTTCGCGCAGCGCGTAGGAATTTCCGTCTACTTCTGGCGCTTCGCGGTTCGCAGGTCATTTGACGTGCTCGTTTCCCCTTGCCCCAGGCCGCGTATCATTCGCGCTCGCTCAGCTTCCCTGCCTCCAGCACTTCCATGCAATCCGTCCCCATGACTGTCACCGGCGCTGAACGCCTGCGCGCCGAATTGCAACGCCTCAAGTCAATCGAACGCCCCGCGGTCATCACCGCCATCGCCGAAGCCCGCGCGCAGGGCGACCTGTCCGAGAACGCCGATTACGATGCCGCCAAGGAGCGCCAGGGCTTCATTGAAGGGCGCATCGCCGAGATCGAGGGCAAGCTCTCGTATGCCCAGGTCATCGACCCCAAGCTCCTCGCGGGGGAGGACCGGGTGGTGTTCGGCGCCACCGTGGACCTGGAGGACAGCGACAGCGGTGACAAGGTGGTGTATCAGATCGTCGGCGAAGACGAAGCTGACATCAAGCAGGGAAAGATTTCGGTGTCCTCCCCGATCGCGCGGGCGCTGATCGGCAAGAACGAAGGCGACAGCGTCGAATTCAACGCCCCCGCCGGACGACGGGCGTACGAGATCCTCGAGATTCGCTTCGTTTAGCTGCGGACTTGCGCGGCGGGGCCGTGGATTCGCGCGGCGGGGCTGCAGACTTGCGCTGCGGGGGCGCGCCGGGACTGCGGTTGGCAAGCTTGTTGCCGATCTGCTTCTTGCTGCCGCTTGTGCGACGCGGTGGGGGACCAAGGATTACGCGCGGTGCTTCCGGTGGTTTCGGGCGGTACAGGATCAGGAGCTTGCCGATGGTACCGACCAAGGCCGCGGAAGCGGTGTCCGCGAGCCTGGTGGCTGCTTCCTGGCGCAGGTCGCGGTCATCGCCGGCGACGCGCACCTTGATGAGTTCGTGGGCCTTGAGCGCGCTGTCGACTTCGCGCTCGATGGCAGGTGTCAAGCCCGCGTCGCCGATGATGACCATCGGGTTCAGGTGATGGGCACGGGCTTTGAGCGCGCGGCGATCAGCGGCGGATAATTCGATCTTCATGACGCAATTGTAGGGCTTGAGCATGGAACGCAAGGCCAAGGGGCACGTCAAGCCGACCCGCTCGGTGTCATCCAATCGCTGGATGCACGAACATGTCACCGACCCCTATGTACAGCGGGCCAAGAAGCTCGGCTTGCGCTCGCGTTCGGCGTTCAAGATCGAAGAGATCGACGCCAAGTATCGGCTCTTGCGCCACGGCATGACCGTGGTCGATCTGGGCGCGAGCCCTGGAGGTTGGTCGCAGATCGCCGCGCCCAAGGTGGGGCGCGGCGGCAAGGTGGTGGCCGTTGACCTGCTCCCCATGCCGGGTCTGGCTGGCGTGGAGGTCGTCACGGCTGATTTTTCGACAGACGAAGGGGTAGCGGCAGTGGTCGCGGCACTGGGCAGTGCGGGCAAATGCGACCTTGTAATGTCGGACATGGCCCCCAACATGTCCGGAATCGGGGTATCGGACCAGGCCAAGACCATGTACTTGTGCGAATTGGCGCACGATTTCGCGACTCGTTTCCTGAATCCGAACGGGGCATTTGTCGTAAAAACCTTCCAGGGCGCAGGTTTTCCCGAGTTTTTCAAGGCGCTCAAGGCCGATTTCTTGAGTGTCGCGTCGTTCAAACCCAAGTCGTCGCGCGATCGCAGTCCGGAGTTGTACCTCGTGGCCAAGGGATTGCGTCGGGCCACTCCGGCAAGTACTTGAAACGGTTAGAATAATGGAGTCGAAATGGGTCTTGGTCAGGGTCCGCGCGGTGCGGGCTGAAAGACTTGATCCGGGAGCACATCCCAAGGAGTCGCGTTGAACAACACGTTTTCCAAGATTGCGGTCTGGCTGGTCATCGCCCTGGTGCTTTTCACCGTCTTCAAGCAGTTCGGCGGCGGCGCAGCGGTCAATGCGGCATCACTCACCTATTCGGACTTTCTGGACCAGGTCAAGGCCGGGCAGATCAAGAGCGCGGTCATCGACGATCGCACCATCATCGCCACCACGGTCGAGGACAAGCGCGTCCGTACCAACATCACCTATCTCGACCGTGGCTTGATCGGCGACCTGGTCAAGTACAACGTCAAGTTCGACGTGCGGGTCGAGGAGGAAAAGCCGCTCTTGCTGTCGATCTTCATCTCCTGGTTTCCGATGTTGCTGCTCATCGGCGTGTGGATATTCTTCATGCGCCAGATGCAGGGCGGCGGGCGCGGGGGCGCGTTTTCGTTCGGCAAGAGCAAGGCGCGCATGCTGGACGAGTCGAACAATTCGATCACCTTCGCCGACGTGGCCGGCTGCGACGAGGCGAAGGAAGAAGTCGCCGAGTTCGTCGATTTCCTCAAGGATCCGTCCAAGTTCCAGAAACTGGGTGGTCGCATCCCGCGCGGCGCGCTGATGGTGGGCTCGCCGGGCACTGGCAAGACGCTCCTCGCCAAGGCGATCGCCGGCGAGGCCAAGGTGCCTTTCTTCTCGATTTCAGGTTCCGACTTCGTCGAGATGTTCGTTGGCGTCGGCGCTGCGCGCGTGCGCGACATGTTCGAGAACGCCAAGAAACACGCGCCGTGCATCATCTTCATCGACGAGATAGACGCGGTCGGTCGGCAGCGCGGTGCGGGACTGGGCGGTGGCAACGACGAGCGCGAGCAGACGCTGAACCAGATGCTGGTCGAGATGGACGGTTTCGAGACCGGCGCCGGTGTGATCGTCATCGCCGCGACCAATCGCCCGGATGTGCTGGACCCGGCGCTCCTGCGCCCGGGACGCTTTGACCGGCAAGTGGTCGTGCCGCTGCCCGACATCCGCGGGCGCGAGCAGATCCTGGGCGTGCACATGCGCAAGGTGCCGCTGGCACCGGATGTGAAAGCCGATGTGCTGGCGCGCGGCACGCCGGGCTTTTCCGGGGCCGATTTGGCCAACCTGGTCAACGAAGCGGCGCTTTTTGCCGCCCGGCGCAACAAGCGTCTGGTCGACATGGACGACTTCGAGATGGCCAAGGACAAGATCATGATGGGCGCCGAGCGCCGCAGCATGGTCATGACCGAAGAAGAGAAGATGAATACGGCCTACCACGAGTCGGGTCACGCCGTCGTT
>JAEUOR010000034.1 GCA_016790635.1 Burkholderiales bacterium
AAGTCGGTGGCGATGGACTATGTGAAGCGCGGCATTCGCTGCAATGCGATCTGCCCGGGCACGGTCGATACGCCCTCGCTGCACGACCGCATCAACGCCTTTTCCGACCCGGTGCAGGCGCGCAAGGACTTCATCGCGCGCCAACCGATGGGGCGGCTGGCCACCGCGGCCGAGATCGCGCCCATGGTGGTGTACCTGGCCTCGGACGAGTCGGCCTTTTGCACCGGCAACGCTTACTCGTGCGATGGGGGGATGACCATTTAATCGCCGAAAAGTACAAATCTACTTTTCGGCGGACTGACTTGCATCGAATCGCCGGCGGAGCCGGACGATTCGATGACGGAAGTGCTACGTAAATCAACTTGGGGAGAAGTGCATGAAGCTGTTGCGATATGGCCCGGCGGGCCGTGAAAAACCTGGCATGCTCGACGCTGCGGGCAACATCCGCGATTTGTCCAAGGTCGTCTCGACCATCGGCTGGGCGGAGATTTCGCCGGCCGGGCTCAAGAAGCTGGCCAAGATCAAGCCCGAGTCGCTGCCCATCGTCAAGGGCAATCCGCGCCTGGGCGTGCCCTACACGGGCATCAGCAAATTCGTCGCCATCGGGCTCAACTATTCCGACCACGCCAAGGAAGTCGGCGCGCCGATCCCTTCCGAGCCCATTCTCTTCAACAAGTGGACCACGTCGATCTGCGGGCCGAATGACGACACCATCGTGCCGCTGGGCTCGACCAAGCTCGACTGGGAATGCGAGATCGCGATCGTCATCGGCAGCAAGGCCAAGGAGATCGAGGAAAAGGACGCCGGCAAGGTCATCGCCGGCTATTGCATCGTCAACGACGTCTCCGAGCGTCACTTCCAGCTGGAGCGCGGCAGCCAGTGGGACCGCGGCAAGGGCTGCGACACCTTCGGCCCGATCGGCCCCTATCTCGTCACGCAGGACGAGGTCGGCGACGTGCAGAACCTCGACATGTGGTTGACGGTCAACGGCCAGACCATGCAAAAGGGCAACACCAAGACCATGATCTTTGGCTGCCACCACATCGTCGCTTATTGCAGCCGCTTCATGACCCTCATGCCCGGCGACATCATCACCACCGGCACGCCGCCCGGCGTGGGCGCCGGCATGAAACCGCCCAGGTTCCTGAACGTGGGCGATGTGGTCGAAGTCGGCATCGAGAAGCTCGGCACGCAACGCCAGGTGATCCGCGCCCATTCTTGAGGTCGGTTCGCAGCGTCGTGCATCAAACCCAAACAAAGGAGACAAGACAATGACTCAACGCAGAACCATCCTCAAGGCCGCGGCCGGTGCCGCGGCACTCGCCGGCCTGGGCCGCGCCTCGGCGCAGGCCTGGCCGGCACGCCCCGTCACCTTCGTCTGCCCCTGGGGCGCCGGCGGCGGCACGGACGCCACCGCGCGCATCATGGCTTCGCTCCTTGAGAAAGACCTGGGCCAGCCCTTCAACGTCGTCAACCGCACCGGCGGCAGCGGCGTGGTCGGCCACCAGGCCATCTCTGGCGCGGCTGCGGATGGCTACACCATCGGCATGGTCACCGTCGAGATCACGATGATGCGCCACGCCGGGCTCACGCAACTCTCCTGGCAGGACTACACCCCCCTGGCGCTGGTCAACATCGACACCTCGGGCGTCATCGTCAAGGCCGACTCGCCCTACAAGACCCTGGCCGACCTGGTCAATGCGATCAAGGCCAACCCGGGCAAGCTCAAGGCCTCCGGCACTGGCCAGGGCGGCATCTGGCACCTGGCCCTGGCCGGCATGCTGCGCGACCTCAAGATCGACAACGCGGCCGTGCCCTGGGTGCCGTCCAACGGCGCCGGCCCGGCCATGCAGGACCTGGCTGCCGGCGGCATCGACATCGTCACCTGCTCGCTGCCCGAAGGCCGCGCGCTGATCGACGCCGGGCGGGCGCGGCCGCTCGCGGTCATGTCGCCGGAACGCACGGCGCTGTACCCGAACGTGCCCACGCTCAAGGAAGCCATCGGCAGCAACTGGACCGTCGGTGCCTGGCGCGGCATCGCCGGACCCAAGGGCATGCCGGCGGATGTCACCGCGCGCCTGTCGGCGGCGATCAAGAAGGTCTGGGACGGCAAGGACTTCAAGGACTTCATGACCCAGCGCGGCTTCGGTCTCACCTGGGCCGACGGCCCGGGCTACGCAAGCTTCATGCAAAGGGGCGACGCCGACATGCTCAACGTCATGCGCGCCCTGGGGCTGGCCAAGGCCTGATCGCGACACGGCGGCGGGACCGCATGTACCGCCGCCGCTGCTGCACGTGAAATTCCACGACGTCATCTCGGCCGCGGTCATCGCACTCCTGGCCGGCTGGGTGCTGTTCCACATCCAGTCGTTCCCGCCGATGCCGGGCCAGAAGTACGGGCCGGCGGTCTACCCGGGCCTGATTGCGGGCGGGCTTCTCATCTGCGCCCTGCTGCTCGCGGTACGCGGCCTGCGCACTCGCGAACCGGGCGGCTGGATCAAGCTCGACGCCTGGTGGGGCGATGCGCGCATCGCCTTCGGCTTCTGGCTCATCGTCGGCGTGCTCGCCGCCTACACGCAGGTCTCCGAGCGCCTGGGTTTCATCCCGTGCGCCATCGTTGCGCTCTTTGCCCTCACTCTGACCTTCCGCGTACGCCCCGCTCTCGCGCTGGTGGTGGCTGTGGCCGGCACCATCCTGATCCACACCATCTTCTACAAGGGCCTGCGCGTGCCCCTGCCCTGGGGCCTGCTCACGCCGGTTGCCTGGTAACGCCATGCTCGCACACCTGTCGGCCGCGGCGGGCCAGGTCTTCGACCTCTACGTCCTCACCGTCATCTTCGCCTCGGCGGTCTTCGGGCTCTTCGTCGGCGCCGTCCCCGGGCTGACGGCGACCATGGCCACCGCGCTCCTGGTGCCGGTGACCTTCTTCATGCCGCCGGTGCCGGCGATTGCCGCCATCGTCACCGCCACCGCGATGGCGATCTTCTCCGGCGACATCCCCGGTTGCCTGTTGCGCATCCCCGGCACGCCGGCCTCGGCGGCCTACACCGACGAGGCGTACGCGATGACCAGGAACGGCCAGGCCGAGATCGCGCTGGGCGCGGGCCTGGTCTTCTCGGCCGTCGGCGGGCTTTTCGGCACGCTGGTCCTCATGACGGCCGCGCCGATGCTGGCCGAATGGGCAATCCGCTTTTCCGACTTCGAGTACTTCTGGCTGGTTCTGCTGGGCCTCACCTGCGCCATCTTCATCGCCACCGGCGACCCGGTGAAAGGCTTCGTCTCGCTGCTCCTGGGCCTGCTGTTCGCCACCATCGGCGTGGGCAACCCGGCCGGGCATCCGCGCTTCACATTCGGGCAGCCCAACCTGCTGTCGGGCATTTCGCTGGTGCCGATGATGGTCGGCATGTTCGCCGTCTCCGAAGTGCTGCGCTACGCGATCAACTCCAAACAGAAACTGGTCGTAGCTCAAGCCAAGATCGGCAATGTCTTTCACGGCATGTGGGACCTGGCCGTCCGCTACCCCAAGTCGATCCTGCGCGGCAGCATGCTCGGCACGCTGGTCGGCGCGCTGCCGGGCGCTGGCGCCGACATCGCGGCGTGGATGAGCTACGGCATGTCCAAGAAGTTCTCCAAGGAACCGGAGAAGTTCGGCACTGGCCACCCGGAGGGCATCGTCGAATCGGGCGCGGCCAACAACTCGGCGCTGGCCGGCGCATGGATCCCCGCCCTGGTCTTCGGCATCCCGGGTGACTCGATCACAGCCATCATCATCGGCGTTCTCTACATGAAGAACCTCAACCCGGGGCCGACCATCTTCATCAACAACCCGGTGGCGATCTACGCGATCTTCATGGTCTTCATCCTGGCCAACCTGCTCATGATCCCGCTGGGCTTCCTCGCGATCAAGGCGGCCAAGAAGATCCTGCAGGTGCCGCGCAACATCCTGATGCCCCTGATCCTCGTCTTCTGCATCGTCGGCAGCTACGCGATCAACAACTCGGTCTTCGACGTCGGCATCATGCTCGCCTTCGGGCTGCTCGCCTACCTGATGGAAGAAAACGGCTTCCCGGTCGCGCCGACCATCCTGGGCGTGGTGCTGGGCGGCATGCTGGAAGAAAACTTCATCAAGGCCATGATCAAGTCCGACGGCAGTTTCGCCGCGTTCTTCAGCCGGCCGATCGCCGCCACCCTGGCGGTCATTACAATCGCAGTCTGGCTTTCCCCCCTGATCATTCGCTGGCTGCGCGCACGGCGCGCCAGTCAGGCACCCTGACATGTCCAAACCCGACCTCCTGCTCGTCTCCCCCATCCACGGCCCCACCCAGGCCCAGCTCGACGCCGACTACACCGTGCATCGCTACTGGGAAGCCGCCGACAAGCCGGCGCTGCTGGCGAAGCTCGCACCCACCTGCGTGGCGGCGGCGACCTCCGGCGGCGCCGGCATCAAGGCGCAAGTCATCCGCGCCCTGCCGGGGCTCAAAATCGTCGCCTGCTTCGGCGTCGGTTACGACGGCGTCGATCTGGCCGCCTGCAAGGAGCGCGGCATCCGCGTCACCAACACGCCGGACGTGTTGAACGAATGCGTCGCCGACACCACCTGGATGTTGATCCTGGCCACGGTGCGGCGCGCGGTCTTCAATGACAAGTACGTGCGCTCGGGCAAGTGGCTGGGCGGCAGCGCGCCGCTGACCGACAAGGTGTGGGGCGAAACCCTGGGCATCGTCGGTCTCGGCCGCATCGGCAAGGCCATCGCCCGGCGCGCAGAAGGCTTCGGCATGCAGGTGGTCTACCACGGACGCCATCGCCAACCCGACGTGGCCTACGAGTATTTCGCCGACCTGAAGGCGATGGCGCGCGCGGTCAAGATCCTGGTCCTGATCCTGCCCGGCGGCAAGGCCACCGAGAACCTGGTCGATGCCGAGGTGCTCGCCGCGCTCGGCCCCCAGGGCTACCTGATCAACGTCTCGCGCGGCAGCAACGTGGATGAGGCCGCCGTGCTCAAGGCCTTGCAGGACAAGACCATCGCCGGCGCCGGACTCGACGTGTTCGTCGACGAGCCGCGCGTCCCCGAGGCGTTTTTCGCGCTCGACAACGTGGTCCTGCAGCCGCACGTCGGCAGCGGTACCGTCGCCACCCGCAACGCCATGGGGCAACTGGTAGTCGACAACCTGGCCGCATTCTTCGCCGGCCGCGCGCTCCTGACCGAGGTGCCCGAAACCCGTGGCTAGCGCCGCCCCCGCGCCGCGCATGCAACGACGGCGCCTGCTCGCTGCTCTCGCGAGTGCCCCCCTGGCGGGCGCCATCGACGCGTCGTTCGCGCAGGAATGGCCGCCGCGCCAGGTGCGCATCATCGCGCCGTTTCCGGCGGCCGGCACCGCCGACACCCTGGCGCGGGCGCTGGCCCAGCAGCTGTCCGAAGCGACGCGCCAGAACTTCGTGGTCGAAAACCGCGCCGGCGCGGGCGGTGCGATCGGATCGGACCTGGTGGCCAAGTCCGCCCCGGACGGCGCGACGCTCGTCATCTCCGGCATCGCCTCGCACGTGGTCGCGCCGGTCACGGCCCGCGTTCCCTACCACCCGCTGGATTCGTTTTCGCACATCGCGCTCCTGGGCGGGCCGCCGGCGGTACTGGCGGTCAATGCCCAGGCGCCGGTCAGGAATGTGCGCGAGTTCATCGCCTTTGCCAACGCCACCGGCGGCGGCGCCAGCTGGGGTTCCTCGGGCACCGGCACCCACGCGCATTTGATTGGCGAACTCTTTCGCGAGGCGACCGGGGCACGTCTGGTGCACATCTCCTACAAGGGCGGCGCGCCGGTCATGACCGACTTGATCGGCAACCAGATCCCGGCGTCGTTCACCGCGCTGTCCTCGGCCATGCCGCACCTGCGCACCGGGCGGGTGCGCGCGCTGGCGCTGACCTCGCGCAACCGCAACCCGGAGCTGCCGGATGTGCCGACCTTCGCCGAGGCCGGCTTTCCGCGCCTGACGGCCACCACCTGGTTCTCGATCTCCGGCCCGGCGGGCATGCCCTCTGCCCTGGTGGCGCAGATCAACGCCGAAGTGCGGCGCGCACTGACTGCGCCGCGCGTGCGCGAACGCCTGGTGGCCGAAGGCATCGAAGCGGCCGACCTCGACCCGGCAGCCTTCACTCAGTTCGTGAAAAGCGAGATCGAGCGCTGGACGCCGATCGCGCGCGCGGTACAACCGCAATCCTGACCCGCAGGACGACCACCGTGGCCTTGAACGCGCAGCAAAACGACGAACTCACCCGCACCGGCCCGGGCACGCCCATGGGCGCGCTGCTGCGCCGCTACTGGGTGCCGGCCCTGCACGCCTGGGAATTGCCGGAGCCGGACTGCCCGCCGGTGCGCGTGCAGCTCCTGGGCGAGAAGCTGATCGCGTTTCGCGACAGCGCCGGGCGCCTGGGGCTGATCGACGAATTCTGTGCCCACCGCGGCGTGTCGCTCTGGTTCGGTCGCAACGAACAGGGTGGATTGCGCTGCCCCTATCACGGCTGGAAGTACGACGTTGCCGGCCAGTGTGTCGAACTGCCCTCCGAACCGGTCGAGACCGGCATGGCCGCGCGCATCCGCCTGACCTCCTACCCGGTCATCGAACAGGGCGGGGTCCTCTGGACCTACATGGGCCCGCCCGCGGCACGCCCCGACCCGCCCGGGGTGGAATGGGCCCTGGTCGCCCCGGCGCAGCGCTATGTCAGCAAGCGCCTGCAGGAGTGCAACTACCTGCAGGCCATGGAAGGCGGCATCGATTCCTCGCATGTGTCCTTCCTGCACGCGGGGGCGTTGAAGCGCGATCCCCTCTTCACCGGCAGCCGCGGCAACCTCTACAACGAGCACGACAAGATGCCGCTCTTCGAGGTCGAGCCCTTTGCCGGCGGACTCCTGATCGGCGCCCGCCGCAACGCCGATGCCGGTCGCTACTACTGGCGCATCACGCCCTGGATCATGCCCTGGCACACCATCATCCCGCCGCGTGCCGGACATCCGCTGGGCGCGCACATGTGGGTGCCGATCGACGACACAAGCTGCTGGGCCTGGTCGATCAACTACCATCCGGCGCGCGACCTCACGGCCAGGGAGGTCGCGGCCATGGAGGACGGCGCGGGCATCCACGTCAAGACCATCCCCGGCACCTTCCTCCCGCTCGCCAATCGCGCCAATGACTACCTGATGGACCGCGCCGGGCAGAAGGCGGGCCTCACCTTCAGCGGGGTCGAGGGCATCGGCATGCAGGACGCGTCGCTGCAGGAGAGCATGGGGCCGATCCAGGACCGCACGCGCGAGAACCTGGTCTCGACCGACAACGGCATCATCATGACGCGCCGCGCCCTGCTGGCAGCCGCGCGCGGCTTGGGTGAAGGCAAGGCGCCGCCGGGGCTGGCAGCCGACAGCCAGCGGGTGCGCTCGTGCTCGATCGAATTGCCCATCGAGCAACGCTTCCTGGACGGGGCCCGCCACGGCCTGTTCCGCGACCTGGGCACCGATCCGGTGTCGGTATGAGCCTGCCGCGGGTCGCCATCGCGCTGGGCGACCCGGCCGGCATCGGCCCCGAGATCGCCCTGAAGGCGGCCTGCGACGCGCGCGTGACGCGCGTGGCCCGCCCGCTCCTGGTGGGCGACCTGCGCGCCCTCGAGTTCCACGCCCGCGCCTGCGGCCTGCCGCTTGCGGTCGATGCATTCACCGATGCGGCGAAAGTCGAGTGGCGCGACGGCCGCGTACCCCTCCTGGCGCGTTCCCACTTCGATCATGCCCCGCTCGAGCCCGGACAGATTCGCGCCGCGCACGGCCTGGCGGCGCTGGACGCCGCCGGCAGCGCGATCCGCGCGGCGCTGGACGGCCATGTGGATGCGGTTGTCGCGGCGCCGCAGACCGAGACCGCAATCAAGGCCGCCGGCATCGCCTTCGACGGCTACCCGGGATTTGTCGCGCGCACCACCGGCACGCCCGAGGAAGACGCCTTCCTGATGCTGTGCTTCGACAACAGCGGGCGCGAGACCCGCATCGTTCACACGACCCTGCATACCAGCCTCAAGGTGGCGATTGAACGCGTTACGGAAGAGCGCGTCGGTCGCGCGATCGCGGCCGCGCATGCCACGCTCTCGCGCATCGGCGTGAACGCGCCGCGCATCGCCGTGTCCGGCCTCAATCCGCACGCCGGGGAAGACGGCCTCTTCGGCGACGAGGAGGCGCACATCATCGCGCCGGCCATCGCCGCGGCGCGCGCGGCCGGCATCTCGGCCAGCGGTCCGTTCGGCTGCGACACGATGTTCGCGCGCGACGCGGTGGACGCCTTCGTGGTCATGTTCCACGACCAGGGCCACATCGCCGCCAAGCTCCTGGCGCCCAACCGCACCGCCGGGCTCACCATCGGCACGCCGGTGCTGTTTTCCTCGGTCGCGCACGGCAGCGCGCTGGACATCGCCGGCCAGGGCCGCGCCGAGCACGCGGCGATGGTGGCCGCCATCGCACGCCTGTGCCCGCGGCAGGGGTAGACTGCCGCGATGGGCGCCGCTCCCGTCTTTGAACAGCTCTTCGACCCCGTCTCGTCGACCCTGACCTACATCCTGGCCGACGGCGCGACGCTGGATGCGGTCATCATCGACCCGGTCGACACCCTGGTCGAACGCGACCTCGAAGTCCTCGCGCGGCTTGGCCTCAAGCTCAAGTGCACCGTCGAGACCCACGCCCACGCCGATCACATCACCTCGGCCGGCACCCTGCGCGCGCGCACCGGCGCGCTGGCCGCGGCGCCGTTCAACTGCGGTATCGAGCCGGCCGACCTGCATCTGGAGGAAGGCGCGCGCATCCAATTCGGCGCCGAGACCCTGCAGGTCATCGAGACGCCCGGCCACACCGCCGGCAGCATCTGCCTCCTGTGGCGCGACGCGGTCTTCACCGGCGACACGCTTTTCATCGGCGGCTGCGGGCGCAGCGACTTCCAGGGCGGCAGCGCGGCCGACCTGTACGACAGCATCACGCTGCGGCTTTTCACGCTGCCGGCCGACACCCGTGTCTATCCGGGCCATGACTACAAGGGCAACCGGGTCTCCACCATCGGGACGGAAGTGCGCACCAATCCGCGCCTGGCGGGCAAGACGCGCGAGGAATTCATCGCCCTCATGAACGCGCTCGACCTGCCGGTGCCCAAGCTGATCGATGTGGCCGTTCCAGCCAACCGCAAGCTCGGCCTGGTGCATGGCGGATGAACCCGGCGCGCCGGCAGGCGCGCCCTATGCGGGACTGACGCCGGAAGTGGTGCTCGATGCGCTGGAAGGCATCGGGCTGGCGTGCGACGGGCGCCTGATGGCGCTCAACTCCTACGAGAACCGCGTCTTCCAGGTGGGCATCGACCAGGGCGCGCCGCTGGTGGCCAAGTTCTACCGTCCGGAACGCTGGAGCGACGCGCAGATCCTCGAGGAGCACGACTTCGCACTGGCCTTGGCCGCCGCCGAGGTGCCCATGGTGCCGCCGCTTGCGATCGACGGCATGACGCTCTTCACGCACGCCGCCTTTCGCTTCGCCGTCTTCGAGCGCCGCGGCGGACGCACCCCGGAGCTCGAGGATGCGAAGGTGTTGGCCTGGCTGGGGCGCTTCCTGGCGCGCCTGCACACCGTCGGCGCCATGACCCCGTTTGCGGCGCGCCCTGCCCTCGACCGGCAAAGCTTCGGCTGCGATTCGCGCGACTGGCTGATGCGCCACGACGCCGTGCCGGCCGATCTGGTCCCCGCCTGGCGCGCCGCCATCGACCTGGCGCTGGAACTGGTGGAACGCTGCTACGAGCGCGCGGGCCAAGTCGTATTGCTGCGCTGCCACGGCGACTGCCATCCGGGCAACCTCTTGTGGACCGATGCCGGGCCGCATTTTGTCGACCTGGACGACGCGCGCATGGCGCCGGCGGTGCAGGACCTCTGGATGCTCCTGCCCGGAGGGGACGCCGCCGCGGCAGCACTCGGCGACCTGATCGGCGGCTACGAGGAAATGCGTGACTTCGACGATGCCGAACTGCACCTGATCGAGGCCCTGCGCACCCTGCGGCTCATCCACCACGCCGCCTGGCTGGCGCGGCGCTGGAACGACCCGGCCTTTCCGGCGGCCTTTCCGTGGTTCGCCAGCCAGCGCTACTGGCAGGACCGCATCCTCGAACTCAAGGAGCAGGCTGCCCTGATGCAGGAAGCGCCGCTGCGTCCTCTGCGGCGCCGCTGAGCCGCAGGGCACGGCAAGCGCCGCGCCCCGTCACGCGCCTCAATCGATCGCGAGGCGCTTGCTGCCCGGCTGGGTCTTCTTGGGCAGGGTCAGGGTGAGGACGCCGTTGTCGTACTTGGCGCGAGCCGCGGCCGCGTCGACCTCGACAGGCAGCTGGAAACTGCGCGACACCTGTCCGTAATAGCGCTCGCTGCGCAGGACCTTGTCTTCCTTGGTCTGCTGGTCCTGCTGCCGCACCTCCGCCGAAATGGTGACCACGCCGCCGTCCACGGCAACGTGGATGTCGTCCTTGGCCACGCCCGGCACCTCGGCGGCGACGGTGTAGGCGGAGGTGTTTTCGCTCACATCGACCTTGATCTGGGCCGGCAACGCGTCGCCGTGCAGGGGCTTGATGAAATAGCCGGGGGCGACGTCGCGAAAGAATTCGTCGAAGAGGCTGCGTCCGCCAAAGGGGGTGAGGTTTGCCATTTCGCTCTCCTTGAGTCGTGAAGCCGGGACGCACCGTGCATCCCGCATGCCTGTTACATGCTGCCGCCCTGCCGGGCTTCAAGTGCCCGATCGCGCCGGTTTGACGCAGGTCAAACTCGGGTAAATTGCGAGGGCAATGCGCGCGCCATCCCGGCGCGCGGCAAGGGAGATCTGATGAGCAATCACAACAAGGTGGCGATTGTCACCGGCGCCGGCTCCGGAGTCGGCAAAGCGGCGGCACTGGCCCTGATCAAGGGCGGGTACCGCGTGGTTTTCGCGGGTCGGCGCGCCGACGTCCTGGAGACGGCGATCAAGGAGGCGCAGGGTTCGGCGGCCAACGCCCTGGCCGTGCCGACCGACGTCGCCAGCGAGGCCTCGGTCGCCGCGCTTTTTGCCAAGACCGTGTCGGCGTTCGGCCGGGTCGACGTGCTGTTCAACAACGCGGGAGTCAATGCGCCCGGCGGCTCGCTGGAAGAGCTCTCGCTGGAGAACTGGCAGAACGTGGTCAACATCAACCTGACCGGCATGTTCCTGTGCACGCGCGAGGCCTTCAAGGTCATGAAGTCACAGACCCCGCGCGGGGGGCGCATCATCAACAACGGCTCGATCTCGGCGCACGCGCCGCGCCCCGGTTCGGTCGCCTACACCGCGACCAAGCACGCGGTGACCGGCATCACCAAGACCGCGGCGCTCGACGGGCGCAAGTACGACATCGCCGTCGGCCAGATCGACATCGGCAATGCGGCCACCGAAATGGCCGCGCGCATGGCCCGTGGCGTGCCGCAGGCCAATGGAACGATCGCGCCGGAGCCGCTCATGGACGTCAACCATGTCGGCGAGGCGGTGCGCCAGATGGCCGACCTGCCGCTGGAGTCGAACATCCTCACCATGACCATCATGGCCACCAAGATGCCGTTCGTCGGGCGCGGTTAACGGGAAAAGTGCTATCGTTACCGGATCTGTATTGACGGAACGGCGCCGCCGGACCAAAGCGGGAGAAGAAAATGAAGAAAATCCTCGCCATCACCTGGGCCTTGTGCCTGTTTGCCGCCACGGCCGGTCATGCCAAGACGCCGGACGGCTGGCCGTTCGTCGAGTACACCGAGGCGATCAAGCTCTCGCAGAAGACCGGCAAGCCGCTGTTCGTCCTGTACGGCTTTCCGACCTGCCCCTACTGCGAGTACCTCAACAAGCACACCTTCTCCAGCGAGATGCTGCGCAAGCGGTACACCGCGAATTACGTGCTCGGCTACTTCGACATCCGCGGCAACCCGGCCGATGTCCTGACCCTGCATGACGGCAAGAAGATGACCCGCGCGGAGGCGATCAAGCACCTGAAGGGGAGCCCGGTGCCCGGCTGGACCTTCGTGTCATCCGACGGCCGCGAACTCCTGCAGCGCAAGGGTTCGCGCACCAAGGTGGCTGCCTTCCTGCAATTCGACGCCTACGTGCGCGGCGGCGATCCGGCCACCATGACCTACGAGCAGTTTCTGGCCAGCCGCGGCTGGGTCGAGGAAAAGGTCGAGTAGGCCTGAAGGAGAACGCCATGCAAGACAAGACCGCCGACCCGGGCCCGGACGACGATTTCTCCGCCGGGCGCCGCCGCCTCCTGACCGGCACGGCTGCCGGCGTCAGCGTGTTCGTGCAAAGCGTGGATGCGCAGACCGCCAAGCCGGCTGCGCGCCCGGTCGAGATCCAGACCGGCGAAGGCAGGACCGAATCCCCGGGCAAGTCGGTCACCATCTTTTTCGACGGCAAGCGCTGCATCCATGCACGCTACTGCGTCCTCGGCGCGCCGACGGTGTTCCTGGCCAACGTCAAGGGCCCCTGGATCAATCCCGACGCCGAGGCTGTCGAGCATGTCATCCACACGGTGCGCCAGTGTCCTTCCGGGGCGCTGACCTACAAGCGCAACGATGGCGGCGCCGAGGAGCCGGCCCCCAAGGTGAACCTGGTGCGGCTGCGCGAGAACGGCCCGCTTGCGGTACATGCCAAGGCAGACGTCAAGGGTGGCGACGAGGTCCTGCGCGCCACCCTGTGCCGTTGCGGCGCCTCCAAGACCAAGCCCTACTGCGACAACTCGCACAAGGCGGCCAAGTTCTCAGCCAGCGGCGAGGCCGCACCCGGTGCGAACATGAAGCCGCTGGCCGAGCGCGCCGGCACGCTCACGGTCACGCCGCTGACTGACGGCCCCTACCTGGTGCAGGGCAACATGGAAATTGTGACCGGCACGGGGGCCACCATCGCCCGCACGACCAACGCGATCCTGTGCCGTTGCGGCGGATCGAAGAACAAGCCCTATTGCGACGGCACGCACTCGGTGGTGCGCTTCAAGGCCAAGGGACACGAAACCTGAGGCGCAGCGCTCCGCTGCGCCGACTTCAGTGCCGATAGCCGGTCGCCTCGCCCGGCCCTGCGACGCTGCCCTGCGCGCGTTCCGCGGCGGTTGATGCGCGCACTGCCTCGATGCGGCACTCGAAGACCAGCGCCAATCCGGCCAGCGGATGGTTGGCGTCCAGCACCACCTTGCCGTCGGCGATGTCGGTGACCGTGAAGATGTCCGCATCGTCGCCGACATCTTCGCCCGGAATGCCCTCGAACTGCATGCCGACCTCGAGTACTTCGGGAAAGAGGTCGCGCTCCTCGACCCGCAGCAACTCCTCGTCGTAGTCGCCGAAGGCATCTTCCGGTTCGAGCTTGACGCTGGCCGTGTCGCCACCGGCGCGGCCTTCGAGCGCGGCTTCCACCAAGGGGAAGATGTTGCCGTATCCGCCATGCAGGTAGTCGACCGGCTGCTCGGCGCTCTCCAGCAGCTCGCCCTGCGCGTCGTAGAGCTTGTAGGTGATCGTGACGACCGCGTCGCGCCCGACCTTCATGGCGCGATCCGGGTGTTCAATGCAGGTCCCGCACCAGGGCCAGGACCGCGCCCGCGTGCCCCTTGGGGCTCACGCCGTACATGGCATGCCGCACGCGGCCGGAACGGTCGATGACAAAGGTCGAGCGCAGTACGTGGGGGCGACCGGCGCTGGTGGCCGCGTCGGCCTTGACGACGTCGTAGTCGCGGCAGGTTTCGCATTCGGGGTCGGCGAGAAGGGTAACGGTCAGTCCATGCCGGTCGCGAAACTCGGCATGGCTCATCCAGTCGTCGGGCGAGACGCCCAGCACGACGCAGTTGCAGCGGCGGAAGTCGGCATCCAGATCGGAGAACTCGATCGCTTCGGTCGTGCTGCCGGGCAGGTTGTCGCGGTCGTAGAAATAGAGCACGACGTTGCGCTTGCCGCGCAGCTTGGAAAACTCGACCAACTCCATGTCGGCATCGGCCAGTCTGAAATCGGGGGCTACCTGTCCGGCGTTGAGCATTTCTGGACTCCTGCACGGCTTCTTGGCCGCTGATCGAAAATGGACGTTTGACTCCTGGCTGTTCTTGGTACGGACTGCGTGCTTCCTATAATAGCCAGATGAAAATGCGCTTGCCAAGTGAAAAATGATCCTGCCCTGCGATACCTGGCAGTTGCTTGGCGGACTGTCGCCGGCGCAGTTCATGTCGCGTTACTGGCAGCGAAAACCGCTCCTGATCCGCAATTCCCTGCCCGCCCTGCCTGCCGGCCTCACGCGCGCCCGGATGTTCCAACTGGCCGGGCGTGACGACGCCGAGAGCCGTATCGTCAGTCGGGTGCGCCGCAGATGGTCGCTCGAGCACGGGCCTTTTCCCGCCTCTGCTCTGCGCGCTCGCGAAACGCCCTGGACCCTCCTGGTGCAGGGTGTCAACCTGTTCGACCCTGCCGCCGACGCGATCCTGCGCCGCTTCGACTTCATCCCGCAGACGCGCCTGGATGACCTGATGGTCTCGTGGGCGACCGACCAAGGCGGTGTCGGGCCGCATTTCGATTCCTACGACGTGTTCCTGCTGCAGCTCGCGGGGCGCCGGCGCTGGCGGCTGTCACGCCAGAAGGACCGCCGGCTGGATGCGCGCGCACCGCTCAAGATCCTGGCCGGGTTTCGGCCGCAGGAGGAGCATGTGCTCGACCCCGGCGACATGCTCTACCTGCCGCCGGGGTTCGCGCACGAGGGCGTGGCGATCGGCGAATGCATGACCGCCTCGATCGGTTTTCGCGCCGCCTCGGCGACCGAGCTCGCGCGCGGCGTCCTGGAGGGGCTGGCCGATACCATCGCGCGCCCCGGGCACTTCACCGACCCGGGGCGCCGGCCGACCGCGCATCCCGGACTCATCGATGATTTCCAGGTCGATGAAACCCTGCGCCTGATCGGCGACCTGCGCCCCACGCGCAGCCAGGTCCTGCGCCATATCGGCACGAGTCTCTCCGAGCCCAAGCCGCAGGTGGTGTTCGACGCCCCTCATCCGCGGCTGTCGGCGGCAGCCTTCGCGCAGGCGGTGCGTCGGCACGGAATTCGCTTGGACCTGCGCACCGGCATGCTGTATCGAGGCACGAGTGTTTTCATCAATGGCGAAGCGCATGGCCTGCCGCGCGCAGCATCTGCGTTGCGACAACTGGCCGACCGGCGCAGCCTGCCCGCCGGTAGCGCACTCGGAGCAGCGGCCGGTACACTGATCTACGCTTGGTATACGCATGGCTGGCTGCACCCTGGAGAGCACCCGTGACAGACGATTTCGACCTGGATTTCACCCGCAAACCACCACCGGTCCCCCCGCCGCCCGGCAAGGCCGCGCCCGCAGCACCTGCTGCCGCGGCGCCCAAGGGGCCGGCGGTCGCTGCGAAGGCGCCGGCGGTGGCGCCGGCAAAGGCGCAGCCCGCAACGCCCTCCAAGCCAGCCGCCGGCGCGGCCGCCGCCAAGGCGCCCGCAGGCACGGCACCCGCGGCGCCGCGCGGCGCGGTCGTCAAGACCAGTACGCCGGCGCTCGGTGCGCCGGGAGCGCCCGCACAGGCCGGCGAGCGGCGATTGATCGGATCGCGCGGCGAGTTCTCCGCCGCTCTGGACGAAGTCATTGCGCGTGCCGACCGCACGCTGCGCATCTTCGACCCGACGCTGGAACACTACGGATTGAACAGCGCCGCGCGCGAGGAGCAGCTGGCCGAATTTCTCAATCGCCGCCGCACCAACCGCCTCATGCTCGTCGCGCACGACATGCAGGTCGTGACGCGCGCCGCGCGCTTCATGCGCCTCCTGCGGCGCTTCAGCCATGCCATCGCGGTACACCAGACGCACGACGCCATTCGCAACCTGGAAGACGTGCTGATCGTCGCCGACGACCTCCATTGCCTGCGCCGCCCGCACTTTCAGCACCCCAAGGGCGTGGTCTATTTCGACGACCGCGGCGAGACCCGCGAGTGGCTCAATCGCTTCAATGCGATCTGGGAGCAGAGCAACCCGGCCGTCAGCGCCACCACCGTGGGCCTGTAGCCAAGCGATGCGCGCCACCTGGTACTTCGACGTCATCTCGCCCTACGCCTATCTGCACTTCAGGCAGTTCGACCGTCTTCCCGCTGGCCTTACGATCGAGTATGTGCCGGTGCTGTTCGCCGGCCTCCTCAAGGCGCATGGCCACAAGGGGCCGGCCGAGATTGTGGAGAAGCGGCGCCAGACCTACCGCATGTGCGTGTGGCAGGCGCGCGAATCCGGCATTGCCATGCGCTTTCCGCCGGCGCATCCCTTCAACCCGCTGCACGTCCTGCGCCTGATCGTGGCCGCCGGCGCGACGCAGGCAGCGGTCGCGGCTGCCTTCGAGGTGATCTGGGAATCCGGCCTGGATCCGAATTCCCCACCGGTGTTCGCAGCACTGGCCGCACGCATGGGCATTGCGGACCCGGATGCGGCCATCGCCGACCCGCGCGTCAAGCAGGGCCTGGCCGACAACACCGCGCGAGCGCTCGCACGCGGCGTCTATGGTGTGCCGACCTTCGACTGCAACGGCGAGCTGTTCTGGGGCAGCGACACGCTGTCGCTGATGCGCGCCTTCGTGGCCGACCCGCGCCTGTTCGACGAGGGCGAGTTCGCGCGCGTGGACCGACTGCCGATGGCCGCGACGCGCCGCGACGCATGAACCGTTTCATGCGCATGCCCCACAAAAAAGCCCCGCGGCGCGGGGCTTTGCGCAACGCGGCCTGAGCTCAGACGGCCGAGTCGCCGGTCTCGCCGGTGCGGATGCGCAGCACGTGCTCGACGCTGTTGACGAAGATCTTGCCGTCGCCGATCTTGCCGGTGCGCGCGGCCTTGATGATCGCGTCAATCACGTTCTGCACTTCCTTGTCGGAAACCACCACCTCGACCTTGACCTTGGGCAGGAAATCGACCACGTACTCGGCGCCCCGATAAAGCTCGGTGTGCCCCTTCTGGCGCCCGAAACCCTTGACCTCGGTGACCGTCAGACCCGTGATGCCGACCTCGGACAAGGCTTCGCGCACCTCGTCGAGCTTGAACGGCTTGATGACCGCTTCGATCTTTTTCATGGTGTCTCCCTCTGAAAGCCGATGCGGGCAAGTATAGCAACTGCCCACGCGGGTTCTAGTCGTCGCGATAGCGATTGACGATGGGCATGCGCCAGTCGCGGCCGAAGGCGCGATGCGTGACCCGCACGCCGACCGGCGCCTGGCGGCGCTTGTACTCCGAAATGCGGATCAGGCGCACCACCCGGTCGACGTCGGCCTGCGGATGGCCGCGCGCGACGATCTCGGCCGGGCTCAGGTCCTCCTCGACATAGGCAGCCAGGATGGCGTCGAGCACCTCGTAGGGCGGCAGGCTGTCCTGGTCCTTCTGGTCCGGACGCAGTTCGGCCGAGGGTGCGCGCGTGATGATGCGCTCGGGGATCACGTAGGACAGCGAGTTGCGATACGCAGCCAGCCGGTACACCAGGGTCTTGGCGATATCCTTGATGACCGCGAAGCCGCCGGCCATGTCACCGTAGAGGGTGCAGTAGCCGACCGCCATCTCGCTCTTGTTGCCGGTGGTAAGCACGATCGAGCCATGCTTGTTGGACAAGGCCATGAGGAGCGTGCCGCGGATGCGCGCCTGCAGGTTTTCCTCGGTCGTGTCGGGCTTCCGCCCGGCGAAATCCGCGGCCAGCGCGCGCTCGAAGGCGTCGTACATCGGGCGGATCGCGATCTCGTCGTAGCGCACGCCCAGGCGCGCGACCATCTCGCGCGAATCGAGCCACGATATGTCCGCGGTGTACTGCGAGGGCATCATGACCGCGCGCACGCGCTCCGGGCCCAGCGCGTCGCAGGCCAGTGCCAGGGTCAGCGCCGAGTCGATGCCGCCGGAGAGCCCGATGATCGCCCCCGGAAACCCGTTCTTGCGCACGTAGTCGGCCACGCCCAGCTTGAGGGCTGCATAAACCTGTGCCTCGATGCCCGGTTCCGGGGCGATTCCGGTCCCGCTCACCCGGGCGCCGTCGATCGTGACCACGCCCAGCGCCTCCTCGAACATCGGCAGGCGCGCGACGAGGTCGCCGCGTCCGTCGAGCGCGAACGAGGAACCATCGAAGACGACCTCATCCTGCCCGCCCACCGAGTGTGCGAACACCAGCGGCAGCCCGGTTTCTGTCACCCGCTGCCGCATGCGTTCGACCCGCTCGCCGGTCTTGCCCATGTGGTACGGCGAAGCGTTGATGACCAGGAGCGCCTCGGCGCCGGCGGCTTGGCAATCCCGCGCCGGACCGGCAAACCATGCATCCTCGCAGATCAGGAGACCGAAGCGCACTCCGCCGGCCTCGAACACCAGGGGCGCAGCGCCGGGCGCGAAGTAGCGCTTCTCGTCGAACACCTGGTAATTGGGCAGTTCACGCTTGGCGTAGGTCGCCGCCACCTTGCCCCCGGCCAGCACCGAGGCGGCGTTGTGGCGCTGCTGGATGGTGATCGAGCGCGTCCGATCGTCGCCTCCTGCCGGATGACCCACCACCACGGATAGCCCGGGCAACACCGCGAGCCGGACAGCCAGTTCACGCAGGGTGCGGGCGGTCGCCTCCATGAACGCGCGGCGCATGACCAGGTCCTCCGGCGGATAGCCGGTCAGCGCGAGTTCAGGGGTCAGCAACACCGCCGCGCCGGCGGCGTGGGCTGCATGGGCGGCGCGCTCGATCAGCGCCGCGTTGCCGGCCAGATCGCCGACGGTGACGTTGATCTGCGCGAAGGCGACTTTGGCGGGCATGCGTCTACAATTCTTGGCTCAGGGTGCGACGCAGACGATTATCGCACCCGGTTTCTCCGCCTCCACGCCGCATTGTCCAAGCTCAAGGTTCTTGATTCGCTCGGGGCCATCGATCCCGCGCGCTGGGATGCGCTGGCCGGCGATCATCCGCTCATCTCGCACGCGTTCCTGCACGCCCTGCACGAAACCGGTTGCGCTGCGCGCCGCTCCGGCTGGGAGCCGCAATACCTGACCCTGTGGGACCGGGAGGTGCTGACCGGCGCGATGCCGCTCTATGTCAAGCATCACTCCTACGGCGAGTACGTGTTCGACTGGGCCTGGGCCGAGGCCTACCAGCGTCACGGGCTGGACTACTACCCCAAGCTGCTCTCGGCCATCCCCTTCACGCCCTGCACCACGCCGCGCCTGATCGCGCAGGACGACGGCGTGCGTGCGGCACTCGTCGCCGCGGCCCTGGATGCGGCGCGCGGCACGGAGGTCTCGTCGCTGCACGTCCTCTTTCCGCAGCCCGCCGAGACCCGCATGCTGCAGGACGCGGGCATGCTGCCGCGCCGCACGGTGCAATTCCATTGGCAGAACGCCGGCTACGCCGACTTCGACGCGTTCCTGGCCACCATGTCGCATGACAAGCGCAAGAAGATCAAGCAGGAACGCCGCCGCGTGCGCGAGGCCGGCATCGTCTTTCGCCACCTGGCCGGCCCCGAGATCGACGCCGCCACCTGGAAGTTCTGGACCCGCTGCTACAACCACACCTATCGCGCCCACCACTCGACGCCCTACCTTAACCTGGCCTTTTTTGAGGCGCTCGGCCGCGACATGCCGCAGCACCTGCTGCTGGTCGTGGGAAGCCAGGGGGGCGAGGATGTCTGCGCGTCGCTCTGCATCCACGACGGCCGCACCCTGTACGGCCGCTATTGGGGGGCGCTGGGCTATGCCCCGGGGCTGCACTTCGAGGCCTGCTACTACCAGCCGCTGGAATTCTGCATCGCCCAGGGCTTGCAATCCTTCGAAGGCGGCGCGCAGGGCGCGCACAAGCTCGCGCGCGGGTTCCTGCCGCGCGAGACGGATTCGCTGCACTGGCTCAAGCACCCGCAGTTCGCCGACGCGGTCGAGGACTTCCTGAAGCGCGAGACCGCCGGCATCCACCGCTATGTCGATGAATTGAACGAGCACAGCCCCTTCAAGGCCGGTGTGCCTGAGGACAAGACCTGAAGGGGTTTTCCCGCAGCTGCGGGAACGCGTGCACCGATCCGGGGTCTACAGCGTTATAGTCCCCGAACCGCTCCGGAGTCGACCATGCGCCAACTTCATGTTCTTGCCGCACTTGCGCTCAGCGCACTCCTGGGCGCCTGCGCCTCGACGACGCCCGAGCGCGGCAGCGTGCAGCGCCTGGCGCCGGAAGACCTGGCCAGGCTCGCCCCGGCACCCAACCCCAAGCTGCCCCTGGACCAGGTCGTTGCCTTGTCGCGCGGCGGCTCGCCGCCGGCAGCCATCATCGAGCAATTGCGCGCCACCGGCACCTTCTACAACCTGACGCCGGAACAGATCGTGGGGCTGTCCAAACAAGGCGTGGACCAGTCGGTCATCAACTACCTGGTCGATGCCCAGGAACGCGCACGCCAGGCCACCCTTATCACCCAGTTGGCCGACCGCGACGCGCAGGCAGCGCGGCAACTCGAAGCCGAGCGGCAGCGGCGCCTGCAGGCGCAGCGCCGCTACGACCCGTTCTTCTACGACCCGTTCTGGCCGCGCCCCTATTACGGCTGGAACCATCGCGGCGGCTGGAACTGGGGCATCCACGGCGGCATCGGGCCGTATTGGCGGCGCTGGTAGCGCGGCGGTCGGCCCTTACAGGGCGCGGCCGATGATCTCGCGCATGATCTCGTTGGTGCCGGCGTAGATGCGGTGCACGCGCGCATCGGCCCACATGCGGCCGATCGGGTAGTCCCACATGTAGCCGGTGCCGCCGTGCAGCTGCATGCAGGTGTCGAGCACGCTGTCCTGCACCTCGGTCGAGTAGAGCTTGGACATGGCCGCGCTGTGCATGTCGAGTTCGCCGCGCGCGTGCAGATCGATGCAGCGGTCGGTGAAGACGCGCAAAGCCTGGGTCTGCGTGGCCACATCGGCCAAGCGAAAGCGTGTGTTCTGGAAATCGAACACGCGCCCACCGAAGGCCTGGCGCTCCTTGACCCAGCGCACCGTCATCTCCAGCGCTGCCTCGCAGGTGGCCGCCGCGCGCACCGCGACCAGCAGGCGCTCCTGCACCAGTTCGGACATCAGCACCTTCCAGCCGCCGTTCTCCTCGCCCAGGAGGCAATGCGCCGGCACGCGCACGTCGTCGAAAAAGAGTTCGGCGGTGTCCTGCGCCTTGTTGCCGACCTTTTTCACATTGCGCGCCTTGCGGTAGCCCGGCAGGCTGGTGTCGACCAAGAGCAGCGAGACACCCTTGGCCTTCAATTCCGGTGCGGTCTTGACCACCAGCACGACCAGGTCGCCGACGATGCCGTTGGTGATGAAGATCTTCGAGCCGTTGACCACGTAATGATCGCCGTCGCGCACCGCGCGCGTGCGCACCGCCGCGAGGTCGCTACCGCTGTTCGGCTCGGTCATGCCGATCGAGGCCACCACCTCGCCCGAGGCCATGCGCGGCAGCCAGGCGCGCTTTTGCGCCTCGTTGCCGTGGCGCACGAGGTAGGGCGCAACGATGCCGGTGTGCAGCTCGAAGGCCGGCGCCGCCATCCCGGCGCGCGCATGCTCCTCCACCGCGATGGCCAGGGTCAGGAAGTCCTCGCCCGCCCCGCCATACTCCTCGGGGATGCCGGCACCCAGGGCACCGACGTCGCCAAAGCGCCGCCAGGCCGATTTGGGCACCATGCCTTCCTCCTCCCACTTCTGCATGTGCGGCGTGATTTCGGCGGCGAGAAAGCGGCGCATCGCGTCGCCAAATGCCAGGTGCTCGGGCGCGTACAGGGTGCGCGGCAGGCGCAGCATGGCGTTAAGTTCGGAGGAATGGGTCGCATTCATGGAAAACGATAATACCGGAGGACATGCAGGGGCCAATAGACTGCGCAGGCGCCGGATGGCCGGGCGCATCACCTTCACCACCGACCCTTCCGGAGCCCCGCATGATTTCACGTCGTCGGCTGTTGTCCGCCTCTGCCCTCACCTTGGCCGGTGGTGCGATGCCTTTTTCGGGCTTCGCGCAGACCCTGCAGCGCAACGCCCGCATCATCGTCGGCTTTCCGCCCGGCGGCTCGTCCGATACGGTCGCGCGCCTCCTGGCTGAGCGCCTGCGCGGGGTGTACGCGCCACAGGTGCTGGTGGAGAACCGGCCGGGCGGCGGCGGGCGTCTCGCCGCCGAGACGGTCAAGGCTGCCGACCCGGATGGCACGACCATCCTGATCACGCCGGCCTCGATCATGACCATTTATCCGCACGTCTATCGCAAGCTCAACTACGACGGCTTTACCGATTTTGCCCCGGTCACACGCGTGGTGTCCTTTCCGCTGGGCTTCTCGGTCGGGCCGGCGGTGCCCGCAAGCGTACGCAACCTCGCGGAATTCGTGCAGTGGGCACGCGCCCAGGGCAAGCCGATCGCCTACGGTTCGCCGTCCGCCGGCTCGGTGCCGCATTTCACGGGAGTGACCATCGGTCGCGCGCTGGGTATTCCGGTGAACCACATACCTTACAAGGGCGGCGCGCCGGCGATCCAGGACCTCCTGGGCGGGCAGATTCCGTGCAGCATCAACGTCATCAGCGAACCCCTGCAGCACCATATCGCCGGCAAGCTGCGTATCTTGGCGCAGACCGGGCCGACGCGCTCGCCGCACGTGCCGGACGTGCCGACGTTCACCGAGGCCGGGTTCCGCGACGTCTCGGTGCGCGAATGGTTCGGCGCCTTCCTGCCGGTGCGCACGCCGGCCGCGACCGTCACCGCGCTCAACGCGGCGTTGCGCGATGCGGTGCGCACCAAGGAGATCATCGACGGCTTCGGCCGCTTCGCGTTCGACGCCGAGAACGATACACCCGCCGATTTCCTGCGCGAAATGCGTTCCATGCACGACACGTGGGGCCCGGTCATCAAGTCGACCGGGTTCACCGCCGACGAGTGACGCCCTAGTGGGCCGGCGCGCGACGCCAAGCGCGGCCGGCTCAACAACCCAGGGCGGTAGCGAGTTCGCGAAAGTCGCGCACGTTCAAATCGAAGCGCTTCTCGTAGGCGGCGTCGTAGGCGCCGGACTTGAGGAACGCGCGACCGAATTCCAGCGGGCGCGGAACGAAGCAGGTCATGAGGCCCGCACGCCGGGCGCCATCCAGGTCGCTCTTGTGCGCGGCCACCAGCATGACATCGCGCGGCTTCAATCCAAGGAATTGCGGGGCGGACAGGTAGGTCTCGCGGTCCGGCTTGTAGTGACGCACCCACTCGGCCGAGAACACCAGGTCCCAGGGCAGGCTCGCGAACTTGGCCATGTTGGTGAGCAGCGCGACATTGCCGTTGGACATGCTGCCGATGATGTGGCGCGTCTTCAGGCGGCGCAGTCCCGACACCGCATCCGGCCAGGGCTTGAGGCGATGCCACATGGTGTTGATGCGTTCCATGTCGGACGCGCGCACCGCTTTCTTCGGCGTGCCGCCCAGGTAGGCCGGCAGCAAGGCGTCAAGCGCCATACGGTGCAGCACATCCAAGTGGGTCCACGGCAATTGCCCGCTGCGCACCTTTTGCATGTTGGGCTGATAGGCGCCGCGCCAGGCATCGACCAGGCCTTCCCAGTCGATCTTCCAGCCGCGCTCGGCGTTGAGCCTGCGGCCCTCGGCAATGATCGAACCGCGCCAGTCGACGCAGGTGCCGAAGACATCGAAGACCAGGGCTTTGGGAGCGGGACTCATGCCGCTTGCCTCAGGGACGCGCCGAACATCGCCTCCATTTCGCGGCGCACCCGGTAGGCGGACAATTTCTCGTCGACCTGCACGTCGGCCCACGTGAGGCTCTGGCCCTGGCGCACTGGGCGCAGCACCTTGAGATCATGCGCCAGCCCCAGGGGCAGGCCGCCGGCAGCCTGCGAGGTGGCCGCCGGCTGCAGCTTGCCCCACACGGTGTAGCCGCCTTCGCCGTCGAGCATCTCGCCGGGATGAAGGTCCTTCTTGGCAGTCGCGATGACGTCCGCGTTCCAGCCGATGGCCGCGCCGGTGGCTTCGCCGCGCAGCGCGACCGAGGCCACCGAGATGCCGACCTCCAGCCCGATCAGGTGCCAGCGCTTGTACAGGCACGCGTAGCGCCCGCTCGGGTCGGTGCGCACCATGTACTCCCTGAAGCAGTTGCGGATGTACTCGGTCTCGCCCTCGAAGACCACAAAGACGCCGAAGCGGATGTCGTAGGGAATCGCGCGGCCGTCGGCCTCGAGCGAGGAGATCACCTCCACCTGGCCCTTGGCATGCAGCACGCCGCCTTCGGCGATGGGCCGGCACACGAACGGGATGTCGTCCACCGAGGCCGGCGGGTAGCTGAGTCCATCCGGCGGCGCGACAAGCCCGGTGGCGTTGCACACCGCGGTCGATTCGATCGAGGGCTTGGAGCCATCGAGAAAGGAATTGAACATCTTCGGGTTGAGGCCACCGATGCGCGCGGTCTCGGGCGTGAGGCCGTAGTGTCCCCATACGGTCTCGGGCGTGGACTGCGAGAAGTGCGGCAGCCACTTGTGCCCGCGTCCGGCGGCCACCACCGGAAAGCCCGCGGCGCGCGCCCAGTCGACCAGGTCGCAGATCAGGGCGGGCTGGTCGCCGTAAGCGAGGCTGTAGACCACGCCGGCCTCTGCCGCGCGGCGCGCGAGGAGCGGCCCGCACAAGGCATCGGCTTCGACGGTCACGTTGACCACATGCTTGCCGGCCGCGAAGGCGGCCAGGATGTGATCGACCGCGGCCACCGGGTTGCCCGTGCACTCGACGACGATGTCGATCCCCGGGTGGCGCACCAGTGCCTGCCAATCCTCGCCCACGTGGGTGGTGCCGGCGGCAAGCGCGGCGTCGATCGATGCGGCGCGCGATCGCTCGGCCACCCAGCCCACGCGCGCCAGGTTGGCCTGTGCCCCGGCCGGGTTCAGGTCCGCGATCGCCACCAGATGCACGCCCGGCGTGCGCGGCACCTGCGCCAGATACATGGAGCCGAACTTGCCGGCGCCGATCAGCCCGAGGCGCACCGCCTTGCCTTCTGCCTGCCGCTGCAACAGTTTCGCGTGCAGGTTCATGATCAGGCCGCCTCTTTCAGGAGACCGGTCAATTCCTCAGCCGGGGTGCCGTCTTTCCATGGCGTCTGGACGGGATAGTCCTTGAGCAGGCAATCGTCGGGCAGGCACTCGATGGCGTCGAACTGGCGATGCGCGATGTAGCCCGGACGCTTGAACCGGCGGATGTGGTTGGACAGCGCGTTCAGCGACAGATAGACGTTGACCCGGTTCCACGGCGACAGGTTGGAGGTCGAGGCATGCACCAGGCAGCCGTGAAAGAGAATCATCGACCCCGGCGGCCCCTTGGGGGCGACGATGCCGCCCTTGAGTCCGCCGGCCTTCTCCACCATCTGGCTCACGGTGTCCTTGTTGATGGTCCACAGCGGATAGGACGTGGTGCTGGTGTCGTGCCCTGCATCGAGCACGCCGGCCTTGTGGCTGCCGGGAATGAACATCAGGGGACCGTTGAACTCGTTGGTGTCATCCAGGAAGATCGCGACGTTCATGGCGCGCGCGGCGGGCATGTGGTCGTCGTTCATCCAGGTGCCGTAGTCCTGGTGCCACTGCCAGACATCGCCGTCGAAGGCCATCTTGCCGTTGATCTTGAACTGGTGCATGTAGAGCTTTTCGCCGAACAGCTGTTCGACCGGTTCGACCATGCGCGGATGGCGCCCGAGGCGGGCGAACATGTCGTTGTACTTGTGCGCGGCGAAGTTGGTGCGCACCGCGTCCGAGCCGCGTTCGCGCACGTTCTCCGGGCGCTTTTGCGCGTAGATGCCGGGCACCTCGGCGTTGAGGCGCGCCACTTCTTCGGGCGTGAAGAGCGAAGGAAAGAAGAGGTAACCATCACGGTCGAAGGCGTCAAGTTGCGCTTGCGTGAGTTTCATGTCAGGGCTCCGGTGGTTGAAGGTTGACGGGGATCGGCCGCGGGCACATCTTCGTTGGCGGCCCGCAGCCGCTTTTGCAGATTGAGGCCGGCTTGCGCGGCATGCTTGCGCGCCAGGCGCTCGGCTTGATCGACATCACCCGCGCCAATCGCGGCGACGATGGCGGCGTGCTCGTCCCACACCGCGGCACGCGCGCCGGCCGCGCCCAGCACGGCCCCCATGGCACGGCGGATATGCTGCCAGTGACGGCCCGCGCTCTCGGCAATGTAGGGGTTGCCGGAGGCAGCGTAGATGGCATTGTGAAACGCCAGGTCGGCGTCGATCATGGCAGCGACATCGCTGCCAGCGGCGACCCCGCGCCCGACGGCGAGGAGCCGGGGTTCGATGCTGGCGTGCTCTTGCGCCGCCAGTCGCGCAGCCAGTCCGTCCAGGACCGCGCGCACTTCGTAGAGCCGGGCGATCATGTCGGCGTCCAGCGGCGCGACCATCAGGCCGCGGGAGGCTCCGGGGACACCCGACTTGGCCGGTGCGTCCACGACCAGCCCCTCCTGTTTCAACAGGCGGAGCGCCTGCAACACCGGTTGCCGTGACACCGCGAGGGTTTCTGCAAGCTCCTCCTGGGTCAGGCGATGACCGGGCGCGAACTCGCCGCTGGAAATGGCTGCCAGGAGCGTCGTATAGGCTTGTTCTACCAGGTCCGGCGCGGCACGCAGATGTTGCAAGGATGCCATCTCGAATCAGAATTCATTATTGTATTCAGAATACGGAATCGGGAAGGATATGTCAATCGCCGATCTCAAGACCCCGCCGTTATGATGTCGTCCGGCGATACCAATCTACCCGCGCCACCTGCCAACAGTCTGCCCCTTGCCGAACGCCATGCCCGTCATCCAGATCCTCCAGACCCTGCTCGTCTTCCTGATCGGCGCCTTCGCCGCGCTTGTGGCGTGGAACAACGTGGCTGACCCGCGCTCGAACCTGCGCTTTGTCGAACATCTGATGCGCATGGACACGATCTTCCCCGACAGCCGCCTCAAGTCGCGCGCGATCGATTCGCCCTTTATGCACCGGCTGGCGTTTGCCGCGATCGTCATCGTCGAAGGCCTGACCGCCCTCCTGTGCCTGGCGGGCGCAGTGCGCCTGGGGCTCGTGTGGGGCGCGCCGGCCGATGCATTCCACGCCGCCAAGGACCTGGCGTTTGCCGGACTGGGCCTGGGCTTTGCCCTCTGGTTCGGCGGCTTCATGGTCGTGGGCGGGCAGTGGTTCGCCAGCTGGCAGTCCAAGGACTGGAACGGGCGCGAATCCGCGTTCATGTTCTATTCCGCGATCGGCATCGCGATGCTGGTCCTGCTGCATCGCGCCTGAGCTCGGAGCCTCCCCGCCGCAGGCTGGCCGCCGCCGGCCGGCTCTCCCGGGCAGGCCCTTTTTGTAAGGCAAATTCCTACAAGACCGCGGGGTGTACTTCCTACACGGCATGCGGGTTTTTCCCGGCTTTCGCATAGCCCCTTCGGGCCATACGATGTCGCATCCAACCCCGGGGCCGACCATGATTGAACGCTTGTCCAACTGGCTTTTGCTGCGCCTGATGAAACACCGCGCCGAGCGTCATTCCGGATGCAGCATCGACCTTCTTCGCTTGCGTTCCGACCCCGAGTACGCCGATGCGATCCGCATGCTCGCGCAATTCACCCTGGACAGCGAACTGCGCGCGATGGGAGCGCTGGCCACGAGGTCAAGCGGCCAAGCCGACAAGGGCACTGACGCCGGCCTACGCGCCGCACAGGTCATTCCGCTGCGACGCGCGGCTGCCTAGAGAAACCTCCCCCCGCGTTGCGCTGATCGGCGAACAGCGCATTGCGGGTTCACAGCGAGGCGATATCGATCAGCACCTTGCCGGTCACTGCCGCCTCGACTGCCTGGTGCGCCCCCGCCGCCTGATCGAAGCGAAAGTGGTGATAGCGCGGATGCTGCGCGGTCCCGCTCATCAGCCAATCGTGGATGTCGCGCGCGGCCGCTTCCATCGCGCTTTGCGGCATCTCGTAGACGAACACCCACAAGACCTGCAGGTTCTTGAACATCATCGGATAGAACGGGATCGCCGGTTCCGGTGCCGCCATCGATGCGTAGGTCGCGAGCGAGCCGCTGTCCTTGAGGAGTGCCACACTGGCCTTGAGGTTGGCACCGAAATCGACCTCGACGATATGGTCGACTCCAGCCTCCCCGGTCAAGGCCTTGACGCGCGCGACCACGTCCTCGCTCTTGTAGTTGACGACTTCATGGGCACCGGCACGCCGGGCCTCGGCGGCTTTGTCGGCACCGGAGACGGTGGCGATGACGCGAGCCCCGCCACGCCGCGCAAGCTGGATGGCATAGAAGCCGACCGCGCCGGCACCGCCGGTCACGAGCACGGTCTTGCCGGTCACGCTGCCGCAGCCGAACACGGCGCGGTGCGCGGTCATGGCCGGCACGCCCAGGCCCGCGCCGACTTCGAACGATGTGACGTCCGGCAGGCGGAACGCACGTGCTGACGGGGTGACGGTGTATTCGGCCGCGGTCCCGAGGGGTCGCATCCAGCCGGTGCTGTGCAGCCAGACCCGTTCACCGACGCGGGACGCGTCGACCCCCTGCCCCACGGCGTCGATCACCCCGGCGCCGTCGTTGTTGGGGATGGCCCACGGGAACGCCAGCTTTTGTGTGGGCGAACCCATGCGGCGCTTGACATCCGATGGGTTGACCCCGGACACCGCGACCCTGACCCGCACTTCGCCCGGTCCGGGAATGGGCGTCGGACGCTCGCCAAACTGGAGCACCTCGGCCGCCGGGCCATTTTTTTCGAACCAGACTGCCTGCATCGCATTCCTCCTACTTGCCTGTCAAAGGGGGCGGGATTCTGCCTGGAAAGCCAGCATCGCCTCGTGATGATGCTGGCGAATCGTGACGGGTTGGTGGTACGAATCGTCCATGCCTATCTCCCTTGAAAGGCCGCCTTGCGTCGCTCCACGAAGGAGCGGACGCCTTCGGCGGCGTCCTCGCTTTGCGACAAGTCGCGTTGCACGGCATCCATCTCGACGGCCATGCCGATCGGGCCGCGCTCGACGTAGCGTCGTGAGGACGCCAGCGAGGCCTGCACCGCCAGCGGCGCCTGCTCGGCGATCGTCGTCGCCAGCACCAACGCGCGGTCGAATTCGCGGCCAGCGGCCACCACCTCTTGCACGAAGCCCAGGCGATGCGCCTCGGCGGCATTGAATTCATCCCCGGTCAGGAGATAACGCTGCGCGTTGCCCCAGCCGGCGCGCTCGACAAAGCGCATGGTGGCCCCGCCGGTGGGCATGATGCCGCGCTTGACCTCGATCTGGGCAAAACGGCAGTTGTCGGCTGCGATCACGATGTCACAGGCGAGCATGAGTTCGATGCCTATGGTGAAGCAGATGCCTTGCACCGCGATCACCACGGGCTTTGAGCGCATGGGCGGACGCAGTGCCATCGGGTCGACGCAATGCGGCGGGAAGACCGGGTTGCCGGCGGCCATGTGCGGCCCGACCTGATCCAGCTGCAACCCGGCGGTGAAATTGGCACCGTGCGCGAACAGCAGTCCACAGCGATATTGCGGCCCCTGCTCCAGCGCGGTGAAGGCCTCGGCCAGCTCGCGCAGCATCTTGAGCGTAAAGCCGTTCAGTTTTTTCGGCCGGTCGATGCCGATCAGGAACACGTGGCCACGCGCTTCGGTGGTGATGCGCCCTTCGGCGGCGATGACGGAGTCGTTCATGGATCGATTCTCGGCGACGTCTTGGAATATCGTCTGCGGAAGATACCAGTCATGCCTGCCGCGGGACTCAGGCCCCGGCATCACGCATGGCACGCCAGACCCTGGGGGCTGTCAGCGGCATGTCCAGATGCGCGACGCCCAGCGGGGCGAGTGCGTCGAGCACGGCGTTGACCACCGCCGGCGGCGCGCCGATGCTGCCGCCCTCGCCTGCGCCCTTGGCACCGAGCGGATTGGTGGTGCAGGGCGAGGTCTCGTCGAGCCGCACGTCCACGTGTCGCAGGGCCCCGGCGCGCGGCAACGCATAGTCCATGAAGGAGCCGCTTTGCAATTGGCCGGTGGCGCGTTCATAGACGATCGCTTCGCTCAAGGCCTGCCCGATGCCCTGCACGATCGCCCCCTCGGCCTGGCCATGCACGATGACCGGGTTGACCACCACGCCGACATCGTCGATGGCCGTAAAGCGCGTCACCTCGACCGCTCCGGTGTCGCGATCGATCTCGACCTCGCAGATGTGGCAGCCATTGGGCCAGCTGAAGGCGCTGACCTTGACCTTGCCCTCGACTTCCACTCGCCCGCCGCGCGCGGCCGCGTACTCGAACCAGCCGGTGCCGCGCGGGTTGGCCCCGGCGGCCTGTGCCTGCGCGTGGAGCGCTTCACAGGCGTGCAGTATGGCCGAGCCGCCGATGAAGAGCGAGCGCGAACCGCCGCTGCCGCCGCCGCGCGCGATCTGGTCGGTGTCACCCTGGACGATGCGTACCTGGTCCAGGGGGACACCCAGCCGGTCGACGACGAGTTGGGCGTAGGCGGTCTCCAGCCCCTGGCCCATATTCTGCGTACCGGAATAGATCGCGATGCCTGCGGTGGTCAGTTCCAGGCGCACCGACTCCACCGGATTGGCCGCGCCGGTGGATTCGATGAAATAGGCCAGTCCGCGTCCCGCGAGGCGCCCGCGCGAATGCGCATCCAGGCGCCGCTCAAGGTGACCGTCCCAGTCGGCGGCATCGAGCGCCAGGGTCATGACGCGGGCGAAGTCGCCGCTGTCATAGACCTCGCCCATGGCGGTCATAAACGGCATTTCCGACTTGGCGATCATGTTCTTGCGGCGCAGGGTATTGGCGTCGATGCCGCTGACGCGCGCCGCCGCATCCACCAGGCGCTCCATGAGGAAGATGGCCTCCGGGCGGCCCGCACCGCGATACGCCTCGACCGGCGCGGTATGCGTCTGTACCACCTGCACCTCCAGGCGCAGCAGTGGCGTGCGGTAGACGCCGGCCAGGGGCTTGGTGCCGGCCAGGGTCGGGATCACCGCCCCCAGATAAGAAAGATACGCGCCGACGTTCGCCAGTGTCTTGACACGCAGCGCCAGGAAGCGACCTTCGCCATCCAGGGCTAGCTCGGCGTCGCTGGCGTTGTCGCGTCCGTGGCTGTCGGCCAGGAAGGCCTCGGCCCGCGAGGCGACCCAGCGCACCGGGCAATGCAGCGCGCGCGCCGCGAGTGCGACAGCGACGTACTCCGGATAGAGAAAGCTCTTGGCGCCGAAGCCGCCGCCGATGTCCTCGACGATCACCCGTACTCGCTCGGCGCCGATGCCGAAAATGATGTCGCCCAATTGCTGGCGCGCCAAATGGGGATTCTGGCAACCGATGCGCAGCGTCAGCCGCCTGTCGCTCCAGTCCGCCAGCGCGGCGCGCGGTTCCAGCGCGTTGGCGATCACGCGATTGTTGACGACCTGAATGCGCGCCACATGCGCCGCCATGGCGAAGGCCGCGTCGACGGCGGCGGCGTCGCCGCGTTCAAACCAGCCAAGGGCATTGTCGGGGGCAGCGGCGTTGACCCTGGGCGCGTCGGCGCTGATCGCGTCGCGCACGTCGGCCACCGCATCCTGCGCTTCCCATTCGATTGCGACCATTTCGGCCGCATCCTGCGCCGCCTGCGGCGAATCGGCCACCACCATCGCAACTGCTTCGCCGACGTGGCGCGCAAAGCCGCTCGCCAGCGCGTGCCTGGCGGGCGGCTGCATCGGCTTCCCGTCAGCGCGCTTGATCATGGGCGCGAAGGGCAAGGGTTTGACATCGGCAGCTTCCAGATCGGCGTGGGTGAACACCCCGCGCACTCCGGGCATTGCGCGCGCCGCCGCGGTGTCGATGGCGACGATCAGCGCATGCGCATGCGGCGACCGCACAAAGGCCGCATGCAGCATGCCGGATGGCGCGTTGTCGGCCGTGAAGCGGCCCTGACCGGTCACGAAGCGCCGGTCCTCGACCCGCGCCACCGGTGCACCGATGCCGCCGGATGCCACGTGGCGCATCAGGCCTCAGTCTTTCGCGCCGGCCAATCGACCGGGCGCTTTTCGTGAAATGCCCGGATCCCGCCGCGAAAATCCTCGGTCAGAAGGATGTTGCCGACCGCCGCGTTGCCGTAGGCGAGCGCCTGTTGCAAGGTCATGTCGCGCATGGCCTTGAAGGCCAGCTTGCCGCGCCGCGTTGCTTCGGGCGACTTGTCGATCAGGCGCGCGATCAGCCAGTCGAGCTTGGCGTCGAGTTCGGCGGCCGGCACAACGTAGTTGACAAGCCCCAATGTCAGCGCCTCGCGCGCATCGACCGGCTCGGCCGTCAGCATGAGTTCCAGCAGCTTGCGCTGGGGTACCAGGCGTTGCAGGTAGGCAAGCCCGAGGGTGTTGGCCAGCCCCACCTTGGCTTCGGGAATGCCGAACATGGCACGTTCGGTCGCCACTGCCAGATCAACCATCGACAAGAGGGATAACCCGGGGGCCAGCGCGTGGCCGTTGACGCGCGCGACGATCGGTACCTGGCAGCGCTCGACCGCGTCGAATACCCGCGTGATCGGGTGGTTGAGCCAGTCGGGCGCGAGACCGCGCAGGCTGCGCTCCTCGTCGCTGGCCAGGTCGCCGCCGCCGCAAAAGAACTTCTCGCCGGCGCCGGTCAAGACGATGGCGCGCACCGCGGGGTCGGCCTGCGCGTCCTGGAAAGCTGTGATCATCTGCGGAAACAACTCCCAGGTCACCTGGTTCATCGCCTTTGGGCGGTTGATGGTGAGCCAGCGCACCGCGCCGCGGGTTTCGGTCAATAGCAGGTCGGACATGCTGGCCTCACGAGCTTGCCTGGTCATTGCGGCCGGGATGGCCAATACAGTTCGCGCAGCTTGCGCTTCATGATCTTGCCGGACTCCTCGCGCGGCAGCGACTGCGCGATCTCGACGACCCGGGGCAGCTTGTAGCCGGCGACCTTGTCGCGCAGGAAGGCGCGGATGGACTGCGCATCCAATGCAGCGCCGGGCAGCGGCAGAACGTGGGCACAGACGGCCTCGCCGAACTCGGCATCGGGAATGCCGAACACCGCGCTGTCGGCCACGCCAGGCATCAGGGCCAGTGCGGCTTCGATCTCGGCCGGGTAGATGTTGACCCCGCCGGATATCACCATATCGCGGCGCCGGTCACCGAGGAACAGGTAGCCCTCGGCGTCCAGGTAGCCGACATCGCCGCAGGTGATGAGTCCATCGCGCCCCGCCTCGGCGCGCTTGTCCGGCAGGTTGTGATACGTGAAGTCCGGGTAGTTGGGGTTCACCGCATAGATCTCGCCGGTCGCGCCGGCCGGCAGCTTTTTCCCGGCCTCGTCGTAGATGGCGATGCGCGCGTCTGGCACGGCGCGGCCCAGCGTGCCGGGCCGCGCCAGCCACTCGGCGGCGGACACGCGCGTGATCGGCCCCAATTCGGTCGCGCCGTAGTAGTCGTAGATGCGTTCGCCCAGCCAGTCGATCATCGCGCGCTTGACTTCCGGCGGGCACGGCGCGGCGCCGTGTACCAGCCATTCGAGGCTCTTGAGCGTATAGCGCGCCCGCACCGCCTCCGGCAGGCGCAGCATGCGCACGAACATGGTCGGCACCATGAACACATGGGTGATGGATTCCGCGTCGATGGCGGCAAGCGTCGCCTCGGCGTCAAAGCGCGGCATGATCACCAGCGCGCCGCCGCCGCGCAGGCTGGACAGCGCCATCGCGTTGGGCGCACCGTGGTACATCGGCGCCACCGCCAGCGTGCGCATGCCAGGCCGACTGCCGAACACATAGGCCATGACGGCCGCGACGCGCCTCTGCCCTGCGGCGTCCAGCGGCGGCCGGCGCACGCCCTTGGGTCGGCCCGTGGTGCCGGAGGTGTAAAGCATGGTCTGCGGCGCCGGCCGTGGCGCGCCTTGCCAGGGCCTCGCGGCCGCGAGGCGCATGCGCCAGTCCAGGGACGCCGGCGGGACGGCGTCCGCCGCGGGGATGCGATACGCATCCACCAGCTCTTGCGCAGTGGTCACGGCGAAACGCGCCACCCCGGGCGCTGCGGTCCCGAGCGACGACACGAGGTCGGCATGGCCGATCAACAGACACGCGCCGGAATCCTCCAGCAGGTAGGCAACTTCCTCGGGCCGCAGGTGCCAATTGACCGCCAGAACCGCCGCGCCGAGGCGTCCCGCGGCCATGGACAGCAAGGCGAACTCCGCGTCGTTGCGCATCAGGAGCGCCAGGGTGTCGCCGACGCCGAGGCCGGTCGCGGCGAGCGCCCCGGCATGCCTGGCGACCAGGTCCTCCATCTCCGCGGCGGCGATGCGCCGCTGCCCGAAAACGATGCGTTCGCTCATGGTGTCGCACGATCGCCAGGCAGCGGCCACGCGCGGACGTGAAGGAGAGTGGACATGCTTGTCAGGGACGGCGCATCGTGTCATGCTATCCATGACTGATCAGTCAGTCAACCTCGTTTTGCCACCGCCCGGAATCTTCCGCCAGGAGCAGCGCATGCAAGCTGTCCCCGCCAACCGCCGTCACATCGGCGCCAAGGCGCGCCGCATCACCGCCAACGTCAAGGACAGCTCGCTCATCGGCGAGCGGCGCGACCAGATCGTCAATGCCGCGATCGCGGTTTTCCTGGACCGTGGCTTCGCGGCCGCGACCATGCGCGACGTCGGCCTCCGAGCCGGTCTTTCGCAGGGCACGCTGTACAACTACGTCCGCACCAAGGAGGACACCCTCTACCTGGTGTGCGACCGCGCGGTCACCCACTACACCGAGCAAATCGCCCGCGCCATCGACGGCGCGACCGACCCGCGCGAACGCCTGACCCGTGCAGTGCGCGCCGTGGTGCGTGCCCAGTTCGACCACCGCCACAACATCCTGATCGTGCTGCGCGAGGCGCACCTGCTGGACGCGCGTTCGCGCGAGGCGGTGCGCCGCCGCGTGGATGTGTTCTTGGACGAGATCGTCGCCATCGTCTCTGCCGGGCTGGCCGACGCACCGCGCCGGCGCGCGTCGGCACGCCTCCTGGCCGAGGCGGTGACGTATCTGCCCACACTCTTCGCCATGCGCCCGTGGCGCCTGAAAGACGAGGGAGGCAGCGAAAAAGTCATCGACGGCCTGGTGGACATCCTGCTGGCCGCGCTGCGCATCGAGCAACCTGCCTGACCCCCGAATCTCACAATCATCGGAGACAAGCCATGCGTTCACAGTTCGTCGTTGCCCTCGCCGTCTGCCTCGCAGTGTGCAACCCCGTTCATGTCGCGGCGCAGGGCTTTCCGGACAAGCCGATGCGCCTGGTCGTGCCCTTCCCACCCGGCGGTCTGGTCGATTCCCTGGCACGCGTGGTCGCAGAAGGCATGCGCGCCGAACTGGGCCACCCGGTGGTGGTGGAGAACCGCGCCGGCGCAGCCGGCAAGATCGGCGCTCAGGCGGTCGCGACTTCACCGCCCGACGGCTACACCATGCTGCTCTCCAACGGCACGACCCACGGCACCCTGCCGGTGGTCGACCCGAGTTTCGATGCGGTACGCGATTTCGTCTCGGTGAGCGTCGTCACCCTCACGCCCTTCATCCTCGCCGCGCATCCGGACCTGAGGGCCGCCAACGTCGCCGACCTGCTGCGCCTTGCCAAAGCGCAGCCGGGCAAGCTCAACTACGCAACCCCGGGTTCAGGCTCGGCCAGTCACTTCGCCGGTGAACTCTTGAAGAGCCTCGGGCAGGTGGACATCGTCCATGTGCCCTACAAGGGGTTGGCCCCCGCACTCACTGACGTGCTGGGCGGGCGCGTCGAACTGATCTTCGATTCAACCATCCTGCAGCACCTGCGCTCGGGCAAGCTGAAGGCCTTGGCCACCACCGGCATGGAGCGCAGCCCGCTCCTGCCTGACGTGCCGACCTTGCACGAGTCGGGCTTGACGGGATACGACATCGTCGGCTGGGCTGGCCTGTCGCTGCCGGCCAAGTCTCCAGCCGAAGCGGTCAGTCGCCTCAATGCCGCGGCGGTCAAGACGCTGGCTCAACCGGCCTTGCAGACGCGCATGCGCGAAATGGGCCTGGTGCCGGCATCCTCGTCACCGGCGCAAATGGACCGCCTGATCGCCGATTCGATCGCGCGCTATCGCAAAATCGCCACCGACAACAAGCTCAAATTCGACCAGTAGGGGCGCATGGGCATGCACATCGACCGGGATGTGCCAATCGCCAACGACGAAGGCGTGCTGCTGCGCGCCGTCGTCCTTCGCCTGGGGAGCGACAGCGCCCCACGGGTGCAGCCTGCGGGTACGCGACGGGCAGTGCGTACAATGCGTACTCCCGCTGTCACATCTTCTCGCAGGCTCACCGCATGGAACTCACCGGCTCGCAACTCCTCCCCGTCTCGCAGCAAGTCGCCTGGGACGCGCTCAACGATCCCGAGATCCTCAAGGCCTCCATCACCGGCTGCGAGGCGCTGGACCGCACGTCCGACACCGAATTCAACGCCGCGGTCGTGGCCGCCATCGGTCCGGTCAAGGCGCGCTTCAAGGCCAAGCTGACGCTTTCTGACGTAGTGGCGCCCACCTCTTACAAGATCCGATTCGACGGCCAGGGCGGCGCAGCCGGCTTCGGCAAGGGCGAGGCCCGCGTCAATCTCTCGCCCGAGGGCGAATCGACGCGCCTGGAATACGCCGCGCAGGCGAATGTGGGCGGCAAGCTGGCGCAGATCGGTTCGCGACTGGTCGATGCGGCCTCGAAGAAGCTGGCAGACGAGTTTTTCACCAAGTTCAACGCCGAACTCCAGCGGCGCCACGCGCCGGCGGCGACGCCTGCCGTACCTGCTGCGCACGCAGTGGAAGGCGGCCCATCCTCGGACGCCGGTGGCGGCACCCTGATGATGATCAGCGCGGCCTTGATCGCGGCCGTAGGCGTCGTCTACTTCGTTCTCTCGCGCGTCGGCTGAACCGGTGCACGACCAAATCTGACTTCGCGCCGCGATGCAGCCCGTCCTCAATTTCCACCGTCTTTCCAATCTCTCGCCCAACGCATTCGATTTCCAGCCGCAGCAACTGGTCATCGCGGGCTGGACGGGGCGCGACCGGGCGGCGCTTGAGCATCATGTCGAGGAACTGGCGGCGCTGGGGGTGGCGCGTCCCTCGTCGATGCCGGTCTACTACCGCGCCGCGGTCACCTGCCTGACGCAGGAGTCGCGCATCCAGGTGCTCGGGACCACAACCTCCGGCGAAGTCGAACCGGTCCTGTTCTCGATGTCCGACGGGCTGTGGCTGGGTGTCGGGTCGGACCATACCGACCGCACGCTCGAGACGCAGTCGGTTGCCCTCTCCAAGCAGATCTGTCCCAAGGTGGTCGGGCGCGGGGTGTGGGACTGCCGCGAGATCGCTGCGCACTGGGACAGCATCATCGTGCGCTCGCTGATCATCGAGGGCAAGGGCAAGCCGGTTGCCTACCAGGAAGGGACCCTGGGGCAGATCCTCTCGCCAGTGACATTGGTCGAGGGCTACGCAGGACGCGCAGGCCTGCCGGTTGGCACGCTGATGTTCTGCGGCACCTTCCCGGCCATGGGAGGAATACGCCCGGCGTCGACCTTCATCATGGAGCTGGAGGATCCGTTGCTCAAACGCCGGCTGCGGCACAGCTACGAGATCGAGACCCTGCCGATCATCGCCTGAGCGCGCCGCCCGCTATTGCCGGAAGCCGTGCTGCTCGATGCGGGGTTCGCGCAGGTAGTCGACCGTCTGCATTTCGCGGATGCGGCTGGCGGTGCGAACGAACTCGTGCACCAGGACCCCGGCGGTGTAGAGCTTCTCCGGTTCGACGGCTGCCGACAGGATGACCTTGACGCGCGCGTCGTAGAGCACGTCGATGAGCCAGGTGAAGCGGCGCGCCTCGGCGGCCAGGCGCGGGCCCATCTCCGGGATATCGGACAGCACGATGGTGTGGAAACGGCGCGCCAGGTCGACATAGTCAGTGTACGAGCGCGGCCCGCCGCATAGTGCCGCGAAGCTGAACCACACGATCCCCCCGGCGCGACGGATGTAGGGAATGACACGCCCCTCGACGTCGAGCGGCTGGTCCTCGTCTTCCACCTCGGCGATGCGCTCGAACTCGCGGGTCAGCGCCGCGCCCGTCGTCTCATCGATCGGCGTGTGATACACCTTGGCCAGTTCCAGGGCGCGCCGCCGGTAATCGACCCCGGCATCGACGTTGATCACGTCGAGACGTTCCTTGATGAGTTCGATCGCCGGCACGAACTGCGCACGCTGCAATCCGTCCTTCCACAGCGTGTCGGGATGATAGTTGGAGGTCATGCACAGCATGACGCGATTGTCGAAGAGGTAGCGCAGCAGGCGCGCCAGGATCATCGCATCGGCGATGTCGTTGACGTGAAACTCGTCAAAGCAGATCAGGCGGTACCGCGCACTGATGTCCTGTGCCAGGCGCGCGAGCGGATCCTCGCTCCCTTTCAGTTCATCGAGCGCCTGGTGCACATCGCGCATGAAGTGATGAAAATGCACGCGGCGCTTCTTGACCAGCGGCACGCACAGGTAGAAGCTGTCCATCAGGAAGCTCTTGCCGCGCCCCACCCCGCCCCACAGGTACACTCCGCGCGGCAACTCGGGCTTGACGAAAAGGCGCTTCAGCGCGCTGTTGCGGCGCGACTTGTAGCCGACCCACTCGTCGTAGAGTTCCTGCAGGCGACGCACCGCCGCCATCTGCGCCTCGTCGGCAACGTAGCCGCGGCGCTCGACCACACGCCGGTAGTAGTCGACGACGTTGAGGTCACCCGACTCCGCCGCCGAGACGATGTCGGCGATGGATTCGTCGCCTTCCTCCAGGGCGCCGTCACGCATCGGGTTCTACTCGGGTTCCGCTCAGGACATCCTCCGGCGTCGTCGCCCGGTCACATGTGGATGGAGCGCTTCTCGACACCGAGCATGGCCTCTTTCATGACCTCGGACAGCGAAGGGTGGGCATGGCAGGTGCGCGCGACATCCTCGGAGGCGGCAAAAAACTCCATGGCGAGCACAGCTTCGGCGATCTGCTCGGACGCATGGGCATGGATCACGTGCACGCCGAGGATGCGGTCGGTGGTTGCGTCGGCCAAGACCTTGACGAAACCGGAACCGGTACCCTGCGAGAGCGCGCGTCCATTGGCCGAATAGGGAAAAGTGCCGCTCTTGTACGCGGTTCCCGCAGCCTTCAACTGCTGCTCGGTCTTGCCCACCCAGGCGATCTCGGGCGAGGTGTAGATGACCCAGGGGATGGTGTCGTAGTTGACATGGCCCTTCTGGCCGGCGATGATCTCGGCGGCCATCACGCCTTCTTCCTCGCCCTTGTGCGCCAGCATCGGGCCGCGCACCACGTCGCCCACCGCGAAGACATTGGGCAACTTGGTCCGGCAGTGCCCGTCCACCTCGATGAAACCGCGCGCATCGGTACTCAAGCCGATCGCGTCCAGCCCCAGCCCCGTGGTATTGGGCACACGGCCGATCGACACGATGAGGCGGTCGCATTCGAGTCGCTCGGCCTTGCCGTCGGGACCAGTGAAGTCGATCGTGACGCCTTTGGCGGATTGCGCCACCGTGCCGATCTTGACACCCATGCGGATGTCCAGGCCCTGGTCCTTGGTGAAGGCTTTCCATGCTTCCTTGGCGACGGCCTCGTCGCAGGCCGCCAGAAAATCAGGCAGGGCTTCAAGAATGGTGACCTGCGCGCCCAGGCGCCGCCACACCGAGCCCAGTTCCAGCCCGATCACGCCGGCACCGATCACGCCCAGTCGCCTGGGTACCGCGGGCAGGGCCAGCGCACCTTCGTTGTCGCAGACCATGACATTGTCGACCGGGACATTGGGCAGATGACGGGCGTTCGATCCGGTCGCGATGATGAGATTGCGTCCAAGCAGCGTCTCTGGTTCGCCGTCGCCCGCGACTTCCACGCTCACCCCGGCGTCGCCGCGGCCGGTCAGGCGCGCCTGGCCCTTGAACCAGGCGATCTTGTTCTTGCGGAACAGGAATTCGATTCCCTTGGTGTTCTTGGCAACCACCGCATCCTTGCGCGCGAGCATCTTCGCCACGTCGAACTCGACACTCTTGGCGGTGATGCCATGATCGGCGAAGTGATGCAGCACCGCTTCGTAGTTTTCGGAGGACTCAAGCAGCGCCTTGGACGGGATGCACCCCACGTTGAGGCAGGTACCGCCGAGTGCGGGCTCGCCGCGAGCGTTCTTCCACTTTTCGACGCATGCCACCGAAAGCCCGAGTTGCGCCGCGCGCACGGCGGCGACATAACCGGCCGGCCCTGCACCGATCACGACCACATCAAAATCCTTGACTGCCATGCTCCCTCCTGGGGTTCTACAGGCGCGCCGCGAGTTCCAGGCGCACCAGGACCGCTTCGGGTCCGGTCAACACCAGGTAGACGTAACCCGCCTCGCCGCTTGACTTGAGTTCGTATCGACACACGCCAAATGCGGCGTTCTGCAGGCAGGTCGGCGTGACCCGCTCCAGCGATTTGCCGAATATGCGCGCCAGTTGCTCGGGAGTGGAGGCCTTCAACACGCAGTCGCCGCTGCACGGCATAGCGCGCCAGGAACCGTCGGGCTGCCGCTCCTCGGCGATCCACTGCCCGGCGCGCGCGTAGAAGCGGAACGTGACGTCGGTGGCCTGGTTCTTCTGGTCGATCACCGTGTAGATGCCGGCGTCGCCCTCGTCGAAGGCCGCGGCGCACGGCGCCAGAACCGCCGCCAGCGCCAAGACCAGCGTGCGCGCAAATCCTGCCGGCAGGCGCATCACAATTCCAGCAGGATGCGCGACGGGTCCTCCATCGCTTCCTTGATCGCCACCAGGGCCAGCACCGCCTCGCGACCGTCGATGATGCGATGGTCGTAGCTCATGGCCAGATAGTTGATCGGCCGCACCACCACCTGGCCGTTTTCGACCACCGCGCGATCCTTGGTCGCGTGCACCCCCAGGATGGCCGACTGCGGCGGATTGATGATGGGCGTCGAGAGCATCGAGCCGAACACGCCGCCGTTGGAGATCGAGAAGGTACCGCCGGTCAGGTCCTCGAGCGAGAGCTTGCCGTCGCGCGCCTTGACGCCGAAGGCCGCGATGTCCTTCTCCACCTGGGCGAAGCTCTTCTGGTCCGCATCGCGCAGGATCGGCACCACCAGGCCGCGCGGACTGCCGACCGCGATGCCGATGTCGAAGTAACCGTGATAGACGATGTCGTTGCCATCGACCGACGCATTGACCACCGGGTATTTCTTGAGCGCGTAGACGGCCGCCTTGACGAAGAAGGACATGAAGCCAAGCTTGACGCCATGCTCCTTCTCGAAACGCTCGCCGTACTGCTTGCGCAGGTTCATGACCGGCTGCATGTTGACCTCGTTGAACGTGGTCAGGATGGCGTTGGTCGCTTGTGATTCGATGAGACGCTGCGCCACGCGCGCGCGCAGACGCGACATCGGGACACGCTGTTCGGGCCGGTCGGCCAGGAACTGCAGGTTGACCGGCGCGCGCACCTCGGCGAGCGAAGGCCGCGCCGCCGCTGGCGCTGCGGGGGCAGGCGCCGCCGCGGGCACCGCGGCCAGCGCATCGCCCTTGGTGATGCGTCCGTCACGACCGCTACCGGCCACGCTGGCGGGGTCGACACCACGTTCTGCCAGGATCTTGGCTGCCGCAGGCATGGCCGGCGGTGCCGCGGCCGCGACCGCAGCTGCCGGCTTGGCGGCAGGAGCCGCCGGCGCCGCGGCCGGAGCAGCCGGTGGCGATGCGCCGGCGCCGGCCGTGGCCGCGGTGTCGATACGCGCGATCACCTCGCCGGACACGACCGTGGCGCCATCGGCCTTGACGATCTCGACCAGCACGCCGGAATCGGGCGCCGGCAGTTCCAGAACCACCTTGTCGGTCTCGACGTCGATGAGGTTTTCATCGCGCGTGACGGCCTCGCCAGCCTTCTTGTGCCATGCGAGCAGGGTTGCTTCGGCCACCGACTCGGAGAGTTGTGGAACCTTGACTTCAAGTATTGCCATGTCGAATCTCTTTCCTTGTCTGTCCGCGTGCTTACTTGGTCAGGACCACGCCCTTGGACTTGCCGAAGGCCTGCGCGATCAGTTGCTTCTGGCGCTCGACGTGCTTGGCCATGTAGCCCACAGCGGGCGAGGCCGATGCGGGCCGTCCTGCGTAGGCCAGCGTCTGGCCAGTCGTCATGTTGTCGAGCAGGTTGTGCTGGATCTGGAACCACGGGCCCTGGTTCTGCGGCTCGTCCTGGCACCAGATGATCTCGGTCGCGTTGGCGTACTTCCTGATTTCGGTGCCAAAGGCCTTGTGCGGGAACGGGTAGAGCTGCTCGATGCGCACGATCGCGCAATCGCCGGCCTTGCGCTCGGTACGTGCCGCGAGCAGGTCATAGTAGACCCGCCCGGAGCAGACGATGACCCGCTTGACCTTCTTGGCATCGACCGCGTCTCCGTCGCCGATGACGGTCTCGAACTGGCCACGCGCAAGCTCGGAGAGATCGGACACGGCTTCCTTGTGGCGCAACAACGACTTGGGCGTGAAGATGACCAAAGGCTTGCGGAACAGGCGTACCATCTGCCGGCGCAGCAGATGGAATATCTGGGCCGGCGTGGTGGGCTGCACGACCTGGATGTTGTGGTCAGCGGAAAGCTGGAGGAAGCGCTCGATGCGCGCGGAAGAATGCTCCGGGCCCTGACCCTCGTAGCCGTGCGGCAGCATCAGGGTGAGGCCGCAGGCGCGCCCCCACTTGACCTCGCCCGAGGTGATGAACTGGTCGATCACCACCTGAGCGCCGTTGACGAAGTCGCCGAACTGCGCCTCCCAGATCACCAGGGTGTTGGGTTCGGACGCCGCATAGCCGTACTCGAAGGCCAGCACCGCTTCCTCCGAAAGCACCGAATCGATCACCGTGAAGGGCGCCTGCTTGTCCGACACGTTGGCCAGCGGAACGTAGGTACCGGAATCCCAGCGCTCGCGGTTCTGGTCGTGCAGGACCGCGTGACGATGGGTGAAGGTGCCGCGACCGCTGTCCTGGCCGGTGATGCGCACCGCGTAGCCCGAGGCCACCAGCGAGGCCATTGCAAGGTGCTCGCCCATGCCCCAGTCCAGCGCCGCCTCGCCGCGCCCCATGCGGCGGCGATTGGTCATCAGGGTCTCGACCAGAGGGTGCAGCTTGAAGTCGGCCGGGATCGTGGTGATGCGCTCGGCCAGGCGCTTCAATTCCGCCAGCGGCAGCGCCGTGTCTGCCGCATCGGTCCATTTCTTGTTGAGAAACGGCATCCAGTCGACCGCGTACTTGCTCTTGAAATCCGACAGCACGTACTCGACCGTCGACTTGCCCTCGTCCATGAGAGCGCGAAAATCCTTGACCATGCGCTCGGGCTCGTCAGCCTTGAGGACGCCCTGCGCGACCAGCTTCTCGCCGTACAGCTTGCGTGTCCCCGGGTGCTGGCCGATGCGCTTGTACATGAGCGGCTGGGTCAGCGCCGGCGTGTCCTGTTCGTTGTGCCCCAGCTTCCTGAAGCAGACGATGTCGACGACGATGTCCTTCTTGAACTCGGCCCGGAAATCCAGCGCGATCTGCGTGGCAAACACCACCGCCTCGGGGTCATCGCCGTTGACGTGCAGCACCGGCGCCTCGATCATCTTGACCACGTCCGAGCAATAGAGGGTCGAGCGCGAATCGCGCGGATCCGAGGTCGTGAAGCCGATCTGGTTGTTGATGACGATGTGCACCGTGCCGTGCGTGCCGTAGCCGCGCGTCTGCGCCAGGTTCAGTGTCTCCATGACCACGCCCTGGCCGGCAAAGGCTGCATCCCCGTGCACCAGGATCGGCAGGACCTGCGAACCGTCCTTGTCGCCGCGGCGGTCCATGCGCGCCTTGCACGAGCCTTCGACAACCGGATTGACGATCTCCAGGTGCGACGGATTGAATGCCAGGCTCAGGTGCACCGGTCCGCCGGGTGTCGAGATGTCGGAAGAGAAGCCCTTGTGATACTTGACGTCACCCGCGGGCAGGTCATCGACGTGCAAGCCCTCGAATTCCTCGAACAGGTCGCGGGGCATCTTGCCCAGGGTGTTGACCAGCACGTTGAGGCGCCCGCGGTGCGCCATGCCGATGACGATTTCCTGCACGCCGCGCTGCCCGGCACGCTGGATCAATTCGTCGATCGAGGCGATGAAGGATTCGCCGCCCTCGAGCGAGAAGCGCTTCTGCCCGGTGTACTTGGTATGCAGGTAGCGCTCCAGGCCTTCTGCCGCGGTAAGGCGCTCGAGGATGTGCAGCTTCTGCTCGGCGTCGAAGCGCGGCGTCGCACGCGTCGATTCGAGGCGCTGTTGCATCCAGCGCTTCTGATGCGGGTCGCTGTACATGAATTCCGCGCCGATGGTCCCGCAGTAGGTCTCGCGCAGGCCCTGCACGATCTCGCGCAGCGTCATTTCCTCCCGCCCGAAGTAGAGAGACTGGGCGTTGAAGGTCATGTCCATGTCGGCTTCGGTCAGGTCATAGAAGCCGGGCTCCAGTTCCGGAATCGCCGGCCGCTCCTGGCGCTTGAGCGGATCGAGGTCCGCCCAGCGGTTGCCGAGAAAGCGATACGCTGCGACCAACTGCTGTACATAGACCTGCTTGCGTGCGATCGACAGGTCGACCGCCGAGCCGCCCTGCGGCCGCAAGGTATTTTCCTTGGCGCGCAACGCGAACGACTCGACCACCGGCGCGTGGGCGACGTCGCGCCCGTTGTCGCCGGCGCCGCCGGGTACGACCTGCAAGGCATCGAAGTAGGCGCGCCAGTTTTCAGGCACCGAGCCCGGGTTGTCGAGGTAGCTCTCGTAGAGCTCTTCAACGTACGGCGCGTTGCCGCCGAACAGATAGGAATTGGACTGGAACTGCTTCATCATGGCGTTCACCTTGGTCGAGTTTCTCGATTGAGTGCGGGCAGCGCAATTGTCTTGGCGCGTCCCCCCTTCGCAGCCGGCCGCGCCAGTCGCTCAGGGTGCCGCCGCCCCACAGTGGGAGCGGACGAGGTCGGATTGTCGGTCGCGCGTTACATGTGGCCGGCCGCGCGCGTCGTTGCAGGCCTCGTCAGCAGCAGGAAATCCAGCTTAGCATGACGAACTGCTTGGTCCATCGGTGAAAGAAGGGCCGGAATCATCCACAAGCCCTACTTGCGCGCCGCCAGCGGCGGGACGTCGCGCCGCGCGCTGCCGACGAAAAGCTGGCGCGGACGACCGATCTTCTGCTCCGGGTCGGAGATCATCTCGTTCCATTGCGCGATCCAGCCGACGGTACGCGCCAGCGCGAAAATGCCGGTGAACAACGACACCGGGATACCCAGCGCGCGCTGCACGATGCCGGAATAGAAATCGACGTTCGGGTAGAGCTTGCGCTTGACGAAATAGTCGTCCTCCAGCGCGATCTTCTCCAGAGCCATGGCCAGCTTGAACAGCGGGTCGTCGTGCAGACCCAGTTCGGACAGCACTTCGTGACAGGTCTCGCGCATCAGCTTGGCGCGCGGGTCGTAGTTCTTGTACACCCGGTGACCAAAGCCCATCAGCTTGACATCCGAATTCTTGTCCTTGACGCGGGTGATGAACTCGCCGATGCGTTCCGCCCCACCCTGGCGCTGGATGTCGAAGAGCATGTTGAGCGCCGCCTCGTTGGCTCCGCCGTGAGCAGGCCCCCACAGGCAGGCGATGCCCGCCGCGATGCAAGCGAACGGGTTGGCGCCGGAAGACCCCGACAGTCGGACCGTCGAAGTCGATGCGTTTTGCTCGTGGTCCGCGTGCAGGATGAAGATGCGGTCCAGCGCGCGCACCATGACGTCGTTGGACTTGTAGTCCTCCGCCGGCACGGCGAACATCATGCGCATGAAGTTGGCCGTGTAGGACAGGTCGTTGCGCGGATAGACGAAGGGCTGGCCGATCGAGTACTTGTAGGCCATCGCCACCAGCGTGGGCAGCTTGGCGATCAGGCGGATCGCGGACACCTCGCGGTGATGGGCGTCGTTGATGTCCAGAGAGTCGTGATAGAAGGCCGACAGGGCGCCGACCGAGCCGACCAGCACGGCCATCGGGTGCGCGTCACGACGAAAGCCGCGGAAGAACTGCTGCATCTGCTCATGCACCATGGTATGGCGCGTGACCAGGTTGACGAATTCGGTCTTTTGGCCTGCGTTCGGCAGTTCGCCATTGAGCAGCAGGTAGCAGGTCTCGAGGAAGTCGCACTGCACCGCCAGTTGCTCGATCGGGTAGCCGCGGTACAGGAGTTCGCCTTTGTCGCCGTCGATATAGGTGATCGACGAGTTGCACGACGCGGTCGACATGAACCCCGGGTCGTAGGTGAACTTGCCGGTCTTGCCGTACAGCGCGCGTATGTCGACCACATCCGGACCGATGCTGCCCTTGTAGACCGGCAGGTCGATGGCCGGCGTACCGTCGGAAAAACTCAACGTCGCCTTGATGTCGCTGGGTGTCGTGCTCATGATTTACTCCGACCGGGGGATATGTACTACCGCAAGGAAGCTGGTTAGTTTACGGGCAGCTGGGGGTTGCCGTCCTGGCGCAGGTTGGCCAGGACCGCGTGCACTTCGGGCGGCGCACCGGCGGCAAGCGCGGCGCGCCCGGAGATCAGGTCCCAGAGGTCGCCGTCGGCCAGGTCAAGCAGATGATTCAAGGCCGCAGCGGAGGAAGCATCGAGCGCCGCGCCATGGCGTTCGAAGAACGCCCCAAGCGCGAGGTCGTTCTCGAGCAGGCCGCGCCGCGCGCGCCACTTGAGGCGGGAGTACTCGACCGGATCCATGTGCGGCATCGAACGGGCACGCGCGCCTAGACGGCGCGACGCACCATCATTTCCTTGATCTTGCCGATCGCGAGCGTGGGGTTCAAGCCTTTCGGACAGACATCCACGCAATTCATGATGGTGTGGCAGCGGAACAGGCGGTACGGATCCTCGAGATTGTCCAGGCGCTCGGCCGTGGCCTGGTCGCGCGTGTCGGCGATGAAGCGATAGGCCTGCAGGAGGCCGGCCGGGCCGACGAACTTGTCCGGGTTCCACCAGAACGAGGGGCAGGAGGTGGAGCAGGAAGCGCACAGGATGCACTCGTAGAGACCGTTCAATTCCTCGCGTTCCTCGGGCGACTGCAGGCGCTCCTTCTCCGGCGGCGGGTCGTTGTTGATCACGTAGGGTGTGATCGAGTGGTACTGCTTGAAGAACTGCGTCATGTCGACGATGAGGTCGCGGATCACCGGCAGGCCCGGCAGGGGGCGCAGCACGATCGGCTCCTGGAGATCCTTGACGTCGGTCAGGCAGGCCAGGCCGTTCTTGCCGTTGATGTTCATCGCGTCCGAACCGCACACGCCTTCGCGGCAGGAACGGCGGAACGAAAAGCTGTCGTCGACCGACTTCAGGCGCACGAGAGCATCCAGGAGCTTCAGGTCGGTGGGCTCGAGTTCGACGTCGTAGTCCTGCATGCGCGGCGCGGCGTCGCGGTCAGGGTCGTAGCGGTAGATGGAGAATTTCATGACAAGAGTGACGATGAATGCGTTTCAGTACGTCCGCGCCTTGGGCGGGATCGATTCCGCTGTGAGAGGCTTCAAGATCACCGGCTTGTACTCCAGCCGGTCGCCGTCCTTGAACCACAGCGTGTGCTTGAGCCAGTTCGCGTCGTCGCGACCTGAAGGATTGGCGTCGGTATCGGGATAGTCATCGCGGCTGTGCGCACCACGACTTTCCTTGCGCGCCTCGGCCGAGACCATGGTCGAACGCGCCACCTCGATGAGGTTCTCGACTTCGAGCGCCTCGATGCGCGCGGTGTTGAACACCTGGCTCTTGTCGGCGATTTCCATGTTGGCGACCTTTTCGGCCACCGCCCTGATTTTCTCGACGCCTTCCTTGAGCATGTCGGGAAAACGGAACACCCCGCAATGGCGCTGCATGACCCGCTGCAGCTCGGCACGTGTCTCATGGACGTTCGCCCCGCCCTTGCGCTTGTTCAGGCGATCCAGGCGGTCCATGGTCTCGCCGCCGGCGTCGGCCGGCAGGTTGCGATGACTGCCATTGCCCTTCAGATAAGTGACCATGGCATCGCCGGCCGCCTTGCCGAAAACCAGCAGGTCGGTCAACGAATTGGTGCCGAGGCGATTCGCGCCGTGCACCGAGGCACACGCGCATTCGCCGGCGGCATAAAAGCCCTCGACGACCGCATTCGGATCGCCGCCGCGCGGCGCGACCACCTCGCCCTTGTAGTTGGTGGGAATGCCGCCCATCTGATAGTGGCAGGTGGGCACGACCGGGATCGGGTCCTTGGCCGGATCGACGTTGGCGAACTTCTTGGCGATCTCGCGAATGCCGGGCAGACGCTTGTCGATGGTCTCCGGGCCCAGGTGGTCGAGCTTCAGCAGCACGTAATCGCCGTCCTTGCCGGCGCCACGCCCCTCGTTGATTTCGGTGACCATGGCACGCGAGACGACATCGCGCGACGCCAGGTCCTTGGCGTTGGGCGCATAGCGCTCCATGAAGCGTTCACCGTTCTTGTTGAGGAGATAGCCGCCCTCCCCGCGCACGCCTTCGGTGATCAGCACCCCCGCCCCGGCAACGCCGGTCGGATGGAACTGCCAGAACTCCATGTCTTCAAGCGGGATGCCGGCGCGGGCGGCCATTCCGCAGCCGTCGCCGGTGTTGATGAAGGCATTGGTCGAAGACGCGTAGATGCGCCCCGCTCCGCCAGTGGCGAAAAGCGTGGCACGCCCCTGCATGATCATGGTCTCGCCGGTTTCCATCTCGAGCGCGATGACGCCCAGCACCGCGCCATCGATCGGGTCGCGAATGATGTCGAGCGCCATCCATTCGATGAAGAACTGGGTATTGGCGCGCACATTGCGCTGGTACAGGGTATGCAGCATCGCGTGGCCGGTACGGTCGGCGGCACAGCACGAGCGTTGCACGGGCGGGCCCGCGCCCATGTTCTGCATGTGCCCGCCGAAGGGCCTCTGGTAGATCGTGCCGTCCTCGTTACGGTCGAACGGCATGCCGTAGTGCTCGAGTTCGATGACGCACTTGGGGGCTTCCTGCGCCAGGAATTCGGCAGCGTCCTGGTCGGCGAGCCAGTCGCCGCCCTTGACGGTGTCGTACATGTGCCACTGCCAGGAATCCGGCCCCATGTTGCCCAGCGATGCGCCCACCCCACCCTGCGCCGCAACCGTGTGCGAACGGGTCGGAAACACCTTGGACAGGACCGCCACCTTGAGGCCGGCCTCGGCCAACTGCAGGGCGCCGCGCAGGCCGGCGCCGCCGGCACCTACGATCACTGCATCGAACTTGCGTACCGTCAATGGCATTGCTATGTGCTTTCGTGTCTCTTCAACGCAAGAAAATCCGCAACGCCCAGACGCCGCAGGCGGCCAGCCAGACGATGGTTCCCACCTGTAAGACAAGCCGCAACCCGGTTGGTTTCACGTAATCCATCCAGATATCGCGGACGCCGACCCAGGCGTGGTAGAGGAGGCAGGCAATGAAGGTGAGGGTCGCTAGCTTCATCCACTGCGGTGCAAAGATCTCCTGCCAGCCGATGTGCCCGACCGGTTTGCGCCACAGGAGCAGCGCCAGCAAGGCCACTGAATAAAGCGCCATCAAAGTGGCGGTGACGCGTTGCGCCAGCCAGTCGCGCAGCCCGTAATGGGCGCCGACGACGATGCGTTGATTTGCCATTCGCTACGACCTCAAGCCCTTAGAAAAGAAGGCGCCAGACGACCAGAGCGGTCAATGGCAGGCTGACCCAGAAAACCGCGGCGGCCCCGGCACGCGCCGCCGGCAAGGTGATGCCCTTGTGCATGTCGAGCAGCAAGAAGCGGATGCCGGCGCAAAAATGGTGCAGGTAAGCCCAAATCAGACCGGCCATGATCACCTTGACCCACCAGTGCGACATCGCCTGTACGACCGTTTCATACGAGTTCGCCTGCCCCAGGCTCATGTCGAGCAACTTGAGCAGCACCGGCAGGAACAGGAACAGGCCCGCGCCGCTGACACGATGCAGGATGGAGACCCAGCCCGGCAGCGGCAGCCGGATCTTCATCAGGTCAAGGTGCTTGGGACGCGGTTTGGGAGGATTCGCGGTCGAAGTCATTCCAGGAAGCTTGCTTGAAAGGCGGCGCGGTGGATTGTGCGGTTGCCGCCCTGTCGCCCCGGGCCGACATTACGGCGCGGTGCGCGCCTGAAATATTGCGCGGCAACAAAGTATAGCAAGGAGGCCCCCGCGACGGGTCGGGCGAAAAGGATGCCGCATGCTCCTCAGTTGAGCGTATTGCGGTAATGATGATGCTGCGTCAGGTACAAGCCGCGCCGTAGCTCCACCGGTTTCTCGCCATAGCTGAAGGCGACACGGTCGACCTGCAGCAGCGGTGTCCCGGTGGGCACCTCGAGCAGCTGCGCCACCGCGGCATCGGCAGCCACGGCGCGAATTTTCTCGTCGGCACGGATCATCTTGACGCCGAAATCGGTTTCGAACGTGCCATACAAAGGTGCCCTGCCTTCGGCCAGGCGCTCCGCGGTCAGCCCGCGAAACAGCCCGCCCGGCAGGTGCAGTTCATCGACCACGCTGGGGCGCTTGGCGAACAACAGTACGCGCTTCAAGTACACCACGGAGTCGCCGGACTTCAAATCAAGCACCCGCGCCACCTCGGCCGCGGCCCGCTGACGGCGGAACTCGATGATGCGACTCTCCGGATAACTGGGCTCACCTTCGTCGGGTGCAAGGCGCAAAAAACGGAACTGCGTGCGCGCCTCCCCATGGGAGGCGACGAAGGTGCCCTTTCCCTGCCGCCTCACCAGCAGGTTTTCCGCGGCCAGTTCGTCAATGGCCTTGCGCACGGTGCCCTGGCTGACCTTGAAGCGCGCAGCCAACTCCATCTCGGAAGGAATCATGTCGCCGGGGCGCCACTCGAGCGCTTCCAGGCTGGCAACGATGAGCGCCTTGATCTGGCGATACAGCGGGCTGAAGGTTGGCGCGCGATCGCGGGCGGCAGTCGGCATCGCGCTATTGGAGCACAGATACCTTGACAAGTCTAATTTTTGTTTGATATCTTATATAAGACATAAGAGATGGCTTGACGTACGCTGGCGGCATCTTCTACACTGCCCGATTTTGCGCAGCTGCCGGTCGGCCTGCCCGCGCGAATCGTTCCCAGCCACCCGCCCCCAAGGAGTATTCATGGCCAAGTCCCCCGTTCGCGTCGCCGTCACCGGCGCCGCGGGTCAGATCGGTTACTCGCTCTTGTTCCGCATCGCCAACGGCGACATGCTGGGACGCGACCAGCCGGTCATCCTGCAACTGCTCGAGATCCCGGACGAGAAGGCGCAAAAAGCCTTGAAGGGCGTGATGATGGAGTTGGACGACTGCGCCTTCCCGCTCCTGGCCGGCATGAGCGCGCACGGCGACCCGATGACCGCCTTCAAGGACATCGATTACGCCCTCCTGGTCGGTGCCCGCCCGCGCGGTCCCGGCATGGAGCGCAAGGACCTGCTGTCGGCCAACGCAGCCATTTTCACGGCGCAAGGCAAGGCGCTCGACGCGGTCGCCTCGCGCAATGTGCGGGTGCTGGTGGTCGGCAACCCGGCCAACACCAACGCCTACATCGCGATGAAATCGGCGCCCTCGCTGCCCAAGAAGAACTTCACGGCGATGCTGCGCCTGGACCACAACCGCGCCCTCTCCCAACTGGCCGCCAAGTCCGGCAAGCCGGTCGCCTCGATCCGCAAACTGGTCGTATGGGGCAACCATTCGCCGACCATGTACCCCGACTACCGCTTCGCTAGCGCCGACGGCCAGGGCTTGAAGGCGCTCATCAACGACGAGGCCTGGAACAAGGACATCTTCATCCCGACCGTCGGCAAGCGCGGCGCGGCGATCATCGAGGCGCGCGGACTGTCGTCGGCCGCCTCCGCGGCCAACGCCGCGATCGACCACATGCGCGACTGGGCGCTCGGGACCAATGGCGAGTGGGTCACCATGGGCATCCCCTCGGACGGCAGCTACGGCATTCCGGAAGAGACCATGTACGGATTTCCCGTCATCTGCGCCGGCGGCGAGTACACCATGGTCAAGGGGCTCGAGGTCGACGCCTTCTCGCGCGAGCGCATGGACTTCACCTTGAAGGAACTGAACGAGGAGAAGGACGGCGTCAAGCACCTGCTCGGCTAGGCGCCGGCGCGGCGCGCAGGCAGGTTTCAAGCGGCTGCTTCCACGCGCAATGGCGATGCACCCGAAAGACATTCTTTTCGTCGACGGCAAGCCATTGCCGGCCATCCCGGCCTGCGAGCATTTTGCAGGCAACGAGAAGTTCATCCGCCGCGCCCTCGATCTGCAGCGCACAACCGCGCAGGCCGGGCGGCCGGTGTTCGACGTGCTGTGCGACCTCGAGGATGGCGCCGGCGCGGGGCGCGAGCGTGAAACCGCGGAAATGGCGGCCGCGATGGTCGCTGGCAGCGAGAACACGTTCGGCCGCGTCGGCGTGCGCGTGCACGACGCAAGTCATCCGCACTGCATGCAGGACATCGAGATCGTCGTGCGCGCTGCCGGTGCGCGCCTGGCCTACATCACGCTGCCCAAATGCGACAGCCGCATGGACGTGCTCAAGATCGCGTCGTATGTCAATCACGTCGCCGAAGAGCACGGCCACCGCCGCCTGATCCCGCTGCACGTGATGATCGAGACCCATCAGGGGCTGCGCGAGGTCTTCGACATCGCCAGCCTCGGGCAGATCGAAGGCGTCAACCTCGGCATCATGGATTTCGTCTCATCCCACCAGGGGGCAATTCCGGCGGCGGCGATGTCGTCGCCCGGCCAGTTCGATCATCCATTGATCCGCCGCGCCAAGCTCGAGATCAGCGCGGCGGCACTCGCCGCGGGTGCGCTGCCGATCCATGGCGTCACCCAGGAATACCGCGACGCCTCGGTCGCGGAGAACGACGCCCGGCGTGCGCGCGAAGAGTTTGGCTATCTGCGCCAGTACAGCATCCACCCGGACCAGATCATGCCGATCCTGCGCGGCATGCGACCCGGCGTCGCGGAAATCGAGGACGCGGCGGCCATCCTGCTCGCAGCGCAAGCGGCCGATTGGGGGCCCGTCGGTTACAAGGGCAAGTTGCACGATCGCGCCAGCTTTCGCCATTTCTGGCAGTTGCTCGAGCGTGCGTCGCGCACCGGGGCCACGCTACCGGACGACGCGGTCAAGGCGTTTTTCAACGAGGAGTCAAGATGATGAAAGAGTCTGCCGGCGCCAGGTTCCGCCAGGCCGTCCGGGACGAGAGTCCCCTGCAGGTCGTCGGAACCATCACCGCCTATGCCGCGCGCATGGCCGAACGCACCGGCTTCAAGGCGGTCTACCTTTCCGGCGGCGGCGTCGCTGCCAACTCGCTGGGCATGCCCGACCTCGGCATCAGCACCATGGAAGACGTGCTCACCGACGCGCGCCGCATCACCGCCGTCTGCGGCCTGCCGCTCATGGTCGATATCGATACCGGCTGGGGCGGCGCCTTCAATATCGCACGCACCATCCGCATGTTCACCCAGGCCGGCGTGGCCGCGGTACACATGGAGGACCAGGTGAGCGCCAAGCGTTGTGGACACCGCCCAGGCAAGGAGGTCGTCGCCACCGACGAGATGGTGGACCGCATCAAGGCGGCGGTTGACGCCCGCAGCGACGCCGATTTCGTCATCATGGCGCGAACCGATGCGCTCGCTGCCGAAGGCCTGAACTCGGCCATCGACCGTGCCTGCGCCTACGCCGAGGCAGGCGCCGACATGATCTTTCCCGAAGCCATCACCGAACTTGCGCAATACAGGCAGGTAAAGGATGCCGTCAGGGTTCCGATCCTCGCCAATCTCACCGAGTTCGGCTCTACCCCGCTGTTCACACTCGACCAGTTGCGTGGCGCCGGGGTCGATATCGCACTATATTGTTGCGGGGCGTACCGAGCGATGAACGCCGCGGCCCTGAATTTCTATCAGGTGCTGCGTCGCGAGGGAACGCAGAAGAGTGTCGTGCCCGCCATGCAGACGCGCGCCGACCTGTACGACTATCTTGGTTATCACGAGTACGAAGGCAAGCTCGACGCCCTGTTTTCCCAGGGCAAGGGCAAATAACGCCACGATCCATGAGAGGAGCATGACATGAGTGAACCGCAAGCCCCGGCCAGCGGGCCAAAGCCGAAGAAGTCCGTCGCCCTGTCCGGCGTGGTGGCAGGCAACACGGCGCTGTGCACCGTGGGTCTGTCCGGCAACGACCTGCACTACCGCGGCTATGACATCCTGGACGTCGCGGACGTCTGCGAGTTCGAGGAGATCGCCTACCTGCTGGTGCACGGCAAGCTGCCCAACGCCGCCGAACTGGCCGGCTACAAGGGCAAGCTGAAAGCGCTGCGCGGACTGCCTGCCGCGGTCAAGTCCGCGCTCGAGGCGTTGCCGGCTTCGGCCCACCCGATGGACGTCATGCGCACCGGTGTCTCCGCGCTGGGCTGCGCGCTGCCGGAAAAGGACGACCACAACCATCCCGGCGCGCGCGACATCGCCGACCGGCTGATGGCCTCGATGGGGTCGATGCTGCTCTACTGGTACCACTATGCGGTCAACGGCCGGCGCATCGAGGTCGAGACCGATGACGATTCGATCGGCGGGCACTTCCTGCACCTCCTGCACGGCAAGGCGCCCTCGGCCTCCTGGGTCAAGGCCATGCACACCTCGCTGATCCTCTACGCCGAGCACGAGTTCAACGCCTCGACCTTCACCTGCCGGGTCGTCGCCGGCACCGGCTCGGACATGTACTCGGCCATCTGCGGCGGCATCGGCGCGCTGCGCGGCCCCAAGCACGGCGGCGCCAACGAAGTCGCCTTTGAAGTGCAGAAGCGCTATGAGACCCCGGATGAAGCCGAGGCCGACATCCGCGCCCGCGTCGAGAAAAAAGAAGTCGTGATCGGCTTCGGCCACCCGGTCTACACCACCGGTGACCCGCGCAACAAGGTCATCAAGGAAGTGGCGCGCAAGCTTTCCAAGGAAGCCGGCGACATGAAGATGTTCGGCATCGCCGACCGCCTGGAGAGCGTGATGTGGGACGCCAAGAAGATGTTCCCCAACCTGGACTGGTTCTCGGCGGTCAGTTATCACATGATGGGCGTGCCAACCGCGATGTTCACGCCGATCTTCGTCATCGCGCGCACCTCGGGCTGGGCGGCGCATGTCATCGAGCAGCGCATGGACGGCAAGATCATCCGCCCCACGGCCAACTATACCGGGCCGGAGAACCTCAAGTTCGTTCCGCTCGCCAGTCGTTGAACACCGCTTGTTCCCGCTTCCCTGATGAACACCGCTGACCGCAAACCCCTGCCCGGCACCGACCTTGACTACTTCGACGCGCGCGCCGCAGTCGAGCGCATCGCACACGGCGCGTACGCGAAACTGCCCTACACCTCGCGCGTGCTGGCCGAGAACCTGGTGCGGCGCTGCGATCCCTCGATCCTTGAGCAATCGCTCCGGCAGATCATCGAACGTCGCCGAGACTACGATTTTCCCTGGTACCCGGCGCGCGTGGTGTGCCACGATATCCTGGGCCAGACCGCGCTGGTGGACCTGGCCGGTTTGCGTGATGCGATCGCCGCAGCCGGGGGCGACCCGGCCGAGGTCAACCCGGTGGTGCCTGTGCAGTTGATCGTCGATCACTCGCTGGCGGTGGAATGCGGCGGCGACGATCCGCAGGCCTTCGCCAAGAATCGTGCGATCGAGGACCGGCGCAACGAGGACCGCTTTCACTTCATCGAGTGGACCCGGCGCGCGTTTCGCAACATGGAGGTGATCCCGGCAGGCAACGGCATCATGCACCAGATCAACCTGGAGAAGATGTCGCCGGTGATCCACGACCAGGATGGCGTCGCTTACCCCGACACGCTGGTCGGGACCGACAGCCACACGCCGCATGTCGATGCGCTGGGGGTGATCGCCATCGGCGTCGGCGGCCTGGAAGCGGAGAACGTGATGCTCGGGCGCGCCTCCTGGATGCGCCTGCCGGAAATCGTCGGCGTCGAGTTGTCCGGAGCGCGCCAGCCCGGCATCACGGCCACCGACATCGTGCTGGCGTTGACAGAATTCCTGCGCAAACAAAAAGTGGTCGGTGCCTACCTGGAGTTCTTCGGCAAAGGCGCGGCCGGCCTGACCCTGGGCGACCGCGCCACCATCTCAAACATGGCGCCCGAATACGGCGCCACCGCGGCGATGTTCGCGATCGACGCGCAAACCATCGAGTACCTGAAGCTCACCGGCCGCAGCGACGCGCAGGTGCGCCTGGTCGAGACCTATGCCAAGGCGGCGGGACTGTGGTCCGACAGCCTGGGCGACGCCGTCTACGACCGCCGGCTTCAATTCGACCTGTCTTCGGTCGGGCGCACCATGGCGGGACCGTCCAATCCCCACGCGCGCCTGGCGACTTCCGACCTCGCCGCACGCGGCATCGCCAAACCCTGGGCCACCGAGCCCGGCCGCATGCCCGACGGGGCTGTCATCATCGCCGCCATCACCAGTTGCACCAACACCAGCAACCCGCGCAACGTCGTCGCGGCGGGCTTGCTTGCACGCAATGCCAATCGCCTGGGGCTCAAGCGCGCGCCCTGGGTCAAGTCTTCGCTGGCCCCCGGGTCGAAGACGGTCGAGCTCTACCTCGAGGAAGCGGGTCTCAAGCCGGAGCTCGAAAAGCTGGGCTTCGGCATCGTCGCCTTCGCCTGCACCACCTGCAACGGCATGTCCGGGGCGCTGGATCCAAAAATCCAGCAGGAGATCATCGACCGCGATCTCTACGCCACCGCGGTGCTCTCCGGCAATCGCAATTTCGACGGCCGCATCCACCCCTACGCCAAGCAGGCCTTCCTCGCCTCGCCGCCGCTGGTGGTGGCCTACGCGATCGCCGGCACGGTGCGCTTCGACATCGAGCGCGACAGCTTCGGCAACGACGCCCAGGGGCGCCCGATCCTGCTCAAGGACCTGTGGCCTGACGACGCCGAGATCGATGCCATCGTCGCCGCGAGCGTCAAGCCCGAGCAGTTTCGCCGCGTCTACATCCCCATGTTCGCGCCGCGCCAGGACGAAGGCCCGGCTGCCAAGCCGCTCTACGACTGGCGCGCGCAGAGCACCTATATCCGCCGCCCGCCCTACTGGGATCGCGAAGGCCAGGGCGCGCTGGCTGCCAGCCCGCGCACGCTCAGGAACATGCGCGCCCTGGCCGTGCTGGGCGACAACATCACCACCGACCACCTGTCGCCGTCCAACGCGATCATGGCCGACAGCGCCGCCGGCGAGTACCTGGCCAAGATGGGCCTGCCGGAGGAGGACTTCAATTCCTACGCCACGCATCGCGGCGATCACCTGACCGCGCAGCGTGCGACCTTCGCCAACCCCACGCTCAGCAACGAAATGGCCGTCGTCGACGGCAAGGTCAAACGCGGTTCGCTCGCGCGCCTGGAGCCCGAAGGTCGCGTGGTGCGCATGTGGGAGGCGATCGAAACCTACATGGAACGCCGCCAGCCGCTGATCGTGATCGCCGGGGCCGACTACGGCCAGGGCAGTTCGCGCGACTGGGCCGCCAAGGGCGTACGCCTGGCGGGGGTCGAGGCCATCGTCGCCGAGGGATTCGAGCGCATCCATCGCACCAACCTGATCGGCATGGGCGTCATGCCGCTGCAATTCAAGCCCGGCGTCAATCGGCAGACCTTGGCGATCGACGGCAGCGAAACCTTCGATGTCGAAGGCGAACCCACCCCGGGCACCGACCTGACGCTCGTCATTCGCCGCCGCGATGGCAGCGTCGTCCGTGCCGTCGTCACCTGCCGCCTGGATACCGCCGAGGAAGTCTCGATCTACGCCGCCGGCGGCGTCCTGCAACGCTTCGCGCAGGATTTTCTGGAAAGGAAGGCCGCATGAGCGCCGTCTTGAAATCTTCCATCGCCGCACAAGCGGCGCACGCTCCGCAGTTGCGCGTGCCGGCCACCTACATGCGCGGCGGCACCAGCAAGGGCGTGTTCTTCCGCTTAGGCGACCTGCCGCAGGCCATGCAGAGCCCGGGCCCCGCGCGCGACGCGTTCCTGTTGCGTCTGATCGGCAGCCCCGACCCGTACGGCAAGCAGACCGACGGCATGGGCGCTGCCACTTCCTCGACCTCCAAGACCGTGATCATCTCGAAGTCGAGCGTGCCCGATCACGACGTCGACTACCTGTTCGGCCAGGTCGCGATCGACAAGCCCTTCATCGACTGGGCCGGCAACTGCGGCAACCTCTCGGCCGCGGTCGGGCCCTTCGCGATCGCCGGCGGGCTCATCGATGCGGCGCGCGTTCCGCACAACGGCGTGGCCACGGTTCGCATCTGGCAGGCCAACATCAGGAAGACCATCATCGCGCACGTGCCGATCACCGACGGTAGCGTGCAGGAAACCGGCGACTTCGAACTCGACGGCGTGACCTTCCCGGCTGCCGAAGTCAGGCTCGAATTCATGGACCCGGCCGCCGAGGAAGAAGGCGCCGGCGGCGCGCTCTTCCCGACCGGCAATCTGATCGATGACCTGGTGGTCCCGGCGGCCGGCAACTTCAAGGGCGGCACGCTCAAGGCAACCATGCTCACCGCCGGCATCCCGACGATCTTCGTCAATGCGGCCGACATCGGCTTCACAGGTACCGAACTGCAGGAAGCGATCAACGCGAGCCCGGAAAACCTGGCCAAGATGGAAGCCATCCGCACCGCTGGCGCGCTGGCCATGGGGCTGATCCGCGCCCCCGAAGAAATCGCGCACCGCCAGCACATCCCCAAGGTGGCCTTTGTCGCTCCGCCTGCGACCTACACCGCCTCCAGCGGCAAGACCGTCGCCGCGGGCGAAATCGACGTGCTTGTGCGCGCCATGTCCATGGGCAAGTTGCACCACGCCATGATGGGTACCGCCGCCGTGGCGATTGCCGTGGCGGCCTGCGTGCCCGGCACCCTGGTCAACCTGGCCTCTGGCGGCGGGGCACGTGCCTCGGTGCGATTTGGCCACCCGTCCGGCACGCTGACCGTGGGCGCCGAAGCGGCCGAGGCCGGCGGCGAGTGGGTGGTGAAAAAAGCCGTCATGAGCCGCAGCGCACGCGTCCTCATGGAAGGCCATGTGTGCGTGCCACGGTAGCCCGCCCCGCCCGCAACCCTTTACACCTAGAATGGCGCCCCTTTTCCCTTCCCCGCATGACTGAAGTATCCCCGGAGATCCCGATGACCCACCCCTTCGCCAAAACCATCAAGACCTTCAAGGCCGGCGCCAAGACCGGCAAGCTGCACTCGCTGCCTGAACTCGCGAAAACCTTTCCCAACGTCAAGCGCCTGCCGATGTCGATCCGCATCGTGCTCGAGTCGGTGCTGCGCAACTGCGACGGCAAGAAGGTCACCGAGGAGCACGTGCGCCAGCTGGCCAACTGGAAGCCGACCGCGGAACGCACCGACGAAATCCCCTTCGTGGTCGCGCGCGTGGTCTTGCAGGACTTCACCGGCGTCCCGCTCCTGGCCGACCTGGCGGCCATGCGCAACGTCGCCGCCGACATGGGCAAAAATCCCAAGGCCATCGAACCCCTGGTGCCGGTGGACCTGGTGGTTGACCACTCGGTCATGATCGACCACTACGGCAAGCCCGACGCGCTGGACCTCAACATGAAGCTCGAGTTCTCGCGCAACCAGGAGCGCTACGAATTCATGAAGTGGGGCATGCAGGCCTTCGACACCTTCGGCGTCGTGCCGCCCGGCTTCGGCATCGTGCACCAGGTCAATCTGGAGTACCTGGCGCGCGGCGTGTATGCGAAGAACGGCATCACCTATCCCGATTCTCTGGTCGGCACCGACAGCCACACCACCATGATCAACGGCATCGGCGTGGTCGGCTGGGGCGTGGGCGGCATCGAGGCCGAAGCCGCCATGCTGGGCCAGCCGGTGTATTTCCTCACCCCCGACGTGGTCGGATTCGAACTCACCGGGCGCCTGCGCGAAGGCGTCACCGCGACCGACCTGGTGTTGACCGTCACTGAGATCCTGCGCCGCGAAAAGGTGGTCGGCAAGTTCGTCGAGTTCTTCGGCGAAGGCGCAAAGTCGCTTGCCCTGCCCGACCGCGCGACCATTGCCAACATGGCGCCCGAATACGGCGCGACCATGGGCTTCTTCCCGGTCGATGAGCGCACCATCGAATACTTCAAGGGCACCGGGCGCACGGCCGACGAGATCGCCGCCTTCGAAGGCTATTTCAAGGCGCAGGGCATGTTCGGCATGCCCAAGGCGGGCGAACTCGACTTCACCAAGGTCGTCAAACTGGACCTTTCCACGGTGGCGCCGTCGCTGGCGGGACCGAAGCGTCCGCAGGATCGCATCGAGATCACCCACCTGTCGCGCAAGTTCGTCGAACTCTTCTCCAAGCCGATCGCCGAGAACGGCTTCAACCAGCGCGCCGAGAAGCTCTTCATGAGCCACGACGCGGGCGAGGCGACCATTCGCAACGGCGACATCCTGATCGCCGCCATCACTTCCTGCACCAACACCTCCAACCCCGGGGTGCTGCTCGCCGCCGGCCTCCTGGCGAAGAAGGCGGTCGAGGCGGGATTGACCGTCGACCCCAAGGTCAAGACTTCGCTGGCCCCCGGCTCGCGCATCGTCACCGAGTACCTGACCCGTGCCGGGCTGCTGCCCTACCTGGAAAAACTCGGCTTCTCGGTGGCAGCCTACGGCTGCACCACCTGCATCGGCAATGCCGGCGACCTGGCACCCGAGATCAACGACGCGATCACCGCCAACGACCTGGTGTGCGCGGCGGTGCTCTCGGGCAACCGCAACTTCGAGGCTCGCATCCATCCCAACCTCAAGGCCAATTTCCTGGCTTCCCCGCCGCTGGTGGTGGCCTATGCGATCGCCGGCAATGTGACGGTCGATCTCATGACCGAGCCGGTCGGGCGCGGCAAGGGCGGGCGCGACATCTACCTGGGCGACATCTGGCCGACTTCCGACGAGGTCTACAAGCTCATGAAGTTCGCCATGGACGGACGCGCCTTCAAGGCCAACTACGACCGCGTCAAGACCGCGCCGGGCGAACTGTGGGGCGCAGTCAAGGGCGTGACCGGGCAGGTCTACAACTGGCCCAAGTCCACCTATATCGCCAAGCCGCCGTTTTTCGACGGCTTTTCGCTCAAACCCAAGGCGGCCGATGTCGGCGTCAAGGGCGCGCGCATCATGGCCCTGTTCGGCGACTCGATCACCACTGACCACATCTCGCCGGCCGGTTCGATCAAGGAAGCCTCGCCTGGCGGCAAGTACCTGGTCGACAACGGCGTCCTCAAGGCCGACTTCAATTCCTATGGCGCGCGCCGCGGCAACCACGAGGTCATGATGCGCGGCACCTTCGCCAACGTCCGCATCAAGAACCTCATGATCCCGGCGCGCTCGGACGGCTCGCGCGAGGAAGGCGGCGTGACCCTCTTCCAGCCTTCCGGCGAGAAGATGTTCATCTACGACGCCGCCATGCGCTACATGCGCGAGGGCACGCCCACGGTGGTGTTCGGCGGCGAGGAGTACGGCACCGGATCGTCGCGCGACTGGGCGGCCAAGGGCACGCAACTCCTGGGCATCAAGGCGGTGGTGGCGCGCTCCTTCGAGCGCATCCATCGCTCCAACCTGGTCGGCATGGGCGTGCTGCCGCTGCAGTTCATGCCCGGCGACTCCTGGGAAAGCCTGGAAATCAGCGGCAACGAAACGGTCGATGTCGTGCTGGGCGCCGAAATCGTCCCGCAGAGCCAGGCCAAGCTGGTGTTGACCTCGCCGGACGGGTCACGCACCGAAGTCAAGGTACTGCTGCGCATCGACACCGCCATCGAGGTCGACTACTACAAGCACGGCGGCATCCTGCCCTACGTGCTGCGGCAATTGCTGGCCGCCTGACACCGCAAGTCAGACAGCGGGCCGCCCGCGGGCGGCCCGCTGCGTTTGCGTCGTCGGCCATGATATTCTTACGTTTTTCTTGTCGATCGAGACTTTGAAAGATGAGCACGGCCACACTTTCCTCCAAGTTCCAGATTTCCATCCCCAAGGCCCTGCGTAACGAAATGGGGCTCAAGGCGGGGCAGAAGTTCGCCTTTCTTCGCATCGGCGACTCCCTGCGCTTGGTTCCCCAGCGCCCGATCTCGGCGTTGACCGGTATCGCGCGTGGTGCGAATACCAAGGACTACCGGGACCGCTCCGATCGTGATGCCAGGCTGACAACCAAGCGTGGTTCGTCCACGCCCCGCGCTTGATCGTCACCGATACCTGCGTCTGGGTCGAAGTCCTGGCGGCCACTGCGCTGGGCCAGGTCTTCGAACCGCGCCTTGCCAAACCGTCGGAATTGATCATCCCGACTCTGGTGCTGCTCGAACTGCGCAAATGGGCTTTGCGCGAGCTCGACGAGGACCAGGCCGATGCCATCATCGCTGCCACGCGTGACAGCGAAATCGTGCCGCTGACTGAATCCATTGCCCTGTTGGCCGCCGATCTGAGCCGCAGGTACAAGCTCTTCACGGCTGACGCCGTCATCTACGCGACCGCAGTGCAGGAACAGGCGCCTCTCCTGACCGCGGACGCACACTTCAAGGACTTACCGGGAGTCGAGTATGTCGTCAAGGTCGCATGAAGCGGCGGCGGCGCGCCACCGGGCTTGCTCTCAGCTCGCTCTGCGTTTGCGCCTTGTCGTGCATGCAACTTGCTTGACACGTTAGGAAACAAGATCCCAGGAACCCATCATCGTGTCCATCCACGTCGCCCTCTCACACATCACGCATTACCGCTACGACAAACCCGTGGCCCTGGGTCCGCAGGTGGTGCGCCTGCGGCCGGCACCGCACGCGCGCACGGCCATCCTGTCCTACTCGCTCAAGGTCACACCGGACAAGCACTTCATCAACTGGCAGCAGGACCCGCAGGGCAATTACCTCGCGCGCCTGGTGTTCCCGGACAAGACCCGGGAGTTCAAGGTCGAGGTGGACCTGGTTGCCGAGATGTCGGTGATCAACCCCTTCGATTTCTTCCTGGAGCCTGAGGCCGAGAAGGTCCCGTTCACCTACGACCCGGCGCTGGCGCATGAGCTGGCGCCCTACCTGCAGACCCTGCCGGCCACGCGCCGCTTTGCGGTTTATCTGGACGCCACGCCGCGCCACGCGACGCCGACGGTCGATTTCCTGGTGGCCTTGAATCGCCGCGTGCAGGAAGATGTGCGCTACCTGATCCGCATGGAACCCGGGGTGCAGACGCCCGAGGAGACCCTTGCGGCGGGTTCGGGTTCGTGCCGCGACTCGACCTGGCTCCTGGTGCAGCTCTTTCGCCACTTGGGACTGGCCGCGCGTTTCGTCTCCGGCTACCTGATCCAGCTGACGCCGGACGTCAAATCGCTCGACGGTCCGTCCGGCCCGTCGGCCGATTTCACCGATCTGCACGCCTGGTGCGAGGTCTACCTGCCCGGCGCGGGCTGGGTCGGGCTGGATCCAACCTCGGGCCTCCTGGCTGGTGAAGGGCACATCCCCTTGGCTGCCACACCCGACCCGGGTAACGCCGCGCCGATTACCGGCCTGATCGAACCGGCGGAAGTCGAATTCAGCCACCACATGAGCGTGACCCGCGTCTTCGAGGCACCGCGGGTCACCAAGCCCTATACCGAGGCGCAGTGGAGTGCCATCGACGCGCTGGGCCACAGGATCGATGCGGAACTTGCGCAAGGCGACGTGCGCCTGACCATGGGCGGCGAACCGACCTTCGTATCCGTCGATGACCGCGACGCCCCGGAATGGAACACCGAGGCCCTCGGCCCGACCAAGCGCATCAAGGGCGCGCGCCTGATGCGCCCTCTCATGGCGCGCTATGCACCACAAGGGCTGCTGCACTACGGCCAGGGCAAGTGGTATCCCGGGGAACAGCTGCCGCGCTGGTCGATCAATTGCTATTGGCGCCGCGACGGCGAGCCCATCTGGACCGACCCGTCCCTGTACGCCGATGAATCCGTGGACTATGGCGCGACCGCGGAACAAGCCGGCGAGTTCCTGCGCCGCCTGAGCGCATACCTCGGACTGGATGCGAAATGGGTGTTCCCCGCCTTCGAGGATACCTGGTACTACCTGTGGCGCGAACGCCGCCTGCCGACCAACGTCGACCCGTTCGACGCACGACTGGCCGACCCCATGGAACGCGAGCGCCTGCGGCGCGTCTTCAGCGCGGGGCTGGATGCGGTCGCCGGGCACGTCCTGCCGATCGCGCGCAGCACCGACCCCTCCCGGCGCTGGCAGTCCGGTCCCTGGTTCCTGCGCGATGAACGCTGCTATCTGATCCCCGGCGACTCGGCCATCGGCCTGCGCCTGCCGCTGGACTCGCAACCCTGGGCCGCACCTGGCGACATGCCCTGGATCCACGAGCCCGATCCGGCACAGGTGTTTCCACGCCTGCCGGCGCAACGCGAGATCGCGCGGCTGTTCCAGACGCCCAACGACCCGGCGCGCGCGCACGGCGCATGGCTTGACGATGGCCCGGATGGCGATGCCACCACGCTCGATGGAGCTTTCGGAAGCGCGGGCGCGGCCGGCAGCGCGGGGCGTCACGGTGCGCGGCGCGCTGCGGCCCGCCCCAACACGCCGGACACCCGGCCCGGACCATTCGAATCGGCCGGCTGGATCACGCGCACCGCCTTGTGCGCCGAGGCGCGGCATGGCGTCCTGTACATCTTCATGCCGCCTACCCAGGCCCTCGAACACTACCTGGAGCTGGTGGCTGGCGTCGAAGCCACTGCGGCCGACATGCGGCTGCCGGTGGTACTGGAAGGATACGAGCCGCCGCGCGACCCGCGCCTGGCGCACTTTCGCATCACCCCCGACCCCGGCGTGCTGGAAGTGAACATCCAGCCGGCCGGCAACTGGACCGAGTTGGTCGATCACACCACGTTCCTGTACGAACAGGCGCATGCCACCCGTCTCACGACCGAAAAGTTCATGCTCGACGGGCGCCACACCGGCACCGGCGGTGGCAACCATTTCGTGCTCGGCGGCGCGACGGTTGCCGACTCGCCCTTCCTCCGCCGCCCTGACCTGTTGAAAAGCCTGATCGGCTACTGGCACAACCACCCGTCCCTGTCCTACCTGTTCTCGGGCATGTTCATCGGCCCGACCAGCCAGGCGCCGCGCATCGACGAGGCGCGCAACGACTCGGTCTACGAGATCGAGATCGCTTTTGCCGAGCTGGAGCGCCTGGCCGCTTCAAACACCCGTATCGCCCCGTGGACGGTCGACCGGGCGCTGCGCAACCTGCTCATCGACGCCACCGGCAACACCCATCGCTCGGAATTCTGCATCGACAAGCTCTTCTCGCCGGACTCGTCCACCGGCCGCCTGGGACTGTTGGAACTGCGCGCCTTCGAGATGCCGCCGCACGCGCGCATGTCGCTCACCCAGCAACTCCTGATGCGTGCGCTGGTGGCGCGTTTCTGGCAGCGACCGTTCCGCCCGGCGCGCCTGGTGCGCTGGGGCACCGAGCTGCATGACCGCTTCATGCTGCCGCACTTCGTCTGGCACGATTTCAATGACGTGATCGGCGAACTCGTCGAGGCCGGCTACGCGTTCGATCCTGCCTGGTTCGCGCCGCACTTCGAATTCCGCTTTCCGCGCATCGGCGATTTCGCTGCCGGCGGCGTGCACGTCGAATTGCGCAGCGCCCTGGAGCCCTGGAACGTCCTCGGCGAAGAAAGCACCTCCGGCGGCACCGCGCGCTACGTCGATTCCTCGGTCGAGCGCCTGCAGGTCAAGGCGACGGGCCTTGTGGCCGGGCGGCACCAGATCACGTGCAACGGCCGTGCCGTTCCCCTGCATCCGACCGGCAACGTCGGCGAGTTCGCGGCCGGCGTGCGCTACCGCGCCTGGCAACCCTACTCAGCCCTGCACCCCTCCATCGGCGTGCACGCGCCACTCACCATCGACCTGATCGACACCTGGGCCGGGCGCAGCCTGGGCGGGGCTACGTACCACGTCGCCCATCCGGGCGGTCGCAATCATGAGAACCTGCCGGTCAATGCCTACGAGGCGGAAGGACGGCGGCTGGCGCGCTATGCGCAGATGGGCCACACGCCGGGCCGCATCGAGGTTGCCACGGAGGCGCGCAATCCGAACTTCCCATTCTCGCTCGACCTCCGACGGCCCTGACGAAGAACGATCATTCCCGCTTCCGCCCAACCCATGCCTGCGCGCATCCTCGCTGCCTATCCGCCCGCCGCCGCGCGCTACGACGAGATGCTGGAAGCGCCGGCGCAGCCGCGGCCGCACTGGAAGCCGCTGTTCGATGAATTGCTCGCCACGCCGCCCAAGCTCTTGCGCGAGCGGGCACTGGAAATCGATCGCCAGGTGCGCGAGAACGGCGTCACCTACAACGTCTACGCCGATCCGGCCGGCACCGACCGCCCCTGGGACCTGGATCTCCTTCCGCAGATCCTGCCGCACGACGAGTGGGCTGGCATCGCCGCGGCAGTCGCGCAGCGCGCCGACCTGCTCAATCGCCTGCTGGCCGATGCCTACGGACCGCAGCGCCTGATCGCCGACGGTCTGCTGCCGGCCGCCCTGGTGCACGGCAACGCCGGGTTCCTGCGCCCCTGCCACGGCATCGTTCCGCCGGGCGGCGTGTACCTGCATGTCTACGCTGCCGACATCGCGCGTGCCCCGGACGGGCGCTGGTGGGTGGTGGCCGACCGCAGCCAGTCGCCCTCCGGCGCGGGTTACGCGCTGGAAAACCGCCTGGCGATCTCGCGCGCCTTTCCGCACCTGTTCCGCGACCTGCGCGTACAGCCGCTGGCGCGCTTTTTCGCCACCCTGCGCGATTCGCTGGCGCAGTGGGCGCCCAGCGAGGGCGAAGCGCCGCTGATCGTGCTCCTGACGCCCGGGCCCTACAACGAGACCTACTACGAGCACGCGCTCCTGGCGCGCTACCTGGGCTTTCCGCTGGTCGAAGGCGGCGACCTCGCGGTGCGCGACGGCCGGGTCTGGCTGCGCACGCTTTCCGGCCCGCAACGCGTGCACGCGATCCTGCGTCGCCAGGACGACGATTTCTGCGATCCGCTGGAACTGCGCAGCGACTCCGCACTGGGCATCCCCGGCCTGACCGAGGTGGTACGGCGCGGCAACGTGCTGGTGGCCAACAGCCTGGGGTCCAACCTGATCGAATCCGGCGCCATGCTGGGCTACCTGCCGCGCATCTGCGAGCACTGGCTGGGCCAGCCGCTGGCCATGCCCTCGGTGGCCACCTGGTGGTGCGGCGAAGCGGCGGCGCTGGAAGAAGTCGAGGAGCGCCTCTCCGACCTGGTGATCAAGCCGGCCTACCCGCAACTGCGCGGCGAAGTCGTGTTCGGCCAGGACCTCGATGGCGCCGGGCGCGAACGCCTGCTTTCTGCCATGCATGCCCATCCGGACCGCTACGTGGCCCAGGAGATGGTGCGCATTTCGCAGGCACCGGTGTGGGGCCGCAGCGAAGCGGCGCACCTCACCGCGGGCGCCGTGGGCCTGCGCGTCTATGCCTGCGCCACCGCTTCCGGTTACGTGGTCATGCCCGGCGGCCTGACGCGCGTGGCCACCGGGCCGGATGCGCGCGTGATCTCGATGCAGCGCGGCGGCGGCAGCAAGGACACCTGGGTACTGTCGCAGGGCCCGGTGTCGGACTTCAGCCTGATTCGCCGCGCGGTGAGCGCAGTCGACCTGGTGCGCAGCCCGCACAACCTGTCCAGCCGCATCGCCGAGAACCTCTTCTGGTTCGGCCGCTACGCGGAGCGCAGCGACAACACCGCGCGCCTCCTGCGCGTGGCGCTGGGTGCCCTGGTCGATGCCTCACCCGAACGCCCCGGGCGCGAATGGCGCCCGATCGCTGCGCTTTGCCGGTCCTGGGGCCTGCTGCCAGCCGAAGCCGCAACCTCGCGCGACATGGCCGAGGTTGCGCTGCGCCGCGCTGTTGCCGACGCCTCGGTCGCCGGGCTCGCCGGCTGCCTGGGGCAACTCTTTCGCGTCGCCTTCCAGCTGCGCGAGCGCCTCTCGGTCGACAACTGGCGCACCTTGAACCGCATGGTGCAGCGACTGGCGCGCTGGCAACAGCGCAGTCCGTCCCTGGCCGAGGCCTTGAGCGAACTCGATCAGGCCACCCTGTCGCTCATGACGCTGGCGGGGTTCGCGCTGGACGGCATGACGCGCGACCAGGGCTGGCGTTTCCTGACCATCGGCCGGCGCGTCGAGCGCGCGCAGTTCCTCGCAGCCGCGCTGGGCCATGCGCTCGGCGAAGGCGAGGACGCCGAACTCGAGTGGCTGCTTGAACTGGCCGACAGCATCGTCACCTATCGCTCGCGCTACATGGCACGCCCGCAATGGCTGCCCGTGCTGGACCTCCTCATCCGCGACGAGACCAACCCGCGCTCGGCGGCCTACCAGCTGCTGGGCCTGGCCGACACCCTGCGCCGCCTCTCCGAAAACTTCGGCGAGTGCGGCAGCGCACGCGTCGAACCGCTGTGCGAGGCGCTCTTCGCCTTGCGTCCGGCCAACGATCTGGTGCCGGGCGCGCCGGCGCTCGCCGCATTCATGCAGCGCTTCGGGCGCGAATCCTGGGCCATTGCCGAGACCCTCGAGCAGCGCTTTTTCAGCCACACCGAAAGCGATCCGCACGCATTGGTGTCGCCATGACTGTGCTCGCCGTGCGCCACGAGACGCGCTGCGAATACGCCGCGCCTGTCCTCCTGTCAAGGCAGCTCCTGCACCTGACGCCGCGACCCGACCTGCATCAGGAAGTGCGCGACCACCGCATCGACCTGAGCCCGCTCCCCGCCGAATCATCCACCGCTTCGGATTACTTCGGCAACGCGGTCTTGCAGGCGGCGATCACCGAGTCACACCGCGTCCTGACCATCACCGCTGAATCGACGGTGCGCCTCAACCCGCGCCCGCTGCCACGCGACCTCTCAGCCTGGGAGTCGGTGCGCGACCGGCTGGCCGCGCTCGACGGCCCCGGCGCGCTGGACGCGACCCGCTTCGCGCACGACTCGCCCTACGTCGAACGCAACGCGGCGGTGCGCGCCTATGCCGCCCCAACGTTTACCGCGGGACGTTCCCTCATCGAAGCGCTCCTGGACTTGAACGCGCGCATCCACGCCGAGTTCGAGTTCGACCCCACCGCCACCAGCGTGGCCACGCCGCTGGCGGATGTATTGCGTGACCGCCGCGGCGTGTGCCAGGACTTCGCCCACCTGATGATCGCCTGCCTGCGCAGCGTGGGCTTGAGCGCGCGCTATGTCAGCGGCTACATCCTCACCGCGCCGCCGCCGGGCATGCCGCGCCTGGTCGGCTCGGATGCCTCGCACGCCTGGGTCTCGGCCTGGTGCCCGGGCTTGCCTGGCGACTGGCTGGACCTGGACCCGACCAACGACTGCCTGGTCGCGAACGAACATGTCACCCTCGCCTGGGGGCGCGACTTCCACGATGTCACGCCGACGCGCGGGGTGATCATCGGCGGCGGCGAGCAGGAGTTGCAGGTCGCGGTCACCGTCTCTCCGCTGGACGACACCGGTCAGCACGTGCCTGCGGTCGAGCCAGGCGCGTCGCCCATCCCGTAGGAGCGGGCCTTTGCGGCTGGTACTGGACACCAACGTCTGGCTGGACTGGCTGGTGTTCGACAACCCGGAGGTCGTGCCCCTGCGCGAGGCGGTGGCTGCCGGCGCCAGCATCGTCATCGACACTGCCTGCCTGGCGGAACTGGAACGCGCACTCGCCTACCCACTCGGCCGCTGGACCCTGACAGCGGCCGGACAGGCGGCCGCACTGACGGCCTGCGATGCGTTGACCGACGGCGCCCGGCCGCCCAATGCCGCGAACGCGGCGCAAGGCTCACCAAAGCTTCCGACCTGCCGCGATCCGGACGACCAGAAGTTCCTGGAACTTGCACGCGACCGTCGCGCCGATGTCCTCGTCACGCGCGATCGCGCCCTGCTGGAACTGGCACGACCGCGCCGCGCGGCGCTGCCGTTTCGCATCGTCACGCCACGCCAGTTCGCCGCAAGCGGCGCCTGAAGGTTCAGGCCAGCGACGACCAGCCCGGTTCGTCGCGGTCGAGCATGCGCTTGATCGAGGCGAAGAAGTAGTCGTCCTGCTGCCGCTCCCCGGCGATCTGCGCGGCGACGGTCTCGCACATGGCGGCCGGAATCGCGCGCAGCGGCCTGCCTGCGGCCCCCTGCACGGCAAGTACCTGATGCATGCAGGTGCGCTCCAGGTAGTAGAGGTCGCCGAAGGCGCGCGCCACGGTCGGCCCGACCACCGTCACGCCGTGGCTGGCCATGAACATGATGTCGCGACCGGACAGCTTGGCCGCGATGCGCCGCCCTTCGGCATCGTCGAGTGCGACGCCGTTGTACTCGTCGTCGTAGGCGATGCGCCCGTAGTAGCGCAGCGCGTTTTGGTTGCACCACTCGACCCGCCCGCCTTCGATCAATGTGAGCGCGGTTGCGAACGGCATGTGGGTGTGCATGACGCACTTGGCGTGCGGATTGGCCTGGTGGATATGGCTGTGGATGAAGAACGCAGTCGGCTCCATCGTGTGCCGGCCCTCGAGGATGTTGCCCTTGGCGTCGATCAAGAGGATGTCGGCGGCAGTAACCTCGCTCCAGTGCAGGCCCTGCGGATTGATCAGGTAGCGCGCGGGCGCAAGTTCCAGACTGAAATGGTTGCAGACCCCCTCGTTCAATCCCAGGCGCGCGGCCCAGCGCAGCGCCGCGGCGAGGTCAATGCGTCCCTGATCGGCCACGCTGTCGCGGCGCGCGGTGGCGTGCGGTTTGGCTTTTTTCATGGTCTGGCTTCTCCTTGAGGAATCAGGCGCCTGGCGCCCCGGTTCACAGCATGTCGGCCACGTACTCGGCAATCGCCAGGGACGAGGTCAACCCCGGCGACTCGATGCCGAAGAGGTTGATGAGCCCGGGCACGCCGTGGACCTGCGGGCCGTCGATGACAAAGTCGTAAGCCGGCTCGCCCGGCGCCTGCAGCTTGGGACGGATGCCGGCGTAGCCCGGTGCGAGCGCGCCGTCGGGAAGTTGCGGCCAGTATGCACGGATCGCGGCATAAAAACTGTCGGCACGGCGCGGATCGACCGTGTAGTCCAGCGATTCGACCCACTCCACATCCGGGCCGAAGCGGGCCTGCCCGCCCAGGTCGATGGTCAGGTGCACGCCCAGTCCGGCTGCCTCGGGTGCCGGGTAAATGAGGCGCGAAAACGGTGACCGACCGGTGAGCGTGTAGTAATTGCCCTTGGCGAAGTAAGCCTTCGGCACGTGCGTGTCCGCCAGGCCGTCGAGTTGCCCGGCCAGGCCCGGTGCGGCCAGGCCGGCGCTGTTGACCACCACGCGGGCCCGGATCTCGCTGGCAGTCTCGCCGCCGACCTCGAGCGTGATGCCGTCGTCGCGGCACGCGCCGCGCAACACGGGTGAAGCGAAGGCCAGCATGCCGCCGGCCGATTCCAGGTCACCCTGCAAGGCCAGCATGAAGGCGTGGCTGTCGACGATGCCGGTGGACGGCGAGTGCACCGCAGTAACGCAGGACAGGGCCGGCTCCATTGCCAGCGCCTCCGCGCGCGAGAGCATGCGCAGGTCGGGCACACCGTTGGCGTGGCCGCGCGCCACCAGGCCCTTGAGTCCTTCGACCTGGTCTTCCGCGGTGGCGACGATGAGCTTGCCGCAGTTGTGGGTTGTCACGCCATGCTCGGCGCAGTAGCGGTACAGCGCATGCTTGCCGGCGACGCAAAAACGCGCCTTCAAGGAACCGGTCGGATAGTAGATGCCGGCGTGGATTACCTCACTGTTGCGTGAACTCGTGCCGGTGCCGATGCCGGACTCGGCCTCGACGACCACCGTCTCGAGGCCCTTTTGCGCGAGCGCGCGCGCCACCGCCAACCCGACCACTCCCGCGCCGATGACGACGCATTCCACCGATTCGGCCATGCCTGCCTTGAAAATGTATCGTGATGCCCTGATCTCGAAAGTTTAGACGATGCCATGTGCGTCGATGCGGCAACGGCCTCGTCAGATGTGCGGACCTTGACGCGGCGCAAGACGCCGCACCAACAATCGGGTATCGTCATTGCATCTTTCGGCGGCGCCACACAGCCGTCAAACCGGACAAGGAGCCACCCATGCGAATGCTCTCGACACTGTTGGTTGCCTGCGCCCTCTGTCAGGTCGCTCCGGTCGCGGCGCTGACCCAGCACACCACCAGCCGCGGCGAACCGGCGGTCAGCGGCGGCATTGGCGCCGAGGAAATCGAGGTGCTGCGCCAGCAGCGATCGCGCTACTCGCTGCGCATCCTGACAGCAGCGCGCGGCAGCGGCGCCTACCTGGCGGGGGTCATGGTGACGGTCGCCGACACGCGTGGTACGGTGCTGCTGGAAGCGCGCGCCGACGGCCCGTGGATGATGCTGATGCTCAAGCCGGGCGAGTATCGCGTGACGGTGCGCTACGAGGGTGCGGCGCAGGAACGTCGGACGCAGATCGACAAGGACGGATCGCGCGAACTTGTCTTCTACTTCAACGAAGCCGTCGAACGGCTGCCCAAGGGCGCGACCGAATAAGCGACTCCGGCCATGCAGCGGGCCGCATGGCAGTCTCCCGCAGCCACCACACCGATACCTTCATACCTTCACCCGACCCGCACGCGCACGATGAAGTACAAGGACTACTACGCCACCATGGAAGTGGCTAGGGACGCCAGCGCGGAGGAAATCAAGAAGGCGTATCGGCGTCTGGCGCGCAAGTACCATCCCGACGTCTCCAAGGAACCCGATGCCGAGGCCCGCTTCAAGGAGGTTGGCGAAGCCTACGAGGTGCTGAGCTCTGCCGAGAAGCGTTCCGCGTACGACGGCCTGGGCAGGCACGCGCCCGGCGCCGACTTCGAACCCGACGCCGCATGGTCGCGCGACCACGCGGGCGCCGCCGGTGGCCACGACTTCAGCGAGGAAGACCTGGCCGATCTGCTGGCCGGCCTCTTCGGCGGCCGGGCTGCAGGACGCGGGCGGGGCTTTGCCGCGCGCGGTGCCGATCTCGAGGCCGTCGTCGACATCACGGTCGAGGAGGCGCACCGCGGCACCGAGGTGCACTTGCAGTTGCCCGTGCAGGAAGGCGCCGCGGGCCCGCTCGCGCCAACCACCTTGCGCACGACCACGGTGCGCATACCGCGGGGCGCGACCGAGGGCCAGCACCTGCGCGTCCCGGGACGCGGCGCGCCGGGTCGCGAAAAGGCGCCGGCCGGGGACCTTCACCTGCGCATCCGCCTGCGCCCGCACAAGCTCTTTCGCGTCGACGGGCACGACCTCGCGATCGACCTGCCGGTCGCTCCCTGGGAAGCGGTCCTGGGCGCGAAAGTCGAGATCCCTACCCTCGAAGGCGCCGTGATGCTCACCGTTCCGGCCGGCGCGCGCAACGGTCAGAAGCTGCGCCTTGCCGGGCGCGGGCTGGCGCGCGCCACCGGCGGCGCGGGCGACCTGTACGCCGTCCTCAAACTCGAGTTGCCGACCCAGACCACGCCTGAAACCCTGGCGCTGTGGCAACAGCTCGCCGCCGCCGCACACTTCGATGCGCGCGCGGGCCTCGGCACTACCTGAAGCGGAAAGGCCCGCCATGCCCGACGATCATCCACACGAAGCGCACACGACGCAGTGGTTCGCCATCGACCAGGTCGAAGCGCTGTTCGGCATGAGCTACGAGATGTTGAACGAGCTCGCGTCCCTCGACTTTGTGCGTGTCGAGCAAACCACGCGCACGGCTGTGCTGCTGGAGGCGAGCACCATCGCCCAGCTGCGGCGTACGGCCAGACTCATTCGTGACTTTGAACTCGGCGACGCGCCACTCGTCCTCGTGCTTTCCCTGCTGGAACGCATCGACCACCTGGAACGCCAGTTGTCGGGGCGCAGCGCCTGATCCCCCGCTGACGCTAAGCCACCGCGCCGAACCAGTGCCCGGCCGCCGCGGTGAGCGCCATTGCCAGGGCCCCCCAGAAGCCGACGCGCAGCGCCGCGCGCAGCGGCGGGGCGCCGCCCACGCGCGCGGCCAGCGCTCCCAGACCGACCAGCGCGGCCAACGACGTCAGCGACACGGCCGCCACGGCGCCAGCGGGCGGCGCCAGGACCGCGACCGCCAGCGGCAGTCCGGCACCGGCGGCAAAGGTCGCTGCGGAAGTGGTGGCCGCCTGCAGAGGCCGCGCACGCAGGATCTCCGAGATGCCCAGCTCGTCGCGCGCGTGCGCACCCAGGGCGTCATGGCGCATCAGTGCCTGTGCGACCTGGTCGGCCAGCGCTGGCGGCACGCCGCGTTCGACGTAGATGGCGGACAACTCCTTGTGCTCATGGACCGGGTCTGCGGCCAGTTCGGCACGCTCGCGGGCCAGGTCGGCAGACTCGGTGTCAGCCTGCGACTGGACCGAAACGTACTCCCCTGCCGCCATCGACAGCGCGCCGGCCATCAAGCCGGCCACCCCGGTCACGAGCAGCACATGGCGATCCGCATTCGCGGCCGCCACGCCGACCAACAGGCTGGCGGTGGAGACGATGCCGTCGTTGGCACCCAGCACGGCGGCACGCAGCCAGCCGGCACGCCCGGTGCGATGAATCTCATGATGCAGGCTGCGCCGCATTCGCCACTCCCTGTCCAGACCTGGAACATGGACAGACTACGCGAGGCAGCGGCCGGCCGCATCGGCCGGACCGTCGGCACCATGCAACCCGGCGCAGATCGATGCCCGACGGCACCATCGACAATCAGAGCGTGGGGCGGTGCGCCCCGGCCTCGGCGCGCGACTGGCATTCCACGCACCACGGCGACTCCGGCGCCGCCAGGAGGCGGGCCTCCGGCACCGCGGCACCGCACTCGAGACAGACGCCGAACTCGCCGGCGACGATGCGCGCTCGCGCCGCCTCGAGTACCCGCAGTTCCTCGTGGTAGCGCTCCAGCAGCGCGGCGTCGAGATCGCTTTGCGCGTCCGCCTGGGCGTCGTCCTCCTCGGCCGGATTGTGCAGATCGAGATGGGCGCGCACACCCGGCTCGTCATCGACGAGGCGTCCTTGCATGAGTTGCCGGATCGACGCGCTCCTGGTATCGATGGCGGCGAGAAGTCGGGGTTGGAGGAGCTTGGTTGTCATGGTCGGTGGTCCGGCGGGTTCCGGTGGTCGAGCGGCGATACGGTCGCCTTGTCACCTTAGGGGGTGCGCGGAAAGTCCGCTTGATCCAGAGCAAACATCAGTGCATGCGGTCCCCGTCGTGACGCGCCTGGCGTCGCGTTATGCGGGATACTGCCTGCGTTACGCTCGTTCGGCCGTCGATGAACCGCAAACTCGCCCTCACTCTCGTAGTCGTCCTGTGCGCGGCGGTGCTGCTCGTGTTCCTGCTGCGCGGGCGCAGCAATGACGCGGAGAGCGTGACCCTCAAGGCCGCGCCGCTGGTGCGCAGCGTGGTAGTGACCGGGCGGGCCGCCAGCGAATCACGCGTCTTCCTGGGGGCCACCATCACCGCCCGGGTAGCCGAAATGCGCCTGCGCGAAGGCGCGCCGCTCAAGCGCGGCGACACCGTCGTGCGGCTGGAAGACGCGGAGGCGCGCGCCGCCCTCACCCAGGCGCAGGCCGCGTTGCGTTCAGCCCAGGCGCGCCTGGCCAGCCAACGTGGCCTGAGTGGCCCGGTGGCGACGCAGCAGCAGGACCAGGCCGAGGCCAACGCTGCCGCCGCGCAGCGCGAACTGGAGCGCAACGAATCGCTGTTTCGGCAGGGCTTCATCGGCCAGGCACGCTTGGACGAGGCCAGGCGCGCTGCCGAGGTGGCGCAAAGCCAGGCGCGCGCCGCGCGCGTGCAGGCCGACGCCAATACCCGCGGCAGCGAAGTAGAGAGCGCCATGGCGCGCGTCGCCGAGGCACGCGCCGCGCTCGAACTGGCGCGCTCGCGCTTGGACCTGACCCGCATCGTGGCGCCGGCCGATGGCGTGCTGCTGTCGCGCCTGGCCGAGCCCGGGCAGATCGTTCAACCCGGCGCGCGCTTAGCCGAGATGAGCGTCAGCGGGCCGCTGCAACTGGTCGCGCAGGTCGACGAGAAGTTCCTGGCCCAGTTGACCCCGGGCCAGGCCGCCAGCGTGGTGGCCGACGCGTTTCCCGAGCGCCCTTTCGCGGCGCGACTGCGCAGCCTGGCGCCGGTGGTGGACGCACAGCGCGGCTCGGTCGAAGTCAAGTTCGCCCTCGACGCGCCGCCGCAATGGCTGCGCAACGACATGACCGTCTCGATCGAGGTGGTGACGGCACGCCGCGAAAACGCCCTGGCCGTGCCCGGCGAGGCGCTGCGCGCCGGCCCTGCGGTGCTGGTCATCGAGGACGGCCGCGCGGTTTCGCGCCCGGTTAAGACCGGAGTGCGCACGCTGACAGCGGTCGAGATCGTCGAAGGGCTCGCAGCAGGCGCAGTGGTCATCACCGATCCGGCGATCGCGGCGGGGGCGCGCGTGCGCGCGGCGCCACTGCGCTCGAAAGCCCTGGGTGGCGCCGGCGCGGAAGGCATCAGCCGCGCCATGGGCAACTGAAAACGCCGACCCGACGGTTCGCCCCCTAAGCCGCGTCCTCGCCTGCCTGCGCCATGGGATTCTCGATCACGGTCGCGTTGCGCTTCCTGCGCGAAGGGCGCTTCCAGTCGCTCCTCATCATCATCGGCGTCGCCGCAGGGGTCGGGGTGGTTGCCTATATCTCCGCGCTGATCGAAGGCCTGCAGGGCAACACCATCCGCCGCACCTTGGGCACCCAGGCGCACGTGGTAGTGCGCGCGCCCGACGAGGCCGCCCTGCCCAGCCGTGTCGCCGGCGAAGAAGCGGTGGCGCGCGAGACCCAGGCGCGCGCGCAGCGCACCCGCTCGCTGGACAACTGGCGCGCCGTGCTGGCCGCGGTCGCAGCCACGCCCAACGTGAGCGCGGTCGCGCCGGTGGCCATCGGCGCGGGCCTGGCCGTGCGCGGCGAGGCCGGGCGCGCCGTCTCGATCACCGGCGTCGAACTGGCCAGCTACGACCGCATCGTCGCCCTCTCCGACAACGTTGTGCGCGGCGCTGCGCGCTTAGGTCCCGGCGAGACCCTGATCGGGCGGCAACTGGCCGAAGACCTCGGCGTGGGCGTCGGCGACCGCGTCAATTTGCGCGGTACTGGCGGCAGCGCCGATACCTTCACCGTGGCCGGGCTCTTCGACCTGGGCAACCGCGACCTCAACCGCCGCACCGTCTACGTCACCTTGACCAGCGCGCAGAACCTGCTGGGCATCGCTGGCGGGGTCACGCACGTGTACGCGCGTGTGGCCGACCTCTTCGCCGCAGACCGCAGCGCGGCGCGCCTGCGCGCTGGTGCCGGGCTCGAGGCCGAGAGCTGGATGGAGACCAACTCCCAGTTGCTCTCGGCCCTGAACGCGCAGACCATGAGCACCCGGCTGATCCGCATCTTCACCTCGCTGGTGGTGATCCTGGGCATCGCCAGCGTGCTGGTCGTGTCGGTGGTGCAAAAGCGCAAGGAGATCGGCATCCTGCGCGCCATGGGCGCGACGCGCGCGCAGATGACCGGGGTATTCCTGGCGCAGGGCGCGATCGTCGGCCTGGTTGGCTCGATCCTGGGCGTGGCGCTGGCCGCCGGCATGCTGTGGGTGTTCTCCACCTTTGTGCGCGGCGCCGACGGTCAGGCGCTTTTCACCGTGACCCTGCCGCTGGAGATGGCGCTGACCATCTCGGCCGGGGCGCTGATCGGCGGCGTGATCGCGGCGGTCGCGCCGGCGCGGCGCGCGGCGCAACTGGACCCGGCGCAGGCGATACGGCTGTGAGCGAACCGGTTGTGAACGCTTCCACGCAAAACCAACCAGCAAGCCATCCCACGGCGCCACGGGCCGGGCTGCCGGTAGTCGCCCTGACCGACATCCGCAAGTCCTACGGCATCGGTACTGCGGTGGAGACCGAAGTCCTGCACGGCATCGACTTGTCAATTGAACCGGGGGAATTCGCAGCGCTGATCGGACCCTCAGGGTCCGGCAAGAGTACGCTCCTCAACATCATCGGCCTCCTCGAGCCTGCCACCTCCGGCGAATACCGGCTGGGCGGACGTGCCGTGACCCGCCTGTCCGATGCCGAAATCACCGCCGCCCGGGCGGAAGCGCTGGGCTTCGTGTTCCAGTTCCACCACCTGCTGCCGGCGTTTACCGCGCTGGAAAACGTGATCCTGCCGGCGCTGATCCGCAAGGGAGCTTGGACGGCCGCGGACCGCGCCCATGGCTTGGCGCTGCTGGATCAGGTCGGGCTCAAGGAAGCGGCCCACAAGCGCCCGGGCCAACTCTCCGGCGGCATGCAGCAGCGCGTGGCCATCGCGCGCGCCCTGTCGCGCGGCTCGCCGCTGGTCCTGGCCGACGAGCCGACCGGAAATCTCGACACCAAAAGCGCCGACGACGTCTTCGCACTCATGCGGAGCTTCAACCGCGAGCAGGGCACGGCGTTCCTGATCGTCACCCACGACCCGCGCCTAGCGGCGCGCTGCGACCGCGTCATCGAACTGATCGACGGGCGGGCTGCGGTGCGCTGAACCGCGCAGCGCAAACACCCGCAGGCGTCCACCGCCAGCAGCACCTGCGATACTGCCCGCCAGACCGCCATGCAAACCAGCCCACTCACCCTTTCCTTCCTCGAAGCGCGCGTCGTCGCCGTGCTTTTCGAGAAGCAGCGCACCGTCCCCGACACCTACCCGCTCACGCTCAACAGCCTGGTGGCGGGCTGCAACCAGAAAACCAGCCGCGCGCCGGTGATCGAGGCCTCCGCCGCCGAAGTGCAGGCCGCGCTCGACAGCCTCAAGGCCATGAGCCTGGCGATCGAATCCAGCGGCGGGCGCGCGATGCGCTACGAGCACAACCTGACGCGGGTGCTGAAGATTCCCGAGCAGTCGGCCGCCCTGCTGGCGGTGCTGATGCTGCGCGGGCCGCAGACCGCCGGCGAACTGCGCATCGCCAGCGAGCGCCTGCATGCGTTTGCCGACATCTCCTCCGTCGAGGCCTTCCTCGAAGAACTCGCCAACCGCCCCGCCGGCGGACTGGTGCGCCTGCTACCGCGCCAGCCTGGCGAGCGCGAGAGTCGCTGGGGGCATTTGCTGTGCGGCGAGCCGGCGGTCGAAGCTCCCGGCTCGGATGGCAGGCCGACCTTCGCGCATCCCTCGGCAGAGGCGTCGCTGGTCGCGCGCGTTGAATCACTCGAAGCCGAACTGGCAGTTCTCAAGCAGAGGCTGGCTCGCGTATGTGAAAAGCTCGGCGTTGACCCGCAACTGCTCGAATAGGTTCGCGCATAATGCGGGTCGCCCAACCTGCGAAAGAATTTGGCATGGCCTCCAGCAACAACACCTCCCTGCAACTTCGCTCACTGGTCAAGAAGACCGGCGAACTCGAACTCTCGCTCATCCGCCTGCCCATCCCGCAACCCAAGCCGGACGAGGTCGTGGTGCGGGTCGAGGCGACGCCGATCAATCCGTCCGACCTGGGCCTCCTGCTCGGCGCGGCCGACATGACGACCGCGCGCAGGAGCGGCAGCGCAAGCGAGCCAGTGGTCACCGCCAAGGTTCCCGAAGGCCTCATGAAGGCCATGGCGGGAAGGCTGGATGAATCGATGCCGGTCGGCAACGAGGGCGCCGGGACGGTGGTGGCCACCGGCGACTCGGACGAGGCGCGCGCGCTCATGGGCAAGACGGTGGCGATGATCGGTGGCGCCATGTATGCGCAGCACCGCGCCATGAAGGCCAAGCAGTGCCTGGTGCTGCCGCCCGGCACCAGCGCGGCCGAGGGTGCTTCCTGCTTTGTCAACCCGCTCACGTCCCTTGGCATGGTCGAGACCATGCAGCGCGAGGGGCACAAGGCGCTGGTGCATACGGCGGCAGCATCCAACCTGGGGCAGATGCTGCAGAAGATCTGCCTCAAGGACGGCATCGCGCTGGTCAACATCGTGCGCAGCGACGAGCAGGCGACGTTGCTCAAGGGCATCGGCGCCAAGTACGTATGCAACTCGACGAGTGCGGGCTTCATGGACGAACTGACCGAGGCCATCGCCGCGACCGGGGCGACGCTCGCGTTCGATGCGATCGGCGGCGGCAAGCTGGCATCGCAGATCCTTTCGGCCATGGAGACAGCGATCAACCGCAACGCCAAGGAATACAGCCGCTACGGCTCGGCCACCCACAAACAGGTCTACCTGTACGGTGCGCTCGACACGGGGCCGGTCGTCATCAACCGCAACTTCGGCATGGCCTGGGGCGTGGGCGGCTGGCTGCTGTTTCCCTTCCTGCAGAAGATCGGCTTTGCCGCCGCGCAAGGCTTGCGCGAGCGCGTGGTGGCGGAACTGAAGACGACTTTTGCCAGCCACTACACCAAGACCCTGTCGCTGGCACAGGCGCTGGATCCGGACGAGATTGCCGTCTATGCCAAGCGCGCCACCGGTGCGAAGGTGCTGATCAACCCCGGTCTTTGACCGCAGCAGCGCCCGCTGCGACGGGCGCCGGCATCTTCCGTCAGCGCGGGTTGCGTACGAACTCGACCAGTTCGCGTCCCAGCATCTCCTCGCCCGAATCGAAGTGGGCAACGATCGAGGCGTGGTTGTGCCCGCGCAGGTGCAGGAAGCGCGGCATCTTGCCGCGCGCCATTGCCACGCGCGCGGCAAACTCGGCGGTGTAGGCGTCCAGGTACGGGTTTTCGAATTCCGCGGCAGCCAGGAAGACCGGGATATCCAGGCGCGCCGCGTGGGTGACGACCGAGCGCTCTTCGTAGTGCGCTTCGTTTTCGCCGTAGTAGATGCGCACCGCGCCCGCATTGGGGTTGCCCGGCAAAACGTCCACGCGCAGCCGGCTGGAGATCAGCACCAGGCCGGCCAGACCGTGCCCCGCGCGCGGCACCACGGCCGGGTCGCAGGCGTAGGCGCCGGCATGCGACCCGCCGGCCGAATGCCCGATCAGCACAATGCGCGACGGGTCGCCACCGTGGGCGGCGATATTGGCGCGCACCCAGGCCACCGCGGCGCCGACATCCTCCGCGCCGCCGGGGTAGACCGACTCCGGCGCCAGGCGGTATTCGACATTCACCCCGACGATGCCATGGCGCGAAAAGTAGCGCAGGAAGTTGGCATAGACCTCGGGGTTGGAATCCTTGTCGCCGCGCACGAAGGCACCGCCGTGGATGAAGACCACCACCGGCGCATCCTTGAGTCCGGTACGGCTGTAGACGTCCAGGCGCTGGCGCGCGTGATTGCCGTAGGCCAGGTCGCGCGCGACGGTCAGGCCCTCGCGCGGGGTCGCGGCCAGGATGGGCATGTAGGCCTTGAGCACCTGGTCGCGGTTGCCGCCGATGTCGCGCGCCCAGACCGGGCCCAGGGCCAGCATGCGGGCCCGGTCTGCGGGTGACAGCGCTGAGAAAGCCTGGTCAGGATTCGCACTCGCGGGGGTTGTCGAAGCGTTGGTCATGGATGGATCCGCGCTCGTCGGCGCGGCCTTGCTGGTGGTGGAGGGACGTGGCTGCCAGGATACGCTGACATCGCCGCGCAAAAAGGTCTGGCAGGCCATGCGATAGCCTGCGGCCAGGTCAGCCTCGCTCAGGTGCTTGCGCTCCTTGTCCTTGACCGCGTCGGTGTTGTCGATGCCGACGTCGATGTGGCAGCGGCAGGTCCCGCAGATGCCGCCCCCGCACTTGAACGGGATGCCGCCTTTCTCGCGCAGAGACACGCGCAGGAGGTTGCTGTCCGGCGGCGCAGAGACGGTCTTGCCGCCATTGCTGACAAAGGTGACGGTGATCGTAGCCAGAGCGGTGGCCGCGATAGGCGCCGGGCCGGCCGGAAGGTTTGCGTCCATGCGGGGGCTCCCGGGTGTCGCGGCGGCCTACAGGCGCACCAGCTTGATGTCCATGTCGCCGAAACTGGCGAGCTTGTGCAGGGCCGCGCGCGCCTCCTCGACCGAGGGAAACCTCTCAAGGAATTTCGACGGTACCAGATTGACGATCGGCGCACCCGCCAGGTCGATCACACGCACCTTGGACTCTTGCCGCATCTCGACGATGTCGAAGCGGGCGCGCTGACGCCCATAGAACAGGTAGTCCCAGGATTCGACCGGCCGCATGTCGTCAGCCGGCTCGGTGCGGAACTGTCCGGGTTTCGAAGTCAGGATGGTGTACATGCGATCTGTCTTCTCCGTCATTGGGCACGGCGAGCGCCTCAGGAAGTCTGGCGCTGCAGGCCCGGGATGGCGCCGCGCGCGGCCGTCGCCGGCGTCCAGTCCTGTTCGAGCTCGATGTCGTGATTGATCCACAGCTGGCAGGTCAGTCGGTAGCCCTCTGCCAGTTTCGCGCCGAGCACCTTCTCTTCCTTCCAGTTGGGCGGCGGCAACGCTTCGCCGCCGGCGATGACGCGACTGGTGCACTTGCCGCACTTGCCCATGCCGCAACCATAGGAGAGGTTGGGGTAGGGAAACTGGCGGATGCCGGCGCGTACCACGAGATTGGAATTTTCCTTGACCTCGCCGGTGTGTACGACGCCGTTCCGGTGGATGATGACTTTTGGCATGGAGTCAAAGCACCTTTGCAAATTGTATACGAAAACATAGAGCCCGCGCCTCAAATCGCTGGTCGCGGCTCATCTGGAAGACTAGGATAAACCTTGTCGGCCTCAGGGTGCTTGACGACACTTCGTATACTATATACTATTTTGCATGCGTGCGGATTGCTGCCCTGGCCCCCTGCTCACCGGCTGGTTTCCAGAAATGCGGTAATGCCGACGATTCGTCAACTTGATCCCTATTCCCGTTTACGCCACAGGAGCCCAGCATGCCTGCATTGATGAACCGTGACGAGTTTCGCACCGCCCTGGAAAACGCCATCAAGGGCAAGAGCGCCAACATGGCGCCATTCTCGGTCGCCTGGGCCAGCGGCAAGCTGTCGCGCGCCCATCTGGCGCGCTGGGCGGAGAACCACTTCCACTACGTCGGCCCGTTCGCCGACTATCTCGGCTACATCTACGCGCGAACCCCGGAGCACTATCGTGAGGCAAAGGACTTCCTGCTCGCCAACATGTACGAGGAGGAGATCGGCGGCGACCGCCACACCGACCTCCTGATTCGCTTCGCCGAGGCCTGCGGCACCACGCGTGAGCGAGTCAAGGATCCCGACAACATGTCGGCCACCACGCGCGGACTGCAGAGCTGGTGCTACGCGGTGGCAATGCGCGAGGATCCGATCGTAGCCGTTGCCGGCTTGGTCGTGGGCCTGGAGTCGCAGGTGCCGTCGATCTACCGCAAGCAGACGCCGACGCTGCGCGAGAAATATGGCTTCACCGATGAGGAGGTCGAGTTCTTCGACCTGCACATCGTCTCCGACGAGATCCACGGCGAGCGCGGCTACCAGATCGTGCTCGAGCACGCCGACACGCCGGTATTGCAGCAGCGCTGCCTGAAGATTTGCGAGATCGGCGCGCAGATGCGCCTGCTTTACACCACAGCCCTGTACCACGACTACGTGGCCAGGGATATTCCGATCGCAGAGCTCGAGTCGGTCGATAGGAGCGTCGCGCGGGTCGCGCGCGAGCTCGCGCACGCTTGATCGACAGGCCGGCCCGACATCCGATGAAAACCGCAAACAAGCTTGAACTCGCAGACGCGCGCGCGATGGTCGCCGCCGCCGTCGCCAAGGCCGGTGCCATCGGCGTGGCGCAGACCGTGTGCATTGTCGACGACGGCGGCTATCCGCTCGCGCTCGAGCGCATGGACGGCGCGCGCATCACCGGCCCGCAGATCGCCTGGAACAAGGCGTTCACCGCGGCCGGGCACAAGCGTTCCACCCACCTGTTCAACTCGCCGCCCAGCGGACCGGCCTTGCCGGGCAACGAGGCCTTCGGCATCCAGTGGAGCTTCGACGGCAAGTTCGCCGTCTTCGTCGGCGGCTTTCCGGTCGTCGTCAACGGCGAGGTGATTGGCGGTGTTGGCCTGTCCGGCGGCAACGGCGAGCAGGACACGCAGTGCGGGGTCGCGGCACTACAGGCGCTGGCCGACCGCCTCGGGCCGCAGGGCGCGACGGTGACGGTCGCAGCCGACATCAAGAAATAGTCCGCCCGCCGCGGCGCGCGGCCGCCCGTGACCCCGAGGCCCGGCGCGGCGGCCTGGTTCAACCATGCATTCCATCGCAAAGGAATCGTTCATGCATCGCACCCAGTTCAAGCTCGTCCGCCTCGTGATTGCCGTCGCGGCCATGTGGGCGGCGACGGCCGCCGGCGCGTTTCCGACCAAGCCGGTCCGCATCATCATTCCGTTCGCCGCCGGCGGCACCGCCGACCCGTTGGCGCGGATCCTGGCCGAAGTCATCGACAAGAAGACCGGGGCCAAGTTCGTGATCGACTCGCGCCCGGGCGCCGGCGGCAACATCGGCAACCAAGCCGTGGCGAGCGCGGAAAAGGACGGGCACACGATTCTGCTCGGCGCCAACAACAATTTCGTCGTCAACCAGTTCCTGCTGCCGCAAAGCGCGGTCGACGTCGCCAATGCGTTCGCGTTCGTCAGCATCCTGGTCGACCAGCCGCAGGTTGTGTATGTGCGCGCCGATCTGCCGGTCAATTCGCTCAAGGAACTCATCGACTACGTCAAGGCTCGCCCGGGGCAGATCAACTACGCGTCCCCGGGCACCGGATCGGCGCCGCATCTGTCGGGCGAAATCCTGGCCGACCTGTACGGCCTGTCGATGGTCCATGTGCCCTACAAGGGGGGGGCGCCGGCGATCACCGCGCTCCTGGGTGGCGAGGTGCAGCTGTATCTGGCCTCGTTGTCGGTCGGGCGCGCCAACATCCAGGCCGGCAAGCTCAAGGCGCTCGCGACGACCTCGGCGGTGCGGCTGGGTGCGCTGCCCAATGTCCCGACCACCCGCGAAACGGGCTTCGCCGACTATCGGATGACCAACTGGTGGGCGCTGGCCGCGCCCAAGGGAACGCCCAAGGCCAGCCTGGACTGGCTGCAACGGGAGTTCGCCCTGGCCATGCGCGAGCCTGAGGTTAGCAGGCGTCTCGAGGACCTCGGCTTCGTCATCGTCGGCAGCACGCCGGAGCAGTTCGAGGAGCGCTTCCGCAAGGAGGCCGCCGAGTATCAGCAACTGATCAAGACGCGCCAGATCACGGCGCAGTGAATGAACTTCGACAAAGATGACCACAACCATTGTTGACACCGCGCTGGGGCGCGTGGCCGGGGAGCACCATGGCGGCGTCCTGCGATTTCGCGGGATTCCCTATGCCGCCGCCCCGGTGGGTGCGCTGCGACTGCGCTCGCCGCAGCCGCACGTGCCATGGACCGGGGTGCGCGATGCCACCGCCGCCGGCCCGGCCAGCCTGCAGACACTGGGCGGCAACCAGACCTGGATGAACGAGCCGATCCCCGACCAGTCCGAGGACTGCCTGTTTCTCAACGTCTGGACGCCGGACACCGGTGCCCGGCTGCCGGTGCTGTTTTGGCTGCACGGCGGCGCCACCCGCAACGGCCACGGCGCCGCCCCGGGCATCGACGGCGCCGCGCTCGCGCGGTCGCAGAACCTGGTGGTGGTGACAATCAACTACCGCCTGGGCGCGCTGGGCGGCCTCGCCCATCCCGACCTGCGCGATCCGGTCTCGGGGCACTGCGCGAACTGGGGCATGCAGGACAAACTGGCGGCGCTCGCCTGGGTGCGGCAGTCGATCGCCGGCTTCGGCGGCGACCCGGCCAACGTGACGCTCGCCGGGCAGTCCTCGGGCGGGGCCAACGCGGCCATCATTGCGCAGCACGGTCTGGCGGCGGATTGCTACCGGCGCATCATCGTCCAGAGCCCGCCCCTGTTCCGGCCGCCGATGTTCGTCGAACTTGATGCCGCGGCACAGTACACCGAATTGCTGGCGGGCAAGCTCGGTGTGAGCGTCATCGGACTGCGCGACATCGACGGTGTTGCCTTGCAACGCGCCGAGCAGATGCTCGCCTCCTCGCCCGAACTGGCGGCCAGCATGGGCCGCCCGCGCACTGCGCCCGTGCGCGACGGTAGCTTGCTCAAGCACTGGCCCTACGATGCGCCGCTTGCAAACTGCCCGGTACTGGCTGGCTGGACGCGCGAGGAGGCCAACTTCTGGTTCGACTTGCACGATGTAGACGGCCGCGTGCTCTCGCCGCAAAAGGCGCCGGCGACCTTGGCCGAGCTGGAAAAGCGCATCGGCGCTCTGATCGGGCTGCACTATGCGTTCGGCGAAAAGCCCGCTGCCGCCGCGGTGGCAGCGGCCTATGGCGGCGCCGACGATCCCGGCGCCGCCTGGTGCGCCGCCTATACCGATCTGGTGTTCCGCGCGCCGATCCTGCATCTCGCCGGCCGCCAAGCGCGCGCCGGTCGGCCGGTGTTCGCCTATGAATTCGCCTTTCCCCTGCCGCCTCCCGGGCGCGGCTCGCCGCATGCCGCCGACGTGCCGTTCGTTTTCGGCACCACGGGTGCGGCGCATTTCGCGCGCAAGATCGGCAGCGCTCCCGCGGTCGAGGTGCTGTCGCAGGCGATGATGCGCTCATGGGCCGATTTCGCCCGAGGCGGCGTGCCCGGGGCCGAATGGCCGGCGTTCGATACGGAGCGCCCGCGAGTGATGCGGTTTGGTCCTGTGCACGCGCAGGCGGTCGAACTGCAGGATGCGGCGCGCCTGGCGCTGTGGCCGGCGTACCGGGCCTGATGTCCGATCCATTCACCGCAGGCAATCTGCTGTGCGCCCTCGCGGTCCTGGTCGGCGCTTGCGTCCAGGGGACCAGCGGTATCGGCTTCGCCTTGTTCGCTGCGCCACTGGTGGCGCTGATCCAGCCGGCGCTGGTGCCGGGCCCGATGCTGGTTCTGGGCGGTGTCGTGTCGATGCTGGCCGCGTTGCGCGAGTGGCGCCTGATCGATCTTCGTGCCGCGTCGATCGCCTTCGCCGGTCGCGTGCCCGGATCGCTGGCGGCTGGGCTCGCGATAGGTGCGTTCGCGCACAAGACGTTCGCGACCTTGTTCGCGCTGATGATTCTGGCGGCGGTTGCCCTCTCGCTTGTCGCCGGACGCGTCGAGGCACGGCCATTGATGCTGGGCGGCGCCGGGTTCGCTTCCGGCTTCATGGGCACCATCACATCGGTGGGCACGCCACCGATGGGGCTGGTGCTGCAGAGCGCCGACCCGGGGCGCCTGCGCGCGACCATCGGTGTGTTCCTGGTGGCTGGAGCGGTGGTGTCGCTGTCGGTGCTGGCGGCGGCCGGGCGCTTCCACTGGAGCGACCTGATGCGGAGTCTGATGCTCCTGCCGGCGCTTGGGCTGGGGTTCATGCTGTCCACGCCGTTGCGGGGCCGCTTCTCCCAGGCGGCGATGCGCAAGGCCGTTCTGACGATCTCGACCCTGGCAGCGCTGCTCCTGCTGTGGCGTTCCGGATGAAGCGTCCGGCGGCGGGGTTCCTATAATTTAGGGATGAACCACACGCCTGCCCGATCCGGGCCCGCTACGTCTCTCGGCCGCGAGCATGCCTCGCTTGCCGAGCAGGCAGCCCGCGAATTGCGCAGCGCCATCCTCACCAGCCGCCGCAAGCCGGGCGAGCGCTTGGTGGAGGACCGGCTGTCCGAGGAGATGGGTGTCTCGCGGGTGCCGATCCGCGAAGCATTGCGCATGCTGGCTGCCGAGGGTCTGGTCGAGGTGCAGCCGCGCCGCGGCGCGTCGGTGGCCAAGGTCTCGCCACAACTCGCGCGCGACCTGGTCGAGGTGCGCGCCACGCTCGAAGGCCTGAACGCGCGCCTGGCGGCCCGGCATCGCGAACCGGGTATCGTTGCGGAACTGACGCACGTGTTGAAGGACGGCAACGCCGCGGCGCGCACCCAGGACGTGAATGAACTGGTGCGCTTGAACGGCGCATTTCACGACAAGCTGGCCGAGGCCGGGCAGAACAGCATCCTGTGGGACATCATGCGCACACTGCGGGAGCGCACCGCGCTGGTCTTCGCCACCAACACCGCCAACCGCGCACGCCAGGACTGGGACGAGCACTCGCGCATCCTGGCTGCGGTGATCGAGGGGGACGAGGAACTGGCCGCCATGCTGGCCGCGCGGCATGTGCACCGCGCCGCGCAGGCGGCGTTCGCCGCCACGGGCGAAGCAGCCGATTAAGCCGTCGTCGCGAGAGCAACCGCGTCGCGGCGATGCTCGAGGTAGCTAGAAGGCAGCGGACGCGTCCTCTGATGCCGGCTTGCTGGTCGGAAGCAAGAAGAGCAGCCACGGCACGGTTGCGCAGAGTGCGATCCATCCGAGTGCCAAGTGCGCATGATGATCTCCGGCAACGGTCAACTTGATGCCAGCTTGCACGACACCGTGCAAGAGTGCCGGCGCGAATACAGATCCGCCGCCGCGCTCGAACAACCAAGCCAGGGGAAACGACATCGACACGGCAAGCACCAGCGATGTCAGCGCGATCACGGAGTCCAGGTGCAGCAAGAGCAGCAGATGAACCGCCACAAAGGGCACCGCCGACCAAAGTGCCGCACGGCGGAACGTGCGGGCCTCGCGAAAACGCCGGAATACGAAACCTCGAAACACCACCTCCTCGGCGATCCCGCCTTGCGCGAATATCCCGACGGCAAGCTGCATGGCGCCTGGCAAGATACCAAGCTTCGCACCCGTGGTCGCCGCGAAAATTGGAAAATAGGCGAGCAGAGCCGTTGACAACGACAACGCCCATAGCAGCACACCTGGACTCGTCCCTCGCAGGCCCAACACCGCAATCGCCTCACCTACACTGCGTCGCGACAGCACCCGTTCGCAAGTGATTGCCGCGAGAATCACAAGCGCGCAGACGATCAACCCGGATTCGCCGCGTACGCTGCCAAGCACCCCTGCTGCGCAGTCAAGCAACAGCCACAGCACGGAAAATCCGATCAGGGTCGGGACCGCGCCGCTGCGCGCCAGCGCCTTCATGCCTCGATGACCGCATCGATCGGGCGCCGCGGCGACATCGGCAGGCTCGGACCATAACCGAAGCGCATGACGAGGTCCGGTCGACGCCCCGGCATGCCCGCCAGGGCCGCCAACTCCTTGCGCAACGCCGGCACTTCGACAGGTTGGTTGATGAAAGCGGCTTTCATTCCAAGCACGGTAGCCTGCAATGCAAAACGCTGGCAAGATCGGCCAACGTCCACCCAGTGACGACGGTCGGCATTTCTTCCGCTGAATACGATCACGCCTGAAGACGACGCCAGTTGGCGGGCATACTTGTCGTTCTCTGCACCGGCCGTGAACACCAGGTCGAACAGCGGTGCGCCCAGCCAGGTCGGCAGCGTCGGGTTCCCGCTTGCCGCGCTGAAAAGTCCATCGCCATGCGCGAGCGCGGCGCGCGGGTTGAAGCGCATCCAGGTCTTCAACTCGCCGACGAAGGCGCGGTCGGACATCTGCGCACTGTTTCCCGCGACCACGAGTTCCCTTACGCGGTCGATCTGAGCGCGTTCGCTGAAAACCACGATGTCGACACCGGGTATCGCGGCCGCGGAAGCGAGCCGCGTCAGATCAACAGCCGAGACAGCGCGTCCGTCGTATTCGTTCCTGGCGGATTGTCGGTGCGGGATCGCATTGCACAGGTCGGTCCGCCGAGGCGCGCCCGCGACATGCTCGTATACGATGGCACCCTCGCCGCTCGCCTCGAAGTGCGCCTCGCCCGGCATGCCCAACGCCGCGGCGGCGAGGGACATGTTCTCGAGCGCGCAGCCCAGGCTCACGTACAAGTGGTGATCGTCTTCATCCACGACCGGTGTCCGTCGTGCCATGTCCGGAACGATGCGGATGACGTTTGGCGCGATGCGGAATCGCCAAGGCTGGGTGTTGTGGCCATTGGCCGCCAAAGTCGCAAAGCGGACCGCTTCGCGCGCGCCGCCATGCGGAGCCAAAGCGGCGCGTTGGGCGGCGACCGCGTGCACATAACCTTGCATCGTACCCATGCTGGCGAAACTTGCCCCTGCCATGCCGCTGGCAAGCGCCACCGCGCCGCCGCCGACCAAGATCGCCCGCCGATTCACTGCCTGCCCGGTATCGCCAAAGCACATCCGGCCGAGGTATCGGCGCCTTCCTGGCAGTTCCGCATCGGCGCTTCGGCGGTCAAAGCGAGCTACTTGGACTGACGGGCAGGGACCGGAGCGGCGCGCGCATGCTGTCGTCCGGCCTCAGCGCGACAAATGCCCGCGCATATCCTCAGCGCGCGCCGGATCGAAAGCGCAGGCCCTGCGTTGCACCAGGTCCAAGTGCACCGCCTTCAAGGTTGTGCGTGCCGCAACGGCCTGCATTTCGATGTCCTTCATCACATGTTCGAAGACGATCAGCTTTTCGCGCACCTCGATCAGGCGTGAACTCACCTCGATCACCGCTCCGGCTGGCAGCTCACGTTCATAGACGATGTGTTGATCCACCGCCGCCATGCCGCGCCCCGCTTCCGCCAGCCGCGCGCGCGTGAGGCCAACGTGATGAAACAGGTTCCAGGTCGCCTCGTCGAACTTGCCGGCATAGTGCATCACGTTCATGTGCCCCATATGGTCGCAATGCCACGGGTAGACGGCGCCCCGATACGTAGGGAAGGAATCGGTCATGGTTGTCCTTTCCGGTCACGGGGATCGTGTCCACGGCAGCCCAAGGCATGGGTGCGGGTCACCGCCCGCGGGTTGCCGCGCTTGCGCTGCGCCGTTCGCGAGGCCGGGCACGACCCCTGCCTCCTGCCTGCTGAGGCCAGAGAGGTTCATGACCAGGCGCCGGCGCATCGGCGGCAATGCGCCGATGATGCGAAACACCAGATTGCGCAACCCGCGCGCCGCAGGCGGCTTGAGCATTGCCGCCGCCGTCAGCCTCCCGGCCAGGGCAAGCACCTTCTTGGCTGCGGGGCGACGCAAGGCCTCGTATTCATCGAGGTACGCATCCACTTGGCGCCCGGCGAGCACCTCGACCAGCATGCTCCCGAGGACGTAGGCATCGACCAGGCCCGTGTTCATGCCCTGCCCGCCCGCAGGGCTGTGGACATGGGCGGCATCGCCGATCAGGAAGGCGCGCCCTGCGCGGTAACGGTCTGCCACCCGGTGGTGCAGGCGGAATCGCGAGCTCCAGTGCACCCGCGGCACGCGACAGGTCCCCGTCGCCGGTCCGCGTGAATTGAGGATCGCCTCGATGTCTCCTGCCTGCGGATGCTCCGGCGCATCGGCCAGGCTTGCCACGACCCGGAACCGTCCGCCCGGCAAGGGTGCGACCACGACCGGCCCGGGCGGAGAGAAGAACAAGTTGACCTCGGTTTGACCGAGCGGCCACTCGAGATCGATATCCGCGAGGACGAACATTGCCTCGTAGGTCGACCCCGTAAAACCGATGCCGACAGCCTCGCGAACGGCGCTTTTCATCCCGTCCGCGCCGATCACATACCTGGAACGAACGCGCAATTCCCTGTCTGGTGATGCCAATTGTGCTTCGACCCCGTCAGGCCCTTGCTGCAGTGCGACCAGGGAGGTACCCCAGCGAATCTCGCCGCCTTGTTCGGCCAAAGCCTGTCTGAGAATCGCCTCGGTACGGTCCTGCGGAATCATGAGCAGGCACGCATTCGACGTCGGCAGGCGATCGAACTTGAGTCGCGTCAGAGTCGCATCGCCATCGCGGACGCAAAAGCTGTCAAGGCGCAAGCCTTCACGGACGAGTCGCCCGGAGACGTCTATTCTGTCAAGCACGTCTAGGGTATGCGCGTGCATCACGGCAGCACGCGAGGTGTTCTGCCCTGCCGCGAGCCGCTCCACGACGAGCGGCTTGAAACCGCCTCGGCACAACAGGTTCGCCAACACGAGACCGGTCGGCCCTGCGCCCACCACCAGCACATCGACATCGATGATCGGCAATGCATCGCTCATTGGAGACTCTCTTTGAAATCACGCAGGCAATCCTGGGCCGCCGCGCGGACGATTGATAAGTGGCCTTCTCCGCGATACGTCTTCATGCGCCCCGATTCGAGGCGACCGACGAGGTAGTTCGCCATCGCGAAAGTAACGTGTCGATCCAGGTCGCCCTGGTAAAGATGCACCGCGCCGCGGATGTCGGCGCAGTCGAAGCCGCGCGGCAGGGCGATCAACCGCGCCTCCGCAAGCGGGCCGCCGATGCCCTGGCGGTAGGCCTCGACAAAGGATTCGATCAGCGCGGATCGCATGTGCGGCTCCTGCGCCAGCATCCTCCGGTCGGGCTCGGCAAGCAGGACTGCCAGCGTCGCCATGGCCTTCTCGGGAGCAAGCCGGAACATCAGCGCGTCCGCGAGCAGCATGGGAGCGGCCAGCCAGCGATTGACACGCGCGAGCGCGAACATGGCCCTTAGCACCGGCAGCTGGCCAGCCCGGAGGTGCGGCAGCTCCATGGGCCCCATTCCGGCGATCAAGCCGACGTAGTGCAAGCGCATACCCATTCGGTGCGCGCAGGCCAGTGCATAGGCACCGCCGCAGGAAATGCCCAGCATGCCGAAGTCCTGATCGCCGAGATGATCGGCCAGGGCGGCGACGTCGCGCGGCCAATCCAGCACAGCGCGATCGGGCGCCGGCGTGGAGGCGCCGAAGCCCGGGCGATCGACGCCGACCAGGCGCACCCCTGAGCGCCGCGCCGGTTCCTCGAGCAGGCGCGCCTGCAGGCGGCTGCCCGGAAAGCCGTGCATGACGTACAGCGGGTCGCCGCGCGGGTCGCCGTACTCCTGCCATGCCAGACAGCGGCCATCGGCCAAGCGCAAGAGCCGGGCCGGCTCACCCGCCTCCTCCGCGCGCGGGACGTGAGTCACAGCCGGCAATTGCAGCCCGGCGGGTAGCGTTTTCATGGTCTGTGCCTATGCAAAGTCGATCGGATGCGCCATTTTTGAACGGGCTTGTGTATTATGGAAGTGCATTGTTTTTATCTTTACTATTTACGTCATGCATTTCAAGAGAATCGACCTCAACCTCGTTCCGGTGTTCGACGCGCTGATGCGCGAACGCAATGTCACGCGTGCCGCGCAGCGTCTGTTCCTGTCGCAGCCGGCCGTCAGCCATGCCCTAGCCCGTCTGCGGACTTCTCTCGCAGATCCCTTGTTCGTGCGCGATGGTCGCGACATGGTCCCTACGCCCCGCGCGATCGAGCTGGCGGCCGTCCTCGGTCCCCTGCTACAGGGTTTCGACGTGGCGCTGCGCAGCGAGTTCTCGCCGGCCACCATCTCACAGACTTTCCGGCTGGCATTGCCGGACATCGCAGAACTGGTGCTCGCGCCACGCCTGATTCCCATCCTCCGCCGCGAAGCACCGCAGGCGAAGATCGCCTTCGTGGAGCTGGACCTCGATCACTTTCAGGACCAGCTGGCGCGCGGCGACCTGGACGCGGCGATCCTGCCATCGATCCCGCTGCGACCGATGTTCCATCGCCGCACCGTGGCACGTGAAGCTGGTGTCGTGGGTCTGGTACGTCCCGGGCACCCGGACGCGTCAGCACCGCTTACCGCAGCGCACTTCAGGCGAATGCCGCGCCTGGCCGTAACCTTAAGCGGCAAGCGGGTAGCCAGTCCGGTCGAGGAGAGCTCGCGACTCGAACGTCAGTTCGGTGAAGTACAGGTATCGACCGCGCACATGATCGCGACCGCGGCAACACTATTGCACTCCGACCTGATCCTGGTGCTTGGCGAACTCGCGGGCCGGACTCTGGCGGCAATATTCGGCCTCAAGGTTCTGCAACTGCCAATCAAGATGCCCGCAGTCGATTCCATGCTGGCCTGGCACGAACGCACGCACCGAGACCTGGCGCAACGATGGCTCCGCGACGCCGTCATACGCGCCTTATCCGAATTCACTCAAGAGATAATCCAACCGCCGCCAATGGCCAGGCAAGCGGGCGCTCGTCACCGGCGATCGCCGGTCCCCGCGGCGTCGGCCCGCCCGCCTGCCGCCAAGCCCCGCCTCTAGACTTCGATGCCCTGCGAATGCAGGTAGTCGTCGTAGTTGCCGTGGAAGTCGACGATCTCGCCGCCGGCCTTGACCTCGATGATGCGATTGGCGAGTGCCCCCACGAACTCGCGGTCGTGCGAGACGAAGATCAGCGTGCCAGGATACTTCTCCAGGCCGATCTGCAGGGACTCGATGGACTCCATGTCCATGTGGTTGGTCGGCTCGTCCAGGAGCATGATGTTGGGCAGGGTCAGCATCAGCTTGCCGTACAGCATGCGGTTCTTTTCTCCGCCGGAGAGCACTTTGACCGACTTCTTGCCGTCATCTCCAGTGAAGAGCAGCCGACCCAGGGTTGCGCGCACGATCTGGTCGTCATCGTCCGGCCCCTTCCAGTGGCTCATCCAGGTGGCCAGGTCCATGTCGCGCTCGAACTCGGCGGCCGGGTCCTGCGGCATGTAGCCGGTCTTGGCGTTCTCGGCCCACTTGAGGCTGCCGCGCGTGAGCTTCAACTCACCGGCCAGGCAGCGCATGAGCGTGGTCTTGCCGACGCCGTTGGCGCCGATGACGGCGACGCGTTCGGCCGCGTCGATCGAAAAGCTGGCTTTTCTTAGTACCGGCGCGGCAGCGCCCGGGTAGGTGAACGAGAGGTCCTCGACCACCAGCGCCTGGCGGAAGAGCTTCTTGGACTCGTCGAAGCGGATATAAGGATTCTGCCGCGACGAGGGCTTCATGTCCTCGACCTTGATCTTCTCGATCTGCTTGGCGCGCGAGGTTGCCTGTCGCGCCTTGGACTTGTTGGCCGAGAAGCGGCGCACGAATTCCTGCAGTTCGGCAATGCGCTCCTTGGTGCGGGCATTGGCTGCGGCCTGCAATGCACGCGCCTGCGTGGCGGCCAGCATGAAGTCGTCGTAGTTGCCCGGGTAGACCTTGATCTGGCCGTAGTCCAGGTCGGCCATGTGGGTGCAGACCTGGTTCAGGAAATGCCGGTCGTGGCTGATGATGATCATGGTGCTGTCGTAGGCGTTCAGCACCTCCTCCAGCCAGCGGATCGAGTTGATGTCCAGGTTGTTGGTCGGTTCGTCCAGGAGCAGCACGTCGGGCTTGGAGAACAAGGCCTGCGCCAGCAGCACGCGCAGCTTCCAGCCGGGTGCCACGGCGCGCATCGGTCCTTGGTGCAACTCGGCCTCGACCCCGGCGCCCAAGAGCAGGCTGGCGGCGCGCGCCTCGGCGTCGTAGCCGCCGTATTCGGCGTACTTGGCCTCGAGTTCGGCGGCGTGCATGTAATCCTCCTCGCTCGCCTCCGGATTGGCGTAGATCGCGTCGCGCTCGGTCATCGCCGCCCACATCTCGGCGTGCCCCTGCATGACGACATCCAGCACACGCTGATCCTCGAAGGCGAACTGGTCCTGCTTGAGTTTGCCCAGGCGGCGGCCGGATTCGAGCATGACCTCGCCGGCGCTCTGTTCGAGGTCGCCGCCCAGGATCTTCATGAAGGTCGATTTGCCGCACCCGTTGGCGCCGATCAGGCCGTAGCGGTTGCCGTCGCCGAACTTGATGCTGACGTTCTCGAACAGCGGTTTGGCGCCGAACTGGATGGCAATATTGGCGGTGGCTAACATCAGCGGCTTCCGTTGTCGCGCTCGGCGGGGGGTGTCTTGGCTCCCTCGCCGATGGAGCGTTGCATGATGACGCTGTCGACCCAGCGCCCGAATTTGTAACCCACAGCCTTCAAGGTGCCGGTGCGCTTGAATCCGCAGGCGGCGTGCAGCGCGATCGAGCCGCGATTGGCCGAATCGCCGATGATGGCGATCATTTGCCGGCAGCCGGCTTTTTCAGAGGCCGGGATCAGCGCTTCAAGCAGTGCGCGGCCGATGCCCTGGCCGGCATGATCACGATGCACGTAGACCGAGTCCTCGAGGGTGTGGCGATACGCCGGACGCGTGCGGTACAGGCTGGCGTAGGCGTAGCCGACGACGCGGCCGCCCTGCTCGGCCACCAGATACGGAAAGCCGCGGCCGATGACATCGGCGCGGCGCTTGGCCATTTCATCGACCGAGGGCGCCAGGAGTTCGAACGAGGCCAAGCCGTTCAAGACGTGATAACCGTAGATCTCGGCGATCACGGCGATGTCGGCGGCCTTGGAAGGACGGATCAGTACTTGCGAGGTCATATCGAATGCAGCAGGAAAGCCCGGACCGGGGTTGACCGGCCGCGCAGCGCCTCGCCCTAGTCGTGGCCCAGGCCCATCGCGGCGCGCACGTCGTGCATGGTCTCCTCGGCCAGGCGCGCGGCCTTCTGGCAGCCATCCTCGAGGATATCGGTGACCAGCTTCGGATCGTCGATGTACTTTTGTGCACGCTCCAGCATGGGGCCCTGCTCGCGCAACACTCCGTCGATGACCGGCTGCTTGCATTCCAGGCAACCGATGCCCGCGCTGGTGCAGCCATTCCTCACCCAGGTCCGCGTCGCATCGTCGGAATAGACGCGGTGCAACTCCCATACCGGACACTTGTCGGGATTCCCCGGGTCGGTGCGCCGCACACGCGCCGGATCGGTGGGCATGGTGCGGACCTTTTTCTCGACCGACTTGGCGTCCTCACGCAGCGCGATCGTGTTGCCGTAGGACTTGGACATCTTCTGCCCGTCCAGGCCAGGCATGCGCGAAGCTTCGGTCAGGAGCGCCTGCGGCTCGACCAGGATGATCTTGCCGCCACCCTCCAGGTAGCCGAACAACCGCTCGCGATCCTGCGCCGACAGGCTCTGCGCCGCGGCCAGGAGTTCGCGCCCCGCGACAAGCGCCTCTGGATCGCCCTGTTCCTGGTAACGGTCGCGCAACTCGCGATAGGCGCGCGACTGCTTGCCGCCCAGCTTCTTGACCGCCGCTTCGGCCTTCTCGGCATAGCCGGGTTCCTTGCCGTACAGGTGATTGAAGCGACGCGCGACTTCGCGCGTGAATTCGACGTGCGGCACCTGGTCCTCGCCCACCGGCACATGCTGGGCGCGGTAGATCAGGATGTCGGCGGCCTGCAACAGCGGGTAGCCGAGAAAGCCGTAGGTCGTCAAATCCTTCTCGGCGAGTTTCTCCTGCTGGTCCTTGTAGGTCGGCACGCGCTCCAGCCACGACAAGGGCGCCATCATGGACAGCATGAGGTGCAGTTCGGCATGCTGCGGAACGCGGCTTTGCACGAAAAGCGTCGCCTGCGAAGGATCGATGCCTGATGCCAGCCAGTCGATGACCATCTCGCGGGTGTTGTGGCCGATCGCCTGCACGTCATCGTAGTGCGTGGTCAGCGCGTGCAGGTCGGCGACGAAATAAAAGCAGGGATATTCGGCCTGCAGGCGCGCCCAATTCTTGAGCACGCCGTGGTAGTGGCCCAGGTGCAGCGCCCCGGTGGGACGCATGCCGGACAGAACGCGTTCGGCGAACATGGTTGGACGATATCCTGGCTAGAGGAACTGGATAAGCGGACGCAGCAGTACCGCCAACCCGAAGTTGAACGCCGCGAGCAGCGGCACCATCCAGTACTCGAGCAGGCGCGTCGCTGCCAGCGCCAGCACGATGAAAAACCCGAAGTTCTCGATGCGCGAAAGCATCACCGCCTGCGCATACGGCAGAACCGCGACCAGCATGCGCCCGCCATCCAAGGGCGGCAGCGGGAACAGATTGAGCGCAGCCATGACGAAATTGACCAGCACCCCGGCCTGCGCCATGCCGATGAAGAAGGTCTCGTCGACGCCGGCAATGGCGAGAAAGGCTGCGAACAGCGCCCACATGAGCGCCATCAGGAGATTGGAAGCCGGCCCGGCAAATGCCACCCACAGCATGTCCTGCTTGGGACGCCGCAGGTTGCGGCTGTCGACCGGCACCGGCTTGGCGTAACCGAAGACGAAATTGCCGGAGGTCATGAAATAGAGCAGCAGGGGCATCGCGATGGTGCCGAACAGGTCCACGTGCCGCAGCGGGTTGAGCGACAGCCGCCCCATGACGGCGGCAGTGGAGTCACCAAAGTGGCGCGCCGCATAGCCGTGGGCCGCCTCGTGCAGGGTGATGGCCAGCAACACCGGGATCGCGTAGATCGCGATGGTTTGTACGAGAGATGCTGACACGACCATGATTTTATCAAACGGGCATCGCCAGTCCGAGGCGCGCAAGGTCGCCCGCGCCCCTGCGCAGCACGTTTGGTACCGGTCCGCTGAGGTCGATGACGCTGGTCGGCTCGAAGCCGCAGGCCCCGCCATCGAGGATCAGCTCGACCGCGTTGCCGAGTTGTTCGCGAATGTCGTCGGGATCATTGAGCGGCTCCTCGACCTGCGGCAGGATCAGCGTGGTCGACAGCAGCGGCTCGCCCAGTTCTTCCAGGAGCGCCCGCGCGACCGCATGGTCGGGAACGCGCAGACCGATGGTGCGGCGGCGCGGATGCGCCAGGCGCCGCGGCACCTCACGACTGGCCTCGAGAATGAAGGTATAGGCACCCGGCGTGGCCGCCTTGAGCAGGCGGTACTGCGCATTGTCGACCTTGGCGAAGGTGGCGATCTCCGACAGGTCGCGGCAGGCGATCGTGAAATGATGCCGCTCGTCGACACCACGGATACGGCGCATCGTCAGGGCCGCGTCCTTGTCACCCAGATGACATCCGAGGGCATAGCAGGAGTCGGTCGGGTAGACGATCACGCCTCCGCGCCGCACGACGTCGGCGGCCAAGCGAATCGAACGCGCCTGCGGATGGGTCGGATGGACGACCAGTACTTGGGCCATGCTATCTGGCGCGGCGCGAACCCGCGGCCGCGACTATGCTGTCAATTCCAGAGACTCCACACCGGAGTCAGGTCGGCAGGCAAGGCCGGCAGGGTGCCAGGGTCGACGCGGCTCTCGCCCGGCCCATGGTAATCCGAACCGCGCGAGGCCAGAAAGCCGTAACAACGGCAGGTCTCGGCGAAGTGGTTGTACTGGTCTGTCGTGTGGCTGCCGGTCATGACCTCGATGGCGCGTCCGCCCAGGTCCTTGAATTCGCCGAAAAAGCGCGCCAGCGCCGCCGAGCCGAGCTTGTAGCGTCCGGGATGCGCGACGACCGCGACGCCGCCGGCGGCCTGGATCCAGGCCATCGCTTCGGTGAGGCTCGCCCAGTCGTGGGCGACGTAACCGGGCTTGCCTTCGGTCAGGTAGCGTGTAAAGGCCTGGTGCACCGAGCTGACCTTGCCCGCCTCTACAAGGTAGCGCGCAAAATGGGTGCGCGAGACCAGTTCCGGGTTGATCGCGTACTTGCGCGCACCCTCCAGGGCGCCTGCCACGCCCGCCACACCCAGATCGAAAGCGATGCGCTGCGCACGCCCCTCGCGGCCGGCGCGGATACCGGCCAGCCCGCGCATCAATTCGGGATTTTCCGCGTCGATATTGAGGCCGACCACATGGATGGTCGTACCCTTGGACTGCGGGTCGGCGCGCCAGGTGACCGAAATCTCGACCCCGGGAATGAAGCGCATGCCCAGTTCCCGGGCCGCCGCGCCCGCCTCGGCGAGTCCGCCGGTGTCGTCGTGGTCGGTCAGGGCCCAGACATCCACGCCGCCGGCGCGCGCACGCGCGGCGACTTCCGCCGGCTTGAGCAAGCCGTCGGACGCGATCGAGTGCGAATGCAGATCGACGTTCATATGTCTCAATCGGCCTCGGCCAGAAACGCCTCGACCATCAGCGCCAGTCGCTCCGGTTGGTCGTGGTGCATCATGTGCCCGGCGTCCTCGATCACCTCGGCGCGCACCTTGCGGAAGAACGCCAACCGGCGGCGGTACTCGGGCTCGTCGATCCACTTGGACAGCATTTCCGAATGCCGCGCCACCACCGCCAGGACCGGCGCTACGACCGCGGCCCAGCAGGCCTCTGCTTCGTCGACGCGATACAGCGTGCCATTGACGACCTTGTGCGCCGGGTCGGCCAACAATACGACGCCGCCATCCTTCTCGGTGCCCCAGTGTCGCGCAAGAAAGTGCGCCTTCTCCGCGGAAAGACGCGGGTTGTTGCGCAGCAGGCGCCGCTCCAGCCCGGCGAAGTCGGCGTAAGGCTTCAGCTGCGGGGCCTGTGCCAACTCGTCCATGTAACGCCGGTAGCGCTCTGGCGCCTGCTCCGGCTTGCCGCCACGCATGCCGAAGCCCTCCAGCAGCACCAGCTTTCTTACGCGTTCCGGCCGCACGCCGGCGTAGTGGCTGGCGATGTTGCCGCCCAGGCTGTGGCCGATCAGGTCGATGGGTTCCTGCGGCGAATAGTGCCGGACGATGAAATCGAGGTCGGCGATGTAGTCCGCAAACCAGTAGGCGTCCGTGGCAGGTCCGCGCGTCAGTCCATACCCACGCCAGTCCGGTGCGATGACGCACCAGTCCTTGGTCAGTGCATCGACCAGGAACTGGAACGAGGCCGAGACGTCCATCCAGCCATGCACCATGAAGAGCTTGGGCGCAGCGGCGTCGCCCCACAGGCGCACGTGGTAGTCGAGTCCCCGCACGGGGACGAACTCGGAACGGCTGGGTTTCAAGAAAAAGCCGCTGGTCCTCAAGGACTGCGGCCCCGATGTCGCGATGCAACATTTTACACGCTGCAAGCTTGCGATTGAGGCCGCGACCTGACCTCAAGCATTGCCTGGACACGCAATTTGCGGCTCATCCGGCGGCATCAGGGCCCAGAAATCCGCTTGCTTTCTGGCACGAGCCTGTCGCAAACTTCGAGAGCGCCCTCCCAGCCTCGCCGCGGGGGGCGCCCCGGATCCCCGCTTGCACTTGCCCCTTTCAGCTCGCACCGATCGAACCGTTCCTATGCGTAGCGCAGCGCTGATATCGCTTCTGCTCCTGGGTTGCGCGGCTGATGTCGTCCGCATGCCTGCCAGTCTGGTAATGGAGAATGTCGAGCCAGGCCGCGTATATACACTCGCGGAAGAGGTCGATGTGAGTTCGTCCAGCGGTTACCGGCGGACCCTTCCCCGCGCTTCCCGCTGGGAGTCGCGTGGCAGAGTGCCGGCTGGGCAGGTGTTTCGACGCATCGACGGCATCCTCACCATCGAAGGGGCGCACATGCACGAGGCCTATCTGGTCATAGCCGACGGCAAGGTGGTAGGGTTTTTTCTTCCCGTGGAAAGGGCTTTTTCGCCTTCGACGCCGACTCCGATAGCATTCAACTGAACATCACACAAAGAGGGAAGCGCTATGAGCAAGAACGCATTTCGAGTCTGGACATTGCTGGCGAGCCTTCTGATCCTCGCGGGATGTGCGAGCGGACCGAAATTCAACACTGTCGAGGCCTCGATGCCGGCATTGGCGAAGGACAAGGCGCGCGTGTTTTTTTACCGCGCGACGTCCTTGGGAGCCGCAATCCAGCCTGACGTTCGGATGAATGGTACGGTCATTGGAAAGGCCGTGCCGCTTGGTGTTTACTTCGCCGATACGGATCCCGGCAACATCGAGATCGCGACCAGCACCGAAGTCGAACGAAAACTCACTTTTTCGATCGGGGCATCCGAAACCCGCTATGTGCGACTCAACATCAGCCTTGGTTTGCTGGTTGGTCGCGTAGCACCGGAGCTGGTCGACGAAAAAGAAGCACGCATGGAGATCGTTGACCTCGCTTTCCTGCCAAACCGTGGCCTGGAAGGAGCCAAGTAGCGGGTGCTAGGTAGGTCGCAACCCTACCGATCAGCACAAGGCGCGACAGTTCAACGACACCGACGCCCGTCCGCCGCGATTTCCGCGCCGCGCAGCGCCCCACCAGCAGCACCCAGCGCGGTCCAGAATTCTCGTCCACGGCCACCGCCGAAGAAAGAACCGAACCAGGCCCCGGCCAACCCGCCCCAGAAGCTGCCCTGATTCAACCCCGGGCCACAGGGGTCGGCCGCCTTGCCGCCCAAAGTCGCGCCGACCGCGCTGCCGACCGCCACCCCGCCCAGGCGATTGCCAGCCTGTGCGCCGATCAGGGTACCGATCACGGCGCCGGCGACCTGCCCGTCGGCGCGCTGCTCGGCCGCACTGACAGTAGATACCTGGCCGGACTCAAGTGCATGATCGCGTCCGGCGGCTGGCCGCACCGCCGGATGGCTGTCCGGGTCGGCGAACCAGCGCGGGTTGGTGTACTGGGTACCGGCGCGGTTATAGACATCGCGGTCCATGACGTGGGCCACCCCCGGCAGGGCCACCACCGTCGTCCCGCCGCCAGGCGTGGTGACGCTGGTGCATGCGCTCAACACGAGCGCCGCCGAGGCTGGCAGGATGCGGCGTATGATTTCGCGAAATTGCGGGGGCATCGGATGGGGCGGATGAAGCAGATCGACCGATATGAGGAACTGTATACCAGTTTTCGCTGGCTGGTTCCCGACCGATTCAACATCGCCCACGAGTGCTGCACGCGTTGGGCCGCTGAACCCGAGCGCGTCGCGCTGCTGCCGGGCGACGATCCGACGGCCGCCCCGGTCACCTATGCGCAGTTGCAGGCCGAGGCCAACCGCCTGTCCAACGCACTCAGCGAGCGGGGTGTCGCACGCGGCGACCGGGTTGCGATCGTGCTGCCGCAACGCCGCGAGACCGTCGTCGCCCACATCGCCTGCTACCAGATGGGGGCGGTGGCCATGCCGCTTGCGGTGCTCTTCGGCCCCGACGCACTGGAATATCGCCTGAACGACAGCGGCGCGGTCGTCGCGCTGACCGATGCACAGTCGGCGGCGACCCTGGCCACGGTGCGTGCACGCTGCCCGCAGTTGCGCACGGTCATCGCTTGCGACCCCGGGGTCGCCGACAGCGTCGACTACGCTCTGCTGCTCGCCGCCCATCCGCCCACCTTCCATGCGGTCGCGACCCACGCCGATACCCCGGCGCTGCTCATCTACACCAGCGGCACCACCGGCCCGCCCAAGGGAGCGCTCAAGGCGCATCGCGTGCTGATCGGCAATCTACCCGGCTTTGTCGCCTCCCAGAACTGGTTTCCCCAGAAGGACGACGTGTTTTGGTCGCCGGCCGACTGGGCCTGGACCGGCGGTCTCATGGACGCGCTCCTGCCGACGCTCTACTTCGGCCGGCCCATCGTCGCCGGCAGTGCGCGCGACGCGGCAGGCCACTTCGATGCGCGCGCCGCCTGCGAACTCATGCAGCGGCATGCGGTCACCAATGCCTTCTTGTTTCCGACCGCCCTCAAGATCATCATGAAGGGTGTTCCCCGGCCGCGCCAGGACTACCGGCTGCGACTGCGCGCGATCATGAGCGCGGGCGAGGCGGTCGGCGAGACCCTCTTCGCCTGGGCAGAGCGCGAGCTCGGCGTGACCATCAACGAGATGTTCGGCCAGACCGAGATCAATTACGTGGTCGGCAATTGTTCAATGCACTGGCCCGCCAAGGCGGGTGCCATCGGCCGGCCGTATCCCGGACACCGCGTCGCGCTGATCGATGCAGAAGGCCGCGAAGTGCCGCGCGGCACGCCAGGGGAGATCGCGGTACACCGCAATGACATCCATGGGCACCCTGACCCGGTCTTTTTCCTCGGCTACTGGGGCCGCGACGACGCGACCCGGGCCAAGTTCAGCGGCGACTGGGGGCGCACCGGCGATGAGGCCGTCATGGACGAGGATGGGTACCTCTGGTACCAGGGCCGCGCGGACGACATGTTCAAGGCGGCGGGCTATCGCATCGGTCCCTCGGAGGTCGAGAACTGCCTTCTCAAGCACCCTGCCGTCGCCAATGCCGCGGTGGTGCCCAAACCGGACTCCCAGCGTGGCGCAGTTGTCAAGGCCTATATCGTGCTGGTCGCGGGCGCTCACGGCGACGACCAACTCAAGAGCGACATCCAGGCTTTCGTGCGCAGCACGCTGGCGCCCTACGAGTACCCGCGCGAAATCGAGTTCATCGACGCGTTACCGATGACCACCACCGGCAAGGTGCAGCGGCGGGTGCTGCGGCTTGCCGAAGAAGAACGCCACCGTGCCAGAATGGCCTCCGCCTCGACGAAAGGACTTTCATGATCGACCTGTATACCGCCGCCACGCACAACGGCATGCGTGCCAACATCGCGCTGGCCGAATCAGGACTGGCGTATCGCGTGCACAAGGTGGCCCTGGCCACGCCGCTGGCCCAGCGCGGCGACGACTTTCTTGCCGCGACGCCCTATGGCCGCATTCCTGCCATCGTCGATGACGCCGGGCCCGGCGGGCCGATCAGCGTCAGCCAGTCCGGCGCCGTGATGATCTACGTCGCCGCCAAGGCGCCGCACCTGTGGCCCGCTGCGGATCGCGAACGCATCGCAGCCCTGCAATGGCTGATGTTTGCGTGCAGCGACACTGCGGTCTGGAATGCAGTCATGAACCAGGTGGGCCTCAACATGATTCCCGACACCGACGGGCGCCTCGCGGAGATCGTGCGTCGCGGGCGCCTCTTGCGCTGGTTCGGCGAAGCCGACACCCAGTTGGCGAAGACAGAGTATCTGTCCGGAGGCACCTGCGCGCTGCCCGACTACGCTCTGTATCCGGTGGTCAACCAGCGCCGCGCCTGGGTCGACGAGGCCGGGCTTGCGCACCTGACCCGCTGGGCCGATGCGGTCGGTGCGAGGGCCGGGGTGAAGCGGGGGCTCGCCGAATCGTCCTGAGTGACGATTAAGCGCCCCATGTCGGTCAAGATCCGGCTCGTCTGCGCAACCCGCGCGACGCGCGCCACCTTTTCCACCAGCACCGCCCTGGGGCGTTCGCTTGCACTCTATGGCTTTCCATTCGTCGAGTTGCGGCTCTTTCCCGACAACTCGCGCGGGCTGCCGCACTGTTACAACCTTGCAATCGACGAATCCGCCGCCGACCCTGCCATCCTTGTCTTCGTCCACGATGACGTCTGGCTCATCGACCTCTTCTGGGTCGACCGCTTGATTGACGCTGCGAGTGCGTTCGATATCGCAGGCGTGGCCGGCAACCGACGCCGGCTGCCGCGCCAACCGGCATGGCATTTGGCGGACAACCTGACCGACTGGGATGCGCGCGAAAATCTGAGCGGGATCGTCGCACAGGGGGCCGGCTTCCCGCCTTCCGGCATTTCGTTCTACGGACCTGCGTACCAGGAAGTCAAGCTGCTCGACGGCGCGATCCTGATCGCGCACAGCGCAAAGCTCGCCAAGCATGCGTTGCGCTTCGACGAGCGCTTTGATTTTCACTGCTACGACATGGACTTCTGCCGCAGCGCCGCAGAACGCGGGATGATCATGGGCACCTGGCCACTGTCGATCGCGCACGAGAGTCCGGGGACCGGCCTGGGCGGCGCCTCCTGGTCGACGAACTATGCGCGCTACCTCGAGAAATGGGGTGACTAGCGCGGTTCGCCGCGCGCGCCGCCCAGGGCGCAAGTAAACCTCAGTGCGCCGCCGCGAGCCGCTTCCAGGTATCGACCACCGTATCCGGGTTCAAGCCCAGCGCCGTGATGCCCTCATCCCTGAGCCACTGCGCGAGATCAGGATAGTCGGACGGCCCCTGGCCACAGATGCCGACGTACTTGCCCTCTTTGCGGCAGGCGGCGATCGCCATCTTCAGCATGGCCTTGACCGCGGGGTCGCGTTCGTCGAACGAGCCAGCCACCAGTCCGGAATCGCGGTCCAGCCCCAGGGTCAACTGGGTCAGATCATTGGAGCCGATCGAAAAACCGTCGAAGTGCTCGAGGTACTGCTCGGCCAGGATCACGTTGGTAGGCAACTCGCACATCATGATGAGGCGCAGGCCATTCTGGCCACGCACCAGGCCATGTGAGCCCAGGATGGCGATGACCTTGCGACACTCGTCGAGCGTGCGCACGAACGGGATCATGATCTCCACATTGGTGAAGCCGAGGGTCTCGCGCACTTTCTTGATCGCCTCGCATTCCATGCGAAAGCACTCGGCGAAATCGGCCGCGATATAGCGCGACGCGCCGCGGAAACCCAGCATGGGGTTTTCCTCGTCGGGTTCATAGAGGCCGCCGCCGATCAGCTTCTTGTACTCGTTGGATTTGAAGTCCGACAACCGGACAATCACCGGCTTGGGCCAGAACGCCGCCGCGATCGTCGACACCCCCTCGGCCAGCTTGTCAACGAAATAGGCACGCGGACTGGCGTAACCGCGCGCAAGCGAATCGATCGCGCGGCGCAGGTCATCAGGCACCTTGGGGTGGTCGAGGATCGCGCGCGGATGCGCGGCGATGATGCTGTTGATGATGAATTCCAGGCGCGCGAGCGCCACACCCTCGTTGGGCAACTGGCAGAAGTCAAACGCCAGCTGCGGATTGCCGATGATCATTCCGATCTTGACCGGGATCTTCGGCATCTCGCCGCGGCGCACCTCCGATATCTCGGTTTCCAGGCGACCGGCGTAGATGTTGCCCGTATCACCTTCGGCGCAGGAGACGGTCACTTCCGTGCCGTCCTGCAATCGTTCGGTGGCATCGCCGCACCCGACCACCGCGGGAATGCCCAGTTCGCGCGCGATGATCGCGGCATGGCAGGTGCGCCCGCCACGGTTGGTGACGATCGCCGCAGCGCGCTGCATGACCGGCTCCCAATTGGGGTCGGTCATGTCGGTCACGAGAATATCCCCGGGTTCGACCAGATCCATTTCGGTCGCATCGGCCACCAGGCGCACGCGCCCGACACCGATCTTCTGCCCGATCGCGCGCCCGCTCACAAGCACGCTGCCCTGGCCCTTCAGGCTGAAGCGCTGCTGCGTGTCGCGGGTTTCCTGCGACTTGACCGTCTCGGGGCGCGCCTGCAGGACATAGATGCGGCCATCGACCCCGTCCCGCCCCCATTCGATATCCATGGGCCGTCCGTAGTGCTTCTCGATGGTCACCGCGATGCGCGCCAGTTCGAGGACGTCGGAATCGTCCAAGGAAAAGCGGTCGCGCTCGGCGTGGCTGACCTCGGTGGTCACAGTCGACTTGCCCGCCGCCGCGGTAGGCCCGAACACCATGCGCGTCAGCTTGGAGCCCAGCGAGCGTCGAATGATGGCCGGCTTGCCGGCTGCCAGCATCGGCTTGTGCACGTAGAACTCGTCCGGATTGACCGCGCCCTGCACCACCGATTCGCCCAGGCCGTAGGCCGAGGTGATGAAGACCACGTCGCGAAAGCCGGACTCGGTGTCCAGGGTGAACATGACCCCGGCCGCGCCGCTGTCCGAGCGCACCATGCGCTGCACTCCGGCCGAGAGGGCGACATCAGCGTGCGCGAACCCCTTGTGGACGCGATAGGAGATCGCCCTGTCGTTGTACAGGGATGCAAATACCTGGCGCATCGCCGCGATGACGTTGTCTATTCCCGAGATATTGAGGAATGTCTCCTGCTGACCGGCGAAGGACGCGTCCGGCAGATCCTCGGCCGTGGCCGAGGATCGGACCGCGACCGAAATCGGGCCGCCGGAATCCGCTTCCATGGCCGCGTAGGCTGCGCGCACTGCCGCTTCGAAAGCGTCCGGCAGCGGCTGGGCCTCGACCCAGGCGCGGATCTCGCGCCCGGCTTCCGCGAGGGCCCGCACATCAGCGACATCGAGGGAAGAGAGGCGCGCGGCGATGCGCGTCGACAGGCCTTGATGCGACAGAAACTCGCGATAGGCCTCGGCCGTGGTCGCAAAGCCGCCTGGCACCCGGACGCCGGATGCTGCCAGCTGACTGATCATCTCGCCCAGAGATGCGTTCTTGCCGCCCACCGTCCCGACATCGGTGTTGCGCAGCTCTTCAAAGGCGACCACGTGCTTGCCTGCCATGCGACTCCCTGGATGACTTGCCTGCGCTCCGATTGAGCACCAATCACCGGATTCTAACCGGCCCGCTGCGCCGGGCCGCAGTGCATGCTCGCCTACAATGCCCTCCCACGAAGCGCCTTCCGCGCGCGGCACCTCCTCCCGCGCCCTCTCGAGTCCTCCGCCCCCATGCCCAACAGTCACGCCCCGGCGCGCAACGTGTTCTACGTCTCCGACGGCACCGGCATCACCGCCGAGACGCTGGGTCAATCGCTATTGACCCAGTTTGAAGGCCTGCCGACCCACACCACGCGCATGCCGTTCGTGGATTCGGTGGAAAAGGCGCACGAGTGCGTGGCACGGATAAACGCCGCGCATGCACAAAGCGGCCTGCGGCCGATCGTCTTCAACACCCTGGTCGATGCCGCGACCAGTCAGGTGGTGCGTGCCAGCAATGCGCTGGTGCTGGATCTGTTTCAGACCTTCATCGAGCCGCTCGAACGCGAACTGGGACTCAAGTCCACGCACACCATCGGTCGTTCGCACAGCGCGACCAAGAACCAGGCCGAATACACCAATCGCATCGAGGCGATCAATTTCAGCCTCGCCCACGACGACGGCCAGAGCGACAAGAATCTGGCGCAGGCGGACGTGATATTGATCGGCGTCTCGCGCAGCGGCAAGACGCCGACCTCGCTCTATCTGGCGCTGACCTTCGGCCTGCGCTGCGCAAACTATCCGCTGATCCCCGAGGACTTCGAGCGGGACCAGCTGCCTTCGACGCTGCTGCCCTGGCGCAGCAAGCTCTTCGGCCTCACCATCCAGCCAGAGCGGCTGGCGGAGATACGGCATGAGCGTCGACCCAACAGCCGCTACGCCGCCCTGGACAACTGCCGCATGGAGGTCGCAGCCGCCGAGGCGATGATGCGGCGCGAGGGCATACGCTGGCTATCTTCGACGACCAAGTCAATCGAGGAAATCGCAACGACGGTGATGCAGGAGATCAAGCTGGAGCGGCGGGTTTTCTAGTCCGAATCCGGCCAGACGCGGCAGCCGGCGCAGGTCAGAATGCGTTGCCCGTCCCCAGACCGACCCGATCGGATTCGACACTCATTCCAGATGCGCTCGCGAGACCTGGCCGAACTCATGCTGCTGGGCGCCCTGTGGGGCGCCTCGTTCCCCTTCATGCGTGTGGCCGCGCCGGAGCTGTCACCCCTGCCACTGATCGAGTTGCGCCTCGGTCTGGCGGCGCTGGTGCTGCTGCCGATTATTGCCATGCGGACGGGATTGTCCGCGTTCAGGCCGGTCTGGCGTCCGATCGCATTCGTGGGCGTTGCCAATTCCATGCTCCCGTTCTGCCTGTTTGCCTTCGCGGCCCTGCATCTGACGAGCGGCATGCTCGCCATCCTCAACGCGACCGCGCCACTGTGGACCGCCATCATCGCCTGGGCCTGGCTGCGCGAAAAGCTCAACGGGTGGCGCGTCGCGGGGCTGTTGGTCGGCTTTCTCGGTGTCGCATTGCTGATGGGTGACCGTGCGGCCATGAAGACCGACATGGCGGCCTGGGCCATGCTTGCCTGCCTGGCTGCCGCACTGTGCTATGGAGTGGCCGGCAACTACACGCGCCGACGCCTGACCGGGGTTGATCCCTTGCTGGTGGCGGCAGGCAGCCAGGCGGCGGCTGCGCTGGTGTTGTTGCCTTTCGCCCTCGCGACCTGGCCAGCCTCGGCTGTGTCGGCCAAGGCCTGGATGGCCACGGTGGCCCTGGCGTTGGCGAGCACGGCGCTGGCGTATGCGCTCTATTTCCGCCTGATCGCGCGGCTCGGCATCAGCCGTGCCATCACTGTCACCTATCTGATTCCGGCCTTTGGCATGCTGTGGGGCAACCTGTTTCTGGCCGAGCCTTTCACCGCGCCCATGCTCGGCGGTTGCGCGGTGATACTGGTGGGCATAGCGCTGGCGACCGGCATGCTTGGCCCGCGCGAGGCCACGCATGTCGCATCAGCCGCCAAAGCGCCCGGCGCGGACCGCACCCGCGGCTAGCGCGCCGGAGCGATCTCGTCGGCGAACGGCGGGTACAGCTGCCGCAGGGCCTTGACGGCACGCTCCAAGGCCGCGGCATCGCCAGTGCGCCGCGCCAACTGCCCCAGAGAACGCCACGCGAATACGTCGCGCGGGTCGACTTCGAGCGCTCGATCGAAGCTCCGCAGTGCCTCACGGTCGCGCCGTTGCTCGGCAAGAAGATCGCCCTGTTGCACCAGCGCGATGGTCGACACCGGGTCGGTCTGCAGTGCGCGTTCGATCGTGCGCAACGCCGCGCCGGAGTTTCCGGCCCGTCGCTGGGCCTCGGCCAGGATGCTCCATATGCCCACCTCTTCCGGAAGCAGCCGAGCCGCGCGCTCGAGGCTGTCGCGCGCCAGCGCGAGCTCCCCCGCCTGCATCTGCCCATAGCCTGCGAGCTGCCACCACTCGCCTCGATTGGGCTCGCGCTCGAGGCGCGCCCGCGCAAGCTTGACCAGCGCTGGCCAGTCACGCGCCCTGAGCGGCGCGAGTGCGTCAGCGAACTCGCTGCGAAAATTGAACTGGCGTAGCGTGCCCGCCAGGAGTTCGGGCGCGGCCGGTGTGGCGCGTGGCGTCGGAACGACGCAGCCGGCGAGAAGCGCCGCCAGCAGCCAGAGCCAGGAAAGCACAAGTCGACTGGTCATGGTGATTTCGCGTAGGTTCGCTGGCGCAGCGCCTCGAACAGGCAGACCGCAGCCGCAGCCGCAACGTTCAGGGATTCGCTTTCGGCCCGCATGGGAATCGCGACCTGCCGGGCGGCGCGCGCAAGAATCGGCGCCGATACCCCGGCACCCTCGTTGCCGAACACCCAGGCGACCGGACCGCGCAGGTCAGCTGCGAACAGGCTTTGCCCGGCATGCGAGGAAGTCGCCACCAGCGGCGCCTGCAGGCGCGCGATGACCTGTTCGAGATCGCAGCCTTCGTAGATGCGCAGCGAAAAATGGGCTCCCTGTCCGGCGCGCAGGACCTTGGGCGACCAGGCGTAGACCGTGTGGGCCGAGCAGAACACCTGCGTGACGCCGGCCGCGGCCGCGCTGCGCAGGAGGCTGCCCAGGTTACCCGGGTCCTGCAGGTGCTCGAGCAGGAGGCAATCACCCGCGATCATCTCCGGCACGGTCTCGCGCGGCGTCGGCACCGCGGCGACGATACCCGCGCCATGCATCACGCCGCTGATCGAATCGAGCAGCGCGTCGGGCATGCGTAGAGCCACGACGCGGGCCGCAGCCACCAGTTCGGCCACTTCGGGTCGCAAAAGCGCGGACTCGCCGACAGCAAGCAGGGTCGGCGCACCGCGAGTCGCGACATAGGCCCCCACCAGATGCGCACCGTCAAGCAGGGACAGGCCTTCCTTTTTGCGGGCCTGCGACGAACCGGCCAAGGCCCGCAAGCGCTTGACGACCGGATTGTCGCGTGAGAGCACCGACTTGATCGACATGGGGGTCAGAGCGCGGCAAAGCCTAAGCGCATGCGCTCGCGCTGGCGCGCGTCCGGCATCGCGCCGCGCGCGGCTCCGAGGTTATCGACGACATGACGGGCATTGCGCGTACCCGGGATTGCCACCGTGACCGCCGCATCGCCAAGAATCCACTTGAGGAAAAACTGCGCCCATGACGCGCATCCCAGTTCTTGTTGCGCCCATGCAGGCACGGCGCTGCCGCGAACGCGTGCGAACATCGCACCCTCGGCGAAGGGGCGGTTGACGATCACCGCGATGCCGCGGTCACGACAGACTCCCAGCAGGCGCTGGCCGGCCTCGGGCTCGGCCAGCGAATAGTTGACCTGCACCACATCGACCGGCGTGCGCACAAGCGCAGCCTCGAGATCGCGATGAGCGCCGGCATGGTAGTGGGTGATGCCCAGCAAGCGCACACGCCCTTCCCTCTTCCAGTCGGCCAGCGTTTCCAGGTGCGATGCGGCGTCGAGCAGATTGTGCACCTGCATGAGGTCGAGTTGCTCGACCCCGAAGCGCGCCATGGACTCGCGCATCTGTGCCACGCCTTCCGCCTTGCCGCGCGTCCATACCTTGGTGGCGATGAAGAGACGCTGGCGCAATCCGCCAGTCGCAAGGAGCTGGCCCACCACGGACTCGGCGCGCCCGTACATCGGGGAAGAGTCGATGACCGTGCCGCCTCCATCCAGGAGCGCCGTGAGCGCAGCGCGCGCAGCATCATGGTCGGGACCGGTGGCGGCGACATCAAAGGCTTGCCAGGTTCCCAGCCCGACCACCGGGACGCGTTCCCCGGTCGCCGGGATGGCACGCTTGACGAGCGCGGTGCCGGCCGCCAAAGCCGTGAGCGGCCCCAATGTCAGGCCGGCGCCCACACCAAGCAGCGCGCGCCGCCGCCCTGAATCAAGGGCCTTTGCCCTCATGCTCGCCCCACACCTTGCGCGCCACGCGCACGGCATCGATCAGCGCCGGCGCGCCGCAGTAGACAGCCGCATGCAGGAACAGCTCCTTCATCTCGACCTTGGTCACGCCGTTGCGGATCGCACCGCGCACGTGCAGTTCCAGTTCGTGCGGCCGGTTGAGCGCCATCAACATCACCAGGTTCAGGAATGAACGTGTCTTCTTGGGTAGCGTGAATTCGCCCTGCGCGTCGCGTCGCGCCCAGCTCGGCCCCCAGGCATGCAGGGTAAGGAACTCCTGCACGTCGACGGTGAACTCATCGTCGATCGCAAAAGCGCGATCGACATATTCGGCACCCAGGACCTCCTTGCGCACCGCGAGCGCGGCGTCAAACATGCCCTGACGAGTCGGTTCAGCCATCTTGATTCACCTTTTCCTGGATTGCAATCATGCGCATTCTAGGAGAGAGCGGGGCGAGCAGGTATTGCGCGGCCCCGTGGCAAGCGCAAGTCCCTGAGTGCGCGAAGGACTTGCGACCTGCGCGCTGGATCACTTCTTCGCCGGCATCATGTCGGTGATGGTGCCGAGCGCCACTTCCGCGGCGAAGAACGGCGTCTCCGAAAGCGTCGGATGCGGGTGGATGGTGAGCGCGACGTCCTCCAGATCCGAGCCCATTTCCAGTGCCAGGGTCATCTCGGCAATCAGCTCGCCCGCGTTGGGGCCAACGATACCCGCGCCGAGCAAGCGCTTGGTCGACGGATCGTAGAGAAGCTTGGTCACGCCTTCGGTTCTGTCGACCGAGATTGCGCGGCCGGATGCGGCCCAGGGAAAGCTCGCCGCCTTGTAGGCAATGCCGTCCTTCCTGGCCTGCGCCTCGGTCAGCCCGGTCCATGCGACCTCGGGGTCGGTGTAGGCCACCGAGGGCACCGTCAGCGCATCGAACCCCGCCTTGTGGCCGGCGATGGTCTCGGCCGCGATCTTGGCCTCGTAGGTGGCCTTGTGTGCAAGCATGGGCTCGCCGCAGATATCGCCGATGGCGTAGATGTGCGGGAGGTTGGTGCGCTGCTGGCGATCCACAGGAATGTAGCCGCGTTCATCGACGACCACGCCGGCGGCGGCTGCACCGATCTCGAGACCATTGGGTCGCCGACCGACCGAAAGCAGCACGCGGTCGAACATTTGTTGCGCCGGCTGCGGCGCGGGCGCCCCGTCGGCGCCTTCGAAAGTGGCGAGCAGACCTTCTGTGCGGGCCTCGATCTTCACCACCTTGGTCTTGAGGTAGATCGCCTCATAGCGCTTTTCGATGCGCTTGGCGAGCGGCTTGATGATGTCCCGGTCGGCAGCAGGGATCAAGCCATCCATGAACTCGACCACCGTGACCTTCGACCCCAAGGCGTCGTAAACGCAGGCCATTTCCAGGCCGATGATGCCCCCGCCGATGACGAGTAGGCGGCGCGGAATGTCGGCCAACTTGAGCGCGCCGGTCGAGTCCATGAGGCGCGGATCGTCGTCGGGAAAACCGGGGATGCGCGCCACGCGCGACCCCGCGGCGATGATGCAATGATCAAACGAGATGCGCTTCGCGCCGGCAGATGTCGCGACCTCCAACATGTTGGACCCGGTAAAGCGGCCCGTGCCCTCGACGACCTCGACCTTGCGACCCTTCGCCATCGATCCCAATCCCTTGGTGAGCCGGCCGATCACCGACTCCTTCCAGTCGCGCAGCTTGTCGATGTCGATGGTGGGCTTGCCGAATCCGATGCCGTTGTGCTCCATCTCGCTGGCTTCGGTGATGACCTTGGCTGCGTGCAGCAAGGCCTTGGAGGGAATGCACCCTACGTTCAGGCACACCCCTCCCAGGGTTGGATAGCGCTCGACAAGGATCACCTTCTTGCCCAGGTCGGCGGCGCGAAAGGCCGCGGTGTAACCGCCCGGGCCAGCGCCCAGCACCAACACCTCCGCGTGCAGGTCGCCGCGCTCGGAAGCCCCTGCGGCAGGCACGGCAGCGGGCGGCACAGGCGCGGCTGCGGGTGCCGGACTCGGCACCACCGCGGCTGGCGCGGGAGCAGCGACGGCAGCCGCCCCCGACACTTCAAGCATGCCGATCACGCTCCCGGTGTTGACCACGTCGCCCAGCTTCACGCTCAGCTGCGCGATCACGCCAGCCTCCGGCGCGGGAATCTCCATGGTCGCCTTGTCGGACTCAACCGTGATCAGCGACTGGTCGCGTGCGACGGTTTCTCCTGGCTTGACCAGGATTTCGATGACCGGCACATCTTTGAAGTCGCCAATGTCGGGGACGCGAATCTCGATTGCACTCATCTTGCATAGCCTCGCTACTTGTGTGCCTTGACGGAATGGAGAACGATCGGCCCGGCGGAGCTCTTGTCGAATTCGCAGCCGGCAGCGACGCCGGCTCGCGCCAGATCGACGCCGCTGCGCGCGCGCGACCAGCTCGCATGCATCGCACCTAGCGCGAACGCACGCCCCGATCCGATGGCCCAGAAACGCTCGAATGCAAACACTTCGCGATACGAGTAAACGCCATAGATGCCTCCGGGATTGGCCATCAGCATCACGTACTGCGACGACTCATAGGGATCGTCCTCCTCCTCCTTGGGGTTGAGGAAGAAGTGCTCCTTGAGCAGAGGGTGCAAGCGCACCATGGTGTCGAAGATCTGCGCCTTGCCGTCGAACTGCGGGTTTTGCACCTTGCGGAACGCATGCTCGATCACCTGATGATGCGCGCTCGAGCCGGCGATGCCGATCCACGTATCCCGTACGCGGAAGATCTTGGCATTGGCCTCGTAGTGCGCGGCCAGGCGCGTATCGCCGAAAGTGGTCAGTCGATCAGCGGCCAGCGCGATTCTCCCGCCCTTTTTCGCCACCGCGATAGTGGTCATCGCGCGCCCCTTGCGGTCGCGTCCTGCCAGTCGAGACGGGACATCAGAGCAGGGTACGCCGCATGTCGGCCAGGAGTCCGGCCAGGTGCGCGGTGAATCGTGCGCCGGCAGCGCCGTCAATGACGCGATGGTCATAGGAAAGCGACAACGGCAGGATCAGGCGCGGAGCGAAAGCCTGTCCATTCCAGACCGGCTTGGTGAGGGACTTCGACACACCCAGGATCGCCACCTCGGGAGCATTGATGATGGGGGTGAACGCAGTGCCGCCGATGCCGCCGAGCGAAGAAATGGTGAAGGTTGCGCCCTGCATGTCGGCAGGCTTGAGCTTGCCCGCGCGCGCGTCGGCCGACAGCGCGCCCATCTCGGCCGCAATGTCCAGAATGCCCTTGCGGTCTGCCCCCTTGACCACCGGTACCACCAGTCCATTCGGTGTATCGGCAGCGAAACCGATGTTCCAGTACTTCTTGTGGATCAGGTTGTCGCCATCCAGGGAGGCGTTGAAATCCGGAAACTTCTTCAGCGCCGCGACCGAAGCCTTGATCAGGAAGGCGAGCATGGTGAGCTTGACCCCCTCCTTGGCCATCTGCGCATTGGTCGTCTTGCGAAACTCCTCGAGCTCGGTGACATCCGCCTCGTCGAATTGCGTGACATGCGGAATCATGGCCCAGTTGCGCGCCAGGTTCTGCCCGGAAATCTTCTTGATCCGTGACAGGGGATGTGCCTCGATCTCGCCAAACTTGGCGAAATCGACCTTGGGCCACGGCAGCAATTGCAATCCGCCCCCGCTCGCAGCAGCCGGCGCGGCTGCAACGGACGAGCCTGCGGCCATGACCTGCTTGACGAACCCCTGCACGTCCTCGTGCAGGATGCGCCCCTTGGGACCGCTACCCGAAACTCGCGTCAGGTCGACTCCGAGTTCGCGTGCGAACTTGCGCACCGAAGGCGATGCGTGCGGCCGTTGACCCGCGTCAGCCGGTGCGGGCGAAGCGGCCGGCGGCGCGGCGACAGGCGCTGCGGTCGGCATGACTACCGGCGCCACGGCGGCAGGCAGTGCCGCAGCGGCAGGCGGCGCAGCCGCGCTGCTGGCCGCGGTCGCGCCAGTTACTGCAACCGGCGCGGCAACGGCGGCATTGCCGGCTGCACCTTCCTCGATCAACGCAATCAGGGTCCCAGTATTGACCGTATCGCCAAGCTTGACCTTGAATTCCCGGATCACCCCGGCGATCGGCGCGGGGATCTCCATGGTGGCCTTGTCCGACTCGACCGTGATGAGCGAATCTTCGGCCTTGACCGTGTCGCCTGGCTTGGCCAGGAATTCGATGACCGGCACATCCTTGAAATCCCCGATGTCGGGGACGAACACTTCCTTCAACGCCATGGTCTGCTCTCTGTCTCGCTGATTTTTTCGGTGAATGCTGAAGGATCAGACCGTCGTCGGGTCCGGCTTGGCCGGATCGATGCCGTACTTGCTGATGGCTTCCGCCACGAGCTTGGCCTCGATGGCCCCGTCTTCGGCCAGCGCCTTCAAGGCGGCGATGGTGACGAAGTAGCGGTTGACCTCGAAGAAATGCCGCAACTGCGCACGCGTGTCCGAGCGCCCGTAACCGTCCGTTCCCAGCACCTTGAAGGTGCGTCCCTTGGGAACGAAACTGCGAATGCCGTCGGCAAAGGCCTTCATGTAGTCAGTGGCTGCGATCACAGGACCGCTGCTCTTTTCCAGGCAGGTCTCGACGTGGGACTTCCTCGCCTTGTCGGCCGGATGAAGGAGATTCCATCGCTCCGCAGCCAGGCCGTCGCGCCGCAGTTCCGTAAACGAAGGGCAGCTCCAGATGTCCGCCGCGACACCCCAATCCCTCGACAAAAGGTCCGCCGCCGCAAGCACCTCGCGGAAGATCGTGCCCGAGCCCAGCAACTGCACCGTGTGCTTGGCCTTGGCTGCCTTGCGAAAGGCGTACATGCCTTTGAGGATGTCGGACTCGACACCCTTGGGCATTTCCGGGTGTTCGTAGTTCTCGTTCATCAGGGTGATGTAGTAGTAGACATCCTCCTGCGCCTCGACCATGCGCTGCAGGCCCTTCTGCACGATCACGGCGAGCTCGTAGGCGTAGGTCGGGTCGTAGGACACGCAGTTCGGGATGGTCGCGCTCATGAGGTGCGAATGACCATCCTCGTGCTGCAGGCCCTCGCCGTTGAGCGTCGTGCGCCCGGCGGTCGCCCCAAGGAGGAAGCCGCGCGCGCGCTGGTCACCGGCCGCCCAGGCCAGGTCACCGATACGCTGCAGGCCGAACATCGAGTAATAGATGTAGAAGGGGATGGTGGCCCGGTCGGAGTGCGAATACGAGGTCGCGGCCGCGATCCATGAACTGAACGCACCGGCCTCGTTGATGCCCTCTTCAAGAATTTGCCCGGCGGCGTCCTCGCGGTAGTACATCACCTGGTCCTTGTCGACCGGGGTGTACTTCTGCCCCTCGGCAGAATAGATGCCGAGCTGGCGGAACATGCCCTCCATGCCAAAGGTGCGCGCCTCGTCCGGGACGATGGGCACGACCAGCTTGCCGATCGACTTGTCGCGCGTCAGCATGGTGAGAATACGCACGAAGGCCATGGTGGTGGAAATCTCGCGCCCCTCGCCGGTGGCCTTGAGTTGCGCGTCGAAGGCGTCGAGTCCCGGCACGGCAAGCTGCGCCGAGGCCTTCGGCCTGCGCTGCGGCAGGTACCCCCCCAGCGCCTGGCGACGTGCATGCAGATACTGCATGATGGGATCGCTGTCTGCCGGCTTGTAGAACGGCAGTTCCTCCAGCTTGTCGTCCGGTACCGGGATGTTGAAGCGGTCGCGAAAGTCGCGGATGGTGTCCATTTCCAGCTTCTTCAGCTGGTGCGTCGGATTCTTGGCCTGCCCTTGTTTGCCAAGGCCATAGCCCTTGATGGTCTTGGCCAGGATCACCGTCGGCTGGCCCTTGTGATTGACTGCCGCATGGTAGGCAGCATAGATCTTGTGCGGGTCATGGCCGCCGCGGTTGAGCCTCCAGATGTCGTCATCGGACAGGCGTGACACCATCTCGAGCAGTTCCGGGTACTTGCCGAAAAAGTGTTTGCGAACGTAGGCGCCGTCGTTGGCCTTGAAGTTCTGGTATTCGCCGTCAACCGCCTCTTCCATGCGGCGGCGCAGGAGGCCCCCCTTGTCATGGGCAAGCAAGGGATCCCAATAAGAGCCCCAGATGAGCTTGATGACGTTCCAGCCAGTGCCGCGAAAGTCGGCCTCGAGTTCCTGGATGATCTTGCCGTTGCCGCGCACCGGCCCGTCGAGCCGTTGCAGGTTGCAGTTGACGATGAAAATGAGGTTGTCCAGCTTCTCGCGCACCGCCAGGCCGATGGCGCCCAGTGATTCCGGCTCATCCATCTCTCCGTCGCCGCAGAACACCCACACCTTGCGTTTGCTGGTGTCGGCAATGCCACGCGCATGCAGGTACTTGAGGTAGCGCGCCATGTAGATGGCCTGCAGCGGCCCCAGCCCCATGGACACCGTGGGGAACTGCCAGAAATTGGGCATCAGCCACGGGTGCGGGTAGGAGGAGATCCCCTTGCCGTCGACCTCACGGCGGAAATTGAGGAGATCAGCTTCGCTCAGGCGCCCTTCCAGGTAGGCACGCGCGTAGATGCCTGGCGCCGAGTGCCCCTGGAAATAGATCAGGTCGCCGCCATGCTCCGCCGTCGGCGCGTGCCAGAAATGGTTGAAGCCGATGCCAAAGAGCGTTCCGACCGAGGCGAAACTCGCGATGTGCCCGCCCAGGTCACCCTCGCCCTTGTTGGCGCGCGCCACCATGACCATGGCGTTCCAGCGCGTGATCGAGCGAATGCGTTCCTCGAGGGCGTGATCGCCCGGGCTCTTGGCTTCGAGATGGGGCGGGATGGTGTTGATGTAGGCGGTATTGGCCGAGAACGGCAAGAAGGTGCCGCTGCGGCGTGACTTGTCGATCAGCGCTTCAAGGAGAAAATGCGCTCGTTGCGGACCCTCACGATCCAGGACGGCATCGAGAGCCTCGAGCCACTCGCCGGTCTCCTGGGGGTCATCGTCTCCGGGGAGTGCGGCTTGTGAGTGCGGGAAATTGAGGACGGCGGCCATGGTTGCCTTTGCAGGTTGGTTGGCGTGACAGTGGTCTAAGGATGGGCCATGTTGCCGGTCGGGTGCAACTGCTGCGTGAAGCAGGACGACGGTTTTGCCTGCAGCAATCTGCGATGCAGCACGAAATGACTGATCAACCGGGCAGTTGTTATTAAACGCTTACTTAACAAGTTGCGAAGTGTACCGGATTTTCTTCTGCCTGCAAATGCCTTTCTGGGCCCTGAAAAATGCCAGAAAAACGCTGCGCACCCTCGGTTTCGCGGCCGGTTGCTAGCCCGCAAGTCGCGCCGCATCCGCGCCTGGCGGATCTGGTGCGGCGCCATACGACGATGCCCTACCAGCGCCTGCCGGCTGACTACAGTCGCGCCGCTTTCGATACCTTGCTTGCACGCCTGGGTACGACTGGCTGCATCCTCGACGCCGGCTGCGGCACAGGGGCGAGCACGCAGGCGCTGGCGCGGTTGCACTCGCAATGCCTCGTCGTCGGGGTCGACAAGTCCGCGCACCGATTGGAACGCGCGCCGCGCGACTTGCCTGGGAACGCGTTGCTGCTGCGCGCGGACGTGGTCGACATCTGGCTTCTCATGGCAGAGCACCGGGTCAAGGTGGTTGCGCAGTACCTGCTCTACCCGAATCCATGGCCGAAGCCAGCGCAAATCATGCGCCGCTGGCCGGCGCACCCAATTTTTCCGACCATCGTGCGCCTGGGCGGGCGCATCGAATGCCGCAGCAACTGGCATGTCTATGTCGAGGAATTCGCCCTCGCTGCAGCAGCGGTGGACGGCCGGCGGCCTGAGCTGACCGAGATTGCAGATGGGGAACCAATCAGTCCGTTCGAGCGCAAGTACCGGGCCTCAGGGCACCGGCTGCATGCAGTCACTTTGCCGCCACGGCTTCCTTGACCTGAGCGAGGGCGCCCGGATCCTCGATGGTGGTGAGGTCGCCGGGGTCGCGGCCTTCGCAAATCGCCTGCAGCGAGCGCCGCAGCACTTTGCCCGAGCGCGTCTTGGGCAGCATGGTGACGAAATGCACCCGCGCCGGGCGGGCGATCGCTCCCAACTGGCTGTCGACGGTCTTCATGACCTCGCCCTCGAGCGCCAGGCGGGCCGGCGTCGAGGCGATGACGCCGGGATCCCGCACGACGGCGAAACCCACTGGCACCTGGCCCTTCAACTGGTCGGCGACCCCAACCACGGCCACTTCGGCGATCGCTGCGTGAGAGGAGATCGACTCCTCGATTTCACGCGTGCCCAACCGGTGACCGGCGACGTTGATCACGTCGTCGGTGCGTCCGAGGATGAAGTGGCAGCCGTCGGCGTCGCGGATTCCCCAATCGAAGGTCGAATAGACCTGTTTGCCGGGGATGCTGTCGAAGTAGGTCTTGACGAAGCGCTCGTCGTCGCCCCACACGGTCGACATGCAGCCCGGCGGCAGAGGGGGGACGACCGCGACCACGCCCTTCTCTCCCACCGCCACTTCCTCTCCGGTGGTCTCGTGGAGCAGGCGCACGTCGTAGCCGTACATCGGGTAGCCAGGTGAACCGAATTTGCGCGGCAACGCTTCGACGCCCATCGGATAGGTGAGGATGGGCCAGCCAGTTTCGGTCTGCCAGTAGTTGTCCACCACCGGACGCCCGAGGGCATCGCTGATCCACCGCGCTGTCGGCTCATCGAGCGGTTCGCCGGCCAGCCAGAGCGCCTTCAGCGAGGAAAGGTCGTGCTTGGCCAGATAGGCCGGATCCTGTTTCTTCAGCACCCGTATGGCCGTCGGCGCCGAGAACATCACCGCCACCTTGTGCCGCTCGACGATTTGCCAGAGGATGCCGGCATCCGGCCGCACGGGGGTGCCTTCGTAGAACACCGTCGCCATGCCCGCCAGCAGAGGTCCGTAGACGATGTACGAGTGCCCGACGACCCAGCCGATGTCGGAAGTGGAAAAGTAGACCTCGCCCGGTTGACCGCAGTAGATGTGCTGCATCGACGCAGCGAGGGCCACGGCATAGCCACCGGTGTCGCGCTGCACCCCTTTGGGTCGACCCGTGGTGCCGCTGGTGTAGAGGATGTAGGACGGTTCGCCGGACTCCAGCCACACGCAGGGCAGTACTGCCCCGAAATGACGATTGGCCAGGGACTGCCAATCGACATCACGGCCCGCCGCCAGCGGCATCGGAGCCAGCCCGCGGTTGAACATGAGCACTCGCGCGGGCTTGTGCCCAGACAGGTTCAGTGCCTCGTCGAGCAGGCCCTTGTACGGCACGACCTTGCCGGCGCGCGAGCCGGCATCGGCTGACACCACCACTTTCGGAGTGGCATCTTCGATGCGCTGCGCCAGGGAGTGGGATGCGAAGCCGCCGAAGACCACCGAATGGATCGCCCCCAGCCGGGCGCAGGCCAGCATCGCGAATGCCGCCTCGGCGATCATCGGCATGTAGATGAGTACCCGATCGCCGCGACCCACACCCAGATCGGCCAGCATGGCGGCGACACGATTGACCTCGGCGTGCAATTCGCGGAAGGTATAGGTGCGCTCGGTGTCGGTCTCGGTCGAGATATAGATCAACGCCGGCTTGTCGGCCAGTGCCCCGCCGTTCCAGGTGAGCCAGCGATCGACGGCGTTGTGGCACAGGTTGGTCGTGCCACCGGCGAACCAGCGCGCAAACGGCGGTCGGTCGTAGTCCAGCACCCGCTCGGGCGTCTTGTGCCAGTCGATGCGTCGCGCTTCGCGACTCCAGAACGCCTCCCGATCGGCGATCGAGTCTGCGTGCATTTTCTTGAATGAAGCCATTGGGTAATCTCCTCACATCCCGAACCGGTCCCCCGGGTGACCGGCATGTTGCCGCAATTCCGGCTATGCACCCTTGAGCGTCGTCAAACGCTGGGTCGCCGCCATTTCGATCCGCTCCTGCTCTGCAGCACTGAAGTGCTCGTCGCAATACTTGACCAGCGGAAAGATCTTCAGCGCCAATTCAGCGGCGAAAGGTCGCAATTCGTCGCCGCGCCCCTCGGCCAGCAAGGCCAGGGCCTGGGTGATGCCGGGCGGCAGGGGCGGCGCCGGCGCGTAGTCGGTGGTTTCGTCTTCGCTGACGACCCGGTTGCCGCCTTGCAGGCGCGCGCGCTCCAGCCGCCGGCCGGCTGCGCTGAAAATGTCGGCAAAGCTCTGCGACGGCGATGCAATGCTGTCGGCGATGCCGATCGACGCGGCGATGCTGATCGATCGGCCCTGCCACTTGATGCGCGCCCGGCGGATATCCTGCGCCAGGCGCTCTGAAAAGCGCGCTGCGGCCGCCGCCGCGGCGGCGGGCGCGGCAACCGCAAACTCCGACGCGTCCGTACGCGCGACAACATCTTCCTTGCGCAGGCGCGCGACCAGTAGCCGCGCCACGGCAGCGAGAATCTGGTCCGTCACAGCCTCACCCGCCTTGTCGCGCAGCGCCTCGAAATCGTCCAGGCTGATGCGCAGCACCGACAAGGGCACACGATGCCGTTGCGCGTAGGAGAACATCGCTGCGCCCTGCTTGACCAGGAGCGCCATGGTACCTACCTGGGTGACCGGGTCGGTGGTGGCCTCCTTGGCGACTGCAACGCGCGCACTATCCAGATTGCGGCGCGTGCGATCGAGTTCGGTCAGGTTCTCCAGGCGGGACACCAGTTCGACCGCGCCTACCCCCTTGGTGATGAATTCCGTCGCCCCGAGCTTGGCGGCGCGCTTCATCTGAGCACCCTCGTCGTCGCCGGAAATCACGATCACAGGCAGGGCGCGCAGGCGCTCGTCGCTCGCGCCGCGAATCTTCTGCAGCAGTCCGAAGCCGTCCAGTCGGGGCATGCCCAGATCGGTGATCACGGCACAGATGCCGGGGTCGGCTTCGAGCGAGGTCCAGGCATCCACGCCATCGACCGCCTCGATGGGCGTGAAGCGCGCCTTGATCTGCCTCGCGATGGTGGCGCGCACCATCTTCGAGTCGTCCGCGATCAGGACTCGGGGGGCGCGGGCGGCGACTTCTGCGTCGGGCATGGGTGAATTTGAGCGGTAGCCCGGGGCCCCTGCGCTGGAAACGAGTGCAAAGCAGACCAAGCAGGCCCGAGGCCCCGAGATTATACGGACCGCTTCCGCCCCGGGCAGCGCGACGAGGCAGACCATCAACAACTGTCAAATGCCAATTGCGTCACGCGGAATCGCGACGCTGTGCCTCAATAATCACGTACAGCCAATTCACGCGGTCGCAGCTTGCGTCGCAACTGTCCGGGAGCATCCATCATGCAAGGATTCAATTGCCCGATCTGCGTCACCGCCGAACTCGACGCCCCGCGCCGCGCCGGGGGGCGCTGGTTCGCGATGTGCGCGACCTGCCACTCGGAGACCGAGGTCGAGCCCTTTGCGCACGAGAGCGATGCGCGCCTGGACTTTCGCATCCGTGGGCCGTTGTCGCTGGCCGCACGCCGCGAGGCAGACCTGCACCGAAGGCGAACCTGCTTTTAACGCCTGAGCGGGCGCCATGTCTTGAATGACCCGCATAGCGGGCTGCATCTGCATGACGTAAACTCGCGTTCCGTCATGCCCAAAAGACGGAATCCCTCCTCGACGCGCCGGGACTTCATTGCACTGTCCCTGGTAGCGATCCTGCCGACGGCGAGTCGCGTGCAAGCGCAGACTCCTGCCGAGACGTCGCCGGCTTCCGATCCGTCCCTGACCTTCACGTCGCGTGCCGGCGAACTGCTTTTCCGCGCCATGGCGCTTCTCGGAACGCGCTACGCCCGCGGCGGCCGGTCGCCGGAGACCGGCTTCGACTGCTCCGGCTTCGTCGGCTACCTGTTTCGCGAAGTCATGAACCTGACCTTGCCGCGCAGTGCCCACGAGATGGTACGCATCGGCGAGGACGTCGCTGCGCACGCGCTCGAGCCCGGCGACCTGGTCTTCTACAACACGCTTCGGCGCCCTTTCTCGCACGTCGGCATCTTCATCGGTGATGGCAAGTTCATCCACGCGCCGGCCTCCGGCGGCGCGGTACGCACCGAGCGCATGGACGAGCGCTATTGGCGAACGCGCTGGAACGGCGCGCGGCGTATCGGCACCTGATGCGGTCGCGGGGCGACCAAGCAACCCGCCGCGCAAACCTGCGATCAACCCACGGAGTCTGCACATGCTCTTTCCCACTTCGCTGGTCGGCTCTTACCCACAACCGGAATGGCTCATCGACCGCGTCAAGCTGGCCGGCCGCTTTCCGCCGCGGGTACGCGCGCGCGAACTCTGGCGCCCCGCTCCAGAGTACCTCGAGGAAGCCATGAACGACGCGACCCGCCTGGCGATCAAGGCGCAGGAAGACGCTGGCCTCGACATCATCACCGACGGCGAGATACGCAGGGAGAGTTACTCCAACCGTTTTGCCACCGCGCTCGAAGGGGTGGACATCGACAACCCGGGCACGGCGCTGGATCGCAGCGGCCACCCCAACCCGGTGCCGCGCATCACCGGCACGATCCGCCGCAAACACGCGGTGGAGGTCGATGACCTGCGCTTTCTGAAGGCCAACCTCAAGAAGCCCGGCTCACTCGCAAAGATCACCGTGCCCGGCCCCTTCACGATGAGCCAGCAGGCGCAGAACGATTTCTATCCTACGGCCGAAGCGGCCGCGATGGACTATGCAAAGGCTGTCAACGCCGAGATCCGCGAACTCTTCGCCGCTGGCGCCGACGTGGTGCAGATCGACGAACCCTACATGCAGGCGCGTCCCGAGCCTGCCCGCCAGTACGGGCTGCGCGCGCTCAACCTGGCACTCGAGGGCGTGTCCGGCACGACCGCGGTGCATATCTGCTTCGGCTACGCAGCGGTGATCCACGCACGACCTTCCGGCTACTCCTTCCTGGGGGAGCTTGCCGGATGCTCTTGCGCACAAGTGTCCATCGAAACCGCTCAATCCAACCTTGATACAACCGTACTCAAGACCCTGCCAGGCAAGAAGATCGTCCTGGGCGTGATCGACCTGTCCGACATGACCGTGGAAACTCCGCAGACAGTCGCGGCGCGCATCCGCCGCGCCCTGCCGCACGTGCGCGCCGAGGACGTGATCGTTGCCCCCGACTGCGGCATGAAGTACCTTCCGCGCGAGGTCGCCTACGGCAAGATGGTCGCGATGGTCGAGGGCGCCGCGATCGTACGACGCGAATTGACCGGTCAGCCCTGAGGCCGAACGCGGCGGCGCGCCAGGAGCCAGAACGCGCCCCCACACAAGGCCAGTGTTCCCGGTTCTGGCACCGCGGAACGCGCCGTATGCTGGCCCAAGAAGGGATGGACCTCGGTCACGTTCCCCACCACAAAAAAGTCAAAGCACGGCATGCCGAGGTACAAGCCCGGGCAGACCCCAGGATTGACATGCAGATTGGCATCGCCATCCCCGACCAACCCGGGGACGATGATGCCCTGCGGCTGCGTGGTCCATGCAGAACCTGTGGACTGGAGTTGAATTGGCGGGCCGGGCATGAAGTTCATTCCGCCGTCGATCGACAACTCGAAAAAGATGTCGAAGAAGGAGTTGAAGGTTCCGCCGCTGCCGCCGCCGTCGCTGATGATGGTCATCTGACCAAAACTCTGTAGCGTCGGTGACTCGCGCAGCACCACCAGAGGGGTGTGCACCGACACCAGCGACAAGGCCACCATCTCGATGGGAATCGTGCAGGAATCGCCGGGCGAGATCATGGAGATCATGCAATCACTTTGCCGCCTGACGATGGTGTCAGTCGATCCGGGCCCGATGGTCATGCCCGCCAGGTTGCCGCTGGGCAGGTTAAAGGGTGGCTGCGTAAGCGGCAGGAAGAACGTACTTGGAACTGTTTCAAAGTAGTCGCTTCCCATCAGTATGACGTCGGCGCGCGCGACCGATGGCGCGGCGACGACGCATGCGATGGCAAGGAATCCGAGGTGCTGAGCAAGTCGCTTCATTTTGGTCTCCTCCGATGACATGGCAGCGAAAGCACTTGAGCGCAAGCGTGCGACAGCGTTACATTCCCTCCTTAGCCGCAGCTTGGCATACCAAAAAGACATGCATGAAGCATGCCGCTGGAAGGGGCATGCACGATGCGACGAAATGCGTTTCGCATACGCGGCGAAGGCCGCGCACCGGAGGCAGCATGCGACGCCTACGCACTACCGACCTTTCTTCTCTCTGTTCACTGATCGCCTCGACCGCACAGGGGTCGCCCGAATTGCGCGTCCTGCACCGGGCGCACTGCATTCTGCTGGCCAACCAGACCCCGGGATGCTATGGAGTTGCGCGCTTCTTCGGAGAGAGCCCGCGCACGGTCGAGCGCTGGGTGCGCAATTTCAATACCGGCGGCGCAGCGGCTCTGAGGGAGCACCACAGCGGAGGACGCCGTCGCCGGGTGGAAGCAACGCAATTGTCGGGGCTCGCTCAGGACCTCGCGCGATCGCCGCGCAGCCACGGCTACGCGGCAACACGCTGGACCGGCGTGCTGCTCGCGCGCCACCTTGAAGCGGCCTACTGTCTGCGCCTGGGCGTTCGTCAGTGCCAGCGCCTGTTGCGTTCTCTGCGCGCGCCAGGCGGAAACTGATCATGCGTCGGCGCAAAGGTCGCGCCTCTGTGCACGCAGGTGCCGCGGCGCAATTCGATTGCAACATGCAGCGTCGAGTGTAAAGCCTGCCGACATACCGCTCCAGGTCATTGCGGAGCAGCGCGGCTGGCTGTTGCGGCTGGCCGACGGTTTTCTCGCCGGATTTGCGTCGAACTACTTCTGCAATCGCCCGATGCGCTCGCGAATCGCCGGCAACGCCGCCAGCGCAGCGCGCTCGCCTTCGAGAATCACTTCATGCCGCGCCGCGAAGTCGGTTCCGGCCGCGGCGGTGCCGGGGCGGATGACCACGTCCGCCTGCGTCAGTTCGGCCCGGGCGATGGAACGCCCCATGATCGCGAAGGTCTGCAGCAGGATCGACCCCATGTCATCGGGTCGGGCATTGCGCGGGTTTTGCGACACGTCGACCGCGATGACGATGTCGGCGCCGAGCGCTCGTGCGGCTGCCACCGGCACCGGATGGGTAAGACCGCCGTCGACGTAGTCGCGCCCCGAGATGCGCACCGGCCGGAACACGCCCGGCACGGCCGAGGAGGCATGCACCGCCACGCCCGTGTTGCCGCTCCGAAACACCACCGGTTCGCCGGTGGCAAGCTCGGTCGCCACCACGGCAAAGGGTCGCGCCAGCTTTTCCAGCGTGCGCCCGCCGACCCGCTCATTGACGTAGTTCTCGAGCAACTCCCCCTTGAGCACGCCGCGCGTGATGCCGGAGATCGACCAGTCGACCAGCACCGACTCGTCCATGGCCAGCGCAACGCGCTGCAGGGCGAAACCGTCGAGGCCGGATGCATATAGAGCGCCGACCACGCTGCCCGCCGAGGTACCGGCAACCACATCCACGGGGATGCCGTTCTGCTCGAGGATCTTGATGACGCCGATGTGCGCAAAACCGCGCACGGCGCCACCTCCCAGCGCCAGCCCGACGCGCGGCCGTGCCCGCGGGGACGATGGCGGCTGGGCAGGTACGCTGGCGCACCCCGCCATCGCCAGGCAGGCAAGCGCCGCAACGCGGCGGCGCATGGGGTTCATGACTCCGGTCGACATACGGCCAGCCTAACCTCGTGAGGTGGCGAAAATGTGGCATCAAAACGTACAATGCCGCGCATTCTCACCCAATCGAAAGCATTCGCCATGGCCGCCCCCAACATCGCGCAAAAAGCGCCCTACGCACTCGACCTTGCGGCCGGCGATTACTGGTGGTGCTCGTGCGGCAAGTCTGCCAAGCAGCCGTTTTGCGACGGCTCGCACAAGGGCAGCGAATTCTCCCCGACCAAGTTCACCATCGAGAGCGACAAGAAGGTATGGCTGTGCGGATGCAAGCACACTGCCGGCCAGCCGTTTTGCGACGGCAAGCACAAGAACCTCTGACTCGGCGCAGTGGGCGGCGCCCAAGCGGCGCCGCAACGTCAAAACAGCGACAACTGCGGCGTCTCCGCTGCCTTTTGCGAGCGCGCTCGCGCAGTCACGGGCGCGCGAAACTGCGTCACGTCCAGCTTGAATCGCCGTTCGTTGAACCCGAGGCGATCACAGGCGCGCGCAAAGCGCTTGGCGATCAGATCGGCAAAAACGCCCTCGCCTTTCATGCGTGCACCGAAGCGCGGGTCGTTGTCGCGCCCGCCGCGGATCTGGCGCATCACGCTCATCACATGCGCTGCCTTCTGCGGCATGTGCAACGCCAGCCAGTCGCGAAACAACTCGGCGATTTCCAGGGGTAGTCGCAACAGGATGTACGACGCCTCGGTCGCCCCGGCCGCACGCCCCGCTTCAAGGGCCGCCTCCATGGTCGAGTCGTTGACCACCGGGATCACCGGCGCGATCGCGATTCCCGTCGGGATGCCGGCGGCCGCGAGCGCGCGAATGGTCTCGATGCGCCGGTAAGGCGCGGCCGCGCGCGGCTCGATCAGTCGCGCGATGCCGGCATCGAAGGTCGGTACCGAGATGAACACCCTGGCCAGGCCTTTGGCAGCCAGCGGTGCCAGGATGTCAATGTCGCGCTCGACCAAGGACGACTTGGTGATGAGCCCGACGGGCTGATTGAATTCCGCACATACCTCCAGGAGCGAGCGCGTGATTTTCCACTCACGCTCAACAGGCTGGTAGGCGTCGGTATTCGCGCCGATCGCCAGGGTCTCGCATTGGTACCCGGGCCGCGACAACTCGGCACGCAACAACTCGGCCGCGTTGGTCTTGGCGAAAAGCCTGGTCTCGAAATCGATGCCCGGCGAGAGGCCCCAATAGGCGTAACTGGGCCGCGCGTAGCAGTAAACGCAGCCGTGCTCGCAGCCGTAGTACGGGTTGACAGACTGGGTGAACGGCACGTCCGGCGAGTTGTTGCGCGAAATGATCGATTTCGCCGTCTGCGCAGTCACGGTCGTCCTGGGAACCGTGGCACCAACGCCTGTGCCCGACTCCTCTTGCGGGTCAGGCCAGCCGTCATCGACCTCCTCCCGCGACAAGGCGTCGAAACGCGATTGGGGCGAGACCTGCGCCCCGCGCCCCTTGATGACATCGCGATGGAACTCGATGCGCAATTCCGCATCGGGCTGCACGTCACGCGATCTCATCCGGTCAGTCTCACGTCGCACCATGGGCCTGGCAATCTGCAGCCATCAGGGAAGCGATACAGGTATATTTATACAGTACTCTATCGCATTGCCCGAAACACCGCAAGGCTGGCCTTCGCCGCTTGCGCGGCGGCAGCCGACGCGGGACCGGCGCCTTGTGCGCCGTCGACGTGCCCTAGCGCGGCAGGATGCGCGAGGCGAGCGGCCTGGGCTGGTATGCGACCAGAAACCGGCAATCCGCAGCCTGCGCCGGGCGTGCCGCCCGGCAGCGATCGGCAACGCCTGCCGGTGTCGGTTTTTGCCCCTTCTCGACCCAGTCGAGCAGCGCATCGAACAGTGGCGGGTAGTGAGCATCCCCCCAGTAACTGTGCTCCCCGGAGTCGACATAGACCTGCACGAGTCGATCGGCGTTGCCCGCAGCAGCCATGCGCGCACGCAGGGTGTCCTGTCCCTCGACAAACACCGTCGAGTCGTCGATGCCGTGCGCGCTGATCACCGGCACGCCAAAGCGCCCGCGATGGTCGACGTCGGCCGCGAACCGCGCCACTGCTGCGGGGTCTGCCCTGAACCGCGCCACTGCCGCATTGAGCGCGGCATCGTCGGACGAACCAACATAGCGCACGCGCTCGTTGCCGAAGGGACTGACGCCGCCGTTCTTGGCAACCACGTCGCGCAACGTGAATGTGCCCCAGTTCAGGTGCCCGACCACGGAGTCCGCAGGAATCTTCAGCACGTCGACGATGGTCTTCAACTTCTGCGCCTGCGCCGGCGTGCGCTGCGCTGCCGGCCTGCGTACGCCAAGGCACTCGTCGGCCCGGGCCGTCAGGTCCGCATTGGTGAGCTTGCTGTCGTCGGGCAGGCCGATCGAGAGGGGATACTGCGGTTCGTCTGCGCGCGGAAGGTTGTTGCACAGGTGCTGGTAGAGCGCGCGCAAGTCGAGCCTGAAATCGTAGGTCGCCGGGCCGGCCACCACACCGCTGGTGAGGAGGATGCCCTCCCAGGACGCGGGGAACATCTCTGCGGCGCGGGTGGCCACCATCGCCCCCCAGGACTGGCCATGCAGCACGGTACGCCGCGGCTTGGCAACGTGCGCAACGAAGATGCGTCGCACGCGCTCGGTATCTTCGGCCGCCGTGGTCACGGCAAACCCCCCCTGGCGGAACACCGATCCGGCCCAGGCGTGGCCCTCGCTGACCGTGATCGCCCAGCGCCGGATGTCCTCGTCGTTGCGTCTGGGGCTGGGCGGGCCGAGGGTCGGGCCGCCGTGTGCATGCACGACCAGGACGCCGCTCCAGCGGGCCGGCATGACGATCAGGTAGTGCGACCCCGCCGAGTCCTGCCCGCGCAGGCAGCGGGCGCCCTCCGGCACACCCTGCGGACAGGCCTGGGCTTGCGGTGGGGCTTCGGGAGGTGCGTTGGGCACGCCCGTACAGCCTGCCAGTGCCAGAACCGCCATCAGAAGGCCGACCGGGCCAGATGCGAAGCGAGACTTGAAAAGGTGCACGAGCATCCCTGCCCCAAGGCGAAGATGAAACGCGGAAAGATTACCGTCAAAATGGCGCCGACGCGTCGCCGCGGCCCGGGTCGCGTGCACGTCGATCGTCTGACAACCAACCGCAATCGTCCTGGCCGGACTCGCCAAATGCGCATCGAACCTGACGACCTGTCACACCCTGCCGTGCAAGCCCTGCTCGAGGAGCACCTGCGCAACATGTACGAAGTCTCGCCGCCCGAGTCCGTGCATGCGCTCGACCTTGAGGGTCTGCGGCGGCCGGAAATAAGCTTCTGGACAGCCTGGGACGGCGATCTCCTGCTCGGCTGCGGCGCATTGAAGGTGCTGGACGCCCGGCATGGTGAGGTCAAGTCCATGCGAACACCCGATGCGCTCAGGCGTCGCGGTGCCGGTCGCGCCATCCTGGCCCACATTGTCGCGACCGCGCGCGAACGCGGCTACACGCGCTTGAGCCTGGAGACCGGCTCCATGGAGGCTTTCGCACCCGCCTGCCGCCTCTACGAGAGCTTCGGGTTCAGGCCCTGCGCGCCGTTCGGCGACTACCAGGAAGATCCGAACAGCCTCTTCATGACCCTGGCGCTGTAAGCGCTAGACTCGCGGGCTTGGGCTACCTTGCACGGCGGCCGGGCAGCGCCACGCGAAGCACATCCCTGCACCCCTGCCCTGCCAACCACACGAAGGATGATCCAGGAATGGCGCGCAGCGCTTTTGTGACGGGGGCCACCGGCTTCGTCGGCCTGAACCTGGTACAGGCGCTCATGGCGCAGGCGTGGGAGGTCACGGCACTGCATCGAGCCAGCTCGGACCTGTCCTTCCTGAAACGCTTCAAGCCCAGGCTTGCGATGGGCGAGATCACCGACGCCGCCTCGCTTGGCGCCGCCCTGCCGGCCGGCTGCGACACCGTCTTTCATGTCGCGGGCAACACCAATCTGTGGCGAGCGAAGAACGCAGCGCAGACCCGCGACAACGTCGAGGGCACGAGGAACGTGGTCGAGGCCTGCCTTGCCAAGGGCGTGCGCCGCCTGGTCGTCACCTCATCGACTTCCGCCTACGGACCGGTCACAGGCGCGATCACCGAGGACACGCCGAGCCTGGCCGAGACCTCCTGGATCAACTACCAGAAGACCAAGTGGCAGGCCCAGGAGATCGCGCGTGCGGCCACTTCGCGCGGCTTGCAGGTGGTGATCATGCAGCCCGGCGCGATCCTGGGCCCCTACGATGTCGGCACCTGGTCGCGTCTGTTCCTCATGGTGCGCGACGGCCGCCTGCCCGGTGTGCCACCGGCCAGTCGCACTTTCGCCCATGTCCGCGAAGTGGTCGCCGCGCACATCGCGGCAGCAGACCGCGGCGAGAACGGCGGGCAGTACATCCTGGGTGGGGAAAACGCGAGCATGCTCACGCTGGTGCGCGAGATCGCCAGGCTTCTCGGCAAACCCTTGCCGACACGCGAGGCGCCCGCCTTGGTGGTGCGGACGGTGGCCGCAGTCAAGGACCTGGCCAGTCGCATCACCGGACGCGAACCATCGATCACTCCCGAGATGGCGGCCGGCTTCGGCAGCATCATGACCGCAACCGCCGCCAAGGCGCAGCGCGACCTGGGCTTCAAGGTCGTGCCGCTGGCCGAAATGGTGCGCGACTGCCATGCCTGGATGGTCGCCGAAAGGCGCATCTGAACATGAGCGCACTGGGTGGATTGCGCGTGCTCGACCTGAGCCGGGTGCTGGCCGGCCCTTCCTGCGGGCAGCTTTTCGCCGACCTGGGCGCGCATGTGATCAAGATCGAGGAGCGCGAGGGCGACGAGAATCGCCGCTGGCTGCCGGTGGTCGACGGTCGCGGCGCCAACTTCACTTCGGTCAACCGCGGCAAGCGCGGCATGACCTTGAACCTCAAGTCCGCCGGCGGGCGCGATGTGCTGGATCGCCTGGTCCGGCGCGCCGATGTCCTGATCGAGAATTTTCCTCCGGACACGGCGGCGCGCCTGGGACTGTCGTGGGAGCGGCTGTCCGCAATCAACGAAAACCTGGTGCATGTCTCCATCACCGGCTATGGCGCCAGCGGTCCGCTGGCCAGCCGCCCCGGGTACGACAACATGCTGCAGGCCTTCACCGGCATGATGGCGATGACCGGCGAGGCCGACGCAGGGCCCGCGCGTCTCGGGCCGTCGGTCATCGACATGGGCACGGGCATGCTCGCCTTTGCCGGCGCCTGTGCCGCGCTCCTGGCCCGTGCCCAGGGGCGCGCCCGCGGCCAGCACGTCGAAACTTCGCTCATGCAGACCGCGATTTCGCAGCTCGGCTATCACCTGACCGGCTACACCATGGCCGGTGTGGTACCGCAGCGCACCGGATCGGCGGTGTGGCACATCGTCCCCTACCAGGCCTTTCGCACCGCCGACGGCTGGGTGCTGGCCGGCGCCACCAATGACGCCGTTTGGGTGCGCCTGGCGCAGGTCCTGGGCGTGCCTGAACTGGCCAGCGACGCCCGCTTCGCCGACGCGCAAGGCCGCTCCGAGCGCCGCGAGGAACTGATTGCACTCATCAGCCCGCGCTTTCTGGCGCACGACACCGCCACTTGGGTAGAACGGCTCGACGCCGCACGCGTGCCGTGCAGTCCCGTGCAGGACGTGGCGCAACTTCTCGCGCACCCGCAGGTCGCTGCCATGGACATGCTGCACGAGGTCGACGACGGTCGCGGCGGCCGCTTGCGCCTGGCGGGCGTTCCCTTGAGGATGTCGGCGACACCGCCGGTCCCGGGACGCCGCCCGCCGGACCTGGGGGAGCATACCGAGGAGATCCTGCGCGACGACCTCGGCATGACCGATGAAGAGATCGCGCGCCTGAAGACGGAGGGAGCAGTGTGAACGGACGCATCCTGACCGAGCGCGATGCGCGCGGAGTCCTTACCCTGACGCTGGACAATCCCGCGCACAAGAACGCGATCAACGACGCGATGATCGCCGCGCTCACCGGTGCGTTCCGTTCGGCTGCCGCCGACGCGCAATGCCGCGTCATCGTCGTGCGCGGTGCGGGCGGTACCTTTTGCGCGGGGCGCGAAATCAACGACATCGCCGCGCTGCAGGGCGCCGGCATGGATGCGCTCAACGCGGCTTACGCCCGCCTCCTGGACCTGAACCTCGCCGCTTACTATTGCGAGAAGCCGGTCGTGACCGTGCTGGAACGCTACGCGCTCGGGGCCGGTATCATGCTGGCCGGCTGGTCGGACATCGCCCTGGCCGAGGAGTCCTGCCTGATCGGCTACCCGGAAGTGAAGATCGGCCTGCCGCCCACGCAAACCACCATCCAGCTCATTCGCGGCGTGCACCGCAAGGCCGCGCTCGAACTGCTGCTCACCGCACGCAACATCCGCGCCCCCGAGGCCGCGCAGCTGGGCCTGATCACCCGCGCTGTCGCTGCCGACCGGCTGCAAGCCGAAGCGACGACTGTGATCGATGCCCTCCTGGCCGCCAGCCCTGAGGCGATCCGCCGCACCAAGCAGATGATCTGGAAGACCGAGGACGCCGACTATCGCTCGGCGATCGCGACCGGCGTCGATGTCATTTCAGTCGCAGCCGCCACGCAATCCGCGCGCGAGGGCATCGCCGCCTTCATCGAAAAAAGGAGACCACAATGGTGAATCGTCGTCGCTTGCTCGGCACAGCCGCAATCGCCCCTTTCTGCGGAGCGCTACCCGTCGCGGCGCAGGCCTGGCCGGACCGGCCGCTGCGCATGATCATTCCCTTTCCTCCCGGCGGGCCGGTCGACGCAGGCGGACGCATCATCGCGCAGGCCCTGGGGGACGTGCTCGGCCAGCCGGTGGTCATCGAGACGCGTACCGGCGCCGGCGGCTCGGTGGGTGTGGAAGCCGCCGCCAAGGCAACGCCTGACGGCCACACCCTGGTGTTCGCCACCACCGGCTCGCTGGCGGTCAACCTGACGCTGGTGCCGAACCTGGGCTACGACACGCGCCGCGACCTGATCCCGATCTCGGTGACGCTGGGCGTGCCGCTGCTCCTGGTGTGCCGCCCGGGCCTGGCGGCGCCGGACCTCGCCACGTTCATCAGCATGGCGCGCGCCAAGCCCGGCGGCTTGACCATGGCCACCTCGGGCGTCGGCGGGCCGCCGCACCTGCTGGCCGAAATGATGCGCCAGCGCGCCAACCTCGACTTCACCGTCGTCCACTACCGCGGCGCGGCGCCGGCCATGGTCGCCATGCTGGCCGGCGAAGTCGACGCCAGCATCCTCGACCCGGCGGTGCTGATGCCGCATATCAAGGCCGGCAAGATGCGTGCGCTGGCCACCACCGGGCGCGAGCGCAATCCGGCTTTGCCCGGCACCCCGAGCCTGGTCGAGGGCGGGCTGGCCGGCATCGAGTTCGAGAACTGGTATGCGCTGATGGTGTCCTCCGGCACCCCGCCGGAGCGCGTGCGCCGCCTGCGCGAGGCGCTGACCCGGGCTCTCGCCAAACCCGGACTCTTCGACCTCTTTCTCACCCAGGGCGGGCGTGTCATGGACCTGGGGCCGCAAGAGGGAGCCGCCTTCATTCGCCGCGAAGTCGACACCTGGGGCGAAGTCGTGCGAGCCGCGCGCATGAAGGCCGAGTAAGCACATGCGAATCGCGATTTCCGACGCGCGCGCGCTCACCGAGGCCGCCATGCAGAGCGTCGGCCACGACGCGCGCGAGGCCGCGATCATCGCCGACCACCTGATCGACAGCGAATTGCGTGGCCTGGCTTATGGCGGTCTCGCGCGGGCCTTGTCGATCATCGAGCGCATTCGCGCCACGCCCACGCCGCGTGATCCCATCACGCTCACGCGCGAGACGCCAGCTTCGGCACATTTCGACGGCGGCGACAATGTCGGCTATCTGGTCGGTCTGCGCGCCACCGAGGCTGCCGTCAGCAAGGCCCAGGCCGGCGGCGTGGCGGTGGTCGGCGCCTGCCGCACCTGGTACACCGGCATGTACTCGTATTACCTGGAACGGATCACGGCGGCGGGCTTGGCCGGCATCGTCATCGGCAGCGGCACCCAGCAGGTGGCGCCACACGGCGGCACCGAGGGTCGCCTTGGCACCAATCCGATCGCATTCGGCTTTCCAACTGCGGCCGAGCCGGTGATCTGGGACATCGGCACCGCCGGCCTCATGATCGGCGAGGTGCATCTGAAACGCCGCCTGGGCGAAAGGCTGGCGCCGGGGCAAGCCTTTGACGCGCAAGGCCGCCCGACTGAGGATCCGGTCGCGGCGCTGGGCGGTGCCTTTGCGGTATGGGGCGGGCACAAGGGTTCGGGCCTGTCGATGATGATCCAGCTCACCGCCATGCTGATGGGTCAGGTGGTGGCCCCCGGCCCGCAGCGCGACGGCGGCTTTTTCGTTCTGGCGATGAAGCCCGAGCTCTTCGGCGACCCCGACGATTTCCGAGCCCGGGCGGCTGAGTACGTGGACAAGGTCCGCAACACCCGGCCGCTTGACCCGCGACAGCCGGTGCGCATGCCCTTTGATCGTTCGCGCGCCGAGCGGGCACGCCGCCTGGCCGACGGCGCATTCGAGGTCCCCGATGCCGTGGTCAGTGCACTGCAGCGAACGGTCGCCGCTACAGACGACCGCGGGGGACCGTCTGGCACAATCCGCAGGTCCGCGACGGACGACCGTCGATAACCCGTCTTTACCAGGAGGAATCCCAGCATGCGTCAATTTGTCCGTTCGCACATCCTCGCGGCCGCTGGCGCCGCAGCCTTGCTCAGCCTCGCGCAACCCGCCCTGGCGCAAAAGACCATCGCCATCGCCGTCAACGGGCCGCACGCGGCGCTCAAGGCCACCGAAGATGCCTTCAAGGCCGAACTGGTGCGCCTGGGGCACACGGAAGGCAAGGATGTGGTGTTCCGGACCAGCATGGGCAATTTCACGCCGGCACTGATTCCGCAACTCCTGGCACAGGCCGAGGCGAGCAATCCTGCGCTGCTCCTTACGATCACCACGCCGGTCACGCAGACCGCGCGCAGCGTGATCAAGAACCCCAACCTGCCGATCGTCTTCACGGTCGTGTCCGACCCGGTCAAGGCGCAAGTGGTCCCGTCCTGGGAAAAAGGCAGCGATCGGTTCGTCGGAGTCTCCAATTTCCAGAACATGGACGCGATGTTCGCCTTCGCCAAGCAGTTGTTCCCGTCCGCAAAGACCGTCGGTCTTCTCTTCAACCCGGGCGAAGCCAACGACGTCGCGCACGTCGAGGCCGCCAACGCCGCCGGCGCCAAGCAGGGCATCGCGGTTCGCACCGCGGCAGTGGACAACGTCAACGACATCGCCCCGCGCGTACAGGCGCTGCGCGGTGTCGACTTCATCTACATCCTGCCGTCGAACATGCTGATTCCCGCCGCGCCGGCGATCTCGGCGGCCTCGGCGCAGATCAACGTTCCGCTCATTTCTTCCTCGTCGCCGATCGTGCGCCAGCATGGCGCTGTCGCCAGCTACGGCGTCGACTACACCAAGCAGGGGCAGATCGCGGCACGCATGGCTGACCAGATCCTCAAGGGCAGGAAAACCTCGGACATGGCCAACCACCGTCCCGAGGCGGACGACAACGAGGCGGTCTTCTCGGCGCGGCAACTGGAGCGGTTCAAAGCGCAGGTGCCCGCCGCGTGGCGCAGTTGCGCCGCCTGCCTGGTGCAGTGAGGCCGGCAATCGCGGAGGCGCGCGCATGATCGAGGCGCGCGGCCTTTGCAAGGCGTTTCATCGAGGCAGCGCCGACGAGCGCCTGGCGCTCGACGGCATCGACCTGGCGCTCGCGCCGGGCGACTTCGCGGTCGTGATCGGCTCCAACGGCGCGGGCAAGTCGACGCTCTTGAACGCGCTGGCCGGTGAGGTGGTCCTGGACAGCGGCACGGTCGCCGTCGACGGCATCGACCTGACGCGCCTGCCGACACATCGCCGCGCGCGCTGGATCGCACGGGTCTTCCAGGACCCTGCCATCGGCACGGCCGGGACGCTCACCATCGAGGAGAACCTGGCCGTCGCCGAGTCGCGCGGGCGCACCCGCTCGCTCGGCATGGCCCTGTCCACCGCGGGTCGCGCACGCTATCGCGAATTGCTGGCGGGTATCGGCCTGGGGCTGGAATCGCGGTTGACCACGCGTGTCTCGCTGCTCTCCGGGGGGCAGCGCCAGGCACTGGCGCTGGTGATGGCGGTCATGGGCCAGCCTTCGCTCCTGCTGCTCGACGAACACACCGCGGCACTCGACCCGCGCACCGCGCAGGCGGTCATGCAGGCGACCCTGGCGGCGGTAACCGATGCACACCTCACCACACTCATGGTCACGCACAACATGGGCAGCGCGCTGGCCTACGGCAACCGGCTCATCATGATGCGCGACGGCCGCATCGTGCTCGATGTCGCAGGTGCGGAAAAGGCCGCGCTCACCGTCGAGGCGCTGATCGCACGCTTCCACCTGAGCGACGACAAGCTCCTGCTCGCATGACGCGCGCCCCCTCCCCCGCCGAGGCTTGACGATGGAATTCTGGAACGCCTTCGTCAGCCTGATCCCGGTCACCCTGGTGCAGAGCCTGCTGTACGCCTATGCGGCGCTGGCGATCATGCTGCCGTTTCGCATCCTCAATTTTCCGGACCTCACCAGCGAGGGCAGCTTTCCGCTCGGCGCCGCCACCTGCGCGGCCGCCCTGGTGGCGGGGTGGCACCCGCTGCCGGCCATCGCATTGGCCATGGCCGCCGGCTTCGCCGCCGGCTGCGCGACCGGCTGGATCCACGAGAAGGTCCGGGTCAACACGCTTTTGTGCGGGATCATCGTGCTCACGATGCTCTACAGCGTCAACCTGCGGATCATGGGCGCGCCCAACGTGCCTCTGTTCACGCACGAGAGCGTGTTCGGCCTGGCGCTGGGCACGCGCAAGGGCGAGTCGTGGTGGCAGGCGTTGCTGCTCGGCGGCATGCTCATCGCCCTGTGCGCGCTGGTGCTGTGGTTCCTGCGCACCCACATCGGCAACGCCATGCGTGCGGTCGGCGCCAGCGTGCCGATGGCGCGCGCGCAGGGCGTGAATGTCGCCGCCTACACCATCGTCGGACTGGGCCTGGCCAACGCGTTCGCCGCGCTGTCCGGCGCCCTGCTGGCGCAAAACCAGGGCTTCGCCGATGCCAACCTGGGATTCGGCGTGCTCATCAACGGCCTGGCCGCGGTGATCCTGGGCGAGACGCTCATCGGCACGCGCACGCTGGCGCGCCAGGTGATAGCACCAGTCGTAGGTTCGCTGGTCTATTACCAGGTCATCTCGGTGGCGCTGGCCTTGGGGATGCGGCCCTCGGACCTCAAGTTCCTGACCGGTCTGTTCGTGCTCGTCACCCTGGCCATTCCCGCGATGCGCGGCGGCGGCGAAGGACGCTTCCGCATTCGCGAATAGGCTGCAAGCCCCCTCAGACGAAGTCGAAGGGCGCCAGGAGGCCGGCGGCCTTGCAGATCGAATGGAACTGCGAGGCGAACATCTCCGTGCCCGACACGCCCGTGGCGGGCTGTTCTTTGCGCGCATTCAGGAGCGACCCGTCGCGCCCGCGCGCGACGACCTCCGCCACCGCGACATTGAGTGACGGATCGGCGATCAGGCGCGCACGGCAGCGGTCGAGCCCCACGGTTGCGAGAGCGCAGGTGATCATGGTGTTGACGTTGCGCGGATAGAGGCGCGCGATGCCGCGTGCCGGCCCGTCGTAGACCACGGTCTCGCCGCTGATCGTCGCGGCGTCGAATCCGGAATCGGCGAAGTCGATGTTGCGCGGGTGCTTGCGAAACGTGATCTCGACCGACTCCCACATGTCGCGCCATTCGACCAGGTTGTCGCACGCCATCAGCGCGCCGTGCGGCAGCAGCAGGCGCCGACCGGAGGCGCGCGCGGCCGCGATCAGGCGTTCGCGCAGGTTGTCATCAGCCAGCGCGGTGACCGACAGCGGCAGGTAGTCGGCATGCGCGAGGATCGATTCGCCGTAGCAGCGCGTGAATTCCGGATGCGCCATCTCGACCACCAGGTCCGGGCGCCGTGCGGCGCAGTCCTCCAGGCGTTCGAGCACGTGCCCGGTGGCAACGCCGGTCAGGCGCTCACGGCTGCGGTTGTGCACGAATGCGATCTCCAGCCCCAATTGCGGCGACTCGACGACGCGCCGGTACACCCCCGCCCCGATGAAACCGAAGCCGATCAGACCCAGGCGCTTGGGCATTGCCGTCATTGGGTGGATTGCAGCATCGCGGCCATGCGCTGGTGGATCAGGTTGATGGCCTTGAGCGGACGCAGCATCACCTTGAATTCGACGATCCTGCCTGCCGGGTTCCACTTGATGATGTCCACGCCGTTGACCAGCACGCCTTCCAGCGTGGTCTCGAATTCCAGCATCGCGTCGGATTCACCGATGATTTCGCGTACGTAGCGAAAGGTCGGGTTGAAAAACACGTGGAACGCCGCCGCCAGGTACCACGCGGTCAGTTTGCGACCGCGCTGCGGCGAGTGCACGACAGGCGAGAGAAACACGGCGTCCTCGGCCAGGAGGGCGTCGAGCCCGACGGGATTGCGACTGGCAACCAAGCGATGCCAGGCGGCGATGGGGTGTTCGTTCATGCGTCTTCTTCCTGAAGCGGTACTCGTTTAATCGCGCGGCCCGCCGGCAGCGCGCAGAAATTCCTCGCGAAACTGCGGGCTGTCCGAAAAGCAGCCGGCGAAGGCCTGGGTCCGCACGCGCTCGTCCCCGCGCCGGTCCTCGCCCAGGAGCAGGCAGAGCTGTTCGGCCTCGATGACGCAGGCCGCGCCGCGCGCCCGGCCATGGCGCACCAGCGCTTCGGCGATGTCGCGGGTCATCCATTCCTGGTAGGTGAAGCGGTGGCCGATGGCGTCCACCAGGCGCGCGATGCGCCCGAAACCGTGCAGGCGACCGCCGGGGATGTAGGCCACGTGAGCGACGCCGCGAAACGGCACCAAGTGGTGCGGACAGACGCCGTGCACGGCGATCCCGCGCACCACCACCATGTCTTCGCGCGGATCATCGAAGCCCGCACCCAGCACGGCCGCCGGGTCAAGCGAGTAGCCGCCCAGAAGGCGCCGCTCCCACAATTCGCGCACGCGGCGCGCGGTCTGTCCGGTGTGCGGCCCTTCCGGGGCCACGCCGCAGGCACGCAACAGGTCGGCGATCGCTCGCTCGAAAGCGGGCGCGTCAAAACTCCCGCTGCGCGCAATGCCCAGGACACCCTGCTCCGCCGCCGGATGGTCGTGATCGTGGCACTCTGACATGGGAGGCTCCGAGGTGATCCGCTCAGTCATCAAGGCGCTCGTGCTAGGCTGCAAGCGACCGAAAGGCGAGAACAAGTGACGGGGAGCGAATCATGACAGGAATTCTGGGCGAGGGCGAACACCGCTACCGCGTGGTGGAGGACTGGGCGCAGATCCCGGAGGGCTGGGAGTTCAAGGATGTCGCCGCGGTCGCGGTTGACAGCCGCGACCAGGTCTATGTGTTCAACCGCGGCGACCACCCGATGATGGTCTTCGATCGCGCCGGGAATTTCCTGCGCTCGTGGGGCGAAGGGACTTTCCCGCACGCGCACGGACTGTCGATCGACGCCGAGGACAACCTGTACTGCACCGACGACGGCGGCCACTTCGTGCGCAAGTGCACGCCCGACGGCCGCGTCCTGCTGGAGATCGGCGTGCCCGGCAAGCCGGCGCCCTTCATGAGCGGCATGCCGTTTCACCGCTGCACGCATACCGCGCTTTCGCCTGCCGGCGATATCTACGTCAGCGACGGCTACGGCAACGCGCGCATCCATAAGTATTCGCCGGACGGCAAGCTGCTCTTCTCCTGGGGTTCGCCCGGCACCGATCCCGGGCAGTTCAACATCGCGCACAACATCGCCACCGACGACGAAGGCTGGGTGTACGTGGCCGACCGCGAGAACCACCGCGTGCAGGTCTTCGACGAGCGCGGCCGTTATGAGACGCAGTGGGCCAACCTGCACCGCCCCTGCGGCCTTTTTTGCTGCGACGGCAAGACGCCGCGCTTTGTCGTGGGTGAATTGGGCCCTTCCCTGCCGGTCAATCGCAATCACCCCAATATCGGCCCGCGCCTGTCGATCGTCGATGCCAAGGGCGCGCTTATCGCGCGCCTGGGCGGCGAAGCCGGACCGGGCCTTGAGACGGGCAAGTTTGTCGCCCCGCACGGCCTGGCGCTGGATTCGCGCGGTGACATCTACGTGGGCGAAGTCAGCTACACCGAGTACCCGCGCCTGTTCCCGGGCAACACCATTCCCTGGCGGATGCGCTCGCTGCAAAAGCTCGAACGCCTGTCTTGACGCCGCGTCGCCAGCGCCGATTCCTGCCGACGAAGGAGACCATTGCCATGGCCCGCATCCGCCCGACCAAGTTCGCCCACATCGTCTACCGCACGCGCAACTTTGAAAAGATGCTCGACTGGTACGCGCAGGTCTTCGACGCCAAGGTGCGGCACCAGGACCCGGTGCTGGCCTTCCTCACCTACGACGACGAGCACCACCGCATGGCCTTCGTCAACATGGCGCTCTTGGCACCGGACGCGACCGACATGAAAAAGCAGGGCGCGATCGGGGTCGATCACGTCGCCTACACCTACTCCTCGCTCAAGGACCTGTTCGAGAACTACGCGCAGTTGAAAGAGCGCGGCATCACGCCCTACTGGTGCCTGCACCACGGCATCACGGTGTCGATGTACTACGCCGACCCGGACGGCAACCAGATGGAGTTCCAGGTCGACGCATTCACCTCCAACGAGGAGGCCAACGCGTTCATGTCCGGCCCGGGGTTCGCGCAGAATCCGATCGGCGTCGAGTACGACCCGGACGACTGGCTGGCCAAGCTGCGCGCGGGCGCGCCCGAGTCGGAGTTTTTGCCGCGCACCGTGCACTTGCCGGTCTCGCCGGTACGCGGCTCGGGCGGCCCGCCACCGGCCTGAGGCATGGGCCGCTGCGGAACATGGCGCCGCCGGTTCGGCGGCGCTTTCTCGATGACGCCGGCCTTCAACCCTGGCGTGCCGCGCGCATGCCTGGCAGGATGCGCAGCGCGTTGTCGCGCTCGATGGCGCGCAGGTCGGCGCCACTGAAGACCTCGGCCAGGCCCTTGGTGTGGTCCGCCGCGGTGCGGTAGGGATAGTCGGTGCCGTAGACGATCTGCGAGACGGGAATGAACTTGGACAGCGCGCCCATCGCCACCGGGTTGGCGGTCTGCGCCGTATCGTAGTAGAACCCGCGCAGTTCGGCCAGCACCCGCTCGCGATCAAAGCCGCGATTGCGCATCATTGCCTGACCGTGGATCCACACCAGGAAACGTTCGGTCAGGGAGCCGATGGTTCCACCGGCATGGGAAAAGATGAAATTGACGTCCTTGCAGCGCCGCGCCGTGCCGGTGAAGATCAGGTCTGCGATGGTGCGCGTGGTGTCGGTGCCCCACTCGATCAGCCCGGTCGGCATGCCGATGCCCACATTGACGCAGCACGACGGATCGTTAGGGTGCGTATACGCGGTTGCCTTGCGGCGATTGAGCTCATCCATGACGGCGGCGAATTCCTTGTTGCCGAGGTAGCGGTTGTTGTAGCTGGTCATGAAAGCCACGCCCTCCGCCTTGAGGGTGTCGAGCGCGTACTCGATCTCGCGCAGCGTCGCATCGACGTGCGGCATGGGCAGGAGCGCGAACATGCGAAAGCGCCCGCGCGACTCGTCTGCCAGCTTCCGGGCGTACTCGTTGGACGCGCGTGCCACGTCCGCGGCGTCGCGGGCGTTGAGAAAACCGATCGCCGGCTGGGTCGGCGAGGTGATCGCCGTGGCGACGCCACCGCGGTCGAGGTCATCGATGGAGCGCTGCGGGGTCCAGTTGTTGACGGGCGGGGAGTCCAGCTTGGCGCTCTTCAAGGCGTTGACCCACGCCGGCGGCGAGATGTGGTGATGTACGTCGATGCGATGTGGTTCATTCGACGCGGTAGTGGCGCAACCCGCGGCGGACAGCGCGCCCAGCGCTCCCAGGCCGGCCAGAAATCCGCGCCTACCCGCGCTTGGCGAGAGGTCAGGACAACAGACGCAGGCCAGGCGGTTGCTCACGTTGGGTTCCGACATCGTGTCTCCTTTTTGAAGTCGTTTCTTGTTCTCGCGCTCGCAAGTGCGAGCGTGCCGGACTACGGCGTCGAGTATATTCGCAGCTCCCTCCTGGTCCGTCGCCGACCTGCGACATCGCCGCATGAACCCGCCGCTTTCCGGCAAGCGCATTCTCCTCACCCAGGCCGATGAGTTCATGGGGCCCGCAGTGCGCGAGATCCTTTCGGAACAAGGCGCGGAAGTCGTCGCCGATCGTGCCAGCCTCATCGCGCCGGACGCGCCGGCGCGCGTTATCGCTGCCGCCGGTCACATTGATGTGCTCGTCGCCAATCTGGCCTGGCCAGCGCCGTCTTCATCCGCCGTCGAGGCGTCCGAGTCCGAGTGGCGTGACACATTCGCCGCCCTGGTCGACCCGCTGCCGCGCCTGGTGCGCGCGGTGCTGCCGGCGATGATCGCGCGCCGCGCCGGCAAGATCGTGGTCATCGGCAGCTCGTCGGCCTTGCGCGGCATGAAGCGCACCTCCACCTACAGCGCGGCGCGCGGGGCGCAACTCGCTTACGTGCAGGCGGTCGGCGCCGAAGTCGCCCCGCACAACGTGCAGGTCAACGCGATCGCACAGAACTTTGTCGAGAACCTGACCTACTATGGTCCCGAGGTGCAGGCCAATCCCAAGTTCCAGGAACGCCTGAAGCGCGAGGTGCCGCTCGGCCGGCTGGTCAGTGCGCGCGAGGACGCGGCCTTCATCGCCTACCTGTGCAGCGCTGCGGCCGACTGCTTCGTCGGCCAGGTGTTCCCGGTCTGCGGCGGCTGGGTGACGCGATGACCGACGCTTTCGTCAACCCCGAGCCGGCGCGCGGCGAGATCGATGCGCTCCAGGGTGCCACGCTGCTCGAGTTCGGCACTGCCTGGTGCGGCCATTGCCGGCGCGCTCAACCCCTGATCGCCGCGGCTTTGGCAGCGCGCCCGGCACTGCGCCATCTGCGCATTGAAGACGGCCCGGGCCGGCCCCTCGGCCGCTCGTTCAAGGTCAAGCAATGGCCGACCCTGGTGTTCCTGCGCGACGGCGCGGAGGCGGAGCGACTGGTACGCCCGCAGGCCGAAGCCGACATCGCCGCGGCGCTCGCGCGTATCGGAGCCTAGCGCCTTGCAGCAGCGCGTCCTTCCCGTCACGATCAAGGCCATGCTCGCCGATGTGCGGCGCCAGGCGGCCGCCGGCACCCAGGATCGGGGCGAGGCCGAGGTACGCGTGCCCGTGACCCGCTACCACGACCCCGCGTGGCTGGCGGCTGAACGTGCGACGCTCTTCTCCCGCCTGCCGCTGATCGTCGCGCATTCAAGCGAGATCCGGCCCGGCGAGGCGCTCGCGAACGATGCCAGCGGCGTGCCGATTCTGCTGGTGCGCGACGAGCAGGGAACGCTGCGCGCGTTTCTGAACGTCTGCCGGCATCGCGGCATGCGACTGCTCGAGCCGGCGGCGTCGGCCGCTGCGAAGAAAAGCCTGGTGTGCGGCTACCACGGCTGGACCTACCAACTCGATGGCCGCCTGCGCCACCGCGCCTGGGAGGATGCCTTCGATCCCTTGCCCGAAGAGCAGAACGCCCTTGTGCCGCTGCCCTGCGAAGAGCGCCACGGCTTCGTCTGGGTGATTCCCGCGCGTGACGCGGAGATCGACATCGCTGAGCATCTGGGCGTGCTGGATGCCGAACTGGCCTGGTTCGGCATCGACGGCATGACGGTCTTCCGCACCGTCGACACCGTCTACGCCGCCAACTGGAAACTCATCATGGATGCGTTTCTGGAGTACTACCATATCCGCATCCTGCATCGTGACACCATCCAGCCGTTTTTCGCCAACGGGGTCGCCGGTTGCCTGAAGGCCGGGCCGCATATCGCCGCGATGGTGGCGCGCAAGACCGCACTTGAAGAGTTCGCCGACCCGCTGGAACGCGATGCGTTGTGCAAGCTGGTCACGCCCACTTACGTCCTTTTCCCCAACACGGTGCTGGTGAATCATCCCGACTACCTGAGCCTGATCACCGTCTTTCCGACCGGGCCGGACTCGCACCGCTGGGTGCACCGCATGCTGATCCCCGTCGCCAAGGCGACGCCGGACTGGACGCCGCATTGGGAGAAAACCTTTCGCCTGCTCGAAGAGACCGTGTTCGAGAAGGAAGACGTCGCCACCGCGGTCGCGATCCAGCAAGGCATCCTCTGCGGCGCCAACACGCACATGACCTTCGGCCGGGTCGAGCGCAACGTCGGCTGGTTTCACGACGAGGTTGCACGCGCGGTCGGCCGAGCGGGTTAGAGTTCGGGTTTTCCACCAAGCGCGCAGCGCGCCCCGCCCATGGCAGACGCCAATCCCTTCGCCCCGCCGCAAGCCCGCGTCGATGCCGTCGATCCGGACTCCGCCGAACGCCTGGAGAAACTGGCCAGTGGCCAGAAACTGGTGATCTGGTCGATCGTCCTGAGCCTGGCGTCGATGGCCCTGCAATTCGTGATCGGCCCGTTGGCGTTCGTGATCGGCTTCGCCACCCTCATTTTGAGCATCATCGGCGTATTGCGCCTGTGCAATGGTTTCGGCTATGGCACAGGCCACAAGGTGGTCTACATCATCTGTCTTTTCATCCCGCTCGTCAGCCTCATCATGCTGATCATCCTCTCGGTCCGCGCGACACGCCATCTGCGAGAAGGCGGGTACACGGTCGGCCTGATGGGCGCCTCGAAGACCAGCATCCTTAGGTGAAGAAGGACCTGCCCATGCTCGAACTGCGTCCCAACTGCGAGTGTTGCGACCGCGACCTGCCACCCGACACGACCGAGGCGCGCATCTGCACCTACGAGTGCACCTTCTGCGCAAATTGCGCGGACGCGGTCCTCAAGGGACGCTGCCCTAATTGCGGCGGCGACCTGGTCCAGCGCCCGCGCCGGCCGCCGGAACGACTGGCCAGGCACCCCGCGTCGACGCGTCGGGTACTCAAGAGCGCCGGCTGTCCCACCCACTCCTGAAAGCACATCCCATGGGCGACCTGGCAAGCTTCCTCGGCACCGATTTGCCCATCATCCAGGCGCCGATGGCAGGATCTCAGGGCAGCGCGCTGGCGATTGCCGTGTGCAACGCGGGAGGTCTGGGGTCTCTGCCTTGCGCGATGCTGTCGACCGAAGCCATGCAGGGCGAGCTGGCAGCGATCCGCGCCGCCACCGATCGCCCGTTCAACGTCAATTTCTTCTGCCACACCCCGCCGGTTGCGGACCCTGCACGCGAAGCCGCATGGCGCGCGTCACTTGCCCCCTACTACGCGGAATTCGGCATCGATCCGGCAAGTGTTCCGGAAGGACCGGGCCGCAATCCGTTCTCGGCGGCCGCCGCCGCGGTGCTCGAAGCGTTCCGTCCCGCCGTCGTGAGCTTTCATTTCGGCCTGCCTGCGGCCGATCTCCTGGCGCGCGTCAAGGCGCTGGGCGCCAAGGTGCTCTCTTCCGCGACCACGGTGGCCGAAGCGCGCTGGCTGGAAGCCCGCGGTGCGGATGCCATCATCGCGCAAGGCGTCGAAGCAGGCGGGCATCGCGGCATGTTTCTGGCGCAAGACATCGCCACCCAGGTCGGCACCTTCGCCCTCCTGCCACAGGTGGTACGCGCGGTGCGTGTGCCCGTGATCGCCGCCGGTGGCATCGCCGATGCCCGGGGCGTCGCGGCTGCACTGGCCCTGGGCGCAGCCGGCGTGCAGGTAGGCACCGCCTACCTATGCTGCCCCGAAGCGACCACCAGCCGCGTGCATCGCGCTGCCCTCATGAGCGAGGCCGCCTCCGATACGGCCCTGACCAACCTTTTCAGCGGCCGGCCAGCGCGCGGCATCGTCAATCGGTTCATGCGTGAAGCCGGGCCGATGAGCGCTTTGGCGCCAGCGTTTCCTTTGGCGACCTCCGGAATGGCGCCGCTCAGAGCCAAGTCGGAGGCCGCCGGCAGCGGCGATTTCTCACCGCTCTGGAGTGGGCAGAACGCGAGCGCCTGTCGGGAGATTCCCGCCGCGCAGGTGACCCGTGAACTGGCTTCAGGAGCCTGAGTTGCGGATGAGTCTGGCTGTCTCGAACAGCGGCAGCCCCATGACCCCCGAGTAGCTGCCGGACAGGTGGCTCACGAACGCGGCCGCGCCGCCCTGTATCGCGTAGGCACCGGCCTTGTCCTGTGGTTCGCCGGTGGCGACATAGGCATCGATCTCGCCGCGACCCAGGCGTCGAAACGTGACGCGCGAGGCCGACAAGGCGACGCGTGCGCCACGCGCATCGGCGATCGCCACGGCGGTGAGCACGCGGTGCGTGCGCCCGGACAGGAGCTTCAGCATGCGCCGCGCCGCTGCGCGCGGGTCGGGTTCGTCCGCCGGTTTGCCCAGGATGGTGGCGCCCAGGCACACGGTCGTGTCAGCGCCCAGCACGGGGTGGGGCCGCAGGCCACGCGCCGCGATGGCGCGAATACCTGCCTGCGCCTTGGCCAGCGCCAGGCGCTTGACGTAGCGGGCCGGCGCCTCGCGGCCGTGCACGGATTCATCGACGGCAAATTCGCCCAGCGCAAGGACTTGAAAGTCGACACCGATGGCGGGCAGCAATTCGGCACGGCGCGGGCTGGCCGACGCGAGGTAGACAAATACCTGGGTCGATTTCATTCGCGGTGATAGGGGTGGCCCTTGGCCAGGCTGACGGCGCGATACAGCGCCTCGGCCAGCACCACGCGTACCAGGGCATGCGGCAGGGTCAGGCTGGACAGGCGCAGCTTCTCATCGGCACGCTCCTTCACGTCCGCGTCCAGTCCGTCGGGACCGCCGATGACGAACACGACGTCGCGGCCGTCCTGCCACCACGCCTTGACGCGCCCGGCCAGCGCGCGGGTGTCGAGGTCGCGGCCGGCCTCATCAAGCACGACTACGCGAGCACCTGACGGCAAGGCCTGGGCGATGCGCCGGGCTTCGGCGGCCATGCACTGGTCCGGGTTCTTGCCGGACGCGCGTGCTTCGGGTTTGACTTCAACCAGTTCCATGCGCGCCTCGGGCGGCATGCGCCTTGCGTACTCGTCGTAACCGGCGACGACCCAGTCGGGTGCGCCGCGCGCGACGGCGACGATCGTGAACTTCAACGCCGCGGCGCGGCGCGGCGCGGGGCGGGAACCGCTTTCTTGACTGGCGCTTTCTTGGCGGGAGATTTCTTGGCCGCAAGCCTCTTGGCAGGCGTTTTCTTCACCAATGCCTTCTTCGCGGGAGTCTTGTTGGTCGCCGCTTTCTTGGTCGCCACCTTCTTGGCCGCCGCTTTCTTGACAGGCGCCTTCGCCGCGACTTTGGCCATTGGCTTGTCGGTCACCTTCCTGGTCGCCTTGGCGACCACTTTTTTCGCGGTCTTGACCACGGCCTTCTTGACTGCCTTGCCCTTGGCTGCAGCCTTTTTCGCGCCTGCGGCGACGCGCTTCCTGGCCGCCTCCTGAACTTTTTGCACCAGGGCTTGAGCCTCCTTGGCCGCCTTCTTGGCCGCCTGGGCAGCGCGCGCGCGCGCCTTGTCGGCCATGGTCAGCACGCGCACCTTCTTGTGGCCCCACAGTTCCTCGAGGTTGTATTGCGCGCGGGTGGCCGGTTGCATGATGTGCACCACCGCGTCCACGCAATCGACCAGCACCCATTCGCCGGTGTTGCCGCCTTCCATGCCGACGATGCGCCCGCCGGCGGCCTTGACCTTCTCGATCACGTTCATGGCCATGGCCTTGGTCTGGCGCGCCACCTCGGCGGTGGCGATGATGACGCGGTCGAATTCAGAGGTGCCACCGGTGGTGTCGAAGACCAGGATGTCGCGCGCCTTGATGTCGTCCAGGGCCTCGACGATGGTCGATTGCAGGGTACGGATGTCCAATGTCACCTCTATAGGTATAGGCCGTGCGCGAGCACGTATTCGTAGACGGCCACCGGCAGCAGGTAGCGCGCCGAAGCGCGCGCCCGCACCAGGGTACGGATTTGCGACGAAGAGATCTTGAGCGGCGTCATTTCGATGGAAAAAACCCGTCCCGAAGGCTCCAGGAGCGCGCTCTTGTCGTTGGTCAGGCGATTGGTGACCATCGCCGCCAGCGCGGCCGGCAGTTCCCCAAGGTCAAAGGGTTCGTTGGCGCGTCGCGCGACCACGATGTGCACGAAGTCGAAAAGCCGCTGCCAGCGGTGCCAGGTCGGCAGGTTGAGAAACTGATCGGAACCGACGATCATGACCAGCGGGCGCGCCGCGCCCTCATCGGCACGCAGGCTCTCCAGAGTATCGACGGTGTAGGTGGGGCCCGCGCGCTCCGCCTCGCGCGCATCGACGGTGAAGCGGGGATTGGATTCGATGCCCAGCCGCACCATGGCCAGGCGATGCTCGATGGGCGCGATGAAACCCGAGCGCTGCCACGGCTGCCCGGCCGGCAGGAATCGCACTTCGTTGATGCGCAGGGAATCGGCGCACTCTTCGGCCAGCCGCAGGTGGCCGAAGTGGATGGGGTCGAAAGTGCCGCCCAGGAGCCCCAGCGGTTCGGGATGGGTTGTCAAACGCTTGGTCGGCGGTGCGTTGTCAGCAGGCACATCGACGGAATGTTAAGGCCGGCTCGATTCTAGCCTAGGCCCGAATCACTTCATCCAGGCCGATGTCGACCGCGGGCGCGGACTGCGTGATGCGCCCGACAGAGATGTAGTCCACGCCGGTCTGCGCGATCGCGCCGATGGTGTCCAGGTTGACCCCGCCGGAGGCTTCCAGCGGGATGCGTCCGGCGGTCATGCGCACGGCTTCACGCAACTGGTCCAGGCTCATGTTGTCCAGGAGGATCATGTCGGCGCCGGCTGCCAGCGCCTCGGCCACCTGGTCGAGCCGGTCGGCCTCGACTTCGATCTTGGTCAGCACCGGGATGCGCTTTTTCGCCTGCGCCACCGCCGCCGCGATCGATCCGCACACCGCGATGTGGTTGTCCTTGATCAGGACGCCGTCGGCCAGGCCCAGGCGGTGATTCTTGGCGCCGCCCACCGCGGCAGCGTGCTTTTCCAGCATGCGCAGGCCGGGCGTCGTCTTGCGCGTATCCAGCAGCACCGCGCGCGTGCCGGCGATGCGCTCGACATACTGCGCGGTCAGGGTCGCGATCCCGGATAAATGCTGCAGGATGTTGAGTGCGGTACGTTCGGCCGAAAGCATGCCGCGCGCGGGGCCGGTGACCCGCGCCAGCACGTCACCCTTGCCTGCCTTGGCACCATCTTCCACCCGGGCCTCGAACTTCGCCTCCGGAACATAGCGCCGGAACACCGCTTCGGCCACCGGCAGGCCGGCGATGGTCATGGCATGGCGTGCATTGATCGCGAACTCGGCCGTGGCGTGCGCTGGAATCACCAGTTCGCTGGTCAGGTCGCAAAAGCCGATGTCCTCGGCCAAGGCCATTTCAACGAACGCCTGCACCTGTAACCTGTCGATCATCACTCCCCCTTGATGTTGGCGAACTTGACCACGCGCGCGAATTTCTCGATATCGGCCCGCAAGAGCGACATGAGCTCTTCCGGGCCGGCCAGTTGCGCGTCGATGCCCACGCCGGCCATGCGCGTGCGCGAGTCCGGCAGGGCGACGATGCGCCGCACCTCCGCCTCGATGCGCGAGAGCACCTCGCGCGGCGCGCCGGCGGGTGCCATGAGGCCGTACCAGTTGTCGACCTCGTAGTCCTTGAGCGCAGCGACGCCGGACTCGCGGAAGGTCGGAATCTCCGGTGCCGCCGGGGTGCGTTTCGCAGTCGTGATGCCGAGCGCCTTGAGCTTGCCGGCGCGCACATGCGGCAGGAGCGTCGCCGTGGTGGCGAAGACCGCGTCGAGCTGCCCGCCGATGGTATCGAGGGTGGCCGGCGCGCAGCCACGATACGGGACATGCACGATGAAGCCGCCGGTCAGGAACTTGTACAGTTCGCCGGCCAGATGCATCGGCGTGCCGACGCCGCACGAGCCGTAGGACAGGCGCCCCGGCTGGGTGCGGACCAGAGCGGCAAATTCGGCCAGCGAGCCGGCAGTCACGCGCGGATTGACGGCCAGCACCATCGGCGAGGCCGAGACGATCATGACCGGCGCAAAGTCGCGCAGCAGCTCGAACGGCAGGCGCGTGTACAGCGACTCGTTGATCGCCTGGCTGTTGTTGACCATGACCAGCGTATAGCCGTCGGCAGGCGACTTGGCGGTTGCCTCCATGCCGAGGTTGCCGCCGGCCCCGCCGCGGTTTTCCACCAGCACCTGCTGGCCCCAGGTCTCGGCAGCCCGCTGGGCGATCAGGCGCGCGGTGAAATCGGCCGCGCCGCCGGCCGTGTACGGCACGATGATGCGCACCGGCTTCGACGGCCAGCCCTGCGCGGCGGCGCCGCCGGCAGCGAGGAGGGCAAGCACCGCCACGAGGCACTTGCCAAGACCATGCTTCATATCCACTCCCGCGCGATGAGGAAATCGGACATCAGGCGCGCCTCCGGCGTGCCGGGGGCCGGTCGCCAGTCGTAGCGCCACTTGACCAGCGGCGGCATGCTCATGAGGATGGACTCGGTGCGTCCGCCGGACTGCAGGCCGAAATGCGTGCCGCGGTCGAAGACCAGGTTGAATTCGACATAGCGCCCGCGCCGGTAGCACTGCCAGTCGCGCTCGGTTTCGCCATAGAGCATCTCGTGACGCCGCTGCACGATGTCCGCATAGGCTGGCAGGAAGGCATTTCCGACCGCGCGCATGAGCGCGAAGCTCGCCTCGAAACCGGGCGCGTTGAGATCATCGAAAAACACCCCGCCGATGCCGCGTGGCTCGCCGCGATGCTTCAGGTAGAAATACTCGTCGCACCACTTCTTGTAGCGCGGGTAGACCTCGGGCCCGAACGGCGCCAGGGCATCGCGACAGGCGCCATGAAAGCGCGCGCAGTCCTTCTCGAAACCGTAGTAGGGGGTCAGGTCCATGCCGCCGCCGAACCACCAGACGTCTTCTGCCCCATCGCGCTGCGCCAGCAGGAAGCGCACGTTCATGTGCACCGTGGGGCAATAGGGATTGCGCGGATGAAGCACCAGGGACACGCCCATGGCTTCAAACCCGCGCCCGGCCAGTTCCGGCCGCGCCGCCGTCGCCGAGGGCGGCAATGCCGGACCGGTCACATGTGAAAAATTCACCCCGCCGCGCTCGAAAACCCGCCCGCCCTCGATGATGCGGCCGATGCCTCCGCCCGCAAGGCCCGAGCGGTCCGCGGGTGCCTTGGACCATTCGTCGCGGGCGAACTCCCCGCCGTCGAGGGTCTCCAGTCCGGCAACGATGCGCTCCTGCAGGTCGATGAGAAACGCCCGGACGGTGTTGCTGTCGGTAGCCATCACGGGATTGTAGACGCGCCGCCATGCGATGCGGTCCTCAAGTTGCGGATATTGCGTCCGTAAAACACTGTGTCCCGTCCCTGTAGATTCACGAGGCCACGTCATGAAGACCCGCTTGCACCTGCTCCTGGTAACCCTGTCGGCCCTGGTGGTCCTGCCGGGCGTGTCAGCCGCGCAGGAAAGCCTGGGCCGCGTCAAGGCGATCTACGTCGCGCAATCCGCAAACATCCTCATCGATCCGCGCCTGCAGCCACAGCGCCAGGGCGCGCATCTGGTTGCCGAAGTCGTCGAGCGTAACGAAGACGGCACCCCGGGCAGGACCCGCTTCGCCCGTCTCGGCGAACACGCGGTCGAAGTCGGCGATGTGCTGGCGATCAGCGGCGAAACCGTGCTGCCTTCACCTGCCCGGCGGCTGGAGCCGCGGGTCATGCGTATCGAGGCCAAACGCCACGAGGAGCTGGCCCGCCAGTTCTTCCGGCTGCCGTCCGCCCCGCTCGACGTGGCGCAGGCGCGCTGACGCGCGCGAACGCCTCTGCCGCAGCGGTGCGCAGTCAGGAAACTCCATCCCCCACGAAGGGATTGCTCGCACGTTCGCGACCGAAGCTAGACATCGGCCCGTGACCGGGCAGGAAGCGCACGTCATCGCCCAGCGGCCACAGGCGCTCCCGAATCGAGGCGATGAGTTGCGCGTGGTTGCCACGCGGGAAGTCGGTGCGCCCGATCGACCCTGCGAAGAGCACATCACCCACGATCGCCAGGCGGTCGGCCGGTGAATAGAAGATCACGTGCCCCGGGGTATGGCCGGGGCAGTGGCGCACTTGCAGGGTCGTGACGCCGACGGTCACGGTATCGCCGTCGTCCAGCCAGCGATCCGGGGTGAATGCCGTTGCCTCGGGAAAGCCGAACATGCGCGCCTGCGCTGCCAGCTGATCCAGCCAGAACGATTCATCCCGGTGCGGACCCTCGATGGGCACGCCGTGGCGCCGCGCGAGGTCGCCGGTTGCCGCGCAGTGATCCAGATGGCCATGCGTCAGCAGCACCTTCTCGAGCGTGGCCCCGGTCTTCCGCAGCGCCGCCTCGATGCGGTCGAGGTCGCCCCCGGGGTCGACGACGGCGGCGCGAGCGGAGGTCTCGCAGACCAGGATCGAGCAGTTCTGCTGGAACGGCGTGACCGGTACGATCGAAAGCTTCATGCGTTGTGGCGTGGCGCCAGCCCGCGATGGCCGATGTCGCGACGAAACTGCATGCCGTCGAAGCGGATCGGCTCCAGCACCTCGTAGGCGCGCTTTTGCGCGATCTTGACGCTGTCCCCCAGGGCCGTCACGCACAGCACCCGTCCGCCGGCGGTAAGAATCTTCGCGCCTTCGCGCGTGGAGCCCGCGTGGAAGACGACCGCGTCGTCGGAGGCCGCCGGCAGGCCGGTGATCGCATCGCCGCGACGCGGCTTGTCCGGATAGCCGTGCGCCGCCAGCACCACGCCCAGGGCGACGCGCCGGTCCCAATCGGCCCGCGCACCATCGAGCGTGCCGGCGACCGCGTGCTCGAGGATCTCCAGCAGGTCGCTTTTCAGGCGCAGCATGATCGGCTGGGTCTCGGGATCGCCCATGCGGCAGTTGAATTCGAGTGTCCTGGCGTTGCCTTGCGCGTCGATCATGAGACCGGCATATAGAAAGCCCGTGAACGGGATGCCGTCGTCGGCCATGCCCGCGATGGTCGGCAGGATGATTTCGCGCATCACCTGCGCATGCACCGCCGGGGTCACCACCGGTGCCGGCGAATAGGCGCCCATGCCGCCGGTGTTGGGCCCGCTGTCGCCGTCGCCCAGGCGCTTGTGGTCCTGCGAAGTCGCCAGCGGCAGAACGTTGCGACCGTCGGCCATGACGATGAAGCTGGCCTCCTCGCCGATCAGGCACTCCTCGATGACCACCCGGGCGCCGGCGTCGCCCATGGCGTTCTGCTCGAGCATCGCACCGATCGCCGCGTGCGCCTCGGCCACGCTTTGCGCCACGACCACGCCCTTGCCCGCCGCCAGGCCGTCGGCCTTGATGACGATCGGCGCACCTTCCCTCTCCACGTAGGCGCGTGCTGCCGCAGCATCGCTGAAGGTGGCATGACGTGCGGTGGGGATGCCATGGCGCACCATGAAGCGCTTGGCGAAATCCTTGGAACTCTCCAGTTGCGCCGCGGCGCGGGTCGGACCGAAGATGGGGAGGCCACGCTCGCGAAAGACGTCGACGATGCCCGCGGCCAGTGGCGCCTCGGGTCCGACCACGGTCAGGTGGATGTTCTCGCGCTGCGCGAACTCGGCCAGAGCGTCGAGGTCGGTGAGCGCCACGTTCTCCAGGCGCGCATCGCCGGCGGTGCCACCGTTGCCCGGCGCGCAATAGACCACCTGCACGCGCGGCGATTGCGCCAGCTTCCATGCCAGCGCGTGCTCGCGCCCGCCGCTCCCCACGACCAGGAGTTTCATTCGGCCAGCACCGCCGAGGTATAGACCTCCTGCACGTCGTCGCAGTCCTCGAGCGCATCAAGGAGTTTTTGCATGCGCGCCGAATCCTCGACCGACAGCTCGACCGGATTCAGGGGCTTCATGCCCACCTCGGCGATCGCGGCCTCGAAGCCGGCCTTCTCCAGCCCGGCCTTGACGGCGGCGAAATCGTTGGGACCGCACAGCACCTCGACCGAACCATCATCGTTGGCCGCCACATCCTCGGCACCCGCCTCCAGCGCGGCATCCATGAGTTTCTCCTCGCTGGTGCCGGGCGGGAAGACGAACTGCCCACAATGCTTGAACATGAAGGCGACAGAACCCTCGGTCCCCATGCTGCCGCCATACTTGGAAAACGCGTGGCGCACGTCGGCCACGGTGCGCGTGCGATTGTCGGTCATGGTATCGACGATGATCGCGGCGCCGCCAAAGCCGTAGCCCTCATAACGGATCTCGTCGTAGTGCGCCCCTTCGAGCTGGCCCGAGCCGCGCTTGATGGCCGATTCGATCGTGTCCTTGGCGATGTTCTGGTCGCGCGCCTTTTCCACGGCCAGACGCAGGCGCGGGTTCGCGGCCACCTCGCCGCCGCCGAGCTTGGCAGCGACCGTGATTTCCTTGATCAGGCGGGTGGAAATCTTGCCCTTCTTGGCATCCTGGCGCCCCTTGCGGTGCTGGATGTTCGCCCACTTCGAATGCCCTGCCATGTGTTCGTGCCTGCCGCCGACCAAAGACGAAAAGTTTAGCATCGTGCCAATCGCGGTCGCGCCATGCGGCTATCATTGCCGTCCGTCTCCCCCCTTTTTTCCATGCCATGCCCGAGCCGCTCCTGATCGCCAAAACCGGCACCACCGAAATCTGCCTCCTGCCGGCGCTGGCCAACCGGCATGGCCTCATCACCGGCGCCACCGGCACCGGCAAGACCGTCACGCTGCAAAAGCTGGCCGAGTCCTTCTCGATGATCGGCGTGCCGGTCTTCATGGCCGACATCAAGGGCGACCTGTCGGGCATCGCCAGGCCCGGCAAGTCTGGCGGGCGCATCAGCGAGCGCTTCAAGGCCTTGGGCCTGGACGAGCCCGCCTGGACGGCCTGTCCGGTGACCTGCTGGGACGTGTTCGGCGAACGCGGTCATCCGGTACGCGCGACCATCTCCGACATGGGACCGCTGCTCCTCGGACGCATGCTCAACCTGAACGAGACCCAGGCCGGTGTGCTGCAGCTGGTGTTCAAGATCGCGGATGACAACGGCCTCCTGCTCCTGGACATGAAGGACCTGCGTGCCATCCTGCAGTACGCCGGGGAGAATGCCTCCAAGTTCACCACCGAGTACGGCAACATCTCGGCGGCCTCGGTCGGCGCGATCCAGCGCGGCCTCCTGACCATCGAGCAGCAGGGCGGCGACGCATTTTTCGGCGAGCCGATGCTCAACATCGATGACCTCATGCAGACCGACGCCAACGGGCGCGGCGTGGTCAACGTGCTCTCTGCCGAGAAGCTCATGGGTTCGCCCAAGCTGTACTCGACCTTCCTCTTGTGGATGCTCTCCGAACTCTACGAGCGCCTGCCCGAGGTGGGCGACCTCGAGAAGCCCAAGCTGACCTTTTTCTTCGACGAGGCGCACCTGCTGTTCACCGACGCGCCCAAGGCGCTGCTGGAAAAGATCGAGCAGGTGGTGCGCCTGATCCGGTCCAAAGGTGTCGGCGTGTATTTCGTGACGCAGAATCCGCTCGACGTGCCCGACACGGTCTTGGCCCAGCTCGGCAATCGCGTCCAGCACGCGCTGCGCGCCTTCACGCCGCGCGACCAGAAGGCGGTCAAGGCCGCGGCGGAGACCATGCGCGCCAATCCGAAGATCGACGTGGCCGCGGCGATCACCGAATTGTCGGTGGGTGAGGCGCTGGTGTCTTTCCTGGACGAAAAGGGGCGCCCCGGCATCGTCGAGCGCGCACTGATCGTCCCGCCGGCATCGCAACTGGGGCCGATCACCGATGATGAACGGCGCGCGCTCATCGACGACTCGATCGTCGCCGGTGTCTACGAAAAGGTCGTGGACCGCGAGTCGGCCTACGAGATCCTGCGCGGCCGCGCCGCGCAGGCAGCCGACGGAACGGCCTCCGGGGGCGGCGCGACCACGCCTCCCGCGCCCGGTCAGGAGGCGCCGGCGTCCGGCGGGATCCTCGACAGGATCGGCGGCATCTTCGGCGGCGATACGGCACCCGCACGCGGCAGCCTGCGCCGTGAAGGCGTGGTCGAGGCCATGGCCAAGAGCGCGGCGCGCGCGGTCGGCTCGCAGGTCGGACGTGAAATCATTCGCGGCGTGCTGGGATCGATCTTCGGCGGCACGCGCCGCCGCTAGGACCATGGCGGATGCAGGTGACGCGGGCCTCGGCGCCGCGCTGGACGCGGCCTTCGCCCTGCATGATGCCGGCGACGCCGCTGGAGCGCTCTCGGCGGTGGCGGCCATCGCGGCGCGCCATGCGCAGTCCGCCCGCGCCCAGGCTGCCCATGCCTCGCTGCTCGAGGGCGCGGGACGCCGCGCGGAGGCCGAGGCAGCATATCGCGCGGCGCTCGGCATCGACCCTGCGCACTATGGAGCGCTGACCAATCTGGGCCTCCTCCTGTGCAGGGACAGCGACTACGGCCCGGGCATCGCGCTCCTCGAACGGGCGGCGGCCGCGGCCCCGCAGTCGGCGCAGGCGCACCTGAACCTCGGCGCCGCGCTCGAGCATGCCCGGCGCAACGAGGAGGCCCTGGTGGCCTACGAAGCCGCGCTGACCATTGCCCCCGACAACGCGCTGGCCTGGCACGACCGCGCCAGCGCTGCAATGTCACTGGGAATGATCGACGCCGCCATCGCGGCCGGCGAGCGCGCCCTGTCGCTCGACCCGCAGGCACACGACACTCGGTGGAACCTGTCGCACGCCCTCCTCTTCCGTGGCGACTTCGCGCGCGGGTTCGAGGCCTTCGAGGCTCGTTGGCAGTTACCCTCGATGCAGGCGCACCGGCGCGACTATGCGACTGCGCGCCTGGCACGGAGCGATCTTCCGCATCTGGCCGGCAAGACCGTATTCGTGCATGCCGAACAGGGTTTTGGCGACACCTTCCAGTTCAGCCGCTTTGTGCCGAGGCTGGCTGCGCTCGGGGCACGGGTCGTGCTGCACGTGCAGCCGGCTCTCACACGCCTCTACGCCGGATTCGCCGGCTGTGCGGAAATCGATTCCTGGGATGCGCCGGCGCCACGCGCCTGCGACTTCCACACCCCCCTCCTCTCACTTCCCCATGTCCTGGGCGTGGCAGCGCCTGCGGACCTCGCCGGCCAGGCGCCCTATCTCGCGGCTCCTGCCGCGCTGGCGCGGCGCTGGGGCAAGCGTCTGCCGCAGGACGGGAGGCTGCGCGTCGGACTGGTGTGGGCCTCCGGGGTGCGGCGTTTCGACGCCGGCATGGTGGAAACCGGCATGGTGCGCAACCTGCCGCTCGCTTTTCTGAAGCCCCTGGGCGCGATCGAAGGACTGCATCTCCTGAGTCTGCAGAAAGGCGAAGGCGAAGACGAGATCCCGTCGAGCGGCCTGCCGCTGACCGACTGGACGGGGGAGTTCGCGGATTTTGCGGACACCGCCGCGGTCATCGCCGCACTCGACCTGGTGATCGCGGTCGACACCGGCCTCGCACACCTGGCCGGCGCGATGGGCAAACCGGTCTGGCTCCTGATCCGCCACGAGAGTGAATGGCGCTGGCAGGGCCAGCGCAGCGACAGTGACTGGTACCCCGCGATGCGCATCTATCGGCAGGAGGCGCCGGGCGACTGGCGCGCCCCGGTGGCCACGCTGATCGAAGATTTGCAGCGCCTGGTGGCGAAGCGCCGCGGCGCCCCTCCATCCGGGGGGAAAGAATAGAATCCGCTTCGCCAAAAACCAAATCAGGACCGACAACATGGACATGGGCATCAAGGGCAAGACCGCGCTGGTGTGCGCGGCAAGCAAGGGACTCGGGCGCGGTTGCGCGATGGCGCTGGCCGCCGAGGGTGCCACCGTCATCATCACCGCGCGCGGCCGCGAAGCTCTGGAGGAAACCGCGGCCGACATCCGCCGCGCCACCGGAGCGAACGTCATCGCCGTGGCCGGCGACATCACCAGCGCCGAAGGACGCAAGGCCGCGCTGGGCGCCGCACCGCAGATCGATATCCTGGTCAACAACGCCGGCGGACCTGCGCCCGGCGACTTTCGCGACTGGGACCGCGACACCTGGATCAAGGCGCTGGACGCCAACATGCTCACGCCGATCGAACTGATCAAGGCCACCGTGGACGGCATGATCGCGCGCAAGTTCGGCCGCATCGTCAACATCACCTCGGGGGCGGTCAAGGCACCCATCGACATCCTGGGCCTTTCCAACGGCGCGCGTTCCGGCCTGACCGGCTTTGTCGCCGGCCTGGCCCGGAAGACCGTCGCGAACAACGTGACCATCAACAACCTGCTGCCGGGCCCGTTCGAAACCGACCGCCTCAAGTCGACCCTGGGCACCTGGGCCAAGCGCGACGGCATCAGCATCGAGGAAGCCGCCAATCGGCGCAAGAAGGAAAACCCGGCCGGGCGCTTCGGCACGCCGGAGGAATTCGGCGCCGCCTGCGCGTTCCTGTGCAGCACGCACGCCGGCTTCATCACCGGGCAGAACCTGCTGATGGACGGCGGGCATTATCCGGGGACGTTTTGAGCGCTCGAAAGTACAAATCTACTTTCGAGCGGATTGACTTGAACGGAATCGCCGGCGGAGCCGGACGATTCCATTGCGAAAAGACCACGAAAAGGCATGGACGCGCGCGAGGTTGTCGACCGTCTGGTAAAGGTCGGGGTGATTCCCGTGATCCGCTATGACAGCGCGGATGACGGTGCGGCGGCCGTGCATGCGGCCCTCACGGCAGGATTCCCGACCGTCGAAATCACGCTCACCATGCCGGATGCGGTCGAGTTGATCCGCGACTTCGCCCGGCGTGCCGAGTCGCATCAGGTGATCGGCGCGGGCACGGTGTGGAACGAGGCCGATTGCGACCGCGTCCTCAAGGCAGGAGCGCGCTACGTGGTCTCGCCGGGGCTGGTGCCAGGCTTGGGCGCAGCGGTGCACGCCGGCAAGGCCGCCTATCTTCCGGGGGCTCTTACGCCGGGCGAGATCGCCGCGGCATTGCGGGACGGCGCCGACATGGTGAAGATTTTCCCGGCCTCATCCGTCGGCCCCCTGCACCTGAAATCGGTCGCGGCGGTCTTTCCCGGCACGCGCTTCTGCCCCACGGGCAGCGTCTCGGCCGACAACATGGAAGACTGGTTCAAGGCCGGCGCGTCGGTGGTCGGAATCGGCAACACGCTCTTTGCCGCCGCGGCGATCCGCGAGCGCGACCACAAGCGCCTGGTCGCGCAGGCGCGCGAGCTGCTCGATCGCGTGGCGCTGATTCCGCGCTGACATGTCCGCCCCCGCGGTCGTCGCGCTCGGCGAACCGATGGTCGAGTTCAACCAGACGCGCCCCGGGGAGCACAACTACCTGCAAGGCTTCGGCGGCGACACCTCCAACGCCATCATCGCCTGCGCGCGCCAGGGCGCGTCGACCGCTTACCTGACCCGCCTGGGCGACGACGATTTCGGCCGGCAGCTCCTGCAGCTGTGGGCCGACGAAGGCGTCAGTACTAACGGTGTCGGCATCGACGCCGATGCGCATACGGCGGTCTACTTCGTGAGCCACGGGCCTGACGGCCACCGCTTTGACTATCTGCGACGCGGCTCGGCCGCCAGCCGCATGACACCGGACTGGCTGCCGCGCGATCTCATCACCGGCGCGCGCTTCCTGCACGTCTCCGCCGTCAGTCAGGCAATTTCACAAAACGCGGCCGAGACCGTCGCCGCAGCCATCCAGGCCGCGCGCAGCGCTGGCGTGACCGTTTGCTACGACACGAACCTGCGCCTCAAGCTGTGGAGCCTCGAGCGGGCGCGCGAGGTCATCGGCGCCACCATCGGCGACACCGATTACCTGCTGCCGAGCATCGACGACCTCGCCGCACTGTGCGCGCGCGACAGCCCCGACGCGATCCTCGACTGGTGCTTTGCGCAAGGCGCGAGACACGTGGTCCTGAAGCTAGGCGCCGCAGGCTGCATCGCCGCGACCGCCGACGCCCGCGTTGCCATTCCTGGTCACGCGGTTGCCGCAGTGGACGCCACCGGCGCGGGGGACTGCTTCGACGGCGCCTTCATCGCGCGACTGCTCGCCGGCGACAGCCTGGTTTCGGCGGCGCGTTACGCCAACGCGGCCGCCGCACTCACCACCACTGGCTACGGCGCGGTCGCGCCGCTGCCGCGGCCCGACGCGGTGCTGCGCCTCCTTGAGTCTTCGACCTCATGAGCATCTCGCTCATCGCCCTGGACTGGGGCACGACCAGCCTGCGCGCCTATTTGATCGGCGATGATGGAGTCATCGCCGCGCGGCGCGAGGGCGGCCCGGGCATCATGCGCATCGAAGGCGGCGCCTTCGAGGCGGCCTTGCGCGGCTTTTGCGGCGACTGGCTGGATGCCCACCCGCAAGCCGTGCTCATGGCCTGCGGAATGATCGGCAGCAAGCAGGGGCTGATAGAAGCGCCCTATTGCCTCTGTCCGGCCGGCGCCGCGCAACTGGCCGCACATGTGGTCCGCGTAACTCTGTCCGACGGTCGCCAACTTGCCATCGTTCCGGGTGTTTCGACCGTCGATGCATCCACGGGCGTGCCCGACGTCATGCGCGGCGAGGAAACCCAGATCGTTGGTGCCGTGCCGCCAATCGGCAACCATGTCGTTGTTCTGCCCGGGACGCACAGCAAGTGGGCCTGGGTCGAGGACGGGGCCATCAAGGGGTTTGCAAGTTTCATGACCGGCGAGGTCTACGCAGCCCTGATGGGCCACACCATCCTCGGCCGGCTCATGGCAAGCGACGCCGCGCACGATGCGGCCAGCTTCTCGCGCGGCGTCGCCTACGGACTCGAAGCCCCGCAACAATTCCTGCACCGCATTTTCTCGGCGCGCACCCTGGGGCTTTTCGGCACACTCGAATCAGCAGCGCTGCCGTCGTACCTGTCGGGACTGTTGATCGGCGCCGAAATTGGCGGCGCGCACAGTCTGCATCCGGTCACCGGCCGCATCATTCTTCTGGGCAGCGCGAACCTGACCGCGCGCTACGCCGAAGGCATGAAAGCTGCCAACCTGGCTACCGTGGCTGGTGCCCCGGAGGCGGCGGCGTGTGGTCTCACGCGACTCGCCAAAGCCTGAGCATGATCTGCCGTACCTGATGCTGATGTCGACCAAATCTACAGGCGCCTGAACCAGAGTGCGCCCGGGCGAGTGAACAGGAAGTAGAGGCCAACAATATCAAGGACGAAACCGACGTAGGTCAGCCCGTCGATCAATGGTTGGGGCCCCGGGGCGGGTTCCGACTGTGCAAACCAGAGCGGGGTAAACACGATCATGAGGATCAGCATCGTGATTCGCGCCCAGTTTCTGCCGCGATCGATGTAGATGATCAGCGTGACTGCCAGCGCCACGAACACGGCCGAAAATGCCAGGAAAAATCCCAGCCCCCCATCCGCTTGCGACTTGGCGGCTTCGAAGAACATGCCCGGTATCGACGTAGCCAGGCTCGCCCAAAAGAGCCCGACCGCCCAGCGGACCTGTACCGGCTTCGGGATACCGGCACCTCGGTCCGCCACCTCGACGTTGGCTTTCGGAGGTTCGAATGGACTCATCGCTGCCTGCTCGCGCCGCGCACCTCGCCCGGCCTAAGCATCCGCCCCCGCCGGCGGCGCCACGCGCATCACCTCGTCGAAGGTCGTCAACCCGGAGGCGACCTTGAGCGCGCCGGAGATGCGCAAGGGTTTCATGCCTTCCCGATAGGCCTGCTCGCGCACCTTGGCAATGTCGGTCTCGGCGGTGATCAGGCGCTTGACCTCGGAGGACAGGAGCAGCACCTCGTAGATGCCCATGCGCCCGGCATAGCCGGTGTTGCGGCATTCCAGGCAACCGACCGGCTTGTAGACCGCCTTCGGCGGCTGTGACTTGAACGGCGCGACCAGTTCGTTCCACAGCTTTTCGTGATGCAGGTCCGAGGGCGCCTTGCAGTGGGGGCACAGGGTGCGCACCAGGCGTTGCGCCATGATTCCCAGAACCGTTGCATTGATCAGGTAGCTGGGCACGCCCAGGTCGAGAAGGCGCGTGATGGCCGCCGGCGCGTCGTTGGTGTGCAGGGTCGAGAGCACCAGGTGGCCGGTCAGGGCGGCCTGGATGGCCATCTCGGCCGTTTCCAGGTCGCGGATCTCGCCCACCATGATGATGTCCGGGTCCTGGCGCATCAGCGCGCGCAGGCCCTCGGCGAAGGAAAGCTCGATGTTCTGCAGCACCTGCATCTGGTTGAACGAGGGTTCAACCATCTCGATCGGGTCCTCGATGGTGCAGACGTTGACCTCGGAAGTCGCCAGCTGCTTCAGGGTCGAATAGAGCGTGGTGGTCTTGCCCGAGCCTGTCGGGCCGGTCACCAGGATGATGCCGTGCGGACGCGCGGTCATCGAATCCCAGCGCGTCTTGTCGTCGTCGGAGAAGCCCAGGGCCGCGAAGTTGCGCACCAGCACCTCGGGATCGAAGATGCGCATGACCACCTTTTCGCCGAAGGCGGTCGGCAGGCTGGAAAGGCGCAGTTCGACCTCCTCGCCCTCGGCGGTGCGGGTCTTGATGCGGCCATCCTGCGGGCGACGCTTCTCGGCCACGTCCATGCGCCCGAGGATCTTGATGCGCGAGGTGATCGCGGCGAACACCGCCGGCGGCACCTGGTAGACCTGGTGCAGCACGCCGTCGATGCGAAAGCGCACCACCCCCTGCTCGCGCCGCGGCTCCAGGTGGATGTCGCTGGCGCGCTGGGCATAGGCGTACTGCAGGAGCCAGTCGACCACGCGCACCACGTGCTGCTCGTTGGCATCGATGGTGCGGCCGCTCTTGCCGAGCTCGACCAACTGCTCGAAGTTGTTGATGCCGGACTCGAAGACCTTGTCCTTGTTGGCGCCCTTGATCGACTTGGCCAGGGTGAAGAACTCAGCCGTGTAGCGCGCCACGTCGGCCGGGTTGGCCACCACGCGCCGGATCGACAGGCGCAGGATGGGCTCCAGTTCGCGCACCCACTCGGCCAGGAAGGGCTCGGCCGTGGCGACCACCAGTTCCTTGGCCGTCCGCTCCACCGGCAGGATGGAAAAGCGCTGCGCGTAGACGATCGACATGGTCTCGCCGACGCGCGTGAAGTCGATCTTGAGAGGATCGATGTGAAAGTACTCGAGCCCCGCCTTGCCGGCCATCCATTCGGAGAGCCAGTCCAGGGTGAGGAACTTGCCGGTCGCGGGTGACTTCCACTTCTGCTCGGCCACCGTCACCAGCGGATGCTCGCCGCCCTTCTTCATGCGCGCCTCGAGCTTGGCGCGGTCGGCTGCGGCGCGCTCGGCATGGCCTTCGACGACCAGGGCGTCGAGCACCTCGGTCAGCGACAGCTTGCGTTCGTAGGTGGGAAAAGCCGGTGCGGCGGCGCGTGCGGCGCCGGCCCCAGCGGTAGGTGACGCGGCAGCAGCGCCAGCGGGTGCGTTCATCGGATGCCTTGTGGGTACGACCCGACGGTCATTGTATTCCCAGCGGCCGACTGCGGACTCAGGCCAGCCGCACCCCCGCCGCCTCCCAGCTGGGATACATCTCGCGCAGCTTCATCTTCCAGAACTTGCCGGTCGAGGTGCGCGGGATCGCCGGCAGCACCACGTAGGCATCGGGCAGCTGCCATTTGGCCAGCCCCGGCGCGAGGTGGGCATTGAGCTCGGCCGGCGTGGCGCTGCGGCCCTGCCGAAAGACCACGCAGGCCAGCGGCCGCTCGGTCCAGCGCGGGTGCGGCACGGCGATCACCGCGGCCTCGGCAATGGCGGGGTGCGCCATCAGCGCGTTCTCCAGGTCGACCGAGCTGATCCATTCGCCGCCGGACTTGACGAGGTCCTTGGTACGGTCGGCGATGCGGATGTAGCCGTGCTCATCAATCGAGGCGACGTCGCCGGTGCGCAGGAAGCCGTCGTCGGTGAACTTCTCCGGATCGGTGGGTACCTCGTGGTATCCGCCGGTGATGTACGGGCCGCGCACCTGGAGTTCGCCGGTGGTCCGTCCGTCCCAGGGCGCAACCCCGGCGTCGCCCATGATGCGGATGTCCATCACCGGTGTCGGCACCCCGGCGCAGGCGTAGCGCGCCACGCGCGCCGACGCGTCCAGATGCTGAAGTTCGGGCTTGATGTAGGCCATGCTGGCCATGGGGCTGGTCTCGGTCATGCCCCAGCCCTGCGCGACGGCGATGCCGAATTCGGCAAACTTGCGGATCGCCGCCTCGGGCATGGCTGCGCCGCCCACCAGGGTGCGCAGGTCCGGATGGAGCTTCCAGCGCCCGTCGTTGGCCTCCAGCAGCGGAATCATCGACAGCCAGATCGTCGGCACGCCCAGCGAATAGGTCGGCTGCTCGGCATGGAACAGGTCGAGCAGGTCTTCGGCGTGCAGGTGCGGCCCGGGGAAAATCAGCTTGATGCCCATCATCACCGCCGCATACGGCACGCCCCAGCAATTGGCGTGAAACATGGGCGTCACCGGCAGGACGGAATCACGCCCCGAGAAGCCCCAGTGGTCGGGGAGGCTCGCCACCAGCGAGTGCAGGACCGTCGAGCGATGCGAGTACACCACCCCCTTGGGACGCCCGGTGGTGCCCGAGGTGTAGCACATCGCGATCGGGTCGTCTTCGTCGTGCGCCAGGGGCACGAACCCGGCCGCGCCGCCTGCAATGAAGGCCTCGTAGTCCAGCATCGGGCCCGCGACAGGAGCGCCCGCAAAGGGCACCACGATCACCTTCTCGAAGGGAACCTTGTCGCGGAACTGCTCGTAGAGCGGCAGGAGGATGTCATCGACGATCAGGAAGCGATCGCGCGCGTGATTGGCGATCCAGGCGATCTCGTCGCCCGACAGGCGCAGGTTGAGCGTATGCATGACCCCGCCCGCCGCAGGGATGCCGAAATAGGCCTCCAGGTGCCAGTGGTGATTCCAGCACAGGGTGGCCACGCGGTCGCCGCGCTTGAGCCCGGCGCCGACCAGCGCGGCCGCCAGCGCCAGCGCACGGTCGTGGAACTGCCCGTAGGTGGTGCGCTTGACCGACTTGTCAGGCAATCGCGACACCAGTTCGACACCGCGGTACAAGGTTCCGGCTCGCGTGAGGAAATTGTGGATCGACAGGGGCACACGCTGCATCGTGGAACGCACGACGGACCTCGCTTTCGGCTCAACGGCACAAACGATTGACTTCCGACTGCAGGCGCGCGACCTTCGACTCGCGCTCGCTGTCGGACATGAACTCACGCTCGCCCTTGTCGTTGCGCGTGAAGACGCGGCGCTGCACCTGCAGGTCGGCCAGGTCGCTGCGGGCGTTCTTGCACTGCCGCTCGCGCTCGGCCGACTCCTTGGCTGCCTTGGCCTCCTCCTCCTCGCGCTTGACCTGGCGCTGGCGAAACGCGGTCTCCTGGTCCTTGAGCGAGGGCGCCGCGGCACCGGCCGCGCGGTCGCCCTTGGGAGTCGATTCGCGGATCGGCACTTCCTTGGACTTGCCCGCTGCCGGGGGCCGTTCGCCGTAGTGCGTGCGGCCCTTTTCGTCGACCCACTTGTAGACCTGCGCGCCAGCCGGCGCGATCGCCACAAGTGTCAGGAGCGCAATGACGCCCAGGCGCATGGCAGCCGACTTCCCCAGTATGGATTCAAGGCACATGGCGGCGTCGTCAGCGCAAAAGCGTGTACGGTCCACCTGTCTCCAGTGCCCGCGCGTAAGCCGGCCGGGCGTGGATGCGCTGGAGGAAGTCCGCGAGCTTCGGGTAGCGCTGGTCGAGCCCGCCGCGCGTCGCTGCAGCCTCGAGCGGAAAGCTCATCTGGATGTCGGCGGCGCTGAATTCGTCGCCGGCGAACCACGGCGACTTCGCAAGCTCCGCATCCATGAACGCCAATTGCGATTCGATATTGGGAACGACGAAAGACGACATGACGCGATCCGCGATGCCGCGCGCGATCGGCTTGACGAAAAACGGCATGGGCGCGCTGCGCACGCGGCCGAATACCAGCGCCATGAGGAGCGGCGGCATGGCCGAACCTTCGGCGAAATGCAGCCAGTAGGTGAAGCGGCGCGCAGCTTCGGTACCGGGCTTGGGCCTGAGGCGCCCGTCACCGTGCGCCTCGAGCACGTACTCGATGATGGCGCCCGACTCGGCGACCGTGACACGGCCGTCGGTCAGCACCGGTGACTTGCCCAGCGGGTGCACCGCCTTCAGTTCCGGCGGAGCGAGGCTGGTCTTCTTGTCGCGTTCGTAGCGCTTGACCTTGTACTTGAGGCCGAGTTCCTCGAGCAGCCAGAGAATGCGCTGCGAACGCGAGTTTTCGAGGTGATGGACGGTGATCATCGCGGAACGGCGGCAGGGCAAGTGCCCGCGCCCTGTTGCAGGGCCTGCAATCTTACCGATGAACCGACCTGTGCCGGGTCGCCTGGTCCTTTGCTTCGACATGACCTGTCGCAGGCTCGCTTGCGATGACAGTCATTCATAATCGCGGGTTGTGCATCCGCCTGGCGCGTTCGTGTCGCCCGCTTCGCGTTTCCTGGTCTCCCTCGCGTCCCGGCTGTGATCGCACCAACCCCGATTTCACGCATCCTGTACGGAGTCCTTTCATGCCTGTCTCGAAACGCCTGATTGCAGCAACCTTCCTTGGCGCGACCCTGGCGGCGCCGCTCGCCCTGGCGCAGACCTACCCCGCCAAACCGGTGCGCATCATGGTCGGCGCCTCGGCCGGTGGCGGCACCGACATCATCGCGCGCATGCTGGCGGAGAAATTCAATGACGCCTTCAAGGGCAGCTTCGTGGTCGAGAACCGTCCCGGCGCCTCCAACACCATCGCCGCCGACATGACCGCCAAGGCGCCGCCCGACGGTCACACGCTGCTGGCGGCCACCAACACCGGGCAGGCGATCGCGCCGCATCTCCTGAAGCTGGCGTTCGACCCGATCCGCGACCTGACGCCCATTGCCCTCATCGTCACTGTCCCCAACGTCCTGGTGGCCAGCAACACGGTGCCGGCCAAGGATGTCAGGGAGCTGCTCGCTTTGATGCGCGCCAAGCCGGACGAATTCAAGTTTGCCTCCTCCGGGGTGGGCAGCACCCAGCATATCGCCGGCGAGGCCTTCAAGTTCGCCACCGGGGTCAAGATGATCCACGTGCCCTACAAGGGTTCGAGCCAGGCGCACCTGGACGTCATCGGCGGCCAGGTGCAGGTCATGTTCGACACCACCTCGAGCGCGATGGGTCATATCCGGGGCGGCAAGCTGAAACCGCTGGCGCTGACCACCCCGCAGCGTTCGGCCGAACTGCCCAATGTGCCGACGCTCGCCGAATCCGGCGTCAGCGGCGCGGACATGAGCACCTGGTACGGCTTGTACGTCACCGCCGGCACGCCGCGCGCGGTGGTCGAACGCCTGCAGGCCGAGACTGCGAAGATCCTCACCCTGCCCGACGTGCAGGCGCGCCTCAAGGGCTTGGGCGGTGAACCAGGCAACATTTCGCCCGAGCAGTTCGGAGCCTTGAACCGCGCCGAGTTCGACCGCTTCGGCAAGCTGATCCGCGACGCCAGCATCAAGATCGACGCGAACTGACGATGAAGCCGGTCATTGCGCTTTTCACCGGCGATCCAGCCGGCATCGGCCCCGAACTCGCGTCCAAGCTCCTGGCCGACCCGGACACGCACGCCAAGGCGGAGGTCATCCTGATCAGCCACCGCGCCGGCATGGACGGCATGCCGCCCGTGCCCGTGCACGACTGGCCGGGCCTTGCCGCACCTGCCTTCGAGCGCGGTGTGGTGAGCCAGAGGAACGGCCGCTTCATGCTCGATGCCCTGACCGAGGGCGCTCGCCTGGTCAGCGAGCGCCGTGCCGATGCGCTGTGCTTCGCGCCCCTCAACAAGGGCGCGCTGCGAGCCGGCGGCATGCACCACGAAGACGAGATGCGCTGGTTCGCCGAGTTGCTGCATCACACCGGCCCCTGCGGTGAGTTGAACGTGCTGGAGAACCTGTGGACGTCGCGCGTCACATCCCATGTGCCGCTCGCCGAAGTCAGCAGCCTCCTCAATGCCGACAAGGTCGCCGAAGCGATCCGCATGATCACCCAGGCGCTGCGATCCTCCGGCAAGGTAAACCCGCGCATCGCGGTCTGCGGCCTCAACCCGCACAACGGCGACAACGGCAACTACGGCGATGAAGAGGGCCGCATCATCGAACCCGGCGTGCGACTGGCGGCATCCCAGGGCTTTCCCGCCGATGGCCCCTTCCCGGCCGACACCGCGTTCGTGCGCGCGATCAAGACCGATGGCTCGGGCTACGACGGGGTTGTCACCATGTATCACGACCAGGGCCAGATCGCGATGAAACTGATGGGCTTCGAGCGCGGCGTGACGGTGCAAGGCGGCCTGCCGATCCCGATCACCACACCCGCGCACGGCACCGCCTACGACATCGCCGGCAAGGGCGTGGCCAACCCGCAGGCGATGAAGAATGCCTTCGACCTGGCGGTGCGCATGGGCGCGAGTCGTCGCATGCAGGCCTGAACGTCCAACCCATCGGCAAGATACGCACTCGCGGAGGCTACGAATGAAGCGCAACCTGTCACTCTGGCTGGGCGCTGCGGCGATCGCGCTACTGCCGCTCACCGCGGCAGCGCAGGCCTGGCCGTCCAAGCCGATTCGCCTGATCGTTCCCTTCCCGCCCGGCGGGCCGACCGACCTGGTCGGACGCGAGGCTGCCAACATCCTGCGAAGTGCGCTGGGCCAGGCCGTGGTGGTCGAAAACCGCCCGGGCGGCAACGGCACCGTGGGACTCGAGGTGCTGGCCAAAGCAGCGCCGGACGGCTACACCATCGGACTGACCGCGATCACGCTGTCGATCGCGCCGCACCTGGGCAACGCGCCCTTTGATCCGTTCAAGGACTTCACGCCGATTTCCAACCTGGTGGCCATGACGCCGGTGGTGGTGGCCAACCTGTCCTTGCCGGTGGCAAACCTGCGCGAACTGGCGGCGCACGCGCAGGCCAATCCCGGCAGACTCGCTTTCGGTACCCCGGGCGTGGCCACCGTGCCGCACCTGGGCGCCGAACTGTTGCAAAAGGCGGGCAACTTCCAGCTCCTGCACGTGCCGTTCAAGGGCGCTGCGCAGCAGATCCAGGACCTGATCGGCGGCTCCACCTTGCTCGACTTCCAGAGTTCTCTGGTGGTGGCCCTGCCGCAGATCCGTGCCGGCAAGATCAAGGCGCTCGCGGTGCTCACGGCCCGGCGTGCTCCCCAACTGCCCGAGGTGCCGACAGCGGCCGAATCCGGGTTTCCGAACGTGGTGGTGGCCCCCTGGTTTGGCATCGGCGGACCGGCCGGCCTGCCCGCGGACATGGTCGCACGCATGCACGAGGCGCTCGTGCGCGGCATGCAGGGCAAGGAAGCGGTGGAGCGCTTCAGCGCCATCGGCGCGGTCATCGGCACGAGCGCCTCGCCCACCGAGTTCAGCGCTTACATCAGGAGCGAGTACACCCGTTGGGGCGACGTGATTCGCTCGGCCAACATCAAGGCCGAATGAACCGCCGGCCACGCAGCGGCGAATCGACCGGAGTGACACATGGAGTATGACGACGTCGTCCTCGGCCGCCGCAGCATCCGCGGCTACAAGCCCGACCCGGTGCCGCGCGCGCTGATCGAGGAAATCATCGGCCTGGCGATGCGCTCGCCTTCATCGATGAACACCCAGCCCTGGAACTTCTATGTGATCACCGGCGAGCCGCTCGACCGCATCCGCGCCGGCAACACCGAGCGCATGGTGGCAGGCGTGCCGCAGTCGCGCGAATTCCGCACCGGCAAGGGTTTCGAAGGAAAGCACCGCGACCGCCAGGTCGGCGTGGCCAAGCAACTGTTTTCCGCCATGGGCATCGCGCGTGACGACAAGGAAGGCCGGCAGGACTGGGTGCTGCGCGGCTTTCGGCAGTTCGACGCGCCGGTGTGCGTGATCATCACCTACGACCGGGTGCTCGACGGCAGCGACGACACGCCGTTCGACTGCGGCGCCGTGGCCACCGCGCTGGTCAACGCGGCCTGGTCACGCGGCCTGGGCGCAGTCATCAACAGCCAGGGCATCATGCAGTCGCCGGTGGTGCGCGAGCACGCCGGCATCGCCGCCGACCAGGTGATCATGAAGAGCATCGCGCTGGGCTGGCCGGACTTCGATTTTCCGGCCAACGCGGTCGTCTCCGAGCGCAAGCCCGTCGCCGAGGCAGCCGTGTTTGTCGGCTTTCCGGCCGATGCACAGCGATAGGCCGCCCGCGTCGCTTCAATCGCACGATGTTTCAAGCCCTGGATGAGACACCATGAACAAGAGCTTTGCCAATCGCATCGCCGCGATGAACGCGATGTACCGCCTCCCCGCGCACGACAGGCCCACCCTGCCGGCCGACGTGGCCGACCGCCTGGCCAAGTTCAAGGCCACGCTGCTCGACGAGGTGCACGAGATCGACGACATCGCCAGGCTCGCGCGTGACGGCGCCGAGCCGGTCGAGGTCCTCACCGCCATCGCCGACCTCTTGGGCGACGTGATCGTCTACTGCCGCTCCGAGGCGCTCAAGTACGGCCTGCCCCTGGAAGAGGTGCTGGAGATCATCATGGACAGCAACCAGAGCAAGCTGGGGGCGGACGGCAATCCGATCTACGACGCCAACGGCAAGTTCCTCAAGGGACCGAACTACTGGAAACCGGAACCCAGGATCAAGGCGCTGCTTGGCAGGTAAGACACCGCTGTCGCGCTAAAGTACGGTCACTCGGTTAACCGCGAAACGCGGCCCGAACCCAATTTCAGGAGCCCCCATGCTCGTCGAACGCATCTGGACCGGCAATTCATACCGCAACTTCAACTACCTGATCGCCTGCCCCGAGACCGGCGAGGCGCTGGCCATCGACCCGCTGGACCACGAAAAGTGCCTGGCCACCGCGCTCAGGCGTGGCTGGAGCATCACGCAGATACTGAACACCCACGAGCACCACGACCACACCGGCGGCAACGACGCGGTGGTGGCCAAGACCGGCGCCAAGGTCATCGCGCACCACAAGGCCGGCGGCAAGATCGCCGGCATGGACCGCGGGGTGGCAGCAGGCGACGTGATCAAGGTCGGCAAGACGGTCGAGCTGGAATGCATGGACACGCCCGGCCACACCATGTGCCACGTGTGCCTGCGCGCGCATGGCGACCATCCGGCGATCTTTTCCGGCGACACGCTTTTCAACGCGGGCGCCGGCAACTGCCACAACGGCGGCAATGTGCAGGACATGTTCGCGACCTTTGCCAGGCAACTGGCGACCCTGCCCGACGACACGCGGGTCTACCCGGGGCACGACTACATCGAGAACAACCTCAAGTTCACGCTCTCGCGCGAGCCCGACAACGAGGACGCGCGCGCGCTACTGCCCAAGGTGGAAAACCACGATCCGGCGACCTCCATCGTCACGACCATCGGCCAGGAACGCAAGTTCAACACCTTTTTCCGGCTCGCGAGCGCCACGGTGATCGCCAAACTGCGCGAGGCCTTTCCCGACATCGGCGCCGCGCCGGATGCCAGGACTGTATTCGTCAAGCTGCGCGAACTGCGCAACAAGTGGTAGGCCGCTGGCCGCCGGCGCGCCGGCGGGCGCTCAATACCCCGCAGCCGCGTAAGGCGTGACGCCCTCGCGTCGATAGACCAACAGGCGCCGCCGGTAGGTGAGCACGGTCTCGCCGTTCTGGTTGCGCCCCAGCGTGTCGACGGTCAGGATGCCCTCGTTGGGACGTGACTTCGATTCGCGCTTCTCGATGATCGACGATTGTGCCTCGAGCGTGTCACCGTCCCGCACCTCGGCACCAAGGGCGATGTCGGTCCAGCCCAGGTTGGCGACCACGCGGCCGAAGGTGCGCGTGGTCATGGCGGTCACCGCACCGATGACCCAGGCTTCGCTGAAGCGATAGATGCCGTCCGCGTGGTGCGCGATCCAGTCGAGGTCGTGGTGTTGCGGCGCCAGTTCGAGCGCGCGCCATGCATGGCGCATGGCTTCCTCCTTCTGCATGCTGCGGCGCGGCCAGTGGATGAACGTGTCGCCCGGCTGACAGTCCTCGAAAAAGAGGCCGACCTGTTCGGTCAACGCGCCGTCGGCCTCGCTGCGATAGGCGTGAAAGCGCGCCTCGGCGACCGGCTCTCCCGCTGTGCCGCCCGCCTCCTCGGGGTGGCGGCCGCGGCGGTATACCGCAACCGTGTAGGTCACGCGCGCGACTTCGCGGTCGTCCTGGTTGATGCCATGGCAGATCACCTCGATCAGCCCGCGATCGGCGTCAGCCCCGTCCTTGACGCCGACGATCTGCGATTCGGCGTACAGCGTGTCGCCGCCGAAGACCGGCGCGGTCATGGCGATCTCGGAAAAGGCGGTTACGCGCGCCTTGCGCCCGAAGGTCTTGGACGACATGCCGATCAGGCGCTGCAACGTGAGGGTCGAGACCATGAGCTCGCGCTTCCACGCGGTCTGGCCAGCGTACTTGGCGTCGTAGTGGACCATCGCGCCGTTGACAGTGTCGAGGGACTCCTCCAGGTTGTCCTGCTGCGAGAAGGTCACGCCGGGACGATGGCGAAAACGCTGCCCGACGGCGAAGTCCTCGAAATCGAGGCCGAAGCGCTCTCGGTAGCGGCCATCGGGAAGGCGGCGGTAGGCGTACAGGCTCATGCGATTTTCCTTTTTGCGTTCTGACGTTCTTGTTTCAGCCGGCGCGCGCCAGCACGCGCCGCGCCGAGCGCACCACCGGTTCGTCGACCATCTTGCCGCGATAGGTGCAAGCCCCTCCGGCGGCGGCCTCATAGGCGGCCAGCACACCGCGCGCGTTCTCGACTTCAAGTGCCGTCGGCGTGAAGGCATCGCCGATCGGTCCCACCTGGTTGGGGTGGATGGCAAGCTTGCCGGTGAATCCCAGCGCGCGCACGCGCTCGCATTCCCGGGTGAGGCCCGGTGCATCGTCGATGCCCAGGTAGGGCACGTCCAGCGCCGCCAGCCCGGCGCCGGCAGCGGCGCGCACCACATGCGACCGGTGCGCCAGCAAGGCATCCCATTCGAACGCGCAGCCGAGGTCGGCCGCCAGATCGACCCCGCCGAAGGCCAGGGTGCGCAGCGCCGTCGACGACCTGGCGATCGCCGGCGCCGCTTCGAGCCCGACGGCCGACTCGATCAACGCCGCCAGCGCGACCCGTTCGCCCGCCGCCCCGGCGGCGCGCAGGTGACGCGTGACGATGTCGACCTCGGCCGCCGATTCCACCTTGGGCAAGAGGATCGCGTCGGGCGCGTGCCCGGCGCGCGCCAAGTCGGTCAGGGCCAGCAGGTCACGCATGCCTTGGGCAAGCGTGATCGAGTTGATGCGCACGCAGACAAGGAAGCCGGTCTTGTCCACACCAGTGCGGTGCCGCAACCATTCCGCCACCCCGGTGCGGGCGCTGTCCTTGTCGGCAGGCCCGACCGCGTCTTCCAGGTCGATGATGAATCCGTCGGCGCGCGTCGCCGCCGCCTTGGCAAAGCGGTCCGGGCGCGTGCCGGGGGTGAAGAGCAGCGAGCGCGCGAGCGCCAGGTCGGGCATGAAGGGTTCCTCGTCGGGTTTGTTGCAGGCTGTCTCTGCGTGCTAGACCACGCCCAGTTTGCGCAGGCGCTCGATTTCTTCCGGCGCAACGCCGGCGGCGGCCAGCACCGCGGCGCTGTGCTCGCCCAGGGTCGGCGCGCGCCCGCCCGCAACGCGCCCGGCATAGCGCACCGGCGGCGCGAGCATGCGCAGCGCATCCCCGGAGGGCAGCGGGATCGCCGCGATGCGGTCGCCCTCGGTGACCCAGGGGTTGTCCAGCGCCTGACGGATGTCGTATATCGGCGCCGCCGGCACGCGCCCGGCAAACTCCGAGAGCCATTGACTCGTGTCGCGCGTCATCAGCGCCGCATCGATGAGTTCGGTCAGGAGGTCGCGATGCGCCAGGCGCGCCGGAAAGGTGGCGAACCGAGGGTCATCCTTCCATTGCGGCCGCCCGATGTGATCGCACAGCACGCCCCAGAACTTTTCCTTGTTGCACATGAGGAAGATCCAGCCGTCGCGGGTGCGATAACTCTGGCAGGGCGTGAGTGAGGCGTGCGCGGAGCGCGGCAGCCGGCCGGTGACGCTGCCGTCATTCAGGTACCAGTGGCCCAGGTAGTTGAGGTTGTAGAGCGCCAGATCGAAAAGGCTCACATCGACATCGCGCCCGCGCCCGCTGGCGCGCGCCTCCAGGAGGCCGGCCAGGAGGCCCATGGAACACACCGCCCCGGTCATGAAGTCGATCAACGACAGGCCGGCGCGCGCCGGCGCGCTGCCGGGTTCGCCGGTGACGGAAAAGTAGCCGGCCTCGGCCTGCATCAGGTAGTCGTAGCCGGGCCAGGTCGCGCGCTCGCCCTCGCGACCGTACGCCGTCAGGTGGGCGCAGACGATGCGCGGATTGACATCGGCCAAGTCGGCATAAGTGAGCCCGAGGCGCGCCGGCACGTCGCCGCGCATGTTGGAAGTGACCGCATCCGCGTTCGCGGCGAGACGCCGGAACAGCGCGCGTCCTTCCGCGTGATTGAGGTTCAAGGTCAGGCTCTTCTTGCCGCGATTGAGCCCCTGGAAAAAGATGCTCTGCGCGGTCTCCGGCAGATCATCGCGGAACTGCGGCCCGACGCTGCGGGCCATGTCGCCGCCGTCGGCCGGGTTCTCGATCTTGATGACCTCCGCGCCCATGTCGGCCAGGAATTGCGTGGCGAACGGCCCCGCACCATACTGCTCGACTGCCAGGACCTTGAGACCGGAAAGCACTGCTGCTCCTCGCGAACGATGTTGGTGGCGAACCGTATACCATAATCGGCCGTTCTACCCTCCCGCCAAGGACTTCCCATGCCGTACACGATCCCGCAGCGCCTGGCTTTTGTCATTGCTGCAGCAGTCTTCGCCGGTGCGACCGGCGCGCACGCGCAGGCCTGGCCGGCCAAGCCGATCCGCGTCATCGTCCCCTTCCCCGCCGGCAACGCCGGCGACGTGACCGCGCGCGCACTGGCCGACCGCCTGGGCCAGCGCCTGGGACAAGCGCTGGTGGTCGACAACCGCGCCGGCGCGCAGGGCGCCATCGGCGTGGACGCGGTGGCCAAGGCGGCACCCGATGGCTACACGCTGCTGGTCACATCGCTGTCGCCGCTGGTCATCACGCCGCACGTCTCGAAGACCATCCCCTACAACGCGCTGGCCGACCTGACGCCGGTCGCACGGGTCGGCTGGACCGGCATGATCCTGGTCGCGCCGAGCAACCATCCGGCCAATTCGGTGCGTGACGTCGTCGCGCATGTGCGCGCCAACCCGGGCCGCGTGAGCTACGCCTCGCTGGGCGCGGGAACGATCTCGATGCTGACCATGGAGGTCTTCAAGGAAGCCGCCAAGCTCGACATCCTGCACGTGCCCTACAAGGGCAGCGCGCAGGCGATCACCGACCTGATCGGCGGGCAGGTGCCGCTCATGTTCGACGGCATGACTTCGTCGTATGGACACGTCAAAAGCGGGCGCCTCAAGGCACTGGCGATCTCGGCCTCGACTCGCTCGGCGCTTGCGCCCGAGATTCCGACCCTCTCGGAATCCGGCATCGCCGACCTGCGCAGCATCGGCGTGGAAGGCTGGACGGCGCTGCTGGCACCGGCCGGAACGCCCAGAGCGATCGTCGATCGCCTCAACAGCGAGATCAATGCGCTGCTCGGCGACGCCGAATTCAAGACCCGCGTCAACGGCCAGAACCTTGACGTCTACGCGCCATCGACGGCTGCGCAGTTCGGCGAATTCATGGCGCGCGAGTCGGCGCGCTGGGGAGCGGTCGTGAAGACGCTCAAGCTCGAGGCACAGTAGGCAGCCGACGGGTACGGCTCACGCGTTTTGGCCAACCGTACCCTGAAGACTCACGCCACCGCCTTGAGCGACGGGGGGGCCGCGCATTCGGCCAGGTAGTCCATGGCTGCCTGCGCGCCGCCCTTGGCGTGCGGGATCCCGGCCACGGCAAGCCCCATCTCGACCCCCGCCAGGGTGCCCATCAGGGTCAGGTCGTTGAAGTCGCCGAGATGGCCGATGCGAAAGACCTTGCCGGCGACCTTGCCGAGGCCCTGGCCGAGCGACATGTCGAAGTTTTCCAGGATCACCTTCCGTAGCGCGTCGGCGTTGTGGCCTTGCGTTAAGAGAATCGCGGTCAGCGCGCCGGAATGTTCGCGCTCGTCCATGCAGAGGATCTCCAGCGCACCGGCTTCGCCCCAGCGGCGCACCGCGCGGCGCGTCGCTTCGGCATGGCGCTGGTGGCGCGCAAAGACCTGCGGCAGGCCCTCCTCCCCGACCAGCATGTCGATGGCCTCGCTGAGCCCGTAGAGCAGGTTGGTGGCCGGCGTATACGGAAAGTAGCCGGTCTTGTTGGCGGCGATCATCTCCTCCCAGCCCCAGAAGGACTTGAGCGACCGCGAATTCCTGGCCGCCGCGAGCGCCTTGGCAGAAATCGCGTTGAACGACAGCCCGGGCGGCAGCATCAGGCCCTTTTGCGAGCCGCCGACAGTCACGTCCACGCCCCACTCGTCGTGGCGATAGTCGATCGAGCCCAGCGAGGAGATCGTGTCGACCAGGAGCAGCGCCGGGTGCCCGGCGCGGTCGATCGCGCGACGCACCTCGGCCACGCGCGCGGTGCAGCCGGTGGAGGTCTCGTTGTGCACCACGCACACCGCCTTGATGGCATGCCCGCTGTCTTCCTTGAGGCGCGCCTCGATCTCCTCGGGCACCGCTGCGTGGCGCCAGTCACCGGCGATGAATTCAGGCTTGAAGCCAAGCTTCACGGCCATCGACTTCCACAGGGTCGCGAACTGGCCGCTCTCGTACATGAGCACCGTGTCTCCGGGCGAGAGCGCGTTGACCAGCGCGGCCTCCCAGGCACCGGTGCCGGAGGCCGGATAGATGACCACGTGTGACTCGGTCTGGAAGATCTTCTTCATGCCGTCCAGGCAGGCACGGCCCAGCACGCCGAATTCCGGGCCGCGATGGTCGATCGTCGGACGGTCGATCGCACGCAGGATGCGGTCCGGCACGTTGGTAGGGCCAGGGATTTGCAGGAAATGCCGGCCGGACTTGGCGTTGCTGTATCGGAACATGGAAACCTCGAGGACGGGGAACACATTTTGTATGCAATTTACGATGCGCTTGTCGATTTGTCAATGAAAATGCGCGCAGATTCGCTTGACCGAATTCATTATTTTGCATACAATTCTTTCGTGCCCCTCCAAGCCCGGACGCCGCCCCCCGTTACCTTCGCCGTCAATCCGCCCGAGGGCGCGGCCCTGCACGCAGCGGTCGCGACCCGCCTGCGCGACATGATCGTCGAAGGGCAACTGTCGGCGGGCAGCCGGCTGAACGAACGCGTGCTGGCCGCAGCGCTCGAGGTCTCGCGCACGCCGCTGCGCGAGGCATTCAAGATGCTGGCCGGCGAAGGCCTGGTCGAACTCCTGCCCAACCGCGGCGCGGTGGTCGCGCGCATGGGGACGGCCGAGGTCGCCGCCGCCTTTGATGTCATCGGCGCCCTCGAGGGCCTGGCCGGCGAACTCGCCTGCCGGCACATCACTGCGGACGAACTGGCCGAAATCCGCGCCCTGCAATTCGACATGCTGGCCAGCCATGCGCGGCGCGACCTGCCGGGCTACTTTCGCGCCAACATGCGCATCCATGCGCTCATCAACGCCGCGGCACGCAACCCGGTGCTGACGGAGACCTTCGCCCGTCTCAATTCGCGCATCCATGCCACCCGCTATCGCTCCAACCTGACCCAGGAGCGTTGGGATCATGCCGTGGCCGAACACGCCGAGATGCTCAAGCTGCTCGAAGCGCGCGATGGTGCGAAACTGCGCGCACTGCTCGAATCCCACCTGCACCGCAAGCGCGACACCATCCTCGCCCTCTTTGCCGCCCAGCCCGCTGCCACCTGAAAGGCCAACCCGTGACCCAAGCCCTTACCATCGACATCATTTCCGACGTCGTCTGCCCCTGGTGCTACATCGGCAAGCGTCGCCTCGAGCAGGCGCTCGCGCAATACGCCACCGCCCATCCGGACGCGCCGCCGCCGGAAGTGCGCTGGCGCCCCTTCCAGTTGAATCCCGACATGCCGCTCGAGGGGATTACGCGCGCCGAGTACATCCGCCGCAAGTTCGGGCCCAACGGCGGCGCCAACTACAAGCGCGTCTCAGACGTCGGCGCCGGCGAAGGCCTGGAGATGGACTTCGACGGCATCAAGCGGCAGCCCAACTCGCTGCCGGCGCATACCCTGATCGACCTGGCAGCGCCCGGCGAAGAGCAGGACCGCGTCGTCGAGGCGCTTTTCAATGCCTACTTTGTCGACAACGTCGATTTCACCAACACCCGCGACCTGGTCGAAGTCGCGGTCGCTGCCGGACTCGAGCGTTTGGCGGTCGAGGCCCGGCTTGCCGATACCGGTGCGATAGAGGAGGTGCGCGCCGCTGACGAGGAAGCGCGCGGCATGGGGATCTCCGGCGTGCCGTTCTTCATCTTCAACCGGCGCGTCGCCCTCTCCGGCGCACACGAGCCTTCCACCATGCTCGAGGCCATTCGCCAGGCAGAGACGGCCGAGGTGCAATGAACGCGCCCGCGCCTTCGGCAGCACTGAGGCCCGCGGGCGCGGACGCGCTCCTGAAGCGCAGCAAGCTGGCGGGCTTGTTGCGCCGGCACACGCAGTGCGAGGTGCTTTTCGACGCCGCCTCGCGCGCACGCTATGCGACGGACGCATCGATCTACCAGATCGAGCCGGTCGGCGTGGCTGTGCCGACCTCCGACGCGGACCTGGTGATGGCACTCGCCATCGCGCGAGATTTGAGCGTTCCGGTCCTGCCGCGTGGCGGCGGCACCTCCCAATGCGGCCAGACTGTCGGCGAATGCCTGGTGCTGGACGCCTCCAAGCACCTCAACCGGGTCCTGAACTTCGACGCAGAGGCGCGGCGCGTGACGGTGGAGCCCGGCATGGTGCTGGATCACCTGAACGCCTATCTCAAGCCGCACGGCCTGTGGTTTCCGGTCGATGTGTCGACCAGCGCCCAGGCCACGCTGGGCGGGATGGCGGGCAACAATTCGTGCGGGTCGCGCTCGATCGCGTACGGCAACATGGTGCACAACGTCGCGGCGATCGACGCGATTCTGGCCGACGGCAGCGAGGAACACTTCGGCCCCTTCGGCGCGGATGCGACACGCAAGGTCTCGCCGCGCCTGGGGCGCATGGTGTCCGACCTCTTTTCGTTGGGTGCGCGCGAGAAGGGCGAGATCGAACGCGTCTGGCCGCGCGTGCTGCGCCGGGTCGGCGGCTACAACCTGGACGTCTTTCATCCGGTCTCCGAGCGTCCCTACACCGCCGACAACAGCGTCAACCTGGCCCACCTGCTGGTGGGTTCCGAAGGCACGCTGGCCCTCACGCGCAGGATCACGCTCGACCTCTCGCCGCTGCCGCGCGCCAAGGCCCTGGGCGTGGTCAATTTCCCGACCTTCTACCAGGCCATGGATGCGGCCCAGCACATCGTCAAGCTGGGGCCGGTCGCGGTCGAACTGGTCGATCGCACCATGATCGACCTGGCGCGCGCCAACCCGGCGTTTCGCCCGGTGATCGACCGCGCGCTGATCGGCACGCCGGCGGCGATCCTGCTGGTCGAATTCGCGGGTGCCGACCGTGGTGAACAACTGTCCAGGCTGAAACAACTGGTCGAACTGATGTCCGATCACGGTCTGCCGGGCAGCGTGGTCGAAATGCCCGACGAGGGCGCGCAAAAGGCGCTGTGGGAAGTGCGCAAGGCCGGGCTCAACATCATGATGAGCATGAAGGGCGACGGCAAGCCGGTCTCCTTCATCGAGGACTGCGCGGTGCCGCTCGAGCACCTGGCCGACTACACCGCGCGCCTGACCGAGGTGTTCCACCGGCACGGCACCGAGGGCACCTGGTATGCCCACGCCTCCGTCGGCACGCTGCACGTGCGCCCCATCCTCGACATGCGCCGCTCCGGCAACGCGGGCGGTGCAGCCAAGATGCGCGCCATCGCGCAAGAGGCCAGCGCAATGGTGCGCGAGTACAAGGGAGCGTACTCAGGCGAACACGGCGACGGGTTGTGCCGCGGTGAGTGGATCGAGTGGCAATTCGGTCCGCGGCTCAACAACGCGTTTCGCGAAATCAAGGCCCTCTTCGACCCGGACAACCGCATGAACCCGGGCAAGATCATCGACCCGCCCAGGATGGACGACGCGAGCCTGTTTCGCTTCAAGCCGGGCCACGCGGTTGCGCCGGTGTCGACTGCACTCGACTGGAGCGGGTTCGATGTCACGCGCAACCCGTTGACGGGCATCGAGACCGCGCCGGGGACCGGCCACGACCCCGCACAAGGCCTGGCCAAGGCCGTCGACATGTGCAACAACAACGGCCACTGCCGCAAGTTCGACGCCGGCACCATGTGCCCCAGCTACCGCGCCACGCGCGACGAGCAGCACCTGACACGCGGCCGAGCCAATACCCTGCGCCAGGCCATGTCCGGCCAACTGGGCCAGGATGGCGAGGGGGGCATTGCCTCGCGGGCGGTACACGAGGCGCTGAAACTGTGCGTCTCCTGCAAGGGCTGCAAGCGCGAATGCCCGACCGGCGTCGACATGGCGAAGATGAAGATCGAGCACCTGCATCACTACAACAGGAAGCACGGCCTCACGCTCAAGGACAGGTTGATCGCCAACCTGCCGCGCTACGCGCCCGCAGCATCGACCTTCGGCTGGGCCCTCAACCTGCGCGACACGATCCCCGGCCTTGCCCTGCTGTCCGAGAAGCTGCTGGGCTTCTCTGCCCGCCGCAGCCTGCCCCGCTGGACACGCCCGTTCAGGAAAATGGGGTCAGACACCATTTCGGAAAAAATGGGGTCAGACCCCATTTCGGTGAATGACGCCAAGTCGGTCATCCTGTGGGTGGATACCTTCAACAACTACTTCGAGCCGGATAACCTGACCGCTGCCAAGGCAGTGCTGGAGGCGGCGGGATACAAGGTGGCCGTGAGCGTACCGCCCGGCGAGCGCCCTCTGTGCTGCGGCCGCACCTATCTGGCCACCGGTCAGGTCGATACCGCACGCGCTGAAGCCAGGCGCACCCTGGAGTACCTGCTGCCTCTCATCGACAAGGGCGCCGTCGTGGTCGGCCTCGAGCCCTCGTGCCTGTTCTCGCTGCGCGACGAATTCCTGGCGATGAACCTCGGCGCAGGCGCCGCCCGCCTGGCGCTCGAAGCCTTCACTTTCGAGGAATTCATCGCCCGCGAAGTCGACGCAGGCCGCTTCGCGGCGCGCTTCAACGCCCTGCCGCAAGAGCGCGTCCTGCTGCACGGCCATTGCCACCAGAAGGCTTTTGACGCCGTGGCGCCAATCCACAAGGTGCTGGGCCTCATCCCGCAACTCAAAGTCGAGACGATCGAATCCTCCTGTTGCGGCATGGCGGGTGCCTTCGGCTACGAGCGCGAGCACTACGATGTTTCGATGAAGATGGCGGAGCTGTCATTGCTGCCGGCGGTGCGCGCGGCCGGCGACGATACGCTCATCGTCGCCGACGGCACCAGTTGCCGGCACCAGATTCACGATGGCGCGGCGCGCGAGGCGCTGCACGTGGCGCGCGTGCTGGCGGCGGCGCTGGAGCGCTGAGCGCGGCTCGCTGCGCCGGCTCCCGCTGTCTGCCTCAACTGGCCGTCTTGATGTTGTTGTCGACCGCGATCTTGCGCCACTGCGGCAGGTCGATGCGAATCTTCTGCGCGAACTCGGCGGCGGTGGTCGGTGGCGGATTGGCTGCGTTCATCGCGTGCAATCGGGCGCGCCCCTCCTCGCCCTGCGTCAGCTTGGTGACCTCTGCGTTGAGCGCACGGATGATCGGCTCGGGCGTGCCGGCGCGGGCGAACAGGCCGAGCCAGCCGTCCAGGTTCCAGGGAATGCCAACGTCGTTGAGGGGCGGCACATCCGGTGTGCGCGGCGCCCGCACGGTCGCGCCGTGGGCCAGGGGGCGCACCTTGCCGGCCTGCACCATGCCCAGCGACGAGGTGCTATCGACCCAGCCGACCTGAAGGATGCCGCCGACCATGTCGCGCAACACCTCGGCGGAGGACTTGTACGGAACGTGGGTCATGCGCAGTCCGCGCTGCGACAGCAGCGACGCCATGATCAGATGTCCGGTCGAGCCGATGCCGGTGGTGCCATAGGAGTACCTGCCGGGATTGGCGCCGGCCAGGTCGAACAGGTCCTTCACGCTTTTGACCGGCATGTCGGGAGAAACCGACAGGAAAAGCCCGCCGACGCCGATTTGCGCGATCGGCGCCAGGTCACGCAGCAGGTCGTAGGGCTGGTCGGGATTGAGGGCCGCCGGCACGATGGTGAACGAGGCGGCAGAGAACAGCAGCGCGTAGCCGTCGGCGGGCGCGTTGACCACCGCCATGGCGCCGATGTTGCCACTGGCGCCTGGCCGGTTCTCCGGCACGAAGGGCTGGCCGAATACCTTCGACAGGGTATCGGCCACGTAGCGCGCGAACAGGTCGGTCTGCGCCCCCGGGCCAGACGGAATGACGAAGCGCACCGGACGGTTCGGCCAGCCGCCGGGGAATGGCGCCTGCGCAAGACCGGCGAGCGGGCGGGCCAGCATCGCCGCGGCGAGTGCGCCGCCGGCGATGCGCGTGAGGGCCTCGCGACGTTTGGTGAAAGTCGACATGTCGTGCTTCCTTTCGTCCGACGAGGAACGTGCAGGTGCGCCGCCAGCCGTCAGGCCGGCTCAAGCGGCGCGACCAACGGCACCCCCGGGATGTGGATGCCGTCCGGGCGGCCGCTCGCGGTGCATCCTTGGAAATCGGTAGTCATCGACGGCGGCAGCGCCGGGCCATCCGCGGACGACAGCCACAGGCGCAACAAGTGCCGCCGCCGCTCCGCCTCGGGCCAGTCTTCGTAGGATGTACGCGAGTGGACAATCGAGTGATTGCACAGGAACTGCATGTCGCCCGGCCGAAAATCCATGTCCAGGTGGATCGCAGCGTCGCCGGCCAGGGCCTCGACGAATTCGAGCGCCTCCTGCTGCGCCGCCGTCAGGCGCGGCACCTCCTCGAAGGCCTGGGCCTTGTGGATGAAGCTCTGGATCAGCACGGTGATCATCCGCCCCTGCCATGGCTGGAAGATCGGCGAGGTGAAGTAGCGCCGCTTGCCGGGACGCACCTCGCCGGCGCGCGAGAAGTGGAAGGGTTCTGCAAGCACGCGGGCCAGGTCGGGCCGCCGGCGCACCAGCTCGTTCCACAGCGTGGTCGAGCTGGCGATGCGCGACAGGCCGCCCGCCTTCGACGGCCGCACGCACAACAGGCCGACGATGTCGCCCCCGTCGGTGTGGAAGCGCAGTTCCGCCGTGGTCTGGTAGCCGCGCGTCGACGGATCGGCATAGTCGAGACCGAGGTTGGCCACGTGCCCGAGCACGTGCCCCTTGGCGTTCTGCGACACAGCCTCGCCGAGGTAGGCGCCGATGCCGCGAAACGCCAAAGCCGACTGCAGGAGACTGCGCGCGCCGCTGGGCCAGCCGCGCAGGAGCACAAAGCCGCGACCGTGCAGCAGTTCGCTGCGCACCTGCGCCAGCCGCTTGCCGAATACCGGCAACGGGAAGTCGCGCTCGGTCATGGTCACCAGGTCGACTCCGCGCGCGCGCGCCGCATTCACCGCGACGTCGAGCTCATCCAGCTCGGCATGCGACAGTTCTATACGCCAGTCGCTGCGCGCCGCCATCTGCAGGCCATACCAGGCACAATCGTCCTGGAACGTGGGGAGTGCTTCGGTGCTGCCAAGTTCGGCGATTGCCTGCATGACGATCTGTCTCCGTGACGCTGCAAGGATGAGGACGATTCAGTGCGCCAGCGCGGCGCGGCGCATCGAGAGGTCGAACACCGGCGGCCGCGGATGCCGCTGCCAGGCCAGCATGTCGTCCTGGCGCTCGAGGAACGACCTGGGTCGCCGCGGAAATCGGCCGGTCTCCAGCCACAGGCGCAGCAGGTAGCGCCGGCGTTCGCGCTCGGGCCAGTCCTCGTAGTTGGTGCGCGAGTGCAGAGTCGTGTAGTTGCAGAGGAACTGCATGTCGCCGGGCTCGAGGCTCATGTCGAGGTGGAACTCGGGGTCATTGCACAGGCTGTCCATCAGATCCAGCGCCTCGACCTGCCGGGCACTCAGGCGCGGCAACTGCGCGAAGCGCTGCGCGGACTCGATGTAGGACCGGTTGTAGCGGCAAAACAGCCGCCCGTCCTGCCACTCGAAGAATGCCCCGGTGTAGTACGGCGGCTTGCCTGGCGGCTCCTCGCCGCGACGGTCCATGTGGAAGGGCTGATACATCACTTCGAGCAGGTCGGGGCGGCGCGCCAGCACGGCATTGTGGATCGCGGTCGAGCTGACGATGCGCGACAGTCCACCTTGCCTCGCCGGATGCACGCACAGCAACCCCACGAGATCGAGGGTATCGTTGTGAAACGGCAGCAGCAGCCGCGTCTGGTACCCGCGCACCTTGGCATCGGCGTGGTAGTCGACGCCCAGGTCGGTGACATGGCCGAGCAACTCGCCTTGCGCGTTCTGCGCCCGGCCGGCGCCCAAGTAGGTGCCCAGCCCCCAGTAGATCAGCGCCGTGTCCTGGATCGGGTGCCGGCCGATGTCGAAGCCCCGCACCACGACGAAGCCGCGACCATCGACCAGATCGTCGAGCATGGCCACGATCCGGCGTCCAAGGGCGGGCAGCGGAAAATCGTCGGCGGTCATGTTCGGGATCGACGCGCTGCGCGCCTTGGCGATCGCGAGCGCCGCCTGCAGTTCGTCGTTGTCGGCAGCACTCAGGCGCAGTACCCAATGGTCGGAACTGCGCAAGTCGGCGCCTTTCCATGCGCTTGGATGCTTGTAGTGGGCAATCTCATGCGGATTCATCGCAGTCGATCCTTCCGGCAGGGTATGGGCATGCACTCGGAGCGGCATGCATGCTCCCACTTGCCGAGCGGCGACGCCAGTGAATTCTGGTAGGCTAGGCATAACCATACGGTTATGCGGCTGTGATGTAGCGGTTTCACTGTCTGCCGGCCGCAACGTGCCACCCGGGGAGGCGGCCTTGACGATTCGCCGGTTTTTCGGACGCGACCTAAAGCTGCGCCACCTGCGGCTGTTGATCGCAATCGACGACGCCGGCCGACTGAGTCAGGTGGCGCGTCTGATGCACGTGACGCAGCCGGCGCTGTCGAAATCGCTTGCGGAGATCGAACGCGCGATCGGTGCGCCGCTGTTCGACCGCACCGCGCACGGTCTGGTGCCGAATCGGGCCGGCACCACCCTGATCCGCGCGGCCCGCAGCGTCCTGGCGGAACTCGAACGCGCCAACGGCGACATGGAAAACCTCGCGCGCGGGGAAGTGCAACGCCTGAACGTCGGTGTCATGCCGACGATGTCGCTGGGGCTGGTGGCGGGCGCCGTCGCGCTCCTGGGGCAACGCCATCCCGGTGTTGCGGTGAACGTTGCCGAGGGGCTGACCGAGGCGCTGCTGCCCGAACTCATCGCCGGCCGCCTCGACATGGTCATCGGGGCGCGGCTGCGCCGCGCCCTGCCAGCCGGCATCGAGCCCTTTCCGCTGTACGACGAGCCGATGCGGATCGTGGTTGCGCCGCGCCATCCCCTGGCCCGGCGTAAGCGCGCCGCCTGGGACGAACTGATCGCTTATCCCTGGGTGCTGCCGCCGCCCGCGAGCCGCATCCGCGTCGCTTTCGAGCGCGCGCTGCGCCGCGCCGGCCTGGCGTCACCGGTGCGGGTGACCGACTGCCTGATAACCGACCTGGTCCTGGGCCTGCTGGCCGAGGCCAGCGCAGTAAACCTCATGCCGCTGCGCCTCGCGCAAGCCCTGCAACGGCGCCGCCTCGTGGTTCAAATTGCCGAACCGCATGCGCGCACCCTCGACCTGTGGATGCCGGTGACCACGTTTGCCCAGGCGCAGCGTGGCAGCGCTCCCGCGGTGGGCCACATGCTTGAGTGCCTGCGCGAAGTCACCGGTGCGTCGGCCGGCACCGGCTAAGACGTGTGCCTCGTCGCGCATGTGTCCGACAAGGTGCTGGCGCACTGAAAGCAGGACGCGGCGGGAGCCAGGTCGAGCACGCGGCGACTGACCCCGTGACTAGGCGCGCAAGACCGGCCGCCAGTAGCGCTGCGCGAGCACGAGCACCAGCATGCCCTGCGCAGCCAGCAACAAGGTAGCCATGCGCGGCGTGAAAGTGTCGGCCAGCCAGCCGAGGTAGATGAATCCCAGCGGCCCGGTACCGATGCACATCGACAGGAGGCCCAGCATGCGCCCGCGCAGCGGGACCGGGGCGAAGCGATACACCAGCGTGGTCTGCATGACGCTGAACCCGACCCCGACCAGACCGATCAGGACCAGCAAAGCCGCCGCCAGCCAGACCGTGCCCGCCAGCGCATAGGCCAGTACCAGCAAGAGGTAGCAGGCCACGCCACCCGCGTAGACACGGCCCTGCCACGCCGGCCGCGCCAGGCCGGCAATGAGCAGCGCGCCCAGGAACCCGCCCACGCCGTCGCAACTTGCAAACAGGCCCGCGCCCTGAGGTCCCAGGCCAAAGTGGTCGGTGGCGATCACCGGCACCAGGCTGAGGATAGGCCACGCGAACATGTTGAAGATCACGGTGATCGCGAATACGCCGATCAGGCGATCGCTGGTGCGCAGGCAGGCGAAGCCTTCGCGCATGCTGGCGCCAAAGGAGGTTTGTGGTGCGCGCTCGGGGCGATGACGAACGTTGAGGCCAAGCGCGGCCGCCAGGCTTGTCGCATACAGCACCAGGCAGATCCAGAACACGCCGGCCAGCCCGAAGCTGGCAAGCAGCACGCCGGAGAACGCCGGACCGACCACGCGGGTGATGTTGCTGGTGGCAATGTCGACCGACATCGCCGCCGCCATGCGTTCGGGGCCGACCGCATCGCCCATCATGATGCGGCGCACCGGATTGTCGGCCGTCCAGCAGATGCCGTTGATGAAGCAGGCCAGTGCCAGGTGCCAGATCGCGATCCCGCCCACGGCAGCCAGCACGCCCAGGATCAGAACGGTGGCCATCGACACGATGACAATGCCGATCAGGGCGCTGCGCCGTTCCACGCGATCCGCGGCCACGCCCAGGAACGCGCCGAACATGCCCATCGGCAGGAGGCGCAGCATGGTGAGCGCGGTGACCACGAAGGCCGAGCCGGTGGCACCATAGGCAAACAGCGCGAACGCCAGCGTCTCGAGCCAGCGCACCACGTTGGCAATGAAACCCACGTACCAGAGGCGCCGGAAATCCGGCACCGCAAGCAGGTTGCTGCTCATCTCGTCGTTTGCGACGGCGGCGCCATGGAACCGCTGCCCGAACGCGCCGGATGCGACCTCACTTCATCCTGGAATACGCGGTCGGCGACAGGATCGATGCCTCGATGCGCGCCACGATCTGGCCGTCCTTTTCGCTCTCGGCGCGCGCCTTGTGCCAGGCGGGATCGGCGGCGAAACGCCCCCACTTCTCCTCGCGCTCGGCCAGGCTCTCCCACTCCAGGATGTAGGTGAGCTTGTTGTTGCAGTTGTCGCCGAAGACGTCGGTGAAAAATCCGACCGGGCGGATGCCCATCTTTTTCCACATCTTCAGGGTGACATTGGTGAAGCGTGCATTCAACGCCGGCAGGCGACCGGGCACGCAGTGATAGACGCGCATTTCATAGACCATGGGGATCGGCTTTCCTTGTTGCGAGCCGCTCACGCGGGATGCGCGCGGCGCGTGCGAGTCTAGCCCACGCATCCCCAACGCGGCAGGACCGATGCGCGACAATGGGCAATTGCTGTTCCAATCACAAGACCATGCGTGACCGCTTCGACTTGACGCTCAGCACCACTTCCCAAGCAGCGGCTGATGCCTACGTGCGCGCGGTCGACAACCTGCTTGCTGCGGGGGCCGACCTGGTCGAGGGCTTCGATGCGGCCCTGGTCCTCGACCCGGGGTTCGCGCTGGCGCATATCGGCCGGGCGCGTTGCCTGGCCACCTACGCGCGCGGCGCCGAGGCGCGCGAGGCTGCGGCGCGCGCTGACGCCTGCGTCGCCGGTGCGAGCGCGCGCGAACGCTCGCACGTGGCCGCGCTCACGCTGCAAATCCATGGCCGCGGCGCCGAGGCCCTCGCTGCGATCCGCACCCACCTGACCGAGTACCCGCGCGACGCCATGGTCCTGCAGCCTGCCACCGGCATCTTCGGCTTGATCGGCTTTTCCGGTCGCATGGAACGCGAGGTCGAGTTGCTGGCGATACTCGACGGTCTTGCGCCCCACTACGGCGACGAATGGTGGTTCGCTTCGATCCACGCCTTTGCCGAGTGCGAGGCCGGTCGCCTGGCACAGGCCGAGGCGCGCATCGAGCGCGCGCTCGCCGCGGCGCCACGCAACGGCAATGCCGCGCACGTGAAGGCGCACGTGCACTATGAACTCGACCAGCCCGGCCCCAGCGCCGGCTTCTTGCGCGACTTTCTCGCGGCCTACCCGGCCAACGCGCTGCTGCGCGGCCACCTCTCCTGGCATCTGGCGCTCCTGGAACTCGGCGCGGGAAACGCGCAGGCTGCGCACGCGTTGTATGCCGATGCCTTCGGCGCCCCGCTCGACGGACGCGGGCCGCCGACCCCGCCGCTCAATGTCCTGACCGATGCCGTCTCGTGGCTATGGCGCACCGAGCTTGTCGGAGATTCACCGCACTCGTCGGACTGGCCGAAGCTCGCCGCGTATGCGCGCGAAAGGTTTCCATCTGCCGGCATCGCCTTTGCCGACCTGCACGCCGCGGCTGCCTACGCACGCGCCGGGCAGGGTGAAGCGCTGGAGCGTCTGATCGACTCGACCCGCGCGCTCGGCGTGGATCGCCCCGCCCTGCGCGCCGCCGGTGCCCTGGGCGAGGGCCTCGCTGCCTACGCACGGGGCGACTGGCAAACTGCTGCACGACTGCTGGCCGAATATCGTGACGAAAATGCGCGCGTCGGCGGCAGCCACGCCCAGCGCGAACTGGTCGACCGTACCCTTCTGCAGGCGCTTGCGCGCCTCGACGATACCGCCGGGCGGGTGAAGCTCTCTGCGGCGCGGACGCAAATCCTGGCTGGTGTCTAGCCGAACCCGCCGCGGTCTTGCTGCGGCGCATACCGGAGCGGCGCCATGTGTTGCAAACAACGCAGCGGCCGGTGCGGAAAATGCGCCGTACCCTTTCCCGGAATTGACATTCTGGAGCGGCGCGGCCATACTCCAAAGTCAATAAAAACAATAATTTAGGGGGAATACTTGAAGTCTATTGCCACTCTCCTTGTCCATACTGCGGTGCTGCTTTGCTGCACGCACGCCGTGGCGCAGGACGCCCAGCGCGGACTGGTGCGCCTGGGCTACGACAGTTCCACGGGCAAGTACGGCACAGACCTGCGCGCCACCACCCAGACCACCCGTCTGGCGGGCTCCTGGTATGTCGGCGACTGGACCTTCGACGCCTCCCTCCCCTACCTGCGTCGCGACGTGGAGAGCGTGGTCGGTGCGCGCGGCACTCGCTTCGGACCGCGGGCTGCGCTCATCGTCGCGAGCGGTCGGGTGCCGCCCGGCTCGCGCACCACGCGCACCATCACCGAAGGCATCGGGGACGTGACCACCAGCGCTTCGCGTTACTTCTACGGTGCCGATGCCGAGAGCCTGGTGTGGGAAGCTGGCGTTTCGGTCAAGTGGAATACCGGTGACGCGGACCGGAACCTGGGATCCGGCGCGCGCGATGTCACCTTTCTGGGGGGCGCCTTCAAACGGACCGGCCGCCTGAACCTCGGCAGCTCGATCACCTATACGCTGGTCGGCGAGACGAGCGGCACACCGGTCAAGGACGTGTGGGGCCTCTCCTTCGACGCGTCCTACCGGCTGGGCGAAGCCTGGCGTGTCGGCTCCAGCTTCGCCTGGGAACAGGCCGCGGTAGCCGGAACCCAGGCGCCGCGCAGCCTGTCGGTATTCGTTGCGCGCGACCTGAGCGCGTCGATGCGCCTGCAGTTCTCGGCCATGCGCGGCGGGTCGACCTCCTCGCCCAACTGGGGCGGCGGCGCCTCGCTGACCCTGCGCTTTTGAGTCACGGCCCGCAGGGAGCAATGCGGGCCGGATTTGCACGCTGTTCCTCGCATGCCCCGGCAGTGATACGCGCTATGCTGTAGCGGGTTTACACATCGGGGAGCTCGCCGTGCTCAAAGTGATCTTTGTCCTCGCACAAGTGCTTGTGTGCGCCTGCGTCGGCGCGCAGACCGCCGGGCGCATCGAATTCCTGCAGGGTGATTCCCGCCTCATCGCCGCGGACGGCGCGGTCCGCGCCGCGCAGTTGAATGGCTTGGTGCAAACGGGAGAATCGATCGAGACCAGCGCCGATGCCGAAGTGCACGTCGTGCTCGTCGACGGCGGCATGCTGGCCGTGCGCGGCGGCAGCCAGATTCGCCTGCAAACCTTCCGCGCCCAGGGTGATGCGCGCGACGAGTCGACGCTGCAACTGGTGCGCGGCGCGCTGCGAGTGGTGACCGGCTGGGTGGCACGCATCAACCCGCGCAACGTTCGTTACGTGACGCCGAACGCGACCATCGGCGTGCGCGGGACCGATTTCGACATTATCCATCTGCCGACCGGGGGCGACGCCGGTTCGCATACCCGCGTGCGCGAAGGCGCCGTGGTGATGCAGTCGGAAGGCGCAGAACAAATTGTCGGCACCGGCCAGTCCGGCGCAAGCCCGACCGGCGCGCGACCCCGACTGCACGAGCGCATGCCGGAATTCATCGCGCGCAGCGAAGGGCGCAATGATGGCCGGGTCAACGAGCATGGCCGGCAGATCAACCGCTTCATGGAGACCTCCATGCGCGAACGGCGCCTGCTCAATGAAGGCGAATCGCTGTCAGGTGGCCTGGAGCGCCGACGCGGGGATGTCGAGCGCGAACGTGGCGGACAGCGCAACGAGGGTTCGGGTCCCGACGCCGGTCGCGGTCCGGATGCCGGGCGCGGTCCCGACGCCGGGCGCGGCCCGGATGCCGGGCGTGGTCCCGATGCTGGACGCGGCGAAGGTGCACGCGGCGATGGCGCACGCGAGTCGGCACCGCGCGACAACGCACGCGAAGCCAGCCCGCGCGACGCCGGGCCACGCGACTCGGGGCCACGCGATGGCGCACGCCCCGAGCGCATGGAACGCATCGAGCGCATCGAACGGCAGGAGCGGATCGAGCGTCCGGAACGCCCGCAGCGGCCGGAGCGTCCCGATCGCCCCGATCGCCCGCGCCGGCCAGGCGGTTGAGTCAGGACCGCTGCTTGCGCCAGGAGTCCTTGACTCGAATCTTGTCGCCACGGAAGGTGAAAAGGTCACCGCCGTCGACTTCGACCCGCTTGCCGTCGCTGGCGCGCGTGCCGACGAAGGTCCACTCCGATACCCCGCGCCTGCCGGCGACGAAATGACGCGCGCGCGTCCATTGCGCATCCGGGAAATCGGTCCAGGCCTTCACGAAACCCGCACGCACCGCATCGCGCCCGACATAGCGCGTCCCGCTGGCCTCAGTGCCGATCGAAGAGTGGAACAAACAGTCTTCGGTCATGAAGGACATCAGCGCGTCGATGTCGTGGCGGTTCCAGGCCTGGGCGAAGGCGTCAAGGTCCACCACGGTCACGCGCGGCGGCGCCAGCACGGCGTCCAGAAACTGCAAAATCGCGTCTTCCACGGTCGCACTGCCCTCGCCCCCCGGCAGCGTGCAAGCCTTCAGTTTCACTGCCGCCTCGCGGTCGTAGAAGTGCGGCTTGCCGGGCACGACGTAGTGGCGCACGCCCAGCCCTGCGCGCGTGGCCGAGGACGCCAGTGCACCCACGCGCGGCGGGATCGACGGCAAGTCATTTTCGCCCTCGAACAGCAGGACCGGCGGCAGCCCGCGCCCGCCATGTACGTAGTACTCGGCGTCCTCGCTGTCCATGCCCGCGGAAAGCCCGATCACCCCTGCAGCGCGCTGCCCCAGCGCATAGACCGCGTAGGCGGAGGCGAAGCCGCCGGCGGAAAAACCGCCGATCACCATCCGTTCCGGATCGATGTCCCAGAGTCCGGCATTTGCCTGGACGTAGGCAAAGGCACTGGCGACATCGGCCCAGGCAGCCTCGGAGCCGTTTAGCAGATCCGCATGTGTGGCCGGCGGCAGGCCCAGCAGGCCGCGCACGAAATCGATGCGATCCCGCTCGATCGTATCGCGATTGCGCTTGATCGGCGCCGGTTGCGGCGCAGGCAGTTCCTGAGTCAGTCGGTAGCCGATCGAAAAGCACACGTAGCCGCGCGCCGCGAAGCGCTCACAATATTCGTGCACCGGTGTGTTGCGAGATCCACCCTGCTCGAACTCATCGCGCTCCTTCGCGCCGCGATGGTAGGCGCCGCCGTGCGACAACACCAGCGCCGGACGACCGCCAGGAGGGGCAACGCCGCCCGGCAGGAACACGTCCATCCGCAAGGCGCGCGTTTCGGGCTGGCCGGTGCCGAAACCGACCGTGCCCTCGCCATAGGGCACGTCACGTTCAATCTGAATGGCCCCCCGCGAGCCATGTGCCATGTCGTTCATGATCTCGCTTCCTCCGTTAGCCGGGAGTGATGCCGGCGCTCTTGACAAGGTCGCCCCAGGCCTGGACATCACGCCGGAACATCGCACCCCATTGCTCCGGTGTCGTGGCTGGCTGCACGGGAAACATCGCCAGGTCGAACATGCGAGACCTGACGTCGGGCTGCGCGATGATCTGGTTGACCACGCGGTTCAGACGATCGACGATCTCGCGCGGCGTCCCGGCCGGTGCGAACATGCCGTGCCACCCCACCAGGTCGAACGGGTAGCCAGCCTCGGTCAGCGTCGGCACGTCGGGCAAGGCCGGCAGGCGCTGGGTGCCGTTCAGCGCCAGCGCACGCAACTTGCCGGCCTTCACCTGCGGCGTCTGCGAGAGCGCGTCGAGAATGGCCAAGGTGATCTGGCCGCCCTGCAGGTTGGTGCCTGCGTTGCCGGCAGAGAACGGCACATGGGTCATCGCGATGCCGGCCTGCCGGTTGAGGCTTTCGCCGATCAGGTGCGAGGGCGAACCGACACCGAACGACCCGAAGCTCACCGTGCCAGGCTCCTTTTTCGCCAGCGCGACGAGGTCGGCCACGTTGCGCAGCGGCGAATCCGCGCGCACCAGCACCAGGAGCGGCGCGATCGCGATCTTGGTGACCGGCACGAAATCCTTGACCGTGTCGTAGCCCAGGCTCTTGAACAGCGAAGGCGCGATCGCAAAACCGCCCGCGGTGGTCATGATCGTGTAACCGTCGGCGGTCTGGCGCGCGGCAAGCTGCGCGCCAATGTTGCCGCCGGCGCCCGGCCGGTTCTCGACCACCACCGGCTGTCCGAGCTCGGCTTGCATCTTCTCTGACAACAACCGCGCGACGATGTCTCCGCCGCCGCCGGCGGCCCACGGATGGATCAGGCGGATCGGGCGATTGGGCCAGGCGCCGGCCGCCGGGGCCTGCGCCCGGGCCGGCAGCGCGCACAACGAAACCAGGCCGGGCGCGATGACACTCGCCGCACCGGCGACGAGACGTCCAAGCGAGGCGCGACGCGCAGGGCTCGTTGCGCGCCTGGCAGGAGCGGAATTGAAGGTCGACGACATCGAATCTCCTCAGAGAATAACGTGACGGATTTCGGGCCCTCCGGCGCGCTGCACGCGCAAGAATAGCGCAACGACGTCCATCGCTCGAACCCGGATGCCGGGGCTCACGGGACCAAGCCGGGTGCCCTGCCCAGTGCGGCAATCACGCGCTCACGGTCACGCCGTCAAGCCCATTCTCGCGCCTGAACCCGGCAAGCCAGCGTGGAAACTCCAGCCCCAGCCTTTCCTTGAGGCCGGCAGCGACGCGGCGCAGCTCGGCCAAGGCGATTTCGCTGTGCGGCCCGGCAAAGCCGAAGGCGATCACGTTGCCGCGCGCGGATGCCGGCAGCGCCAGCACGCGACCATCGAAGGCTTGCTCGAGGTTGCCGAAGTTGAGGTCGTGGCTCTTGTGGCGCCCGAAGAGGTTGACGGCGATCACGGCGAGCCGATCGGTCACGAGCGCATCGCGGCAGGCGCCATAAAAGCCGCGGCTGGAAAGCACCGGTCCGGCCGCGCGCGCGTCGTAGACATCGACGATCAGGTAGTCGGTCGAATGCGGATGCGCGGCCAGGTAGTCATGCCCGTCTGCACAGACCGCGGCGTGCCGCGAGGAATCCGCCGGCAGGGCGAAATGGGTGCGCGCACACGCAATCACGGCGGGGTCGATGTCGACCGAGGTCACGCGCGAGCGCGGAAAGTTCTTCCAGGCGAACTTGGTCGCCGACCCCGCGCCCAGGCCGATCAGGGTGAACGCGCGCGGCGCCGGCTGGAAGATGAGCCCGGCAAAGAGCTCGCGGGTGTATTCGAGCTCCAGGCGGAACGGATCGGCGATGCGCATCGCCCCCTGTACCCACACCGAGCCGAAGTGCAGGGTGCGCACGCCGCGCTCTTCGGCCAGGGTGATGCCGGCGCGCCGGCGCAGCAGGTTGGCGAAAGGCCGGTTCACGCCAGGGCCTCGCGCCAGCGTGCCAGCTTGATATCCATGGACTGCGAGGCGTTGGCCGGGCTGGTGGAAGGCAGGATCACGGTCGCGTAGCCCAGGCCGGCCAGCAAGGCCTCTGCCTTGGCCGAGGTGCGGCCGTTGAAGCAGACGCGCTCGATCCCCGGGACGCGGCGCCTGACCCCGGCGAAGTCGTTGAACCGTGCATTGACGATGGCCGAATCGAGGCTGCCCGCGCGCTCACAGGATTCGATCGCGTCCCAGATGCCGATGCGCTGCGCCTTGACCCGGGCGAGTCGGTCGCGATAGCGAAGCGCGGTCAAATCGACACCGATGCAGGTACCCAGAATGGTCCAGAAGCGGTTTTGCGGATGCGCGTAGTAGCGCCCTGCGGCCAGCGAGGCAACGCTGGGAAAACTGCCCAGCACCAGGATGCGGCAATCGCGCGCGATGACCGGCGGCAGGCCGGTCAGGCGTGCACCACGCGCCACGCCGGCCGTCTCAGAACTGCTCCTCGGTCAGGGCCAGCACCCCGTCCGCACCGCCGGTGATGGCATCGCGCAGGCCGCCGGCACGCGTCAGGATGTGCTCGGCGTAGAAGCGCGCGGTCTTGATCTTGGCCGCATAGAACGGGTCGCCGTCTCCGGCCGCGATGCGGCCCTGTGCAACCTGCGCCGCCCGCGCCATGTTCCAGCCGCCGATGACCACGCCTGCCAGCATCAGGTAGGGCACGCTGCCGGCGTAGACCGCGCGCACGTCGGACTTGGCATGGGCGACCACGTACTCGACGACGTCCTCGAGTGCCTTGATCGCCCCTGCCAGCTGGTTGCGGATCGCCGCCAGGTCGCCGCCCTTCTCCGCGGAAAGTTCGTCGGCGGTCTTTTTCATCTGCGCGATGATCGCGCGCACGGTCTTGCCGCCGTCGCGCGCGGTCTTGCGCCCGATCAGGTCATTGGCCTGGATCGCGGTCGTGCCCTCGTAGATCGTGAGGATGCGCGCGTCGCGGTAGTACTGCGCCGCCCCGGTCTCCTCGATGAAGCCCATGCCGCCGTGCACCTGCACCCCCAGCGAGGTCACTTCCAGGCTCATCTCGGTGGAGAAGCCCTTGACGATCGGCACCATGAATTCGTAGAAGGCCTGGTTGTCCTTCCTGACCGCCGCATCCGCGTGGTGGTGCGCGCAATCCGAGGCGGCCGCCGCGACATAGGCGGTGGCGCGCGCGGCCTCGGTCAGCGCGCGCATGGTCATGAGCATGCGCCGCACATCCGGGTGGTGGATGATGGTCACTGCCGCGGCGGAGCCCTCGACGGCGCGGCTTTGCACGCGCTCGCGCGCGAAAGTCACTGCCTTCTGGTAGGCCCGTTCGGCCACGGCCACGCCCTGCATGCCGACCGCGAAGCGCGCCGCGTTCATCATGACGAACATGTACTCCAGGCCGCGGTTCTCCTCGCCCACCAGGGTGCCGATCGCCCCGGCGCCGACTTCGCCCTTGTCGTCGCCGAATACCAGCACCGCGGTCGGGCTGGCGCGTATGCCCAGCTTGTGCTCGATCGAGGCGCAGTACACGTCGTTGCGCTTGCCCGGCTTGCCATCCGCACCGACCACGAACTTGGGCACGACGAAAAGCGAGATTCCTTTCACGCCCTCCGGCGCATCGGGCGTGCGCGCCAGCACCAGATGGACGATGTTCTCGGCCATGTCGTGCTCGCCATAGGTGATGTAGATCTTCTGGCCGAAGACGCGGTAGGTGCCGTCGCCCTGAGGAACGGCGCGGCTGCGCACCAGGGACAGGTCCGAGCCGGCCTGCGGCTCGGTCAGGTTCATGGTGCCGGTCCATTGGCCGCTGACCAGCCTGGGCAGGAAGGTCGAACGCTGCGCGTCGCTGCCACACAGCAGCAGCGCCTCGATCGCGCCGTCCGACAAGAGGGGGCACAGCGCAAAAGAAAGGTTGGCGCTGTTGATCATCTCGATGCCGGTAGTGGCCACCACCTTGGGCAGGCCCTGGCCGCCGTATTCGACCGGAAAGTGCAGGCCCTGCCAGCCGCCTTCGCCAAACTGACGAAAGGCTTCCTTGAAGCCCTTGGGCGTGGCGACGCTGCCGTCCGCGCGGCGCACGCTGTGCTCGACATCGCCGCTCCAGTTGAGGGGCGCCAGCACCTCGCCGCAGAATTTCGCGTTCTCTTCCAGGATGGCGTCTACCGTCTCGGGCGTCGCATCCTCGCAGCCTGGCAGCGCGGCAATCTCGCGCAGGCCCGCGAGTTCGTTGACGACAAAGCGGATGTCCTTGACCGGGGCAACATAACTCATGGTGAGGCTCCCAACAAAAAGGGCGCGTGTCAGGCGCCCTTGAAATTCACATCGATGCGGTTCAGCCCAGCTCGGCGATGAGTTCGGGCACCAGGGTGAAAAGATCGCCCACCACGCCGTAGTCGGCCACCGAGAAGATCGGCGCCTCGGGATCCTTGTTGATCGCGACGATGGTCTTGGAATCCTTCATGCCTGCCAGGTGCTGGATGGCGCCGGAAATGCCGATCGCGATATAGAGCTGCGGCGCGACAATCTTGCCGGTCTGGCCGACCTGCCAGTCGTTGGGCACGAAACCGGCGTCGACCGCGGCGCGCGAGGCGCCCATGCCGGCGCCCAGCTTGTCGGCCAGCGGTTCAAGAATCTTGAAGTTCTCTCCCGAGCCCATGCCACGGCCGCCGGAGACGATGATCTTGGCGGCGGTCAGCTCCGGGCGCTCCGACTTGGCCACTTCGCGTCCGACAAAGGCTGAAATGCCGGCGTCGGCGGTAGCGGCGATCTTGTCGACAGCCGCCGAGCCCCCGCTTGCGGGTGCGGCATCGAAGCCGGTGGTGCGCACCGTGATGACCTTCTTGGCGTCGCCGGACTGCACGGTCGCGATCGCATTGCCGGCGTAGATCGGGCGCGTAAAGGTGTCCGGCGACTCGACCGAGATGATCTCGGAAATCTGCTGGCTGTCGATCAGCGCGGCCACGCGCGGGGCGACATTCTTGCCGTTGGCGGTGGCAGGAGCCAGGATGTGCGAGTAGTCGCCGGCCAAGGCCACGACCTGCGCGGCGACGTTCTCGGCCAGCTGATCGGCCAGGTGCGGCGCGTCGGCCAGAAGCACCTTGGAGACACCGGCGATCTTGGCCGCCGCGTCAGCCGCGGCGCCGCAGTTGGCACCGGCAACCAGCACGTGAACATCGCCACCGCACTTGGCGGCCGCGGTCACGGTATTGAGGGTCGCGCCCTTGATGGTCGCGTTGTCGTGTTCGGCGATGACGAGAGAGGCCATCAGATCACCTTCGCTTCGTTCTTGAGTTTGTCGACCAGGGTCTTGATGTCCGGCACCTTGATGCCGGCCGAGCGCTTGGGCGGGTCGGTGACCTTCAGGGTCTTGAGGCGCGGCGTCACGTCCACGCCGAGGTCGGCAGGCTTGACGTTCTCCATCGGCTTTTTCTTGGCCTTCATGATGTTGGGCAGCGTCACGTAGCGCGGCTCGTTCAAGCGCAGGTCGGTGGTGACGACCGCCGGCATGTTGAGCTTGAGGGTCTCCAGCCCGCCGTCGACCTCACGTGTCACGGTCGCCTTGCCGTCAGCGACCACAACCTTGGACGCGAAGGTCGCCTGCGGCCATCCCAACAGCGCGGCCACCATCTGCCCGGTCTGGTTGGAATCGTCGTCGATGGCCTGCTTGCCCAGGATCAGGAGCCCGGGAGCTTCCTTCCTTGCGACTGCGGCGATCAGCTTGGCCACCGCGAGAGGCTGCAGGTCGGCGTCGGACTCGACCAGGATGGCGCGATCCGCGCCAATGGCCAGGCCGGTGCGCAGGGTCTCCTGGCAGGCGGTCACGCCGCACGAGACCACGATGACCTCGGTGGCGACAGCGGCCTCCTTGAGGCGCATGGCCTCCTCGACGGCGATCTCGTCGAAGGGGTTCATGGACATCTTGACGTTGGCCGTCTCGACACCGGTCTGGTCGGCCTTGACGCGGACCTTGACGTTGTAATCGACGACGCGCTTGACGGGGACGAGAACTTTCATGGGCGCTGGCTCGGATTCGATAGGGATGCTGCAATGCGCAACCTGCGAATTATAGGGGATGCGCCCGCGCCATCAGTACGCCCGCGTCAGTGTCCGCGCCAAATCCGAGTTCGCGGCCAGGCCAGCCGCCGCAGGGCCGCGGCGGGATCAGTAAGGCACGTCGCCGGCGATGCCGGCCCGCTCCATCTTGCGCGGCGCCGGCCAGTAGTCCATCACCGCGTAGTGCTGGGTACAGCGGTTATCCCACAGCGCGACGCTGTTGGGGCGCCAGCGAAAGCGCACCTGGTACTCCGGCACCGTCGCCTGGCTTTGCAGGAAATTGAGCAGGAGGCTTGCCCCCGGATTCTTGTCGAGTCCGAAACGTACGTTGTCGGGCGTGTGATAGTTGGCGAAATGGGTCGCGAAGCTGCTGGCGAAGAGGATCTTTTCACCCGTTTCCGGATGGGTACGCACCACCGGGTGTTCGACCATCGGATGCTTTTCGGCCAGTGCGCGGCGCTCCTCGATCGGCATGACCGCGCCGAACGAGTGCTCGATGCTGTGCTTGGCACGCAGCCCGGCGATCTTGCGCTTGATGTCCTCGGGCAATCGCCGATACGCCTCGACCATGTTGACCCAGATGGTGTCGCCGCCCACCCGCGGACACTCGATGCATCGCAACACCGCGCCCAGCGGCGGCGTCGGGCTCCAGGTGCCGTCGACATGAAAATTGTTCTCGTAGGGCGCTTTCTCGTCATTGCGATAGATCAGCACCAGGCCCGGATGATCCGGATGGCTGCCGGCGACCGGGTGGTCGATGAGCGGCCCGAAACGGCTTGCGAAAGCGACATGGTCGGCGCGACTGATGTCCTGGTCGCGGAAGAACAGCACCTTGTGCTTGAGGAACAGCGTCTTGATCTTGGCGAACAGCGCGTCGTCGCGCGCCGCATCGCCCAAATTTACGCCGCTCACTTCGGCGCCGATGTGGCAGGTCAGGGGTTCAACATGGATCGAATCGGGCGAAACGTTGCGCACGATGGCCGGGGCAACCGGCGTTGCGGTGGTCATGGGCAAGCTCCTTCGGTGGGGCGACGCGGGTTCGGGAAAGCGCTTTCTTCAGTTGGTGATTCGCACGATCTGCTTGCCGAAGTTGCCCCCGGTGAGCATGCGGATGAAGGCTGCCGGCGCGTTTTCCAGTCCATCGGCGACATCCTCGCGGTAGCGCAGCTGGCCGCCTTTGAGCCAGGCCGACAGGTCGCCCAGCGCGGTCGGCCAGTACGCGCGCTGATCGGCGATGATGAATGCCAGCATCGACACCCGGTGCATGAGCAGTTCGCGCATGCCCTTGAGCCCGTAGGGCTCGGTGCGGTTGTAGTCGCTGATGTTGCCGCACAGCGCGATGCGGGCGAAATCGTTGATGCGCCCGAGCACGGCATCCATCACGGGGCCGCCGACGTTTTCGAACAGCACGTCCACGCCGTCGGGCGTTGCCGCAGCCAGCCGGGCCGCGAAATCGTCGGCCCGGTAGTCGACGCAGGCGTCGAAGCCGAGCTCCTCGACCACGTACCGGCACTTGCGCTCGCCGCCTGCGATGCCGACGGCACGACATCCCTTGATCCGGGAGATCTGCCCAACCACACCGCCCACGGCGCCCGAAGCGGCGCTGACGACGACGGTCTGGCCCGGCTGCGGCTTGCCAAGCTGCAGCAGTCCATAGTGCGCGGTGACGCCGGGCATGCCGAGCACGCCCAGCGCGGACGAGGGCGGACCGGCGGCCGGATCGAGCACCCGCACCGCCGCCCGCTTGGCGATGCCGTGCGACTGCCAGCCGAGAGCGCCGGCGATGAGCGTGCCTTTCGGCAGGTCATCGGCGCGGCTCTCGACGACCTCGCCGACGGTGCCGCCCGGCATCAGCTCGCCCGGGACGAGCGGCGCGACGTAGGATCGCACAGGGTCCATGCGCGGACGCATATAGGGGTCGAGTGACAGGAACAGGTTGCGCACCAGCGCCTCGCCGGCACCCGGCACCGGCATCGGCGCGCTTTCAATGGTGAAGTCGTCCTCTGTCACCATGCCTGCCGGATGGCGCTTCATCAGCACGCGCAGGTTGCGCTCGCCCATCTCAGCGGCCCGCCGGCAACAGCGACAAGGCGTTGCGATACATGTAGGAATCGAGCGCGTCGTCGTTGATCGCCAGCTTCAGGGTGTCGCGCACTGCCGTGTCGACCCCGCAGAACGAGTAGGCGGAGGCGAAGATGAACCGGTTCGGCAACCAGTTGACCCCCTCGACATAGGCCTGCCCGCCGGGGGCGAACATGTAGACGTCGGGCGACAGGAACACGTTCATGAGTCCGGTGACCTCGCTCTTGAAGGCCAGGGCGATCGCCTCGGTCACATAAGGGTAGCAGCCATGGCCGAGGATCACCGGCATGGTCGAATAGCGCCGCGCGACGCGGTCGAAGCGCACCGGGTCGGTGTGACTGATGTCGGGACCTGCCAGCGGGCCGCTCATGAACAAGAGCGGCACCTTCAGCTCGACCACCTTCTCGTAGATCGGGAACAGGCGTTCATCGTCGGCGTACATGGGGGTACGCGCCAGGCCCGGCTCCATGCATACGCCGATCAGGCCGAGTTCCTTGACCGCACGGTCGAGGGCGGCGACGATCTCCGGCACCGGCTTGTCGAGATCGACCCCGGCCAGGCCCAGCACGCGGCCGTCGGTGCGCCCCTGCAGGGTGGCGAGGTCGGCGTCCTCGATGTGCACCGGCACCGGCCGGTTGACCGAGTGCCGGCCGTTCATCACCCCGAGACGCACCCCGACCGAGTCCATTTCGTCGAGCAACGCCTTGATGGCTCGATCCTCCGCGTGCGGATACGGCTCGGTGCTGATGGTGTAGGAGCGCGGCACGCCGTGCCCGAGGATGCGGTTGACCGCGCCGACCACGTTGGGAGTGAAAAAGGTGCGGTACGGCCCGGTGGGCGGGCGCAGGCGGAAGTCGATGATCTTGCCTGCGAGCCTGGCCATGCGTGGATCGGTCATGCTGCGTTCTCCTCAATGGGTGGGTGATTGCGCGCGGCAATCGCGCCGGCGGGATGCCGGACATGCCGGGACTATAGCCCCAAAAATAATTATTGTCGACAAAAATTATCCAGCGTGCTAAAACGCTGGCCAGTGCCGCCCGCCCCGGGCGGCGCAATGGCACGCCGCCAAGGAGTCCGTATGCAGGCTGTTCAAGTCGTCGCCGGCGCCGACGCCGGTCGGGTCGAGGTGCGCGAGGTGTCGACCCCGTCGGCCGGCCCGGGCCAGGTGCTGGTGCGGGTGCGCACCGCCGGCGTGAATCGCGGCGAGATCAATCAGGTGCGCCGTTACAAGACCGGCGCCCCGCTGCCGGCCGGGGTCGAGTTCGCCGGCACCGTGGCTGCCGTCGGGCCGGGCGTTTCCGCCTGGCGCGAGGGCGATCCCGTCATGGGCCACGGAGCGGGCGGCCAGGCCGAGTATGTCCTGGCCAACCCGCTGGCGCTGATGGCAGCGCCGCGCGGACTCCCGTGGCTGGAGGCCGCGGCGTTTCCCAACGTGTTCATGACCGCGCATGACGCGCTGATCACCAACGGTCAGCTGCAAGCCGGCGAATCGGTCCTGGTCAACGCCGCCTCGAGTGGCATCGGGCTGGCAGCGATCCAGATCGCCGCGCTGTGCGGCGCGGGCGCGGTGCTGGCCACCACCCGTTCGGCGGCCAAAGCCGCGCGCCTGGCCGAATTCGGCGTCACCCGCGCCATCGATGTCTCGCGCGAAGACCAGGTCGCCGCGGTCCGCGATGCCACCGGCGGCCGCGGCGTGGACGTGATCGTCGACTCGGTGGGCGGCACGGTGTTCGAGGCCAATCTGCAATCCCTCGCCGTGCTGGGACGCCTGGTCAACATCGGCCGCCTCGGCTCCTCCGAGTCGCGCATCGACCTCGAAGCGCTGTGGATGAAGCGCCTGAAACTGATTGGCGTGACCTTCCGCACCCGATCCGAGGCCGAGCGCCTGGCGGTGGTGCAGGCCTGCGCGCGCGACCTCCTGCCGTTCCTGGCCGCGGGCCGCATCAAGCTGCCGATCGATCGCGCCTTTGCGATGCACGACATCGCGCAGGCCCATGCCTACATGCAGGAAGATCGGCACTTCGGCAAGATCGTGCTGGTGGTCGACCCCGAGTGCACGGCCGCGGGGGCGACGACATGAGCACGACCATCACCCCCCTGACCGGCTCGACCGGCGCGGAAGTCGCCGGCTTGCGCCTGGGCGCGCCGTTGGACGCTCCGACCTTTGCCGAACTGGAGCGCGCATTCCTGGCCCACGGCGTGCTGGTGTTTCGCGACCAGCACCTGACACCGGCGCAGCAACTCGCGTTCGCCCGGCTCTGGGGCGAGCCGGTGGTCACGCCGATGCTCAAGGCGCTGGACGGGTACCCGGAGGTCGTGCAAATCGCCGACATGCAGAAGGAGCGCGCCACCACCGAGAACTGGCACTACGACGCGCCCTTCACCGCCGCGCCGCCGAAGATCTCGATCCTTTGCGCATTGACCGTGCCGCGCGGCGGCGACACGATGTGGAGCAACCAGGCGCTTGCCTACGAGCGCCTCTCGGAGGGAATGAAACGCATGATCGCCGGGCTCAAGGTCGAATTCGCCGGCACCCGTATCGGCCGCTTCATGGGCGTCGACCCGAAGGACATCCCGCCGCCGCGCGCGCATCCCCTGGTGCGCACCCATCCGCAAAGCGGCCGCAAGGCGCTCTACGTCGGTCATCCGGAGACGGCAGTGCGCATCGAAGGCATGACCGATGCGGAGAGCAGGCCACTGCTCGACTACCTCTATGAAGTCTCGGTCCTTCCGGACAACGTGTATCGGCACATGTGGCGCGCCGGTGACGTGGTGATGTGGGACAACCGCTGCACGATGCACTACGCGGTGCACGACTACGGCGACGCCAGGCGCGTGCTCAACCGCGTCACCCTCAAGGGAGAAGTGCCGGCGTGACCGCGCCGGCCGCAACGGACATGAGAATCGCATCGCACCTCGACAAGTTCCGCCGCCTGGATGCGCTGCGTGCGCGCCTCGACCCGCTGGCGGATTTCGAACTCTGGTACTGGACCACCCTTACGGCAGGGACCAATGCCCTCAACGCGGTCATGCACGCCACCGGCATGACCAGCGACGATCCCGTGTTCTCGACCATTCCGGGCGTGCACATGGTGCGCCAGGCGGACGGCAGCTACGCGCGCGAACTGCGCGGCCCCGGCGACGTCAGCCACGTCGGCTGGCCACCAGTCGAGGGCGACGCGCCGCCCGACCTGCACGAACTCGAGCACGCACTCGAAGCCATCGAGGAACATCGCGATCCGTGCCTGCGCGGCGAGCGTGCGCCCACCGCCGCCATCGTCGCCGAATGCGAGACGGCCTTCGCGCGGGTGCGCACCGTCCTCGCGGGCCGCTGCGGGAGCCACGCATGAACCCCGCACTGCACCGCGCCCGCGCGCTGCGCATCGAGGCTTCACTCGCCAAGCTGACCGCGGCCGACTGGGAGATCCGCATCGAGGCCGCGATGCTCGCCGGCACGCACTGGGCCAACTACGCGCTGCACCGACACGGCGTTTCGCCGGATGCCGAGGACATCGTGCACACCTCGATGCTGGTCGTCAACACGCTGCGCAAATACGCCATCGTCGAGGCCGACCTGCTGCGCGACCTGGGCGAGATCGAGGAACTGCGGCCGCTGTACGTGCGCGGCGACGTGCCCGGCGGCGTTAAGGCCGCCGACCGCGCGGTCGATCTGCTGCTTGCGATCCGCGCGCGCGCCGAGCGCACGCCCTAGGACCCGACCCGGGACCACGCGCCGGCTACGCCGGCACCTCACCTTTCAGGGTGACGCGGTTGAGCACGCGCTCGGCCTGCCCGTAGTCATGCACTGCATAGTGCATGGTGCAGCGGTTGTCCCACATCACCACGTCGCCGACGCGCCACATGTGCCGGTACACGTTGTCGGGGCTGGTCGAGTGGCGGTACAGGAAGTCCAGCAGCGGCCGGCTTTCCGCTTCGGTCATGCCCTCGAGGTGCTGCAGGTTGTCGGGATGGCCGATGTAGATCGCCTTGCGCCCGGTCTCCGGATGGGTGCGCACCAGCGGATGCGTCGCCGCCGGGATCTCCGCTTCCGGCACGCCGTACATGCGCGCCAGGCGCACGCCGCGAAAGCAGGCGCGCTGTCCTGCCAGCATGCGCTGCATTGTCGGTGACAGTGACTCGTAGGCGCGATACTGGTTGCACCACATGGTGTCGCCGCCGTGCGGCACCACGACGGCAGACAGGATCGTGATCTTGGGCGGTACCGCCGTGAACGGCGCGTCGTAGTGCCACGCCTCGGTGGACGCGGTCTCCTTGGGGATGCGCGCGATCTGCACCACCTCGGGATGGCCGTCGAGCCCCTTCAGCATCGCGGTCACCACCGGGTCGCCCCAGCGACGCGCGTACGCCACCTGCTCGCCGGGCGCGACATGCTGGTCGCGAAACACGAGCACGCCGTGGGCCAGGAAGGCGGCATGCAAGGCCGCGAAGTCGGACGCCTCGATCGGCTTGCGCAGATCCACGCCCGTCACCTCAGCGGCGATTGAACCGGTGAGAGGGTCGACAGCAATCGTCATGCCGGGGTCCTGGGAGGATGGCGCATTCGGTTTTCGCGCCGTAGCCGACACCATAGCAAAATCTTTTATTTTTGTCGACATAAATAATTTTTGCTGCTAGGATGCCATGCGTTCTCTCGCCATCGCCAAAGGAGGTCGCCCATGTCCATGCAAGGCATCGCCGCAGCCACGCTCGCCCTTTGCACGCTCCACGCCGCGCACGTCCAGGCGCAGGCGCCCGACGCCTGGCCCACGCGCCAGGTGCAGGTCATCGTCGCCGGTTCGGCAGGCTCGGGCACCGACCTGATGTCGCGCGCCATGGCCCAGCGCCTGTCGACGGTGTTCAACCAGCAGTTCATCGTCGACAACCGCCCGGGGGCCAGCGGCGCGATCGCCGCGATGGCGGTGGTTAAGTCGGCCGCGGACGGCCATACGCTGCTCTACACCAACGGCTCGTTTTCCGTCATGGCGCCGGCCCTGGTCAAGACCCTGCCGTACGACATCCAGCGCGACCTGGTGCCGGTCGCGCAGACCGCGGTCGGCGGCGTCTTGCTGCTGGTCAACCCCGACATCCCGGCCAGAAACCTGCGCGAACTGGTCGAGCACGTCCGCGCCAACCCGGACAAGTATTCCTACGGCAGTTGGGCCGTCGGCTCCTCCGGTCACCTGATCATGGAGTGGCTCAAGCAGCAGACCGGCATGCGCATGAACCACGTGGCCTACCAGGCCGTGCCGCGCCTGCTGACCGAGCTCGCCTCGGGCGTGCTGCCGATCGCCTGGGCCGATCCCAGCGCGCCGCTGCCCTTCATCCGCTCGGGCAAGGTGCGCGGCATCGCCATCAGCGGCAACGTGCGCGTGCCGGGCACGCCCGACATCGCCACCATGGGCGAGCAGGGATACCAGTTCGACGCGGTCGGCTGGTTCGGCGTGTTCGCGCCGGCCGCCACCCCGGCAGCCGTCGTGCGGCGGCTGAACGAGGAGATCAACAAGGTCCAGTCGAGCAGCGAGATGCAGTCGCTGATGTCACGCATGAACTTCGAGCCGCCGCCGGTGAAATCGGCGGCGCAGTTCCGCGACATCGTCACGAACGACCTGCAGACCTGGAGAAAGATCGTGACCGACAACAACATCAAGGCCGAATAGGCCGGCGGAGAGACCGACATGCCCCGACTGATCACGCACTGCCTCGCCGCGACCCTCGGCTTGCTCGCGGCCGCCCTGCCGGCCGCGGCGCAGGATGCCTGGCCAAACCGGCCGATCCGCATGCTCATCCCGTCAGCCGCCGGCGCCGGGTCCGACCAGCTCGCGCGCATCATGGCCGAGCGCCTGGGCGCCGCGCTCAAGCAGCAGATCGTTCCCGACAACCGCCCGGGCGGCAACGGCACCATCGCCACCAACGCCATGATCAAGTCGCCGCCGGACGGCTATACCCTGCTCTACTCGAACGGCTCGTTCACAGTGATGCTGGCAGCACTGCAGCCGGACCTGCCGTTCGACGTCATGCGCGACCTGACGCCCGTCGCGGTCACCGCCATCGGCGGGGTCGTGCTGCTGGTCAACCCGAGCGTCCCGGCCAAGAACCTCGCCGAACTCATCGAGCTCGTCAAGACCTCGCCGGACCGCTACGGCACCTACGGCAGCTGGTCGGTGGGCTCCAACGGCCACCTCACCATGGAATGGCTGAAGAACCGCACCGGCATGAAGATCACCCACGTGCCGTACAAGGGCATCCCCAGCCTGCTTACCGAGCTGATGTCCGGGGTCTTGCAGATCGGCTGGTCGGATCCGATCTCGCCGGTGCAGTTCATCCGGGCGGGCAAGCTGCGCGCCATCGCGGTCAATGGCGGCGCACGCATCCCGCAGCTGCCCGACCTCGCCACCTTCGGCGAGCAGGGCCACCCCTTCCCGGCACTGGGCTGGCAGGGCATCTTCGCGCCGCCGGGGACGCCGCCGGCGATCATCGCCCGGCTGCACGCCGAGATCAACCGCATCCAGGCCACCCCGGACTTGCAGGCCTTGATGACGCGCATGAATGTCGAGCCGCCGCCGATCTGGTCCACCGAGCAGTTCCGCGACATGATCCGCAACGACCTGCAGGTGTGGAAAAAGATCGTCGCCGACGGCAAGATCACGATGGACAAGTAAACTCGACCATGCAAGCCTTCTTCAGACAAGAACGACGGTGACTCCCCGATGGGCCGCAGCAAGACCGAGAACATCCCCGACCTGTCGGCCTTGCTGACACCGAAGAACCAGCTGATGCTGGCGGTGGAGCAGGCGGTGCTGCGCGGCCACGAATGGACGCGCGCCTCGGCGCCGATCGCCGAGCAGATCGCCGCGCGCCTGGCCGGCGTCATCACCCTGGACCTGGTCCACGCCGGCCAGCGCCTGCTCGAGAAGGACATCAGCGAGGTCTTGCGCGTGAGCCGCGCGCCGGTGCGCGAGGCGCTGCGCATCCTCGAGCGCGACCGCCTGGTCGAATTCCAGGCGCGCCGCGGCGCGCTGGTGACCGCACCCGATGCCGACGAACTGCGCGACATCTTCGCGGTGCGCGCGGCGCTCTACGCGATCCTGCTCGAACAGGTGATGCAGGAGCGCCCGGCCGATCTGGCGGCGGTGTTCGACGAGCACATGCCCGCGCTCGAGCGCGCGACTGCCGAGTCCTCCGTCGACGGCTACGCGGTGGCGAGCTTCCTGCTCAATTTCGCCATCGCGGACCTGTGCAGCAACCGGTTGTTGGTCGACCTCCTCAAGTCGATCGCGCTGCGTACCCTGCGCTATGTGCGACTGGGCCTGGCCGGCGCACCCGCGTTGCTGCCGAATTCGGTCAAGAGCTGGCGCGCGCTGGCCCGCGCGGTCGCGCGTGGCGATGTCACGCAGGTGCTGGAAACCGCGGCGCGGCGCATCGCCGACACGCGTGACGCCGCCGTGCGTGCGATCGAGCCGCCGGCGCGCCGCGCGCGCGCCGCCAGGCAGCCACTCGTGCAGGCCTGATTGCCCCTCAGGGCAGCAGCACTGTCGCACCGGAAGTCGCGCGCGCCTCCAGGGCGCGATGCGCCTCGGCGGCTTCCGCGAGGGGGAAACTCTGCCGCGGATCGCTGACGATCTTGCCGGCCCGCACCAGGTCAAACAACTCTTCGGCCATGGCCAGCATGTGCGAGCGCGGCGCGGCGTAGTGCACCATCGCCGGGCGGGTCACCCACAGCGACCCCTTGGCGGCCAGTTGCATGGTGTCGATGACCACCGGACCCGACGACGTCCCGTTGCTCACCAGCGTGCCGCGCACGGCGAGACTGTCGAGCGATGCCTGCAGCGTGTCGCGGCCGACCGAGTCGTACACCACCGGCACGCCGCGGCCATCGGTGATCTCGCGCACGCGTGCTGCAACGTTTTCCCGCGTGTAGACGATCGTGTGGGTGCAGCCGTTGGCGCGCGCCAGCGCGGCCTTCTCGTCGGAGCTCACCGTCCCGATCATGGTCACACCCAAGGCGCGCGCCCACTGGCAAGCGATCAGGCCGACGCCACCGGCGGCAGCGTGGTACAGGATGGTTTCGCCCCCTTTGAGCGGGTAGACCTGGCGAAACAGGTATTGCGCGGTCATGCCCTTCATCATGAGTGTCGCGGCCACCGTATCGGCGATGCCATCCGGCAGCGGAATCAGGACCGCCGCCGGCATGACGCGCACGTCCGCGTAGGCGCCCTGCGGGCCGAGCAGATAACCGACCCGCTGGCCGACTTCTACTTCGGTGACGCCCGGCCCGACCGCCTCGACGACACCGACCGCATCCGACCCCAGCCCGCTGGGCAGCGCTGCCGGGTAGCGCCCGGTGCGGACGTAGACGTCGATGAAGTTGACCGCGATCGCGGCATGGCGCACGCGCGCCTCGCCGGGCCCCGGCGCGCCGACCTCGACATCCTCGAGGCGCAGGACTTCGGGCCCACCGGTGGCATGAAAGCGTATCGCCTTGGCCATGATTGCCTCCTTCAGGCAGCGAGCAGGTTTTCGCGTTTGCGGATGAAGCCCTGGTGCCCGCCCGCGGGATTAGGCGCGAAGCCGTTGGCGGCCAGGCTTTCCTCGACGCTGTCGTAGAAGGTGCCGATGCGGCACAGGCGCTTGGCAGTCTCGCCGTCGGCGATATCGCGCCCGAACTCGCGCGCGATGCGCACCAGTTGTTCGATCTGTTTAACCGAGCTCATCTTGCCGGCACGATCCTGCTGCCACAGGTTGTCCTCGATGCCGCAGCGCACGTGCAGGCCCATCGCGATGCCCATCATGTTGATCGGCAGCACGTTGCGCATCGACGACTCGACGGTCAGCACCGCGCCGTCGGGCACCGCGCGCACGAAATTGGCCAGGTTGTAGAGGTGCGGTGCATCCATGCCGCCGGAGATCGCGACCCAGTTGAGCACCAGCGGACCCTTGTAGACACCGCGCCGCATGAGGCGTTCGACCGACTCGAAGCTGTTGATGTTGTAGCACTGGAAGGCGCTCTGGATGCCCGCGGCGGAAAGGCGCCGGATGTGTTCCTCGGCCCAGCCGGGCTGGGCGGGGACGGTCATTTCCTTGTAGGCGTTGAAGACCGCCGGATCGGCCAAGGACGTGCCCTCGATATCCTCCCAGGCCATGTGCTCGACGATGTTCATCTGCGAGGTGTTGATGGTCACGGTGACCTGGTCGGGCTTGGGGTCGAGTTCGGCCAGCATGTGGCGCGTGTCGTCGGAGAGCCATTTCGCCTTGGCGCCGTCGGTCTCGGGCGCGAAAGAGATCGAGCCGCCGACCTGGATCAGCATCTGCGGGCAGCGCGCGCGCACGCCGGCGATCAGTTCGTTGAACTTGGACAGTCGCTTGGAACCGCGGCCGTCGAGTTCGCGCACATGCAGGTGCAGCACCGCAGCGCCGGCGTTGTAGCAATCCACCGCTTTCTGGATCTGCTCTTCCATGGTCACCGGGATGTCCTCGCTGAAGTCGGAGGGCAGCCAGGAAGGCGCGTAGGGGGCCGCCGTGATGACGAGAGGCGGCTGGTTTTCCGGGAACAGATGGCCGTCGAGGAAGTTCATTGTCAGATTCTCCTGGTTTGGGTCAAGCCGGGCTCAAAAGGGCCGGTCGCCGATGATGCCGGCCCGTTCCATCTTGCGATGCGATGGCGGATAGTCCATTACAGCGTAGTGCTGGGTGGCGCGGTTGTCCCAGATCGCCACGTCGCCGGGACTCCAGCGCCAGCGCACCTGGTACTCGGGAATCGCCGCCTGGGCGATCAGATACTGCAGCAGCTGCGAGGCGCCCATCGTGTAGTCCTGCCCGACACGCACGTTCTCGGGCCGATGGAAGTTGGTGAAGTGGGTCGTGAAGCTGTTGACGAACAGGATCTTCTCGCCGGTCTCGGGATGGGTGCGGACGACCGGATGCTCGGCATCCGGAAAGCGCGCCTTGAGCGCATGGCGCTGTTCCTCCGGCATGGCCGCGCCGAACGAGGCCTCGATGCTGTGGCGCGCCTTCAGATCCTTGATGCGCACCTTGATCTCCTCCGGCAACTTCGCATAGGCGAGCGCCATGTTGGCCCACATCGTGTCCCCGCCCACCGGCGGGCATTCCACGCATCGCAGCACCGCGCCGAACTGCGGGCACTCGCGCCAGGTCGCGTCGGAATGCCAGGAGTTCTCGTAGCGGTCGTTGGGCTGCTCCGGCGACTTGTAGATGCGCACCAGCCCGGGATGCTCCGGGTCGCTGCCTGCCACCGGATGATCCTCGAGCGCACCGAAGCGGCTTGCGAAGGCGACATGCTCCCCGCGGGTCAGGCGCTGGGAGCGCAGGAACAGCACCTTGTGCTCGAGAAGAAGCGCACGCAGGCTGGCGAAGAGCGCGTCGTCATGGACGGCGCGCGAAAGCTGCACACCCTGCAATTCCGCGCCGATGGCGCAGGTCAGGCGGATGACCGCGATGTCGGCCTGCGGCGCTCCCGCCAGGCCCGCCGCGCGGGCTCCGATCGGTGCATCGACTGCTAGAACGGATGACATGGCACGCTCCTCTTGGTGAAATGAACGCTACTGGTTGAGCTTGATGCCGAAGGTGCGCACGATGCCGCCGTTGCGCTCGTGTTCGGCGCGTACCGACTGCGCCAGCGCCGCGGGCGCCCCGCCGCTCACGATCTCGAAGCCGGCGCCGACGAGGCGCTCGCGCACCTTGGGCGCGCCCGCCGCCTTTTGCACCGCCGCGTTGATGCGCTCGATCTGCGCGTCCGACAGCGCACCCGGCGCGACGAAACCGACCCAGTTGGAAAACTCCATGTCGGCATGGCCCAGTTCGGCGAACGTCGGCACCTGCGGCAGGAGATCAGTCCGCGTGCGCGCCGCGAGCGCGATGCCGCGCAGCTTGCCGCCGCGAATCTGCGGCAGCGAGGTGACCAGGCCGTCGAACATGACCGGAATCTGCCCGCCGATCACCTGGGCCAGCGCCGGGGGCGATCCCGGGAATGGCACGTGCACGAGATCGAGGCCGGCTTTCTGGTTGAGCATCATGGCCGCGTAGTGCGAGGCCGTTCCGGCGCTGTAGGAGGCGATCGACAGCTTGCCGGCGTTGGCGCGGGCATACGCCACGAATTCGGCCAGGTTCGCTCCCGGCACGGCGGTCCCTGCCACCAGGATCAGGGTCGAACGCACGACCGCGGTCACGGGGCGCACGTCCTTGAGAGGGTCGAAACCTGCCTTCAGTACATGCGGGATCTCGGTCAGCACGTTGCTGGCCGTCACCATGATGGTCTGGCCGTCGGCCGGCTGGCCCAGCATGGCCGCCACGCCGATGGCGCCGCCGGCGCCTGGCCGGTTGTCGACCACCACGGTGGCGCCGATGTCGGCCGCCAACTGGTCGGTCAGGACGCGGGCGAGCACGTCCATGGTGCCGCCCGGCGGGGCAGGCACCACGACCCGGACCGGCTTGTCAGTCCAGGCGTGCACGCCCGGCGAAGCACCGAACGAAAGCGCAGCGATGGCAATGCAGGTGAGCCGCTTCAGACTTTGCATGGTGGAGTCTCCTGGTTGATGGCCCGGCATTGTGCCGCACCGCAGGCGGGCTCACTTGACATTTTGGGACATTTACTTGACATTTCGGGACAGCCAATCGTCACTCGAAAAAACCGCGCCATGCCCGCACGCATCCGCAGCGCCAGCCTGTCCGGCTATCTCGACCTGGCCCGGGACTGTGGTCTTGACGGTACGCAGATGCTGCGCGAGTTCGGCATCAACCCGCGCGCGCTGGCCGACCCGGAAGCCTTGATCGATGTTCTCGCGGTGCGCCGCCTGCTCGAGGCGACGTCGCATCGCGCCGGGCGGGAGGATTTCGGACTGCGCCTGGCGGCGTCACGGCGACTTTCCAATCTGGGGCCGATCAGTCTGGTCCTGCGCGATTCGACCACCGGGCGCGAGGCGCTGGAGACCTTGCTGCGTCACATGCGCCTGCTCAACACGTCGTTGCTCACGCGCATCGAAGACGCCGGCGACGTCGTCATCATCCGCGAGGAGTTCCTGCTGGGTGAGCCCGGCACGCTGCGCCAGTCCCTCGAACTGGCGATCGGCGTGATGCACCGCATCCTGCAGGAGCTGCTGGGACAGCGCTGGCAAGCACGCCAGGTCGCCTTCATCCATCGCGCGCCGCTCGACCCGTCGACCCACTACGAGGTGTTCGGGCGACGTGTCGCCTTCAACGCCGAATTCAACGGCATCGTCTGCGCGCGCGGCGACCTCGAGCGCCCGCTGGAACGTGCCGACCCGGCGATGGCGCGCATCGCCAGGAAGTACGTCGAGCGATCGCTGGAATCCGACCGTGCCGGTCCGGCCGAACGGGTCCGCGACCTGATCCTCGCGCTGATGCCGACCGGACGCTGCACTGTGGAGCGGGTCGCCGGTCACCTGGGCGTGGACCGCCGCACGGTTCATCGTCAGCTTTCCCGCGAAGGCACCACGTTCAGGATCCTCCTGGAGCGCGCGCGCGCGGAGCTGGCCGAGCGCCATGCGCGCGACGGAAACCGGTCTCTGGCGGAAATCGGCGGCATGCTCGGCTTCGCCGACGCGAGCGCCTTCTCACGCTGGTTCCGCACGGCGTTCGGCGCCAGTGTCACGCGCTGGCGACGCGCCGGGCACCCGTCGCCGGGCGCCCTTCACCCCTCCCCTGCACTCAACCCAGCCCGCCCCACACAGCCTCGAGATCGTCCTGCGAGGACGCCACGCGCAAGAAGCGCGGCGTCGAATACTGGCCGGCGGAAAAAATGAGGGGCTCGCCGTCGTCATAGGCAAGACGCTCAACCAGGCCGATGAAAAGCAGGTGGTCACCGGCTTCGACCGTGCGCTCGATCCGGCATTCAAAGCGCGCAAGGACGCCAGGCAGCAGCGGCACGCCGCCCGCGCCGTCGACAACCTCCAGGCCGGCGAACTTGTCCGGCGCAGGCGTGGCGAAGCGGTGCGACAGGTCGGTCTGGCTGGAGCGCAGCACATGCACGGCAAAGCGACCGGCCGCGACGAAGCCGGCCAGCGACTTGGCTTTGAGGCCCAGGCTCCACAGCACGAGGGCCGGCGACAGCGACAACGCGGCGAACGAGTTGGCGGTCAGGCCTTCGCGCCTGCCGTCCGGGCCACGCGTGGTGATGACGGTGACACCGGTGGCGAAACGCCCGAGCGCGTTGCGCAGGGCGCGCGGATCCGCGGCGCCGTCGACGTCAATCTCGATCATGAAGGAAGCGGCACGCCCTACTTCTTCATCGCGGCCAGGAAGGCGTCGATCGCCGCGCCGTGCTCCGGGGTCTGGTGCGCGAGTGCCTGCATGGCCGCGGACAGTTCCAGGAGCGTATCGATGCGCGTGTGCTGGCCTTCGCGCATGAGGCGCTTGGCCATGCGCAATGCCGGCCCGGAGTTGGCGGCGATGCGCCCTGCCAGTTCGCGCGCCTCGTCCATGAGGCGCTCGGGCGCGACCACGCGCGACACCAGCCCGCAGGCCAGCGCTGCCTGGGCATCGATCATCTCGCCGGTGAAGGTCAGCTCGGCGGCCTTGGAGTAGCCGACCACGCGCGGCAGCAGCCAGGCGCCGCCGTCGCCGGGGATGATGCCCAGCTTGACGAAGCTCTCGGCAAAGCGCGCCTTGTCGGACGCGATGCGGATGTCGCACATGCAGGCCAGATCGCAGCCGGCGCCGACCGCCGGGCCGTTGACCGCGGCGATCGCCGGCACGTCCAGGCGCGCGAAGGCAAGCGGGATCTGCTGGATGCCCGAGCGATAGCCCTCGCGGATGGTGTTGCCATCGCCGCCGGCAATGCCCGCCTTGTTCTTCATGTCCTTGACGTTGCCGCCGGCGCAAAACGCGCTGCCCGCGCCGGTGACGATGACACACTTGACCGACATGTCGGCACTGATGCGGTCCAGCGCGCCGACGATGGCCTGCCACTGCGTGCGGTTCGACAACGCGTTTCTCGCGTCGGGATCATTGAGTGTCAGCGTGACGACGCCGCCGGACTGCTCGTAGAGGACGAAATCGGACATGGGAAATTCCTTCAGGTGGTGAGGCGCCCAGGCGGCGCGGCCAATTCTGGCACTGCCACGGCAAAGCCGCTATCGCAGACCCAGCAGGCGCGCGGCGTTTTCCTTGACGATGAGCGGCTTGACTTCGGGCTTGATCGGCAGCTTGTCGAATTCAGCCAGCCACCGGTCCGGCATGATGACCGGGTTGTCGCTGCCGAAGACAACCTTTTCGCGCAGGAGCGTGTTGGCGTATTGCACCAGCTTGGGCTCGAAGTACTTGGGCGACCAGCCCGACAGGTCGATGTACACGTTGGGCTTGTGCAGCGCCACCGACAACTGTTCTTCCTGCCAGGGCACGCCTGGGTGCGCCGATATGACCTTCATGTCGGGAAAGTCCGCCGCCACGTCGTCCAGGTACACCGGGTTGCCGTACTTGATGCGCAAGCCCCCGCCGCCGCGCATGCCCGCGCCGATGCCGGTCTGGCCCGAATGGAAGATCGCCGGCAGGCCCGCCTCGGCGATCACCTCGTAGAGCGGATAGACGTCGTGATCATTGGGGTAGAAGCCCTGGATGATGGGGTGGAACTTGAAACCCCTGACACCGAAATCCTTGATGAGCCGGCGCGCCTCGCGCACCCCCATCTTGCCGCGCGCCGGGTCGATCGAGGCGAAGGGAATGCAGATGTCAGGGTGCTCCGCGGCCGACTCGGCAACCTCCTCGTTGGAGATGCGCCGGATGCCCATGCCGCGCTCGTGATCAACCGTGAAGACGACGAAAGCGATCTTCTTCTCGCGGTAGTAGGCGGCCATCTGCGCGATGGTCGGATGCTTGACTTCGTAGCGGAAATAGCGCCCGCGCGCCTCCAGCGCCTCGGCCTCGGCCTCGTCGGGCAGCATGCGCGTGGAGGTCTCGGCATGGGTATGTATGTCGATGGCAACGAGCGCATCGACGTCGATCTTCAGCATGGTGTCTCCCTTGTGGCCGTGCGGGCCGCTCATGTGCATTTTGCCCGGATGTCCTCGGGCACCCGGATCGCGCGGATGCGTGCCGGGTCATCGGGATGCCGGGTGACGAAGGCGCGCACCTCGCGGCCCTCGCAGATCGCGGTGTCCCCGCGCGTGACGACATGTCGCTGCACGAAGACCTTGTCGCGCCATTCCTCGATCGAGGTCGCGATCGAGATCGACTCCCCGTAGCGCGCCGCATTGGCATACTTGACGTTGATCTCCAGCACCGGCGTGCCGATGATGCCGGTGGTCTTGACCAGTTCGCTCCACACCGGTACGCCGCAGGCGACGAAGAAGTTGAGCGAAGCCGCGTCCATCCAGCGCGAGAAGTTGGGAAAAAAGACGATGCCGGCCGGGTCGCAATCGCCGAAATTGATGAGCACGTCGGTGGTGACGATGCGGCTCATGCCCGGGTCGCGCAGATCACCTGGGCGGAATACGGCAGCGTGTACAGGGACTCGACCAGTCCCGCGCGGTGCTTGAGGACCGCGCGCTGGTTGATCGAACCCTTGTCGGTAGCTTCGCCCAGGTCCAGCGAAGGCGGTTCGGCCAGGAGCAGCATGCGCTGAACCCGGTTGGCACTGCCGGTGCCGGCGGACGCGATGCGGTCCAGGGCCGCCTGGAACGCGGCCCGCACCACCGGCTCGGCAAGGACCTGGGCCGGGCTGGCGGCGGCGGCCTGCGGGACCAGCGCCCGCACGGCGTCCCACGCCGGGAACACCAGCACGGCCAGGTCGTCGCGGTCGTGTCCGGTGACGACGACGTCCTGCACCAGGGGCGCCGCCGTTGCGATGATGGCCGCGCGCAGCGGGCCGACGCTCACCCAGGTGCCGGTGGCGAGCTTGAAGTCCTCCGCGACCCGGCCGTCGAAGGCCAGGCCGCGGGCAGGATCGGCCGCATCGACGAACTTGAGCGCGTCGCCCATGCAGTAGAAGCCCTCCTCGTCGAAGGCCGCGCGCGTGAGTTCCGGGCTCTTCCAGTACCCGGGCGTGATGCTGGCGCCGCGATAGCGCGCCTCCAGCTTGTCGCCAGCCGCGACCAGCTTGACCTCCAGCGCCGGCACGGGGACACCGATATTGCCGGCGCGCTCCATGTTCCAGTTGGCGAAGATCGCCGCGGGGGCGGTCTCGGTCGATCCCAGGCTTGTCACCATCGCGATGCGCTCGCCGCAGGTCCTGACGGCAAGCCGCTGCAGGGATTCGAGCACGAACTGCGGCAGGCTTGCGCCGGCGTACAGCATGGCCTGCAGGTTCTTGAACAGGCTGCGGCACAGGTCCGCATCGCGTTCCAGGAACGGCAGCAGCATCTCGTAGCCCTTGGGCACGTTGAGGTAGAAGGTCGGGGAGACCTCCTTGAGGTTGGCGACCGTCTTCTCGATGGCGCCCGGCAGGGGCTTGCCCTCGTCGATGTAGAGCGTGCCGCCATTGAACAGGATCAGGTTGAAGTCGTGGTTGCCGCCGAAGGTATGGTTCCACGGCGGCCAGTCGAGCAGCACCGGCGGCGCGTCGGTGAGAAAGGGCATGACCATCGCGATCTGCGCCTGGTTGGTGCACAGCATGCCATGCGTGTTGATCACCCCCTTGGGCACACCCGTGGACCCCGAGGTGAAGAGAAATTTGGCGATGCTCGCATGATCGACAGCCGCATGCGCGCGCGCCACCGCCACCGCGTCGGCGCCGGTCTCGAGGGCGGAATAGAGCGTCGCGCCGCGCGGCGGCGGGTTGCGCGTCACCACCACCTCGACCCCATCAGGCACCACCGCGTCCAGCGCGCGCGCGAAGGCCGCCCCGTCCGCGGCGAACACCAGTCCGGGCGTCAGCAGGGAAAAGATATGCTTGAGCTTGTCGAAGTCACGCGAGACCAGCGAATACGGCACCGAAATCGGCGCAAACGGGATGCCCACATGCATGGCCGCCAGGCACAGCAGCGCATGCTCGATGTCGTTGCCCGAAAGAATGATGAGCGGCCGGTCGGCCGACAGCCCGCGCGCCAGGAGCGCCCCGGCCAGGGCTTCGACCTGGCGCAAGGCATCGGCATACGACAGGCGGCGCCAGGCGCCGTCGGGCGCGCGTTCGGCTAAGAAAGTACGCTCCGGCGCCTCGAGTGCCCAGCGTTTCAACGGCGCGGTGACGCAACGTTCGACCCGGCCCAACGCATGAGGGGAGCGCATCAGGATCGCCCCATCGGCGCGACGTTCAACGACCGTGTCGCGCACCCCGAAGCGCACCGGGCGCACCGGCGCGGAAAGAAAACTATTGTCCATGTTCATTGCGCCTTGACCTTGGCCGCGCGCCCTTCGAGAAACGCGCGCAGCCGTGCCTTGGCCGCCGGCGCGCTCTGCGCGATCGAAGCCATGAGCGATTCGGTGAACAGCCCCACTTCGCTGGTCGAATCCGCGATACGCGGCAAGGCATGCATGACCGCGAAGTTGGTCACGCCTTCGTTGCCGGCCATCTTCTTTGCCAGTTCCTTGGCCCGCGCCAGCGCCTGGCCGGCTTCAACCAGATACTGGGCGAATCCCAGACGCTCGCCGTCCTGGGCGTTATAGACCCGGCCGGTCAGCATCATGTCGGTCATGCGCGCCACGCCGATCAGTCGCGGCAGGCGCGCCGAGCCGCCGCCGCCGACATAGATGCCGCGCTGTCCCTCGGGCAAGGCGTAGAACGCGGTCGAGTCGGCTACCCGCACGTGGCAGGCGGCGGCCAGTTCCAGCCCGCCGCCGATGACCGCGCCGTGCAGCGCCGCGACCACCGGCATGCGCCCGAACTGTATGTGCTCGAACGCGTAATGCCAGGAGCGCGAATGATGCACGCCTTCGACCGCGTCGCGGTCGGTCAGGGTCGAGAGATCGAGCCCGGCACTGAAGTGCTCGCCCCGTCCGGTGATGACCGCGGCGCGCACGCCTTCGGGCGGGTCGGCGAAAAAGCGCTTCAGCAAGGCCACCATGTCGTCGGCCAGGGCATTGCGCTTTTCGGGGCGGTTCAGAGTGACGATCGCGATCTCGCCTTCGCGGCGGAAAGTGACGGGCTTGGCGCCGGTCGTAGCGCGCTTGGGTTTGCTGGCCATCGGATTCCCTGGATTGGAGTTGGGAGGCGGGTGCAGCTACCGGAGCCGACCCGCAGGCCGATTCTAGTTTTCTGCCGTGAATCCGGTTGCCCGGACGATCGGCCCCCAGAAATCGTGGTCGGCCTTGAGACGCGCAGCCAGTTCGGACGGAGTCGAATTGGCAGCTTCCAGCCCCATCAAGTTGAATGCATCCTGCACCGACTGATTGCGCTGCGCTGCGCGAATGCCATTGACAGCACGATTGACGGCATCGGCCGGCGTCCTGGCAGGCATGAAGAAGCCGAACCATTCCTGCACCTGGATATCGCGCAGCCCCTGCTCGGCGAAGGTCGGAACCTCCGGATGATAGGGCGAGCGACGCGGCCCGGAAGTGGCCAGCATGCGCACCCGACCGGATTTCATGTGTGGCAGGAACTCCCCGTCAGGCCCGATGACCGCAGGCACCTGGCCGCCCATCATGTCGACGATCGCAAGCTGCGTGCCTTTGAAGCCGATGTGAGTCATCGGCACGCCGGCGGACCTGGCGATCATGGTGCCGATGAAGTGCGGCGTCGAACCCGCAGCCGGCGAACCGTAGTTGGCCTTGGCAGGATTGGCTTTGCACCATGCGACGAAGTCGGCGACATTGCGCACAGAGTCCGGAACCCCGGGACCCACCGCCAGGCCATGCACGATATTGGCCGCGACCGACACCGGCGCCAGGTCTGCGAACGGGTTGTAGGACAGTTGCTTGTAGATGTGTGGGTAGATGAAGAGCATCGATCCCGGAGTCAGGAGCATCACCGAACCGTCGGCCGGCGCGGCCTTGACCGCGTCGATGGCAATGCGACCGCCGGCGCCGGCGCGGTTTTCCACGACGACCGACCGCGCGTAGTTGCCTGCGAGGCGTTCCCCGATCCGTCTGGAAATGGTGTCGGACGTGCCGCCGGGTGCGAAGCCGCAGACGATGCGCAGATTCTCCGGCATGGACTGGGCCAGCGCCGGACGAAAGGCCGCGCCGCTGGCGAGGGCAGCCGAAACGCCGACAAAGCGGCGGCGGGTGATGGCTTGATTCATGTTTGCGTCTCCTGGGAGTTGGTCGTCGGCTGTCGTGCCGGTCAGGGGGCCCTTCCCGTCCCAAACAACCTAATTAGTTATGATATATAACTAGTTTGCGTCATGCAAGCCCGGCATGCCGATGCTGCGGCGCAACAACCCGGCCCGGCGAATCGCTCGACCTACTGATCTTGTATGCGCGTGAGCAGCGCCCGCAGCGAAGCCTTGTCGCGCGCGCTCCAAGTCGCGAAAAATGCGGCTTCCAGCGCATCCAGGCGTGCATCCATGCGGGCAAGAAGGGCGCTGCCCGCTGCGGTCAGCGCCAGCGACTGGCTGCGCCGATCGAGATCGACGACGGCACGCTCGATCAAGCCACGCGCCTCCAGCCGATCCACCAGCGCGACCAGGTTGGGGCGCTTGACCGACAACGCCTCGCCCAGCTGCTTGTGCGTCACACCACGATTGGACGCAAGGAGGGACAGCATGGAGTACTCGACGGCACGCAGATCGTCGCGACCCAGCGCTTCGGCCACCAGACCGCGCATGCGCACTTCGGCGCGGCGCAGGTTGTACCCCAGCAGGCGCTTCAGCCGCGTAGCGTCAAGCGGCGTCCCGGCGCGCGGCACGTGTGCCGTCACCCCAGGCTGGGCCGCAACGGCGCGAGATTGTCGAACTGCGGAACGGTCTTCGCCTTTTGCGCCGCCGCGGCGCGCGCGATGTCGTCCAGGCTGAAGATGCCCGGTTGCAGCGCATTCAGATACGCAAAGGACTCCGCGACCGAGTGGTCGCGCGAGTAGCCGATCATCTCCTTGCTCGCCGCCACGGCCAGGGGCGCCTTGGTCGCGATGCGCCGTGCCACCTCCAGCGCGGCGGCCACAGCCGCCTCATGCGTCGGCAAGACCGCGTTGACAAAGCCCAGGCGCTCGGCCCTCTCGGCTGTGAGTCGGTCGCCGGTATAGGCCAGCTCGCGCATGATGGCTTCGGGCAGCTGCTTGGGCATGCGGTTCATGGTGCCGACGTCGGCCATCATCCCCAGGTTGATTTCCTGGATCACGAAGTACGCGTCAGCCGCGCAGTAGCGCAGGCAGCAGGCCGTGGCCAGATCCACCGCCCCGCCGATGCAACCGCCCTGGATGGCGGCGATGACCGGAAAGCGCGCGTCGGCGATGGCCGAGAACGACTCCTGCAGGTGCATGAGCTGGCGACGAAAGCGCTCGCGCGCCATCACGTCCGCGGTGCCCAGCGCGTCGGGGCTCGCGAACACGCTCAAGTCCATGCCGGCGGAAAAGTGCTTGCCGGTCGAGGAGATGACCGCGGCACGCACCCCGCCGCTCGCGTCGAGTTCGCGCAGGGCGCGCGGAACTTCGGCCCAGAATTCGCGCACCATGCTGTTGAAGCGCTGCGGCTGGTTGAGCCGCAGGTGCGCGACCCCGGCGTCGACACTGACCTCGAAACACTGATAGTCCATTTGCGTTCTCCCCCTCTCAGGTGCGTTGCGCGCGGTCGCGCGCGTTCTGCGCCTCGATAGCCTCGCGCGCCTTTTGCCAGTCGGCGTCCTGCCAGTGGCGCAGTTCGTAGAAATTGCCGCCCGACCCCATGTGCCCGGCGCCGTCCATCATGATCGACTGGCCTGACAGCCAGTCGCAGCCGCCGCTCATGAGGAACGCCGCCAGGTTCTGCAACTCCTCCATCTCGCCGCAGCGCCCCTGCGGGTTGATCTTGGCCGAGCGCGACCCCGGCGTCTCGCCCGGCCCGAGGCGCTTGCTCATGCCCTCGGTGGGGATCTCGCCCGGGCCCACCGCGTTGATGCGGATGCCGTAGCGCGCCCACTCGGTGGCCAAGGACATGGTCATGCCGTGGATCGCGCTCTTGCTCATGGCGGAGGGAACAACAAAGGGGCCGCCGTTCAACACCCAGGTGACGATGATCGACATCACCGACTTCATCGGCATGCCCGGCTTCCAGCCACCCTGCGCCTTGACCTCGTTGATCCAGTGCCGGCCCACTGCATGGGTCACGTAAAACGTGCCGTGCATGACGATGTTGGCGACCGCGTCAAAACCGCGCGAACTCAAGTCCTCGGTGCGCGAAATGAAGTTGCCGGCGGCGTTGTTGACGAGCCCGGTCAGCCCGCCGTTGGCGAAGATGTCGTCCACCATCTCCTGCACTGCCGGCGCCTGGCGGATATCGACCGCATAGGTCGCCACCTTGCGCCCGCTCGCGTCTTCCATCTCGCGCGCGGCCGACTTGAGCACTTCGCCGCGCCGACCGCAGATGACCGCATCCGCCCCCAGGGCGAGGAACTTCTCGGCCATCGCCCGCCCCAGGCCGGTGCCGCCACCGGTGACGAGGATGCGCTGGCCTTGCAACAAATCGGTCTGGAACATGGGTATGTTGGGCGATGGTCGGGAAAAGGCCCGTATCATAGGCGCCCCGCGCTCGATTGCCCGACTCGGATTCGCACCTTGGCCCGCCGTCCCGTTACCGCCGCTCCCGCCGCTTTCCCGACGCCCGGCGCTGCCGCACCCGCCGCGCGCGCGCCGGATGCGCCCGTCTCCCGGGAGTCACTCCTGCGGCCGCGCAAGAAGCCCATGCAAAGCCGTTCGCGCGTGACCGTCGATGCGATCATCGAGGCCGCCGGGAAACTGTTCGTCAAGAACGGCTACGCCAACACCACCACCAACCACATTGCCGAATTCGCCGGGGTATCGGTCGGGTCGCTCTACGAGTACTTTCCCAACAAGGGGTCGATCCTGGCGGCCCTGTTGCAGCGCCAGGTCGACAACACCATCCTCACCATGCGCACGCGTCTGGATGAAGTGCGCGGCCGGCCTCTGGAAGAGGTGGTGCGTGCCATCGCGCGCGCCGGCATCGAGGCGCACTATCGCGAACTCGACCTGAACCGCCTCCTCATCGCCGGCATGACCCGCGTGGCGCAATGGCGCCAGATGGAAAAGGTGTCCTTCTCGGTCGCAGCGCTGATGCGCGACGCACTGGCCCACCTGATCGCCGACCCGGTGCGCCTCGAGCACGCCGCCTTCACTGTCGAAACCGTGTTCGAGGCGCTCTTGCACCGTACCATCCTGTTCGCCCATCGCCTGCCGGCCTATCCGCTGGAAGCGGAGATCGCCGCGGTCCTGACCGGCTACCTGCGGCCCTGGTGCGAGCGCTGACGGCGCGATCGATCAACAAAGGGAGACGAGCATGGCACGCCAGGTCCTGATCGTCCACGGCTGGAGCGACAACTCGGACTCGTTCAAACCCTTGGCCGAGTTCCTCAAGGCCGCCGGTTTCGACGCCAAACTCCTGTGGCTGGGCGACTACATCTCGATGGACGATGACGTCCGCGTCGACGATGTGGGCATGCGCATGGGCGAGGTCATTAAGGCCATGCAAGCCCAAGGCAAGCTCAACGCTTCGTTCGACATGATCGTCCACAGCACCGGCGCTCTCGTGGCACGGTCGTGGCTCACCACGTGGTACCGCGGCCAGGCGGACAAGGCACCGCTCAAGCGCCTCATCATGCTGGCGCCGGCCAACCATGGCTCCAAACTGGCCGCCGTGGGAAAAAGCATGCTGGGGCGCATCGTCAAGGGCTACGGCAACTGGTTTCAAACCGGGCAGTCGATGTTGAACGACCTGGAACTCTCCAGCCCCTTCCAGTGGGAACTCGCGCAACGCGATCTGCTCGTGCCGCCCGGCGGGACCACCGGCCACACCTACGGCGAACACGCCGTGTGGCCCTTTGTCATCGTCGGCACCCATCCTTACGCCGGCATGCTGCGCAAGATCGTCAACGAGGACGGCGGCGACGGCACGGTGCGAGTGTGTGCGGCCAACCTGCCGGCGCGCGGCGTGACCATCGATTTTGGCCGCGGCGACACCGAGGCCGAGATGCGCGTCTGGGATGCGCGCATGGACTTCGACATTCCCCTGGCGGTCCTGCCGACGCGCACCCACGCCTCGGTCATCGACCCCGAGCGCGCCGCCGAGGACAACCAGGAGGACATCGCCGAGACCGCTGAGGAAAAAGCAGTCCTCGGCCAATGCATCCTCGAAGCCCTCAACTGCGCGACCTTCGCCCGGTATCAGCAGATTTCAACCCAGTGGAACACCCTGTCGGAAGCCACCGCCGACCGCCGCCTGCAAAACCCGGAAAGCGACCAGAGCGCCTTCTATCACCAGTACCTGCAGGTCAACACCTACGTGGTCGATGACCACGGCAAACCGGTCAACGACTACTTTCTGGAGTTCTACAGCTCCGCCGACGCGCAGCACGACGAGGCCAACTCATTCCTGCATTCGCAGGTGATCCGCGCCGTAAAGAACAATGCCGTCAACCCCGCGCTGCGCAACCTGTACTTCGACCGCACGCAACTGGTGGACGGCTATTACAAGCGCCTGCCGGCGGGCACCAGCCCGGTGCTCTACATGTCCATCTCGGCCGCCGCGCCAGGAAAAAACATCAACTACTTCGACCCCGACACCAACAAGGCCAAGCGCTTTGTCATGGTGCACCTGGAGGATGATCCGACCAGGCGCTGGTTGAAGCGCAACGCGACGCACTATGTGCAGATCGTGATACCACGACGTCAGGTAGAGGGCGTGTTCAGGCTCAAGCGATTCGGCTGACGACGCGCAGAGGCATGGTCACCGCCGGCAATTCAGCCGTCGCGCCACACCGCCTTGCGCTTGTTCACGAACGCGTCCACGCCCTCACGGCCGTCCGGGTCCTGGAGATTGCAGGTCATGGTGCGGCCGGCCAGGTCGTAGGCATCGCTTAGGCTCAGGTCCGCCTGCTTGTAGAAGGCTTGCTTGCCCAGCGCGATGGCCGCGCCGCTCTTGGCCTTGATCGCGTCGGTGAACTTGGCGACTTCGGCATCCAGCGCTTCGGCCGGCACGACGCGGTTGACGAGTCCCCAGGCGAGCGCGGTCTGCGCGTCGATCAGGTCGCCGGTGACGAGCATTTCCATGGCGCGCTTGCGGTTGACGTTGCGCACCACGCCCACCGCCGGGGTCGAGCAGAACAGGCCGTTGTGGATGCCGGAGAGGGCGAACTTTGCTTCTGGTACCGCCACCGCCAGGTCGCACATGGAGACCAGCTGGCAGCCGGCCGCCGCTGCCACGCCGTGCACGCGCGCGATGACCGGTTGCGGCAGGCCGACGATGGCCTGCATCATTGCGGCGCAGTCGTCGAAGAGTTTTTGCTGCCACGCCGGGTCCGGGTGGGCGTGGATTTCCTTCATGTCGTGGCCGGCGCAAAAGCCGCGTCCGGCGCCGGCGATGACGACCGCGCGCACCGAGGTGTCGGTGGCGATGGCGGCGAGTTCGGTGCGAACGGCGGCGATCATTTCGGAGGACAGCGGGTTTAAGCGGTCGCCGCGATTAAGCGTCAGGGTGGCGACGCCATCGGCGTCGCTGCGCAGGACCAGGGGACGTGCCAGGGCTTCGGCGGAGACGGGGGCGTTCATGATGGGACTCCTTATTCGATCGCGGCGGCCGAACGGGCACGCTCGCGCAGTGCGAACTTCTGGATCTTGCCGGTCGAGGTCTTGGGCAGTTCGCCGAAGATCACGCGCTTGGGTACCTTGAAGCGCGCCATCTGCGCGCGGCAGTGCTCGATGATCTCGGCTTCGGTGACAGTGGCGCCGGCTTTCAATTCGACGAAGGCGCAGGGCGTCTCGCCCCACTTGGGGTCGGGGGTGGCGACGACCGCGCAGGCCATCACGGCCGCATGCCCGTAGATCACGTCCTCGACCTCGATCGACGAGATGTTCTCGCCGCCCGAGATGATCACGTCCTTGCTGCGGTCGCGGATCTTGACGTAGCCGTCCGGGTGCATGACGGCGAGGTCGCCGGTGTGGAACCAGCCGCCGGCAAAGGCCTCGCGCGTGGCCTTTTCGTTCTTGAGGTAGCCCTTCATCGCGATGTTGCCGCGGAACATGATCTCGCCCATGGTCTCGCCGTCGGCCGGCACCGGCTTCATCGTATCGGGGTCGAGCACCGTGATGGCTTCCTGCAGCGTGTACGGCACACCCTGGCGGCCCATCAGGCGCACGCGCTCGGTCACGGGGAGGTCGGCCCACTCCGGCAGCTTGGCGCACACCGAGGCCGGGCCGTAGACCTCGGTCAGGCCGTACACATGGGTCAGGTCGAAGCCCATCTTCTCCATGCCCTCGATCATGGCGCCGGGCGGCGCGGCGCCGGCCACCATCGCGCTCACCTTGTGGGTGATGCCGGCGCGCTGTTCGGCCGGCGCGTTGATGATGGTGCTGTGGACGATCGGCGCGCCGCAATAATGGCTGACACGATGTTCGCGGATGGCGTCGAGGATCGCCTTCGCCTCGACCCGGCGCAGGCACACGTTGACCCCGGCCAGCGCAGCCAGGGTCCACGGGAAGCACCAGCCGTTGCAGTGGAACATCGGCAGGGTCCACAGGTAGACGGCAAAGTGCGGCATGCCCCACACCACCGCGTTGGAGGTGGCGTTCAAATACGCGCCGCGGTGATGCGTGACCACACCCTTGGGATTGCCGGTGGTCCCTGAGGTGTAGTTGAGGGCGATGGCGTCCCATTCATCCGCGGGCGGCGACCAGGCGAAGCCCGCGTCGCCGCCGGCGATGAAGGCCTCGTACTCGACGCTGCCGATGCGCTCGCCGGGTCCGTCGTAGAGAGCATCGTCCACATCGATGACAAGCGGCTTGACCTTCGCCTGCGCCAAGGCCTTGGCCATGGTGGCGGAGAACTCGCGATCGACGATCACGACGCTGGTCTCGCTGTGATCGAGCATGAAGGCGATCGCGGCGGCATCCAGCCGGGTATTGAGGGAATTCAGGATCGCGCCGGTCATGGGCACGCCGAAATGCGCCTCGACCATGGCCGGAATGTTGGGCAGCATGACAGCCACCGTGTCGCCGGTGCGAACGCCGCGCGCCGCCAGGGCCGCGGCCAGGCGCACGCACCGCTCGTAGGTCTCGCGCCAGGACCGGCGCGTGGCACCGTGCACCACCGCCAGGCGATCCGGGTATACCCGGGCGGTGCGCGCGATGAAGGAGAGAGGCGTCAACGCGACATGGTTGGCCGGCGTTTTGGGAAGACCTTCGTCGAAGATGTTGCTCATGGCGCGCCTTCCTGGCAGGCGATCGATGGACGGGGGACACTCACCGTATGATGGGCATTGTAATGAACTCCCGCCGCGACCAGGACGCGATTTTTCGCCCGACCACGCCGCAATTGCCCGTGCGCATTGCGATCGCGGCCGCGGGTTCGCTGGTGGTCCACGCCCTGTTTGTCGGCGGCGCGATGCGCGGCCTGGCAGACGTGTTCCGCTGGCAGTCCAATGCCGAACCGCCGCCACTCGTGGTCAGCGCGCGCCTGGTCGAAGTCGCCCCGCCGGCACCGGCGCCCGTGGCGCAAGCACGTGCGCCAGCAGCCAAGCCGAAGCCGCGCATCGCCAGACCGGCACCGGTTGCGGCACCGGTGTTGCCGACCCCGCCTCGGGAGACGGCGCGCGCCGATGCGCCACCTGCCGCGCCCGACGCGCCGGCCAGCGCCGAGAAGTCCGCCGCGGCCGATGCCGGGTCTGCGCCGGCGAGCGCCGAATCGGCGCCGCAAACCGCCGCTCCCGCTCCGCCTCCAGCCAGTGCGGAGCCTGCAACGTCGGCGCCCGCCCGCTCCGTGCGCACCTCGGCATTGCCGCCCTCTGCACAAATACGCTTCGAAGTCACGGTCGAGTCCAACAACAGCAAGATCGCGGCGCTGCAAACCTGGTCCATGGCCGACGGCCGCTATCGCATCACCTTCGCCGCCGAAGTGCGCGCCCTGTTCTTCTCCCTCGGATCGATGAGCCTGGAAAGCCAGGGCGTCATCGCCGCCGCGGGGTTGCGGCCGGAACGCTATGTCGATGTGCGCAACCGCCGCCGCAGCACCGTCAACATCGCCGCCAACGAGAAGTCCGCGGAGATCGAGGAAGCCAACGGCAATCGCAAGTCCGTTCTCCTGGCCGGACAGGCGGCCGACATCATGAGCCTCACCTATGACCTGGCATTCAACCCGGACATCGGCATCGGCACGCCGTTCACGCTGATCAACCGCGAGCGACTCGAAGAGGTGCGCTTGGTCGAGGCGCGCGACGAGGTCCTCATCACCGAAGCGGGCAACCTCAACACGCGCTATTTCGAGTTCCGCCGTCCCGACGGAACAAGCGGCATCCAGGTGTGGCTGGCCATCGAGCGCCAGTGGCTGCCGGCGCGCATCCGGCTGGCGGGACGTGACGGCGGACTCAACATGGTCGCCACCGCCTACGACACGTCACCAGCTCCCGAGCGCAGGTAAAATTCTTGCATTGCAGCAAGGGCGCGCGGTTGCGCGCCCTTGCCGTTCTTCGACCGTGCCTACCCTTCCCTCCCCCATGTCCGCCGACCTGCCCAAGAGTTTCGATCCCCACGCCATTGAAGCCAAGTGGTACCCCGCATGGGAGAAGGCGGGTTTGTTTCGCGCCAGTGCTGGCAGCCAGGACGGCGCGCCTGCGTTCGCCATCCAGTTGCCGCCGCCGAATGTCACCGGCACGCTGCACATGGGGCACGCGTTCAACCAGACGGTCATGGACGCGCTGACGCGTTATCACCGCATGCTGGGCGACGATACCCTGTGGCTGCCGGGCACGGACCATGCGGGCATCGCCACGCAGATCGTGGTCGAACGACAGTTGGACGCGCAGAAAGTATCGCGCCACGACCTGGGGCGCGAGAAGTTCGTCGAGCGCGTCTGGGAATGGAAGGAGCAATCGGGCGGCGCGATCACCGGGCAGATGCGTCGCCTGGGCGACTCGTGCGACTGGGAGCGCGAGTACTTCACCATGGACCCCAGGCTCTCGCAGGTGGTCACCGAAGTGTTCGTGCGCCTGTTCGATCAGGGGCTCATCTACCGCGGCAAACGCCTGGTCAACTGGGACCCGAAGCTCAAGACCGCGGTCTCCGACCTCGAAGTCGAGATGGTCGAGCGCGACGGATTCATGTGGCACATCACCTATCCGTTCTCCGACGGGCCGCAGGCGGACCACGAAGGCCGGCCGCAAAAGGGCATGACCATCGCCACCACCCGCCCCGAAACCATGCTGGCCGACGGCGCCCTGTGCGTGCACCCGGAAGACGAACGTTACCGGCACCTGGTCGGCAAGTTCGTCGATCTGCCGCTGTGCGACCGGCGGATTCCGATCATCGCCGACGATTTCGTCGACCGCGAGTTCGGCACCGGGACGGTCAAGATCACCGGCGCGCACGACTTCAACGACTACGCCTGCGCGCAGCGTCACGGCATCGAGATGATCGTCATCATGACGCTGGACGCGAAGATGAACGACAACGCGCCGGCTGCCTACCGCGGACTGGACCGCTACGACGCGCGGCGGGCGGTGGTGCGCGACCTGGAAGCGCAGGGTTTCCTGGTCAAGGCCGAGCCGCACCGCCACATGGTGCCGGTGGGCGGGCGCACCGACGAGGTGGTCGAGCCCATGCTGACCGACCAGTGGTTCGTCGCCATGACGCGCGCGGGCCCCTCGGGCAAGAGCATCACCCAGACTTCCCTCGACGCGGTGGCGAATGGCGAGATCCGTTTCTTCCCCGACAACTGGACCGCCACCTACAACCAGTGGCTGACCAACATCCAGGACTGGTGCATCTCGCGCCAGCTGTGGTGGGGCCACCAGATCCCTGCCTGGTATGCGCCGGACGGGCGCATCTACGTGGGTCGCGACGAGGCCGAGGCCACCGCGCGCGCGCGCGCCGACGGTTGCACCGACCCGTTGTCGCGCGACCCCGACGTGCTGGACACCTGGTTTTCGTCGGCCCTGGTGTGCTTTTCCACCCTCGGTTGGCCGACGCCCAAGGCGGCGGACAAGCTCGACCGCTACCTGCCGTCCACGGTGCTGGTGACGGGGTTCGACATCATCTTCTTCTGGGTGGCGCGCATGGTCATGATGACCACCCACTTCACCGGCCAGGTGCCGTTCCGGCATGTCTATGTGCACGGACTGATCCGCGACGCCGAAGGCCAGAAGATGAGCAAGTCCAAGGGCAACACCCTGGACCCGGTCGACCTGATCGACGGCATCGGCCTGGATGAACTCCTCGCCAAGCGCACTGCCGGACTCATGAACCCCAAGCAGGCCGAGGAAATTGCGCGGAAGACGCGCAAGGAGTATCCGCAAGGCATTCCCTCCTTCGGCGCCGACGCGCTGCGCTTCACGATGGCCGCCTACGCGACGCTGGGCCGCAACATCAATTTCGACCTGAAACGCTGCGAGGGCTATCGCAATTTCTGCAACAAGCTGTGGAACGCGGCGCGCTTCGTCCTCATGAACTGCGAGGGACGTGACTGCGGGCTGGACGCGTCGCTGCCGACCGACCCGGGCGTGGCCGATCGCTGGATCACAAGCGAACTGCAGCGCACCGAAACGGCGGTTGCGCAAGGCTTTGCGGAATATCGCCTGGACAACGTGGCACAGGCTATTTACCGCTTCGTCTGGGACGAATACTGCGACTGGTACCTCGAACTGGCCAAGGCGCGCCTGGCCACCGGCAGCGAAACCGAGCAGCGCGCCACCCGCCAAACGCTGATCCGCGTGCTTGAAGCCTTGCTGCGCCTGGCGCATCCGGTCATTCCGTTCGTCACGGAGGAACTGTGGCAGGCGGTCAAGCCCCTGGCCGGCAAGACCGGGGATTCGATCTGCCTTGCGCCCTACCCGCGTCCCGATGCGGCGCGCATCGATGCAAGCGCGGAGGAAGAGATCGGGCAACTCAAGGCCTTGGTCAGCGCGGCGCGCAACCTGCGCAGCGAGTCCGGCGTCTCACCGGCCGAACGCATCGCGCTCTTCGCCAGCGGCGACACGCAAGGCGTGCTGGCCCACGTCGAGTCCTTGCGCGCCCTGGCAAGACTGTCGGAAGTGCGGGCGGTCGAGACGCTGCCCGGCGGCCCGGCGCCGGTCGCGGTGGTGGGCGATACCCGCCTCATGCTCGACATTCGCGTCGACGTGGCGGCCGAACAGGCGCGGCTTGCCAAGGAACTGGCGCGCGTCGAGGGCGAGATCGGCCGCGCGCGCGGCAAGCTGGCCAACCAGAGTTTTGTCGCACGGGCCCCGGCCGAAGTCGTGCGACAGGAAGAGGAGCGCCTGGCCGGCTTCGAGACCACCCACGCCAAGCTGGCCGAGCAGCTGAAGCGCCTTGGCGCCGCGGGCTAGGAGCCTGCGCGGCAGAAGGAGTCGCGCAGGCTCCCAGGCGCGGGCCTTACTTCTTCTTGAGGAAGTAGAAGAACTCGCTGCCGTCCTCGCCGCTCTCGACCAGCAGATGACCGGTCTGCTTGGAAAACGCCGCGAAGTCACGCACCGAACCCGGGTCGGTCGCGGTGACCTTGAGGATCTGTCCGGTGGTCAACTCGGTCAGCGCCTTCTTGGCGCGCAGGATCGGCAACGGGCAATTCAGACCGCGGGTGTCGATTTCCTTGTCGTGCAGGGTCGCCATGGCTTGTCCGTCATCAACCGAATGCTAAGGACTGCAATTTTAGCTTGAGTGCCGGGTCCGGCGTGGAAACGGCATAATCCGCAGAGCATCGCCTGGGAGATCGGGATGGCTTTAGCGAGTGGCGCGGGCGCAAGCCGTTGGCTGGTTCTGGTGGCACAACTGCCGGAGGAGGCGGGGGCGCGCATGCGCATCCTGCGCACGCTGGAATCGCTGGGCTGCGGCGTGCTCGGCGAGGGCGTGTTCCTTTTGCCCGACACGGTGGCGTCGCGCCAGGGGTTGCCGCGCCTGGGCGGGCACATCGATGCCTCGGGCGGCAGCCACCACGTGCTTAACGTGACGGCCGATCGGGAGCAGACCCTGGCCTTTGCGGCCAAGTTCGATCGCACCGCACGCTACGTGGAATTGATCAAGAACATCGAAAGCCTCTCGGTGGGCTTCGGCGTCTCGGACCCGACCACGCTGTCGCGCACCTTGATCAAGTTCCGCCGCGAATTCGATGCGATCGCTTCGCTCGATTTCTTTCCCAGCGAGATCCGCAATCGCGCCAGTGCGGCCCTGGCCAAGATCGACGCCGACGTCAAGGCCCTGCTCTTTCCCAAGGGGCCGGATGCAGCCACCACCCAGGAACTGCGCGCGGCACAGAAATTCTTCCGTCGTGTCTGGGTGACGCGGCGCCCGCTGTGGGCCGACCGACTGGCATCAGCCTGGCTGATTCGCCGTTTCATCGATGCCGAAGGACGCGTGTTCTGGGGCGAACGCGAACAGGCGCCGCCGGATACGGCTGTCACCTTCGGGTTCGACGGGGCGATGTTCTGCAACTCGGCCACCCAGGTGACCTACGAAGTGCTGCTGGACTCTTTCGGGCTGGCCCGCGACCCGGCATTGAAGCGCATCGCCGGCATCATCCACGCGCTGGACATCGGCGGGCAGGTGGTGCCGGAGGCGGCGGGCGTGGAAACCCTCCTGCAGGGTGCACAGCGCCGCGCTACCGGGGAAGAGCATCTGCTGGCGGAGACCGAGAAGACTTTCGATCTGCTCTACGACGCTTACTTCGAGGCGCCGGCCCGCTAGGCGCGTCCGTTCGCGGTGCGGCCGCCTGCGAGCATGTGCAACTGCGCACCAGGCGGCATGTTCAGGAACAACGCCCCACGGGCGCCTGCACCGGCGCCGGCGCGCCGCGCCGGGCGTCACCGCCCTGGCTTGCCTCGTTGCGCTGGGCACGCTCGGCCAGGATCGCTTCCCAGAGGTCGCGGATGCGCGCATCGATGATCGACTGCTGATAGAAATCCCCATCCTTGGCGCAGCGGGCGATCTGCATCTGCTCGATGGCGGCCTGCGGGCTGCCGAGCTGGGCGTAGTACTCACCCAGGGCCTGGTGCTGGGACATCACCTTTCCGGTGGCGGCATAGCTGCGCGCCTGCATCTCGTAGACGCGCGGTCCGTCGCGCCCGGAGCGCGCCAGTTCTGTGAGCATTTCCAGGGCCTCCGGGTGCCGCCCGGCGGCTTGCAACGCATCGGCCAGCGCGAAACGCAGAAAGCGAGCGCCGGGGTTGCGACCGAGCGCATTGCGGTATTCGGCAACCGCGCCCGCACGGTCGCCGGCGGCGACGCGCAGGCGCGCCGCCATGGCATCGAGCATGGGATGCGACGCGAGCCTGCGCGCTGCCGCCAGTGCCGCTTCGGCAGCCTTGAAGTCCTTGCCCAGGAAAAACGCCTCGGCACTCCCGTAGTGGGTAGCGGCTTCGTTGGCCCACGTGCGATTCGCCAGCTGGGCGGCGAAATGCTTTTGCGCGTCGCGCACTCCATCGACGCCGGCGTCGGCGGTCGCACGCAGCTTGGCGCGCACCAGATGGAAGGCGAGGCTGTCCTCGCGCTGTCGATAACGAACGCCCTGGGCGCGATTGCGCACGTCGGCGATGCGCTCGACGGTCAAGGGGTGACTGCGGACATAGACCGGCGCATTGCTGTCGTAGATGCGCGTGGCGCGCTGCAGGCGCTCGAAGAACGCCGGCATGGCGCTGACATCGAAGCCGGCCTTTTGCAAGAGGTCGAAGCCGACCCGGTCGGCCTCGCGCTCGAAATCGCGCGAATAAGCCAGTTGCGACTGCACCTGGAAGGCCTGCGCGCCGGCGACCGCGCCGGCCGCCACCTGGCTGTTGGAACGCGCCGCAAGCAGGGCCACCGCCAAGGCGGCCAGGGCGGCCATCGAAGTTCGCTGCCCGGCGGCGAACCCGCGAGCGATGTGCTTTTGCGTCAGGTGCGCGATCTCGTGCGCGAGGACACTGGCGGCCTCGGACTCGGTCTCGGCGGCGATCAGGAGGCCGGTATTGACGCCGATGAACCCGCCCAGCATGGCGAAGGCATTGATGGCCGAGTCGCGCATGAGAAAGAACTCGATCTCGGCGCCCGGGTCGACGCTGGCGCCGACCAGGCGCATGCCAAGCTCCTGGACATAGGCCGTGAGCTCGGGGTCGTCGACAAACGCCGGATCGCGGCGCAATTCGCGAAAGTACGACTCGCCGATGCGTCGTTCCATCTGCCCCGACAGCGCGGTGGCCGACTCCTCGCCCAGATTCGGCAGGTTCTGCGCGTGCAAGGACGAAAAGGGCGCGGGGCCAAAGGCCAGGCCGGGCACAAGCAACAGCGCGACGACTCGCGCACGCAAGGAAAATCGCGATGACATGCCGTGTATGATAACCGGCGCCCCTCGTGGGTTCCCCGACCCGAACATGCAATCCCCGCCCTGATTTGTTGCCAAACGTGAACCAGCCGGCCTCCCCAGGGGACTCGCCCCTCACTCATTTCGACCGCGACGGTCAGGCCCACATGGTCGATGTCGCGTCCAAGGCACCAACCCATCGCGTGGCGCGCGCGGGCGGCAGCATCCGCATGCTGCCGGCGACGCTGGCCTTGATCGAGTCCGGCAACGTGCGCAAAGGCGACGTGCTCGGCATCGCGCGCATCGCCGCCATCCAGGGCGCCAAACGCACCGCAGACCTGATTCCCCTGTGCCACCCGCTTGCCTTGACCCGTGTCGCGGTGGACTTCGAAGTCGATCGGGCGGGGAGCGCCGTGCATTGCGCCGCGACGGTCGAGACGCTCGGTCGCACCGGTGTCGAGATGGAGGCCCTGACCGCGGTGCAGGTCGGCCTCTTGACCATCTACGACATGTGCAAGGCGGTCGACCGCGGCATGCGCATGGACGACATCAGGCTTCTCGAGAAGCGCGGCGGAAAGTCCGGCGACTGGCACGCGCCCGACTAGGCGCGGCACACCGGCAGCGAGCGATGCGAGTCGAGCTCCTCGTCCCCGACATGCCCACTGCGGCCGAGCTCCTGCCCTGGCTCGAACGCATCGACGCCAATCGCTGGTACACGAACTTCGGCCCGCTCGCGGGTGAACTCGAGGCGCGCCTGCGCGAAGAGTTGCAGGCCGCCGGCGAGAAACCCCTCTTCGTGACCAGCGTGTCGAACGCGACCGCGGGGCTCGAGCTGACTCTCGCGGCACTGGGTGTCAAGCCGGGGGCGCGCGTCCTGGTGCCGGCCCTGACCTTTGTCGCCAGCGCGACCGCGATCGTCCGCGCCGGCTGCGAACCGGTCGTGGCCGACATCGACGCCGGGAACTGGACCCTGACACCTGCGATCGCGCAGGCGGCGTGCGCTCGAACGCGGGTCGACGCCGTGCTGACTGTGTCGACCTTCGGCGTCCCGCACGAGGTCGCCGCATGGGACGACTTCAGCGCACGCACCAGCATCCCCGCGCTGATCGACGCGGCCGGCGCCTGGGGCAACCAGCGCTGCAACGGGCGCACCCCGGTGGTTTTCAGCCTGCATGCGACGAAGTCGCTCGGCGCTGGCGAAGGCGGACTCATCGCCAGTACCGATTCCGCAATCGTGAGCGGCGTCCGCCGCGCCACCAATTTCGGCATCAACCTCGATGCCTCTGCGCCGACACCGTTCGGACAGGTCGCGCAGCCCGGGACCAATGCCAAGCTCTCCGAGTATCACGCCGCGGTCGGACTGGCGAACCTGGCACGATGGAACGAACGCGCGACGCGGCGCCGCGCGCTCATGGCCGAAATGCGCACGCGACTCGCTGCCCTGCCTGGACTCGTGCCGGCCTGGCAACAGGGCGACACTAGCCTGGTGCGCACGCTGCTTTCCTTTGGTGTCGCCTCCGGCAGCCTGCGCGACGCCATTGAAGAAGCCTGCGCCCTCGCCGGCATCGCGACGCGGCGCTGGTACCTGCCGACGCTGGATCGCCATCCGGCCTTCGTGACCTGCGAGCGGGCTGGCGAACTGCCGGTCGCGACGCGACTGTGCGAAACCCTGATCGGACTGCCGTTTCATCTGCATCTGGCATCAGCGGACAAGGACGCGGTGATCGTCGCCGTCGAGCGCGGCGTCGCGCGCTGCGCAAACACCGCCACCTGATGACAGACGCAACTCGGGCTTGAATCAGCAAACCAGTCTGTGCAGGTCGGCCAGCGTGCTGCAGCCGAGCAAGTCCGCGCGGCTGAGCGTCCTGCCGAAGTCGGCGTCGAACATGACGCAGAGCGCGAGCACGTTACTCGCATCCCATTCGCACAGATCGGCAAGCCGGGTCTGAGGATCGAGGACTGCCGGGGTACCCGGACCGACGGTGCTTCGCACCGCATCGCACAGTCGGGCGAAGTCCGGTGATGGTGATCCGCCGGCCGGTCCCGGCGTTTGCGCGACATGGGCGCGATCGGCCTGTCGGCGCAGCCAGACGTGCCACATGGTGCGAAACCCGAACTCGAGCTCGCGTGCCAGCCCGCGCGCATCAAGGTACGGGCTCGCGGTCATGCGCGACCGCAGTTCGCCGCGCAGCGCCTGCAATCGCTCCGTGTCGGTCGCGAGGCTGATCGCGGTCGCGACGTAGGCTTCGAGGTCCGGGGCGCAGAGATCCGCCAGGCCGATGCTCGAGAGTATGGCCCTGGAAACGCGGCCGATTTCCTCCTCGCAGGCGAGGCTCACGATCGGAACCCCCATCCACAACGTATGCAGCGTGGTCGTGCCGCCGTTGTACGGAAACGGGTCGAACGCGATATCGACTTCCCGCACCAATCGGAGAAACCCCGCCAGCGGCTGGTGCGCGTGAATTTCGAGGCGCTCCGCGCCCAGCCCGGCGCGCGTGAAGCGTTCAACGACTCCCGCACGGCGCACAGGTTCGTCGGCGCCGGCCGCAATCACGACCAGGCGCGATCCGGGCACCGCGTTGATGACACGGGCCCAGGCCGTGATTGCCGCATCGCCCACCTTGGTGAGGTTGTTGAAAGAGCCGAAGCGGACATGGCCGTTGGCACACCAGGGTGAGTCGCCGCACGGCGGACTTTCATCTGCAGGCACCCAGTTGAACATGGAGGGCAGCCGGAACAGACGCTCCGAATACAGCGCTTGGTCCTCGGGCGCTCCAAATACCGCATCGGTGATGCGGTAGTCGATGACGGCAAGCCCGGTGGTGTTCATGTAGCCAAACCACGATGCCTGGACCGGCGCCGGCCGCATCGCGAATACCGGCAAACGGTTGCCGCCGGTATGCCCCGACAGGTCGACCAGCACGTCGATCGCGTCGGCCCGGATACGCGCTGCGAACGCGGCGTCATCCAGGCGGTCGATGCGCACCCAATGATCGACGTGTGCCGCGAGTCGCTCGGTCATCGCGTCACCGCGACCGGTCTGGTTGTCGTAGCAATAGACCTCGACTTCGCTGCGGTCGTGGTTCGCAAGCACCGCAGCGATGAAGAAAGCCACCGAATGCACGCGCAGGTCAGCGGAAACGTAAGCCACGCGCAGCCGCCGCCGCGGGTCCGGGTCATTGGCGTGCGGCAGCCAGGCCGCGGACTTGCGTCTCTCCAGCGCCCACCCCCAGGCAAAATGCTCATCGGCGATCGCGCGCCGCGACAGCCCGGGCACATGGTTCAGCATGAAGAGCCGGTTGCTGTGAATGTGATCGGCCTCCGGGTCGGCTGCCAGCGCACGCTCCGTTTCCTTGAGCGCCGCGTCAAGGCGGCCGAGTTGGAACAGTACCCCGCCGACACAAGCGATCAACCCGGCGCGTGCCTCCAGCGCAGCGGCGCGCTCGAAATCCGCCAACGCCTCGACGAGGCGTCCCAGCGAACGCAGGGCAAAGGCTCGCGTGCACAAGGTATCGACGCTCGCAGGCACACGCGCCAGCACCTCGTCGCAGAGTTCGATGGCCTCTGCATACTCGCCGCAGGCATGGTGCAACGCGGCGCGCGCATGCAGCGCGACGATTGAATCGGGCTCGAGCGCGAGAGCACGCTCGAAGCACACGACGGCCTCGGCAAACTCTCCGCGGCCAACATGCGCGGCACCGTCGTCGCACCAGTCCGCAGCGCTCCGGCGTACCTCGCGTCGCGGCACGAGAGCGGCGAACAGGCGCGCGAAGACGCTCATGCCCGGGCGCCGCGACGCACACAGAATGCTGCGGGAACAGCCCCCTGCTGTCGGCGAGCGTGCATTTCGGCCAGCGCCGCCTCGAAGTGCCGCGCATAGGCCAGGGTGTCGAAAAGCGGAGCGTTCAAGCGATTCACGGCCAGGCGATGACGCAATTCGCGCAGTCGCGCCGCATCCCCCGCGAGAGTGATCGCGAGCGCCTCATAGGCGGCGGCGTCGGCACATACCAGTTCTTCGAGCCCGACCGCGTGAAGCAGGCTCGCCCCGACCCTCGAACCAAAGCTGTCGCCCAGAAAGGTGATCATCGGCAAGCCGGCCCAGAGGACGTCACTGCCGGTGGTGTGGCCATTGACCAGCAGCGTGTCCAGGCACAAGTCCGCCAGCGCGATGCGTGCGAGGTGCCGCTCCTTGGGAACGATGCCAGCCATGACCAGCCGACCCGGATCCACGCCTCGCGCGGCTGCCTCGCGCCTCAGGTTGCTGCGTGCGCGCTCATCGCCGGCTAGCAGCCACAGCACCGAACCCGGCACCTCAAGGAGGATGTGCATCCAGACCGAGAAGACTCGCGGTTCGATCTTGTATGTGGCGTTGAACGACGCGAACACGAAGGCGCCGGCCGGCAGCCCCTCGGCCTCGCGCGAAGGCCGCTCGGGGGCGATACCCTGCTCCCGGTCATTGGGCTGGTAGCAATCCGGCAAGGTCACGACTTGTTCGGAATACCATTGTTCGTCGCCAGGCGGCACGACGATGCGGTCGGCGATCAGGTAGTCGATGAAGCCGGCCGCCATGGTGCCCGGGTAGCCGAGAAAGCTGACCTGCAGCGGCGCAGGCCGCAGCGCCACGATCTCGGTGCGCGCATCGCCCGTGTAGCCCTTGAGGTCGATCAGGATGTCGATTCCCTGCCCGGCGATCAGGTTCGCCGCGTCGCGAGCCGGCATCGCGCGAATGTCGTGAAACGAGTCGAACGCGGCAACGGCTTCACGTCGCAGGGCGCTGCCGTCGTCCGGGCCTGCCGAGAACGCGTGCCAGCAAAAGGCCTCACGATCGTGCGCGGCAAGCATGCCGCGCAATAGCTGCATGGTCGGGTGGTGGTGCAGGTCGGAAGAAAGGTAGCCCACCCGGATGCGGCCATCGCGCGCCACCGGACCCGGCGTTCGGAGCGGCCCCGCCGAGGCTGCGCCCGCCTCGTAGTGCATGGCGCTGCGTCGCGCGGCGGCAAAGCGTGCGCGGCGCGAGGTCGCGACACACTCGGCCAGATACGGCGCCAGCATCGGCGCGGACGCCGGGTCGGCCAGGTCGGCCAAGTCCTCAAAGAATCGGGCAAGTTCGGCAGCCGGATAACTCCAGTCGCAAAGGAGCGCCATGGGCCGGAACCGCAAGAGCGCGATCGCCGGCTGGCTCGGGTCCAGCATGGCTGCCTGCTGCAGATGGGTCAGCGCGTCTACGCCCGGTACCCGCTCTGCCAGCCCGGCCAGGGTCACATGCAGGCGCGCCAGATCGACATCCGGCAGCGCCTGCGCCAGGCCGGTTTGCAGACGCGCGCTGGCGGCTGCCGGTTCCCCCATCGCCAGCAGCAGGGCAACCAGATTGTGCAGGGCACTGGCCAGCCCCGGCTCGGCATCGACCGCCGCCTCCAGGTGCGTGCGGGCCTCGCCGAAGCGGCCCATGCGCTCGAGCACCATGCCGAGGTTGGCCCGATAGATCGGACTGTCCGGGTCGAATTCGACCGCGAAACGGATCGACGCGGCAGCCTGCGCAAGCTGCCCGCGCTCGAACTCGACGAGCCCGCGCAGGTGCAAGGCCTTGGGGTCATGCGGATGGCGCGACAAATAGGCTGCCAAGGCGGCATCGCCAGCGGGGCGGCCGTCGCGGATCAGGTCGCGGATGGCAAGCAACTCTGCCTCGATGTCGCCGCGCGAGCCGCACGAGGCGACACGCCGCAACAGCTCCTTCAGCATCGACCGCTCGCCAGTTCCGCCAGCGCGCGCGCGAACGCCGCGACCGGACGCGCGGCATCCAGCCGCGCCGGCACACGCTCGCGCAGGCGCGCGACGATGTCGTCGCGCAGGCGGGCCGAATTGGCGATCGCTACCGCCCGATCGACGTAATCGACCTGGTCGGCAGCGATGCACTCATCGATTTCCAGGGTGCGCAAGCGCGCGTAGGCGTAGCGCGACCGCAGGAAGCGCCCCGGCAAGGTCAGCACGGGGACACCAAGCGCGAGTGCCTCCATGGTCGTGTTGCCGCCGCCGAAATGCGGCGTGTCGAGGATCACCGCCGCGTCGTGCACGGTATCCAGGTAACGCGCATAGTCCATGCGCGGCAGCAGGCGCACGCGCTCCATGGCGCTGCCCAGGGTGCCTGCCAGGCGCTCGCCGACCAGCCGGTTGATGCGCGGGACGCTGTCGCCGAAGAGAAGCACTTCGCCGTCAGCATCCCTGGCCAGGATTTCCCCGAGGGTCTTGTCGAAATCCGGGTGCAGCTTCATGACCGTCTGTGTACAGACATAGCGTTTGCCCGCGGCGCGCGGGCGCGTACGCACCGCCGGCAGGTCGGCCACGGCCAGGAAGAAATCCTCGACCCGCACCAGGCGCTCGGCATAGTGCGCCTCGCCATCCTCCGGTTCGGCGAGCGCGTCCGAGAGATAGCAGTCGATGGTATCGATGCCGGTAGTCGACGGATGGCCCGCGCAGGCACATTGCAGGGGTGCCAAGCGCCAGAAGGCGAGAAACCACGTGAAGGGGTCCATGCCGAGGTCGGGATAGAGCAACAGGTCGAGCTCGGCGCGCGCGATCGCGGCAGCCGCTGCCTCCACGTCGGGCGCAAGGACCTCGAAGCGATCCGCCGTGGCGCGAAACGCCCGCGCCAGCGCATCATCAGGCGTCGGCCCCGCGACTGGAGCGGCATACAGGATCACCTCGAACCGCTCGCGCGGCAAACCTTCGACCAGTCGCAGGAAAGCCCGTCCCACAGAGTGCGCGTAGAAGTACGCCGATACCAGACCGATACGCACGCGTGCTCGGCCCGCAGGGCCGGCGGCGCGCGCGTTGCGCGCCGCCCGATAGCCGTTCCGGACAATGCGCGCGATGCGTTGCAGGTCCGCCTTGTCGTCCAGACCGTGATAGGCGAGATAGAACGGGGTGCGCCCGACCTCCGCTTCCGGCTTCACGAGCAGGGGCGGAGCTGCCTCCAGCTCATCCAGATCGCGCCGCAGCTCGTCGCGCACTTCGTCGATCTGCGCGGTCGAGCGATAAGCCGCGGCGATGGTAAAGGCGCGCCGCAGCGTTGTCGCCGACACGCGCCGCGTGCCGGGCGGACGCAGGACGCGCCGCGCCTCCTCGATCTCCCCATCCCGGTACAGGATTTCGGAAAGGTTCGCCGCGGCCTCGGCGAAGTCGGGCGCAAGTTTCAGCACCCGCTCGAGGTCGTTGCGCGCGGCCTCACGGTCGCCTGTGTCGAAGCGCCAGCCGGCGAGCTTGAACAACAGTTGCGCGTCGCCGGCTGCCGCATGGGCGGAACGCATCACCGGGTCCAGGATCGCGACTGCTTCCGCCAATGCGCCCGATTCCGCCAGCGCCTGCGCGAGTTCGATGGCGTATGCCGGCTCATCGGGATCGACTGCGCGCGCCTCTCGCAGCAATCCCAGCCTTTCGGCCGGCTTTGCTTCCTGGCCGGCGACAAAACTGGCCAGAAAAGCCGCCGCCGCCCGGCTTCCCGCGCGGCGCAGGCGCTCGGAGTTGGTCAAGGCCGCGGCGAAGTCACCACGTGCCAATGCCTCGAAGCCAGCTTGGAGAACCACCTTCGGGTCAGGTGCGCTCGGACGGCGCAACAGGCTCGCCAACAGAGCTTTCACGCGCGCCTCGCGCGAGGGCGACGCCCGGGGCCAGGAACAGGCAGGATTTGACTCACAAGGCGATTTTGGCATGGCTGCTTTGGCTGCCCTGGCAGCCAAAGCCCCGGCAAAAAAAAGCCCCTCCGGAGAGGGGCCTTGTGCTGCGAGACGACCGGATTAGCGGCAGGTCGCGGGCATGTACTTCGAAGGCGTGCCGGTGCAAGACCAGGTGATCGTGCCCGTCGCGGTACAGAAGGTCGGGGTGATCGTGATGG
>JAEUOR010000006.1 GCA_016790635.1 Burkholderiales bacterium
GCGGTCGAGGCGCGCATCATCACCATCGCGGCGGCGCCGTCGGATATCGACGACGAGGTCGCGGCGGTGACCGTGCCGTCCTTGCGAAAGGCCGGTTTGAGCGTGGGGATCTTGTCGACATTGGCCTTGAACGGCGACTCGTCGCGCTCGATGGTGACATCGCCCTTCTTGCCGGCCACCGTGATCGGCGCCATCTCCCACTTGAAGCTGCCATCGGTGTTGGCGGCCACGGCGCGCTTGGTCGACTCGATCGCGTAGGCGTCCTGCTCGGCGCGGGTGAAGGTGTACTTGCCGGCACAGTCCTCGGCGAACTGGCCCATCGACTTGCCGCCACCGTTGGGGGTCTTGTCGTAGGCGTCTTCCAGACCGTCGAGCGCCATGTGGTCGAACACTGTGGCGTGTCCGTAGCGGTAGCCGCCGCGGCCCTTCAGCATCATGTAGGGGGCGTTGGACATGGACTCCATGCCGCCGGCGACGATGATGTCGGCGCTGCCGGCCACGAGCAGGTCATGCGCGAACATCGCCGCCTTCATGCCCGAGCCGCACACCTTGTTGATGGTGGTGGCGCCGGACGACTTGGGCAATCCGGCGCCGAGGGTGGCCTGGCGCGCCGGCGCCTGGCCCTGGCCAGCCGGCAGCACGCAACCCATGATGACTTCCTGCACCTGCTCGGGCTTCAAACCGGCACGCTCGACGGCGGCCTTGATGGCGTGGCTGCCGAGCTGATGCCCGGCAAAGCCGGAAAGTTCTCCCTGCATGGCGCCGACCGGGGTGCGGGCGGCGGAAACGATGACGATGGGGTCGGACATGACGTTGCTCCTGGAGTCGGAAAAGCGGACGGGAAAGCGCTCGGTAAGTCAGGTTCTGAAAGCCATGATCTTGCCGATCACGGACAGGACCCGGGCGCCATCCTGGTTGGTGATCGAGCCGTCGAGGGTGACAACATCGCCGATCGACCTGGGTTCAATGGCGCGGACCACCCATTTTAGTTCGATTGTGTCACCCGGGCGCACCGGCTTTTCGAGCTTCATCGCATCGAAACCGATGCCGACTTGCGGCCCGTGCTGCGTGTAATGGGTTGCCAGCAGCCCCATCAGCAGGGCGACATAGTGCGGCCCGCAGGCGATGATGCCGCCGAAGCGCGAGGCCTTGGCAAAGGCCTCGTCGTGGTGCAGGGGATTGAAGTCCCCGCAACTGGCGGCGAAGGTCCTGATCTGCTCCCGGTCGAGGGTGAGGGACTTGGTCGCGGTCTCGCCGATGGTGATCACGGCTCGCGCTCCCGCTCGCGCAGCGCGACGGTGGCCGCCGCGAGCGCGGATTCGACCTCGTCAGCGCCTGCGACGGTCACTCCAAGGTCGCGCAGCAGTCCGTCGTGGACGCCGTAGACCCAGCCGTGCACCGACAGTGCCTGGCCGCGCGCCCAGGCATCGGCGACGCTGGTGGTGTGGCAGACGTTCCTGACCTGCTCGATGACGTTGAACTCGCATAGCGCGTCGTGCCGATGCTCCTCGCCGGCCAGGGTGCCGAGGTAGGCGCCGTGCTTCTCGCCGACATCCTGCACGTGGCGCAGCCAGTTGTCTGCCAGGCCGACCTTGCGCCGCGTCAGCGCCGCATGCACGCCGGAGCAGCCGTAGTGGCCGCAGACGATGATGTGGCGGATCGCCAGCCAGTCGACCGCGAACTGGATCACCGACAGGCAGTTGAGGTCGGTGTGCACGACCACGTTGGCGATGTTGCGGTGGACGAACACCTCGCCGGGCAAGAGGCCGATGATCTGGTTGGCCGGCACACGCGAATCCGAGCAGCCGATCCAAAGGTACTCCGGGTGCTGCTGGTGCTTGAGGCGATCGAAGAATTGCGGATCCTCGCGCGTGACCTTGGCCACCCAGACGCGGTTGTTCTCGAACAACTTGTTGAGCGATTGCATTTTTCAGAAGTTGCGCGGAAGCGACGGGTGGGCCTGATTGCTCATCGGGTCTCGGCGAAGAGTTCGCGGCCGATCAGCATGCGCCGGATCTCGGAAGTGCCGGCGCCGATCTCATAGAGCTTGGCGTCGCGCCACAGGCGCCCGGTCGGGTAATCGTAGGTGTAGCCCACGCCGCCCAGCGCCTGGATGGCCTCGCCGGCCATCCACGTGGCCTTCTCGGCGGTATAGAGGATGACCCCGGCGCAATCCTTGCGCGCCGCCGTGCCGGTCAGGGTTCCGCGGTCGAGTGCGTCACCGACCGCATAGGCATAGGCGCGGCACGCCGACCAGGTCGAGTACATGTCGGCCAGCTTGCCCTGCATCAGCTGGAACTCGCCGATCGGCTGGCCGAACTGCTTGCGTTCGTGCAGGTAGGGAACGACCACATCGAGGCAGGCGCTCATGATGCCCAGCGGGCCACCCGAGAGTACCGCGCGCTCGTAGTCCAAGCCGCTCATGAGCACGTTGACCCCGCGGCCGATGCCGGCAGACTCGTTGCCCTCGACGCCGCCCAGGATGTTTTCGGCCGGCACCTCGCAGTCCTGGAATACCAGTTCACAGGTGTTGGAGCCGCGCATGCCGAGCTTGTCGAGCTTCTGCGCGGTGGAAAAGCCTTTCATCCCTTTCTCGATCAGGAAGGCGGTGATGCCGCGCGGCCCGGCCGCCAGATCGCTTTTCGCATAGACCACCAACGTGTCGGCATCCGGCCCGTTGGTGATCCACATCTTGTTTCCGTTCAACACCCAGCGGTCGCCTTTCCAGTCTGCGCGGGTGCGCATGCCGACCACATCCGACCCGGCGCCGGGTTCGCTCATGGCCAGCGCGCCGACCGCGTCTCCCGAGATCAGCGCCGGCAGGTACTTCCTTTTTTGCGCCTCGGTGCCGTTGCGCCGGATCTGGTTGACGCACAAATTGGAATGCGCGCCATAGGACAGCGCGACCGAGGCCGAGCCGCGCGAGATCTCTTCCATCGCGACGATGTGCGCGAGATAACCCAGGTTGGCGCCGCCGTATTCCTCCTCGACGGTCATGCCCAGGAGACCCAGGTCGCCGAACTTCTTCCACAGGTCCATGGGGAACTGGTTGTCGCGATCGATGGCGGCTGCGCGCGGCGCGATCTCGCCGGCGACAAAGTCCTGCAGGGCCTCGCGCAGCGCGCGAATCTCGTCCGAATGGTTGAAGGAGAGGGAATTGAGGTTGACCATGGCTATTCCTTGGGATCGACCCGTGCGGCCAGCCCGCGGGCGACGATCAGGGTGTTGACGAGGCGGGCGGTGTGGGTTTCCACGCCGCCCTCGATGCAGAAGATGTCGGCTTCGGAAACGGCCACCGTGCGCCCGACCTTGATGACCTTGGCACGCGCGATCATGCGCTCGCCGCGACTCGGGGCCAGGAGGTTGATCTTGAATTCGATCGAGAGTACCCCGTCTTCCGCCGGCAGGAGCGAGATCACGGCCAGCCCCGAGGCCGAGTCGGCCAGCATCGCGACGATGCCGCCGTGCACGACCTTGTACTGCTGCAGCGCCGCGGCCTTGAGCGGCATCGACAGCGTCAGGCGACCCGGTGCGCACTCGTCGATGGCGATCTCGTAGGCTGGCGTCACGCCCTGCACGGCCAGTTCGTGGCGGATGCGCGCGGCCCAGTGCGGATTGGCCGACACGCCGCCCGCCTCTGCCGCCTCCGCATGCTGCGTCCTCACTTGCGCCCCCGCTCGGCCAGGCGCTTGCGCACGCGAGTCTCGAAGGCGGCAAGTTCGCCCAGTTGCGCCTCGATGTCCTCGCGCTGACGCTCAAGCAGGCCGCGGTGGTGGCCCATCACCTCGAGGAACTTGGTCAGCTGCGCCGCCTCGTCGCGCGGACTTTCGTACATGTCGAGCAGTTCGCGCACTTCCGAGAGCGCCAGTCCAAGGCGCTTGCCGCGCAGCGTCAGCTTCAAGCGCGTGCGGTCACGGTTCGAATAGACGCGGCTCTTGGCCGAACCCTGGCGCGACGGCGCGAGCAGGCCCTGATCCTCGTAGAAACGGATCGCGCGCGGCGTGATGTCGAACTCGCGCGCCAGTTCGGTGATGGTGAAGGAATGCGACATGGGACGGGCGACAAACCGAGTTGTGGAGCGCGGCCGGGCGCGCTAACTTGAGGTCCTGCGACGAAAACGCGTGCGAGAATCCGGGCTGGTTGACGTTTACGTAAACGGAAAGTGTACCCAATATGGCGGCTGTCCTGCAAAAAAGCCCGGTCCGGCCTGAAGAGCTGCGGCTGACCTACCCCTACCCGGCGATCCCGGAGATGGGCGAGGTGTTCGACATCCTGCCCGGGGTCAAGTGGCTGCGCATGCCGCTGCCCTTCGCGCTCGATCACATCAACCTGTGGCTCATCGAGGACGAGATCGACGCGGTGCCCTGCTTCACGGCGATCGATTGCGGCGTGGGCTTAAAGCCGACCCGCGATGCATGGGAAAGGCTCTTTGCCGCGCGTCTGGATGGTCGCCCGATCAAGCGGGTCGTCATCACCCATGCGCATCCGGACCACATCGGCAATGCGGACTGGATTTGCGAGCGCTTCGCGGAGCACGGCTGCGGCCTGACCGCGACGGCCGGCGAATACTTCTGGGGGCGCATCCTGCAGCACGGCATGACCGGTTTCGACAACGATGCGCAGGTCGAGCATTTTCGCCGCCACGGCCTGTCGAGCGCCATGTGCGACGAGATCGACCGCGGGCGCAAGGGTTATTTCTCCTCGCTGGTGCCCTCGGTGCCCAAGCGCTTTTTTCGCATGCGCGCTGGCGACACCCTGTCGATCGGCGGCCGCACCTGGAGCGTGCGGGTGGGCTACGGACACTCGGCGGAACACGCCTCCCTGTATTGTGCCGACCTCAACGCGGTGATTTCCGGCGACATGCTGTTGCCGCGCATCACCACCAACGTGGGCGTCTGGCCCAACGAGCCGCTGGCCAACCCGCTCAAGTGGTTCCTCGACGCGATCGCCGCCTACAAGGATCTGCCCGAGGACGTATTGGTGCTGCCGTCGCACGGCCGCCTGTTCCGCGGCGCCCACGAGCGGGTGGCGCAGTTGCAGGGGCACCATGCGGAGCGCCTGGCCGAGACGCTGGCGGCCTGCGTCAAGCCATGCAGCGCAGCCGACATCATCCCGCTCATGTTCCACCGGCCGCTGGATGCGCATCAATCGACCTTCGCCATCGGCGAGGCGCTCGCGCACCTGCACTTCCTGCGCGATCAGGGCAAGGTCGTGCCCGCCACCGGGGCGGACGGCATCGTCAGGTTTCTTAAAGCCTGATCTGGCATCATGTGCCTCCTGTAGACAGGGAGGCGCAGCATGACAGCACCAGCCACCCGGGCGATCGACCCGGAGGTTTTGAAGGAAGCTCTCGCCGACGTGGCGCGCCGCGCCGCGGCGCTGGCACCGCAGATGCTCGAGAAATCCGCGGCGGACCTCGAGTCGTCGATGAAGGACGAGTTCGGCGTCTCGCAGGCGATGGGCGAGGTGATGCAGAAGATGCTCGCCGATCCGTCGAAAGTGCTTGAGGCGCAAACCCGCTATGCGACCGAGTTCGGCCAGCTCTGGCAACAGACGCTGGCGGCATCCGTGGGCCAGGCGCCCAAGCCGGAGCCGCTCAAGGACCGGCGCTTTGCCGACGAGGCCTGGTCTGCCAACCCCTGGTTCGACTTCGTCTCGCGCTCCTATCTGCTTACCGCCAGGCACATGCAGGACGCGGTCGCGGCCGTCGAGGGCGTGTCGCCGCAGACGCGCCACAAGGCCCTCTACTACACCCGTCAGATGCTCGATGCCGCCGCGCCGTCGAACTTCGCGCTGACCAACCCGCAGGTCTTGAAGGCGACCGCCGACTCCGGCGGCGAGAACATCGTGCGCGGTCTGAAGAACTTCCTGCGCGATCTCGAGAAAGGCAAGGGCGGTCTGTCGATCGCGATGACCGACACGGCTGCCTTCGAACTGGGCCGCAACGTCGCGTCGACACCCGGCAAGGTCGTGTTCCAGAACGACCTCATGCAGCTGCTCATGTACCAGCCTTCGACCAAGACGGTCGCCAAGCAGCCGATCCTGATCATCCCGCCGTGGATCAACAAGTACTACATCCTCGACCTGCAGCCCAAGAACTCGTTCATCAAGTGGGCGGTCGATCAGGGCAACACCGTGTTCGTGATCTCCTGGGTCAATCCGGACACCCGGCTTGCGAAGAAGACCTTCGACAACTATCTGCGCGAAGGTCCGCTGGCGGCAATGGACGCGATCGCCCGCTGCACCGGCGAGCGCGAAGTCAATGCCATCGGCTACTGCCTGGGCGGGACACTCCTGGCCTGCACCCTGGGCTACCTGGCCGCGAAAAAGGAGGCGCGCATCGCCAGCGCGACCTTCTTCACCAGCCTGATCGATTTCGCCAAGCCCGGCGACCTGGGCGTCTACGTCGACTCGGCGCAGGTCGATGCGCTCGAAGCGCGCATGAAGAAGCGTGGCGGCGTCCTCGAAGGCAGCGAAATGGCCGGCACCTTCAACATGCTGCGCGCCAACGACCTGATCTGGTCGTTCTACGTGCACAACTATCTGCTGGGCCGCGACCCGTTCCCGTTCGACCTCCTGTACTGGAACTCCGACGCCACGCGCATGCCCATGGCCATGCACCTGTTCTACCTGCGCGAGATGTATATCGGCAACCGCCTGATTGCGCCCGGCGGCGTGACGCTGGACGGCGTCGCTCTGGATCTCTCCAAGGTCAAGGTGCCGGCCTACTTCATCTCCACCGTCGAGGACCATATCGCGCCCTGGGCCACCACCTATACCGGTGCGCGCGTGCTGGGCGGCAAGAACAAGTTCGTGCTCGGCGGGTCGGGGCACATCGCCGGGATCGTCAACCCGCCGGCGGCCAACAAGTACGGCTACTGGACCAATGCCAACCTCGTTGCCAATCCGGAAGAATGGCTGAAGGGCGCGACCAAGCATGAGGGCTCATGGTGGGGCGACTGGGACCGCTGGGTGCGTTCGCACCGCAAGGACAAGCCTGTGCCGGCGCGGGTGCCCGGTGACGCGTTGCGCGGCGGCAAGCTGAAGGCGCTTGAAGACGCCCCCGGCTCGTTCGCCAAGCTGCGACTGGACAAGTAGCGAGCGGGAGGTCTGCGGTGGCAGCCCGCGCGCCACTGGCCTGCAAGGTCTGCGGCGCGCCTGCGCCTTTCTGGGGCGCTTGCGATTTCAACACCCATTGCAGGCTCCCGGATCAGCCCAGGCTGCTGCCGGCCAGCGGCGTCGAGGTGCCCTACCACCGCTGCGGCAACTGCGGCTTCGCCTTCACCGCCTTCATGGACGGGTTCACCAGCGCGGATTTTCGCGAGCGCGTCTACAACCAGGACTATCGCCTGATCGATCCGGACTTCGAGGCAGAGCGCCCCGCGGCGCTGGCCGGGCAGTTGCTGGGCCTCTTGGGCGATGTGCCGGTCCGCGTATGCGACTACGGCGGCGGCAGCGGGTCCCTGGCCCGGCATGTCAACAGCGCCGGCCGGGCCCTGCGGGCGGTCACGTGGGACCCGTTTTTCGACGCCCAGCCGCGGCCGGCCGGGCCGTTCGAACTGGTGGTTTCGTTCGAGACCTTCGAGCACGCGATCGACCCGTCGGCCACGCTGGCCGACATGCTGTCCCTGACCGACGAGAATCGCCTGATCCTGATGTCGACCCTGTGCCAGCCGGCCGGCATCGACGCGCTTGGCACCGACTGGTGGTACTGCGCCCCGCGCAACGGACACGTCAGCCTGCACACGCGGCAGTCGCTGGATCGCCTGGCCGACGACGCGGGAATCGGCGTGGTGCACATGAGCGACCTCATGCACCTGTTTCACGACGCGCTGCCGCCCTGGATCGAGAAAGCGATCTTCGGGTCCGGGCGATTCGAAGGCCCCTGACGCGCAGACAACCCCGGCGAGCGCGACCGATCGCCCGAGGGTGGGCCTTTGCGAGGCCGTGCGCCTACTGCTTCTCGATCTTCGCGCGGCTGATGACCTCAGCCCAGCGCTTGGTCTCGCTGGCGAGCAGGTCGCGCAACTGCTCCGGCGTACCTCCCTGGGCGTCGACCCCCAGTTCGGCCAGGCGCTTCCTGACTGCGGGGTTGCTGACGGCGGCGACGGTTTCGCGGTTGAGGCGCTCGATGACCGCAGCCGGTGTCCTGGCCGGTGCCGCCAGTGCGTTCCAGGACGCCACATTGAAACCGGCAATGCCGGCCTCGCGCACGGTCGGCACATCGGGCAGGCCTTCGAAGCGTTTGGTGCCCATGACGGCCAGCGCGCGCAGGGCGCGGGCGTCGATCTGCGCCTTGACCGGCGCCAGGATCTCCACACCGAGGTCGATCTCGCCACCACGCAGGGCGGCGATGATCATCGGCGTCCCCTTGAAGGGCACGATCTGCGCGTCGATGCCGGCGCTGGACTTGAAGAGTTCGCCGGCCAGGTTCTGCGTGCTGCCGACGTTGATGGTGCCGATATTGAGTTTGCCCGGGTTGGCCTTGGCGAAAGCGATCACCTCGGTCAAGGTCTTGAAGCGCGATTCCTGGCCGGTAACGAGCGCGATGTCGAAAAAGCCCAGCGTCGAGACCGGGGCGAAGTCCTTGAGCGCATCGAAGGGCAGGGACTTGAAGAGTCCGGACGAAACCGCGGTGCCATTGGACATGAGGAGCAGCGTGTGTCCGTCGGGTTCGGCCTTGGCCACCGCCTCGCCGGCGACGATGCCGCCCGCGCTGGGGCGATTGTCGACCAGCACCTGCTGGCCCAGGGTCTCGGCAAGACGCTGCGCGACCGTGCGCGCGGTGATGTCGGCCACGCCGCCCGCGCCGAAGGGCACGATGATGCGCAGGGGTTTGGACGGGAAGGTCTGGGCGGAGGTCCAGGGCGCGGCCAGCGCGACAAGCGCGGCGATGGCAAAGCGATGCAAGGGGGACATGAAGCGATCTCCGGGGTTATAAGTGGCGACGTCGGCGCTTTGTCGCTGGATGTCGTGAGGAAGGTCGATTGTGACCGAACACGACGCTTGCAGAAAGCGGTATGGCCTGACTAGCAGATATGCCGGTCCGGCATTTCCTTCAGGGCCGGCTTCAGGCTTCCTCGAAAGGCAATCCCGCATATTGCTCGGCGACGCTGGCCGAGGCGTGCCGGGACGACGCCAGATAGGCCAACTCCCCCTCTTGGGCACGCTGTTCGAACTCGGTCGTGCCAGGGAAGCGATGCAGCAGGTTGGTCATCCACCAGGAAAAGCGCACCGAACTCCACACGCGCCGCAGCGCCATGTCACTGTAACCGTCCAGCAGGCGCTCCGATCCGCCGGCGTAAAAGGCCTTCAAGGCACGCGCCAGGTAGAACACGTCCGAGACGGCCAGGTTGAGGCCCTTGGCGCCGGTCGGCGGGACGATGTGCGCGGCGTCGCCGGCCAGGAACAGCCGCCCATGGCGCATCGGCTCGGCGACGAAGCTGCGCAAGGGCGCGATCGACTTTTCGATCGAGGGCCCGGTGACGATGGCATCGGCGATCTCGCGCGGGTAGCGTGCCTTGAGCTCGGTCCAGAAACGGTCGTCGGACCAGTCCTCGACTCGGGCATCCAGTGGCACCTGCACGTAGTAGCGCGACAGCATGGGGTTGCGCTGCGAGGCCAGCGCGAAGCCGCGCGGATGGTTGCAGTAAATCAGTTCGTTCAAGGGCGGCGTCTCGGAGAGCACGCCCAGCCAGCCGAACGGATAGACCTTCTCGAATTCCTTCAGGATCGCAGCCGGGATGGACTTGCGCGACACGCCGTGGAAGCCGTCGCAGCCGGCGATGAAATCGCAGTCCAATCGCTCGTCCACGCCGTTGTGGCGGAAGGTGACCCAGGGTGATTGGCTGGTCAGGCCGTGCGGCAGGACGTTCTCGGCCTCGTTGATGAGGCGCGCCTGGCGCCGGTCGGCGGCGGCATACAGGTCTTCCTGGATATTGGTCTGGCCGTAGGTCATGAAGCGCTTGCCGACGTACTTCCAGGCGTCGATGAAGTAGCGGTCGCGACCGGCCCAGACGATCGCCGCGCCGTCATGCGCGTGGCCATCTCGGTCCATGCGTTCGCCCAGCCCGTTTTCGCGCAGAACGTCCACAGTGCCCTGCTCGAGCACCCCGGCGCGGATGCGCGAGAGCACATAGGCGCGGCTCTTCGCTTCCAGCACCACCGAGTCGATGCCGGCGCGATGCAGGATTTCAGACAGCAGCATGCCGGCCGGGCCGCCGCCGATGATCGCGACTTGGGTTTTCATTGCCACATCCTCCGATGAGAAGGCGATTGTCGCGCAATCACGAACGGACCAAGCGCATCGCTGCGGAAACCGGCGGCCGGCAGGCGGGCGGTCGCGTGTTCGCCGAGGTGATCGCCTGCGGTTTCCCTGTCAGGTTTGCGTGGTCAGCGCCGCCTCTTCCGCGATCGCCCGATCGATGAGGCGTCGCGACTGCACCCCGCCGGCGTCGATGTTGAGCTTGAGCAGCCGCCGCGCGGGTTGCGCGGCAAGATTGCGCTGCTGCGCCTCGAGCATTGCCAGGTCCTCGCTGAAGATGCGCTGCTGGCCAGCGCGGATGGTTTCGGTGAGTGCCGCGTCTTCGGGGCGGAAACGGCGCGCCATGCCCCAGAAATACCACATCGAGGTCTCGCTTTCTGGCGTGAGGAAATCGACCACGATCGAAGACGCCTTGCGCTCGTCTGGCGCACCGATGCCGCCCAGGCCGGCGTGCGCGACGCCGACCTCGATCATGACATGGCTGGGCAGCGAAAAGCGGCACACCTGCCAGCGGTCCACCGGCACATCGTCGGCAAGTCCGGCACCGCGCAGGGCCGCGCGCCAGAAGGGCGGCGCCGGGACATCCTGCATGTGCCGTGCCGTCACGACATGCTCGCCCTCCAGCGTGGTCCTGGGCGGGGACTCGTCGATCTCCTTCTGACCGATGCTGTCGGCATGCACATAGGTCTCGTGGGTCAAGTCCATGAGGTTGTCGATCATCAGGCGATAGTCGCAGCCGACATGGAACATCCCGCCGCCATAGGCCCAGGCCGGGTTGTCGCCCCAGGGCAGTACCGGCATGAGCGCCGCATCGGCGCGCGCCGGGTCGCCGGGCCAGATCCAGATGAAGCCGTGGCGTTCCAGCACCGGATAGGCGCGGATGGCGGGGAACGCATGCACGCGCTGGCAGGGCATGGCCGCGGTGCGGCCGTCCGCACCCATCTCGAGGCCGTGGTAGCCGCACACCAGGCGCCCGCCGGATACCTTTCCCATGGACAGCGGTGCGCCGCGATGCGGGCAGAAATCCTCCATTGCGGCGACGCGGCCTGCCCCGTCGCGGAACAGGACCAGCGCCTCGCCGCAAATGCGCCGCCCCAGCGGGCGTTCGGCAACCTCATCGGACGTGCAGGCGACGTACCAGGCGTTGCGAACAAACATGGACGACCTCCAGGCGGGAAGCGGGGTTGGGACGGTCAAGTTTGTGCTTCGGAGTACCATGCGTCAATCGCATGTTTTTATTGATGATATAAGTGATATGGATAGTGCGACCCTCGACCTGAACCTGCTGCGCGTCCTCGATGCACTGATCGAGACCCGCAAGGTCACCGCTGCCGCGCAGGCGCTGGATCTGAGCCAGCCCGCGGTGAGCTTCGCGCTTGCGAAACTGCGCAGGAGTTTCGGCGACCCGCTGTTCGTGCGTACCGCCGGCGGCATGCAGCCCACGCCGCTGGCCGCCGGCATGGCTGGCGCCGTGCGCGAAGCGCTGGAGCTGGTGCGCACGCGCCTCATGCAGCAGGCGGCCTTCGATGCGGCGACCAGCGGGCGCACGTTCACCCTGAGCCTCTCGGACGCCGGGGAAATGGTGTTCCTGCCGCGCCTTCTGGCCGCGTTGCGTGAGCGAGCGCCGGGAATCAACCTGGTCTCGACCCAGGTTCCGGCAGAAGAGTTGCAGCGCGCGATGGAGGCCGGGCGAATCGACCTGGCGGCGGGCTACTTCCCGGACCTGCGTGGCGACGCGTTCTACCAGCAGCGCCTGTTCGATCAGCCCTATGTGTGCCTGATGCGCGCCGGTCGCGCGCTGCCCGGTGGCCGCCTGACCCGCCGCGAGTTCCTGGCCGCCCAGCACGCGGTCGTGCTGCCGCAGGGGCGCAGCCAGGAGATCTTCGAGCGCGCCCTGGCTGAGCGCAGTCTCACGCGTCGCGTCGTGCTGGCCATCCCGCACTTCATGAGCGTGCCCTTCGTGATCATGGACTCCGATCTGATCGCGACCGTGCCACTGTCTGTGGCGCAAGCGTTTTGCGCGGCATTCCCGCTCAAGTACTGTCCGCTACCGATCCGTCTGGAGAGCGTGGTCTTGAAGCAGTTCTGGCACGTGCGCTTTCATCGCGACCCGGCCGGGGCATGGTTGCGCGGGTTGATGCGGGAGTTGTTTGCGGGGCCAGGGTCGCGCGCCCCTTAGTTCAGACCGAACCCCTGCCCCCGCACATAGGGCCCGAAGTTGTGCCGTTCGGGCACCGAATACTGGCGCGCCTTGTCCTCCGACCAGGTGTATTCGGTGAGGGTCCCCCAGCGCTCCGCGTAGCGCTGCTTGCCCGCCGGGGTCGGTTCCAGCGCGGCGCGGCGCGCGTCGTAGGCGGCGAGCTCTGCCTCGAATCCGGACGCGTCGTAGGTGTCCTCGTGCACCAGCGCGGTGATCGGCAGGCGCAGCGACAGCTTGCCTTGCGCTTCCGGGTGGCCCAGCGCGAGGCCGGCCACCGGGAACACGCCGGCCGGCAGCGCCAGCAGGCGGCCGAGTTCGTCGATCTGGTTGCGGATCAGGCTCAAGGGGCAGCAACCCAGGCCCTCGGCTTCGGCGGCGGTGATGAAGGCCTGCATGACCAGGCCGGCATCGACCGCGGCGTTCATGAACATGTCCAGCGTGTCATTCGGGAAGGGCTTGGCGCGCAGTTCGGCGATGCGGCGCATGCGCCGGTTGTCGCCGCAAAACACCAGCAACTCGGCCGCGCCTGCGATCCAGGGCATGGACGGCATGAGCGCTTCCGCGCGGCGGCGCCGGTCGGGATCGCGCAGACGCACGATGCTGGCCTGCTGCAGGTCCGACTTGGAAGGCGCCGACAGGGCGGCCGCGAAGAGCAGTTCCATGGTCTCCTCCGATATCGGCTCCTGGCGAAAGCGCCGGCACACGCGTCTCGCGAGCATGTCGGCCAGGGTTCCGGTCGCGGGTCGATCGCGGCCTGCGCTGGTGGGCAGGCCGAAGCGGCGTTCGACAAGGTCGGCGAGCGTGGGTTGAGGGGCGTGTGCCGAGGTTGCGGTCATCGTTGTCCTTTTCGGTGGTGGCGCAAGCATTGCGGTGCCGGCGGGGGCGCTCCCTCACCGGCCGAGGCGGGTTGGAACTTCAGGCCGTTCCCCATACGTCCTTCGCCACCCGGACGACCAGGTCCAGCTTCGCCCATTGGTGTTCGGGCGTGATCAGGTTGCCCTCGACCGTGCTGGCGAAGCCGCACTGCGGGCTGATGGCAAGATCGTCCAGCGTCACGTAGCGCGCCGCCTCGTCGATGCGACGCTTGAGCAGATCGACGTCTTCCAGATCGCCGCGCTTGGTCGTCACCAGGCCCAGGGTCACGCGTGTACCCTTCCGCAGGTGACGCAGCGGCGCGAAGTCGCCGGAGCGCGCGTCGTCGTACTCGAGCAGCAGGTGGTCGCATTGCAGGCCGCCAAGCACCGCCTCGGCGACGCGCTCGTACCCGCCCTCGGCGATCCACCCGCTCTTGGCGTTGCCGCGGCATACGTGCACGCCGACCGCGGTTCCTGCGCCGCGCGCGGCGATGCAGTCGTTGATCAGGCGCACGTAACGCGCCAGGCGCGCATCGGGGTCCTCGCCGGCGGCGCGCACCGCGGCGCGCAGCCGATCGCTGATGAAGTAGGTGAGCAGCGGATCGTCGATCTGCACGTAGCGGCAGCCCGCCGCTTCCAGCGCGGCGATCTCGGCACGGTACACGGCCACCACGTCGGCGAAGAACGCTTCGATGTCCGGGTAGGCTTCGCGCGAAACCGAGGCCCGCCCGCCGTGGAAATGCAGGCGCGACGGCGAGGGCAGGGTCACCTTGGCAGCGACCTTCGTGGTGCGGGCCAGGAACGCGTAATCGGGCGCCATGACCGGCGCGCGCGCCGCGATGGTGCCGGTGGTGACGACGTCCTTGGGAACGTAGGACTCGCCGTGCCCGTGCTGGTCGGTGGTGACGAAGGCCTGCGCGGGGTCGCCGTCACGGATCTGCACGCCGTCCAATGCCGCGATGAAATCCACCCACCAGTTCTCGCGCCGAAACTCGCCGTCTACGACCACGCTGAACCCCAACTCCTCCTGGCGGCGCACGATGGCCCGGATGGCGTCGTCCTCCACGGCGCGCAGGGCGGCGGCGTCGAGCGTGCCGGCCTTGCGACGCTCGCGCGCTCGCGCCAGCTCCGGGGGGCGCAGGAGGCTGCCGACCTGGTCGGCACGGGGAAACGGTCTGGTGGCGGCGGTCATGAGGTGTGCTTTTGCGGCGAGTCCATGTTCGATCATACCGCCGCGCTCGACATCGGCCCCGACGATCACCCCTATACTCGGGTTCTGCCCCGTTCGCGGATTTCCTGGTCGGTATTCCTTCATGCGCCTGCGTGTTCATCGTACCGATGGCAAGACCGGGAGCTACTTCCAGGACGATGAGCGGCGCGCGCATACCCTTGTCTCCCGCCTGCACCCGGACCGCCTGTTCGCCTCCGGTCCGATTGTCATCGGCGTATTCAATCCGTTCACCGTCCTCAATCCCGACGAAGTATGCTGGGTTGAAGTGGATACCGAGCTTCAGGTTCACCAGGCCTTGCCGCGCGGGGTCGCCGCGCTCGAGCAACTGTCCGACCGTGATGATTACGAGGCCGTCCTGGCTCGACAATGGCCGTTGTGGCGCAAGTTCGCCAGCAAGGCCGGCGACCTGGTGGAAGCGCTGTTGGAAGTCTCGCTACGCGACGGCTCGTCGTTGTACCTGCGCGCGACGGGCTATGCGGACCACGCGCCGCTGGTGCAGGCCATGTTTGGCGGCAAGACCGTCGTGGCGACCCGCGGTCCGCATGTCACGCTCTACATCAACCCGAAATGCATCGTGCGTGCGCGGGTGTACCACAGCCATGAGACGGTCGAGTATCCCGATGGTCTGTGGATCGCCGAAGCGGCGGAAATCTAGCCCCGGGTTTTCTCCAAGCCGCCATGCGCCGTCCCCCTGCCCTGGCCGCCAAGCTCGTCGCCATCGGCACGACCTTCCTGGTGCTCGCGCTCGCCTCGATCGGCCTCACTTTGTGGGTGACCTGGCAACTCGAAGGCGGCGCGGCGGCGATCAACGAGGCCGGGCGCCTCCGCATGCAGACCTGGCGTCTGGCGATGACCCTGGACGCCGGCGAATTGCAGGTCGCGGCGCGCCTGGCCGACGAACTCGACGGCAGCCTGGAACTTCTCAGGGTCGGTGACCCGTCACGCCCGCTGTTCGTCGCCTGGGAGGCGCCGGCGCGCGCGCAATTCGACAAGGTGGCCGAACGCTGGCGCGAACTGCGCGCGCGCTGGCTGCCGCGCGGCGACGAGCGCACGCGCATGGCCGCCGACGCCGGGGCTTTCGTCGCCGAGGTCGATCGACTGGTGCTGTCGATCGAAAGGCAACTCTCCTACTGGACCGCGGTCTTGAATTTGGTGCAGCTGGCGATGATGGCGCTGGCCATCGGCAGCGCCGTGGTGTTGCTATACCTGGGGCATTTGTTCGTGCTTGACCCGCTGGCGCGGCTAAAGGACGGCTTGAAGAAGGTTGAGGAGGGAGACCTGTCGGCACGCGTGGACGTGGCCTCGCGCGACGAATTCGGCGAGCTTTCGGCCGGGTTCAACCGCATGGCCGGCAACCTGGAGTCGGCGTACCAGAACCTGGAGCAGAAGGTGCGCGAGAAGACCGCGAGCCTGGAGGTCGAGCGTGCGCGTCTGGCGGCCCTCTATGACGTCAGCGCGTTCCTTGCCAAGGCAGCCACTCTGGACGAGCTGGCGAAGGGCTTCGCGCGCCGCGTGCGCGAGATCGCGCATGCCGATGCGGCGGCGGTGCGCTGGTCCGACGAGGCCAACCGGCACTACCTCCTGATGGCGGGCGACTGCCTGCCCGAGGCGATGGCAAAGGACGAGCATTGCCTGCTCACCGGCTCCTGCCATTGCGGACAGCCGCGCGCCACCGCGCGTGCGCGCGTGATCCCGATCCGTACGGCGGAGCCGGCGCCTTTCGACCATTGCGCGCGCGCCGGCTTCGAGACCCTGGTGACGGTGCCGGTGCTGCTTCAGGGAAGGGTGCTGGGGGAGATCGACCTGTTCTACCGCAAGGTGGTCACCCTCACCGACGAGGAACGCGGCCTGCTCGACGCGCTCTCCAGCCACTTGGCGAGCGCGATGGAAGGGCGCCGCGCCAGCGCGCTGGAACGCGAGGCGGCGGTGGCCGACGAGCGCGGGCTGCTGGCGCGCGAACTGCATGATTCGATCGCGCAGTCGCTGGCTTTCCTCAAAATCCAGGCGCAGCTGCTGCGCGAGGCGCTGGGCGCCGGTGACCATGCGCGCGCGCAAACGTCGTTGGTCGAGCTCGATGCCGGCCTGCGCGAATCCACTGGAGACGTGCGCGAACTCCTGATGCACTTCCGCACGCGCACCAACGCCGAGGACATCGAGCCGGCGCTTCAGCACACGCTCAAGAAGTTCGAGCACCAGACCGGGCTTGCCACGCACCTCGCCATCGAGGGCCATGGCCTGCCACTCGACGCCGACGTGCAGGTGCAGGTGCTGCATGTGGTGCAAGAGGCCTTGTCGAACGTGCGCAAGCACGCCGGCGCCACCGCGGTGTGGATCGAGGTGCAGCGTGCGCCACAGTGGCGCTTCGAGGTGCGCGACGACGGCCGCGGCTTCGCCGACGCTGCCGACGGCACTGACGAGACCCATGTCGGCCTGCGCATCATGAAGGAACGCGCGCGGCGCATCGGCGCGTCCGTCGAGATCGACTCCGTGCCGGGCGCCGGCACTTGCGTCTCGCTGATCCTGCCGGCGCAGAAGACCGCCGCATCTTCGGCGGCGGCGAGCGCCTGATGCCGATCCGCCTGCTCGTGGTCGACGACCACAGCCTGTTCCGACGCGGCCTGATCGCCCTCCTGGCCGGGGACGCGCGCTTTGCCGTCGTCGGGGAGGCGGGCGATGCGGGCGAGGCGCAGCGCGCGGCGCAGGCACTCAAGCCCGACCTGATCCTGCTCGACAACCACCTGCCGGGTGTGCTGGGCGTTGACGCGATCGCCGGATTGCGCGAGGCGGCACCGGCCGCCCAGGTGCTGATGCTCACCGTCAGCGAGGATGCGCGCGACCTGGCCGCGGCGCTGCGCGCGGGCGCTCGCGGCTACCTCCTGAAGACCGTCGACAGCGAGACGCTGGTGCAGTCGCTGCTGCGTGCGGTCGGCGGCGAGTCGGTGGTAAGCCCCGAGATGACCGGCAAGCTGGTCGCGGCATTCCAGGCGGCCAACCAGCCGAGCGCGCCGGCCAGCGCCGCCGCCGACCCGATCGAGACCCTCTCGCCGCGCGAGCGCGAGATCCTTTCGCACATTGCGCGCGGCGCCAGCAACAAGGAGATCGCACGCGCGCTGGACGTCGCCGAGACCACCGTCAAGATCCACGTCCAGCACATCCTGCGCAAGCTCGGCCTGACCTCCCGCGTGCAGGCCGCCGTCTATGCCACCGAGCGCGTGAAGCGGGCCTGATCCACCACAAGCTCCGCGGCCGCCGAAGCCGCGCATAGTTCTTCCGGAGGATGGCGCGCCCGCGATCATCCTCCTTGCGCCGCCCCTTGCCTAGACCGTCGGAGGAATTGGCGCGCCGTGCACGCCACGCGATAGTCGCATCCAGGAAAAAGGTCCTCGAGGAGCGGCTACATGGCACAGCAATCCACGGCGGCGGACGCGCGCACCCACCGGCGCCAGGGCATTTCGGTTCTGGTGGTGAGTACGCTCGCCTTCACCGTCTGTTTCATGGTGTGGATGATGTTCGGGGTGATCGGCATCCCGATCAAGAAGGCGCTGGGCTTGAACGCCACGGAGTTCGGGCTCCTGACCGCGACGCCGGTGCTGACCGGTTCGCTGATCCGCGTGCCGCTCGGCATCTGGACTGACAGATATGGCGGGCGCATCGTCATGATCATTCTCATGGCGGTGACCGTGCCGGCGATCTGGCTGATGGCCTATGCCACCCAGTACTGGCACTTCCTGGTCATCGGCCTGTTCGTGGGCCTGGCCGGCGGCTCGTTCTCGGTCGGCACCCCCTACGTCGCGCGCTGGTTTCCCAAGCACCAGCAGGGCTTCGCGATGGGCGTCTACGGCGCCGGCAACTCCGGCGCGGCGGTCAACAAGTTCATCGCGCCGGCGCTGGTGGTCGCGTTCGGATGGGCGATGGTGCCGCAGGTCTACGCCGCCATCATGCTGGGCACGGTGGTGCTGTTCTGGCTCTTCAGCCACAGCGATCCGACGCACCTGGTGAGCTCGAACACGCGCTTTGTCGACCAGTTGAAGGCGCTCAAGGACCCGAAGGTCGTCAAGTACTGCCAGTACTACAGCATCGTCTTCGGCGGCTACGTCGCCCTGTCCTTGTGGATGGTGCAGTACTACGTCGGCGAGTACGGCATCGAGATCCGCGTCGCAGCGCTGCTGGCGGCCTGCTTCTCGCTGCCCGGCGGCGTGCTGCGCGCCATCGGCGGCTGGCTGTCCGACAAGTACGGTGCCCACGAGGTGACCTGGTGGGTCATGTGGGTCAGCTGGATTTGCCTGTTCATCCTGTCCTACCCGCAGACCGACTTCACTGTCTTGACCGCCAACGGCCCGAAGACCTTTCATATCGGCCTGAACGTTTACGCCTTCACCGCGCTCATGTTCGTGCTCGGCATCGCCTGGGCGTTCGGCAAGGCGTCGGTGTTCAAGTACATCAGCGACGACTACCCGCAGAACATCGGCGCCATCAGCGGCATCGTCGGCTTGGCCGGCGGACTGGGCGGATTCATCCTGCCGATCATGTTCGGCGCGCTGATGGACCTGACCGGCATCCGCTCCTCGGCCTTCATGCTCATGTACGGCGTGGTCTGGGTGTCCCTGATCTGGATGTACTGGACCGAAGTGCGCAAGACCCCGGTCATGGGCGCTGGCGCACCGGCCTCGCCGCTGGCGCGCGCGGTCGCACACTGAAC
>JAEUOR010000019.1 GCA_016790635.1 Burkholderiales bacterium
CGCCGCAAAGCAGAACGCCCCGCTGCGCGGGGCGTTCGGTCAAACGACGTGAACCCGATCAGGCGACCTTGCGCTCCGCCTTCTTCTTGTCGTCGAAGAACTGCTCATCTTCGGTCGAGCCGTGCAGCGCGGTGGTCGACGCGTTGGCGCCCTGCACCGCCTGGGTGATGGCATCGAAGTAGCCGGTGCCGACCTCGCGCTGGTGCTTGACCGCGGTGAAGCCCTTCTCGGCGGCGGCAAACTCCTTTTGCTGCAGTTCGACGAACGCGCTCATGTTGTTGCGCGCGTAGCCGTAGGCCAGCTCGAACATCGAGTAGTTGAGCGCGTGGAAGCCCGCCAGGGTGATGAACTGGAACTTGTAGCCCATCGCGCCCAGCTCACGCTGGAACTTGGCGATGGTGGCGTCGTCCAGGTTGCGCTTCCAGTTGAACGAGGGCGAGCAGTTGTAGGCCAGCATCTTGCCCGGGAAACGCTTCTGGATGCCTTCGGCGAAGCGGCGCGCGAACTCCAGGTCGGGGGTGCCGGTCTCGCACCAGACCATGTCGGCGTACTCGGCGTAGGCCAGGCCGCGCGAGAGGGCCTGGTCGAAACCCTTGCGCGAACGGTAAAAGCCTTCCTGGGTACGCTCGCCGGTCAGGAACTCGCGGTCGCGCTCGTCGCAGTCGGAGGTGACCAGGTCGGCCGCCTCGGCGTCGGTGCGCGCCAGCAACACCGTCGGCACGCCCATCAGGTCAGCCGCCATGCGCGCGGCCTTGAGCTTGTCGACCGCCTCCTGCGTGGGCACCAGCACCTTGCCGCCCATATGGCCGCATTTCTTGACCGAAGCCAGCTGGTCTTCAAAGTGCACGCCGGCGGCGCCGGCCTCGATCATGGCCTTCATGAGTTCGTGCGCGTTGAGCACGCCGCCGAAGCCGGCTTCGGCATCGGCCACGATCGGCGCCAGGTAATCGATCTTCTCGCCTTCGCGATCGAAGTTCTCCATGTGCTGGATCTGGTCGGCGCGCAGCAAGGCGTTGTTGATGCGCTTGACGACCGTCGGGACTGAAGTGGTCGCGTAAAGCGACTGGTCGGGGTACATCGACAGCGAATCGTTGGCATCGGCCGCGACCTGCCAGCCCGACAGGTAGATGGCCGGGACGCCGGCCTTGACCTGCTGCATGGCCTGGTTGCCGGTCAGGGCGCCCAGGGAATTGACGAACGGGCGCTCGTTGCACATCTTCCAGAGCTTTTCGGCACCGCGCCTGGCCAGCGTGTACTCGACCGGAACCGAACCGCGCAGGCGATAGATGTCGGCTGCCGAATAGTCGCGGCTGACTCCCTTCCAGCGCGGGTTCTCTTTCCAGTCCTTTTCGATTTTCTGAATTTCCAGGTCACGACTTGCCATGATGCGACTTCCTTCCTAAGAGTGTTGAGGGAACCGTACTTGTCTCGCTCGCACCCGAATCTTGGCTTTGGATGTCCGGGCTTGCTGCACTGCGTCGGCGCAGTTTCGCGAACCCTTATGCTGCTTCGCAACAGCTTTAGCGGCCTGTAGCACTTACTTAACAAGGCATTGTTTTTAAGCAACTTTTTCACTCGTCAAGCGTGTCAGCGGCGAATAAATAAGCGCTTAAATCCCGCGACGCGACAACTCAGTGGGCACTTACATGTTTGCATCCAAAATTCCCTCGCCGCTCAAAGGGATAGCGCACCAGGGGCAGCGCGCGACGCGGCCCTGCGTTGGTCTGTGCGACCGTGGGTGGCGCGCCAATCGCGCCTGGAAGGTGCGGCCCTGCTCGAAACGAGAGTGCTAATATCGCAGTGCAAAAACTTGTGTCGGCGCGTCGTCCGCACGCAAAACGACCGAAAGAGAAGCATGTCCCAGCCAGTCTCGACCCAGGCGCCGTTGCGCCCCGTGCCGCGCTTCATTTTCGCCAGTCGCTGGCTGCAGTTCCCCCTCTACATCGGGTTGATCCTGGCGCAGGCGGTCTACGTCTTCCATTTCTGGGTCGAACTGACCCACCTGATCGAAGCGGCCTTCGGCCATGGCCCCCTGATCGCGCAAGCCCCCGACGGCAAGCTCACCGAGACGGCCATCATGCTGGTGGTGCTGGGCCTGATCGACGTGGTCATGATCTCCAACCTCCTCATCATGGTCATCGTCGGCGGCTACGAGACCTTCGTCTCGCGCATGAACCTGGAGTCGCACCCCGACCAGCCTGAATGGCTGTCGCATGTGAACGCCAGCGTGCTCAAGGTCAAGCTCGCCACGGCGATCATCGGCATCTCGTCGATCCACCTGCTCAAGACCTTCATCAACGCCGAGCACTACGAGGTCAAGACCCTGGTCGCGCAGACGGCGATCCACATCACCTTCCTGCTCTCGGCCATCGCGATTGCCTATACCGACTACCTGATGGAAAAGGCGATCACATTGGCGCGCGGCCACTCCGGCGAACACTAGCAGGGACCCGCAATCGCAAGGGCCGCGGCGCGCCCGCGGCAGCCGGCGCCCGGTCGCCTAGAAGGGCATCTTGAAGCCGGGGGGCATGCCCATGCCGGCGCCCAGCGAAGCCTTCTTCTCTTCGGCAACCTTCTCGACCTTGCGCGCAGCGTCGTTGAACGCCGCCGCGATCAGGTCCTCGAGCATCTCGCGGTCATCACCCATGAGCGAAGGGTCGATGGCGACCCGCTTGACCGCATTGTTGCCGGTCATGACGACCTTGACCATGCCGGCGCCGGCCTGGCCTTCGATCTCCATGGCGGCCAATTCCTCCTCCACGCGCGCCATCTGCTGCTGCATCTTTTCCTGCATCGCCTGGGCCTGCTTCATGAGGCCGGCGAGTTGTCCCTTGTTGAACATGCTCGACTCCGTGCGGTTACGGTTGACTCAGCCCTGCGAAGGCCGGATGTCGGTGACGCGCGCACCGGTCTTCTCGACCAGTTCACGCACAAATGGATCGTTCTTGATCGACGCCTCGGCCTCGCGCTGACGCGCGTCGGCCGCGCGTTCATTGACCGCAGCGACCGAAGCGCCCTGCATGTCCCCCACCGACACCGCCAGCCGCACCGGGCGCCCGAAATACTGCTCCAGCGAAGCGCGCAACTTCTCCTGCATCGAACGGTCCTCGGCCTGGGTGCGGCCGGGAACACGCAAGGAAAAAAGGCCGGGCTCGTGTGCCGAAAGCTCGGTCTGGTTGGCCCAGTTGCGCACGAATCCGGTCAGCGGCAGGCGCGCGATCAACGCGGTCCAGTCGCCGTCAAATGGCGCGGACGCGGCGGACGCCGCAATCGCGGGCGCGGCGTTCCCGCGCCCTGGCGGGGTTGCAGGCGCGGGCTCCGACGCGACCCCGGCGCCTGCGTGCGCCGACATGCGGACCGGCGCGGCGCCAGTCGACGCCACCGCGGATGCCGCTCCCGGCATGGCGCCCGTGCCGCGCGCTGCCCCCGCCTTCGCAGGAGTTGCCGCGGCTCGCGGCGCGACGACAGCCGCGCCAGCCTCCTGGGGCCTGAAATTGAGCATGCGCAGGAGGGTCATCGTGAATCCGGTTTCCTCGTCCGGCGCGTAGGCCAAGTCGTTGCGGCCGAGGATCACGATCTGGTAGTAGAGCTGTACCTCCTCGGGGCCGAGCGCCTTGGCCAGGCGCAGCACGTCGTCGCGATCCGGCGCGTCTTCCGCGACAGCGTCGGGATGCGCCTGTGCGACGGCGATGCGCGACAGGAGCGTCGCCAGGTCCGCGAGCGCGGCGGCGAACGACGCCGAGAGCTCCCTCATCTTCGCCGCCACCTCGAAGAGCGCGTCGGCCTTCTCCTCCACGAGCGCGTCGAGGACACGCACCAGGTAAGCGTCATCGATGCTGCCCAGCATGCCGCGCACCGCCGCCTCGGCAACCGCACCGCCGCCATAGGCGATCGCCTGGTCGGTGAGGGACAGCGCGTCACGCATGCTGCCGGCGGCCGCACGCGCGATCAGGCGCAGCGCGGCCCGGTCGGCGGCGACTTTCTCGGCCGCGAGCACGGTTTCGAGATGGGCAACGATGTGCGGCTGCGGCATCTGCTTCAAGTTGAACTGCAGGCAGCGCGACAACACCGTCACCGGGATCTTCTGCGGATCGGTCGTCGCGAGCACGAACTTGACGTGCTCTGGAGGCTCTTCGAGCGTCTTCAACATCGCGTTGAACGCGGTGTTGGTGAGCATGTGCACCTCGTCGATCATCAGCACCTTGTAGCGCGACGCGTCCTGCTTGTAGGCGGCCGACTCGAGCACCTGGGTGATTTCATCGACGCCGCGGTTGGACGCCGCGTCCATCTCGACATAGTCGGTGAAGCGCCCGGCGTCGATGGCCACGCAGGTCGGGCACACGCCGCAGGGCGTGGCCGAGACGCCGGTCTCGCAGTTGAGCGCCTTGGCCAGGATGCGCGAAATGGTCGTCTTGCCCACGCCGCGCGTGCCGGTGAAGAGCCATGCATGGTGCAGGCGCTGCGTGGCCAGGGCGTGCGACAGCGCGCGCACGACATGCTCCTGGCCGACGATGCCCGCAAAATCCCTGGGACGATACTTGCGGGCGAGGACGAGGTAGGACACGGATTCGATTGTATCGGACGGTCCGGCCGACGCCGCCACGACCCACCGGCGATCGCGCCGTCCCGGCGTTGGCGCCATGCCGCAGCATGGTTGGCGAGCCTGACCCCGGCACTTGGGGTGATTGGTTATGGCTGCTTCGTTCCCGACCTGACCAGGTTCCCAAGCCTCAATGCGGGGAGGCCCGCCACCAAGGATTCTAGCAGCGCCCCCCGGGCACTTCGCTCAAGGCGCGAGGCGCGCACGCTGCCAGGCCCCGGCGCGCAGCGTGTAGACGACGCGGTCGTGCAGGCGGCTGCGACGACCCTGCCAGAACTCGAAACTGTCGGGCACCAGACGGTAGCCGCCCCAATGCGGCGGGCGCGCCGGCGTCTGGCCCTGCTCGGCCTGGGCCGCGGCGAAGCGCTCCTCCAGCCAGGCACGCGACGCGATCGGCCGGCTTTGCGGCGAGGCGATCGCGCCGATGCGGCTCAAGAGCGGGCGCGAGTCGAAGTAGGCATCGGCGGCGGCGGCTTCGCCTTTCACGACCCGTCCCTCGATGCGCACTTCGCGTTCGAGCTCGACCCAGTGGAACAGAAGCGCCGCATGCGGGTTGGCGGCCAGCTCGCGTCCCTTGCGCGATTCGTAGTTCGTGTAGAAGACCATGGCGCCGTCGGCAACCTCCTTCAGGAGCAGGATGCGCGAGGAAGGCCGGCCCTCCGCGCCCACCGTCGCCACCGACATCGCAGTCGGTTCCGGGCAGCCGGCTGCGATCGCCTGGTCCAACCACAAGGAGAACTGGACGACAGGGTCAGGATCGACCGCGCCTTCATCGAGCGTGGCCAGCGCGTAGTCCTTGCGCAGGGCGGCGATGGTGGAGGTGGCAGAGGGCGGGGTCATGATCACAGGACCGCACAAGGCGGCCAACGTTGCATGGTTGCCACGCATTCTAGCGCCGCGCCGCGCCGCCCGGGACTCGATGTCATCGGAGACGGGATTACTAGATTTTGTGCCGCAATCCGGCGCGGGTAACAGCCCATAGTAGCGTGACACGCGCAGCCGGCGTATCGGAAAACGGCGTTTTCAGAGGGAAAACGGGCGCGAAAAATTTCACTTTCCCTCTGGAAAACCGTTGACAACGTCGTTGAGAGTGTGCATTCTTCGCGCTGTCACTCTGAGAAGCAGTCTTTTTCGAGTGACTGGAGACGCAAAAGCGGGGCGAAATGCGAAGAGCAAGGTGCGATGAGCATGAGGCAATTTGCGACCCGGCGCCGGTTTTGCGCCTCTTGGAACCAAGCCTTGTAGTTCAACCTTTCATCTCGTTTTGGAGGAAGTAACCATGGCCACCGCCAAGAAAGCTGCAAAGAAGCCCGCCAAGAAAGCCGCCGCGAAGAAGCCCGCCAAGAAGGCTGCAAAGAAGGCTGCGAAGAAGCCTGCGAAGAAAGCGGCGAAGAAAGCTGCGCCAAAGAAGAAAGCGGCACGAAAGCCAAACGCTGCCTTCATGAAGCCCGTCACCCCCTCTGCCGCGCTGGCTGCCGTCATCGGCGACAAGCCCGCTCCGCGCACCGAGGTGACCAGCAAGATCTGGGCTTACATCAAGAAGAGCGGCCTTCAGGACAAGATCAACCGTCGCATGATCAACGCTGACGACAAGCTCAAAGCCGTCTTCGGCGGCAAGAAGCAGGTCTCGATGTTCGAGATGACCAAGTTGGTCAGCGCGCACCTGAAGTAAGCAGTCCCTCCGGCCTGGCCGGGGAGAATGAAGGCCCGCTGCAAGGCGGGCCTTTTTCTTTGGCGCCGCCGGTCCCCTCTGTGCGCCGGCCTGGCTTGCCCGCTCCCCCGCGGTCTTGCTAGGATGAACCCTCGCCGCTCCTGCCATTGCCTTGCCGCCAACGCCGCTCACCACCTCGTTCTCGCCCGGAGCGCAAGCGCAGGCCGAGAACACGTTGCTCGATACGCTCGCACGCGTTCCGGTACCCGAGGGATTCGAACTCTCGCTGCGCCTGGCCGGCCCGGTCTCGCGGGCGCTGGCCTTCGCCATCGATTTCGTGCTGCGCCTGCTCCTGTTCGGCCTCTTCATGTGGCTCATGAGCGCCTTCGACAAGGCCGGTATGGGCCTGGCGCTCCTGGCCGCCTTCGTGATCGAATGGTTCTATCCGGTGGTGCTGGAAGTGTGGTGGAACGGCACGACGCCGGGCAAGCGCGCTTTCGGACTGGTGGTGCTCAACGACGACGGCACACCGGTGGGATTCGGTGCCTCGCTGACGCGCAACCTGCTGCGGGCGATCGATTTCCTGCCGTTCCTGTACGCCTTCGGCCTGGCTGCCATGCTCATCAACCGCGACTTCAAGCGCTTGGGCGACCTGGCTGCTGGAACCGTGGTGGCCTATCGGGATGCACCGCGACGCAACGCAGCGACGGCCGCCGTCACCCCGCAGCCGGCACCCATCCCCCTTTCGCCCGACGAACGGCGCGCGGTGCTCGACTTCGCCGAGCGGCATGCCAGCCTGACGCCCGAACGCGCCGACGAACTGGCTGCGCATGCGATCCCCCTGGTCCGCGGCGCCGCGGCGCCGGCACAGCGCCTGCTCGCCATCGCGGCACACGAGCGCGGCAACCACGCTTGATGAGATCGGTGCACCGGCGATGACCCGCGCATGAACCAGGCCAGCTACGAGGCGGCAAGCCAGGCGCGCTGGGACGCCTTCGACGCGGACCTCATCGCGCTGGGCAAGCGCGGCGCCATCGACGCCGCGCGCATCGCCCATGACCTGCCGCGGCGTTATCGCGAAATCGCCCGCGACCTGGCGGTGGCGCGCGAACGGGCCTACTCGCCGCAACTGGTCGCGGCCCTGGAACGGCGCGCCCTGACCGGCCACCAGACCCTCTACGGTGCGCGCAGCAACGCCCTGGGAACGGTCGCCGACTTCATCGCGCGCGATTTCCCCGCCCTGGTGCGCAGCGAGTCGGTGCCGGTCTGGATCGCGATGGGCCTGCTCTTCATTCCTCTCCTGGGCATGATCGCGATCCTGCAGTATTTCCCGGATTTCGCGTATCAGGTCGTCGGTGCCGAGCAGCTGCGCTCCTACGAACGCATGTACGCGCCGGGCAACCGCGCCCTCGGGCCGCGCCACGAGGCGTCGAGCCAGGTGATGATGTTCGGCTACTACATCTGGAACAACGTCAAGATCGACTTCCAGTGCTTCGCCGGCGGGCTGCTGTTCGGAGTCGGCGCGGTGTTCTTCCTGGTCTTCAACGGCCTCATGATCGGCACCGTGGCCGGGTACCTGACGCAATTGGGACTGATCGCCACGTTCTGGGGTTTTGTCGCCGGGCACAGCTCGTGGGAACTCCTGGGCGCGGCGCTGTCGGGAGCCGCCGGCCTGAAGCTTGGCTGGGCATTGATCGCGCCGGGCAGGCTTTCGCGCGTCGCCGCTCTCAAGGCCGCCAATGGCCAGGCCATCAGGCTTCTGATCGGTGCAGCCGGAATGACGATTGTCGCCGCCTTCATCGAGGCGTTCTGGTCCAGCCTCGCATCGGTGGATGCCTCGGTCAAGGTCGCGGTCGGCGCCGCGTTCTGGACCATCCTGATCCTCTATTTCGTCTTTGGCGGGCGAGCTCGCCCCCGGTCATGAAGCTCGAGGGCTTGAAACTCGCTTTGCGGCCGCGCAACGCCTGGGAGGCCTTCGACCTGGGGGTGGCGCTTTCGCGCCACGCCGGCCTGCGGCTGTTCGCGGCCTTTGCCCTGCCTTACGCCGCCTTTGCGCTGCTGGTGAACCTGGCCCTGTGGGGGTACCCGACCATCGCGCTACTCATCGTGTGGTGGGTCAAGCCCCTCTTCGATCGCATCGCGCTTGCCGTACTGGCGCAGGCGGTGTTCGGCGCCACGCCGTCGCTCAAGGCGACCTTTGCCGGCTGGCGCGAGATGTTTCGCACCGGAGTCCTGTGGTCATTGACCTTCGGCCGCATCGATTTCGCGCGCAGTTTCCACCTGCCCATCACGCAACTGGAAGGCCAGAGCGGTCGCGCGCGCCGCGAACGCACGCGACTCCTGGACAAGCGTGCGCGCGGCGCCGCGGTCTGGCTTACTGTCGTACTGATCCACTTCTCCTATGTCGTGGTACTGGGCCTGGAGGGCCTGGCGCACCTGCTGGCGCCGACCGGCGTCGAATTTGAAAGCGGCATCTTCTCCATCATGGGGTTTGGCGGCAAGCCGGAGTCTCTCGCCACCCAGGTCCTCTTCAACGCCGCCTTCCTCGCGGCTGAATGTGTGCTCGAACCGCTCTATGTGGCGGGCGGTTTCACCTACTACCTGAGCCGACGCGCGACCCTGGAAGGCTGGGACCTGGAAGTGGCCTTCAAGCGCCTGGCTCTGCGCCACGAAAGTTCTGCGGCAGGCGTGGCGGCCCGACGCATCGCGGCAATCATCGCGCTCGCCTGCCTTGGCGCCCTGCCTGGCGCCTGGCATGGCGCTGCCGAAGCCAGCACTGCGCAAGCCCGTACCCCGGAGCAGCGGGCCATCGAGGAAATCCTCAAGCGGGACGCGTTCGAAGAGTTTGAGGATCAGCGCCGCTGGCAGCGCCGGAACCCGACCGAGCGCGAGCCGGAACGACGCTTCGACCCCGACCTGGCGTTCTGGGAGCGCGTGGCCCGGCTCGTGGGCGAACTGCTGCGCGCGCTCGCCTGGATCGGCGGCCTGGCGCTCCTGGGTTATGTGCTGGCCATGCTGGTGCGACGCCTGGGCTGGCTCGGCGGCGGCAGAGCGCGGACAGGTGCCGTGCCTCCGGATTTCCTGTTCGGCATGGATTTGCGCCAGGAATCGCTGCCGCAAGACCTGCCGGGAGCGGCGCGCGGGCTCCTCGATGGCGGCGATGTGCGCGGCGCGCTCTCGCTCCTGTATCGCGGCGCGCTCGCGACACTGGTCCGCGAGCGCGACCTCGAGGTTCGCAGCGGCGACACCGAGGCCGATTGCATGCGCAGTGTCGTGCATACCCAGCCGCAGGCCGTGGTCAGCTACTTCGGTGAATTGCTGTCCCTTTGGGGGGCGATCGCCTACGCCAGGCGCACGCCGTCCGAGCCAGCCGTGCGCCGCCTCATCGAAGGCTGGGCCACGCACTTCGCAACCGGGCACGCGGAGACTGGCGCGTGACCCGCCCGTCCCCTGGCGGCATCGCCGCCGCTGTTCTCGTCGTCCTGGCGATGGGGTGGTGGTTCAGCAACTTCGAACTGGTGCGCGAGGCCACCCACGTGGGCCTGCGCGGCGAAGCGCGCAGCGACCCCTTCCTCGCTGCCCGCACGTTGCTTGGCGAACGCGGCGTCGCCATCGACACGGCACGCGCCGGCACCACCCGCTTCGATACGCTGGTACCACGCGGCACACTCCTGATCGCGGAGCGCCGCCACCTGTCCATGCCGCCGACGCGCGTAGCGACGCTCAAGGCCTGGGTCGAGGGCGGCGGGCACATCATCATCGTGCCGGAGCCACCCAGCCGGCCGGATGCCCTGCTCGACGCGTTCGGCATCAGCCGCCCTGCCGTTGCCAAACCTGCTTCCGGCGCGAAGCCCAGGCCCGGCGCGTCCGCGCCCGCCCGGCCGTCCAGCGCGCCCGCCCTGCTGCGCCTGCCGGGACTCGACCGGCCCCTGGCCGTCGATCCCGGCCCCGGCCCCCTGCTTGCCGGCACGCGCGGCCCGCCTCTATGGCAGATCGCGGATGCGAACGGAATGCGCGCCGTGTCACTGACCGCCGGCGCCGGCCGCGTCACCGCGATGACCTCGCTCGAATGGGCCATGTTCCGCGGCAACAAGAGTTTCGGCGCCAACCTGCAACCGCCGCACATCGGCATGCATGACCACGCCGAACTGCTGGTGCGCCTGACGCAGGGCGGCGGCCCGGTGCGCTTCGTCATTGCCGGAGACGACGCATCGCTGTGGTCGTGGCTGGCCTCGAACGCGCACGCGCCGCTCATTGCCTTGGCCTTGCTTGTCACGCTGTGGCTGTGGCGTGCGATCCCGCGCCTGGGCCCGTTGCAGCCCGATCCACCGCGCGCGCGTCCGACGCTGGCCGCGCACTTCGCCGCCAGCGGACGCCTCATGTGGAAACATTCCACCCCGGCGCAGGTCCATGCGCTCCTGCGTGCCGGATTCCTGCGCCGGCTCGCCACGCGCCGTCCCGGCCTGGCCCGGGCGTCAGCCGCAGAGCGCAACGCCGCGCTGGCCTCGCTGGCGGGAGTGGCGCCGGCGGCACTTGCGCGCGCGCTGGACCTGCCGGCCCACAGCGCCGGCGAAGTCGTCGCCAATGTCGCGCTGCTCGCACGCCTCTCTCAGCGCCTCTGATTCCCGCTCATCCTCACAACGCCTCATCCCACAGCGAAGGTTCCCATGCCCCTCACCAACGAGCAAGCCGAGCAAGGCGCGCGCTTCCTGCATTCCATGCGCGATCAGGTCGCACGCGCCGTCATCGGCCAGACCGCGGTGATCGAGGAGTCACTCCTCGCGCTCACCGCGGCCGGCCATGTGCTCATCGAAGGCGTGCCCGGGTTGGGCAAGACGCTCCTCGTACGCGCGATCGCCAAGACCTTCGACGGCGCCTTCGCGCGCATCCAGTTCACTCCCGACCTGATGCCGAGCGATGTCACCGGGCATTCGATCTATGACATGGCCAGCGGCAGCTTCAACACCCGCCGCGGACCGGTGTTCACCAACCTGCTCCTGGCCGACGAGATCAACCGCGCCCCCGCCAAGACCCAGGCCGCATTGCTCGAAGTCATGCAGGAACAGCAGGTCACCTTGGACGGCCAGACCCATGCACTGGCCCCGCCGTTCATGGTGCTGGCAACGCAGAATCCGGTCGAGCAGGAAGGCACCTACCCGCTACCCGAGGCGCAACTGGACCGCTTTCTATTCAAGGTACGCATCGCCTATCCGACGCTCGAGGACGAAGTCGCGCTGACGCGCGCGGTGACCGAAGGCCGCACCGGCGACACCCTCGCCATCGACGCGGTGCAGACGTTGGTCAAGCCGCAGGCGGTGCTGACACTGCAGCAGATGGCCGCCCAGGTGGCCCTCGAACCGCAGGTCATGGACTATGCCGTGCGCATCGTGCGCGCCACGCGCGATTTCGCGGGCATCGCCGCCGGTGCAGGATCGCGCGGCGGCATCGCGCTGGTGCGTGCCGCGCGCGCCGCCGCGCTGCTCTCAGGTCGCCCGCACGCCACGCCTGACGATGTCAAGCGCGTGGCGCTGCCGGCCCTGCGGCACCGCGTCCGTCCGGCGCCGGAGCTCGAAATCGAGGGCCGCGACGCGGACGCCCTCCTTACCGCGCTGCTGGAATCGGTCGCGGCACCGCGCCAATAGGGCCTCGCGCGCCGATGCGCCCCGCTCCGGCACTGGTCGCGATCGCCCTCGCCTGGCTGGTGCTGGGCCTGGCGGCGGCCATTCAGCCCGCCCTGCACGTCGCATGGCTGGCCGCCGGCGCACTCTCTGCCGTGGTGGCGTTCGCCGACTGGCTTCTTGTGCGCGCCGCGCCGGGCCTGGCCGTCCGGCGCGAGATGGCCCACGCGCTCTCGGTCGGCGTCGCCGCGCCGGTGCGCCTGGACCTGGCCAATCGCGGCGCGCGCGGACTGCGCCTGGAGATTCATGATCGCCACCCGGGTGCGGGCGAGGCCCAGGGACTGCCGTTCCATGTGACGCTGCCCGCCGGACGCACCGTCCGGCACACCTACCAGTTCACGCCGCATCATCGCGGCGACCTCGATTTCGCTGGCTGCGACCTGCGCCTGCGCTCCCCGTTCGGCCTCTGGGAGCGCCGCATCACCGATCCGGTGAGCACGCAGTGCCGCGTCTATCCTGACTTCTCGGCGCTCGCCGGCTACGCCCTGCTCGCCACCGACAATCGATTGTCGCAACTGGGCGTCCTGCAACGCCGGCGGCGCGGCGAAGGGCTGGACTTCCACCAGTTGCGCGACTATCGCGAAAGCGACCCGCCGCGCGCACTCGACTGGAAGGCCACCGCGCGGGTGCGCCGGCCGATCGCGCGCGAATACCGGGATGAACGCGACCAGCGCGTCCTGTTCCTGATCGACTGCGGCAGGCGCCTGTCCACCGGCGACACGGACGCGCGCCACCTGACCCATTTCGACCACGCGCTCAACGCCGCGCTGCTGCTGGCCTATGTGGCCGCGCGCCAGGGTGACGCGGTGGGCTACCTGACCTTCGCCACGCCTGCGCCGCGCTCCATGGCGCCGCGCAAGTCGCGCGCCGCGGTCAACCAGATGCTGCACACGCTGTTCGATGTCCAGCCCGGATTGAACGCGCCGGATTACACCCGCGCCGCCGTCGACGCCACGCGCCTGGCAGGCCGGCGCTCGCTGGTGGTGGTGCTGTCGAACCTGCGCGGCGAGGACGACGATGCCCTGCTGCCGGCGCTGTCACTTCTCAAGCAGCGTCACCTGGTGCTGTTCGCGTCGCTGCGCGAACCGGTGCTCGACGCCACCCTCGCGGCCCCCGTGCGCCACCTCGACGACGCGCTCACGCGCATCGCCGCCGGCGAGTACGCGCAGATGCGCGAACGCTCGCTCGATCGTCTGGGACGCAGCGGAGCGGAGATCCTCGACGTGGCGCCGCGCGCACTGCCGATCGCGCTGGTCAATCGCTATCTGGACATCAAGCGCAGCGCGCGCCTGTGAACGCGCGCACCCCGCACAGGTCAGGTCCCGCTGCTGCACCGCAATATGCAATTGCGCCGCGATGCGCGCAAACCTGATTGACGCGCCGACTGCGCGACCTTAATCTCGCAGCCGCGTTTCACGTTTCACGCAACTCACCCGCAAGGCATCGCGCCATCCCGGGATGGCCGTGCGACGGACAGCGCTCTGTCGGAACATCCGCGTCGCCTGCCGCCCGGTCGACGGCGCGATCAGCAACAATTCCACACCAAAGGAGAAGCCCATGACGGTTTCCGTCACCATGACGGTCAACGGCAAGTCCGTGTCGGCAACGATCGATGCACGCACGCTGTTGGTCCAGTTCATCCGTGAAAACCTGCAGCTGACCGGCACCCACGTCGGCTGCGACACCGCACAGTGCGGCGCATGCACCATCCACATGAACGGGCGCGCGGTCAAGGCCTGCTCGATGCTCGCGGTGCAGGCCGAGGGAGCCAGCATCACCACCATCGAGGGCCTGCCCGGGCGCGACGGCAAAATGCATCCCATGCAGGAGGCCTTCCGCGACTGTCACGGCCTGCAATGCGGCTTTTGCACCACCGGCATGGTGATGGCCGCCTGCCAGCTGGTCGCCGACAATCCCAAGCCGAGCGAGGCTGAAATCCGCGCCGGGCTCGACGGCAACATCTGCCGCTGCACCGGATACCACAACATCGTGCGCGCGGTCGCCCAGGCCGCCGCCCAAATGTAGGAAGGACTGACCCATGACCGACATGTCCATGAGCCCGATCGGCAAGCCGCTCCTGCGCCGCGAGGACCAGCGCTTCTTGACCGGCGCCGGGCAGTACACCGACGACATCTCCCTGGCCGGCCAGACCGCCGGAGTCTTCCTGCGCTCGCCGCATGCGCACGCGCGCATCCGCTCGATCAAGCTCGATCGCGCCCGCGAGGCGCCCGGCGTGGTGGCGATCTTCACCGGCGCCGACCTGGCTGAAGCCAAGGTCGGGGGCCTGCCCTGCGGCTGGCTGATCAACAACAAGGACGGCACGCCCATGAAGGAGCCGCCGCACCCGGCGCTGGCACAGGGCAAGGTGCGCTACGTCGGCGACCAGGTCGCCCTGGTGGTGGCCGAGAACGCCTGGCAGGCGCGCGACGCGTGCGAGCTCATCGAAGTCGACTACGAGGTGCTGCCGGCCGTGGCCGACACCGCGACCGCGGCAGGCGCGGCATCGCTGGTGCACGACGACGTGCCGGGCAACGTCTGCTACGACTGGGGTCACGGCGACAAGGCCGCCGTCGACGCCGCCTTCGGCGGCGCCGCGCACATTACCAAGCTCTCGTTCGTCAACAACCGCCTGGTGCCAAACGCGATGGAGCCGCGCGCCGCGATCGCTTCCTACACCAAGCACGACGACAGCTACACGCTGCACGTGGCGAACCAGAACCCGCATGTCGAGCGCCTGCTCATGTGCGCCTTCGTGCTGGGATTGCCGGAGTCCAAGGTGCGCGTCATCGCGCCGGACGTGGGCGGCGGCTTCGGCTCGAAGATCTTCCTCTACGCCGAGGACGTGGCCCTGGTATGGGCGTCCAAGCGCGTCGGCCGGCCGATCAAGTGGACCGCCGAGCGCAGTGAATCCTTCCTCTCCGATGCTCACGGGCGCGACCACGTGACCACCGCCGAGATGGCGATGGACAAGGACGGCAACTTCCTCGCGCTCAAGGTCGCGACCACCGCCAACATGGGGGCCTATCTGTCGACCTTCGCCTCGTGCGTGCCGACCATCCTCTACGCGACGCTGCTGTCCGGCCAGTACAAGACCCCGGCGGTCTACGCCGAGGTCAAGGCCGTCTTCACCAACACCGCGCCGGTCGACGCCTATCGTGGCGCCGGGCGCCCCGAGGCCACCTATCTGGTCGAGCGCATCGTCGAGCAGTGCGCGCGCGAAATGAAGCTCGACCCGGCCGAAATCCGCCGGCGCAACTTCATCAAGACCTTCCCCTACGCCACCCCGGTCGGCCTGACCTACGACGTCGGCGATTACGACGCGACGCTCACCAAGGCGATCAAGCTGGCGGACGTGGCCGGTTTCGCTGCGCGCAAGGCCGCTTCCGCGGCCAAGGGCAAAAAGCGCGGACTGGGCTACTCCTGCTATATCGAGGCCTGCGGCATCGCGCCGTCGAACGTGGCCGGCGCGCTGGGCGCGCGCGCGGGTCTTTTCGAGGCTGGCGAGATCCGTGTCCATCCGACCGGCACCGTCACGGTCTTCACCGGCTCGCACAGCCACGGCCAGGGGCACGAGACGACCTTCGCCCAGGTGGTCGCGGCCAAGCTGGGCATCCCGGTCGAGAACGTGGAGATCGTGCACGGCGACACCGGGCGCATCCTCTTCGGCATGGGCACTTACGGCAGCCGCTCCCTGGCCGTCGGCGGGACCGCGATCGTCAAGGCAGTGGACAAGGTCATCGCCAAGGGCAAGAAGATCGCCGCCCACCTGCTGGAAGCCTCGGACACCGACATCGTCTTCGAGAACGGCGAATTCAAGGTGGCCGGCACCGACAAGAAGGTGCCGTGGGGCTCGGTGACCCTCACCGCCTACGTGCCGCACAACTACCCGCTCGACAAGCTGGAGCCGGGCTTGAACGAGAACGCGTTCTACGATCCCGCCAACTTCACTTTCCCGGCCGGGTCGTACGTGTGCGAGGTCGAGGTCGATCCCCGCACCGGTCAGGTCGAGATCTGCTCGTTCACCGCGGTCGATGATTTCGGCAACATCGTCAACCCGATGATCGTCGAGGGCCAGGTGCACGGCGGGATCGCCCAGGGTATCGGCCAGGCGCTGCTGGAGAACTGCGTCTACGACAAGCAGACCGGGCAACTGCTGTCGGGCTCGTACATGGACTACGCCATGCCGCGCGCCGACGACCTGCCCAGTTTCAAGGTCGACACCTGCGCCACGCCCTGCTCGCACAATCCGTTGGGTGTCAAGGGCTGCGGGGAAGCCGGCGCCATCGGCGCGCCGCCCGCGCTGATCAATGCCATCACCGACGCGCTGGGCGTGCGCGACCTGCCCATGCCGGCGACACCCGAGACGGTCTGGCGCGTCGCCCAGGGCGCTTGAACGAAGAGGAGACGACATGTACGCATTCAATTATCAGAAGCCGTCCACCTCCGCGGCGGCCATCGCCGCGGCCAAGGGCGAAGCCAAGTATCTGGCCGGCGGCCAGAGCCTGGTCCAGGCGATGAAACTGCGCCTGGCCCAACCTGGCACCCTGGTGGACCTGAACGGGGTCGCCGAATTGAAGGGCATCACGGTGGCCGGCCGCAAGGTCATCATCGGCGCGATGGCGCGGCATTCGGAAGTCGCGCGCTCGGCCGAAGTGCGCCGCGCCATCCCGGCGCTGGCGGAACTGGCCGGCGGCATCGGCGACGCCATGGTGCGCAACCAGGGAACCCTCGGCGGGTCACTGGCCAATGCCGACCCGGCAGCCTGCTACCCCTCGGCGGTGCTGGCACTGGGCGCAACGGTGCGCGCCAACCAGCGCGTGATCGCCGGCGACGGGTTTTTCACCGGCCTCTTCGAGACCGCGCTGGCCCCGGGCGAACTCATCACCTCGGTCGAGTTCCCGACCCCGGAGCGCGCTGCCTACGTGAAGATGAAGCAGCCGGCCTCCCGCTTCGCGCTGGTGGGGGTGTTCGTCGCCAAGTTCGGCGCCAGCGTGCGGGTCGGCGTCACCGGCGCCAAGTCGCATGCGTTTCGCTGCGCCGAGCTGGAGTCGGCCCTGTCGGCCAACTTCACCCCGGCCGCGGCGAGCGCGGTCAAGCTCTCGTCCGCCGGCATGAACAGCGACCTGCATGCCTCGGCCGAGTATCGCGCCGCGATGGTGGTCGAGATGACCGCCCGCGCGGTGGCCAAGGCGCTGGGCTAAACTCCTTCGCATCCCGCCTCGAGGCGGGAATCCGGCGCGTCCAGACGCTTCGGATTCCCGCCTTTTTATTGCCGCCAAGGAGCGTGCATCATCGACGCCATCGCGCAACTCAAGCACCAGCTGGCCGCGCAGGACTATGTCTGCGACGACCGCCTGGCCACCGTGCTCCACCTGGCGCGGGTCATGCAGCGCCCGCTTTTCCTCGAAGGCGAAGCAGGCGTCGGCAAGACCGAACTTGCCAAGGTGCTGGCCCAGATCGAAGACACGCCGCTCATCCGCCTGCAGTGCTACGAGGGGCTGGGGGTCGCCGAGGCCGCCTACGAATGGAACGCCGCGCGCCAGCTGATGGAGATCCGCATGGCCGAGGCGGCGCACGCGACCGACCGCGCCGCGCTGTCGCGCGACCTGTATCGCCGCGAGATGCTGATCGAGCGCCCGCTGCTCAAGGCGCTGACCCAGCCGAAGTCCCCGGTGCTCTTGATCGACGAACTCGACCGCGCCGACGAGCCCTTCGAGGCCTATCTGCTCGAAGTGCTGGCCGAATACCAGATCACGGTGCCCGAGCTGGGCACCATCCACGCCCAGCACCCGCCGCGCGTCATCATTACGTCCAACCGCACGCGCGAAATCCGCGACGCCCTGAAGCGCCGCTGCCTGTACCACTGGGTCGAATTTCCCGACGTGCACCGCGAACTGGAGATCGTGCGCCGCAAGGCGCCCGGCGCGGCCGAAGCGCTGTCGCGCCAGGCGGTTGAATTCGTGCAGCGCGTGCGCAAGGTGGAACTCTTCAAGCTGCCCGGGGTGGCCGAGACCATCGACTGGGTCAATGCGCTCACGGCCTTGAACGTGCTGGCGCTGGACCCGGACTCGGTGCGCGACACTCTGGGCGTGCTGCTCAAGTACCAGGAGGATGTCGAGCGCGTCATGGAAGGCGAGGGGGCGCGCATCATCGACGAGTTGCGCGCGGCGGCGATCCTGCGCTGAGCCGGCGGCCATGACCCAGGGCCGCCTGGCCGAAAACGTCACCCACTTCGCGCGGGTCCTGCGCACCGCCGGTCTGCCGGTCGGCCCGGATCGGGTCGTCACCGCCCTCAACGCCATCGAAATCGCCGGGGTCGATGATCGCGTGCGCGTGCATGCCGCCCTGTCCGCGGTGCTGATCGACCGGCACGAGCACCAGGCCATCTTCGACGCCGCCTTCGCCGCCTTCTGGCGCGACCCCAAGCTCTTCGAACGCCTCATGTACCTGACCCTGCCCAAGATCCAGGGACGCGGTTCCATGGAGCGCGAAAAACGCTCGCAGCGCATCGCCGACGCGCTCGCCGGAACGCAGCAGCCCGCGCCGCCCAAGGCCGCGCCGCCGCCGGCTGAAGAAAAGATCGACATCGACACGGTGCTCACCTTCTCCGACCGGGAACGCCTGCAGAAGGCCGACTTCGAATCGATGAGCGCCGAGGAGTTCGCGCTGGCCAAGAAGCTGGCCGAGAGGACGCCGCTGCCGATCCCGCCGCTCACCACGCGGCGCTTCGAATCCGCGCCGCGCGGCGCGCTCGACCTGCGCGCCATGGCTCGCCACGGCGCCCGCGACCCGTTTGCCGGGCAGCTCGCCTGGCGGCGGCGCGCCCGCCGCGACGCGCCGCTCACGGTGCTGATCGACGTGTCGGGGTCGATGCAGCGCTACTCGCGCCTCTTCCTGCACTGGGTGCACGCGTTGACCCGCGTGCGGGCGAACGTCGCGGTCTTCACCATGGGCACGCGCCTGACCTCGATCACGCGCTGCCTCAAGCACCGGGATGCGGATGCCGCCATCGACCAGGCCAACGCGGTCGTCAAGGACTGGAACGGTGGCACGCGCCTGGCCACCTGCCTGGCCGAATTCAACCGTGTCCACGCGCGCCGGGTGCTGACCGGCAACGCCGCCGTGCTGCTCCTGACCGACGGTCTGGAACGCGACGAGAACGGCGCGCTGGCGGAGGAAGCCGCGCGCCTGGCGCGCCTGGCGCGGCGCATCGTCTGGCTGAACCCCCTGCTCCGCTACGACGGCTTCGAGCCGCGCGCCGCCGGCATCCGCGCGATCCTGCCGCATGTCGCGGCCTTCCTGCCGGCGCACAACCTGGAGTCGCTCAAGGATCTGGGTGTCGCCCTAGCCGGCGCCAGGCAACCCCTGCGTCCAGGAAAGCCAATCCCGAACTGAGCGCAACTACGGGCCGATCGCGATTGCGTGACGGTGGTCGATGGAGGGGCAACTCACGATGGCACTGCCATCGGAACCGAGCACCACGAAGCCAGCAATCCCGTGCTTCCTGTCAGTGGATTCGAGGAAAAGCTGCCGCAAGACCGGCAGCGGGCCGCAACCTTCGAGCGGCCGAGTCGCAGCATCAATAGCCGTCGCGCGCGAGCTTGCGCAAGTCTTCCACATTCAGACGCGCCAATCCCAGCGCCGCGGCCAACTCGTTTTCCGTCGCAAAGTCGCGCCCGCAGGCGGCGCCCGCGAGCACCACGCAAGCGTCCAGCGCCGGCGTCGCGACGCCGGCGGCACGGCCGAGGGCGGCATAGAACGCCAGGCCATAGGGCACGTCTTCGGTGAAATAACGCGTGTCCAGCGACACCGGGCCCGCCGGGCTGCCCAGGCGCTCGTGCACCATCTGCGCCTGGCTGCCCAGGTCGGTCAGGGGCACGCCGAAAGAGTGGTGAAAGTGTTCTTCGATGGAGCGTACCTTGAGGCCGAACGCGGCTGCCACCTGCAGCCTTTCCCGGTCGACGGCGCTGATCTGGCGCGCCGTGGCGCCGGTCATGTGATCGTACTGCGTCCAGGGCTGCGCCTTTTCGATGCGCGACAGGTTGGCCAGCGCCAGCGGCACGTGCGAGATCGGGTTGACATTGACCAGCGCGATGGCGAGCGTATCGGCCTGCGCATTGAAACGATCACCGAAGAGCGCGACGGCAAGAAGGCGCATCGCGTCGGTGTCCCTCGCAGGCAGCGCGGCAATATCAAGCCGGCTGCGCAGGGAAATCAGGTTTACCGAATCGGGCCCGGTCTTGCGCGCGGTCATGACGGTGGTGCCGAAACTGGCGATTCTTGCCCGCGTGCCGCGCGCGTGCAGCAGCCTGGCCAGATAAAGCGAGCTCAGCGAGAGCATGGGCATCACGAAAACGGCCTGCCCGTCCCGCACCACCGGCGCCAGGGCGCGCATCACGTTGGCGTGGCCGTACGCGGGCAAGCTCAACAGGATGACTTCGCTTCCGGCCACCGCCTCGTCAATGCCGGACGCCACGCCAACCTGCGCCACGCCGCCGATCGCGCCCGTGAAAGTCAGCCTGCCGTCGAGCAAGCCGGCGGTACCCTGCCCCGACGGCGACCAGATCGTGACCTCGTGTCCGCCATGGGCGAGCAAAGCGGCATTGGCAAAGCCGATGCTGCCGGCGCCCAGTACCGCAACCTTCATGAAGCGGCGCGTCGCGGGGGGATCAGTCGATCTTCGCGCCGGAAAAACGCACGACTTCGGCCCACTTGACCGTCTCCGATTCCAGGTAGCGCGCGAAGTCTTCCGGCGTGCCGCCCAGCGCCTCAACGCCCAGATCAGCGTAGCGCTTGATCAGCGCCGGCTCCTTCAAGACCAAGTTGATGTCCCGATTCAGTCGCTCGATGACCGCTCGCGGCGTCCCGGACGGCGCGAGCACGCCGAACCAGGCGGAAGACTCCAGCCCCGGCATGCCGGCCTCGGCGCTGGTCGGCACGTTCGGCAGGCTGGCGAGGCGCTTGGGCGAGAGCACCGCCAGGGGCCGGATCGATCCGGCCCGAATCTGCTGCGTCACGCCGGGCACCAGTTGAAACATCAATTGCAACTGACCGCTGATCAGGTCGATGGTCGCATTGCCGACTTGCAGATACGGCACGTGGGTCATCTGCGTGCCACTCATCTTGCGATACAGCTCGCCGGCCAGGTGCATGGAACTGCCGTTGCCCGAGGAGCCGAAGTTGAGCTTGCCCGGATTGGCGCGCACATGGCTGGTGAACTCCGCCAGGCTCGCGGCCGGCAACGTATTGGTCACCACCAGAATATTTGGCACCGAGGCGTACAAGGCCACCGGTGCCAGGTCCTTTTGCGGGTTGAAAGGCATGGACTTGTAAAGCGCCGGGTTGGTCGCCAGCGTCCCGGACGACGCCGCCACCAATGTGTACCCGTCCGGCGCGGCGCGCGTGACTTCGGTGGTGCCGATGTTGCCATTGGCCCCGGGCTTGTTCTCCACCACCACCTGCTGGCCCAGCGCGCGGGTCAGGGCTTCGGCAAGCATGCGCGTGACCGGGTCGACCGTGCCGGCCTGCGGGAACGGGATGACCAGCTTGACCGGCTTGACCGGGTATTCCTGCGCGTGGCCTGTCGGTGCCGCCAGGACAAGCCCGAACGCCGCGCAGGCGGCGGCGAAGCAATTTCGCATGGATGAAGTCGAAGACATGAGGTGCGCTCCCTGTGCGGTAGCAAATTATTGAACAATCTGACGCGGTCGATCTTAGCGCAATAGAATCCCTGCACACGGCGTCTTCACTGACCAAACACGCAAGACGGCGCCCGGTCCACCTCACCTGCCCTTCCCACGCTCCCGCATCCGCATGGCCACCCTCTCTCCTGAAGAAGCCGCCCACTACCAGCGCGAGGGGTATGTGATTCCGCGCTTTCGCCTGCCCGCAGAACGCATGCAAGCCCTGGTCGCGGCGCTCGACAAGCTGATCGCCGACAACCCAGGCGTGCGCCCCGAGAAACTCGTCAGCGCCCACGTCGAACGCAAGCCCGGGCAGGGCCTGAACCGCGACGGCAAGAACGACGAGGGCGTGCAGGGCAGCAAGGTGTTCCTCGATCTGGCGATGGACCCCGACATCCTGGATCTGGTTGAAGCGGCGATCGGGCCCGACATCATCCTGTGGGGCGCGCACGTGTTCTGCAAGCCTGCGCGCGAGGGTTACGAGACGCCCTGGCACCAGGACGGCCACTACTGGCCGATGCGCCCCCTGGCCACCTGCACGGTCTGGGTCGCCCTCGAGGAGTCGGTGCTGGAAAACGGCTGCCTCAAGGTCATTCCACGCTCGCATGCCGGGCGCGCGACGCACGCCCACCTGCGCGAGGATCGCGACGACCTGACCTTGACCATGCGCACGCGCGACGACCTCTTCGACCCTGCCGATGAAGTGGCGCTGGAATTACAACCCGGGCAGATGTCCATGCACGACGTGTACCTGATCCACGGTGCGGCGAAAAACACCTCGGGCAAACGCCGCACCGGCATCGCGCTGCGCTACATGCCGGGCACCTCGGTGTTCGAGCGAAACATCAGTCTGGACGGCACCGGGGTTTCAACCGCCTTCGCCACGCGCCCGCTGTGGCTACTGCGCGGACAGGACCGCACCGGGCGCAACGACTTCAAGGTCGGGCACTGGGATTAGGCGCGATTTCCGGCGTCGCAGGCACGGGGGCCGCATGCCCCGCGATGCACTGCCCGCACGATCCCGGGCGGGCAACCCGCGCTTTCCTCAGGTGCGCAGTGCCGGCAGCTTCTCGCCCTTGGGCACGAAGGTAAGCGCAAGACCGTTGTTGCAATAGCGCAGCCCGGTCGGCTTGGGACCGTCGTCGAAGACGTGTCCATGGTGCCCGCCGCAATGCGCACAGTGGTACTCGGTGCGCGGAAAGATCAGCTTGAAGTCCTTCTTGGTCCCGACCGTGCCCTTGATGACGTCGAAAAAGCTCGGCCATCCGGTGCCGCTTTCGAACTTGGTCGCACTGTCGAAGAGCGGCGAGTTGCAGGCGTAGCAGATGAAAGTGCCGGCACGCTTTTCGCCGTTGAGCGCGCTGGACCCCGGCGGCTCGGTGCCTTCTTCAAAAAGGATGCGGTATCGATCCGGCGGCAAGAGCTTTTTCCATTCGGCAAGCGGTTTCTTGAGTGGAAACGCAGACGGCTTCTGTTGCGCGCCGACATGCAGCGGCAGCAATAGTCCGGATGCGAAAAGGTATCTACGGCGGTTCGTTTGCATCTTCGACCTCCCACGCTTGCTTTCAGCTATCCAGATACGACCTTCATTTCCATTCGGATTCGGCAAAGGCCGAATTGGTCGAAAAGGCCTCGCTTCTACTCCGCACCACGTGCAGGATTTTCTTGTCGGGCGCCTTACTCCGGCTGCACCCCGGCCTCGCGCAGGATGCGCGCGTACGAATCCTTTTGCTCGCGCACGAAGGCGCCGAGTTGCTCCGGGGTGGAGGACCTCAGGAAAAACGCCTGCTTCTCCGCGCCGGACATCACTTCCGGGCGCTGCATGGCAGCGACGAATTCGCGATTCAGGCGAGATACCACTTCGCGCGGCGTGCCGCCCGGTGCGAACAACGCGGCCCACGAAACCATCGAGAACTGCGGCATCCCGGCCTCGGCGATCGTCGGCACCTCCGGCATGGCGGGGCTGCGCGACGGCAGCGTCGTGACCAGCGCCTTGAGCCTGCCTTCGCGGGCGTGCGCCCCGCCGGTGGTGATGGTGGCGAACATGACCTGCACGCGATTGGCCACCAGATCGACCACCGCGGCCGGCTCGCCCTTGTAAGGCACGTGGGTCATGTTGATGCCGGCCAACGCGTTCATCTGTGCGAACGAGACGATGCCGGTGGTGTTGCCGGTCGCATAGTTGAGCTTGCCCGCATTGGCCTTGGCATGCGCGATCATTTCCGGCAGGGTCTTGAACGGCGCAGCCGCGGAGGCGAAGAGGAAGAAGGTGTAGCGGCCGAGATCGGTGACCGGCGCAAAATCGGCCACCGGGTCGTAGGGCGGCTGCTTGCGCAGTGCCGGCACCGCGGCCATCGGGCTGTTGGTGGCGAAGAGCAGCGTGTGCCCGTCGGCCGCGGCCTTGGCGACCTCGGTCGCGGCGATGGCCCCGTCCGCACCGGGCTTGTTGTCGATCACGAGGCTTTGACCCAAAGCCTGCGCGACCGCCGGCGTGATGACGCGTGCGATCGCGTCGGTGGCGCTGCCGGCCGGGAAAGGCACGACCACGCGAATCGGCTTGCTCGGAAAGGTCTGCGCCAGCGCGGGCACGCCCGCCAGACTGAAAACGAGACCGGTCGTGATGAGAAGCGAACGTTGGGACATGTTGGCCGGGACTGGGCGGTTGAAGAGGTCGTTATTGTACGAGTCGGGCCACGGGTAAGATTCCCGGGTGTCCTTCGCGCGCGATTTCCCGCCGATACTGCGCAGCATGCTCACCATCGCCGCCTGCGTTGTCCTGGGCCTGCCCCTGCTGCTCTACCTGGTGCAGGACAGCATGCTGTTCCATCCGCCGCCGGCACCGCGCGCCGCGCCGCTGGCCGCGGCAACCGGCATCGAGGCCGTGCGCGTCCCGGTCGCCGACCGGTTGATACTCAACGGCTGGCTGGCCCGACCGGCGGGCGTGACTGCGCCCTTGCCGCTCATCCTCTACTTCGGCGGCAACGCCGAGGAAGTCTCCTGGATGGCCGGCACGCAGCCGCGCCTGGCGGGTCACGCGATTCTTGCGGTCAACTATCGCGGGTACGCGGGCAACGCCGGCACCCCGGGCGAAACCGCGTTCCTGGCCGACGCGCTGGCGATTCACGACTGGGCCGTCGCCCAGCCCGGGATCGATGCCCGGCGCATCGTCGTCATGGGCCGCAGCCTGGGCAGTGCGGTCGCGGTCCACCTGGCCGCCGAGCGCCCGGTCGCCCGCGTGGTGGCGATCACGCCGCTGGACAGCGTGAGGAGCGTCGCTTCAGGCATCTACCCCTTCATCCCGGTGTCGCTGCTCCTCAAGCACCCCTTCGATGCGGCGGCGCGCGCACCGCGCATCGCCGCCCCGCTCCTGGCCGTGGTGGCAGGTTCGGATCGAGTCATCCCGCCCCGTCACGCACGCGCCCTTTTCGACGCCTGGGGCGGCCCCAAGCGCTGGGTCGAATTGCGCGGTGCGGACCACAACGACATCGACGCGGCGCCCGGATTCTGGCCGGCCATCGCCACTTTCCTGAAGGAATCGCCCTGAGCACCCCGACCCAGTCCTTCCCCGCGCTCCGGGTGCGCGGTTACCGCGCCCATTTCGCGTTCAACGCCATGACCATGCTGGCCGACAACGTCGAGCATGTCATCAGCTACTGGGCCATGTACCAGAAGTTCAATTCCCCCGCGCTGGCCGGATTCGCGGTGGTATCGCACTGGGTACCGTTTCTGCTCTTCTCGGCCTACGCGGGCGCGCTGGCGGACCGCTTCGACCCGCGTCGCCTGATCCAGGTCGGCATGGGCATGTTCATCGCCGCCTCGCTCGGCTGGGCCTGGTTCATCCATACCGACACGCTGGAAGTCTGGCACGCGATGGTGCTGCTCACCCTGCACGGCTTTGCCGGTGTGCTGTGGGCGCCGGCCTCGCAACTGCTGCTGCACGACATCGTCAGTCCCGCGCTCCTGCCATCCGCGGTGCGCCTGAACGCGACCGGCCGCTGGTTGGGCCTCTTGCTCGGGCCCGGGGTCGGCGCGGGCCTGTTGCTGGCCCTTGGGCCGGCGCCAGCGCTGGCGGTCAATGTGCTGATCTACCTGCCGCTCACCCTCTGGCTGATCAACGCGCCCTACGGACCGAAATTCCGTCCCGCCGGCACCACGACGCCACGCGCGATGCGCGGCCTCGGGGACGTGCTGCGCACGGCGGCCGAAGTCGCGCGCCATCCGATCATCATGCCCATGACGCTCTTGGCCGGCGGCGCTTCATTCTTTGTCGGCGGCGCCTATCACGCGCAGATGCCGGGCTTCGCGCGCGAACTCGGTCACGGCGATCCGGGGCTGGCCTACGGATCATTGCTGGCGGCGGACGCAGCCGGCGCGTTGATCGCCGGCTTCGTCCTCGAAGGGCGCGGCCTGCTCAAGGCCGACCCGAAGAGCGCCATCGCCCTGGCGGTGCTGTGGGCCCTGTCCTTGACCGCCTTCGCGCTGTCGCACAGCTTCATGTGGTCGCTGCTGCTCCTCTTCGCCGCCGGGTTCTTCGAACTCTCCTTCAACGCCATGGCGCAGACGCTGGTGCAGTTGAACGCCCCGGCGGACATCCGCGGCCGGGTCATCGGCCTGTACAGCACGGCGGCGCTGGGCCTGCGCGCGTTCTCGGGCGTCACTGTCGGCATCCTCGGTGCGGCCATCGGCATCCACTGGTCCCTGGCGGCTTCCGCGCTGGCGCTGACTGCCTTCATCCTCGTGCTCGCGGCCTTCGCCCTGCCGCCGAGGCGGGCCTAGAATCAAGCCTTTCCCTCTTCACGAGACGATCATGCACCGTTCGCTCCCGGCCGCCTGCCTCCTGCTCGCCCTCTCCATCCTGGGCGGCTGCGCGCCGCTGCTCACGCAAAGCCCCGGCCGTGGCCTGAGCCCGGTCAACGCCGTTTCCCAGGGCGAGGACAAGCATCTCATGCTGTTCGGCCACGACGTGGTCAGCTACTTCACCGAGAACACCCATCGCCCGGGTTCACCCGCCATCAAGAGCGTGTACAAGGACGTGACCTTCCGCTTCTCCAAGCCCGAACACAAGGCCATGTTCGACCGCGAACCGGAGAAATTCCTCCCGCAATACGGCGGCTACTGCGCCAACGGCATCGTCTACGCGATCCCCTGGGGCGGCGACGCCGACAGCTGGCTGGTGCGCGACGGCAAGCTCTACATTTTCGGCGGCAAGGGCTCGCGCGACGCATTCATGCTGGATGTGCCGAAGAACATCGCGTTGGCCGACAAGTACTGGAAGGAAGAGGTCAGCGGCTCGAACGCGTTCTTCCAGCGCACCTGGCGCACGACCCTGGGCAAGGTGCCGCACTACAAGACCGGCGCGCAATTGGCCGAGGATGTGGCGCGCGCGAGGAAATAGCGCGGCCAGACGGCGTCGTCAGCCGCGTACCACCTTGCCGATAGCTTGCATTAACGCCTCAGGCGTATCGGGGTTGATCGAGCAGCCCGGCCCAAGCAGATGATGGCGCCCGCCGGTCTCAGCCAACGAGGCGTGGGCGATGCGCACCAGTTCGTCAACAGGCATACGACCGATCTCGGGCTTGGTGGGTAAGCCGCCCAACACCGCGCGACCGGTGCGCTCGCGCGCTTCGGTGAGCGTCGGGTTGCCCGGCGTGGTGGCCCAACTGAAGACCGTGGCCGGGTAGTCGATGAATTCGTCGAAGTGAGTGTGATCGCCGCAGGCGTGCAGGATGTTGAAGGGTGCGTCCTTGACCGCTGCCATGATGGGGCGGTTGAACGGGTGCTCGAAGCGGCGCACCTCTTCCACGCTCATGAGCGCCTTGGTCGCGACGTTGGAGGCGAAGAAGAGCCCCTCGAAACCCGCCTGCATGCAGTTCTTCGCGTGATCGGTGAGAGTCTTGCTGATGGCGGCCAGGCCCGCTTCCAGCGCGTCGGGTTGCTTGCGCATCATCGCGAACACCGCGTCGCGCCCGCCCGGCAACATGAAGGTTGCTGTCATCAGTGGAGAAAAAATCGTCGCTGCAAGCGGCGGCTCGGGACCGACGCGGCGGCGGATGTCCAGGTAGGCCTCCAGTTGTTCGCCCAGGGCGCCGCCGGATGCATCGACAGGTGTCAACGCGCCGAATTCGGCCGCATTCATGCAGGCCGGGCGCGTCATCTTGAACTGCACCGCACGTTGACTGGACGATTCGATCCTGGTGCCCCACATTTCCGCGAAGCAGGTGGCGCGCGACTGAGGCTTGACGAAATCCCAGTCGAAGGTCTGCATCAGGCGCACGGTCTCGTCGGCGAGCGCCTTGGCCGTGCCCTCGCAGGCGAAGTTGTGCAGCCAGAAACCGACCGGCACCCGATCCACGGGCTCGCCCTTGACGGCGGCCATGCAGCGTTCACGCTTGTTCATTTGCGGGTGATCCTCAAGTCTTCGTAGGGCGCGGTGTAGGGGTTGGCGGGGATCGCGTTCAGGGCGTCGAACTCGACCCGCGGTCCCACCGACACCAGGTAGGCGTATTCGATGATGGGCGCGAAGACGCTGCGCTCCGACAGCAGGCGCTGGATCGACTCCAGGGACTTGGCGCGCACTTCGCGGCGCGTTTCGCCGGCCTGCTCGCGATACAGCTTGTCGACCTCGGCGATCGGCGCGTAGACGTACTGCCCGCCGCCGGCCACGTACTGCTCGATGCGCGTGGCGGCGTTGCCGGGCGAACCGCTGCCTGCCAGGACCACGCCTTTCAATTTTTTCTCGGCGTGCTGCTTCAGGAACGCGGCGCGCTCGATCGGCCGCAGTTTGATGCGTATGCCGACCGCGTTCAGGTCATTGACCACCGCCTCGCCGATCCCGCTGGCGGCAAAGGGCTCGGCGGAGAGCTCACCGGCATCGAAACCGTTGGCGAAGCCCGCTTCGGCCAACAGCTTTTTCGCACGCGCGGGATCGTGGGGTATCGGCGGCGGGTTCCAGTAGAACTCATGCGCCTGCGGAATGATCGAGGCGGAAAGCTTGCCCAGGCCCAGGTAGGAGGCGTCGTTGATGGCCTTGCGGTCGATCGCGAGGCTCGCCGCCAGGCGCACGCGCGCATCCGCCCACGGCGACTTGGGCTCGGACTGCTCGGTGAATTGCAACCACAGGGTCACGGGGATCGCCGCCGACTTGAGCTTCAATCCCGTGGTCTTGCGTACCTCCTCGGCCAAGGGGCCGACGATGCCGTAGGCGATGTCGATCTCGCCGCGCTTCAAGGCCGCCAGGCGGGTGGCATCGTCCGGGATCACGCGCAGGACCAGCGTCTTGACATTGGGGCTCTTGCGCCAATAGCCGTCGAAGGCTTCGAGCACCAACTCGACGCCGGGCTTGAAGGAGACGAACTTGTACGGCCCGGCGCCGACCGGGGCGCGCTTGAAACCTTCGTCGCCGACCTTTTCGATGTACTTCCTGGGCACGATCCAGCCCGCACCGGTGGCCGGCGTGCCGTAGAAAGTCATGAAGTCCGGCCACACCTCCTTCAAACGGAATCGGACGCGCTGCTGGTCGACCACCTCGACTGCCGCCACCTTGGACTTGAGCAGCGTCGCCGAGGCGCCCTTGTAGCGCTCGAAGGAAAACTTGACGTCGTCCGCGGTGACCGGGTCGCCATTGTGAAAGCGCGCGTTCTTGCGCAACACGAATTCGTAGGTAAGCCCGTCGCGGCCGGCGCTCCACGACTCGGCCAGGCTATTGCCCATGGCGTTGCCGGTGATCGGGCGCACCAGCGCGTCGTGCAGGGCGTAGTACACCATCAGCGGCAGCGCGGTGCCGGTGGCTTCCGCGGGGTCGAAGAAGGTCGGCGCCAGCGAGACATGCACGCCCCAGGTGAGCGTGCCTTCCGGATTGGCACTGGCCGTGCCCGGCTGGAACGACAAGACTGCCGAAGCTCCGAGCACCGCAACCAGTGCTCCTTGCCGCGCCGCCCTCGCGGCGCGCTTGATCCATGCGATCATCGCTGCGTCTCCCAAAAGAAATTGTCTTCGGTCGATCGATCTTAGCACCGCAATGTCACGCTTTCTTCTCACACGCTTGGGCTATGCCGGGGTTTCGCTGCTCCTGCTCGCGCTCACGATCTTCGTCTTGACGCGCGCCTCCGGCGACCCGGCACTCTTGCTCACCGAACCCGGCGCCAGCGCCGCCGACCTGGCCGCGGTGCGCGCGCGCTTCGGGCTGGACCAGCCACTGCCTTTGCAGTTCGCCGCCTTCCTGTCCAGCGCCCTGCGTGGCGACTTCGGCGTGTCCCTCTACTACCGCACCCCGGTGCTGGACCTGTACCTTCAACGCCTGCCCAATTCCCTGCTCTTGGCCGGTGTCGCGTTCGCCTGGTCCATGCTCCTGGGCGTGGGCTGCGGCGTGCTGGCGGCCCTCCATCCGCATCGCTGGTGGGACCATGTTGTGCGCATCCTTGCCCTGGGCGGCCTGGCGATCCCGGCCTTCTGGCTGGGCATGCTCCTTATCCTGGCCTTCTCGGTAGGCCTGGAATGGCTGCCTTCCTCCGGCGACGGCACCTGGCTGCACCTCGTCCTGCCGGCCTTGACCCTGGGCTGGTATTTCGCCGCCGCGCACATGCGCCTGACGCGCTCGTCAATGCTGGAGGTGCTGGGCAGCGACTACGTGAAGCTGGCGCGCATCAAGGGCCTGCCCGAGACCCGCGTGATCCTAGTGCATGCGCTCAAGAACGCGCTGATCCCGGTGCTGACCCTGGCCGGCATCAGCCTGGTGACCATGGTCAACGCCGCGGTGGTGGTCGAGACGGTGTTCGCCTGGCCGGGCATCGGCCGGCTGCTCTACGAAGGCGTGAGCCTGCGCGATTTTCCGGTGGTGCAGACCACCGTGCTATTGGCCGGCGCGATGATCATCGTCGTCAACCTCCTGGTCGATCTCCTGTACGCGTGGATCGACCCGCGCATCCGCCATGGCTGAGGCAAGCGGCGCATCCAGCGTGGCCACGGGCGCCGCGACGCGGCAACGCCTGCCCTGGCTGGCGCTTGCCATCCTCGCGCTCTTCGCCGGGGTGGCATTAGCTGCGCCCTGGCTCGCGCCGCACGACCCGGAGATCGGGCGCCTGGCCATGCGCTTCAAGCCGCCCGCCTGGGTCGAGGGCGGCACGACGCGCCATCTTCTTGGCACCGACCACCAGGGCCGCGACGTGCTCTCGCGACTGATATTCGGAGCGCGCATCTCGCTGGCCGTCGGCGTCGCCGCGGTCTTGGTCGCCGGTGTCTTCGGCACGCTCCTGGGCATGCTGGCCGGTTACTTTCGCGGCTGGGTCGATCAGGTGATCTCGCGCATCATCGACGCGTGGCTGGCGCTGCCTTCGCTGGTGTTCGCGATCTTCCTGGCGGCGCTGACCACCCCCTCGGCCGGCAACATCGTGCTGATCCTCTCGGTGGTGTACTGGACCCGCTATGCCCGCGTGGTGCGCGGCGAGGTGCTGTCCCTGGGCACGCGCGACTTCGTGCTTTTGGCGCGCGTAGCCGGCGTGACACCGCTGCGCATACTCTGGCGCCACATCCTGCCCAACATCATGAACACCACCGTGGTGCTGGCGACCCTGATGCTGGGTGTGGTCATTGTCACCGAAGCCTCGCTGTCCTTCCTGGGGGTCGGCGTCCCGCCGCCGCAGCCAGCCTGGGGCCTGATGCTGGCCGACGGCAAGAAAGGCCTCATGACCGGCTACTGGTGGCTCACGGTGTTTCCGGGCCTGGCGATCATGCTGGTGGTGCTGGCGGCCAGCCTGGCCGGCGACTGGCTGCGCGACCGCCTCGACCCGCGCCTGACGGTCAACGCATGAGCGCGCCGCTTATTGAAGTACGTGACCTCACGCTCGCCTATGCCGGGCGCAGCGGGCCGATACGCGCCGTGCGCTCGGCCTCGTTCACGCTCGGTCGCGGCGAGACACTGGGGCTGGTCGGCGAGTCCGGTTCGGGCAAGAGTACCCTGGGCGCGGCGCTCTTGCGACTGCCGGGCGCGGCGGCACGACGGACCGAGGGCACGATCGTCTTCGACGGCATCGACTTGGGCGCGCTGCCCGAGGCCGACATGCGCAAACTGCGCGGCGCGCGCATCGCCATGATCCTGCAAGACCCGCTGGCGTCATTGAACCCGCTCTTCACCGCGGGCCGGCAGATTGCCGAAGTGCCGCGCACGCACCTCGGCCTTGCCTGGTCGGCGGCGCTCGAACGGGCGGCGCAATTGCTTACGGCGGTGCGCATCGCCGACCCGCACCGGCGCATTGACGATCACCCGCACCAGCTCTCCGGCGGCATGCGCCAGCGCGTCGCCGGCGCCATCGCCCTGGCCGGGTCGCCCGATCTCATCATCGCCGATGAACCGACCACTGCGCTGGACCCCACCGTGCAGTTGCAATACCTGGACATGCTCAAGGCCGAGCAGCGCGCGCGCGGCTTCGCATTGATCCTGATCTCGCACGACCTGGCGGTGGTACGCCGGGTGTGCGACCGCATCGCCGTCATGTACGCCGGTCGCCTGGTCGAAACCGGCCCGGCCGCGCAGGTGCTGGCTGCGCCGCGCCACCCCTACACGGCAGCCTTGACCGGCGCCCTGCCCGCGCCGGGCCGCCGCGCCGGCAGCTTGACCGTGATCCCGGGCACCGCGCCGAGTCTCGCGGCGCTGCCGCCGGGCTGCGCGTTTCATCCGCGTTGCGGCCACGCCAGCGCGCGCTGCCGTGAGGAAGAACCCGAGTCGCGATCTTCGATGGCCGGATCATCCGCCTGCCACTACCCGCTGGCCGCCGCGACATGAGCGCGGCACTCCTCGAATTCACCGACGTGGTCCGGCATTTCGCCGACCCGTCAATGATGCCGGGCCGACGGCGCGTCGCCCGCGCGCTGGACGGCGTAGGCCTGCGCATCGCGCCCGGCGAAAGCGTGGGTCTGGTCGGCGAGTCTGGCTGCGGCAAGTCCACCCTCGCGCGCCTGGCACTGCTGCTGGATGCGCCGACTTCCGGGCGGATCGCTTTCGCTGGTCGCGATGTTGGGGGCTTCGATGCCGCGGCACGTGCCGAGTTCCGGCGTCGCGTGCAGGCGGTTTTCCAGGACCCGACCTCCTCCTTGAGCCCGCGCATGCGGCTGCAGGAAATCATCGCCGAGCCGCTGCGCGCGCAGGGCGTGCGCGCCGCGGCGCGGCTCGACGCCGCCGTCGCGGAAGCACTGACCGCGGTAGGCCTTGCCACCGACATGGCGCGGCGCTACCCGCACGAACTGTCCGGTGGCCAGCGCCAGCGCGTCGCCATCGCGCGCGCCATCGTCGCCCGGCCGGACCTGGTGATCCTGGATGAACCGATCTCCTCGCTCGACGTCTCGGTGCGCGCGCAGATCCTGAACCTCCTGGCCGAACTCAAGGCCGCGCGCGGCACGGCCTATCTCTTCATCGCCCACGACCTGCTGGCGGTGGCGTCGCTGGCCGACCGCATCGCGGTCATGTACCTGGGACGCATCGTCGAGGAAGGCGACGCGCAGGCCGTCAGCGCCGCACCGTTGCATCCCTACACGCGTTTGCTGTTCGCTTCAGCCGCCATGGAGGATGGGGCGGCCGCGTCCGAGGGCGAGCCGCCGTCGGCCTACGCACCGCCATCCGGCTGCCGCTTTCACCCGCGCTGCCCGCTGGCGCAGGCGCGCTGCGCGAACGAGGTTCCCTTGCTGCGTGAAGTGGGTGGCCGGCGCGTTGCTTGCCATTTCGTGCCCGCTGGTCACGGTCTGTAGTTCGGGAAGAACAGCCGCTCGCCGCCGACCTGGTACCCGGCGATGGTGGCCTGCCCTTCGGCGGAAATCAGCCAGTCGATAAAGGCCTGCCCGAGTTCGCGCTTGACGTGCGCGTGCCGCGCCGGGTTGACCAGCATCACCCCGTATTGGTTGAAGAGCCGCGTGTCGCCTTCCACCAGGATCGCAAGGTCGGCGCGATTCTTGAACGACAACCACGTGCCGCGGTCGGCCAGGAGATAGGCGTTCATCGAAGCGGCGGTGTTGAGCGCCGGCCCCATGCCGGAGCCGGTCTCGCGGTACCACGGCCCCTTGGCCTTGTCGATGTCGATGCCGGCCAAGCGCCAGTAGCGCACTTCCGCCGCGTGGGTGCCGCTCTTGTCGCCGCGCGACACGAAGGGCGCCTTGGCCGCCTCGACACGTTTCAATCCTTCCAGGATGTCGCGCCCGGCGCTCTTCGCCGGGTCGGCCTTGGGCCCGATCAGAACGAAATCGTTGTACATGACCGCGAAGCGCTTGACGCCGAAGCCGTCGGCGACGAACTTCTCCTCGGCAGCCTGGTCGTGGACCAGGACCACATCGGCATCGCCGCGGCGTCCCTGATCGAGCGCCTGGCCGGTGCCGACCGCGACCACGCGCACCTTGATGCCGGTCTTTTTCTCGAACGCGGGCAGCAGGTGGCCGAAGAGGCCCGACTGCTCCGTCGAGGTGGTCGATGCGAGCACGATGAAGCGCTCGCGGGCCATGGTCCCCGCGCTTGCGCAGACGAGCGCGGCAAACCACGCCGCCACGGCAAGCCCGCGGAAGTACCCTCTCATGCGAGCTCGCCTTCGAGATACGCGCGTGCCGGGGCCGAGACGGGATTGGCGAAGAAATCAGCCGTGCTCGCCTCCTCGGCAACGCGGCCATCATGCAGAAAGACGATGCGCTCGGCAAAGCGCTTGGCGATGCCGCGATGGTGGGTGACGAGCACGACGGCCACGCCCGCCGCGGCGATCCCATGAATGATGGCCTCGACCGTACGCACTGCGCTCGGATCAAGGCTTGCCGTCGGTTCATCGAGCAAGAGGACGTCAGGTTCGAGCGCCCAGGCGCGGGCCAAGGCGACGCGCTGTTGTTCGCCACCGGACAGCACGCGCCCGGGCCGCTCGGCGAGCGCGGACAGGCCGACGCGCGCCAGGGCCGCGAGCGAACGCTCGCGCCGTTCTTCTGCCGAAATGGCCCGGTGCGCCGGGCTCACCGCAAGTCCGTAAGCGACGTTGTCCAGCGCCGAGCGCCGGAGCAACACCGGGCGCTGGAACACCATGGCGATGCGCGGCGCGCGCCCGGCGACCGGCGCCCATTCGACACGCCCCGCGGTCGGCGTCAGCAGACCATGCAGCACACGCAGGAGAACGCTCTTGCCGGCGCCGTTCGCGCCGAGCACCGCGATGCGTGCGCGCGGCAGGGCCAGGTTGACGCCGTCGAGCGCGCGGTGCCCGCGCCCAGCGACCGTGATCGCCTCGAGTCGCACCATGCTGCCAGCTTCAGCCATGGCGCCGCACCGACCATTCGCGCACGCCATAGGCCAGCGCGTTCAACGCCAGCACGATCGCAAGCAGGATGACGCCCAGGGCCAGCGCCAGCGGCAAGTCGCCCTTGGAAGTCTCAAGGGCGATGGCCGTGGTCATGACGCGCGTGACGCCGTCGATGTTGCCGCCCACGATCATGACCGCGCCGACCTCGGCCATGGCGCGCCCGAGTCCGGCCAAGACCACGGTCACGAGCGAATAACGCGTGTCCCACAGCAGGGTCAGCGCCGCGCGGGGCGTCGATACGCCGAGCGAGCGCAGTTGCTCCTCGTACTCGCGCCAGGCATCCTCGATGACCTGGCGCGCCAGGGCCGCGACGATCGGGGTGATGAGGACGAACTGCGCGATCACCATGGCCCCTGGCGTGAACAGGAGCCCGAAGCCTCCCAGCGGCCCGGCGCGCGAAAGCAGCAAATAGACCATGAGGCCCACGACCACGGGCGGCAGGCCCATCGCGGCATTGAGCAGCACGATCAGCGCTCGCCGGCCGGGAAAGCGGCCGACTGCCACCGCGGCGCCGACCAAACCCCCGACGACCGCCGCCAGCGTCACCGCGGCCAGGCTCACCTTGAGCGAAAGACCGATGATCGCGATCAGGCGCGCATCGGCCGCGACCGCGAGCGCGGCCGCGTCGGCGAACGCGTCGAGGATCCATGACATGGCGGGCGCAATCCTAGCGGTGAAGCGGAGATCGCGCCGACCGCGCTGGACGCGTGTTCCCCGGATGCATGGGCGCGCGGCTATTCAACTTCGAACAGTGCGTCAACCGTGAGGTCGATCAAGGCCCCGCGCACCCGGCGCGGCGCAACCACGGCCGACACCAGCGCGACATAGTCGCGCACCTGGGCTTCGTAGCCGGGCAACACGTCCGGCCCCAGGCGCGACTTGTAGTCGAGCACCCACACCTCGTCGGCAAAGGCGACGATACGGTCGACGCGCCGTGTGCGCCCGTCAGCGCCGACGACTTCTGCCTCGTTGCGCGCCACGGCGTTTGCCTCTGTGCTGAAAAAGCGCCTGAGCGCGGGCGCAGCCAGGGTGGTGTGCGCCTTGGCAAGGGCCTCCCGGGCAGCCCCAGGAGGCAGGCCGAAACGCCGCCCCAGCATTGGAGGTTCTTCAAGTGCGCTGCCCTCCGAGACCCGCTGCAGCACCCAATGGCGCAGCTTGCCGCGCCGGATTTCCTCGGACTCCGGGGCAAGGCGTTCGCCAATGGAAATGCGCGTGAGCGGCGCATCGACGCGCGGCGCGGCCGCCGGGACGGCGGATGCCTCGGGCGACCAGGCCGCAGGCAAGGCCCCGAACGGGCCGGCGCCCATAGCTGCCAGCGCAGCCTCGATACGCCGGTACCAGCTCACATCGTTGTCGCCGCGGCCGGGCTCTATGCCGCTCACCAACAGGACCTGGCGCGCGCGCGTCATGGCGACGTAGAGAAGATTCAGGTTCTCGACCGCGTCCTCACGTGCCTCTTCTTCGAAAATCGACTCGCGGCCGCTGCCGGTGAGTTCCGCGTTGAAGACCGGCGAGAAGTGCCTGGGTCTGCGGTCTGCGGGCGGCCAGTCGATCAGCATGCGATAAGTGCTTGCGCGCACAGACACCCGATGAGCATCGGCCAGCCAGACGATGGGGGCTTCCAGGCCTTTGGCGCCGTGGATGGTCATGATGCGCACCGCGCCGTCGGCCGCGGCGACGCCTTCGTCCGGCGCGTCGGTCGCATCCTCGCGACGCCAGCGCGCGATCTCGCCGATGAAGCGCGTGAGGCTCGGGTAGCGCCCCGCGTCGAGGTCGAGCGCGAGCTCGATCAAGGCGTGCAGGTTGGCGGTCGCGCGCGTCCCGAGGTGCGGCGGGGCCGCGGCGCGATAGCGGTCAAGCACGTCGCCTTCGTGATAGATGCGGTCGAGCAGGTCGTGCACGGGCAGGCGGTCGGCCAGTGCAAGCCAGCCGGAAAGCAGGTGCCGTGCGAGGAACAGCGGCGAATCCGGCCTGGCATCGAAGGCACACAGGCGCTGCCACCAGGTGGATTCTCGACATTCGGCCAGTGCGACGAGAGCGTCGTCGCCTAAGCCGAACAGCGGGCTCCTGAGCACATGCGCGAGCGCGAGATCGTCCCCGCTCCGGACCAGGAAGCGCATCAGCGCCTCCATGTCCTTCACCTCGATGGCGTCTAGCAACCCGCCCAGGCGCGCGGTGAGAAAGGGGATGCCTGCCTCGCGCAGCGCTTGCTCGTAAGCCGCCATGGGTGTGCGGCTGCGCACGAGGATCATCACGTCGCCAAAGCCGGCCGGTCGCGGCCTGCCGGCTTCGTCGATCACCTGCACACTGCCGATCAGTTGCCGCAGGCGCGCGGCGATCGCCCGCCCTTCTTCGAGGCTGCGTCCATCGCCGTCCTCGGGCGCCGGTACAGCCAGCGGGTCGCGCGGCCCTGCCTTAGCGTCGACTTCCGGCCTGGCGGACGAAATCAGCGGCAGGCACTCGACCATTCCCGGCACGGACGCGCGGGCCGTGGTCTGCGGCCGGAAATGGTTCCCCTCCCCTGCTGCGGCAAACACGGCATTGATGACTTCGACGATCGGACCCGCGTTGCGCTGGGTATGATCGCGTTCGACCTTGAGGGCGCCGCGCGCTTGGCACAGCTCCCGGGCCGCGGCTGCGAAGACCCGCGGGTCGGCGCGCCTGAAGCGATAGATCGCCTGCCGCGGATCGCCGACCATGAAGACCGCCGGCGCGTCGGCCGAATCGCCATAGGCTTGCAGCCAGCCCGACAGCGCGCGCCACTGCTGCGGGTTCGTGTCCTGGAATTCGTCGAGCAACACCTGTCGATAGCGTGCGTCCAGGCGCGCGTGCAAATAGGCCGCCGTCGCGTCATCAGCCAGAAGCCGCGCCGCGCGGGTCTCGACATCGGTATGGTCCATCGTCCCGCGCGCCGCCTTGAGGGCCTGCAATTCGCCGATCAACGCGTCGCCGCAGCGATAGGTAGCAGCGCCGAGTGCCAGCAGGCGCTGGTTGGCCAGTTGCGCCTGCAATGCGAGGATCGAATCGGCGATCGCCGCGTGTTCGGAAAGCAGAGCGTCGGTTTCGTCACCCAGCGCATCACGCAGGGTCCTCGAATCCTTGAGCAGGCGTCGGCCACCCTCCTTGGTCACAAAGATGCCTGTGACCTCCTTGAAGGCGGACACCCCATCGGCCAGGCCCTGTTCGAGCGCAGCCAAATATTGTTTGTCGGTCTTGGTGAGCGCCTTGCCCTTGCGCGCGAGAACTTGCGCGTAACGCCCCAGACGCTCGCGCCAGTCCGTGAGCCATTCGGAGGTCGAATCACGCTCCGGGTCGACTGCGAGTGTTCGCCCGAGTTCCGCACTCGCGTAACGCGCCGGGTCCGCCTGTCCCGCCGCGTAGGCCCACCACTCGGCACGCTGCGCCGCGAAGCGAAACAGAAGGTCGCGCGTGCTGGACAGCCCCAGTTCGCCCAATAACTGCTCGAAAGCCAGCGCGACGGGGCTGGCCGGCTCGCGCGCGCAGCGCGCGGCCAGGCGCTGCCAGGCGGCACGCACGGCGCGACCGGCGTTGTCGTCGAGCACCTGGCCGAAGGGAGCATCACCGTCCCAGGCTGCCTTGAGGGGCTGCAAGCCGACCAGATGGGCGAACCAGCCGTGAAAGGTATCGATGATGGCGGGCGGCTGCGCACTCACCCAGGCCTCGTGCAAGCCCCGCGCGCGCGGCAGCGCTGCGCGCGCTGCCGAGGAGTCGAGACCACGCTCGACCAGGAAAGCAAGCGCCTCATCGTCGCTCATCTCCAGGGCCAGTTGCGCCAGCCATAGGCTGACGCGTTCGCGCATTTCGCCGGCGGCCTTGCGCGTGAAGGTGATGGCGAGGATTTCGCCGGGCGCGGTGCCGGCCAGGAGCGCGCGCACCATGCGCGAAGCGATGAGCCAGGTCTTGCCGCTGCCGGCGCAGGCTTCGACGACGGCCGACCGCGCCGGGTCGAGTGCGTCGTGCCAGTCGGGAACTGCGTATTCCTTCATGTCGCCCCGCCTGCATAGTCGCGCCTGCACAGGCCGCGCATCTCGCAGGTCTCGCAGACGTGCGTGGCGCCATGTGCCGCCAGGCGTGCGCCGCCGGCCACCGCACCCAGAGCGGCGGCGAAACGCGCAGCCTCGGTGGCGGCATCGGCCGCCGGCCGCCCATCCTCGGGCACCGGATTGACGACGTCGTCGTCGAGCCCGATGTACATCGCCTTGTCCGCCTGCCCGTAGAGCCAGGCGTAGAGCGGCAGCTGCACGTCCTCGCCGGGGACTTTCAAGGCCGCTCTGAGCGCGCTGCGCCCTCGCGTCTTGTAGTCAAGGACCGCGACCTCTTCCGAACCGTCCGCGGCGCTCGCCTTGACATCGACACGGTCGAGGCGACCCTTGACGGCGATGCGGCCGCCGTCGGCAAGCGGGAGTTCGCGCTCGCAGCGCAGTTCCCCGTCGCGGTAGCGCCAACCATCGGCCTCCCGGTCGAGTTGCCAGGCGAGATAGGCGGGAATTCGCGCGGCGAAGCGCAGCTTCCAGCCCAGCGACAGGTGATTGAACGCGATCGCTTCGGCAAAGACGTCGTCGGCAATGGCGCGCAGTTCAGCCTCGAGCGACGCGCGATCCTTGCCGCTCAAGAGGGCATGGCGCGCGTGAAACCGGTTCAGCGTCTCGTGCACCCATTGCCCGTAATCACGCTTCTCGAGTTCCTCGCGCACGGACTCGGGTTGGTCCAGCGCCAGCAGATGCCGCGCGAAAAAGCGGTAGGGGCAGTCGACGAGGGACTGCAACGCACTGACCGACAGCATGGCGGGCAAGAGCTGCGGCGCCCGCGGGGCCGCGCGGGGCGTGCCGACGGGGGCGATGCGGGCCGCCGGCAGCGCATGGCGACGCATGAGCCCGGCGCCACAGGCGACCCGGTGCGCAGCGTCGAGCAGGGCCCATGGCGGCGCGACCGGGTTGGCCTCGCCGCGCTCGCCATCGCGCCAGGTGACCGCAACGGCGTCGTTGACTGCCAGCAGGTGCAGCAGGTCGGCGCGCAAGGCAGCGGCGCGCGTTGCAGCGTCAGGCAGGCCCAGCGCGGCCGCCAGACCCGCGCCCAGGAACAATGGCGCGTCCGGCGGCCCCGGCAGCCGCGCCGCATCGGCACCGATCAGCACCACGCCGTCGAAGCGGCGCATGGCGAGCGACCGAAGGTCCGTCATGATGACGCTGCTCGTCACCAGTGCATCGCGGAACGTCGCCTCTTCCAGGGCGCTGGTCACCCAGTCGCGCCATTCGGCGAATCCAAGACGTCCAGGCGCTGCGCGCGCGTCCTCGGACAGGGTCGCCAGCAACGCTGCGACTTCGACGCCGGCAGCATCCTGCCCAAGCCCCCCGGCCAGTCCGATGGAATCGAGTGACGCGGCCAGGCGGTCGGACCAGGCAGCCAGATCGCGCGCGCTGCCACGCCCGGCATCAAGCTGCGCGGCAGCGCGCTCCAGTGCGTCAAAGGCCGCGGAAACCGCGGCCTTGAGGGCAGCGTCGAGTTCACTCAGCGCCAGGGCGCGCCGCATCGACGCGAGACCGCCGGTCAGGTTGTGGGTGCGCACCAGCACATCGACAGCCGCAGCGACCGACTTGCGCCGTTCCTGTGCCACATCGGCGAACACAAACGGCGAGCGCAGCAAATCGATCAGGTCGGCCTGCGGAAAATCAGCGGACGCACAGTCCAGCCAGCGCATCAGCGCGGTCGCGGCGCTGGTCGTCGACAGCCGCCATCCCGCTTCGTCCGCCACCAGGATGCCGTCCCGCTCGAGCAGCGCCCGGGCGCGCCGCGCTGCCAGGCGGTCGAGTGCGACCAGGGCGACCTCGCGCTTCCCGGCAACTACCCAGTCGCGCACCACCGCGGCGACGGCATCGGCTTCGGCTTCCAGGCTGTCGGCATGGATGAGTTGCGGCATGCCGGTCACCGCGATGCCGCGCGCACGCTCGGCCAACGGGGCGCGGGCCGCTCCGTCGGCCTGGCCGCTTCCGCGTTTTTCTTCGCCCGTCCTCCACGCCGCATGCGCCAGAGCCAATCGCGCCGCGCCCCAGTCGGGGGCGAGCACGGTGACCGGGGCACGGCGCGCGTAGCGCTCGATGAAACCCGCCAAAGGGGAAGGCAGTACGGCGCGCGGCCGGTGCTCGAGCACCCACAGCGGCGCGCTCGCTTCCTCGGCCAAGCGAGTGACGCGCAATCGTTCGGCAAAACCCGGGTCCAGCGGCGCTTCGGGCGCACCGCTGGTCATGGCGCGCCAGAGTTCGACAACCAGGCGCACCTCGAAAGAGGCGGCCTCGCCGGCGCGGCCCCGGTAGGCATCCCGGACTGCCCGGGTAAGCGAAGCAACACTCGCCTCACTGGGCTCGACGCCCTGCATCAGGGTGTCACACGCGGCCAGCAGGGCCCGTGCGACCTGCCAGAGTCCTTCGCCGCGCAGGCCCTCGCGCGCCTTCAGGACATCGTACAAGCGCGCCAGACGTTCGCGCGGCCTTTGTACCGCACGCGGAAGGGGAACCGATGCAGCCCAGGTCTCGAGGGTGACGATGCGCGGCGTGAACAATGCGATCTGGCCGCGACGCGCGCACTCACGCCCAAAGGCGGCGCGCAGCCCCGGTGCGGCGCTTGCGGCAGGGACGAGCACCACATGGCTGGCCAAGGCATCGGCCGGGGTGCGATCCAGGATCGCAGCCGCAAGCCTCTCGGGCCAATGGCCATCGACAGGTACCCGCACGACCGGAGCCGGCCAGTCATGCGCACTTGAATCATTCGAAATCGCTCCCACCTGCCGATATTAGCGAGAGCAGAGTCGGGAAGGGTTGCGAGTCGGGTTTGCTACACTTGCTGCCCGGGTCCTCGCTCCCAAACCTTGAAATTCTCCCCGTTCTCATCAGGGCCATTACGACAGGAAACTTCATGAGCGCCAACATCGCCCACGTCACCGACGCCAGCTTCGAAACCGACGTCCTCAAGTCCGATGCCCCCGTGCTGGTCGACTACTGGGCCGAGTGGTGCGGACCTTGCAAGATGGTCGCTCCGGTGCTTGAAGAGTTGGCCAAGAGCTATGGCGACAAGCTCAAGATCGCCAAGATGGACGTCGATGCCAACCAGGAAGTGCCGGCAAAGCACAACATCCGCGGCATCCCGACCCTCATGCTTTTCAAGGGCGGGCAGGTGGTGGCCACCAAGGTCGGCGCGATGTCCAAGTCGCAGTTGACTGCGTTCATCGACAGCCACATCTAGTCGGCGCAACTCGCCTCGCCGGCCACGTCGTAGGGGTGCCCGGTGATACTGCGACCGCCGAATCGCCGGACACGTTTGACTGCTTGGACGTTCTGCTGGCGGCCAGTCTCGCCGCCATTTTGTTGCTTTATGGCAACAATTCCCGGGATTGTGGGCCGGCGGGTTTGACACCACGGCCCGAGAACGCCTAACCTCCTTCCCTCATACGCCGTCCGCGCCTTGAGAAAGGCCGCGCGAGCGTCCCGGAGCGGTTTCCCGCCCGGTCGATTTCAGCAGCATCTCCACCGCTTTTCGCGTTTTTTCCCGCGTTTTCCCGCGTTTCACCATCCCTGCGGCCGTCAAGAGCCGTTCCCCGTCCGGCCGTTGTCGGAACACCTTCCCATGCATTTTTCAGAACTCAAGAATTTCCACGTTACCCAGCTGGTCGAAATGGCCGTCGGCCTGGAAATCGACAACGCCAGCCGCATGCGCAAGCATGAGCTGATCTTTGCGATCCTCAAGGCCAAGGCCAAGCGCGGCGAACCGATCTTCGGCGACGGGACCATGGAATGCCTGCCCGACGGCTTCGGCTTCCTGCGCTCCCCCGACACCTCCTACCTGGCCGGCACCGACGACATCTACATCAGCCCGTCGCAGATCCGCCGCTTCAACCTGCACACCGGCGACACGGTCGAAGGCGAGATCCGCGTACCCAAGGATGGCGAGCGTTATTTCGCGCTGGTGAAGGTCGATCGCGTCAACGGCGAGCCACCCGAGAACAGCAAGAACAAGATCCTCTTCGAGAACCTGACCCCGTTGTTTCCGGACAAGGTCATGCGCCTGGAGCGCGACATCAAGGCCGAGGAGAACATCACCGGGCGCATCATCGACATCGTCGCCCCGATTGGTCGAGGGCAGCGCGGGCTGCTTGTCGCCAGCCCCAAGTCGGGCAAGACCGTGATGCTGCAGCACATCGCGCACGCGATTACCTCCAATCACCCCGACGTGATCCTGATCGTGCTGTTGATCGACGAGCGTCCCGAGGAGGTCACCGACATGCAGCGCACCGTGCGCGGCGAAGTCGTGGCCTCGACCTTCGACGAACCGGCGGTGCGCCACGTGCAGGTGGCAGACATGGTCATCGAGAAGGCCAAGCGCTTGGTCGAGCACAAGAAGGATGTGGTCATCCTGCTTGACTCGATCACGCGCCTGGCGCGCGCCTACAACACGGTCCAGCCTTCCTCGGGCAAGGTGCTGACCGGCGGTGTCGACGCCAATGCGCTGCAAAAGCCCAAGCGCTTTTTCGGTGCGGCGCGCAACGTCGAGGAAGGCGGGTCCCTCACCATCATCGCCACCGCGCTGATCGACACCGGCAGCCGCATGGACGACGTGATCTACGAGGAATTCAAGGGCACCGGCAACATGGAGATCCACCTGGATCGCCGCATGGCCGAGAAGCGTGTCTACCCCTCGATCATGATCAACAAGTCCGGCACGCGGCGAGAAGAACTGCTGCTCGAGCCGGCGATCCTGCAGAAGGTATGGATCCTGCGCAAGTTCCTATACAACATGGACGAAATAGAAGCCATGGAATTCATGATGGACAAGATGCGCGCCACCAAGAACAACGCCGAGTTCTTCGACTCGATGAAAAAAGGCTGAGCGCGCGCCACAATCCAAAGGGCCGCCAGGGCGGCAGCGGGCGCCGCGCGGTCCTGGCTAGGTCGTCGCGGACGGACGCCTGCCCACCAGGTATTGCGCGCCTTCGCTGCCGAAGGCTTCTTCGTGCACGCAGCCGGCTGCCATGGTGAAGGTGTCACCGGCACGGCATACCTGGGTTCGGCCATCAAAAGTCAGGCGCAGCTCACCCTGGAGCATGATCGCGTGCACGTCGAAGGGGTGCGAGTGCGCCGCATTGGTCTGATGCGGCGGTTGGCTGCGTTCAGAGATATCGTGGTAGCCATCGCGCTTGAGTGCGGCGGTGAAGGCTTCGAGGTCCATGGGGAAAGCTCTCCTGCTGTGATGACCCGGGCCAGTCTAACGCCTGCCGCGCCCGGCAGCGGGGTTTGCCTGGGGCGGGGCTTAGCCGTTATAATGGAAGGCTTTTCAACCCGTTGCGAAACCTTAGCCCTTGCCGAGACACCGTCGGCCGCAGGAGTCCGCGACACTCAAGGAACTGTCATGAAACAAGGCATTCATCCCGATTACAAGGACGTCGAGGTCACCTGTTCGTCCTGCGGCAACAAGTTCACCACCCGTTCGACCGTCGGCAAGCCGCTAGGCATCGAGGTGTGCTCCAACTGCCACCCGTTCTACACCGGCAAGCAGCGCATCGTCGACACCGCCGGCCGGGTCGAGAAATTCCGCCAGAAATACGCGACCAAGAAGGCTGCCTGAAGACGCGCCTTCCCGGCATCGCCAGGGGCAGCTTCGGCTGCCCTTTTTGTTGTCCGGATCGCTGTGGGCGCGCCTGATGCAATGAGCGGTCACGGGTAAGCTTCGCCCGTGGCAGCGCGTCCACCCCCTCCCTGATGTCCACACTTCCCCCCTTGTCGCGTCGCCGCCTGCCGGTACCGCTGCCCTCGCCCTGGTTCTGGGGCCTGGTCGTGCTCTACGTGCTCTTGGGCCTGGTCGGCCACGACCCGTGGAAGGGCGACGACGCAATCGGCTTCGGCATCGCCTGGAACATGGCCAACGGCACGTGGGGCGACTGGCTGCTGCCCAACGTCGCCGGGCAGCTGGTCGCGGAGGAAGGCCCGCTGGCCTTCTGGCTGGCAGCACTTTTCATCAAGGCCTTGAGCGGCGTACTCGAGGCGCACGACGCCGCGCGCCTGGCGACCGCGGTGTGGACCTCGATCGCGATCATTGCCGTGCATCGCGCGGCACGGCGCCTGGACGGCGAGGCGGCCGGACGCCTCGCGGTGCTGGCGCTGTTGGCCACGCTCGGCCTCTTGGCACGCTCACACGAGATTGCCGCCGAGCCGGCATTCTTGGCAGGCTGGGCGCTGGTGCTCTGGTCATTGGCCTTGGGGCGGGAGTTTGGTTTCAAGGGCGCCTTGCTCCTGGCCGCCGGCCTCGCCGTCTGCTATTTGTCGCGCGGCATGACGCCGACGCGCGTCGTGCTCCTGACCATCCTGGTGACCTGGCTGGCGCTGCGGCGCGGCGAATCCTGGTCAGGCGGCTTCGGCGGCGCGCGCGACGCAGTCTGGAAAATCGGCGCCTTCGTGGCTGCCCATCTGCTGTTCCTCGCCTGGGCATTGTCGGCGACCGCAAATGCCGCGTTTCATGATCTTTATCGCAACTGGGGCGAGGCGCAATTCGGCTGGCCCGGCGCATCCGCCTGGACGTGGTACGCCAAAACCCTGCCCTGGTTCGTGTTTCCTGCCTGGCCCATCGCGCTCTGGTGGGTCCTGCACAGGCGCCCGGTCAAGTTGCTGGACGTTTACCCGGTGCCGCCAGTCCAGCACCTGCCTGTCGCAGCGACCCTGTGCGTGCTGGCCTCGCTGGCCTGGTCACCACAGGCGAGCGAGGCGGTCCTCTTGCCCATCGTCGTGCCGCTGGCGATCCTGATCGCGCCGGGCCTGAAGTTCCTGCGCCGCGGCTTCGCCGCGCTGACCGACTGGTTCGGCCGGCTCGCCTTCACACTGGCGGCTGCACTCGTCTGGCTGGGCTATGTGGCCATGCAGACCGGCACGCCGCCGCGGATCGCCGCCAACCTCGCGCGCCTGGAGCCCGGATTCGTCGCTACTCTGCAATGGCCGGCGCTGGCGATCGCGATCGCCGCCACGCTCGCATGGTGCGTGGCGATTGCGCGCAGCGAGCGCACGCCGCTGCGCGGCATCGTGCACTGGTGCTACGGCGTCACGCTCGTCTGGCTGCTTCTGATGACCCTGTTCCTGCCCTGGGTCGACTACGGCCGCAGCTATCGCGGCGTCGCGGCCGGGATGCAGGCGGCCATGGGTGTCTCACAGGGCGCAGTGAGCGCGCAATCCACCCGGGGCTGCGTGAACAGCCGCGACCTCGGCCTGTCCGAGCGTGCTTCGTTCGCCTATTTCGCCAGGCTCAAGTACGGAGCGCCCGGCGCCGCCTGTCCCTGGCTGCTTGTGCAGGGTACGCGCGGTCAGCCGACGCGCAGTGAACCCGGCTACCGCCTGGTCTGGGAAGGCAACCGGCCCGGCGACCGCAACGAACGCTTTCGACTGTATCGGAGAACCCCATGAGTCGCCTGACAGATTCTCCCGCCTGGAAAGCCCTGACCGCGCATCGAGATGCCATGCGCAGCGTCCACGTGCGCGACCTCTTCGCCACAGACCCACGGCGCTTCGATGAGTTTCGCGTCGATGCGGCTGGGCTGACTTTCGATTTTTCGCGCCATCGCGCCAGCGTCGAGACGCGCAACCTGCTCTGCGCCCTGGCGGCGTCGCGCGACCTGGCCGCCTGGCGAACGCGCATGTTCGCAGGCAAAGCCATCAACCACACCGAGGACCGCGCAGTTCTGCATGTCGCATTGCGCGGCGGCGGCGGCCTCTCTGGCGCGGCCGCACAGGTGCGCGAGGAGGCGCGCGCCACGCTTACGCGCATGGGCGAGATTGCGCGCGGCATCCGCTCCGGCGCCTGGCGCGGCGCCAGCGGGGAGGCCATCACCGACATCGTGCACATCGGCATCGGCGGGTCGGACTTCGGCCCGCGTTTCCTGATGGATGCGCTGCGCGATCTGCGCGATGGTCCGCGCGTCCACTTTGTCGCCAACGTCGACCCCGACGACCTCGGCGATGCGCTCGCGCCGTGCCGGCCGCAATCGACCCTGGTGGTGCTGGTATCCAAGACCTTCACGACCATCGAGACCATGACCAACGCCGAGGCTGCGCGCGACTGGCTGCGCGCCGGTGTTGGCGCCGTACTCGAGCAACACCTGGTCGCAGTGAGCAACAACGTCACCGCTGCGCGGGCCTTCGGCATCGCGGAAGCCAACGTACTGCCGATGGCCGAGTCGGTCGGCGGCCGCTATTCGGTCTGGTCGGCAGTCGGATTGCCGCTCATGATCGCGCTCGGGCCCGAGGCGTTTGCGGACCTGCTGGCCGGCGCGCGCGCCATGGACGAGCATTTCGTGAATGCGCCGCCGGCAGTCAATGCGCCGCTCCTGATGGCGCTCTATGGCGTCTGGTACACCAACTTCTTTGGCGCGCAGACCCATGCCGTGCTCGCGTATGCGCGTCGTCTGGACCTGCTGCCGGACTACCTGCAGCAACTCGAGATGGAGTCCAACGGCAAGCGCGTGGACCGCGATGGCCAGGTCGTCGACTACGCCACCGGGCCGATCCTGTTCGGCAACGTCGGCGCCAACAGCCAGCATTCGTTTCACCAATTGCTGCACCAGGGCACGCACCTGGTGCCGATCGATTTCGTCTTGGTCGACCGCAAGTCGGCGCGCCAACCGTTTCGCGACATCCTGCACGCCTCCGCCCTGGCGCAGGCCGCAGCCCTGACGCACGGGCAAAGCGCACCCGGCACGCCGGAAAGAGACTATCCCGGCAACGCGCCATCGACCACCATCGTGCTGCCGGACCTGAACCCGCATACACTGGGCGCGCTGCTCGCGGCCTACGAGCACAAGGTCTTCACCCAGGGCATCGTGTGGAACATCAACAGCTTCGACCAGATGGGGGTCGAACTGGGCAAGGTCATCGCCAAGCCACTCATCGGCGCGATCGGCAGCGGCACGCCTCCCGCCGGGGTGGACAGCAGCGTCGCTGGTCTCATCCGGCGCCTGGCAGCCAAATAGACGGCTCGCACTTGCAAGCCACATCCAGCGCGAGCCGCGGCGCGGTGCAGCCGTGACCCGCGCCGCCGCCCGCGACATCCTGCGCCTGGCCTGGCCGGTCACGGTGGCGCAGATCGCCACCATGGCCAACGGCGTGATCGACACCGTGATGGCCGGCCACTACTCGGCGCGCGCACTCGCCGTCGTGGGCCTGGGGTCTGCCATCTACATGACCATCTTCGTCGCGCTGATGGGCATATTGATTGCGCTGTCGCCCACCATCGCGCAGCACCACGGCGCGGGCCGCGCGGACGCCATCACCCACGACGTGCGCCAGGGTTTGTGGCTGGCCGCCCTGATCATCATCGCGAGCGAACCGCTGCTGGCGTTTCCGGGCCCGTTGATCGCGTTGTCCGGCATGCAGCCGGAAGTGGCCGAGGAGGTGCGCGCCTACCTGCGCGTCCTCATGTGGGCCATGCCGGCGATGATGCTGTTCCGCGTCTTCAATTCCTGGGCCACGGCCATCTCGCAGCCGCGCGCGGTGATGGTGATCCAGATCGCCGGACTCGTCCTCAAGGTGCCTCTCAACTGGGTGCTCATGTACGGCCACTTCGGCCTGCCGGCCATGGGCGGCATCGGCTGCGCGTGGGCGCTGGTGATCGAGTCCTGGCTGATGCTGGCAGCCGCCTACGTGTGGATGCAATGGCACCCGGTGTTCCTCCGCTATCGCGTCTTCGCGCGGTTCGAAGCGCCCGACTGGCGGGCCATCGGACGCCTGGTGGCGCTGGGCGTGCCGATTGGCGTCTCGTTTCTGATCGACGTGACGTCCTATACCTTCATGGCGCTTTTCATCGCGCGGCTCGGCGAAGAGTGGTCAGCCGGCCACCAGATCGCCGCCAACCTGGGCGCGCTCGCCTACATGGTGCCGCTGGGGTTGTCCAGCGCGGCGGCGGTGCTGGTCGGCCAGGCCATCGGCGCCGGTGACCCGGTGCGCGCCCGCGCCGCCGGCTTTACCGGCATGGTCATCGGCTTTTGCGCGGCTCTGGTGGTAGCGAGCGCCATTGCTCTGGGTGGTACGGGCATCGCCGGTCTCTACACCAGCGACGCCCGGGTCGCGGCGGTGGCCGCCCCGCTGATCGTTCTGGTCGCCTGCTTTCACATCTTCGACGCCAGCAACGCAATGGCCTCGAACGCCGTGCGCGGTTACAAGAAGGCCTGGGTGCCGATGCTCACCTTTGCCCTGTCGCTTTGGGGCGTGGGCCTGGGAGGCGGCTATCTGCTCGCCTTTGACAACCCGCTGGGCGCCAACATGGGCGCGGCGGGGTTCTGGACCGGCGCCATCGGCGGCATGGCGTTGGCAGCGACCATCGGGGCGGTGTATTTCGACCATGTGAGTCGGCAAGCGATCCGCGGGCAAACAACGCGACATTCTTCGCGGCGGGCTTGACAACACCGGCTCGGCGACCGCGGCACCTGCGTCAGACCGGTGCGATTTCCCCACCCCTGCCCGAGGTCCGCGGATTCGGCTCGCGCAGCCGTTACCCACTACACTTGACGGAGCGAATTCCGCCTTACCCCAATTCCAACCTCGGGCATCATGCAGGCCATACCCTCCCTACAAGTCGAAACCGAACGCGTCATCGTCACAAAGTGGACTTTCCCGCCGGGCGCCGAAACGGGTGATCACGTTCACGCACACGACTATGTCGTGGTGCCGCTCAAGACCGGCAAGCTGCGGCTGGTCGAGCCGGGCGGGGTACGCGACGTCGAACTGACAGCCGGCGGATCGTACGCGCGCCTCACCGGTGTCGCCCACAACGTCATCAACATCAATGACTTCGAGTTCGCGTTCGTCGAAATCGAACTCAAGTAAGACAAGGCGCCGACATGACCGTTTCAGCCACCCAAGGGGTCATTGCCTTCTATGACACCCACCCGATCAACGAAGACGAGATCCTCGCCAAGCTTGCCGCGCGCGGCGACGATCTCGACAGCCTGACGCAGGACAAGCTCAAGGACTTCGACCAGGACCACTATGGCGGCACCGAGGTCGTCGACATCCTCGCCGAGCGCGCCGGCATTGGCGCCCGTCATCACGTGCTTGACGTGTGCAGCGGCATGGGCGGACCCGCACGCTGGCTCGCGCACACGCGCGGATGCCGGGTCACCGGGCTCGACTTCACCCAAAGCCGGGTCGAGGCGGCGCGGCGCCTGACCGCGCGCGTCGGGCTGGAACAGCGCGTCGACTTCGTGCACGGCGATGCGACGGCAATGCCGCTTCCCGACACCGCGTTCGACATCGTCGTCAGCCAGGAAGCCTGGCTGCACATTCCCGACAAGGCCGCCGTCATCGGCCAGTGCGCGCGCGTTCTCCGGCCGGGCGGCACGCTGGCCTTCACCGACGTGACCTTAAGCGCCTCGCTCACGCCGCTGGAGGAGTCTCGCCTTGTCGCGGAGATGCACGCCCCCGGGGTCGCGTGGACGGCGCGCTACCTGGAACTGCTCGCCACGGCGGGGCTCAGCGTGAAGACTTGCGAGGACCTCTCGGCATTCTGGACCGACACCCTGGTCAAGCGCCTGGCCATGTACCGCGGCCTGCGCGACACGACCGTGGCCAAGTTCGGCGCGGCACACTTCGATGCATGGGACGCGACCTACGCGTTTTTCGTCGGCCTTTTCACCGCCGGCAAGCTGGGCGGTGCGCGCATCGTCGCTCGAAAGCCGGACTGAACGCCCCGCTGGATGCAAGGTGGCACTCAGAGAGCGCGATAGGCATCCCATGCCTTTTGCAGGCGCTTGACCGAGACCGGCATTGGCGTGCGCAGTTCCTGCGCAAACAGCGAGACCCGCAGTTCCTCGAGCAGCCAGCGAAACTCGTCCAGCCTCGCGTCGGTCGCCCCGGCGCGCGCGACCTCGAGGCTCCTGCGCTGGTGGTTCTGCAGGAGAGGTGCCATCTCGGTCATGAGGCGGGTGTCGCGCGCGGAGTCGGCCCGCAGCCGATCGATGCGCAGGGTCAACGCCTCAAGGTAGCGCGGCACCTGTGCCAGGCGCTCCCAGGCAAGTGCGACGATGAAGTTCTTTGGCAGGAGGCGTTCCAGTTGCGCCTGCATGTCCTGGTGTGCCTGCACGAACGCCTTCGCGCCTGCCAGCTTCTTCTGCGCGGCGTGATGCGCCTCGAGGATGCGCGCAACCAAGGCAGCGATCTCCTGCGTGATCAGGTTGAGGCGCTCGCGGCCTTCCTTCAGTCTCACCGAAAACTCCGATTCGGTGCGCGGCAGGGGCGCGGCCAGGCAGGCGCGCGCCAGCCCGGCGTCGATCAACTGGGTGGCGAGTTCGCGTTCGCCTCCGAAAGGCGCGTAGAGAAGCCCGATGCGCCGCACGTCGAGGTTCTTCTCCAGAAAGCGGATGCGATCGACCAGCGCAATGCGCAGCAACCGTGAGAGGCCACGCTCGTGCGCGGCCAGCGCGGCGCGCGGTTCGTCAAAAAGCTCCACGTCGACCGCCTGGCCGCGATCGACGACGGCGGGATAGCCGATCAGGGCTCCGACCTCGACCAACTCCTCGAGGTCGCCGAAGTCCCACTGGGTACGCGCTGCATGAAGCGTGCGCCCACCCTCCTCTGGCGCCGGCGCGCCGATAGCATGCGCGGCTGCGGCGCCTGCCGCACCGGCAAAACTCACGCTTGCGCTCCTGGCATGCTGCGCGCGCAATGCAGCAAGATTGCGCCCCAGGTCGATCTGACGTCCATGCTCGTCGACCAACTTGAAGTTCATGACCAGATGCGCGGGCAGGGAGTCGGCGCGAAACGCGTCCTGCGGCACGGCGCTGCCTGTGCGCTCGCGGATCATGCGCGCCAGCGCCTGCGCCATCGTTCCCGCCGGCACGGCCTCGGCGCGATGCGCGTCGGCAAAGCCTGCCGCGAATTCCGGCAGGGGCACGCAGCCCCGCCGCAGACGCTGCGGAAGCGACTTGAGCAGTGCCAGGGCCTTTTCCTTGCGCATTCCCGGCACCAGCCAGTCGGCGCGGTCGGCATTGATCTGGTTCAGGCTCGCCAGGGGCACGGTCGCGGTCACGCCGTCGCGCGGTGAACCAGGTTCGAAATGGTAAGTCAGCGCGAATTCCGCGGCTCCAGCGGAAAGACGCGTTGACTTCGGAAAGAGGTCGGTGGTGATGCCGGCGGCCTCATGGCGCATGAGGTCGTCACGCTTAAGATGCAAGAGGCGCGGCGCTCGCTTCTCGGCCGCCTCGCGCCAGGCATCGAAGCTCTTGGCGTCGACCACTTCGGCCGGAATCACCTGGTCATAGAAGGCGAAGATCAATTCGTCGTCCACGAGCACATCGGGGCGGCGGGATTTGTGTTCCAGCTCCTCGATCTCCCGCACGAGGCGCCGGTTGTGGGTGAAGAACGCTGCACGCGTGTCGAGCTCGCCCGCCACCAGAGCGCCGCGGATGAAGAGTTCGCGCGCGTGCTTGGCGTCGATGCCGGCATAGTCGATGCGTCGCTGCGTATAGACCGGCAACCCGTAAAGGGTCGCGCGCTCGAAGGCGACCGCGCGGCCGGCGTTCTTTTCCCAGCGCGGATCGTGCCAGGAGCGCTTGAGCAGATGCGCGCCGGCGCTCTCGAGCCACTGCGGATCGATGTTCGCCAGGGTGCGTGCATACAGGCGGGTGGTTTCGACCAGCTCGGCGGCCATCACCCAGCGGCCGGCCTTGCGCACCAGCGCCGAGCCCGGGTGGATGTGGAAACGGATGCCACGTGCGCCCAGGTAGTGAGGCTCGCCCTCGCTTTTCAGGCCGATGTTGCCGAGCAGCCCCGTGAGCAGGGCCTGATGTATTTGCTCCGGTGTCGCCGGCCGTGTGTTGACTTGCCAGCCTTGCTCCGCGGTCAACTGCGCCAGTTGCGCATGCACGTCACGCCATTCACGCATGCGTCGCACCGAGAGAAAGGCGTTGCGGCAAGCTTCAGCCAGCTTGCGGTTGGTGAGTTCATCCTTGGCCTCGTCGAAAAAGTGCCATAGCTTCAGGGTCCCCAGAAACTCCGACTTGTCGTCGCGAAAGCGCGCATGCGCCTGATCGGCTGCCTGGGCACGTTCGGCAGGTCTATCGCGTGGGTCCTGCACCGACAGGGCCGCGGCGACGACCAGCACCTCGGCCAAGCATCGGTTGTCACGCGCGCCGAGAATCATGCGCGCAACGCGCGGATCAAGCGGCAGGCTCGCCAGCTCGCGCCCCAGGCGCGTCAGGCGGTCGGCGTCATCCAGCGCCCCCAGTTCCTTGAGCAGGGCGATGCCGTCCGCGATCGCCTTGCCGGGCGGTGCCTCCAGAAACGGAAACGCCTCGATATCCGGCAGCTTGAGCGACTTCATGCGCAGGATCACCGAAGCCAAGGACGAACGCAGCACCTCCGGGTCGGTGAAGCGCGGACGCGCGGCGAAGTCGGCTTCGTCGTAGAGGCGTATGCACACCCCGGCGGCGACGCGCCCGCAGCGGCCGGCGCGCTGACTGGCCGAGGCCTGCGACACCTTTTCGACCTGCAGCAGCTCGACCTTGTTGCGATAGCTGTAGCGCTTGACGCGCGCCAGCCCGGGGTCGATGACAAAGCGGATGCCCGGCACGGTGAGCGAGGTCTCAGCCACGTTGGTCGCAAGCACCACGCGCCGCAGCGCGCCGGAGGGTCGGAAGATGCGCTCCTGGTCGGTCGATGACATGCGCGCGTACAGCGGCAGGATTTCCGGTGCGCCGCGCGCACCCCTGAAGTGCCCGACCAGCAACTCGGCGGTGTCGCGGATTTCGCGCTCGCCGGGCAGGAAGATCAGGATGTCGCCACGCCCCAGGGTCGCGCATTCGTCCACTGCATCGACGATCGCGTCCTCCAGGTCGCGTTCGTCGTCCTCCGCGGCGTCGGGGTGGCGCACCGGTCGATAGCGCACCTCCACCGGGAACAGGCGTCCGGACACTTCGATCACCGGGGCAGGCCCCTTGGATGAAGCGAAGTGGCGCGCGAAACGTTCGGCGTCGATGGTGGCCGAGGTGACGACGACCTTGAGGTCCGGCCGGCGCGGCAGGAGTTGCTTCAGGTAGCCCAGCAGAAAATCGATGTTGAGCGAACGCTCGTGCGCCTCGTCGATGATGAGCGTGTCATAAGCCTTGAGGTCAGGATCGCCCAGCGACTCGGCCAGGAGAATGCCGTCGGTCATGAGCTTGATGCGCGTGTCGCGACCGGCCTTTTCGTTGAACCGGATCTTGTAGCCGACCAAGGCGCCCAGCTCGACCTTGAGTTCTGCGGCGACGCGCGCCGCGGTGGCGCGCGCGGCCAGACGACGCGGCTGGGTGTGCGCGATGGCGCGCCGCCCCAGTTGCAGGCAGATCTTGGGCAACTGCGTGGTCTTGCCCGAACCAGTCTCACCGCAGACGATCACGATCGGGTGGTCGCGAATCGCAGCACTGATCTCGTCGCGGCGCGACGAGACCGGCAGTTCCTCGGGATAGGTGATCGCGACCGGCGGCGCGACGCCGCGCTGCGGGCTGGACATGGCGCGCGGATTCTACTGGGCCAAGGCCCGCAGGCGCTTGGGTGCAGCAGCGCGCCGTTACAATTCCACCCATGCGCCAAGCCGCCGACTTCGTCACCTGGTTTCGTTCCGCCGCGCCGTGGATTCACGCGTTCCGCGGCAAGACCTTCGTCGTCGCGTTCGGCGGCGAGGTGGTCGCAGGCGGGCTCATCGAATCGCTGGCGCAGGACGTCAACCTGCTCACGTCGCTGGGAATCCGCGTGGTCATCGTTTGCGGCTCGCGGCCGCAGATCGACGCTGCGCTCAATGCACGCGGCCTCACCACCGAGTTCCACTACGGCCAGCGCATCACCCATCCCAAGGCGATGGATTGCGTCAAGGAGGCAGTGGGGCGGCTGCGCATCGAATTCGAACAACTCTTCTCGTTCGGCCTGCCCAACACACCGATGGCACAGTCAGAGGGCGTGCGCCTGATCTCAGGCAGCCTCTTGACCGCGCAGCCGGTCGGGGTCATCGACGGCATCGACCTGCAGTTCTCCGGCAAGGTACGCGACGTCGACGCCGAGACCATCCAGCATGCATTGTCGAACGGCGACATCGTGCTCCTGACGCCGATCGGTTACTCACCGACAGGCGAGGCTTTCAACCTGAGCATGGAAGATGTCGCTGCGAGCGTCGCCACGGCGCTGGACGCGGAAAAGCTGATCTTCCTGATCGACGCCGCCGGCCTGCCGCCGCTGCCGGGCGCCAAGACCAAGCGTGCGCGCGCGCAGGAGATTTCGCGCGAACTCTCGGCCGCCGAGGCCGAGATGCTCTACAAGGCGGCGGCCCAGTCGCCGGAACTGTCGCGCATGAGCGAGGCGACCCTGCGCGCGCTGGACGCGACGGTGCGTGCCTCCAAGACCGGCGTGGCGCGCACGCATCTCATTCCACGCGGCACCGACGGCGCGTTGTTGATGGAACTGTTCTCCTACGGCGGCATCGGCACCATGATCACAGAGGCTGGCCTTGAGACCCTGCGCGATGCAAGCATCGACGATGTCGGCGGGGTGCTGCGCCTGATCGAGCCGCTGGAAGCAGACGGCACGCTGGTGCGCCGCGGCCGCGAGAAGCTGGAGGCCGAGATCGGCCAGTTCTCGGTGATCGACCACGACGGCTTCGTCGCCGGCTGCGCGGCGCTGTACCCGTTTGCGCGCGAGGGCCTGGCCGAGATGGCTTGCTTCGTGGTCGCGCCCGACTACCGCGGGCGCAACTACGGCGAACAGCTTCTCTCGCGCATGGAAGCTAAAGCCCGGCAGATGCGCATCAAGCGTCTGTTCGTGCTGACCACGCGCACCGCGCACTGGTTCATCGAGCACGGCTTTGTCGAGGGCTCGCTCGACGAACTGCCGGAAGCGCGCCAGAAGCTCTACAACTTCCAGCGCTTGTCCAAGATATTCCTCAAGAAACTCTGATCTGCGGAGAACGGCATGACTCGCATGGTTCAATGTAGCAAGCTCGGCCGCGAGGCTGAAGGCATGGATTTCCCTCCTTACCCGGGCGAACTGGGCAAGCGCATCTGGACTTCGATTTCCAAGGAAGCCTGGGCACAATGGCTCAAGCACCAGACCATGCTGATCAACGAGAACCGACTTTCCGGCGCCGATCCGCGCGCGCGCAAGTACCTGATGGAGCAGGCCGAGAAGTTCCTGTTTGAAGGCGGTGCCGACGCGGCCTCGGGCTACGTGCCGCCGTCGGCCTGAGAAGTCGCCGTCGGGACGACGCCGCTCAAGGTCGGCGGATGGTCCGCACGCCTTGCGGCGTGCCCAGCAGCAGTACATCGGCGCCGCGCCGCGCGAACAATCCCGCCGTCACGACCCCGGCGACCTGGTTGATCGCCGCCTCGAGTGCGGGCGGATCGACGATCGCAAGCCCGGCGACATCCAGGACGATGTTGCCGTTGTCGGTGACGAATCCCGCCCGCAGGACGGGCTTGCCGCCCAGCTTCACCATCTCGCGCATCACGTGCTCGCGCGCCATTGGAATGACTTCCACCGGCAGCGGAAAGCGCCCGAGCGTGTCGACGAGCTTGGACGCGTCGGCGATGCAGACGAACTTCTTTGCCACCGCCGCGACGATCTTTTCGCGCGTCAGCGCGCCGCCGCCGCCCTTGATCATGCAAAGGTTCGCATCGATCTCGTCGGCACCGTCGACATAGACCGGCATTTCGCTGACGTCGTTCAAGTCCAGGACCGTGATGCCATGGCCGGCCAGGCGCGCGGCACTCGCGACCGAACTCGCCACCGCACCACGGATGCGGCCCTTCATGCTTGCCAGCGCATCGATGAAATGGTTGGCGGTCGAGCCGGTGCCGACACCGACGATGCTGTCTTCGACCACATGCGCCAGCGCGGCCACGCCGACCGCGCGTTTCAACTCGTCCTGCGTCACTTGGCTGCGTCGGCGATCGCCGCCTCCAGTTGCGCCAGCGGAACCGCGCCGGTAAGGCGCCGCCCGTTGGCCAGGAACATGGTGGGTGTGCCGTTGATGCGCAGGCGCTGGCCGAGTGCCTGGATGCTGTCGATGGGATTCTCGCAGCTGCCCGCCGCGGTCGGCGCGGTATTCTTGAGCATCCAGTCATTCCAGGCCTTCAGGCGATCCGCCGAACACCATACCGAACGCGCCTTGACCACGGAGTCCTGCGAAAGGATGGGATAGATGAAGATGTGGATGGTTGCATCCTTGATCTGCATCAGCGCTTCGCGCTCGAACTTCTTGCAATAACCGCAGTTGGGGTCGGCAAAGTAAGCGATGCGCCGCCTGCCATTGCCGTTGACCTGGCGAATGCTCGCTGCCAGCGGCAGGTCGTCGAACTTGATCATCGAGAGCCGATTGATGCGCTCCTGCGTCAGGTTCTCCATGGTCTTGCCGTCCAGCACGCTGCCATTGAAGATGTAGGTCACCTTTTCGTCGGTATAGACGATCTCGCTGCCGATGCGCACTTCGAAGAGGCCGAAGAACGGCGTGCGGGTCACCGCATCGACGACGGCCCCTTGCGGCAGGCGCGATTCGATGAGCCGCTTGATGTTGGCTTCTGGCCCGCCGATGCGCACCGGTTCGCGGGATTCCTGCTGCGCATGCGCGGCAGATGCCAGTAGCAGGAAGGCGGCGGCGACGGCGGCAATGATGTTCTTCATGATGACTTTCTCGCAAGGCAAACCATGCTCAGGCACGGGTGGCACCCGACACAAGGAAAGAAGGAATCAGCGGCAGCCGGGCCGCTGCCTGCAAGCCCAGGTTACGCAAGGCGCGCACTGCCGGATGCGGCTGGCTGAACAGGCGTTGCAGCCCGTGGGTCACGCCGACCATCTCGGACAACGCCGCCTTGCGCTCGCGCTCCCAGGCGCGCAGACGCCGGCGCTCGCCACAGTCGAGCGTGCCGTCCAGCCCGGCCGCCAGCGACCTCACGTCACCCAAGCCCAGGTTGAGCCCCTGTCCGGCCAGCGGGTGCACCTGGTGCGCGGCATCGCCGGCAATCGCAACGCGGCCGGCGACAAAGCTCGCGGCCACCTGCCTGCGAAGGGCAAACCCGAGCCTCGGCCCCTCCAGGCGCATGTCTCCCAAGAGGTGATTGCCCGCCACGCGCAGTCGCGCGACGAATTCGTCTTCAGGCATGGCCAAGAGGCGCGCAGCCAGCGCATCGGCGACCGACCACACAATCGACACGCGGTCGCCCGGCAACGGCAGCCAGGCCAGCACGCTGGAAGCGCCATCCTCCTCGATGCCAAACCACTGGGTGGCACGATTGCGATGCGGCGCGCGGCACGCCAGATTCGCCACGACGGCGGTCTGTCCATAGCCCTCGCCGCGCGTACCGATCCCGGCGGCATCCCGGGTCCAGGAGTTGGCGCCGTCGCATCCGACGATCAGCTGGGCGCATACCTCGCGACCGTCGCCCAGGGTAAGGCGCGCCTGGTGCTCGTCATGCGCGAGTGACACACAGCGGGCGGGGCGCAGTAAATCGAGGCCGCCGGTGTGCTGCGCGGCGCGCTCAAGCGCGCGGCCGATCTCGGATTCTTCGGCGATGGTGCACAACTCGGCGATGCCGGCGCGATAGGCTGACAGCTCCAGCGGTCCATCACCGGCACGCGGCGCATCGCCATGGATCCTCATTTCCTCGACCCGCACCGTGCGGCCGGTGTCGACGCCCTGCCAGACCTTGAGGTCAGTCAACCAAGCGACGGCCGGCGGACCGATGGCATAGATGCGCGCATCGTAGCCGGCGCCACGCTCGTCCGGCCGGCCAGCACGCGCGTCCACGACCGCCACACGTCGCCCTGCCCGGCAAAGAGCGATCGCCAGGGAAAGCCCGGTCAGGCCCGCGCCGACGATGGCGACATCGACTTTCATTTCGCTAGCATAGCGCAGAGGGGGCCTTCCGGTGGCTGCGCCATCGGAGGGCAAAGAACCGCCTCCCTCAGAGGATCGGGTGCGCGCGCACGTAGACCTTCTCGTCCTTCATGGTGCGCCCCAGGAGCTTGACCATTGCGTAGACGGCTTCAATGTGCGGCGTCGGCACGCCGACGGTCTCGCCCAGTTCGATGACCGCACCCACCAGCGCATCGATTTCCGGATCACGCCCGGCCTCGATGTCCTGCAGCATCGAGGTCTTGTGCTTGCCGACCTTCTCGGCGCCGGCGATGCGGCGGTCGATGTCGACGCGAAAGGCCACGCCCAGCTTGGCAGCGACGTTCTCCGCTTCCTTCATCATGTTCTTGGCCAGCGCCCGGGTCAGCGGATACTGGCAGATGTCAACCAGTGTCGAGTGCGTCAGGGCCGAGATCGGGTTGAATGTCAGGTTGCCCCACAACTTGAGCCAGATCTCGGAACGGATCGACGGCAGGATCGGCGACTTGAATCCCGCAGCGACGAAAGCCTGCGACACTTGCCTGACCCGCTCGCTTTCCAGTCCGCCCATCGCGGCATCGAGTTCACCGACCGGGAAGCGGTCACCCTCGATCTGGCGGATCACCCCCGGCGCCGCGATCTCCGCCGCGGGATACACAACGCAGCCGATGATGCGGCGGGGATCGATGGCGCGCGCGATCGCACCGCTCGGATCGACCGAGGCGACAGTCTTGCCTTCGTGCAATCCCCCATGACGCTGGAAATACCACCACGGAATGCCGTTTTGCATGGGCACGATCACCGTGTCGTCGTGGAGCAGCGCGGGCAGATCGCCGACGATCGCCTCGACCTGGTGGGCCTTCATGCCGAGGATCACCATGTCCTGCGGACCCGCCTCGGTGATGCGGTCGGTGGCACGCACATCGCGTGCGAGCAATTCGACGCCATCGTGCATGACCAGTTTCATGCCGCTTTCGCGAATTGCGGCCAGATTGGGGCCGCGCGCGATGAGCGTGACCTGATTTCCGGCCAGCGCCAGCTTGACTCCCAACAGTCCGCCGATCGAGCCGGCACCAACGACACAGATTCTCATCGATTATCAGAGTGACCCGATGCACGCATGCGCACCCGGGCCACGTTGTTCCATGGGTAAGGCTCTTGCGGCCAAGGCTGAATCATACTCATTTTTTGTGCAGTGCACGATGACGATTTCCTCTCAGAACCTTTGATTTTCTTGAACAATTGCAATGCGATTGCCGCTTCCTGCGGCGCCGCGCAAAGCCGGAGCGGCCTTCCCCTGTGCTAACATTCGGTCTCTGCGGAATTGACACGGCCTCACAAGGTCCGAATAATCCGCTGCCCCGTCTCACAGTCTGGGGCACTCGGCGATTTAGCTCAGTCGGTTAGAGCAACGGAATCATAATCCGCGGGTCCGGGGTTCGAATCCCTGAATCGCCACCAATTCATCCGCTCCGCTCGCAGACGGCTGGTTGAGTCTGCGGGCTCCGGCGTTCGAATGCGACGCTGGTGGGCCTGTCAGAGCGTCAGTTCCCGGCTGATGGATCCTCGAGATCCGGGATCTCGCTCAAGCGCAGCAGCGATTGGCGCAGGATCGCATCGATCATCGCGTGCATGCGCACGCTGCTTGCGTCCTCCGGCCGATCGGGCGCGAAGTCGCGCAGAAAGGTGCGCAGGTCAGCGCGCAGCTTTTCGTGTGCCCCGAGATGCCACGCGAGTCGCGCCAGGACTATCGAGGTGGCTTGCGCGACCGCACTCACTGTCATGGCTTGCGTGTCGCCCACGAACTTCTCGATATCGCGCTTTTCGTCTTCGGTCATGGATATTCCTCCCGAATTGCATGCCAGTGCAGGGCGTTTGACAACCTGAAGCACCTGCTTGGGCTCCACCCCGCATAGTAGAATCTTGGGCAATTGAAGCCTCATTTTCGCGCGTTGCGCCAGGCATGCGTTGAACGTGAACGCGACGGCGCCGGATCCCCCGTTCAGGCCCCTCATGACCCGTTTCTGCACAATCCTCCTCGTGAGCCTGCAACTGGCGGCAGGACTGCTGGCGAGCGGCTGGGCGACCGCCTCCTTCGGCCAGCAGCGCATGGTGCAGATACCCGACGCCGCAACACGCGCCGAAATGACCTTCCAGGGCAGCCCCGAGGTCATCATCAATGGCCGCACACAGGCCCGCATGGCGCCGGGAGTGCGCATCTTCGGACGCGACAACATGCTCGTGATGTGGGGAAGCCTTGCCGGACCGACGATCGTCCGCTACACCCTCGAACCGGTCACCGGGCTGGTGCAGTCGATCTGGATCCTGACCGACGAAGAAATCGCCCGGCCTGATCCGAAACCTGCACGCTAGCGGTTGCGCGCGCCTGCGCGCCGCTGCCTCGCGTTACCGTGAATCGACGATCCACCGCCATGCCGAAAAAACTCTACATCAAGACTTTCGGCTGCCAGATGAACGAGTACGACTCGGACAAGATGGCCGAGGTACTCGGTGCGGCCGGCGGGATCGAGACCACCGGCCGGCCCGAAGACGCCGACGTGATCCTCTTCAATACCTGTTCGGTGCGCGAGAAGGCCCAGGAAAAGGTCTTTTCGGACCTTGGCCGCGCGCGCGCCCTCAAGCAGGAAAAACCTGATCTCGTCATCGGCGTGGGAGGCTGCGTCGCCAGCCAGGAAGGCGCGGCCATCATCGAGCGGGCGCCCTACGTGGATGTGGTGTTCGGCCCGCAGACCCTGCACCGCCTGCCGCAGCTGATCGCCATGCGTCGCGCCAGCGGAGTCCCGCAAGTCGACATCTCGTTTCCGGAGATCGAGAAATTCGATCATCTGCCGCCGCCCGGAGCGAAGGGGCCGACCGCCTTCGTGTCGATCATGGAAGGCTGCAGCAAGTACTGCAGCTTTTGTGTCGTGCCGTACACGCGCGGCGAGGAGGTTTCGCGCGATCTCGACGGCGTGCTCACCGAAGTCGCGGCCTTGGTCGAGGGCGGGGTCCGCGAGGTTACGCTGCTGGGCCAGAACGTCAACGCCTACCGCGGGCGCACCGGCGACGGCGAACTGGCCGACTTCGCGCTCCTTGTCGAATACGTGGCGGCGATGCCGGGCATCGAACGCATCCGCTACACGACCTCGCATCCGCGCGAGATGTCGCAACGACTCATCGACGCCCACGGCGCACTGCCGCAGTTGGTGCCGCACCTGCACCTGCCGGTCCAGTCCGGCAGCGACCGCGTGCTCGCGGCGATGAAGCGCGGCTACACGGTCCTGGAGTACAAGTCCATCGTGCGCCGCCTGCGCGCCGCGCGACCCGACTTGTCGCTGTCGTCCGACTTCATCGTCGGCTTCCCGGGCGAGACCGAGCAGGACTTCGCCGCCACCATGGATCTGATCGAGACGGTCGGCTTTGATCATTCGTTCTCGTTCGTCTATTCGCGTCGACCAGGTACGCCGGCCGCCGACCTGGCTGACGATACGCCCGCCGCGGTCAAGCAGGAACGGCTGGCGCGATTGCAAGCACGCATCGAAAGCCAGGGTGCTGCCATCAGCCAGGCCATGGTGGGGCGCGTCGAGCGGGTGCTGGTCGATGGGAATGCACGCCGCGACGCCGGTGAGTTGCGCGGCCGCACCGCCAACAATCGCGTGGTCAATTTCGCGGGCCCGGCAGACTTGATCGGCGGCTTCGCCGAAGTTGTCATCCGCCATGCAAACCCGCATTCCCTGCGCGGCGAACTCGCGGGCACAACCGCATTGCCGGTCTCGCCTTGAGCCGGACGGCCCGCACGGTGCGCGAACTGCGCTTCGCGCCACCCGACAACAAGCGCCTGGCCAACCTGACCGGCCCGCTGGACGCCAATCTGCGCCAGATCGAGACCGCGCTGGACGTAGCCATCGAGCGTCGCGGCGATCGCGTGACCCTGCGCGGCGGTGCCGCCGCGATCGAACGTGCTGCCACACTGCTGGAGACGTTTTACGCACGCGCCGACGCGCCCCTGGAGCTTGACGACATCCAGCTGGGCGTCATCGACAGCCTGCATCCGGCGCGCGACGACGAAGCCCCGGTGCTCATGACCCGCCGGCGCGACCTCGCCGGTCGCACACCCAACCAGCGCGACTACATCACCAGCATCCTCGCCCATGACGTCACCTTCGGCATCGGCCCGGCCGGGACCGGCAAGACCTACCTCGCCGTGGCCTGCGCGGTCGACGCACTCGAGCGCGATGCGGTCAAGCGCATCGTGCTGGTTCGCCCGGCGGTGGAGGCCGGCGAACGCCTGGGTTTTCTGCCCGGCGATCTGGCGCAGAAAGTCGACCCCTACCTGCGCCCCCTCTACGACGCGCTCTATGACCTGATGGGCTTCGAGCGGGTCGGCAAGCTGTTCGAGAAGGGGGCCATCGAGATCGCCCCGCTGGCCTACATGCGCGGCCGCACCCTGAATCACGCGTTCATCATCCTTGACGAAGCGCAGAACACGACGCCCGAGCAGATGAAGATGTTCCTCACCCGCATGGGCTTCGGTGCCAAGGCGGTGGTGACCGGTGACCCGACCCAGGTCGACCTGCCGCGCGGCGCCAAATCGGGGTTGGCCGAGGCGCAGGTGGTCTTGCGCGACGTGCGCGGCATCGCGATGACGAGATTTTCCGCCGATGACGTAGTGCGCCATCCGCTGGTGGGCCGCATCGTCGCCGCCTATGAAGCGCACGGCGCGGCAGCGCCTGACGAGGGTCGCGCCGATGTCGCCGACGCGCTCTTGCGCGTGGCACGTGGCGCGCGCGGCGCGTGAAGAGCGGAATCAATGTGCAGTTGGCCAGCCGCGTGGCCGGCATCCCTCCGCGCCGGGATCTCTTCCGCTGGATCCGAGCAGCATGCGACTGCGTTCCTGCGCAGCTGACCCTGCGCGTGGTCAACGCGAGCGAGGCGCGTGCGCTCAATCGCAACTATCGCGCCCGCGACTACGCGCCGAACGTGCTCACCTTCGCCTACGGCGGAGACCCGCCGGCGGCCGATGTGGTGATCTGTGCGCAGGTCGCGGCGCAAGAAGCACGTGAGCAGGGCAAGACGCGCGAGGCGCACTATGCACACCTGACCGTGCACGGGGTGCTGCACGCGCTCGGAATGGACCATCGCACGCTGCGCGAAGCGAGAGTCATGGAGGGACGCGAGACGGCGATCCTGCGCGCGCTGGGATTCGCCGATCCGTACCGCAGTGATCGGTCCGCGCAGAATCCCGCAGCGCGCTGAAAGCACTTCGCCAAGCCAGACCCGGACCATGTCGACGCGGCACCCCACCCCGCTGGCCTTGGCTGGTCTCCTGATCCCGGCCCTGCTCGCCGGTGCCGCCAGCACCCTGTCCCTCGCGCCGTTTCAATGGTGGTGGGCTCAGGCGGCGACGCTCACGCTCCTCTTCCTGCTGTGGGCGGGTCGGTCCGCACGCGTGCGTGCCGCGCTGGGATTTGCTTTCGGCCTGGGATGGTTCGGCAGCGCGGTTTCCTGGGTGTATGTGAGCATGCACGAGTACGGCGCGATGCCGATGCCGCTGGCCGCGGCGGCGACCCTCCTCTTTGCTGCCTACCTGGCGCTGTGGCCGGCCCTGGCGGGTTGGCTCAGCGCAAGGCTTGGGGCCGGCGCGCCCGACTGGTTTGTCATTCCAGCGGCATGGTGCCTTGCCGAGTGGTTGCGCGGCTGGATGTTCACCGGTTTTCCATGGGCGGCGCTTGGCTATGCCCACACCGATGGACCTCTGTCCGGGTTTGCCCCCTTGATCGGCGTGCACGGCATCAACCTGGTCGCGGCGCTCATCGCGGCCTTGCTCGCGCGCGCCCTTGCCAGGCAGCACGCAGCCGCCGGACGGATCCGCGCCCTATCCGCAGCGGCACTGGTCTGCGCCGCGGGCCACGCGCTGCAGCCGACGGAGTGGACCCAGCATGCCGGTCCGCTGCTCAAGGTCGCACTCATGCAAGGCAATATCCCGCAGCAACTCAAGTTCGAGGAAGGTCGCTTCGAAGCAACATTGGATGCCTATCGACTGCTTGTCGAAGCACACCCCGCAACCTTGGTCGTGCTTCCCGAAACCGCGCTGCCGCGCATGCTGCTGGCAATTCCCCAAGGCTATCTCGCGCAGCTGTCGGAACTGATGCGCCGCCGCGGCGCAGACCTGATCGTGGGCGTCCCGCGCGCGGAGACCCGCACCCGCTATTTCAACAGTGCGATTTCGCTGGGCGCCTCGGAGCCGCAGCGCTACGACAAGGTGCATCTGGTGCCCTTCGGAGAGTTCATCCCGACCGGATTTCGCTGGTTCGTCGACCTGATGCGCATCCCGCTGGGCGACTTCACCGCAGGCGATCACGATGCGCAGCCGCTGGCGGTTGCCGGGCAACGGGTAGCGGTCAACATCTGCTACGAGGACCTGTTCGGCGAGGAGATCATCCGCCAGGCGCCCAGGGCCACCATATTGGCCAACATGTCGAACATCGCCTGGTTCGGCGACTCCCTGGCGCCGCACCAGCACCTGCAGATCAGCCGCATGCGCAGCCTGGAGACTGGTCGGCCCATGCTGCGAGCCACCAACACCGGCTATACCGCGATTGTCGATCACCGCGGCCGGGTCACTCATTCCCTGCCGCTTTTCACGCCTGGCGCCCTGGTGGCGGAGGTCCAGCCCACCCAGGGCATGACTCCCTACATGCGCTACGGAAACTGGCCGGTGGTCAGCCTCACCGTCCTGGCGCTCCTTGCCTGCGCGGTGCGCGCGTTTTCATCGCGAGGTCGATCGCCAGCCTGAGCGCGGCGACCAGGCTACCGGTTTCCGCAGCACCCGCACCCGCGGCCGTGCGCGCAAGATCGAGCGCGGTGCCGTGGTCCACCGAGGTGCGGATCAAGGGCAGGCCGAGCGTGACATTGACCCCGCCGCCGAAACTTGCGAACTTGAGCACCGGCAAGCCCTGGTCGTGGTACATCGCGAGCACCGCGTCTGCTCCGGCGAGCACGCGAGGAGTGAAGAGCGTATCGGCCGGATACGGGCCGCGCGCGTTAACACCGCGTCGTCGCGCCTGGGAAATGGCCGGGGCGATGACGCACTCGTCCTCGGTCCCGAGATGGCCTCCTTCGCCGGCGTGCGGATTGAGGCCGGCAACCAGAATGCGCGGGGCAGTGATGGCGAATCGCCCGACGAGATCGCGCTTGAGAATGCGCAGCGTATCAACCAGGCCTGCGACATCGAGCGCCGCGGGTACTGCCGACAACGGCAAATGGGTGGTCGCCAGCGCCACCCGCAGCAGCGGACGACCGCCTGCCAGGAGCATCACGACCCGCGGCGTGTCGGTATGTTGCGCCAGATACTCGGTGTGCCCGGTGAAGGCGATGCCGGCGTCGTTGATGACCCCCTTGTGCACCGGCGCAGTCACCATGGCGTCAGCCTCGCCGCGACGGCAAAGGGACAGGGCCGCATCGAGCGTATCCAGTACATAGCGCGCGTTGACCGGGTCGGGGCGGCCTGGTACCGACCTGCGGCCAAGCGCGACATGCAGGGCCGTCACAGGGCCGCCGCCAGAGAGGTCGACGTCGAGCCCGAGACGGCGCGCTCGCGCCTCCAGAAGGTTTCGGTCACCTACCAGCACGATATCAGCGCCACGGCGCGCAGCGGCCCGGCTGGCGATGCGCATACACAGGTCCGGCCCGATGCCGGCAGGTTCGCCGGTGGTAAGGACGATGCGCGGCCGTGCCCCGCCATGCGGCCGCAGCCGCGCGGGTCGCGCCGTGGTGTCAGCGCTCCTCAAGGCGGAGTTCGACAAAAGCGCGGTCTCTCAACTGGCGCAACCACTCCTGATAGGCCTCGTCGGCCTTGCGCTCGCGCAGCGCCATGCGCGCCGACTGCCGCAGGCGCTCGCGGCTCACATCCTCGGTCCTGCGCTCCAGGACCTGGATCAGATGGACGCCGAACTGCGTGCGGACGGGCTGGCTCATCTCTCCCGGCTTCAGTTCGTCCATCGCCTTCTCGAACTGCGGCACCGTGTCACCGGGATAGACCCAGCCGAGATCGCCCCCTTGGGAAGCGCTGCCATCGTTGGAATGCAGGCGTGCCAACTCCGCGAAGTCAGCGGCCTTGTTGGCTACGCGTTCGCGCAGATCAGCCAGGCGGCGCTCCGCCTGCACCTGCGAAACCAGCTCATTGGTGCGGATGAGGATGTGCCGCACCTTGGTCTGAGTCACCGGCGCGCGCTGCAAGGCCCCACCGCGTCGCTCCACCAGTCGCAGGATGTGAAAACCGTTGGGACTCTTGACGATGTCGCCGAACTGCCCTGGCCGCAAACCGTCAATGGCGTCAAGAAACAGTTGCGGCCAGCGTTCCTGGGGACGAATTCCCATGCTGCCGCCGGACAGCGCCTCGGGCGCATCCGAAAAGGCGGCGGCGACACGCGCAAACTCGGCTCCGCCGCGCAGTTGTGCCAAGGCTTCTTCTGCCCTGCGGCGACGCTCGGCCAACTGCTCTGGCGAGGCGTTCTCGGGCACACGTACAAGAATCTGCGCCAGGCCAAGCTCCGTGCCCGCTTCGGAGCGCGCAGTTTCGCTCTCGGCGATGAAGTTGTCGATCTCGCCTTCGCTGATCGAGACGCGACTGTCGACCTCGCGGTCGCGAATCCGGGAAATCAGGATGTCGGCCCGAATGTCCTCGCGAAAGCGCGCAAACGAGATGCCATCGCGCTCCAGGGTGTCGCGGAACTGGGTGAGGCTCATTCGATTCTCTTCGGCGATGCGCCCGATCGCGCGATCGAGCTGCGCATCGTCGACGCGCATTGCAGACTCACGCGCGAACTGGACCTGGGCGCGGTCCATGATCATGCGCTCGAGCACCTGTTTTTCCAGCACGTCATCCGGCGGTGCCGCGACACGTTGACGCACCAGTTGTGCCTTGACCAACCGCAGGCGCTCGTCAAGTTCGCGCAAGGTGATGACCTCATCGTTTACCACTGCGACGATGCGGTCGGCCAGCGCGACCCGCGGACGCGGGGCCGGGTTGGCCAGGCTGGGGCTGATGCGATCCTGGGCCTGGACCTGTGCCTGCGGCAGCAGGATCGCCACAAGGGACATGGCCACGATCGCAAGCGAGTTGATGTGCGGTCTCATTCGTAGTTCTGAAATGTGCGCGGCTGCGCTTCCTGATTCTCGTTCAACTTGTTGTACCCGGGAATGGCTCTGCGCAGCACGTCTAGCGGATTGGACCCGATGCGCGACAGACCGTTCAATTCAAGCTGGAAGAAGATCCCGGTGGTGGCGCGCTGGGAGGCGGTGGCGAAGCGCTGTATGACCACCCGGCCGACCCAGCAACCACCGTCGTATTCCGCCCCGCCCAAAGCCTCCACCACGCGACCTTCGCGCAGCGAGTAGTTATAGCGACCGACGCCGTACCAATTGCCGCCGAAGCGCCATTGGCCCGCAACGTCGATTTGCTCAAGAAAGTCGCGCCGATAGCGGTACGAAGCCGATACCGTGCTGCCCGGCTCCGGGCTGTAACGCACGCTGTGGCTGACGCGTTGCACCCGCGCCAGGTTCGGGTCATATTGTAGCGTTGTGTCGGCCGTCACCTTCGGCGCCACTTCACCGGAAAACGACGCCAACAGGTCGGAGCTGCGACTGGCACGCAGGGTCTCCCCCGGCAGCGATACCTGCTGGTCGCTCAGGTGGTAGCGTTGCGCGATGGTCGCGCGCAAGCGCTCGTTGCCATTGCGGCTGCCGAGAAGTCGCGTGGACAGCGCAGCGGTGAATTGATGCGCATCGGCGATGCGGTCGGCACCAGAATAGGAGTTTTCCGAGAAGATCTGCGCAAAGTTGAAGTCGGCCAACCCCGTGTCGAACACGGGAATCGTGCTCTGGTTGCGCGCAGGGACGCGTAAATAATACAGGCGGGGTTCCAGGGTCTGCGTATAGGACCGGCCAAAGTAGTTGCCGGACCTTTCAAAGACGAGGCCGGTATCAATGCTGACGATCGGCAACGAGCGGTTGATCGTGTCCGGTGCTCCGGCAGCGGTGTTTTGCAACGCGTAGGTAGTCGCATGCCACGACACCTTGGGAATCACGAACGCGCCGGGACTCAGGATCGGGTAGGAAATCGATGGATTGACGACCAGGCGGTTCCCGGTGACCAGGGTGGGATGCGAAAAGCGGTTGAACTCGGTAGCAAGAGAAAGATCGAAGCCGCCGGCATCGAAGCGTCGCGTTGAGAAGTTGATCTGCGGCAGCCGGTGATACGGGCTTACAACCGGCCTCAACGGGTCCTGCAAGGTCTGGAACGAAAGCGTCCGCAACGACAACGAGTACCACGGTGTGCCGTAAACGAGCGAAGCGTCACGCGGCAAAAAAGTCTGCGAGGTCGCCGAGATGCGGTTCGAGAGGTCGGTGAAATAGGTGTCATCGGACACCTTGCTCAGGTTGAGAAAGGTGGTCAAGCCCGGCGCAAGGGTCTGCTGGTGCAGCAGAGAAAAGCCGCTCCGGTTGGTGCGGGTCTGTTCGTCATTGCCGAGAAATTCGGCGCGCGCCTCGCCGCGGTACTCCTCGCCCAGGTAGCGAAAAGCCGCCGTGGTCTGCAAGCCGCGCTTGGTCATATAGCGCGGCGTGATCGTCATGTCGCGATTGGGCGCAATGTTCCAGTAATACGGTAGCTGCAGCTCCTGTCCGCGCTGCACCGAGCTCGCATACGAAGGTGCCAGAAAGCCCGACTTGCGGCGGTTGTTGAGGGAGAAGGACATGCCCGGGAGGTGCAGGATGCGCTGTCCTTTGAAATACAAGTCGGCATCGTCGACCTCGCCGACTTCGCGACCATAGTCAAGCTTGAGTTCCGCCGCCTTGAGGTACCAGTCGTCGTTGCCGGGACCGCAGGTGGTGTAGGTCGCGTCCCTGGCGCGGTAACGATCAGGCCCGAGGAACTCGAGGACCGAAGAACTGCCGCGCGCGCGGTCGTTCGCCAGCAGGTACTCCGCGGCCTGGAAGCTTCCCGTGCGCGCATCAAGCCTCAAGCGCAGTTCGGGGCCGGTGAAGAGGTCGCCCGCACGCTGGACGCGAACCGAACCGCGCGCGCGCAATTCATCTTCGACACTGTCGTACTCGATGCGCGTCGCCTTGATGACACTGCCCTGCTTGCGCAGTTCGGCATCACCATCGACAGTCGTCACGACCCCAGTCTGGCCACTGATGCGGTCACCCTGTACGAACACCGGGACCGGCTCGGACTTTTCACGCTCAGGGACGAACGTCCTGTCGATGCGAAGAACCAGCGGCTCCACCGACTGCTGGGCGTGCCCGAGCCCGCTACACAGACCGCCAAGTACCACGGCGGCGCGCACGGCAGGGCTCGAACGCGAAATTGGCATGGCCGGGTGGCTTACCCGGCTGCAGGGCGCCGGATTGAATCCGATAAACTTGCAACGATTATAAGTCAGCGTCCGGCGCATCCAGGGTCGATTGGAGGGCAGAGCCGGCGCGGTAGACCTGCTGCAAGGATTCCCGGTGGACCGTCTGGAATTGCTCAATGACTGGGTCGCGCGACGCTTCCCGGACGGCGGCACCGAACTCACCCCAGCCTCGGCCGACGCCAGTTTTCGTCGCTATTTCCGCCTGAGGTTTCCCGGCGGGCGACCTGCGTGCATCGTCATGGACGCGCCGCCGGACAAGGAGGACTGTGGCCCATTTATCCGCATTGCCGGCTTGTTGGCGGCGGCGGAAATCAACGCGCCGCGCGTTCTCGATGCCGATACCGCCCAGGGCTTCCTGTTGCTGTCGGACCTGGGCGAAGTCACCTACCTGCGCGAATTGCAAGCCCGGCCGGAAGCGGCCGACCGCCTCTATCGCGACGCGATAGAGGCCCTGATTCGCATGCAGACCAGGGTGGATCCGAGCGGACTGCCGGTCTACGACCGTGCGCTGCTGCTGCGCGAGATGGCGCTCTACTGGGAGTGGTACGCACCACGACACCGCGCCCGGGCGCTCGGCGAAGAACAGATGCGCATCGTGGCTGCGGCCTGCGAGACCCTGATCGCCAACCTGCTCGCCCAGCCGCGTGTCTTCGTGCATCGCGACTATCACTCGCGCAACCTGATGTTCTGTCAGGACCAGAACCCGGGTGTGCTCGACTTCCAGGATGCAGTCGCCGGGCCGATCACCTACGACCTGGTGTCGCTGCTCAAGGACGCCTACATAGAGTGGGACGAGGAGCGCGTGCTCGACTGGACGATCCGCTATTGGGAGGCGGCTCGCGCGGCCGGTCTGGCAGTAGCGGACGCATTCGGCGATTTCTATCGCGACTTCGAGTGGATGGGCTTGCAGCGCCACCTCAAGGTGCTCGGCATATTCGCGCGCCTCAGCCATCGCGACGGCAAGGACGGCTATCTGCAAGATATGCCGCTGGTCCTGTCCCACGTGCGCCGCACCTGCCGGCGCTACCAGGCGTTCGCCCCGCTCTTGAAGGTGGTCGACTCGATCGAAGGTATCGAGACCAAGACGGGAGTGACGTTTTGAACGAGCGCGTGCGTGAGTTCGGCGCGGGGCTTGTCGCGGTCGCACCGCTTGCCGCGGGCGGCGTTCCCTTTGGCCTGATCTACGGAGTGGTCGCCATACAGGCGGGGATTCCCCCGACGCTGGCGATTGCGATCGCCGGCATCGTCTTCGCCGGCTCGGCGCAGTTCATGATCACCCAGCTTGTCGCTGCCGGTTCACCGCCGCTCATCGTGGTGACCTCCGTGCTGACCATCAACCTGCGCCACGCCCTGTACTCGGCCGCCCTGGCCCGGGCTCTTGCGCCGCTGCCGCAACGCTGGAAAGTCGTGCTCGCCTACCTTCTGACCGACGAGGCCTATGCTGCCGCCCATCGTCGCTTTGCCGGCGACGAGCGCAGCGCAACCCGCCACTGGTTCTTGCTGGGTTGCGGCCTGGGCCTCTGGCTCCCCTGGCAGATCGCCTGCATCGCCGGTGTCTCGCTCGGCGGCACGATTCCGGCCGCATGGTCGCTGGACTTCGCCGCTACGCTCACGTTCATTGCCATTGTCGTTCCGCTGTTGGTCGACCGCGCCGCGCTCGCGGCGATGATCGCCGCGGGGACAACCGCCCTTGCCTTGCACCAGGTGCCATACAAGCTCGCGATTGTCGCTGCCGCGCTGGCTGGCATTGCCGCGGGTGTCGCATTGGATCGCAGTCCGTCCGGAAAGTCTCCGCGGTGACCCTCTGGATCACCATGCTTGCCGCAGGGCTGGTCACCTTCGCGATACGCTATTCGTTCATCGGCGCGGGGGAGCGCTTCACCCCGCCGCAGTGGTTCACGCGGGCCTTGCGCTTTGTTCCGGTGGCGGCGCTGACCGCCCTCATCTGGCCCGACCTCTTCATCGTCGGCGGAGATGTCAAGCTGATCGATCCGCGCAGCCTGGCCGGCCTGGTCGCCGCCATCGTCATCTGGCGCACACGCAGCGTCCTCGCGACGATTGCCGTCGGAATGATCACGCTATGGGCGCTCAACGCGGCGACAGGAGCCTACGCTTGAAGGCCATGTTGCTCGCTGCCGGACGTGGCGAGCGCATGCGTCCATTGACCGATCACTGCCCCAAGCCACTTCTCGCGCCCGGCGGCGTGCCGCTGATCGAGCGCCACCTGAGGCGCCTCGCCTCTGCCGGTTTCGAAAATGTCGTCATCAACCACGCCTGGCTGGGCGAGAAGATCGAATCCGCACTTGGTGATGGCAGACGATTCGGCATGCGCATCAGCTATTCGGCCGAAGGTACGGCGCTGGAGACAGCCGGTGGCATCGCCAATGCCCTGCCGCTACTCGGCGACGCGCCCTTTCTCGTCATCAACGCCGATACCTATTGCGACTTTGACCCGGGCCGCGCCCGCAGCATCGCCGCCCAGATGGCGGCCGCCGACCAGCTTGCATGGCTGGTGCTGGTGCCGAACCCGCCGCATCACCCGGCTGGCGATTTCGCCTTGCGCAACGGGTTGGTACACCTCGAACCGGGTGCACCGCGGCTCACATTCAGCGGCATCGGCATCTATGCGCCGGGCCCGTTCGCAGCCGTGGCGCACGGGAGCGCCGCAAAACTGGCGCCGCTCCTTCGCACACTGATCGCCACCCGGCAGGTCGGCGGTGAAGTGCACAGCGGCCGCTGGGTTGATGTAGGCACGCCCGAGCGACTGGCCGCGCTGGATGCAGAATTGCGCGGCGCTCCCGTCCAAGCGCCTACAATCACACCATGAATGCACCTGATCCGACTCCCCATGCCGAGCGCCGAGCACGCCTCATCGCCACCATGCGCGATGTAGGCGGGGGCGTAGCGGTCATCCCGACGGCGCCCGAACGCGCGCGCAATCGCGACACCCACTTCCCGTATCGGCACGACAGCTATTGCTATTACCTGTCAGGCTTTATCGAGCCCGAGGCAGTGCTCGTGCTCATCGCCGGGCCGCAACCACGCAGCATCCTGTTCTGCCGCGCCAAGCACGAGGAAAGGGAGATCTGGGACGGGTTCCGCTATGGTCCCGAGGCGGCCCGTGCCGCGTTCGGATTCGACGAAGCCTATGCGATCGAGGAACTCGATGCGCGTCTGCCGCCCCTCCTGGCCGGTGCCCTCAACCTGTTTGCCTCGCTAGGCCATGATCCGGAGTTCGATGGGCGGCTGACGCGCGCCTTGAATGCCGTGCGCAGCATGGTGCGCGCAGGCCTCGCAGCGCCAGCGGCAATCCGTGACGTGCGCGTCCTCATCGATCCGATGCGTGCGATCAAGGACCCCACCGAGATCGCCACCATGCGCCGGGCGGCGGAGATCTCCTGCTCGGCGCACAAGCGGGCAATGCGCGCTGCCGGTCCCGGGCGCTACGAGTACGAGGTCGAAGCCGAACTCCTGCATGAATTCCGCCGCAGGGGCGCACAGGCGCCGGCCTATTCCTCGATTGTCGCCGGCGGCGCCAACGCGTGCGTGCTGCACTATGTGCCGAACAACGCCGTGCTGCGCGACGGCGACCTGCTGCTCATCGATGCGGGGTGCGAGCTGGACAGCTACGCGAGCGACATCACGCGCACGTTTCCGATCAACGGCCGTTTCAGCCCCGCGCAGCAGGAGTTGTACGAAATCGTGCTGGCCGCGCAAGCCGCCGCGGTAGCGGCGACCCGCCCGGCCGCGCCCTACAACGCCCCGCACGAAGCGGCCGTGCGAGTACTGGCCCAGGGCATGCTCGACTGCGGCCTTCTCAGCGGCTCGCTGGAGGATGTGATCGCAGCCGGCGACAGGCGCGAAGGCGGCTACTTCCGCTTCTACATGCACCGGACCGGACACTGGCTGGGTCTGGATGTACACGATGCCGGCGACTACAAGGCCGGGGGCGAATGGCTGCCACTTGCCCCCGGGAACGTCGTGACCGTCGAGCCTGGCATCTATGTGCGTCCGGCGCCCGACGTGGCGGAGAAGTACTGGAACATCGGCATCCGGATCGAGGACGATGCCCTGATCACCTCTGATGGCTGCGAACTCATCACCAGCGCCTGCCCGAAGAGCGTGGCCGACATCGAAGCCTGGATGCGCGGCTCTGGCTGATGTCCGCGCCGCGGGTGCTTATCGCCGGCGCCGGACCGGTCGGACTCACGGCAGGCCTCGCGCTGCGTGGCGCTGGATGCGCGGTCGAGATTTTCGACTCTCGCTGCGAGGGAGAGGGCGACGGAGATCCCCGGGCGATCGCGCTGGCCCATGGCAGCGCCTTGATCCTCGATCGACTCGATGTCGCTCTGCCCGAGAGCGCAGCGCCGATCCAGCGTATCGAGATTTCCCAGCAGCACGGATTCGGGCGCGCGGGCATCGACGCCGCTGCGCATCAGCTCGGCGCACTCGGTCATGTCGTTCGACTTGGCGAGTTGACACGCGTGCTGCGCCACAAATGCCAGGCCACCGGCATGTTGTTGCGGTTCGGCGCCCGACTGCCGGACGAGCCCGAGGATGAAGTTGCGCTGGTCGTGCATGCCGAAGGTTCCACTGGTGATTGCGTAGTGGTGCGCGACTACGGCCAGACCGCGGTCGTGACCGAAGCCCGTTCCGATCGCGCGCCCGCGCACACTGCATTCGAGCGCTTCACCCCCGCAGGCCCACTCGCCTTGCTGCCCATGGGCACAGGACATTCCGTGGTTTGGTGTGTGAAACCCGAGCGCGCGGACGAGCTTTGCACTTGCTCCGAAGCGGCCTTCATCGCGGCGCTCGACACGGCAACGCGTTTCGCCGGCATCACCTGGCGCTCGATCGGTACCCGCACGGCCTACGCGCTCAAGCTCTCGCGACGCACGCAGTCCGACGCCGACCGGCAAGTCTGGATCGGCAATGCAGCGCAAACCCTGCATCCCGTAGCCGGGCAAGGACTCAATCTGGGCTTGCGCGACGCCTATGAACTGGGCGCCGCGCTCGCAGATGGCGTGAACGAGGCGCAGCTTTCACGTTGGCGCGCGCGCCGACGGAAGGACCGCGATGCGATCGTTCGCCTCACTGACGGATACGTATCATTGTTCTCCAATGACCTCGGTTTGCTGCGCATCGGGCGCGGGCTCGGGCTCACCATGCTCGACACCTTGCCGCCGCTAAAGGGCCTCGTGGCTCGACACATGATGTTCGGCGCACGCTAAAAAGGCGCGCCGGCGGGTTGCCGGCGGACGCGTATAATCCGCGCCCCTGCTCGCCCTGCCATGTCGCGTTCAGCGCTCTTCACCTGTGCAAATCGGCACCTACGCATTGTTGAACAACCTGTTTGTCGCGCCGATGGCCGGGGTCACCGATCGCCCATTCCGCACGCTTTGCCGGCGCCTGGGCGCTGGATATGCGGTCTCCGAAATGGTCGCCTCCAACACGGCGCTCTATGCGAGCCCCAAGTCGCAAAGACGCATGGATCATTGCGGCGAGGCGGGTCCTGTCGCCGCGCAGATTGCGGGCGCTGAACCGGCAATGATGGCAGATGCGGCGCGAGTCAACGTCGAACGCGGCGCGCACATCATCGACATCAACATGGGCTGCCCCGCCAAGAAGGTCTGTCGGGCCTGGGCGGGGTCGGCGTTGCTGTCGAATGAATTGCTGGTGGCGCGTATCCTCGAAGCGGTCGTGAACGCCGTGCCGGTTCCGGTCACTCTCAAGTTCCGTACCGGACCTGATCGCGGGAATACCAACGCGGTGCGTGTGGCGCGTATCGCCGAAGCCGCCGGAGTACGCATGCTGACGCTGCACGGCCGATCCCGCGCCTGCGGATTCAAAGGCTTTGCCGAATACGAAACAATACGCGCAGTAAAGGAATCCGTGCGCATTCCCGTGGTCGCCAATGGCGATATCGATTCACCGTCCAAGGCGCGCCAGGTCATGGATGCGACCGGAGCGGACGCACTCATGATCGGCCGTGCCGCCCAGGGTCGCCCCTGGATTTTCCGGGAGATCCTGCACCATCTGGCCACCGGCGGCACCCTGCCGCCGCCGACGGTCGCCGAAGCGCGCGAGATTCTTCTCGACCACCTGGCCGACCACTACGCGTTCTACGGCGAGTCGATCGGCGTGCGCACTGCCCGCAAGCACATTCTCTGGTACACGCGGTCCCTGGCTGGCGCAGCGCGTTTTCGTGCCTACATGAACACCCTGGATTCGACGGCCGCGCAAATCGCTGCGGTGGCGGATTTCTTCGACGAACAAGCAGTGCACCGCAAGCATCTTGTCTACGAGGATGCCGCGGCCAACGACGACATGCTGGAGGCGCTTGCCGCATGAGCAAAGTACCCAACCGGACGAGCGAGATCGCGGAGTGCATTCGCAAGAGTCTCGAGAAGTACTTCCGCGATCTCGACGGGGCCAAACCGGGACCGGTCTACGACATGGTGCTGCATGCCATCGAAAAGCCGACCCTCGAGGTCGTTCTTGATCTAGCGGGCGGCAACCAGACCGTTGCCGCCGAGATACTTGGCATCAATCGCAACACCCTGCGCAAGAAAATGCAGTTCCACCGCATCGCCTGACCCGATGATCCGCCAGGCGCTGCTGTCTGTTTCCGACAAGACCGGTATCGTCGATCTTGCGCGCAGCCTGGCGACGCGCGGTGTGCGCCTGCTTTCCACCGGCGGTACCGCGAAACTGCTGCGTCAAGCCGGCATCCCGGTCACGGAAGTGGCGGAAGTGACCGGCTTTCCGGAGATGCTGGACGGCCGCGTCAAGACCCTGCATCCGAAGATCCACGGTGCGCTGCTGGCGCGGCGCGGTCTGCCCGAGCATGCGGCGCAATTGCGTGAGCATGGCATCGAGGGCATCGACCTCCTGTGCGTCAACCTCTACCCGTTCGTGCGAACCATCGCCAGCCCGGACTGCAGTCTCGAAGATGCGATCGAGAACATCGACATCGGCGGGCCGACCATGTTGCGCTCGGCGGCCAAGAATTGGGAAGACGTCACCGTGGTGGTCGACCCCGCCGACTACCCGCGCGTGCTGGCAGAAATCGACAGTCAAGCGGGCGCGACCACGCGAGAAACGCGCTTCGCCCTCGCGGCAAAGGTCTTTTCGCACACCGCAGCCTACGATGGCGCGATCAGCAACTACCTGACCAGCCTGTCGGGCCCGGCGGCGCATCCCGCGCGCGACCCATTCCCTGAGATGCTTAATCTGCAATTCGAACGCGTGCAGGCAATGCGCTACGGCGAGAATCCGCACCAGGGCGCCGCTTTCTATCGCGATGCCAATCCGCCTGCCGGGTCGCTTGCGGGATTTGTCCAGTTGCAAGGCAAGGAGCTCTCGTTCAACAACATCAGCGACGCAGATGCGGCCTGGGAGTGCGTCAAGAGTTTCGAGGCGCCCGCCTGCGTGATCGTCAAGCACGCCAATCCGTGCGGGGTGGCGATCGGTCTTGATGCCTGCGATGCCTACGCCAAAGCCTTCAAGACCGACCCGACGTCCGCCTTCGGCGGCATCATTGCCTTCAACGGGGCGCTGGATCGCGCAACCGCGGCTGCAGTTGCCCAGCAGTTCGTCGAGGTCGTCATCGCGACCGACTACGACGCCGGTGCGCGTGAGGTTTTTGCCGCCAAGGGCAACGTGCGCCTTCTGGCTCTCACGCTGGCGCATGAGTTCAACCGGCTCGACATGAAGCGGGTTGGCGGCGGACTCTTGGTGCAAAGTCCGGACGCTGCTCGTGTCGATCGGGCTGACCTGCGAGTCGTGACCAAGCGTGCTCCGGCGGTGGCTGAGCTTGCCGACATGATTTTCGCCTGGCGAGTCGCCAAGTTCGTCAAGTCCAACGCCATCGTCTTCTGCTCCGGAGGCATGACGCTTGGCGTCGGTGCCGGGCAGATGAGCCGCGTCGATTCAACCCGCATCGCTTCGATCAAGGCCGCCAATGCCGGTTTGTCGCTGGCCGGGTCGGTCGTCGCATCCGATGCGTTCTTTCCATTTCGTGACGGGCTCGACGTCGTCGCGCAGGCGGGCGCTAAAGCGGCCATCCAGCCGGGCGGTTCGATGCGGGACGACGAGGTCATCGCAGCCGCGGACGAGCACGGAATCGCGATGGTGTTCACCGGCATCCGGCATTTTCGCCACTAGCGCGATCATCGGCTGGAGTCCCGGCCGAACCTTCGCCCGACATCAACCATGCGTATCCTCGGCATCGATCCCGGGCTTCGCGCCACCGGCTACGGGGTGATCGAATCCGACGGCGCCCGGATGGCTTATGTGGCCAGCGGCACCGTGCGCGCGGACAGCAAGGATGAACTGCCGCTGCGCCTCAAGGCCATTCTCGAGGGCGTAGCCGAAGTCGTCGCCACGCACGGCCCGCAACTGGCGGTCGTGGAAAAGGTGTTCGTCAACAGCAATCCCCAGTCAACCCTGCTCCTGGGCCAGGCGCGCGGCGCGGCGATCTGCGCCCTGGTCGCCGCCGACCTGCCTGTGTTCGAGTACACCGCGCTGCAGATCAAGCAGGCTGTCGCCGGGCACGGCAAGGCGCACAAGAGCGCGGTCCAGGAAATGGTGCGACGCCTGCTGCGGCTTTCGGGTTCGCCAAGCCCTGACGCCGCTGATGCCTTGGCGACGGCAATTTGCCACACCAACCACGCCGCTTCGCGGCGCGCCGCTGCCGCGCCATCCGCAGGAGCTGGCCTCAGGTTGAAACACGGCCGCCTGGTGTAGGGCGCTGTTAGACTCGTCACATGATCGGCAGACTCACCGGTATCCTGCTGGAGAAGAATCCGCCCCATGTACTGGTGGACTGCGGCGGCGTCGGCTATGAGGTTGATGTGCCGATGTCAACGCTTTATGGCCTGCCGGAACCGGGCGCCAAGGTCGTGTTGCTCACGCAGTTGATCGTGCGCGAGGACGCGCATCTTCTTTATGGTTTTGGCAGCGCCGCGGAACGCGAAGCCTTCCGCCAGCTCACGCGCATTTCCGGCGTGGGGCCGCGCACGGCGCTCGCGGTGCTGTCCGGCCTGTCCGTTGCAGAACTCGCGCAGGCTGTGACGCTGCAGGAATCCGGTCGCCTGACACGCATCCCCGGGATCGGCAAGAAGACGGCAGAACGCCTGTTGCTTGAACTCAAGGGCAAGCTCGGCGGCGATCTGGCGGCGGTTGTCGATGTCAATCGCGCCGCACCGGCGGGCAACGATGTGCTCAACGCATTGCTCGCGCTGGGCTACAACGATCGCGAGGCGCTGGCAGCCATCAAGGCCTTGCCCGAAGGTCTGTCGGTGTCCGAAGGCATACGCCACGCGCTGCGCGCGCTGTCCAAGGCCTAGACCGTGGCAATCGAACCGGACCGCATCAGCGCCGATCCTGCGGCAGACCGCATGGTCTCGTCCGTGCCGGCTTCGCGCCAGGAGGAGGCGTTTGAGCGAGCCCTGCGACCCAAGTTGCTGGACGAATACGTCGGGCAGGAAAAAGTGCGCGAGAAGCTTTCGATCTTCATTGCCGCGGCCCGGCAGCGCAACGAGGCACTGGATCACACGCTGCTTTTCGGGCCGCCCGGACTGGGCAAGACGACGCTGGCACACATCATCGCGCACGAATTGGGCGTCAACTTGCGCCAGACCTCCGGGCCGGTGCTGGAGCGGCCGGGCGACCTGGCGGCCCTCCTGACCAATCTGGAGGCCAATGATGTGCTGTTCATCGACGAGATCCACCGGCTGTCGCCGGTGGTCGAGGAGATCCTCTATCCCGCCCTCGAGGACTACAAGATCGACATCATGATCGGCGAAGGTCCGGCGGCGCGCTCGGTCAAGCTCGACTTGCAGCCCTTCACCCTGGTGGGCGCCACTACTCGTGCCGGCATGCTGACCAATCCGTTGCGCGACCGCTTTGGCATCGTTGAACGCCTGGAGTTCTATTCCGCCGAAGAGCTGGCCCGCATCGTGCGCCGTTCGGCCGGCCTCCTTGGCGTCGACACCCAGGCCGACGGCGCACTCGAGATAGCGCAGAGGTCGCGTGGCACGCCGCGCATCGCCAACCGGCTGCTGCGACGCGTGCGCGACTTTGCCCAGGTCAAGGCGGACGGCCGTGTCACCCGCGCCTCGGCGGACGCGGCGCTGCGGATGCTGGACGTCGATCCGGTCGGACTCGACATGATGGACCGCAAGCTCCTTTCCGCAATCATCGAGAAATTCGCCGGCGGACCGGTCGGGCTCGACAATGTCGCGGCAGCGATTGGCGAAGAGGCCGATACGATTGAGGATGTGCTCGAACCGTTCCTGATCCAACAGGGTTATCTGCAGCGCACCCCGCGCGGTCGAGTCGCTACGGCAATCGCCTATCGCCATTTCGGCATCGTCCAACCAGCGGCAGCACCGACGCGCGACCTGTTCTAGCGCTTCGGCGCAGTAGAATCCTTACTTCGCATTTCGGCCCGGGTTGACCTTGACCGAAAACCTCGCTGCGCAACAACCCTTTGTCTGGCCTTCGCGCGTTTATTACGAGGATACCGATACCTCAGGCGTGGTCTACCATGCCAATTACCTCAAGTATTTCGAGCGAGCGTGCACCGAATGGTTGCGCAGTCTGGGCGTCGGACAGGAAGTCCTCAAGCGCGAATACGGGACGGTATTCGCGCTGCGCCATCTGGAAGTGGACTACTTGCGCGCCGCGCATCTTGACGACCTGCTGGACGTGAGCGTCGCGCCGGTTGACAGCAAACGCGCCTCGTTCACGCTGGATCAGGAGGCGCGCCGCAAGGGCGAACTGATCGCGCGCGCGCGGGTCAAAGTGGCATGCCTGGGATTTCCGGGCTTTGCTCCGCGGGTGTTGCCCGCATTCCTCAAGCAACTCCTGCCCGCATGACCGTCACCCAAGACCTTTCCATCCTCGCCCTCGTCACCCAGGCCAGCGTGCTGGTGCAGGCGGTCATGGCACTGCTGCTCGGCGTTTCGCTGATGAGCTGGACCCACATCTTCCGCAAATGGTTCCAGCTGCGCGCCGCCAAGCGCGAAACCGAGAAGTTCGAACGCGACTTCTGGTCCGGGGCAGACCTCAACGCGTTATTCCAGTCCGCCGCCAACGATCGTCACGGTTCGGGCAGCCTTGAGCGCATCTTCGAGGCGGGCATGCGCGAGTACCTCAAGATCAAGCAGTCCCGTGGTGACGGTGCGACGCAACTCGAGGGGGCGCGCCGCGCCATGCGCGCCACCTTCCAGCGTGAAATGGACGACCTCGAGTCGCACCTGGCCTTTCTTGCCTCCGTCGGGTCCGTGTCTCCCTATGTGGGACTGTTCGGCACCGTGTGGGGCATCATGAATTCGTTCCGCGGCCTTGCCAACGTGCAGCAGGCGACGCTCGCCAATGTCGCACCGGGCATCGCGGAGGCGTTGATCGCCACCGCGATCGGCCTGTTTGCCGCGATACCCGCCGTGATCGCCTACAACCGCTATGCGCACGACATCGACCGCCTCTCGATCCGCTTCGAGAGCTTCATCGAGGAGTTCTCCAACATCCTGCAAAGGCAGGCTCGCTGATGGGCGCCCGACAGCTCTACAACTGCGTCGTGCCGAGCGCCTACGGCATGCTCATCATCAACCGCAATGACTGGGATGAGTTCGATGGCCAGCGCTTCGGTGTCGGCACGGACCTGCGCGAGTTCGGCACCTACGCGCAAGCCGAACTCGATGCGTTGGCACTGATCATCGCGCAGTTGCCAGCGGACGGGGTGGTGCTCGACGTGGGCGCCAATCTGGGTGTGCACAGCCTGTGGTTCTCGCAACTGGTCGGCCCGCGCGGCAGGGTGCTGGCCTTCGAAGCGCAGCGCATCGTGTTCCAGATGCTGATGGGCAATCTGGCGCTCAACAGCATCGAGAACGTGTACGCGCGCAATGTTGCGGTGGGCGCCGACATCGGCTCCATGAGAATGCCTGTACTCGACTACGGATCACGGCGCAATTTCGGCGGCCTGGAGCTGAGTCTGCACAGTGCGTCCACATCGCTGGACAAGACCGTTAGCGAGATCGTGGAGGTCGTTACGCTCGACAGCTTGGCACTTGAGCAGGTCGATTTCATCAAGATCGACGTCGAAGGCATGGAACAGGACGTGCTTGCCGGAGCGCGCGATACGCTTGCACGTCATCGCCCTTTCTTGCAGGCGGAATGGCTCGGCCGCGACGCTGGCGCCCTGCCGCGCGCGCTGCTCGGGGAGTACGGCTACCGGGTCTTCCAATACGGCATGAACCTCTTGTGCTTACCCGCGGAGCAAACGCGAATCACCCTGGCGGGCCTGCCTGAAATCACCCTGGACATGCTCGCGCAAGCGCACGCGAACTCATGAGTCCGCGACGCAGCCGCGGCGGACGCCGCATGATGAGCGAGATCAATGTCGTTCCATACATCGACGTCATGCTGGTGCTGCTGGTCATCTTCATGGTGTCGGCCCCGCTGATCGTGCCTGCGCAGATCGAATTGCCTTCTGTGGGGCGCAGCGCCCAGGCGCCCGCGCTGCCGATCGAGATCGTCATTGCCGCCGACGGGGGATTGCGACTCCGCGAACGCGGCGCCGCGCAGGTCGACCGCCCGGTCGACCGTGCGCAGGCTGTGGCGTATGCAAAGACACGCCAGGCGGAGCGCCCGGACACACCGGTGGTGATCTCGGCCGACCGCAATGTCAAGTACGAGGTCGTGCTCACGGTCATGGACGAGTTGCAGCGCGCGGACATCAAGCGCGTCGGTCTGTCGGTCAAGCCTGCGACGGCCAAATGAGCGTCGCAGCGCTTGAGACACGACGTACGACGCCGGCCTTGCCGGCAGTCGCGCTGGCGCTGGCGACGCATGGACTGTTGTTTGCGTTGCTGTACTTCGGGATTCGCTGGCAGAGCACTCCCCCGTCCCTGGTGGAAGCGGAGCTCTGGCGGGAGGTGCCGCGCGCCGAAACTCCGCCCGTGCGCCCGGCCCCTGTCCCTGAGCCTCTACCTCCTGTCGCGGCCAAGGCGCCCGCACCGGTAGAACCGGTGCCGACGCCTCGGCCCAAGCCCGACATCACGGTGCGCGAGGAAAAGCCCAAGCCTCCTCCCAAGACCAAACCGATGATGCCGGAAAAGCGCCCGGACACCGAACCAGCCAAGGAGTCCCGCACGACGGACGACCCGATTGCACGTGAACTTGAGCGCGAACGGATCCGTAGCCAACTACAAGCCGCCACCCGCGAGAACGCTGATCAAAAAGCCGCGGCCGAGGCTGCCGCCCGGTCGGCGCAATTGTTGGCCGATTGGGCTGATCGTGTGCGTCTAAGCGTGCGCAACCGCATCTCGCCGCTGGTGGCGGACAAAGTCCAGGGCAATCCGGAAGCCGTCTTCGAAGTCTCGCTCTTTGCCGGGCGCGAAGTCCTTCAAGTGAGTCGCATCAGGTCCAGCGGCAACGTGGCGTACGACGAAGCTGCGGAACGCGCTATCCGCCTGGCTTCGCCGTTCCCCGCGCCCCCCGAAGGTGTGGCGCAGCAGCGCTCCCTGACTCTGCGCATGCGCCCCAAGGAAAAGAACAACTAAGGCGCGAACGCTAAAATACCTGCCATGCACCCCCTCCGAAAGATTCTGTGCGCGCTATTCACGCTTGGCCTGTCCTGGGTTTTACTGGCAGGTCCGGTCCAGGCGCAGATGACCATCGAAGTGACAGGCGCCGGGGCAAAGCAGTTTCCGATCGCGATCACCGGATTCCCGGGCGAAGCCTCTCTGCCGGAAAGCCTGACCGCAGTGATCCGCGCCGACCTGGAACGAAGCGGGCTCTTTCGCATCGTCGATACCGCCGGCATCTCTCCGGTACCCACTGAGACCTCGCAAGTGCGCTTTCCGGAATGGCGCGCCCGCAATGCCGAGTTCCTCGCCATCGGTGTCGTAGTACCGACAGCCGATGGCCGCCTGAACGTACGTGCGCGCCTGGTGGACGTGGTCAAAGGTGTCGAAATCGGGTCTTTCGCCTATGCGATGGTGCCGACATTGACGCGCGCCACCGCCCACCGTCTGGCCGATGATGTCTACGAGAAGATCACCGGAGAGAAAGGGTTCTTCAATACGAAGATCGCCTATGTCAAGAAAAGCGGGCAGCGCTTTGACCTGATCGTCGCCGATGCAGACGGACAGAACGAGCAGTCGGCCCTGACGTCGCGCGAGCCGATCATCTCGCCGCGTTGGTCCCCGGACGGCAATCGGCTGGTCTACGTCTCCTTCGAGAATCGCAAGCCGCAGATCTGGGTGCACGAGATCTATACCAGCCGCCGCACCCTGGTCGCGAATTTCCGCGGCAGCAACAGTGCGCCCGCCTGGTCCCCGGATGGCCGTGAACTGGCCGTGGTGCTGACACTGACCGGTCAGTCGCAACTCTATGTGCTTCCTGCCGCGGGAGGAGAGCCGCGCAGGCTTGCCACATCAAACGCCATCGATACCGAGCCCACCTACTCGCCCGACGGCGCCTCGATCTTCTTCACTTCCGATCGCGGCGGCGGGCCGCAGGTCTACCGGATTGCCGCTTCTGGCGGCGAGGCGCGGCGGGTCACGTTCAAGGGCGCCTACAATGCGAGCCCACGCCTGAGCCCCGATGGCAAGACGCTGGCCTACATCACGCGCAACAGCGGCCTGTTTCAGGTGGCGACGCTGGACCTGTCCAATGGCCAGGAACTCACGCTCACCGACACGGTCAAGGACGAGAGTCCCAGCTTTTCCCCCAATGGCCGCATGATCCTGTATGCAACTGAATTGGGCGGACGCGGCGTTCTGGCCGCGGTTTCCACCGACGGTCGCGTCAAGCAGCGCCTTTCGGTTTCTGCTGCCGATGCGCGGGAACCAGCCTGGGGTCCGTTTGCCCGCTCACCCTGAAATTTCAGTTCCTTTTGCTGCCAGGAGACTCGACATGCCGAATCGCCGTTGCCGCCCGACTTTTGTTGCATTGATCGCCAGTGCGCTGCTCGCGGGGGCCTGCTCGTCTCCCGCGCCGCGCCAGGATCCGGCCCCCATCAGCGAAAGTCAGCCGCGCTCGCCGGAAGGTTCCCAGGCGTCTCCATCCACCGGCGCCACGGCAACGCCCGCCCGGCCCGACAGCATCACGACGGTGAAACCGCCGCCGGTCGACGAATTGACCGGCGGCGTTCTCGCCAAGCGCAGCATCTACTTTGACCTGGATCGATTCGACATCAAGGAGGAGTATCGCCCGCTCGTGGAGGCTCATGCGAACTTTCTCAAGCGCAACCCCGATCGGCGCGTCGTGGTCGAAGGCAACACCGACGAACGCGGCAGCCGCGAGTACAACTTGTCCTTGGGGCAAAAGCGTGCAGAGGCGGTCAAGCGCATGCTGGTCCTGCTGGGCGTCCCGGAGCGCCAACTCGAGGCCGTCTCATTCGGGGAAGAAAAGCCCAAGGCGCAGGGCAAGGACGAGGCTGCCTATACGGAGAATCGCCGTGCCGATCTTTCCTATCGTGCGCAATAGGCGGGGAATGCCGTCCTGTCGATTTGGTCCTGCCCGAACGATGCGCACCGCACTTTTCGCGCGAATTTCCGTCGTACTGACGATCCTGGGGATGGCGGGCACGGCCAGCGCACAGTTGTTCAAGGATGACGAGTTGCACAATCGAGTGCGTCAGCTCGAGTCCCAGCGCCCGGCCGATGTACGACGCGCCGACGCGTTGCAGACACGGGCGGAGGCGGCCGAGGCGCGTGCGGAGCAGCAAGCACGGTTGATCTTTGAACTCAATGGCCAACTCGAAGCGCTGCGGCAGGAAATCGCCCGCTTGCGAGGTCAGATCGAAGTGCTCACCAACGAAGTCGAAAACGGTGCCCGGCGGCAGCGTGACTTCTACGTCGATCTCGACGGCCGACTGCGCAAGCTCGAAGCCGCAGCCACACCTCCTCCGCCGCCCGTACCAGCGGGGCCGAAACCGCCGTCCGCGGAGGAACAGAAAGCCTACGACACCGGATTGAACCTGATCAAGGCAGGCAACTACAAAGGCGCCGTCGAGGCGTTCTCAGGTTTTCTCAAGGCGCACGGTACAAGCGTCCTGGCCCCGGCTGCCCAGTATTGGGTCGGCAATTCGCTGTTTGCCTTGCGCGACTACAAGGGCGCGATCGCCGCGCAGATGCGTGTCATTGAACTCTGGCCCGAGGATGCCAAGGCTCCCGATGCGATGCTGAACATTGCATCTTCGCAGGTCGAGCTCAAGGACCCGCGCGCGGCGCGCGCCACGCTGGACGGCCTGATCAAGCGCTATCCGCAGTCCGAAGCAGCGGCCACCGCGCGTGAGCGCCTGCCGCGAGTACGCTGATGAACGAGGTTTCGGCCGCTACGCTGGCGCCAACGGTCGCGTGGAGTGCCTTCGCGCTGGCCTTTGTCTTCGGCGTAACGGCGCAACGCAGCAACTTCTGCACCATGGGCGCGGTCTCCGATATCGTGAACATCGGCGATTGGACGCGCATGCGCATGTGGCTCATGGCCATTGCGGTGGCGTTGCTCGGGACCCAGATTTTGCATTTCGCGGGATTGATCGACCTGACCAAGTCGATCTACATTGGCCCGAAGGTCACGATTCTGTCCGGCGTGGGCGGGGGCCTTGCGTTCGGCTTCGGCATGACCCTGGCGAGTGGCTGCAGCAGCAAGACCTTGCTGCGGCTAGGCAGCGGCAACCTGAAGTCCCTGGTTGTCTTTATCGTCCTCGGGGTCTCTGCTTACATGACGCTGAAGGGCTTGTTCGGGGTCTGGCGTACGGCGTTTCTCGACCCCGCCGCCCTGACGCTCGCCGGCCCGCAGGATATTGGTGCGCTGGCGGCTCGTATCCTGGGAATTGACCTCGGCGCTGCGCGCATCGGCCTGGCGCTGCTCATCGCAGCCCTCATCATCGGGTTTTGCGTGTCACATCGGGATTTCCGCTCCGCGGAGCCCTTCATCAGCAGCATTGTCATCGGAGCGATGGTTGTCGGCGGCTGGTATGTGACGGGGCACATTGGATATCTCCCGGAGGACCCCAAGACGCTGGAGGAGGCGTTTGCCGGCACCAACAGTGGGCGCATGGAATCGCTTTCCTTTGTGGCACCTGCGGCGTACACGCTCGAATTGCTAATGATGTGGAGCGACAAAAGTCGAATTGTCACCTTCGGAGTGGCATCCACGCTTGGCGTGGTCGCGGGTTCCTTCGCGTATTCGGTCGTGACCCGCACATTCCGCCTCGAAGGTTTCCGCGATGCCGAAGACACCGCCAACCACATCGTAGGCGGCGTGCTGATGGGTTTTGGCGGCGTCACCGGATTGGGTTGTACCGTCGGCCAGGGATTGACCGGAATTTCCACTCTTGCACTCGGCTCCATCGTGACCGTGCTCTCGATCATCGCCGGGTCGGTCCTCGCGTTTCGCTACCAAAACTGGCGCCTGGAGAATACGACCTGATGCTGTTGTGCAGTATGCGACACTGATCCGCGAAGCGAAGGTCAGTCAACGGATTGCCTGGCGATATCGAGGTCGCTGGCCGTCCAACCTCTGCGTAGGCGTAGCGTGTTCAAAAGCAAAAAGGCCCGGTGGTACACACCGGGCCTTTTTGCATTCAATAAACAGCTTGGCAGTGACCTACTTTCGCATGGGAATCCACACTATCATCGGCGCAGAGGCGTTTCACTGTCCTGTTCGGGATGGGAAGGAGTGGGGCCACCTCGCTATTGCCGCCAAGCTTGACTTGTCACCTTGAAACGCGCGCTTCACGCGCGGCATCAAGGCCAATCAGGAAGAAGGTTGGGATGTGAAGAATATCGCGTCTACGCGAAACCGTTCACGTACCTCTCAAGGAGGTCACGCAAGGTTATAGGATCAAGCCGCACGGGCAATTAGTATCGGTTAGCTTAACGTGTTACCACGCTTCCACACCCGACCTATCAACGTCCTGGTCTAGAACGACCCTTTAGGGGGATCAAGTCCCCGGGAAATCTCATCTTGAG